>NZ_VFVT01000004.1:0-599360 GCF_006442275.1 Mesorhizobium sp. B2-3-10
ACCGGAGCAACTGGAGCGACAGGTTCGACCGGAGCGACTGGCTCGACAGGGGCAACAGGCGCCACGGGCTCAACGGGAGCGACTGGCTCGACGGGTGCTACGGGTTCGACCGGTGCGACAGGTCATACCGGTGCAACCGGAGCCACTGGCTCAACCGGTGCCACGGGTTCCACTGGTGCGACGGGTCATACCGGTGCAACCGGCGCGACAGGCTCGACCGGTGCAACAGGCTCGACCGGCGCGACTGGCTCGACCGGTGCCACTGGCTCGACCGGTGCCCCAGGGTCGACAGGTGCCACTGGTTCGACCGGTGCCACAGGGTCGACAGGTGCGACTGGCTCGACGGGTGCAACAGGCGCGACAGGTGCCACCGGCTCGACGGGTGCCACAGGCTCGACAGGCGCCACCGGGTCGACTGGCTCGACCGGAGCAACCGGTCCGACCGGCTCGCCTGGTCCGACAGGGACGACAGGCCCGACCGGAGGAACCGGTTCGGGTGGTGGTGACACTGGTCATGCCAATAACGGCCACGGCAACGGAGAACAGCCCGCGCCGGGTAATTCCGGCGATCATAACAATGCCGACAACAGCTCACACCAGGGGCAGGGCAACTCTGGCAACGGAAACGGCGGTTCCAAAGCCAACGTCACGGCGAGCACGCTGGGGCTCAAGGACACGACGCAATTCCTGCCGTCGAGCTCGGCCGGCAACGGCAATGACCCCGGCGGCCAAGCGTCGTTTCGCAACCTGATCGGGCTTGCAGCCACATCGGTGACGACAGACCTGCTCAACGTCCTCAAGACGATCAGCGGATCTGGTCAGAACCAAAACAAGCCGACGGGGGCGAGCACGGATCTTACCTCCGACCAGACTAAGCCTGGCGCCGGCTACGCCAGCAACGACCACACCGTCAAGACGACCCTGAAGGATCTCTTGAAGCCACATGAGTGAGCGGCGAACGGACTCGACGGTAGCTGGTCAAGGTTGAAAAGGACGCGCGGGCTTCGCTGGAAATCGGCACCCCGCGCGTTCATCATCTCGAAAGAGGAAAAGCCATGAGAGTCGCGCTCCCGATCAGTTCGGAGTACAGTGCGCCATTGCCAGGAACCTCGGCAGAAACGCCTCGGCCCTGGGCCTTGTGGATCGTTGGCGCTGCGTACCGGATGAGAAGCCTGTGGTAAACGTTCCCGTAAATGCCGACAATCAGCCGCTCCGGATCCGCGCCGGGACCGAGGTCGAGGCTGCGGCGGACCAGGCGGACGGCCAGAATGCGCCCGGCGGTCCCGCCGAGCTCGACCAGCTCGGGGCGCGCCTCAAGGCCGTACTGCGGGCCGCCCGCTATCACGGCGTCGAACTCGACCCCTCGGAATTCAGGACGGCCAACCCGGTGCCGAGCGCCGCCGATCTCTCCGAGTGGGCGCAGAACGCCGGTATGTGGTCGCGCGCCATACGCATCCGCTGGGCCCACCTCTTGCGCTTCCAGGACACCGGACCGGTCGTCCTGTTGTTCAACGATGGCGGCGCGGGTCTCCTTACCGGCGCGAGTGCCGAGCGCAACGTCGTCTTCCTCAAAAGTGCTGACGCGCCAGACGACGGCGAGGTCACCGCCGTCGACGAGCTGCGGCTGTCCCAGGTGTGGACGGGCGAGGCCGTGCTGCTGCGCCCTACTCGGTCGCATGTGGCAGCGGACGCGCCTTTCACCCTGCACTGGCTGGCCGAACTGGTGCGGCTCGAAAGCCGCCCCCTGCGCGACATCGCCATCGCCTCGTTCACGCTGAGTGTCCTTACCATCTTGCCGCCGCTGATGGTCATGACGTTGGTCAACAAGGTGCTGCAGTTCAACAGCCTGTCCACTCTGGTGCTCTTGTCCGCGGTGATTGCCGTGGTTTTCGTCTACGAGACCCTGCTTGGCCATGCGCGGCGGCTGATCATCAACGTCGTCGGCGCCCGTCTCGACACCAAGCTGCATCTGCACGTCTTTAGCCGGCTGCTGCGCCTGCCGCTCGACTATTTCGAGCGCCATCCGGCCGGCGAGACGATGTATCACCTCGCCCAGGTCTATCGTATCCGCGAATTCCTGACCGGAAAGCTCCTCAGCACGTTCCTGGATCTGATCACGCTGTGCGTGCTGGTGCCGGTAATGTTCTATATCAACGCCACGCTGGCCTGGATCGTGGTGGCCTGCGCGGTCGTGATCATGCTGATCATCCTTGCCTATCTCAAGCCGCTGCGCCGTAGGTACCAACGGGTGGTCGAAGCCGAGACCTGGAAGTCGGCGGCGCTCGGCGAAACTGTCGTCGGCATCAAGACGGTGAAGGCGCTCGGCCTTGAGCCGCAGCGCAAGGCGCTCTGGGATGAACGGGTGGCGGAAGCGGGAAAGGCCCGTCTCGCCTTCGGCCAGCTCGCCAGTTGGCCGCAGACCTTGGTCACGCCGATCGAACGCGTGATGGTGCTCGGCACCATGCTGATCGGCGCCTATCTCGCCATGAACGACCGCTCCGGCTACATGGTCGGCAGCCTGTTCGCCTTCATGATGATCTCCCAGCGCGTGGCGCAGCCGCTGGTCGGCCTGGCGCGACTGGTTGAGGACTATGAGGAGGTCGGTGCGGCGATCGGCGAGGCAGCGTCGGTTCTCAACCGGCCGCTGGAGAGCAGCTCGAATTCCACCGGCCTGAGACCCAAGCTCGTCGGCGAGGTGGCGTTCAGCGACCTGACCTTCAGCTATATCGCTACAAAGACGCCCGCGCTTGACCGGGTCAGCTTCCACATCCCTGCCGGCACCATGTTCGGCATTGTCGGGCGCAGCGGGTCGGGGAAATCGACCATCGCGCGCCTCCTGCAGGGGATCAACCGTGACTACAGCGGCTTCCTCAAGCTTGATGGCGTCGACCTCAAGGAGATCAACCTGCGCCATCTTCGCCAAGGGCTCGGCGTGGTGCTGCAGGACAATTTTCTGTTCCGCGGCTCGATCCGTGACAACATCATCGCCGGGCGCCCAGGGCTGACGCTTTCCGACGCCATGCGTGCCGCGCATCTCGCCGGTGCCCAGGAATTCATCGAGCGGATGCCCAATGGTTACGACACCTACATCGAGGAAGGCTCGCCCAATCTGTCAGGCGGTCAAAAGCAGCGGCTGGCGATCGCGCGCGCCCTCATCCACGATCCGACAATCCTCATCCTCGACGAAGCGACCAGCGCGCTCGACCCCGAGAGCGAGGCAGTGGTCAGCGCCAACCTCATGCGCATCGCCAGCGGGCGCACCATGATCATCGTTTCGCACCGGCTGTCCTCGCTGACAGAATGCGACAACATCCTGGTCATGGATCAGGGTAAGGTGCTCGACGTCGCGCCGCACGCGACGCTGCTCGACCGATGCACGCTCTATCGCCAGCTGTGGTCGCAGCAAAACCGGCACCTCGATGGACGCCAAGGCCGTCCGGTCGCCATACCGCCGCGGTTGGTTTGACGATGCCAAGACAATCTACGCTTCAGGTTTGGTAACCCATGAGTAGCACCTCGCTCATCGCCCTCCCCGCCCGGCGGCAGCGGATGGAAACGAGGGATCCGACAACCCCGGCCATACTTGAGTTCCAGTGGCCGTCGAGCGCCGTCACCAATGCACCCATTCCGCGCACGGCGCGCGGCATCGTCTGGATCATTGCGACCCTGGTCCTGGCGCTGATCGCCCTGGCAGGACTAATACCCGTGGATCAGGTTGTGACGGCAAGGGGGCTGGTGGTGTCAAACGCGCCCAACATCCTGGTGCAGCCGCTGGAGACGGCGATCGTGCGTTCGATCGACGTTCGTGAAGGACAGCACGTTCAGGCCGGTCAAGTGCTTGCTCGCCTCGATGCGACCTTTGCTTCAGCCGACCTGGCGGCGCTTGCGATGCAGGTTTCGACGCTTGAAGCCGAAGTGGCGCGCCTGAAGGCTGAAGCAGTCGGCAAGATCTTCAACTATGATGGTCTGGACCCAAGCTGGACCCTGCAGGCATCGATCTTTGAGCGCCGCAAGGCGGTCTACGACGCCAAGGTCGAAAATTTCGACCGCCAGCGCGACGAACTCGGTTCCGTGATCTCGCGTTCGCTGTCGGATGCCGACGGCTACCGCCAGCGGCTCACTGTGGCGTCCTCGATCGAACAGATGCGCAAGCAGCTCGAAGCACGGCAGGTGGGCAGCCGCCTCAACACACTGCTGGCCGAAGACAATCGCGCCGAAATGTCCCGGTCGCTTGGCAATGCCGAGCAGACGGCCCAAGCCGCAAGGCTCCAGCAGCAGGCCGTGGCCGCCGAGCGCGACGGCTACATTCAGGGATGGCGAGCCGATGTCTCGCAAAGTCTCTCGGAGGCGAGTTCGCGGATATCCGACGCGCGCGAACTTCTCAACAAGGCAAAGCTGCGCAAGCAGTTGGTTGAATTGAAGAGTGAAGCCGACGCCACCGTCCAATCGGTGGCCAAGGTCTCGGTCGGTTCGGTACTGCAGTCCGGAGAGCGCTTGATCACCCTTGTACCGGCTAACGCGCCGCTCGAGATCGAGACAAACATCGTCGGCCGCAGCAGCGGCTTCGTCCATGTCGGCGACCAGGTGGTCATCAAGTTCGACACTTTCCCCTATTCGCAATACGGGCTCGCGCATGGCACCGTGCGGACGCTCAGCCCGGATTCCTTTTCTGCCCAGGAGCAAGCCCGCGATCCGAACAGCTCGCTGGCCATGCTGCCTTCCGACGCCGAGCCGTTCTATCGCGTGCGCATATCCATCGATCAGGTCGCTCTTCACGGCGTGCCTGCCGGCTTCACCGTCAGCCCCGGAATGCCGGTGACCGCCGACGTCAAGGTCGGTCGGCGTACTGTGCTCAAGTACATACTCGCAGTGATGCTCCCGGTCAGCCAGGAAGCAATGCGGGAGCCATAGAGGATCGGAGCAATCAGAGGTTCGGGATCGATGACAATTCTGCATCGGCTGGCTGGACGCGTCTCCCCGGCGGCAGCGTTGCGCCGGTCTATCCAGCTTTTCGACGCCGGCAAACCAGCTGAAGCCTTTCCGCTGGTGGCGATAGCCGCGCGTGCGGGAATGGTCGAGGCCGAATACCGGGTCGCGCGTTGCTATCTCGAGGGAGCGGGTGTGCCGCCCAGCCGTGTGGAAGGCGCGCGTTGGCTGCTGCGGGCAGCCAATCACGGCAACGCCGATGCGCAGGCGCTCCTTGCCGCACTCTACGTGACCGGGCTGGTCCCGGCGGAAGCCGCCAGTAAAGGCGCCGGATCGGAAGAATTGTTCAAACGCGACCGCCCAGGCGAACCGGACTTCACGGCAGCCTTCGAACTGGCCACCAAGGCGGCCGAGGCGGGCTCGCCAACCGGACAGGCGATCCTTGGCTATATCCTCACCAGCGGCCCCAAGCCGATGCGCAACGCAGATGCGGCGCATCACTGGTACGAGAAGTCGGCTTCCGCCGGCTGTGCCGAAGGATGTCTTGGTCTTGCCCTGTCGCTCGCCCGGCGTGGCAATCGCGAACACCGGGTCAGGATTGCGGCCGAGGTGCGGCGCGCGGCCGACGCCGGCCTGCCGACCGCAACCTATCTTCTGGCGGTCCTCACCGAGCACGGGCTCGGCGTCTCACGCGACCTGGCGGCCGCCGCTCGACTCTATCAGGCCGCCGCAGAGAAGGGCCTTCCCTCCGCCCAGTTCCGGCTGGGCTTGGCACTGATTGATGGTGGCCTCGTCGACCATGATCCCGCTGCCGGCGAGGCCTGGATGCGCAGTGCCGCCTTGGCCGGCAACAGCGAGGCCGCCTATCTCCTGGGCGATCGCTACGTGAAAAACCAGCGGCCCGATTTTGCGGAAGCGGCAAACTGGTATCGGCGGGCGGCCGAAGCGGGTCACCAGGCCGCCGCCCGCGCCCTGGCCTCTCTCTACCTGACGGGGAATGGTGTGGCTGAGGACGTCGAAGAGGGAGCACGCTGGCTGCGCGCCTCTGCCAATGCCGGCAATCAGGACGCACAGATCGACCTCGCCAATCTCGTCCTCGGAGGAGCCGGCGAGCCGGACGACGGCGCAAGCGTTGCCGGTTGGTTCGAGGCCGCCGCATCATCGGGCGACCTGATTGCAGCATTCAATCTCGGGCTTTGCTTCGCCAACGGCGTTGGCGTGCGCCAGGACGAGGCACAAGCGGCGCAGTGGCTGAGGCGGGCCGCCGAAGGTGTCGCGGAGGCGCAATATATGTATGCCCGCCTCCTCCAGGATGGCCGCGGCGTGGCGACGGATCCAAGGCAGGCCCGCCTCTGGTTTGGTCGGGCGGGCAAAGCCGGCGTCCTCGACGCACAGGTCGCGCTTGCCGAGATGCTGCTCAACGGGCGCGGTGGCGCCCGCGAGCCAGAGGTCGCAACGCAGTTGTTCAAGCAGGCCGCTCTCGACGGCCACGCCGGGGCGATGTTTGCGCTAGGTGCGCTGTACGGTGCTGGCCAGGCCCTGCCGGTTGACCACAAGGCGGCGCAGAAATGGTTCGCCGCCGCTGCCGGGCGTGGTCATGGCCAAGCCCAGCTCATGCTTGGGCGTTACCTCGTCAATGGCCTGGCCGGGGAGTGCGACCCCGCGGCCGGCCGGGTCTGGCTCGAGCGCGCGGCTGCCTGCGGCGTCAGTGAAGCGGCCGACGAACTCGCCGAGCCCATATCTGGTTGAGCTTTGCCGATTTTGTCAACAAACCGTCAGGCTCGTGGCGCGATCGCCCGCTGAGGTGGCCTCGTGCGGACACGTCCAGAGCTTGCAAGCCACCGGGGTGACCGCTGCGGTCATCGCCTGAAGCGCTTCGCGTCGAGACGGATTTCAGGCGACGCGCTTTACGTAGGTCTTATGCGTGTCGCCTTCCCAAAACCGAAGTCACTGTTGGCCACCGTGCACTAGCCATCAACCACGACTTCTGACCGTCTGTCATAGGCTGTCATCCACTCTTCTGCAGCACCACCAGAGGACACGATTTCCTCCGCGGCGAGAATGCCCCGAGATCGAGCAAATGCCTCAAAGGCAAGGCGAGCCGTTTCAGCATCTTCGTCGTCTGCAAGGGCAGACCGGAAAAGCGCAAGTGTGGCCGCATGTGTTGGGCTGCGGAACCCGACCCATTCGTCGAGAAGCTGATAGGCATCCATGACAGATGACACCTCATGCGCAAAGCCAAGTCCCACAATTACCTGAACCGGGCGGGTGAAGCGCTTGGGCGTCATTGTTGAGCTCCGTTTCGACGACCGTAGTCAGAGTGCCACTAGCTCAGCACTGAGGTGACCGGGCCAAGGACCATTTGTGGCCTCAGGATGCATCATAGTCTGGCAAATATCCAAGTAGGTCTTACGGACTAAGAGCCTCCGACGAATTCTGAAGTCGCGCCTACTTCCGGCAGCTGCCATGGACCGCAGTGCGGGCCGTTACCTAAATTGCTCTGTACAGATGGTTACATACAGCTTGCATACTGACCAGATATCGTTCGCTTGAAGAAGGGTCTGAACAGACAATTTGGCAGTCGAGGAGTACAGCTTGCCGTTACGGCTCCCGACCAGGTCGCCAGAAGCACCTGATCTTGGCGTTTGCTGTCGGCCTGGCAAGGGCCGACCGCCGGCGCGATGCTACTGCCCGTCTTTGACGTCGGCTCGCACGAGCCGCCCTGTCCCAAACAGAAGCGCGAAACGGTACACTTTTGGCCGACCCGTTCTTACCCCCCGCATTTCTGGGCGGCAAAGGGCGCGCGAAAGTGCCTCGGCTCGCCTCTCGTCAATCTCCAGCATCACATTCTCGCACGTGTCTGAAGCCCCACACCCAGGGCATCTCAGGACATTCGATGGTCGTGTCTCATCGCCGACAAGAGCAAGTTTGCACCTGTTGCAGCCGAGCCGCGGTGTGTTTGAAATCATGATGGTTATCCCAGCGCTCGCCAAGGTTCACCCCTGACGCTGGATGGGAGATGCAATTGAGGGACCATTTGCGGGTGGCCCATTACGGCACAGCTTTGACGCTGCGAACCCCGGCAGAGCCTGCCCTGGAGCCTGAGGATGCAAGAGCCCGTCGTCCCACTTTGCAATAATCAGTTGCACCAAGCCGCCATTCTCGCCGCTTGGCCCTGTCAAAAAGTCTGGTTGTAGGCGCCGACTTCCGGACTGCGGCGCAGCACGGCATCGACGGCATCGAACATCTGCCGGCGACGCTCGGACGAGACCGGACTTTCGACGACCACGACCAGTTCCGGCTTGTTCGACGAGGCGCGCACCAGGCCCCAGGTACCGTCCTCGGCAACGACGCGCACGCCATTGACGGTGACGAGGTCGCCGATCTTTTGGCCAGCGAAACTGTCGCCGTCCCGCTTCATCGCCTGAAAATCGGAGACCACTCGCTCGACCACGCCATACTTCACATCGTCGGCGCAGTGCGGGGACATTGTGGGCGTGCCGAAGGTCAGCGGCAGTGCCCCGTAGAGATCGGCCATCGAACTGACCGGGTTACGGTCCAGCATCTGACACATGGCGATTGCCGTGACCAGTCCGTCGTCATAGCCGCGCCCGATTGGGGGGTTGAAGAAGAAATGGCCCGATTTTTCGAAGCCGGCGATCGCGCCGAGTTCGGCAACCCGGCGCTTGATGTAGGAATGGCCAGTCTTCCAATAGTCGGTAACAGCGCCATTGGCGCGCAGCACCGCGTCGGTGTTGAACAGTCCGGTCGACTTGACGTCGACGACGAAGGTCGAACCCGGATATTGGCTGGAAATGTCGCGTGCCAGCATGACCCCGACCTTGTCGGCGAAGATCACCTTGCCTTCATTGTCGACGACGCCGCAGCGGTCGCCGTCGCCATCGAATCCCAACCCGACATCGGCCCCGGTCTTCAGCACCTTGTCTCGGATGGCATGCAGCATCTGCATGTCTTCCGGATTGGGGTTGTAGTTTGGAAACGTATGATCAAGCTCGACATCGAGCGGGATCACCTCGCAGCCAATGCGTTCCAGCGCCTCAGGTGCGAAGGCGCCAGCAGTGCCATTGCCGCAGGCGGCGACCACTTTCAGCTTTCGTGTGATGCGCTTGTCCCTTGTCACATCGTCAAGATAGGTGGCGCGAAAATTGTCGACGAAATCATAGGTGCCGCCGCCGGTAAGGTCGAAATCGCCGGCCAGCACGATCGCCTTCAGCGCGCTCATCTCCTCGGGGCCGAAGGTCAGCGGCCGCGCCGCTCCCATCTTGACGCCGGTCCAGCCATTCTCGTTGTGCGAGGCCGTGACCATGGCCACCGACGGCGTATCGAGCGCGAACTGCGCGAAATAGGCCATCGGCGACAGCGCCAGACCGATATCCTTCACCCGTGCGCCGGTCGCCATCAGCCCGGAAACCAACGCCAGCTTGATGCCGAGCGAATAGGAACGGAAATCATGTCCGGTGACGATGTCTGGCCCAACCCCGAGACGGCGGATCATCGTGCCGAGCCCCATACCCAACGCCTGGACGCCGATCAGGTTGAGTTCGGGCGCGACCTGGCCAAACCACCAGCGCGCGTCATATTCCCTGAAGCCGCATGCCTTGATCAGCGCAGAGGTTTCAAACGCGAAGGTGTTGGGCCGGGCTTCGGCAATGAAATTCAGAGGCACGAAAGGAAACTCCGCAGATGAAAACGACACGAATGCGCTTGTCGAGGCGGTAGCTTACCGGAACCGTTCCTCAGGCCTATCTATCAGTTTGGTTGAGCCTGCTCAGGCTCGACGCCTGCTGCGGCCTTAGCGGGCCGACACTGCTTTTGAAAAGGCGATGGCTGTCGCTTTCCCGACGGTGCAGAAGGCGAAGTCTCGGGAAACGGTTTTGTCGGCCAATCGAACCTTTTTAACATTTTGTGATCAACCGGATTTGAGTTCTCCACAACCGTCTCCGGTTGACCATCTGCGGTTGCTAGAATCTTGTGGGCGAATGCCCTAAGCAGCCGTGAGCAAGATGCAAAACCCCGCTTTGACGAGCGGTTTGTTGTTAAGCGCGGATGCAAAATGCCACTGTTTTTTTTCGATGTCCGGGACGGCAAATCCCATTTTCCCGACACCGAGGGCACCCATTACGTCGGTGCGCTTGAGGCCCGGGTAGACGCAGTCAGAATGCTGGTCGCCATGGCACAGGACGAAGTTCAGGGCGAGTTGCAAAGCAAGCTTTCGGTAGTCGTATCCGACGAAAGCCGTAGGCCCGTGATGGAAGCAAATATTGATTGCAATATAAAAGTCTTCTGAAAATCCCCAAAACCGGCATCAGCTTCGCACGGATGAGCTGCCCCGCAACGATGTAGCCGTCGGATGCGCAGGTGAGGTCAGGCAGGATTGTGGCGCCAGCGTGTTGCACCTGTCCGGCACAGCCTGCAGGCTGCGACCAGCTTTTGGCGGCAACCCTCCTCTCCTTGCCAGGCGACCGGCGCCCCAGCCAAGGGCGATCGAGCCCAGACTCGCCGGTTAGTCAACATCCCCATCCATTTTGAACATCACCGGGCCCTGACACATTGCCAGCAACCTTTGCCGTCGCAAAGCCAACTCGGCGGAACCGGAGTACACGACTTTGGCCGCACCGTCGCCGGACGCCGGGCTAGATCGCTCGAATGCGGCAATGCCGCGCCGAGCACTGACTCTCGTGGCACAAACGACTGCAAGTGCAATGAAAAAGAGGATGCCTGGATCAGCGCTGCCGCCCGATACCGAAATGGCAATTATGCTTGCAAGGGCAGCATTCCTGACGCTAGCCACGACGGCGTCTGTTTCTGGGGCCACCCATTGCCGAACCGCCCCCAGCCCCCTAGCCAGGACACACAGCAGGACACCCATCATCAGCGACCCGAACAAACCCAACTGGGAAAGGACAGCGATCGGCCAACTCGATGCTCTTGAGCTGCCGAACCCCACGCCCAGGCCGCTGGTATCGAGAAACGACTGCAGGCTCTTTACATTCCAATAGGTGCGTTCATGGCCCGAGGCGGAATCGGCTTTGTTGATGATGGTGCTGTTGATCAGCCTGACGAACGGGTCAAACGCCTCGGCCTTGTAAAGACTTATGCCCAACATGGCTGTCCCGCCCAACACCAAGAGAGCCATTATCAGGATCTCTTCGCCCTCGACCTTTCCCCTCAGGATCGAGCCCAGCATCGACAAAGCAACCGGGATGCATAGCAGTATCAGCCCGACATAGGCCGTCGATGAAGTCGACAGAATGGACAGGAAGAGCAGGATGGCAGCCAGCCATTTGGCCAGCGGTGATTTCGTCTTTCTCCAGTAGCTGTAGCAGAATGCCAGGCAGGCGAGGGAAACGCTGGCGAATGAAGAGGCCTCCGAAAAAGGTCCGGTGATCCGCACGAATCCGGCCTCCGTCGCGTTCGATATGATCGCGTAGTTGGCGGTTCTGATCGGGCCCAGCAGGTCTCCCGCGCCCACCGTCTTGCTGATGAAATCGAAGACTCCCATCCCCGTGTGGAGACCGCACCACAAGAAGAAGCCGCGCCGGACCTGGTCGATCCGGTCGGAGTGCAGCAGCAGGGCGCAAAGCGCTATAGCGGCGAGTCCACCAAGGACGAAATAGCCGGTCTGAGAGATGTTGCCGGAAACCGGCGCCAAGGAATCTTCTATGACTATGCCGCGGGTCTTGGCCTGCACGAATACGGCGGTCTGTCCCGCAAAGAATCTCGGAAACAACCATGATCCGATGACTGCGTACAACATGAGGCTTGTCAGGATCCAGACCGTCCGGATGCTTCCGAACACGAGTCCAAGATCAAGCCATATGCGACGTCTTGCAGCGACGGTCGTGACAAGCAAGGCCGCGAACATGGTATAGATCAATGGAGATGACCCGCCCAGAAAGCTCAGTGTCATGACGGCCGTCGCGCCGAAAGCCTGGGAAGCGATCAAGCCGATGATCAGCATTCCCCTTGAATAGTAGGACGTGACCAAAATAGCCGCGCATATTAGCAGTCCCGGCAGAGACACCTGCATGCCGACGAGTTCCCGCTTGGTTTGGCCCTGTGACGCGGATACAGCGAGCTGTCCGATCGCTAATCTTTCGACAGCTGGATGTGCTGAGCAAGTGAGTCAAAGGGGGTAGCCTTCCACCGGCGATGGTAGAGCGCGCCAATGCTCGTCCTGACGTCACTTCCGTGGCCTTGATAATCAAGGTGGTGGCGTGCGCTCAAAAGCGCTTGGCGTTGAGTGATCGAATGTCCCCATCAACGTCGCGCCAGAACATGCACCTGAGCACAATTCGAGAACAAACAGGTCTGCGACGGAGGCGCGAAGCGGGTCGTACCCTCCCGCGAATGGCTAAGCCCTGGTTCCGGCGGGCCCCCTAAAGAACGCCTCGACCCGGGAAGCCGACGACCTTACTACAGTCGCACGCAGTTTTTTGCTTTCAGCCAGGAAACTCTCTGTCAATGCAGACGCATAGTAGGCCGGGCAGCGGAGAATTCCACTACAGGGAGGAGAGGCGATATGACCAGCCATGGAGTATATCGCGCGTTAGGGCTCAAGCAGGTTAGGAAACTCAAGGAGGTTTACGAGTGTGCACGGGCCGTGAAGGCCACCTACCCTGAGAGCCATATCGCCAGCAAAGCCGCCAAAAGGTTGATCGACGCCTTCGAAGCCGATGTCCAGAATGCCGGACCTGTTCTGGACGCATCTTGGCTGACCGAGAATGATCCCCAGGGGACCGCCTGAGCCCGAGCTATACATGGCGTAGCTCTGTCGGTCTAAGTGCTGCGGCACCGTGTGCTGCTTCGGACCTCGTGTCCGCTAGGGATGCTGGCGGATTTGCCTTCCCCTTCCCGACCAAACGAGCTGGCATTTGCCACAGCGTCCAAGGAGCGCCAGGGAGCTGCCCTACGCCGTCCTTTGGTTGAGCGTTGCGCGAAGCAGGCGCTTAGATGACAGTGGCGGCGCCTATGCAATCAACCGATGCTTTGGTGATACATGGCTTTTGACTGCCGGAGGGGCAGTCGGCTACGCCTATGGGATGAGGACCGCCGAGGCCAGCCGTCTTCGGATGGGTTCACCTTCGCAGCGTTGCGATGTCGTGCGGTATTCAGACGCTCCACAACACATCCGCGACTGGCCAGCTCGCATGTTTTACCTAACACCGTAGCGCCCGCGGCGGGGTTAGCCGTTAGTGTTTTTCGCAGATTCAAAAATTTAACTAAATGTTAATCTAAGTTAGCGCCGGCTCATAAATAGCCCATAAGCTCAGGTTGTTCTGGTTGGGATTGGGAACAGGGAACAGCAGTGGGTGCAAGGCTGGGCGAATTCCAGCTGAAGCTCCCAAAACGGCGGGCGCTATTTTTCAATTTCTGAAGAACTGCAGAGTGAGGGGCTAATTGGCCGCCGCAGGGCGGATCGCGTGGTAAAAGGGTGGGTAAGAGTATGGGCTCCACAGTAGGAATGCATAAATATACTTCGGCAGAGCAGGCAGACATCCCGTCGGGCGGAGCGGGAATGGTGCAACGAGCAGGCAGGGAATGTCTGCTCATCCTGGACGGAAGGGCGCTCGACCGCGAATGTCTCGCATCGGCTCTGGAAGACCACGATCTCGGCATGGCCGTCGAAGCCATGGGATCGATTGCCGAATGGCGCGCCAAAGAGGGGATGACCCTTGCAGCCATTCTCTTCAACCTAGGTGGCCGGAAAGTCACTGACCAGGGTATCGCGGACCAGATCAGGCGAATTTCGAGCGAATTCAAGTCGGTGCCCGTAGTGATTTTGGCGGACACCGAAGACCTCGCACAGATACTGACGGCTCTCGAATGTGGCGCGCGTGGCTACATTCCAACCTCTGTAGGGATCGATGTCTGTGTCGAGGCAATCAATCTTGCGGCAGCGGGAGGCATTTTCGTTCCGGCAAGTAGCGTTCTGTCTATGCGGCACCTGATAGATTCAGGCAGCCGTGATGCGCCTTTGACCGGCATGTTCACGCTCAGGCAGGCTGAGGTCGCGCAGGCGCTCCGACGCGGCAAGGCCAACAAGATCATCGCCTTTGAACTGAACCTGCGCGAAAGCACGGTGAAGGTGCACATCCGCAACATCATGAAAAAGCTCAAGGCGACCAACCGCACGGAAGTCGCATACAAGGTCAATGATCTCTTCGCGGAAGGAGCTGCGGCTGAACGGTGATCGCAATCACAAGCCGCCTTCCCTCAATGTACGATCGCGGTCTTATGTAGCGAACGCACCAAGCGGGTCGCGGTCAACGAAAAGCCCGCCACGGTAGCGACCCGGGCGGGCTTCATTCTGGGCGGCTACATCCCGGGGGAATCGACCGCTGCTAGCTGTTTACCATAAGCCTCTTTTCCGTGAATGGCGTGATCACGTAGGGGGCGGCTATTTGGCAGGATCACCGGGAATTCCCGGGTCGTCCGCGGGTGAGGGGTCGTAGTTCGCGGCAGCCGCGGCGCAATATCGTGAGCGTTTAGGACTTGCCGGACTGTTCCCCCATGTTCCAGCGTTGAGCCTAGTTCACCCAACCTACGCAGGATTAGCTGCTCCCGGCAGCAGGCAACGCTGCGCGAACTCATTCGCTTGCGCCTTGATGCTGCTTGTCGGTTGGCGCGTTTGCCGCACAAGTCCGTACAATCGCCCCTTCCATCCACCATAAGTGCTAAACCGGTGACCTTATGGAGAACGCGAAAATCCAGGCTCAGACATCTAGACTTTCTGTCGAACTGGAGCAGTCCGCATGCCTGAGCAAAGCCTCTGTTTTCGCAAATCGGGACACCTTCAAGAACGTGGCCGCGAGCTGATCCCGGGCGGCAGCCACACCTACGCCAAAGGCGAGGATCAGTATCCCGTTCTCGCGCCGGGCTTTATCGAACGTGGTCTGGGGTGCCACGTCTGGGATGTCGATGGAAACCAATACATCGAATACGGCATGGGCAACCGTTCCGTCGGGCTGGGGCATGCATACCCAACGGTGCTCAGGGCGGTGGAGGCGGCGCTAGCAGGCGGAGCCAACTTCACGCGCCCCGCAAGGATCGAAGTTGACTGCGCCGAAACCTTCCTTGAACTCGTCGGTGCGCAGATGGTAAAATTCTGCAAGGACGGATCGGACGCGACGTCAGGCGCCGTCCGCCTTGCCCGCGCCTACACGGGTCGCGATCTCGTCGCGTGCTGCGCCGACCACCCTTTCTTTTCGACAGACGATTGGTTCATTGGCACCACACCGATGAATGCGGGAATTCCAGAAGCGGTTCAAAACCTGACCCTCACATTCCGGTACAACGACATCGCTAGTGTCAAGGATTTGTTCGACAGGCACCCGGGTAAGGTGGCCGCTCTGATCCTGGAACCTTCCCGTGGCGACGATCCGGTCGACGGCTTCCTGCATAATGTCCACCGGCTTTGCCGGGAAAATGGCGCGCTGTTCATTCTCGACGAAATGATCACCGGGTTCAGGTGGCATGCAGCGGGAGCACAAAGGCTCTATGGCATCGAACCGGACTTGTCGACATTCGGCAAGGCTCTTGGCAATGGTTTTTCGGTCTCCGCCCTGGCAGGCAAACGCGAATATATGCGGCTGGGTGGGCTCGAGCATACGGATCGCCCCCGTGTCTTTCTGCTGTCGACCACGCATGGTGCGGAAACCCACGCGCTTGCCGCGGCCATCGCGACCATGCGGGTTTATCAGGACCAGTCCGTCATCGAACACCTGCACCGTCAGGGAACGAAATTGAAGGAAGGTATCACGGAGGTTTCCAGACGCCATGGATTGGATCGGCACTTCAAAGTTGTCGGCCGCCCCAGCTGTCTCGCCTACGCCACGCTTGACCAGGACGGCAAGCCCTCACAGACATACCGTTCCCTGTTCCTGCAGGAGACGATCAAGCGTGGTGTCCTCATGCCATCTCTCGTCGTCAGCTACACGCACGACGACGCGGCCGTCATGAAAACCATAGACGCCGTCGATGGTGCTCTGGGCGTGTACGCCAAGGCCCTGGATTCGGGAGCAAGCCAATTTTTGGTCGGCCGTCCCTCGCAGATCGTGTTTCGTCGCTTCAACAATGGCGATGCACAGGCCCAGACACCGGCGGTCTCACAGAATTCTCGGCCAGCGAGCAGTGAGACCAAACGGCAATCAGAAACCCGCGGGCTCGTACCCACTTCATGAGCCGGTAACCCCGATCTGGCAGAGCGCGGTGCGCCAAAAGTGTCGTGCGAAGATCGCCACCAACGTCGAGGATGGCTCGTGGAGGCAAAGCCCGACCCGAAGTCTTCTCCAGGAACCATGTGCCCCCTTGGCTCAGGCAAGCCCTCAAGCAGATCGTGACGGAAATCCGCTAAAGAAGTCTGGCTTTTCTGAGTGTAAATGCCTCGGCGAAATGTTCCGGCGCCCTGCACTCCATCCCGCGCAATCGCGCCAGCCCCGCGAATGTGTCGCGGTCGAACCAGTCCTTGGAGCGCTGCGTGCCGAAGTGCTGTTGCAGGAGCTCGATCTTGCGTCCCAACACTGCGGCAGAGAGCGGCACGTAGGCATTTGGCTGGCAAAGATCGCCATCCCATTTGGGAATTTCGTATTCGACCACAAGATGATCGCGAAAGACATTCCAGGTCAGTTGATTGACCTCCCGATGGTCTTGATGGGCATCGAACCTCGCATGGGTCAGCACCAGGTCGGGATGGACGCGAGATCTTAGATCTATCAACCGCTGCTTTATCGCCCGGCTATGGGCCGGGAAATAGCTGTCCTCGAAATCCGCGATGTCGATTACGGACGACTTCGATCCTTTCAGGAACGCTTCGGCCGAAGCGCGGGCCTCGACCGACCGCTGGCCGCCGGCGCTCAGCACACACCAGTGGACGTCCAGTTTCACCCCCGACGCGATCAGGCCAAGGATAGTGCCGCCGGCGCCGATCTCGATGTCATCGGAATGGGCGCCAAGGCAGAGGATCGAGAGTTCCTCCCCGCCACGTGCGAGGCCAAGCCCTCTCATGAAGCGGCCATCACCAGACCGCGCCTGGTTTTCTCGGCGGTAACTTTTCTATTCCAGGGCATGTCGCCCCGTTCGACCATGTCTTCGAGCGATTGCCAATCGCGCAGCGTATCCATCGATCGCCAGAAGCCATCATGTTTGTACGCCATGAGCATGTTGTCGTCGATCAGTCGTCTGAAAGGTTCCAGAACGAGCTCCTCGCCATCGCGCATATAGTCGAAGATTTGCGGGCGGAACAGGAAGTAGCCGCCGTTGATCCAGATCTCCGAGGTATCTGTTGTGCGGAACTCACGCACGCGACCGTCTTCCGCGATATCGGCCAAATGGTATGTCAGTGGTGCGCGCACCGCGAGAAAACAACCGATCTTGCCGCTGGCTTCGAATTTCGCCACCACGTCGTCGAGATCGACGTTGGTCAGACCATCGGAGTAGTTGGCCAGGAACATCTTCTCGTTCTTAACCTGGTCCCTTGCCGCCCAGAGGCGTTCGCCGATATTGCGCCAGACCCCGGTATCAAGCAGGGTAATGCTCCAGTCCTTGACCTGGTCTCCGAGCAGTTTCACGTCTTGACCTCCCTGCGTGACCACGCAATCGGAAAACGTCTGCGGCCGTGTGTTGAGGAAGAAATCCTTGATGACATTGGCTTTGTAGCCCAGGCACAAGACGAATTCGTCATGTCCATAATCGCTGTACCACTGCATCACGTGGCGCAGGATCGGCTGATGGCCAAGCGGGATCATCGGCTTGGGTATACTGTCGGAATAGTCGCGGATCCGGGTTCCGCGACCGCCGCAGAAGAGGACAACTTTCATCTGCCTAACTCCGATGGATCGATCACCGCCACAAAGGGAATTGGGACCACAAACCTTGCACCCCAGGAGGCGACATGGCGCATCTGTTCGATGATCTCGTCCTTCAGGTTCCACGGTAGGATGAGGATGTAATCTGGCCGGACTTCGTCGATGGCGTCGACGGACTTGATCGGGATATGCATCCCCGGTGTGAAGCGACCATGCTTGTAAGGGTTACGGTCGACCGTGAAGTCAAGGAAGTCGGTGCCGATAGCGCAGTAGTTGAGCAACGTGTTGCCCTTGCCTGGAGCGCCGTAGCCACAAATCTTCTTCCCTTCGTTTTTGGCCGAGATAAGGAAGGCCAACAGGTCGCGCTTGGCGCGCTGCGCCTTGTGACCGAAGGAGGCATAGGTAATCATCTCCGTTAGCCCGTGCCGCTTTTCTCGGGCGAGAAGTTTGCCCACCCTGTCATCCACGCCCCAGCGACTGCCATCATGGGCGAGATAGACGCGCAGCGAGCCGCCATGGGTGGGCAACTCCTCGACGTCGATCAGCCGCAATCCGTGGCGCGCCGCCATCAGTTCGACCGTCAGCAGCGAGAAATATGAAAAGTGCTCATGATAAATGGTATCGAACTGATTCTCCGCCATCAGCCGCTCGATATGTGGAAACTCGAGCGTGACCACCCCCTGAGGTTTGAGCAGGATTTTCATCCCGGCGACGAAGTCATTGAGGTCCGGCACCTGCGCCAGGACGTTGTTGCCAATGATGAGGTCGGCGCAATGTCCTTCGCTCATCATCTGATTTGCCAACCGAACCCCGAAGAAGTCGACCCGGGTGGGCACACCTTTCTCGATCGCGGCGCGCGCAACATTGGCTGCCGGTTCGACGCCCAGTACAGGAACGCCCAGTGGCAGAAAGTGCTGCAGCAGGTAACCATCGTTGCTTGCGAGCTCGACCGCAAGACTGTCACGGCCAAGCCCAAGCCGTCTGGTGATGGCCTCGCAATACACTTTCGAATGAGCCACCCAGCTGGAGGAGAACGAAGAGAAATAGGCATACTCGCTGAAAATGGTCTCGGGGCTCAGATACTCCTTGAGCTGCACCAGGTAGCAGGTGTCGCAGACAAGCACGTTGAGAGGATAGTAAGCTTCCATTTGGTCAAGCTGCTCGGCCTGCAGGAAGCTTTCGCAAGGTGGAGACATGCCTAGATCGACCAATGTGTGGCGCAGGCGCGACCCGCAGAGCCTGCAACCGACATTCCGGCTTGCCGCATTGTGACCGCGAACGGTTTCGATAGGCTGAATGTTCATTTCCCCGCTCCTGTCTTCTACCTAACCCGCGGGTCCGCTCCGCAGAACCCATGCCTGCCGCGCCTGAGTAGGCACATGACGGCAGGTTAGGATCCGGCCCTCTCCGCTTCGATTTGCCAATCCGTCGGGCGCGTTAATCCTTATAGCGAGCCGGCGGCGGTGATCCCGACGCCAGGCTCGCCGAACGGGTAGTCAGCTTTCATCCGCACATACCGCTATCGGAGAGGCCAGCTAAGGCTTAGGTAGCCCTTACAGCGTGGGCTGGCGACGCTGACAATTGATGCGGCAGTCTCGCTCGGCGCCGGGGAGTCAAGGCATGCAGTTCACCGAAACGGAGCTTCAAGGGGTCTGGGTGATCGAGCCTACTCCCATGCTTGACGACCGTGGTTCTTTCACCCGCCTTTTCTGTGAGAAGGAGATGGCCGATTGTGGTCTGGCGACGCGCTTTGTCCAGCACAGCCGGGCTCATTCGATCAAAAAGGGAACTCTCAGGGGGCTGCACTACCAGGAGGAGCCTTACGCAGAGGTCAAGCTGGTCTCCTGTGTCCGCGGCGCGATTTTTGACGTCGTTGTGGACCTGCGTCCGAATTCGCAGACACGCTACAAGTGGCTTGGTTTCGAGCTGACTTCCGAAAACATGAAGCAGCTCTATATCCCTGCCGGCTTCGCCCACGGCCTCCAGACCCTAACCGACGGCACCGAGGTCTCGTATCTCATATCACAGTTCTATACGCCCAACGCGTCGACCGGCGTCCTCTACAATGACCCCACCTTTTCCATCGCATGGCCCTTGATGCCGACAGCCATGTCGGAAAGGGACAAAAGTTGGCCCCTTGTCAGACGGCGAACCGTAACGGCCTCATAAGGCTACCAGGAGCTCATGTTCGAACAGCAGTTTCGCAGCGGCGGCCAGTTCCTTGAAGGGCAGGTTCGAGCGCTCCGCCATGGCCAGGAGCGAATGCTGCCCATCGGCGAGGTTCAGCACCCAAAGCAGGGACATCGACGTCGCCCCCGACGACTTCTGCCCTCCCACGGCTGCATAAAGGCCGCGTTTGCCGAGCTGCGGCTCGCCCTTGGGCAAGCGGTTCAACGGCGTCCAGTCCTCTTCGACAATGTCGATCACCTCCATCAAGATGCGGAAGGAATCCTCGAGATGCTCTGGGCTGATGAAGTCAAGATTGTCGGCCGATGTGTGGTATTCGGGAAATGTGCCGTGGACGCTTCGCTGGAACATGCCGACCGGAAGATTGAAGCCCGGCGAACAATACTGCCTCTCGTCATAACCATATGGGGAGAAATCCATCAGCTTTGCCCCGGCGCGATGCCCCAGCACGTGGGACATGGCTCGGTCGATGAAGGCGTCGCCGCGGCGGCTGCGCTTGTATGCCGGGCCTCCTGAATCGCCAACGCATGACAGCACCAGACCGTGGTCGATGAGACATGTTCGGTCCTCATTGCGCGACAGCCACGCGAGCGCGCCGATCGTGCCGGGAGCGAATAGGAAGCGGTAACTGTACCGTGTCTTCCTTGCCTTGAGACCTCTCGCCAGCATCGCCAGCAGCGCCAAGCCCGAACAGTTGTCGTTGGCAAGTGAGGGATGGCAAATGTGCGCCGAGAGGAGGAACTCCCGCTCGGTCTGACCGCGGTGCAGGTATTCGCCGTATGTGAGACTGCCGTCCTCGAGCTCGGCGTCGATCTCCACATGGTAGAAACCGTCGGGCAGGTCAGCCACACGGACGTGGGCCGCGCAGAAGCCCCAGGTCGGGGCGTAATAGCTGGTCCGGTAGGGGATCAGTTGCGGCTGATCGGGCAGCGTATGAATGTGCGGCCTCAGTTCGGCGAGCGTCAGGATCCCCTTGAACGGCAAGCTGTAGTTGACGACGTGCAGGTTGGAGTCCGCAAAATCGAGGACCGTATGTCCGTCCGGGCCTGTGATGGTTGCCGAGCGTATGTTCCATTCCTTTGGAACGGTCCAGTCGAACAGCTGCGTCCCGGTGGGCACTTCGTGCCGTTCCAACTCGATATGCTGTGACAAGACATCCAGCGTTGCTCGCACGCCGTTTCCCGTGATGCTCCGGCAGATGGGAAACAGACGTTCGGCCAGGCCATAAATCTCGTGACCGATTCCGGTTGCCGGCGGCGGCCCGATCCCGGCGGGGTTCAGGTGTTCCATCCAGCTTATCCGAGCGCCTCCTCCAATGGCTTGGATACTCCAGCGACCCGCATCCGCTCGTCCAAAAGTCCGCTGGTCAACAGATGCCTGATATGACCGATACGCTGGAAGCGCGGCCCCTCGAATTCCTCCAGCGTGACATTCGACTTCCGGTATGCCTGGTAGAGTTGCTCGGCACCCTTGCGCGCATCCCATTGTGGCCTGAAGGCAGGCAGGGCAAGCGCGATCTTGTCGAAGTTGACCCGATAGGAGCGTTTGTCGGGTCCGGCGTCGGGCGCGAGTTCAAGCCGGCAATCGGGCACGATCTCGGCGACGATCTCGGCGATGTCCCGGATCCTGTAATTGTGGTCGGTTCGTCCCACATTGAAGGCTTGATCGTGAATGGCCTCGCGGGGCGCCTCCAGCCCGGCAATGAATGCCCTGGAAATGTCCTCGATGTGGACGATCGGCCGCCACGGTGTTCCATCGGACTTCAGCAGGATGACGCCTTTGGTGACCGCCCACGCGACCAGATTGTTCAACACGATGTCGAAACGGAGCCGCGGCGAGAGCCCATAGGCCGTGGCGGGGCGGAAATAGGTGGGAGAAAAGCTGTTGCTGGCCAGTTCGGAAATATCCCGTTCTGAAAGGACCTTGGACCAACCATAGGGCGTTACCGGCTTCAATTCGCCCGTTTCATCGACCATCCCGTCGCCCGCCTGTCCGTAATTGCTGCACGACGAAGCGAACAGGAAGCGCGACACGCCGGCGTCCTTGGCCGCTTTTGCAAACCGGACGCTGCCCTTATGGTTGATTTCATAGGTGATGTCCGGATCAAGGTCGGACAGCGGGTCATTGGAAAGGGCCGCAAGGTGGATGACGGCATCGAACCCTTCGAGGTCGCGCGCATGCACGTCCCTGACGTCCTTTTGGATAGATGGAATTGAAGCCCGCTCGCCCCCAGCGGCAAAGGTGCAGCGCCGGTAGAGATCGCTGTCATAGCCCGTCACCGAATGCCCGGCACGAAGCAGCATCGGCACCATCACCGATCCGATATAGCCTTGATGGCCGGTTACCATGACTTTCATCGCGCACCTCTTCTCAAACCGATATTGATATCCGGGAGGCTACTTGGGCTTGAAGGAACGGGGGAGAACGCCAATGGACGCCCAGGATTCCCCGTTCGAGGAAGCGTTGCCGGCGCTTACCTCCTTTGCAGTGGCGCTCGTCTAATGCTTTCGGAGGAATCGGCGCACTTCTTGCCTTGCGTTGCCTGCTGCACGCAATCGCGCGTCATTGACTTTGCGCTTCGGGGCGGCCTTGAGCTATCAGCTCCAGGATCCAATCTTTGTATCCGCGGCTGTTTAGCTCTGGCGGCTTGAAAACCGTGCGCTCCGCCTTGAAGGGAGAACCTTCGACATCCATCACCTCTCCGCTGGTCGGATCGCGCCAGCGAGCGCGGACGGAAGCCGCCGAAAGCCGCGCCAGGTCCACTGTAATGCGGCCGTTGCCGGGCATGTAGACGACAGCATAGGATCCGTCCCTTGCGGTCGCAGCGACCGCCCTTTCCATGCCCGCGCTCATACCGTTGACCAGGAAGCTGTTCGTGGCGTCGGGTTCGAGCAGCCACCATTTTATCGACGAGACGAAGGCGAAAAGCACCTCCATGCTTTTTGCCCCCGGGCTGTTCAGAGCCTCTTTCCACCCCAATGTTTGCCGATGGAGACCGGGCCCGCCGAAATGCCATATCGGGTTGTTGCCGTAGAGGTGGCCAAAGGCGCCCGAGAGGATCGCCTGGTAAGCCTGAATGCGGACCCGGTACTCGTCGGTACCACTTTCGAACTCATAGGCGCTCTCAATCAGGAAGAAAGGCATACCCCTGCCGTACTCCCTGACCGCGGCAGTGTAGACAGGGCCGTATGTGTAGATGTTGTTCACGTTCAGCCAGGATTCGTGAGTCCACAAATCAAATGGTGGCGTTTCGGGAGCGCCATGGATGGTGCTAAGAGCGCCCGGCTCCTCGTCAAGGATGCCTTTGGCAACAGCCCTCACCAGATCCTTGTCCGCTGGATCATCATCGCCACCGTTGACCCACATGATATTGTCGAAGTGCCGGTAGCGATGTCCGACGAAATGGCCGTACGAAGCAAGCCTTCCTGGCCCAGCAGCCGCCATGTTCTGATACCAACCGTCAATACCACCGCGATAGCCGAGATAGGCTGGGGCAAGCAGCACCAGGAAACCGAGGTCGCATGCCTTCTGCAGGACACGGTCCGCATGGGCAAAATACGCCTCATTCGGAACGGCGAAATCGGCGTTGCCAGCGAATGGTCTCTCGCCATATGCGTTTGCGGGCGCGTTGCGGGAAAATCGGTGCTCTAGCAGGTTGACCAGCACCGTGTTGAAACCACGAGCCTTGCGGTCCTCAAGATAGAGGTATGCTTCGTCATCCTTCAGATCTGCGATGAGGGACCAGGCCGAGTCGCCATGCATCAAGAATGGATCGCCGTCCTTGTCGACCGGAAAGCTCTTTCCAGATTCGATCCGTAAGGGGAAACGCGTCCCCTTGTCGCGTTCGCAGGCCAAGCTTCCGGTCTCCATAGCCACCAAATAGACGCAGGTCATGAGAACAGACATCAAGCGCATTGCGCTCACTCCCTCCGGCCCGTCGTTCATGCTCACCCAGGGGTCGGCGCCCCGGAGACCTCATGGATGGCGGAGTGCCTGGAGTTGAACTCCGCTGAGGTGACAATGCCGAAGGCTGCGTCCTTGCGGGTCATGGTGCCCGCGCGTAGCGGCCGCGTATAGGAGTCAAGGCCGTAGTTGTCTGCGGGACGGTCAAGAAGCAGCAGGTAGAGGAAACTGATATAGGCGCGGTCCGTCAGGCCGATCGTGGCATATCTGCTTTCGAAATCGTCGGTGTCCATCATGTCCAATATCATGTCAGCAAGCTTGCTATTCCCGCTTTCAAGAGCTGCCGACCAACGATCCACGCTGGCCGTGTCGCCATCGTGACCAAGAATGAGGCAATAGACGAAACTTGCCTGCCTCACATATAGGGGTTTGTTTGCAGCCAGGGTCTCTGGATCGCATTCCCGGTACGGCCTAGGCGCCGGCTGCGGGCCGCGGGTGAAGTCACGCACCGTCTTATAGGCCGGCTTAGGCTCGCCGACCCTCCATTTACCATAGGGCGCCGGGATCAGCCTCACCAATCCCATATTGGCTTCCATGCTGGGAGCCCAGTAGGCCTCATCGACGAGTTCGTAGATGTGCGCGGCCTCGACCTTGTACTTCTTGTTGAGGTCTTGAAGTCTCGTCATTGTCTGCTTGATGCCGTCGGCCTGCTGCTTCTCGCCGCGCTGGCTTCCGTAAGGGTTGTCGAATTCGGTAACCCATATCGGCTTGCCGTAGGCCGAGATTTCCCGGAAAGCCCATTCCGGATCCTCGCCGTACATATGCCACACCGAGATATCCCAAGCGATGCCGTCCTGCTTCATCCGTGCGAACGCGCCGACGTGGCCCCATCCGGCGGTGCCGATCGCCTTGCTGATGGTCGGATCGGCCGCAATCATCCCTTCGGACAGGCCCTTGAGGACGGCACTCACTTTCATCCAGCGCGGGCCGTAGTAATCGAGCGTTCCCGTTCCACCTGCAGGTCCCCACCCACATGGATATTGCGAACCATCATCGCGCTTCTCACAAGGTTTGATGATGGCGTAGTTCTCCATCTCGTTGCCGAGTTCCCAGACACGGATGTCGGCCTTGAACCTTGAGCCAAGTGCGATCGCAAGTTTCCGGGTCCTGGCGTAAAGTTCTTCCGGACTGTCCTTGTCCATATCGATGCCGGCGGGCGTGAGGACGGGCAGGATCTCGATGCCTCTCACCTTTCCGGCGGAGACAAGGTTGGCAAGCATATCGACGTCGCCCTCGCCCCTAACATTGACCCTGTATGACTTCAGGCCGAGATCCTTGACGAAGTCGAGTTGCCGTTCGATCGGGATACCCGGATAAGCAACTATTGGATGGCCGTTAATGCCCCAAAGGAAATTGGCGGAGGCAGACGAGACGAACGCCAGCAGGCAAGCCAAAGCGACTGCGAAACGAAACGACATGGCGACAGTTCTCCCGGTCGGGGGCGGCCTCGATAGTCGGGACTGCGAGCGCCGGTAGCAATCTACCCATACGGGTGACCGACGCGTCTGCGATACCCCTTTCGGAGGTCGCCACCAACTCAAGCCCTGTCTTGAACCTCTTACGCTCTATTTTACCCAAATCTGATCAGCCCTTAGCTGATCTGGAACAAGGCCCGACAACTCCGGCCGGCATGCCCGTTACCCCTTTCGTCTGTGATTAGTCCTTACTTTGAAGGTACTGACCTTTAACTGGGTTTGTTGGACTATTCAGCGTGACGAAGGCGGCCCCGCCGCTACCGGGAAAGGGCACTATGCCTTCTGTTAAACGCGCACTTCTGATGAGCACGGGCGAACGTTATGTCCTGCTCGTATCGAATTTCGCCACGACCGCAGTGGTTTCGCGCATATTGACACCACAGGAAATCGGCGTGTCGGTGATCGGGATGGCAATCCTGGCGATAGCCCTGTCCGTCAGGGAATTCTCCAGTTCAAGCTTTCTGATCCAGCGCGGGGAACTCAGCCGCGAGGACATTCGGGGGGCCTTCACAGTGATGTTCGTCCTTACCGGGATTGCCGTCACCGTTCTCCTAGCCGCGTCCCCTATTCTGGCTTCAGTGTACGCGGAGCCGAACCTCGTTCCCTATTTTCGAGTTATTTCAGCCTGCCTCTTCCTCGATGCTTTGGTCATCCTGGTCAACGCTCTCCTGCGCCGGGACATGGCCTTCGGCAAGGTAGCTGCGATTAGCATCACCAACGGAGCGACAGGAGCCGTGGCAACAATCGCTTTGGCGTTCGCGGGCTTCAGCTATATGAGCTTCGCTTGGGCGTGGCTAATCGGCAGTGGGCTTGCTGCATGCCTTGCGCTTGCCCTGTGCCCGCATTTCTGGATGTTCAAGCCAACCCTCGTCAATTGGCGCGCAATGGTCTCGTTCGGCGGATACAACGGCTCCATCGCCATACTCTTCCGCATTTTTGACGCCCTGCCCCTGCTCTTGTTGGGCCGACTGGTGTCACCGAATGCCGCAGCCTTGTTCAGCAGGACCCTCTTGATCAGCCAGATACCCGACAAGCTCCTCCTCGGAGGGGCCGTGGCTGTCGTATTGCCGGCGTTTTCGGCAGAGGTCAGACAAGGCAGCGATTTGAAGCGCCCGTATCTCGCGGCCCTTTCTATTGTCACGGCTTTCTACTGGCCGGCTCTCCTTGTGCTCTCAGTGCTGGCCTACCCGGTCGTGGACGTCGTGCTCGGTCGCCAATGGATCGAGGCTGCGCCGCTTGTTCAGGTCGTCGCGATTGCTCTTCTCTTCTCCTTCAGTTTTGAGCTCAATTACCCGGTATTGGTTGCAGTCGGTGCGATCCGCGACTTGTTCATCCGTGCCCTCATCGTCTTCCCGATTTCTGGCATTCTGTTGTCAATGGCTGGCATCTTCGGTGGATTGCAGGCGGCCGCCTGGTGTATGCTGGTGACGATTCCTTTCCAGGCATACGTTGCCCTGAGCTTCGTTAGGCGACGGTTGGGATTGAAGCTGAAGGATATCGCCGCAGCGCTATGGAGAAGTGCAGTCATGGCCATGGCGAGCGCGGCTGGTCCGCTGTGCGTGGCTTTCTTGTCGGGCACAGGCTTCGCTCTTTCGCATGGGCAGGCACTCGCAGCAGGGGTGTTGGCGTTGGCTGGATGGGGAGCGGCATTGGTCCTTACCCGACATCCTTTGGTTGACGAGATAATCAAGTCCATCCCCGGTTTCGCGCGTGCCTCGCTCCGCCCGGCCGAGTGAGGCGAGATCAGTGAACACGATGGCCGACGAAAAAGTCGCATGGCCAGTGGTTATCCAAACGAGCCTGGAAGGACGCGAATGTTCATGGACGAGAACCAGCGGGACAAGAAGCAGGGCCTCGCCCTGCCGAAAGGCTTGGAGTGCGAGCCATGCCGAAGCAGCCGAATTTGCCATTCGAACCTCCTGACCTCTGTCACCCCTTCCAATCAGAGCGTGCACGGCCGCAGTATCATGCTGCCGCCGCTCGCATGCATGCACCAATAGCGAGCACAGACCATGGTCCTTCCGCGCAGGAATGGGTTCTCGCAGGTCATCGGCGCAAAGCCACAGAAAATATGCCTTTTCGGAATGTTTGGCGGGGGTAATTTCGGTAATGACGCGTCGTTGGAAGCGTTCTTGATTTTTGTGCGGGAAGCTCGGCCGGAGGCGGCTATCGCGTGCGTCTGTGTTGATCCAGATGCCATTGGTAAAGCGCATCAGATTGCCACAACACCAATCAGCGCCCCAGAGTTTTCCAATGCCCTCCTGAGGTTCTGCAATAAAGTCAGCCTGAGAACAATTGGAAGGCTAGCGAACTGGGGCCGGGCAATCAAATATGTCAGGCAATTCGACATCATAATTGTGCCAGGAACGTCAACGTTAAACGACTACGGCTCAGGTCCATTTGGAACATCCTACGGTCTGTTCCGCTGGGCTGCATCTGCGCGACTGTCGGGGGTGAAGTTCTGCTTTATTGGAACCGGCGCAGGTCCGATCCTAAATTCTACCAGCCGCCGGATGTTGAGGTCTGCAGCGGCCTGGGCCTACTTCCGTTCGTTCCGCGATCAGGTCTCCAAGGATTTCTTATCGTCACTCGGCATCGATACAAGTAGAGATGAAGTCTACCCAGATCTGGTGTTCAGACTGCCTACGCCATTGCCCGCGCGAGACAACACCGGAGGAAAACTGACGACAGTTGGGGTTGGGCTCATGAACTACAACGGCTGGCGCGCAGGCGCGCGCTCAGGATCGGACACCGCTATCTATGAAACCTACATCGAGAAGATGGGCCGTTTCGTCAACTCATTGCTGGATCGAGGCTACCGAGTACGCCTAATTATCGGCGAAACCGTGGATATGCGGGCAGTCAGGGATATCGGTCGAATTGCTAAGGCAAGCGGATATGACCTGATCGACGGCACCCGCTTCACGCGGCAGGCTCGTCAGCTTGTCGCCGAGCCAATCAACTCCCTGCATGACGTCATGCGGCAAATTGGCGACACTGACGTCGTTGTCGCCACACGTTTTCATAACGTGGTTTGCGCTTTGAAGCTTGCTCTACCGACAATCTCCATCGGATACGAGGCCAAGAACGATGCGGTGATGACTGATTTCGGCCTTGGGAATTTCTGTCAATCCATAGAAAATCTCAACCTGGACCTGTTGGAGACGCACCTCACGGAATTGCTGAAAAACAGGAAGCACTATCGCGCAGTCCTTCGGCGGCACCTCGATGATGTACTGTTTCGGGTAAAGGAGCACGAGCAGGAGTTGTTGTCCAAGGTCCTTTGATTAAGCCGAGGCGCTAATTATTGCCTACTGAAAGATTGTCGATCGCGCGATCAGTCGCGGCTTCAACAGCCCAGCAGCTCCTGTGGATGCGTTCGGTCAGCGGCCGCCGCCTTAAAGATTCTCCGAGCAGAACTTGGCTTCGTCAATCTCAGGGCCCGTTGAAAGACGCCAGCTTCGTTTCCAATTCGAATAGGGCAGCCATTCAACCAGCGATTTGGCCCAATCCGCGGCGTTCGGAGCGACCTGCCGCTCTTTCAGGCCCTTCAAGAGTTCCTGAGCCGCGTCCAGCCTTCCCATCAGTGTCCATTTTATGGCCAAGCGCATCATTCTGGCACGCATACATTCCTTTTTACTTCGGAAGGTCGCCTCGTCCCAACACTGAGCCCCGAAGGCACATAAAATGTCAAAACGCTCAAGTAAGGCTCTTAACTGGTTCGCACCGAGCTGCTGGCTGGTAAGCGAATTCGCGTGCCACCGTGTGTAGACGAGTGGCGCGTGCAGATAGGCGAGCTTGCCACGCAGGACACTGCGCACGACTGCAGAAAAATCAAAATGGATCGGGGCATCGTTGAAGAAAACCGCGCTTTGCGCGCTGCCAGGAAATCGAACGAATAGATGGTGATAGGGCAACCAATTAATGCTTTCGTCTAGCATCTTGGCCGCAATCTCAATGCCTCCAAAAATACCTTGCTTCAACGGCAAATTCGCGCGATGGACCCTGTCCATGAAGATGTCGTGGCAAAGAACGACTTCGATTTTTTCATCGCATTGAGCAATCTCCACGAAGCGCGAGATACAATCGCTATGCATCAGGTCGTCTGCGCATAGAACCTTCACGTAAAGGGCCTCGGTGGGAACCGCACAAAGCGCCTTAGTCCAGTTTTCTCGCAGCGGAAGGAGGCTGTCATTGCGAATGGTAATCAGTTCAACACGCTCCGACCGAAAGCGATCGATGATTTGCGGCGTGTTGTCCGAGCTGCAATTGTCAACGATAACGTGTATAATGTTATCATAACTTTGCCGCTGAACGGATCTCATCGTAGCCTCGAGATAGGCACCTCCGTTGTATACGGGCGTTACCACCGCGACGAGAGGTAGAGCTGGCGCCGAGCGGTGTCTCATAACGTTATCTTTTTCGTTTCGGACGTCGATATTGAATTGACCTACTCAAAAGCGAGAAGCCGACCTCAGCTTCTGTCGGTGGCTTTGTTTAAGATGAGGCGTTCAGCCCAGGATCTTGCTCATGGCAAACGGCTCCGATGCTCCGATCCGGGCTGCGCGCCACCTTGATGCCCTGTCGTCGATCTGGGCGCTGCCGATGACGGTGATATTCCCGGTGCGACGAACCAGTCGGACAGGTATCGAGTCATAGGCACTTCAACATAAAGATAAATGAAGACTGAAACGCAGGTTACGGCCATGGGGGTCACGAACAACAGCACCGTGGCCAGCCGTGCCGAATTTCCGCTTTCGACAACGAGCTTTTCGGAGATGAGATCCATGAACCAGTGTGTCAGATAGATCGCGTAGGTGCATTTGGCGAGAAAGTTCACAAATCTCGAGTCGTTGTAGATGCCAAGCTGCTCCAGAATAACAACCCCCAGCAATAGAAGCGACATCGGCACGCCGAGGGCGAGGACGCGGGGCAGCGCCGGCCAGAAGAACGGACGCAAGACTGCAGCCACAGCTCCGAAGGTGACTGCCGCCGCTGCGAGAACAACGACGCGGCGCCGCGGCATTTTGAAAAGGAACGGCCCAGAGCTGACAAGCGTGAAGATGAGGATGCCGAGGGCAAAATCGATCAGTATGGGATTGGTGTAGAATACGAAAATCGGGTTTTCAAATCTCGTTATTTTGCCAGCGCCTGCAAGGAGTACCGCAAAGGCGGCGGAATAGAAAACACCGTTTTTGGCGCTGGCAGTCTGAAAAGCCGCGATAATCAAGCTGAACTCGACGATGACCAGCAAGGTCCAGGTCGGATACAGGATCGGGTAGGGACCATAGGGGACGAAGGCAAGCGACATGAAGAGTGCTGACAAGGGCGTCGAATGGTTATTCATCGCGTAATTTTCGACAAGAAATGCGAGAACCGTGAAGCCCCAGTATAAAGGCACGATGCGAATGAGCCTTGCGCGCAAATAAGCACCTGCGGACGTGCCGTTGTTCCCGAGCACATGCGCGCTTAGAAAGCCGGCCAGAACCACGAACAGATCCGTTCCGAAACGGAAAATCTCCAAGACAGCCGGATGAATGTGGGCGGCGCCAACCACTGCGGGCATGTGGATGTAGGCGATGGCATAGGCGGATACGAGCCTCAAAAGCTGAGGATTGTGCCAGAACTTCCTTGCCTGAGCAGACCGGGCCGTGGCCGGAGAGTACTCAGCGTTGACCCTGGACGTTATCGATGCCAGGCCGACCGTGCCGAGTGTTAAGAAGACCATCGCCCTATCCAATGAAGCCGCTACGGTGGCCTGTTTGCCCTCGATCGGCTTCGATCTCAATTTACCGGAGGCGAGCGGACCTGAGAATTGACCCAAACGGCGCATTGCTAATCCATTTGAGGAATATTGGGTCAATCGTTTCTGTTAGGCCGTCGAGCGCGGATTGGCACCCGGCCAGACACGAAGCCTTCAATCAGCGCGGCTTTGCGGCCGGTTTCGAGAAATCGACAAGGTCGCTTCCTTCGGACGGTCTCCAGCCGCGGGACCGCTCCCCGAAATCGGCGTCAACCTGGACCATCAGTTCCAGGTATTTCCACGCGATCCACCGCCAGGAATAACTGCTTGCCCTGGCGTTGCCCTTGGTCACCAGCCAATCGCGCAAGGCTGGGGTGAGCACAAGCTGGCGGACCTTCTCGGCCCACGCATGGACATCGTCGGGATCGGCATAAAGAGCAGAGTCCCCACAGATTTCCGGGAGGCACGGCGAGCTCGATGCAATGACGGGACAGCCAGACGCCATCGCCTCGACCGCGGGGAGCCCGAAACCCTCGATGCGTGAGGGGAACAGGAAGCACAAAGCGCCCTCGAGCGCCTTCTTGAAGTCGTCATCGCCTATGCGGCCAAGCAAGACGATGTTGTCGGGCAGTTTCGCAACGTATCGCAGGATCGTGGCTTCGTCGACGTCGCCAGGCATCCACAGATCCAGACCCATGTCATCGAGGAGTGGGGCCAGCCGGGCGAGAAGCTCCAGGTTCTTGTATTCTTGGTCCCCCCGGCCAAGGCAAAGGACATATGGCCTACGCCGATCCACGGCCAGGGACGATTTCTTGGCATCCCATCTCCTGGCATGGTCGCTGCCGTTGTAGGTGACGACAATATTTTCCTCCGGTGCTATTCCGAATTTGATCAGATGACTTCGCGCCAGCTGCGAGACCGTCGTGATACGAGCAGCCCGCCTGCCGAGCGCTGGGAGGATGAGGCGGTGCGCCCACCGGAAGCCTCTCGCATAGCTCAACGGCATCAGCCTGGTGTGCATGTCGTGGATACAAGCGATTTGACGGCTAAGCATGACGGGAGCGAGATTGCAGAAACTCAGCAACCCGCCAGGCACATGCCAGGGCAACTGCGCCTGAACCCAAAATTGAGGAAGTCGTGGTCTGTTGAATTCCGGAATGATGCGGACGGCGATGGCCTTAAGGGGCAAGGGTTCGGTTAGCGGGCGTGGGATCACCAGATCCATGTCCAGGTCGCGACCAAGGGGATGACCTTCCGAAATGAGAGCATCGAGAGCCATGGTCACTTCGCGAGCATAACGGGCTACTCCATTACGGCGAAGCGTCGTGAAGTCTCCGTTTATCGTCCAGCGTCGCCTCGCCGCCCCCTGATCCCGTGACTTTCGCTCGGGTATACCAACCAGGTATTTGGCGTCTTCGACAAGGGTTCCCGCCAGCTGTGTGCCGCTGTCGTGGCCATTCAACCGCCTTGATGGCGGCGACTGCGTCGCATCGAATTCGGAATTACCCATAACCCTCTCCGGTCCGGCCGCACCTGTGGTCAGATTAGCATTCTCGGTCGCGCACGGCCCTCCAACGTTCGAGGTAGGTTCAACACCGCCCTCGCCCGGCCGGATGAGGCTCCGCGCCAACAGGTGACCGAATGGCCGTAGTGACTGCGCCCCTATGGCCGCTCCACAGTGAAAGTCTCGGGGGTAAGGGCATGCCACGACGTTGGACGATCAATGGGCGCTTTCTTTCCCAGGCGACAACGGGCGTGCAACGTTATGCCCATGAAGTCGTCCGTTCGCTGGACTCCTTGATTGAGGAGCGAGTACCACTTGCTAGCGATCTCCAGCTCCGCCTGCTCTGTCCACCCGGATCCGGGGACATCCCCCTCACGTCCATCGAACGCCGCGAGATCGGCGGCGCGCGCGGGCATGTTTGGGAGCAAGCGCGACTTCCCGTCGCTCTCGACGGCGGCGGTCTGCTCAGCCTCTGCAATACCGGGCCGCTGCTTGCCCACAAACATATCGTTTGTATTCATGACGCAAATGTCTGGAACGCGCCGCAGAGCTATTCCCTCGCCTTCAGAAGCCTTTACAGAACGCTGTTGCCTTGCCTCGGCAAGACTGCGTGGAGTATTTCGACTGTCTCCGATTTCTCGCTCGGTGAACTCATCCGCCAAGGCGTGATCCAGGCCCATCGGGCCCTCGTGGCCCCTAACGGCCATGAGCATGTCTTGCGTTGGAAGCCTGAGCACTCGGCGCCGACACGGTTGGCGGCCTCCCGGGACACCATAGTCATGATCGGAAGTGCCGCACCCCACAAGAATGTAGACCTCGTCCTGAACATGGCTGACCGGCTTGGAGCAGTCGGGCTCAGGATAGCCATCGTCGGAATGTCGGAATGCCGCGTTTACCGGTCAGGTTCTGCGCGCACGCAAGCGCGAAACATCCACTGGCTTGGCCGCGTTTCGGATGGCGAGTTGGCTGCTCTCCTTGCGGACTCGCTCTGCCTGGCCTTCCCGTCGCTTACCGAAGGCTTCGGCCTCCCTGCCCTCGAGGCGATGGCTGTCGGCTGCCCGGTGGTGGTTTCCGACCGCGCAAGCCTGCCTGAGGTCTGCGCGAGCGCGGCCCTATACGCTTCTCCCGACAATCCGGAGGCATGGTTCGACAGCTTCATGCGACTTCATCGTTCTCAGGCGTTGCGAACGGAGATGGTGGCGAAGGGAAGGGCAAGAGCCTCAGCATACAGCTGGAGGGCGACGACGTTGCTTTATCTCAAGGCCATGGCGGCCGCCGACGGCCTCGACGCACAAACCAAGGGCGCCAGGGTGCGCGAACTCATATGATGTCGTGAAGCGACTGGACTGCCCCGATCGATTCCAGAATCGCGCGATCGAAGTTCTCTTCGGAAAAGCGCGCTGCATTGGCGGTGCAGGCACTGGGGGTGATAGCGTGGCTGTTTTCTTCGAAGCGCACGACCGCCGCCTTGAGAGACTCGATAGTCTGCGCCTTGAACAGCACCCCCGTCGGCTCGGCCGATGACCCCAGGCGCCGCACGATGTCAACCGCGCCGCCGCGGCCGAAGGCAATCAGCGGGGTCCCGCAGGCTTGCGCCTCGGCCAAAGCGATGCCGAAGTCCTCGCAGCCCGCGAAGACCATGGCCTTTGCCCGCGCCAGCGTCTCTACATACTCCTGGCGGGGTAGAAAACCCGAAAACGAGATGTTGGGCCCAGCCAGCGATCGCAAGCTGGCGGATTGCTGGCCCTCGCCAACGACGACCAGCCGTCGCGACGGCATTTCGTTGAAGGCCCTGATGACCAGGTCGGTGCGCTTGTATGGGGCCAGGAAGGATGCCGAGACGTAGTAGTCATCCTTGTCCTCCACACACGGCAGTTCTCCTACGCAAACCGGCGGGAAGACGACACGCGCGTCGCGCCCGTAGATGTGCTGGATTCGGGAACGGACATAGTTCGAGTTCGCCAACATCAGGTCCGGACCATGCGCGGTCCTGGTATCCCACGTCCTCAGCCGGTGCAGCATGTATCGATAGAGAATTCCCTTGGGACCAAAGCCCAACCTTCCCTGCTGAAGATAGGAGAACTGCTCATCCCACGCATAGCGGACGGGGCTGTGCACGTAACATAAATGCGGTTGATCCGGCCTGGTGATGACGCCGCGCGAAAACGCGGCCGAAGAGGAGATCACCGCATCGTAGCCTGTCACGTCGAACTGCTCGATCAGGAAAGGGCAAAAGAAGAAAAGAGACCGGTAGAACTTCCGCACCATGGGAATCCGGTTGGCTGCCGACGTATGGAATTCCACATCCCGGAAATATTGCTCTTTGACGTCGGCCGGCAGAAAATCGAAAAGCGTGAAGACTTCGGCATTCGGAAACTGCTTGCAGATTTGCGCAAGAACCCGCTCCCCTCCCCGGAAGTTGGGGCACCAGTCGTGAACCACCGCTATTCTCGCGTATCTGTCGACACTTCCCGGCGCGGTCGGCGGTTTCTCGATTGGCACCGCGAATTTGGCGGCGATTGCCAGGTCGGAAGAACGTTCGTGGAGCATGGTTCCCCCCTTGCCGCAGCCAGCAATCGCACTGCCGGCAGTCTCCCTTTCATGCCATGGCTCTTGCAAGTCGTCCGATCGGTTACAGGACGCTGCGAGCGCGGGCCGGCCTAATCCTTTTGGTTGGAGCGAGTCGGCCCGCAATACGCCAAAAGCCTGTGCTCCGAGGTAACCTGGGGCTGTGCTTACCCTTTTATGCAGGCTGTCCAGGTGTGTTCGCCGTCCTAGGGTCGGCGGACAGCGAAACATGGACCTGGCATGAGACTGGCAGTGATTATCCCAACCCTAGGCCGCAGCGCGCAGGTTGCGCGCCTGCTCGGCTATTTGGGTAGCCAGAAAAGACTTCCCGATGAAGTCATAGTGTCCGCGCCCGACGCCACGCATGTTGAATTGCCGGCCAGTTGCCCCTTTCCTGTAAAATGTGTTTTCGGGCCGAGGGGGCTGACCGCACAGCGGAACACGGCTCTTGCGCCGTCGCTGGCGCGCTTCGACATCATCACATTCTTCGACGACGATTTCGTCCCATCGGCCGAATACCTGAAGCAGGTCGAAGAAGCCTTTATCACAAATGACGAGTGGGCGGTGGTGATGGGCAGGGTCATCAAGGACGGGGCCGCCAACGCTGGCCTCACCTGGGAAGATGCCGAAGCCGCGCTGCGGGCAGCAGAGGGCACCCGCAGTGCCGGACCTTCGGCAATCGACCATGTGGGTGCATACGGATGTAACATGTCGGTCCGTTCCTCGCTTGTGGGCGATTTGCGTTTCGACGAGCGCCTCGTCCTGTATGGATGGCAGGAGGACATCGACTTCACCAGCCAACTGAGATCCAAAGGCCGGGTGGTCTGCGTATCCTCGATCAGGGGAGTCCATCTGGGCATCAAGACAGGTCGCGTCAGCGGAGAGCGATTCGGCTACTCCCAGGTTGCTAATGCGATCTATCTGATCAGAAAGGGGTCCGTGCCGGCCTCTTTCGCGCTTCCCCTGATGCTCAGGAATATTGCAGCCAATCTGGCAAAGAGCCTGTGGCCCGAGCCGTATGTCGACCGTAGGGGCAGGCTCAGGGGTAACCTGCTCGCTATCCTGCACGTCGCGATTGGCCGAATCGAACCCGAGTACATCTTGAAAATCTGACGAAGGGGAAGACAATGCGCAAATGGGTTTTGACGATCGCGTCTGCCTCACTGGCCGCGACAGTCGCCGGCGCCTTGCCTTCCGCGGCTGCCGAGTATCTGCTCGGACCCCAAGATAAGGTCAGGCTCAAGGTTTATGAATGGCGCGCATCACGTGATGTGATTTTCGAATGGACGGCTCTCAACGACGCTTTCGTCGTCGGTGCCGACGGCACGCTCTTCCTTCCGTTTGTCGGCCAGATACGCGCGCAGGGCACCGCTCCCGGCGACCTCGCCCGGGCCATCGGCGATCGCCTGATGCGGAACATGGGGCTCGGCCGCCAGCCCGATGTCGCTGTAGAAATTGTGCAGTACAGACCTTTCTACATCGTCGGCAATGTCAAGCAACCCGGGGAGTTTCCTTATCGGCCCGGACTGACCGTGCTGCAGGCGGTGGGGATCGCGGGCGGCCTGCCCATACGCCAGGACGACATATCGCGGCTGGGGCGGGAAGTCATCTCAGGCCAGGGCGATGTGGGTTTACTGGCGCTGAACAATGTCAGCCTTCTTGCCCGCAAGGCGCGCCTCGAAGCCGAACTGGCCGGCAGCGAGGAGATCTCGTTTCCTGCGGAATTGAACGACAGGGCTTCCAACCAAACCGTTGCATCGACAATGGACCAGGAGCGCAAGATCTTTGCGATCGGCAAGGACGCGCTGACGACGCAACTGCGTTCACTCCATGAACTCCGGGACTTCCTGGAAAAGGAACTGGACTCGCTGGGACAGCAACTGACATTCCACGACAAACAGATCGAGCTTGTCCAGAAGGAGCTCGCGAGTGTTTCGACGCTTGTCGAGAAGGGACTGGCGGTTGCACCACGCGAGCTATCGCTTGAGGGGACGGTCGCGCAGATGCAAGGGGACAGGCTCGCTGCCGAGACCTCGCTGCTGCGCGTGAGGCAGGAGATCAGCAAGACCGACATCGAGATTCTCAACATCAGCAACCGGCACGCCAGCGAAGTCGCTGAAGGTTTGCGCGAAACCCAGCTGCAGCTCAACGAAGTGACCAGCAAGGCCGATACCGCGGTGCAGTTGCTGCACGAAACCGAGATTGCAGTCCCCGCCCTACTCGCTCTGAGGCAACGCTCCGAAAGTGCCAAGCCAATCTTCAAGATCGTCCGGACGACGGATAGCAGCACAGCCGAACTTCCCGCCGAGGAGACGACAGCATTAGAACCCGGCGACACAGTGAAGGTCGAGATCCCGGCGCCGGACGCAGGTCTGGCTAGCATACCTGCAGGCGGTAGCCTTCAGGCCGAGACGGTTCCGGTTCAGGGCATCAATTGATCAAGTCCGCGATCCGCCAGGGCAACTGACCAGTTGGCTGATCGGTCCCCCCGCATCAGATCCTGTGACGCTCTCGATCGCCTCCATATGATCGGCTTGGCTTGTGCCCTGAAACCACGGCGGCCGAAGCCATTCAGGAAGATCAGGAAGATGAAGCAAGACTCGGCACTCAAGCCGACCGTCTAGGCAATGCTCGCAGCACTTGCCTTGCTCTTTGAGGCCGCATATCAGTGAGCACCGTGGGCCCTCAGGCCCCGGACGGAACCTTGTGCCGCAGTGAGTCGATCCGTCCTGCCACTGGAGATGTCGGTGCTCATGACACTAATCGCCCTGGCGGCTGCGGGCGCTCTGATAGGCCTGCGGTTCAAGGTTTCCGCCCTTCTCGCAGCCACCGCCCTGCTTGCGATTGGAAGCTTGGCCTGGAACGGCTTTGGATTTCCGGGCCATGTGAGCGTCCTCAAATTCCTGATCCTGGCATTCGTGTTGGCAGGCGCGTACATCATAGGGGTGTTTCTGTCCGTCCGCTGGAAGCAAACCGCAGAGTGACGGGTCAGGGGGATTAGGAGGTCCTGTCGAAGCGCATCACCGCGAAGACGGTCCTGAACAGGATCACGATGTCGGACCAGACAGACCAGTTCCGAACATAGTGGCTGTCCAGCGCCACGCGCGTGGCGTAGTCCACGCTGCTTCTTCCGCTCACCTGCCAAAGACCGGTCAGTCCCGGCCTGGCGCGGAGATAGTCCGCTACGTGGTCGCCGTAAAGCTGGAGCTCTTCCTTCACGACCGGCCTTGGCCCCACGCAACTCATGTCGCCACGGACAATGTTGTAGAGCTGGGGGAGTTCATCGAGGCTTGACCTTCGCAGCATTCGCCCGAGGAACGTCACGCGCGGGTCGTTCCTGATCTTGTGGGTCTTCTCCCACTCCATTCTGATGTCGGGATTGGCTTCGAGGCAGGCTTTCAGAACGGCTTCCGAATTGGCGACCATCGAACGGAACTTATAGCAGTTGAACGGTCTTCCGCCGAGGCCGACCCGGCGGTGCGGGAACACCGCCGGGCCGCCTGTCGTGATCCTGATGAGCAGGGCAACAGCAACCATTACCGGCGCGGCCATGACAAGCGCCGTGACCGCTATGATCAAATCCAGGATTCGCTTCAGAAGACCTCCCACGGGAGGATTTGTAGAGCCTGCCCTGGTGGCGGGTGACAAGTCGATCAACAACACCCCGCCACTGTCGTGGTCGGGAGCCGAAACAACATGCAGGACCGCTCGGTTGTCGACTGCTACCGGAACGGATGGCGGGCCCCAACTCGAGGGTGCCAGATGTGACTGCTTCTCGAAGGCGTTTGTCATGACGATCATTGTTTCGAATTGTGTGACGCTGACAGTTTCCCAATCTGGAGGACGCTCGGCAAGAAAGGCAAAGGAGGTAGCACTACGCGCCCCACCCTAACCCTAATGCCAAGGGATGATCCCGAACGTCTTCCAGGCTTTCGACGACGCATCTGCCCTTCTCATGTCGTGCGCTGTTTGGATGTCATCGCCCGAGCGTTCGCCAAAAGGGCTCCAAGCACATGCGCCCTGCTGGCCTGCAACGCTCTGACAAGGTCCCGCAGCGTTTCGGAATGCGTCTTGCCCCATTCCGCAACGATGACGACACCGTCCAGAACGGATCCGACCATCAGTTCGTCGGCTCCCGAGGCCAGTGTCGGCAGGTCAACGATGACAACGTCGTAAGCGCCAAGTTCGTGATCGGCGAGACCAAAAGCTGTAACTTCCGAGAGGAACGCCTCCATGTTGCGTGGCGTCAACAAGTCGGTGCCCTCCACCACGGAACTGCGAAGCAGGTCGAACGATCGGCCTGGTGCGCGCACGATGCTGAGCCGGATCGGGTCCTGGCACAGTCTGTCATAGGCAACCGAGCGGCCGAGCAGCCGCATGGTGGTCACCGATCGCCGGACATCGGCGTCGATCACCAGCGTCTTTAGACCCGACATCGAGTAAAGCGTGGCGAGATTGCTGATGACGGAACTCTTGGGACTGCCGTTGGATACGGCGGTCAACCCGAGGAATTTGACCTGATGGTTGGTTTCCGCAAGGCTGATCTCGGCCCGTGCCTTCCTGAGGCACTGGCTGTATCGCGAGTAGGGACGTCTCTTGACCTCGTCAATGTGGCCGGATTCCATTCGCTTGCTCGTCAAAGGCAACTCTCCGAGGCACTCGATGCCGAGGTTCTCCCTGATGTGCCGCGGCGACCTGACGGTCCAATCGAGCGTGTGCCTCACAAACGAAATCCCGATGCCGACAATGAGCCCGGCAATCGCGGCGAAGGCAAGGACCAGTTTCGGCCTTGGAGCGCTCGGATAAAGCGGCGCTGTCGCGGCCGTGATCACCCTCGCGTCGGCCACGGGATACGATTGCTGGCTCACCGAGTTGGTGTAGGCCTGGAGGAAGCTTTCGTACATCTTCTGATAGGTTTCGGCGGTCACCTCGAGCTCTTCGAGCGTCGGCACGGCGTTGACGCCGTCCGTGGCATTGGCCTCTTCATTGTTGGCCTCGTTGCCGACGCTGTAGTCGTGCCGAGAACGGAACTCCTGAGCCTTCGCCATGGCCGCGTTCATTTGCGCACGAAGCTGCTGAAGACGCTTCTCAAGCCACGCGCCACCTTCCCGTGCCGCGTCGGCCTTGGTTTCGATCTGTTCATGCACGAAGGCATCGGCCGTGGCGTTGGCAATGTTGGATGCGCCCTCGGGATCAACGGAGGTGAAGGAAATGTCTATCGCGTAGGAAACACCGACCCTGCGGATATCGAGGCCGTCGCGGAAACTCGACATTGTGTGGCGGAATTTCTGATAGTCGCTCAGTGATGCGGCGGGTTCTGGCATGCCCAAGCCGAAATAATCCCACAGCGAGGTCAGCCTGGCGCTTTTTTGGGCTCCCAAAGCGTCAGCCAGGACCATTTTTATTTTTCTGAATGCCCCCGGCAAAATCGGCGCTTGTGGACGGTTAAACTTAGGGTCTTCGACGAGTTTCTGCTGCTCAATGACCATCGCGGCGATTTTTTCCGACTGCATCACTGCGATCTGGCTTTCCACCTGCGCGGTGTCCAATGACAGGTTTACTTCTCCGCCCTCCTGGAGATGTTGCGGCACTTTCGGCTCGATCAGGATCTGCGCACTGGCGGTAAACACCGGGTCGGTGGTCGAGTTGTAGAACCAGGCCACCAAGAGCGCGGCGCCAAGGCAGGCAATGATCGTTCTGAGGTAACGCCGCAAAAATCCGGTTATATCAGCGAGGCCGATAAACTCCTGGCTGATGGCACCCTGCTTGTTCGTTGTCGCAGGCCATTGATGAGGCAACATGCGGTCCATTCAACTTCTCCTGCAGGCGTGCGGGAAACTCCGGCGCACGCGCCATCCTGATGCAGGCGAAGCATGTTGTCCGGCCGATGTCTGGTGGAAAGCTGCGGCCCCGCGATCCCAGATTGCCCCAAAAGACTATCCCGGCGGTGCGGAAGGTAAACGCCGCCAATTGGCGTATGCGGCTACGTCCTATGGGAGGGAAGAAGGCGCTGCAATTCTGCTTGAGTCCTGCGCACGAATGACAGCTGCCGCTGCAGCGAGACCTGCCGTTGGTGATTCAACATCATATTATGTGTGAGCGTATCGATCCTGACGGAGATAACGTCGAGGGTTTCGCCGTTCTCGAGCGCCTGCACAGAAAACGCGGCGCAGTCCGCCATCGCGTTTTCCGACGGATAAAGTTGCGTCGCCTCCTTCTCGATTTCGACTTGCGTGGCCTGAAGAAGCCGAACCAGCCGGCCAAGGCGCCTTTCATCGACGAGTTCGCGCGACGGGGACCTCAATGCGGGAAGCGGCATTTTGCGGCCCAATCCTTAACGTGAGCGCCCGAATGGAACGCATGTGCCAGAATACAAAACGCTCTCGCCTCTACGAGACATCCTTTCGGCGGCCGATTGGCATCTCCTATTGGATGAGGGGAGCGTATCTGGATGTCAGGACTGCCCGAATTCCTGACGAGGCCGGCGCCCCGCAGCATGCTAAAACCCTCCCTCGTGAGCGATTTCGGAGCGGAAGGTGTCCTTTACAAACTCAATTGCATCACGACGCGGCGTCGGGCCGGCCGCCGCGCTGGATGGTAGTGGACGTGACTTGGGCAGCCATTTGATCGCTGCCTGGCGCCCAATCGCCGGGCTGTTCCTTGGCGGCCTGGTCCAGAATGTCGGCATGGCTTTTCGCAGTCTGCCTGCCTCACGCCGCTGCTGCCAGCTCCTCGCCGGGGCCACAGTGACAGCCTCTCGGAGAAGCCTATGATCCGGCTCTGGTGCGCTGCTCCGTCCAAAGGGCGCCACGACATGGTCGATGCTCTCGACCTGCAGTTGCGCCAAGATCCAAAGGTCGAGCCAGTAGTTAGAGATTTCTGAGAAGGGACTCGAATATGGCATCCGAGCTGGTGTGTTTTGTCATGAGCGGGGGCGTGGGCTCACGCCTGTGGCCGCTTTCGCGCGAAGACAATCCAAAGCAATTCCACGACCTTTCGGGCGACGGTTCAATGCTCGCAAAGACTGTCCGGCGCCTCAAGGCGCGGCCCGACAATCAGACCCCAATCTACCTGATCGCTTCCGAACGACATGCCGATCGTGTTATCTCTGACATTGCTTCGCTCGGCCTGAACGGCGGTAAGCCGATCTTCGAGCCTGTCGGTCGCAATACCGCCGCAGCCGTCGCCATAGCCACCCTGCAGACAATATCGGAACATGGCAGCGATGCACTTGTGCTAGTGGTTCCCTCCGATCACGAAATATCGACCGACGCGCAATTCTGGGAGACCGTCGAGTCGGGCGTTCATGCCGCCGAGTCAGGGAGCATCATCGTGTTCGGCATCAAGCCAACGCATGCGGAAACTGGATACGGCTACATCGAGGTTGCAGCAACTGACGACCGCGTGGCTGCAGTTTCGCGCTTCGTCGAAAAGCCCAACGCCGAGACAGCGCGCAACTACGTATCGTCAGGACGATTCTACTGGAACGCAGGCATTTTCCTGTTTCGTGCCGACACCATGCGCCGGGCATTTCTCGAGTTGCAGCCGGACATCTGGGAAACTGCAGAACGGGCCTACAAGACTGCACGAACGGACCTCTCGGGTATCTGTCTCCCCCAGGGTTTCTACTCGGCCGTCCCCTCCACCTCGATAGACTATGCCGTCATGGAGCATGCACGCGATATTGCCATGGTTACGGCTTCCTTCCGCTGGAACGACCTTGGGTCGTGGCAATCGCTGCTCGAAGCCAGTCCGATCGACGGCAATGGCAATGTCGTGATGGGCGACATCGTCGCCATGGACTGCGACAGCTCCTACCTTAGAAGCCAAGGCAGGCTGCTGACCGTCATCGGCATGACGGGGGTGGCGGTAGTAGCGACACCGGACGCGGTGTTCGTCGCCCCTGTCAGCCACAGCCAGAACGTGAAGAAGGTCGTCGAGCAGTTGGAAAAGAGCGGACGGCTTGAGACGAAGTACACACCCTCGGGAGACCGGGTCATCATCAACGGTTCCTGGCGCAAGCGCGTCGAACATTGGCTCTTCAACGAAACCCTGCCGCTTTGGTCCACCGTAGGGGTCGATGATGTGAACGGCGGCTTTCACGAGGCGCTCGGTTTCGACACAAGGCCGCTGGGGAAGCCCAAGCGCATGCGCACCATGGCTCGCCAGATCTACGCCTTCGCGGTGGCCAAGGAACGCGGCTGGGCCGGACCAGCCGACGAGCTGATCGACCACGGCATCGACTTCATTGCCAAATATGGCCGTACCACCCGTGGTGGCTGGGTGCGCACCCTTAATGTCAATGGCAGCGTGGCTGACCCTGCGGAGGACGCATACGATCATTCCTGCGTGCTCCTGGCACTTTGCCATGCTCATCGATGCGGCCATCGCGAGGCCTTGCGACTGGCACAAGAGACATTCCATTTCATCGACGCACATCTCGAAGACCACCGTCTGAACGGCTTTCTGGAAACCTCCGGCTCCAACGGGATGCGGTTTTCGAACCCGCACATGCACATGCTGGAGGCTTTCCTTGCGTGGCATGGCGTTACTGGCGACCGCACCTATCTGCGCCGGTCGGCTCGCGTGGTCGATCTCTTCAGATGCCATTTCTTCGACCAGGAGAGCTGGACGGTAGGGGAAAATTTCGACGTCGACTGGCTACCTTTGCCTGGAGAAAAAGGCCTGTCGACCGAACCGGGCCACCATTTCGAATGGGCCTCGCTTCTCATCGATTTCGCTCAAAAAAGCGGGCAAAAGGACTTGGCCAGTTATGCACGGAAGCTCTATTCGTCCGCGATCGCCAGCGGCTTGAATCGGGCTACGGGTCTGGCTTACGCGGCTGTGTCGCGGCAGGGAATGCCCATCGACCGGCTCTCCCGCAGTTGGCCCCAATGCGAGGCTATCAAGGCAGCCATAGCCTTGGACGGCATAGGCGGGCCTGATTTGAAACCAGAGATAGAGGCCCGTGTTGCCCGCCTCTTTCGATGGCATATCGATCCCGCCCCCCTTGGCTTGTGGATCGACAGAATTGACGAGCGCGGAAGATCACAGGCGACGGAGGTTCCCGCCAGCATTTTCTACCACTTGGTGACGGCCTTGATGCAATATTTGGACAAGACCGAAGGGCAGATCGAATCTTTCCCGATGCCGGCTTTGGGCATGGGTGAGAGCGTCGCCGCGCGGGCTCTGGGCTAAGCCTCACGGTCTGCCCTACACTATTCATCCGGCTGGGTATGGAAGAATTCGACAGCGTGGCAGGCCAGCGATGTACGCGCCCGATCGAAGGTGGCGAGACCCGTCCCGGACGGCAAGCGGCGACCCCGTGAGCTGGGGAGTGACCATGGTTTCTCTGATGAACGACTTGTCGCCGTTCTCCGATGCGACGTCTCAGCGGCGACGGCGGTATCGTGGTGTCCCAAGGTGGAAGGGCAAGCTACGGCTAATTCGGTATGCCTGCCTCTGTGTCGTGGCTCCAAACCGGGATAGCATGCTTACAATATGTCTAAAGGGACGCACAGATTGAGCTTTTCCAATCTCGTTTGTCGCCGCGGATCGCGATTAAAATCGCCAAGGCGAGGTGATGTGAGTCCAAACACCCTTCTTGTCCGGACAGTTGAGAAGCATACTATGGCAAAAAAGAAATCTCGTACTAGGCCCAGCAGTGATCTCTTGAAATTACTAGCCACCAGGCCTCGAGCTGTTGCCCTTGCCGCGTTGCACGTAAGTGAATCGGTGCTGCTTGAACTTGAGGCATCGGAATTGTTGTCGGCAAGACAGATAAGAGGGTTGCTCAAGGACGCATCAAATACCTTGCGGAATGCCGCCGGCCAAGTGGACAATCGCAGCAGCTTCATCGCCGCCGAAATAGTCGATTCCATGCAAGAAACTTTCACAAGAAATAAAAGCTAGCTGCGGGGTTGCGACGTACAACGCTTGCTTTCGCATGCTGGTAGCTGCGACGTCGCACAGGTACCCATCACGCCAAATTTAATGTACATTCGATCCGTTGGGGATAGAAAGGAAGACATCGGGCGGGATTATAGATGTTGTACGCTTCACAGTCTTTGGGCGGGAATGAAAAGCGGTCATCGTATATCAGGCTTGCCGACGAAGATTCGGCGCTCATGAAGACGCTGGGGTTCACACCGAAGCGTTATCCACCCGAGACGGTCATTTTCAGCCAGGGTGAGGACAATGATCGCGTATTCATAGTCGAGTCGGGCTGGGGTTGCCTGTCGCACGAACTTGCAGGGGGGCAGCGACAGATCCTTGATTTTGCCTTGAAAGGCGATCTCGTCCTGTCCCGGTCGAGCGGGGGTGGCGCGCTTGAAACGTTTGTTGCTCGAACCGAACTGAACGTCTTGGTAGCCTCGACCAAGACATTTACGCTCGCAGCCATGAAATCCCCCCATCTTTTCTCCCTGGTCGTCGCGGCTCTTGGGCACAAGGGGGCCGTCATCGCTGAACATCTCACCAATGTTGGTCGACGCAGTGCCCTGGCGCGGACCGCACATCTGTTCCTCGAATTGAGGACGCGCCTGGAACACATAGGCTTCGTCACCCGCGATAGCTATGAATGCCCTCTGACCCAGTACGATCTCGCGGACGCCCTCGGCCTCACTCCGATTCATGTCAACAGGATGCTGCGCGAACTGCGCGAGCGTAAATTTCTCGAATTCCGGCAAGGCCGTGTTCGCGTGCTCGATCTACGAGGCATGACGGAATATGCGGGTTTCGAATGCAGCTATATAAACAGTTGACATCTGTATGTAGGAGCAACTTGGCATCCAGATGCCTCCTGAGCGAGGGGCGCATTGCCGTCCGGCAGCAAGGGGCTGGCTCTGCACGGCCATTGGGCGCCGGCTGACCCTTCCCAGGGATTCCGCCGGGCCGGCTCCCCGCACCCTTGCGTGTTCGACCGCCCATCCTTCCGCGGCGCCGGCGCCTGGGTGATTTCCATCTCCCTTTAGCTGCTAGCCTGCAAACCCTCATCGTAGCCCTTTGAGGCAAACGCTGGGTGTCCGCCACCAAAGCATGGCGCAGCGCCGATGCCTCCGGCGCGCGGCACGCTCATCGCGGGGCTGTCAAATCCACATGCAAGCAGCTTTTGTTAGCGCGAGCTACATCTTTCATTGGACACGAGCTGGAATGGCCGGCGCGGTCTGGGATGTTGGGATGCGGGCCGCACCGGCCATCGCGGTCGGGGGGCCTCCCGCAAGGCTTGGTATATCTTATATTAGCTACAGCGCAATTAAGCCTATCGGACGACCACCACCATCGCCGGGACCGGGAGGGATCGAGTGCAAACCGAGCATTGCGGACTTGCTGTTCAGACCTGTTTGGAGAGCGGAACGCAGAGGCTGAAGGACGGCATGCTAGAGCAGCGTCGGGAATGCCGACTGCGGCGACTCGATACAGCACGATCCCTCCCCTCGCGGCAGCGAGCTGGAGCCGTCCGGAGCGGGACGTCGGCAGGGCTCGTCGGCGGCCCTAGCCCTTTCGTCATGCGTTAGATGGTGCCGTCATACCGCCATATAGCGACGCTGGAGTAGAGAGAATGGGGATGGCGCAAGATTGCCGTCCCAGGGTCGGCGTCGTGCTCGACTTAGAGGAACTCGCAGGCAATGTGTCCCTACCATCTGAATGTTCTTATGGCCGCCAAGTCAGCATATATCCGGGCGCGATCGCCATTGTGCTTCTCGACGAGCGCCTGTGCTTCTTGCCTGCTGAGCTTTCCGAGCTTCATCAGAAACTCGAATTCGTGCTTCGGTACGGATGATATCAGGCGTTCGAGTTTGGCTCTTTTGGTCTCGTCTGCGGACATAGCGATGCTGAACTTACTTTAGGGCTGCACTCAATGACGCTAAGCACAAGTGCCAAGGAAACGCCAAAGGCCAGGCCGAGCAATATGTTGTTTCTTGGTACATCAGGTTTCCTCGGATACCAATGCGCTTTATCTCAGACCCGGCGACTCAAGTCCCCCGATGCCGATGGCTCCAATCCGCCAAGCAGATCGTCTGTTCATCGTTCCGCACGACATTTCTGGTATCGCTAAACAAATTTACTGTCAGGCAGAATGTTCCCTCTAGTGCGGGTTCGAGACCCAGGTAACCGGATTCGCCCCCAGAAGCTGTTTTGCAGGCAAGGGAAAGAAACGCAACGACGACGTGCTTTGAGCGCGCGATCTGCTACCCTTTTCCATAGGCGACATTTGCGTCGCCTCCGTGACGATCAGGCCCGCCGATGCACGCTGGCTGGATCGTGTCCCGAACGTGGTGTAGCTGTCGGTCGCCGTGCTCTCCGGCATTGGCCGGGCTGGTCTGCGCCACGGCTGGAAAGAAAATGCCACCGCCAACCAGGCTGGCTGACGCCGCGCCTGTACGCAGTCGTGGGCCTGTCACCGAACAGCAGGGGCTTCAATCTGGGCCCCGCCAGCAGCGCTCATCAGTCGCTTCCTGGCCGAACCGTTTCAACATGCAGTGTGCCTGCAGGCGACGGTTGAAGCAGCTCCGCTTCGGTCTTGGTAAGGTAGATCCAGTGCGCCCAGTTATGCGGGCTCAACACGACGATCTGCCGGTCGTGATAGGGCCCAACGTCTGGTCCGGGACCGGTTGTCAGCATCGTGAAGGCCGCTGGCGCTCCGCCCTGCCCTTCCCGCCAGATGCCGGCGATCGCCATGAACGGCTCATCATTCATTGTGAAGCGATGTTTGGCCTTCGGATATTTCTTGCCCGTGAACTCGAAGAATGCCGAGGCCGGAATGAGGCAGCGGTTGCTATTGGCAAAGCTTCGGCCTTCGGAGCGGAAATTGAAAACCGGTCCGCCGCGCGGGCTCGATGGCGGGAAGCTAAAGTTCATAGGCACCAGTTCGATGCCATTGCCGGCGGCGCGCATCACCGGGCCGACATCGTTGATCTTGATGTCGTCGGCCTGGGGCAGATCGCCTTCGCTCTGCCCGGTAGGCATCCCGAGTTCGAGCCTCTGCATCATCTTGCAGTATTCAGCCCACAGAATGTGTTGCTCGTAGTCGTTGCACATAGTGTCTGATCCAGCTTGCGCGATGTAGGATACGACCTTACACCCCTCCGGCAAACCCCATGCCAGCTGGTATCCTGTCACTGAACTGTGGCGAAATGGCCCGCTACAGTTGACGCTATGATAGGCGTGACTCAGGGCCACCTGCTTTTACAGCAACATCTGTGGGGGCTGCCATGGCGTCAGTTCCCGGTTCGGGTCTCGCGGATCCTGGCATAATGGCGCGACGCCTTGGCGCGGTTGCCGCAGTCTCCCATGGAACACCAACGACGGTTTTGCGCCCGGCTCTCATCGATGAACAACCAGCCGCAGCCGCGATCGTCGGCACATTGCTTGACCCGTCCTGCCCGCGGGCCGGTCATGAGTTCAGCCGCGGAGATGGCGATCGGCGTGCAAAAATCGAGTTCATTTGGATGCGAGCCGTTCCAGCCGAATTTCCCGGCACGCCATTCCAGCAAAGCGGCTGGCCTGTGATGCAGAAAACGATTGAATGCCTGGACGTGGTCGGCAACGGGACTGACATTTCTGATCTGTGCCACCAGGAGTGCATAGATCGTCTCGCGCAGCGCTATGGCGCTTGCATATGCGGTTTGGGCCCCTTGAAAGTGCCCTCCCCTCCCCCGCGTGAGTTCAGCAGCATCGTTGGAAATGCGCACGCCGTTTTCATCAAGCCAATCCAGCAGTGCCGCGGTCGTGGGAAGCCGCTCCTCAGTGGCTTGCCGCAGGCGCCAGGCGACCGTGTTGACAAAGCGGATCGCTAGATCCTCCTTTGCGACATCGGTCGGCTGCCGCTTTTTCAGGTTGTGCGGGGAACCCAAGCGCGATCTCCGAATTCTAACCTCATAAGAGGTTTTACGCCTATGAAGCTCCCCAGCGCAAGTTTTCTCCTGATAGCTGCCTTCGGCGCCATCTACTTCATCTGGGGCTCGACTTACCTGGCCTTGACGCTGGCCCTGCAATCACTGCCGCCATTCCTGCTGATGGCGGCGCGCTGCCTGGTCGGTGGTCTGATCGTTTTCATCATTGCCGCAGCATCCGGTGCGAGACCTCCGTCAAGGAGGTCCCTGCTATACGGCGTCATATGCGGATTACTTTTCTTCGTCGGATGCCACGGCATCCTTGCCAACGTTCAGCAGCGTGTTCCAACAGGCCTGGCCGCAATCATGCTGGCGACCATTCCCTTGTGGATTGCGGCGCTTCAGACAGGCCTCCGACGTCCCGATCGGCCAAGCCCCTTGTCACTGACCTTTCTCGTCCCCGGTGTCGTTGGCGTTGCGCTGATAGCCTGGGAAGAAGGCGGTGGCGGAATCGGGGCGGTGCACTTCATCGACATTTTCTTGCTGCTTGGCGCGTCCCTGTCCTGGAGCGTCGGAACGGTGGTATCCGAACAGTCCCCAACGTCCAGCAGCCCATTGGTGATGTCTATCATCGAATTGTGGGCTGGCGCCGCTGCCTTGGCGGTTGTCGGTGCCGCCAAGGGTGAAGTGAGCCTTTTTCACCCCTCCTCGATCACGGCGTTGTCGGTCGCTGGGTGGGCATACCTCACCGTTGCCGGAACGGTGATCGCCTTTGCCGCCTACATCTGGCTGCTCCGCAAAGTCACGCCGACCTTCGTAGCGACCTATACCTTCGTCAACCCCATCATCGCTGTGTTGCTCGGCTGGGCCTTTCTTGCGGAGGTTCCGTCGATATGGATGGCGAGTGGCGCGCTCCTCGTGATCCTTTCCGTGAGCGGCCTGCTTTTCACCAGCTCCGCTCGAGGTGCCAGGAGACCAAACAATGCCCGGACCGAAATTGCCGTCGACTAGCGGCACGTTCCGATTGAGGCTCGGCATCGCAGCGGCAGTGTCTTGCAATGTTGCCTGCTCGGAGCCGAGAACGCGAACGCGGGCCAGAGGCCGTGGACGAAGCCAATGACTCGAGCAGCAACAGCTTGTCCGGGGTATCGCAGATGACAGGGTTGAGGAGGCACAAGGAAGCTATCACCAGGACCTATATCGTCTACGAGCCGGTAATCGCATTTGGTCACTACAACGCAATTTAACCTGCGCGATGCGCTGGCTTATGACACGGCGGGGCTGGCGCTCATGACCGTCTCAGCAGCCGTCGCCTTGGCAGCAGCCGCTTGTCGCCAGCGGCGCGCCTGGCATAGAATGGCCGTCCGGCACGCGTTCGCGCTGCGTTATGCCAGGCGCTTGGGCCAGTCAGCCGTGAACTTGCAGGGCTGCTGCTGATCAACACGCCTGGCCGCCAGGTCATGGGTGCGGCTGACTGACACCAGGGCCCCGGCCCCATGCACAGATATCTCGCCCCCGGGGTCGAATGACTCCCGTTTTCCCGCCGCTGGAGCGACAGTGGTGGCAACTTTACTGTTTGTACTTTACTGCAGTAAATTTCCACAAAAACCTAAATCGAAACAGCGTGGTAGCTCTCTCCAGCAGACGTTTTTACCGGCGTGTTGACCGCTCGGGCCGTTAACCTCCTGTTAACCCAAAAGCTCTTGCTCGGGATGGCGAATCGGAGCTTAATGGCGGTTGTTGGTCTGTTTCCCACCAAAAAGCGCCAATTCAGGTTTCCGGAAGTATGAACATCGCGATGCGGTTGCCCAGCTTTGAGTTTGACGACAAGATCCTCGAGCACGGGGCGGAGATATCGCGTCGGCTCAATCAGCTGCGCATGGAGAAGTTTCCTCCGAACGCCACGAAGACCCTGCGCACCTTCTCCATGGCCGAGGTAGCGCACTATCTTGGTGTGTCGCAAAACAATCTGAAGCGCCTCCATCTCGAAGGCAAGGGGCCCCTGCCCGAACAAGCGCAGTCGGGTCGACGCTCTTATACGGCGGACCAGATGCTGGAGCTTCGCCATTTCCTCGACCAGCATGGCAGGACGGAGGTTAAGAAATACGTCCCGCACCGCAAGCCTGGAGATAAGCTGCAGGTCATCGCGGTGGTCAATTTCAAAGGAGGAAGCGGCAAGACCACGACCGCGGCTCACCTCGCCCAGCACCTGGCACTTACCGGCCATCGCGTGCTTGCCATCGATCTCGATCCGCAAGCGTCTTTGTCGGCACTTCACGGCTTCCAGCCGGAACTCGACCGGAACCTCTCGCTCTATGAGGCGATCCGCTATGATGCGGAGCGTAGGTCCATAGCCGACGTCATCGTCCCGACGAATTTCCCCGGCCTCGACATTGTTCCTGCAAATCTCGAACTTCAGGAATATGAGTACGATACGCCGTTGGCAATGCAGGACAAATCATCCAATGCCGGCCGCCAGTTCTTCTTGCGCATAGCCAGGGCCTTGAGTGACGTCGACGATCGCTATGACGTCGTCGTCGTCGACTGTCCCCCACAGCTCGGCTATCTCACCTTGACCGCCATGTCGGCCGCGACGTCGGTGCTGATTACGGTTCACCCCCAAATGCTCGATCTCATGTCCATGAGCCAGTTTCTGCTGATGCTCGGCGGCATTCTGAAAACCATCAAGGGAGCCGGAGCCGAGATCCAACTCGACTGGTTCCGTTATCTGATCACCCGTTACGAGCCCACCGACATCCCGCAGGCCCAGATGGTGGGCTTTATGCAATCGATGCTGGCCGGCCAGATCCTGGAACATCCGATGCTGAAGTCGACCGCCATATCGGACGCCGGGCTTACCAAGCAGACACTCTACGAAGTCGAGAAATCATCGTTCACGCGCACGACCTACGATCGGGCGATGGAATCGCTCGACGCGGTCAATTCCGAAATCGTCTCGCTCGTCCATCGCGCGTGGGGGAGGGCGTGATGGCGATGAATTTTACTGCAGTAAAAACGCAGATTTTTGTCCACAAAATCAGACTGGTAGCTGATTTGAGGAGGGGCTGAATGGCGCGCAAGGACATTTTCGATAGCGTGATGGGGTCCGCTGCGGTGGAGCAGACCAGGGATGTGTCGAGCTACGCTGTTCGCGGCGCATCGCGATCCATCATGCAGTCCTTTGAAGAGCTGTCGAAAAGCTCGGTTGTCGATCTCGACCCAGAGCTGGTGGACACCTCGTTTGTGTCGGACCGGATTGGCGAGGATGAGCAGGAATTCTCCGAGTTGGTGCGGGCGATCCAGGAGCGCGGACAGGATTCGCCCATTCTGGTCAGGCCGCATCCGGCTTCCCCCGGGCGCTACCAGACCGTGTTCGGGCATCGGCGCGTCAGGGTCGCACGTGCGTTGGGGCGCCCAGTGCGAGCCGTTGTCAAGCAAATGGACGATCGCGATCACGTCGTCGCCCAGGGCCAGGAGAATGCGGCTCGCGCCAACCTGTCCTTTGTCGAGCGGACGCTGTTTGCCGAGCGCCTGCTCAAGCAGGGCTATTCGGCCGATATCGTTAAATCGGCCTTGACGCTCGACGATACGACCTTCTCCAAGATGCGGTCCGTGTCGAGCAACGTCTCCGAATCCGTCATCATGGCCATCGGGGCGGCCAAGGGGATCGGCCGTGACCGCTGGTGGCAGTTGGCCAAGCTCATGGAGCATCCGGCCAATGCCGCCAGGGCGCAGGCGCATGTCCAGTCCGCCCAGTTCCAGCAAGCCGGCAGCGATGCGCGGTTCCAGGCCCTTTATGAACTGCTGGCGGCAACCGTCCACGGTGCGAAATCGACGCCGACGAGGGCCGTGGAAAGGGCCTGGGCGACAAAAGACAATTCCGTAAAGGCAAGGATCACCGATACTGGGAAGGTTTTCACCCTGGCTTTTAAATCCAGGGAGGCCTCGGCGTTCGGTGCTTTCATTGCCGGCAGGCTCGAGGAACTGTTCGAGGCGTTCCGAGAGACGGAATCCAGGAAGACAACAGGAGACTGAACCGCAAAAGAAAAAGGCCCCCGAACGTCACCGTCACGGAAGCCCTTCTCAGGTCTGTAGCAAGCCGAGAATCGCAAATCCGCGAATCACTGTCAAGTGCTATTAGGCGTCGTCTGGCGAGCAGATTTCTTTTGTCTGACTAGAGGCAAAGGGAAAATGGTTACGCATATCTCAACGACGCCCTTTGGGCGGCGGTCAATGACGCTTGCCCAGATGGCAAGCCAGGCAGGTGCAAAGGCGATCGACCGAACGACTGTGGTGCCTAAATGGCAGGCGTTTCGAGACATCACAGAGGCCAGGGACGCCATAGGCGCGACCGATCGTTCGCTGGCGATCCTCAATGCGCTGCTGTCGTTTCACCGTGAGGATGATCTTTCCGGGGAGGGGGGCCTGGTCGTGTTTCCCTCCAACGAGCAGCTGATCCGGCGTGCCAACGGCATGTCGCCGGCGACGCTTAGGCGCCACCTGTCCGTCCTTGTGACGTGTGGCTTGGTGATCCGTCGTGACAGCCCGAATGGCAAACGCTTTGCTCGCAAGGGGGAGGGCGGGCAGATCGAGCAGGCCTATGGCTTCGACCTTGCGCCAATCGTGGCTCGTGCCGAGGAATTCAAGCAGTTGGCGGCCGCCGTGCAAGCCGAGCGGAAGGCCTACAGGCTGGTCAAGGAGCGTCTCACCATCTGCCGGCGCGACATCGTCAAGATGATCGATGCAGGGCTCAATGAACAGGTTCCGTGTGATTGGCGCCGGTTTCAGAAGCGGTATGAGGCGGCGGTCGCTCGATTGCCGCGGACAGCCTCACGCCAGTTGCTGGAGTCGGTTGCCGACGAGTTGGAGGACATCTGGGCCGAAGTGCATCAACTGCTGGAAACATTCGTTAAATCACAAAATATGAACGCCAATGAGTCCCATTTCGAGCGCCACATACAGAATTCAAACCCAGACTCTCATTCTAACGATGAAACTGAAGAACGCCAGGATAACGAGAAAGAAGCGAGCGGCAGCGCCGGGCACGATAACAATGTGCACAGCCTGCCCAAAAGGGAGTTGCCCCTGGGAATGGTGCTGGACGCCTGCCCGGAAATCCTGAACATGGGCCGCGGCGCCCAGATCCGAACCTGGCGCGACTTTGTTGCGGCGGCCGAACTGGCCCGGCCCCATATGGGGGTCAGCCCCAGCGCATGGCAGGAGGCGGTCCAGGTGATGGGGCCTGAAAACGCGGCTATCACGATAGCTGCGATGCTGCAGCGAACCGACCAGATCAACAGTCGGGGCGGCTATCTCAGGAACCTGACGGAGCGGGCTCGCAACGGCCAGTTTTCGGTGTGGCCGATGGTCATGGCGCTGCTGCGTGCAAGGCTTGATGCAAAGACCAGCCAGAACGCCGGCAAGCCGCTCTGGAAGGACAGCGCGCATCAGGATGGGCCGGCCAGCGGCCCAAGATCCGCTGAGATCAGCGAGGCACTGCGGCTCAGCATGAAACGGAAAGGCTGGGATTGATTGGGGAGGGACGGGCCTGGTCGTTGATCAATCCCGCTCAAGGCCAAGCTGTTTAGCCGGTGTACTGGGTCACGTGCTGTCACGTCGTAAGTCGAGGCAGGGGAATGCTCTTGATCAGCCGCGAGCGGGCCATCCAACAGCCTCGTCGGTGGTCGCCTCGGTTGCGAGACTTGATGCTAACGTTAAAGTGCCTTATGTTTTGCCTAGTATTTGTGACGTCTGATATGACAGGATGTAAGCTGTGGGCCACGCACTCAGAAAAATCGCCCCGAACGCACCGTTGGTTTTGCTTTATATGGATCCGGCCGGGAACATTGCTGTCGACCAGGTGGCGGATGGCTTTGGAATGTCCAAGGGCCAATTGGCCGAGACGGCCGGCCTTGCTCGCGAGACCCTTTATCGATTGGAGCGCAGCCGCGCCGCCAAAACACAGGGGCGACTTCGTGAGATGCTTGAGATCATCAGCCGCGTGACGGATTGGGCGGGGGGAAAGGACCAGGCGATGGCGTGGTATCGAGCCCAGCCGCTTGCGGCATTCGGAGGGCGCACCGCCGAAGCGCTCGTGAAAGAGGGCAAGGCTGGTGCCGTTCGTGACTATCTCGATCACATGGCGCTTGGCGGCTTTGCTTGAGGTTCGTTGGAACCTGCTACAGGGCACATGATCCGCGTTGGGCTTTCAAACCGACTTCCGGTGAGGGAGCCGCGATCAGGGGTGCGCGCTTTAATCCCAAAGGTGTGCCCGCACTCTACCTGGCCCTGACCATCATGACGGCGGTCAAGGAAGCCAATCAGGGCTTCGCGCATCGGATCGATCCGTGCGTGTTGTGTTCCTACGAGGTTGATTGCGAGGCCATTGTGGACCTGACAACGGGGAAGGGGAGGGGAGAAGCGTCCGTCACGCTCGACGAGGTGTCGTGCGCCTGGGCGACGGCGCTCAGCAACGGGGAACGCCCGGCTTCATGGGATGTCCATGACCGCCTGCGTTCTCGAGGCATTGCCGGCATTCTGGTGCCAAGCTTTGCGCCGGGCGCCGAGGCAGAAGATTGCAATCTCGTGCTTTGGGATTGGGGGCCAGATCTGCCGCACAAGGTGACGGTATTCGATCCGAGCGGACGGTTGCCGAAAGACCAGCTATCCTGGCTATGACGGCCCTTTAACGAGTTGGCGGCTTGCGGCGCCAACTCAAACCAGATCGTCATCTGGTCTTTCTGGACATCTGGTTCGGGGCAGGGGAGGGCGCTTTCCTGCTACAACCCGCTCGCTTTGGTGAGATTGACGCGGAACCGATCGCGACGGCGCTGGTATTTGCGGGTCATTTCAGCCGAGGTGTGGCCGAGCTGCTTTTGCACATGGCGCTCGTCGACCTCGGCTGAGGAGGCCAGACCGGCTCGCAGCGAATGTCCCGAAAACCTTTGGCCGCGTTCGCCTTCCGGCAGATCACCCCGCACGCCGGCAGCAAGTGCCGCGCGCTTGACCAGCCGTGCCACCTCCTGGTCGTTGAGCCGCTCGGCGCCGACCGCCTTGCCTTGGGCGGTGACACGGCGAAACAGCGGCCCATAGCCTATTCGTGCCAGTCTCAGCCACGCCTCCAGGGCCACGATAGGGCAGGTGGCGTCCGCCGAACCGCGGCCAATCTCAACTTCGCGCCAACCGGTCTTGCCGCGCAGCGTGACCAGGACGCCTTTGCCAGGGAAGAATTCGATCCAGCCACGACCGTCTTCGGTCTGGTCACGGGCCACGTCGAGCCCGACGATCTCCGAGCGGCGAAGTCCGCCCGCAAAGCCAAGCAGCAGCATGGCGCGGTCGCGCAAGCCGCGCAGCGTGCCTCGATCGAGCGTCTCCAGCATGGCAATGAGATCTTCGGGGAGAATGGCCTCCTTCTGCACAGGTGGCTTGGCGTGGCTGTTGCGAATGCCGGCCAGCACAGTGGCGATATGCCGGTCTTTTCTGTCCAGCGGCTGACCGCGCTGGGCATAATTCCAGGTCAGCGAGGACAGACGCCGTTCAATCGTCGCAACCGTTTTTTTATCCCCTCCAGACCCAGAAGCCAGCGCCGTGATGTAGAGCCCGACCATCTGCGGATCCGGCGGCATCGGGTCAAAATATTGCCGGCGGCACCAGGCGCCAAAGTGCTTCCAGTCTGCGGCGTAGGCGCGGCGAGTGTTGGCCGAGCTCGCCGCCTCGACATAGTCACGGGCGCGCCCAGCAAGCGCCTCGAGATGCGCCGGCAGGCGCGGATTGGCGACGTCCGGAAGAGGGGAGGGAGCTTCGGCCGGCGGTTCTTCCGGCGTTGTCCCCATCGCCAGGACGACGTCGATGATGTCGGGCAAGTCGTCAGCGATCGCGTCCTGCGGCTCGACCGACAGCCGCGCGCCCGCATCGTCGTGCGCAGCCGTGCTGTGGGACGGTCCGGAGCTCTCCTGAGAGTGCTTTTTCGGCTTTTGCTCGATGAAAACAGCCATTTCTCACTTAGAGAGCAAAACGAACGATAAGGCAACATTATCATTCGTTTTATGTTGCCGACAGGCTGTGCGTTTTGGCGCGAAAATTATGGCACAAAGCGCACGAGCGCTTTACGCTCCAAATCATGATTCGCCTCGATCCCGCGACCGCCAGCTCCTCCGCGCCGCCCGCCGTTCCGGCCTGGGCGCTCGCCGCCGGCGGCGCGCCCAGCGACGCCTACGCCGCCTTCCAGGCCGGCGCCGCCTTGGGCACGCTCGACATGCTCGCCCGGGCGCAGCCTGCCTGGGCCGGGGCTTGGCGTCAGCGGCTGGCGCTGAAATGTGCCACCGCCAGCATGCGGCTGGCTGGCCGCGCCGAGGACGAAGCCGCGTTGCGCGATGCCTGGCACCTGCGCCGAGCCGGCGCCGATCCCGGTCCCGCCGGCGCGATCCTTGGTGCCTGGCGGCAGTTTTCCGCGCAGCCGCCCGTCGCTACCCCTGACCGGCTTGCCAAGATTGTCGAAATGCTCGGGTTCGCCTGGGACGGCGCCGCGCTTGCGGCGCTCTGCACGGAGATCGAAAAACTGGCGCGGTCGTCGCGGCCGGCGCCATTCGCCGCCGCGGCGATCGCCGCTCACACGGTCGCCATGCGGCCCGATGCCGAGCTGTTTGCCTGGTGGCTTGCCGACCTGGTGCTGGCGCAAAGCCTGCGCTGGCCGCGGCCGCTGCCACTGTCGATGACGCAGGCCTTTGCACCGCCTTTTCGCGCCGAGTCCGGCAGCAAGCGCATCCGCCCCGGGGAAAAAAGCTTTGAGCGGGCGGTCTGCGTGGCGCTGGCCCACGCGGCGGCGGAGGCCTGCCGGCTGGCAACCGAGATTGGCCGTCGGGCCGAACGGCTCATTACCTTGGCGCCGAAGCTCAGAGCAAAGGGGGCCGGCGATGTCATCCAAAGACTGCTCGACGACGATGCTGTTTCTGGCTCGCTGACGACCAAGAACCTGTCGCGTTTTGCGGCTCGACGCCTATTCGAGCGGCTGCAGCAACTCGAGGTCGTGCGCGAGCTCTCCGGCCGCCCCAGCTTCCGGCTGTTTGGACTGTAGCGATGAGCGAAGCGTCTGCTCGCCGCAAAGCAAACGATCAGCCGCCGTTGCTGGACACGGAACTCGAACATTTGCCGGCCGAGCTGCGCTGGCGCGAGTGGATGGGCCGGGTCGAGGCTGTGATCTTTGCGGCAAATGAACCGGTGACACGTAGTGTCCTCGCGCGGGTGGTGGGAAGAAACTGCAATCTCGAGCTGATCATCGACGACATCCGCGCCGAGCTCGCCGGCCGCCCTTACGAACTGGTCGCGGTCGCTGGCGGCTGGCAGCACCGGACCAAGAAGGTCTTTGCCGACGCCATCCACGTCGCCTTCGGCACGCCGGCGGCGGAGGGTGCAAAAGAGCTGACGCAGACGGAGGCGCTTGTCCTCATGTGCATTGCCTATTTCCAGCCGATCACGCGTGGCGAGCTGTCGAGCTTTTTCGGCAAGGAGGTGTCGCGCGATCTCATCGGCGTGCTGCGGGCGCAGGACCTCATCGCCTCCGGGCCGCGCTCGCCGCAACCGGGCGCGCCCTACACCTATGTGACGACGAAAAATTTCCTGTCGCAGTTTGGGCTCGACACGTTGCGCCAGCTGCCGGATTTCGAGGCGCTCGAGGACGCCGGGCTGCTGTCGAAGGAGAAGCTGCTGGCCGGTAACATCATCCCAGGGTTTGCAGATATCGATGGCGCCAGCGCCGCGCTCGACGAATAGATGATCCCATCACGGCGGGACAATCCACGCGATCTCGCCGCTCGTCAGATAGAAGATTGCGCCACGCACGCCGTCTGGGTCCTTCGCGTGACGGAAGGGAGGTGGCGGCACGCGTCCGCTTGTCGATGAAGGTCAAGCAAGATTGCAGTTTTCGCACGTTCTGGCACATTGATCCGCCAGGTAGGGGGAAGACAAATGTACTGCTCGCGGCTTTCTATACTGGCTTTGGTCTTGGCTTCGGGTATTTTTCCGGCTCCGGCTACTCAGGCAAAGGATTGCAAGGATGGTGATGCCCCACAGCCTCACCATGTAGGCAACTTCAACTTTCTTACCAGTTCCTGGGTCGAGACGGTGGACAACATGCGGCGCTATGTTTCCTGCGTCTCCAACCTCGACCCGAATAGCGACCTGATGGTGACGTGGTTCATAGCAGGCCCTTTCCAGTCGTACGTTCCAGCGACGGAAGAGGCCAAGACACCGCGGATGAGCGACGACCTGAATCCCAGGCCGATCAACGGCTGTATCGAGTACGGCCACAGCGGCGAGCGCACGCCTGCGCAGTTCATGGGGACAGCGCGCGACGATGAGCGCAACGACGAAGGCGATTTCTGCAGGCATGGCGCAACGGCCAAGCAGGTAAGCTCTTCGGATGGCGAGCTCCCCCCAAAAGGCTGGACGGACGAAGTGCGCATCTTCTTTCCCAGTGATCCTGACAATTCCCATGACTCCATGCTGGAGCTAGTGGGGAGGATAGGACTCCGCACCGAGGGGACGAGGCACTTCAAGACGTTCTTTTCGTACTCCGCGAAACAGTATGCGGGGCGGACGAAGGGCAATATCGACGATGTGAAGGTCGTGCCGAGATTCCCCGAGCAGGAGCAGTTTTTCGCTCCGGCATTCTTTGCGACCAACAAGGATGGCGTGCCGCTGTCTGCCGACGGGTCGGTCGAATGGAACGTGACCGGCGATTTCAAAAGCTGGGCCCCGGTGCCCGCCTATTATGAATTCCGTGACAAAAAGGACCGTCTGTTGTCGGCGATTCCAATGCCCCTGTTCGGCGAACCCAAAAAATGAAGATCTCGGGTTTTCTCGGAACGCTCGCCAGTGTCACGCCTAGTTTGATCATCTCATTTGTCACAGCGTGGTTTGATGTGTTCACGGGCACATCGATCCTGCGACCTCAATATGCTGGACACGCAGAGCAGACCGGCATTGCCATCGCATCCTTCCTGGCCATCGCCTGCGCACTGTTGTTCCGAACAAGGGCCGCCGACAGGCTAATGACCACTGCGTTGAAGTTGCTGCTGATAACGGTGATCCTTGGTATTTTTGCTATAGGCTGCTCCGTCTACCTAAACCATCCAAGGTCGCGCGTGCTCCAAGAGTTGGTCGTGCCTGTGTGGGATCTCACCGGCGTAGGCTGCATCGTCGCGGCAACGATGACGATCCTGTTCGCCACCATGTTTGCCCTTGCACAATGGGCCGAGCCTGTAGACTAGCCGTCGCCAACCTGGAGGGCTGGTTCGATAAAACTCGCCACGACACCACTCTGGTCACTGCCCTCTCTCTCTCGTAACAAACGCCGGAATCGAATGACCCGTGATGAACAATTCCGCCACCCCATTGTTCTCGTATTTGCTGAAGCCGCAGTTTCGGCTGAAATCCCCGGACCGCGTCCTCTCGGAAGCAGACTTCGATCTGGCGCGGATCACGGTGGAAGATTTTCGGTTCGTCACCAAAGAGATGACGGAAAACCTGGCGGAGGTGCCTGCCGAAATCCGGGCGCGAAGCACTATTTTGCGACGCCTGCTGTCCGAGAAGGACTTGTTCAATATGGGGCGCCTGTTGCCGCCGAGCACTGAGTTGAGAGTTCGCGCGCGGATGCTGGATTTCAATCCGATCCATCCTGCCGTGCTGGTGACGTGCGGCAACTATCCTTGGGCCGGGGACCGCCTTGAAGGTGTGGCCGCTGAGTTCTCCGTGAAGGGGGTGCCACCGTTGGCTGGAGCCATCTGGAGCTATCGCGACAATGCCGATGTCTCTCTTTCCGAGTATCTGGAAGGCCTCGCGATTGCGGTTTTGGGGACACCGGTGCGAAGGCGAGAAGTCATTAAATACGTAGCGGACAAGAAGGCCGCTCACGTCTCAGATCGTCGGAAGCACGCAAGCGAACAGGCAATTGATCGAGCCTGGTCGCACATGTCGATCACCATTGAGAGCTCTCGAAGGGAGAAAGTTCAATTGAACCACGTCTACCTTGAGCTTCTCGCGACGATTGAGGCGTTAAGATCCAGCCCATCGATCAATCATTATATTGGTGAACTCGGAAAATGGGTGAGGTCAGCGGAGATTATCTATCCGGGTGCAGCGAAGACCGTGGACGTAAATCTGCCCATGAGACCGCGCTAGGAGACGACTTGAACACCCGTCGCTTGCGGTGCCCGAGCCCGAAGCGGATGTTCCAGTTGAGGCCGCAAGGTCTAAGGCGCGTATTCAATTGGGCCGAAGCCATAGGGACGCTCTCGGCAACGCGAAAACCTCCATCGAATTCCTCGATCGCCTTCCACGAGGACAGCGATGCCAACAAGGTCGGCCCAGCGGGCTAAAGAGTATGACGAACCAGGGCGGCAGTTTTCGGGTCGTCGACGCAGTAGACCGGGAACGCGCTCCGGAGTCTCGCAAGGTGGCTGCTCCAGGTTGATACCTGCCGCTCGAATTTTCCCGCTTCCAAACTCGGAGGGGAATATCAACAGCCTCGGCATCGAATCGACTACAGGAATTTCGGCTCCCGCCGCAATCCGGGACACAATGTTGCCGAGCCGCGGGAGCGCTGTTTCTCTGCGAAGCCCCGCAGCCATCTGATGGATGGTCTCCAAAAGCTTGCACGTCTCGACATAGGCTGCGGAAGCCGCGTCCCGGTAGGCGGGGGCGGCTGAGGTACTTGTTGTAAACCTGCAGCTGCCGGATGACCTCTGGATTGCTCCTGCTGCGCAGCCTGCTGTCGCCCAGAGTTTTCGCCTCCCAGAAAACGATATCGATGCGTCCGCCAGGGCCATCCTCCAATGCTACCATGTCCATGCGTGGAGCGTATTTGCCTGTCCGTTCCGGTGTGCCCGCGCCCGTCGACTGTTCCGGCCACCAAGGAATTCCCATCTCGAGATCTATGACGACGTCGTTTGCCGCGACGACGCATTCCATGCCGGACTTTTCATAACCGGAATATTTATCCGCTCGCCTGATCCAGGCCGCTATGGTCTGAAGCCCTTGGTACGGGACTTCGCTATTGTTTCCCGATCTGTAGCGGACGGTCCCGTCGGACAGGGTCATGTACGCTTGGCCGGGCACGTCGTCGAAAACGTACTTGGTGCACCTCCAGCCTGGGCCGTGCCATCCTGTCTAGGGACACTCTGGCGACTGATTGTCCGCAATGATAGAAGTTGAGGTATTCGTCGCGGACCGCCAGTCGCAGCTGTCGGTGCCCCTCCAAGCTGTCGGTGCCCCTCCAGCGGCGCTCCCGACGGCGCCCAGGATCGCGGAAGGTCCTGCCACCAATGCCCTTCCGGCCGCATCGTCAAAGCCCACAAGGATTCGATTTTCTTTTCGCTCAAACCTCGCACAAGGACGCCCGGACCCTTTGCCATCAAACCTCCTGCCAAATCCCATCTTCGGTACGGGCGACGTTCTGGAACAGCTCCTTGAAGCGCTCCGGAAAGAAAGTGCGGATCGGCACAAGCCTTGCAGCATTCACCGCAGCCGCGAACCGCTTTAGGTCATAGATATCTGCGTGCCCTGATGGCAACGGCTAGCCGAGGCCAATCCATCCGAGAACCGTCTTCCATACCCGTATCCACCACCTCGGCGTCCGATAGTAGGCTTCGCGCCTACGGTGGTCGTATTGCAAGGCGGTCACGGCCTGGGCAGCGCTCATGGAAGGCGCCCAATGAATCTTTCCGTCAGTGATGATGTAATGAGACCGGCAGGGCAGCTGTCCGTTGCCGATTGACGGCCAGACGGTAGGCTTTCCATCGCGCTCCCTGACACTCCACCCGGCCGGCCCGAGGGGAATCGAACCCTTGCTGCCGCAACCGCAGGCGCACAGGTGCACGGCGATCTTGTACTCGTCGGAGACGTACAAAACACCGGCCTCCGGCTCCCCGGGAACGTAGCGGACCTTCTCGAGGCGGAGTTCCGTCACTCGAGGGGCTCCGCAAACAGGTGTGGCATGACGGTGTTCATCAGCAATTGATAGGCCGGCAGCGCGTGCGCGTAAAATCCGCAGTGCTGCTTGTAGCGCAACATGGCGATGCTTGCGTTGAGGGCGTTGAGTTCGGCGATCTGGATGTTGAGCCGATACTCGTCGCCCGGCGGGTCCGTGAGGGGCACCAGCCCCTTGCCGCGGACTTCGGCGGCGTTTTCAGGCAGGAACGTGGTCGTGCGGACCATGCCGGCGAGTGCGCCGTTTTGGCGGACCAGCCCCATTCCGACATCGATGAAGGGAATGCCCAGACGCATGAGGAGGTCGAAGATTTCCGCCCGTGCGGTACCCTTGTCGACGCAGACGAACGCGAAGGTTACGCCTGCGAAGTCCGCCTCGCAGTCGCCGTCGATGGCTTTGACCTCGAAATGCAGCCCCTTGCGGAAGTTCTCGTAGCGCTGCCGGTAGACCTGCGCCTTCGGCTTGTCGAGCTCGTCCTGCAGCAGCCGCCCGGGTGAGCGGAACGCATTGTGAACGTGAAAGGGCTTTGGATCGAAGCCCCTGATTTCAAGCACATTGGTCTTCACGAGGAAGTCCAGCACATAAGCGCCGGTGCCGCCCAGTCCAATGACGGCGACCACTTCACGGGCGAACTTCGCGGCAAGGTCGCCGATCAGCGCACGGCTGGTCAGGGTGTCGCGAAAATGGAAAACACTTTCGGGGCCGGCATCCTCGTCGACGTTGAACGTGAAGGGGTTGGCCTCAGGGTATTTGTGAATAGCTGGCCCCGAGAGGATTGACAGGTAGTGCTCGATCTTGACGAAGAAGTCGGGCAGCCCGCCTGGCGGCTTGTTGGAAAAGGACCGCTGCACCACCACATCGGCCTTGGCTAACGTCACGCTTGCGGCGCCGCCGCCCAGAGAAGGTATCGGCTTGCCGTCAAGGCCGTGCGGCACGCCGCCGGCGAAAAACACCTGATGATCGACGGGTTCAACCCGCTTGCCATCGATGTCCTTGAGCACGGTCACAATCGCGCCCCAGCACAGGCTGCCCTCGACGTCGAGGTACGGGATGTCCCTTACGACAAGGTAATCGCTGTCGAGCCGGAGCGCGTAGCCCCGGTCGATCAGCTTTTGGATGTCGGCATTATGACTCGCTAGTTGGAATAACATGGAACTCCATCTCGTTCTTCGCCTTGACCGACCCGCCGGGCGCCAAAGTGCCTTCCTTGGGCTTGTCGCCGCGGGTGTAGGTCACAGAATAGATCGTCTGCGGATGCTGCGGGTAGGTCGGGTCGAAATACGTCACTACTTCCGCGTAGGTCAGGTCGTCGTTCTTCGGCACCTCGTGCGCGGTTCCGTTCACCACGATGGTGATGGTCTTGTCGTGATCGTCCTTCTTGTCGGCGGCGTCAGTCATTGTGTGTTTCCTTCTGTTAGCCCTTGGGAGGGTAGGGGTCGTTGCCGTACGAGTTGGAGTCGCGGATCTGGCCATTGGGGCGGTGGATCACGACTTCGCTGTATTGATTGATCGCGATGGCCCGGGCCGAAGAGATGGCGTCGGCCTGGGTGGGGTGAAGGGAAGTTGCACGGCTGTTGCCGGCGCCGAGCACCGCCCATTGTCCGTCACGAGGTACCACATGCTGATTTTTGCCCATGAAAGTCTCCGTTAAAACCTGTTTGCTACAAACTCGTACAACTATATCGTACGGTGAGGCTTGCGTCAATGCCCACGGTATGATGTTGTAATGCCTTATCAGACGGCGTGCCGCGCAAGCGTGCGCGCCGATATGACTCGTGGAGAAGGACTGAATGGTAGAATTGGCCGTCAAATTGAAGCAGCTGCGCCTGAGGAAGGCGAAATCCTTGCAGGAGGTCGCTGATGCGGTGGGGGCCTCCAAGGCGCATATCTGGGACCTCGAACGCGGCGCCAGCAAGAACCCGTCGCTGGTCCTGCTGAAGGGCCTTGCCGACTATTACAAGATTGGCGTGGCTGAATTGGTGGGTGAAGATCCGACGGGCGCAGAGGAAGAGCCTGACCTGATTGCCCTTTATCGCAACCTAAGCGAACTGGAGCCTGAGGATCGCGAGACCATAGCGCTCATTGCCGAGCGGCTGAAAGCCAGCCGAAAATCATGAAGATCACGCGGATGGACCTTGCCGACGCGGGCAGCCCCGAGCGCCTCGTTCTCGAGATCCTGAAGCTCGAGCCGCAGCTGCCGATTCCGGTGCCGATCGAGGAATTGTGCCTGAGACTGGACATTCACGAAATCGTGCCACTCACGACGCATAGCTATGAAGGCGGGCTCGTCACCACGCCCGACAAGTTCAACGGATCGATTCTTTTCAACGAGGCAAGCCCACGGGAGCGGCGGCGCTTCACCATCGCCCACGAGCTTGGGCATTTTCTCATCCCGTCGCACGTACCCTCGGCGGAAGGCCGCTTCCTGTGTAAGTTGCAGGACATGCGCGAGCTGAAGGGCGGGGAGTCGGACCGGCGCCTGAAAATGGAAGTAGAGGCCAATCGCTTTGCCTCGCAGCTCCTGATGCCGCCCCCGAAGTTCCGGATGGATGTCGCGGTCGGCAAAGACCCTGACATCCGCCAACTGTCGTCCATCGCCAAGAAGTACGACGTCAGCAAGGAGGCGGCCGGCCGCGCATACGTCAGATTTCGCGAAGAACCTGTCGCCCTCGTCGTGACGCAGAACGGCAAGTTGTTGCGCGACTATCGCGACTCGCTCAAGTTTCCCCGACTTGCAATCCCGACCGGGGCCATGGTTCCCGCACACTCGCTGCTGCATCGCCGGAAGCATGAGATGGGCGTGCCCAGTGAGATCGACGAGACTGACGCCGGCGTGTGGCTCCCTGTCGAAAGGGGTCGCCAACCCGCGCCGCTCTATGAGCAGATTCTTCTGCAACGGCAAGGTTACGCGCTGATCATGTTGTCGCGGGACGCAGTCGCCGCCGATGAGGAAGATGTTGACGAGGAAGCCGAAATGACCTCGGCAGAACGGCTCAAACGCCGCCTGTTTTCCGACCGGTGAGGACTCGCCTCTGGATCTCGCCGGGAAATCCAAGGGATTGGTGGAAGCCGTCACTTCATGCGGTCCGGCAATCCATCCAAAGAAGGTCGGCATCGCACTGGAATTCGGCAATCTCGCGGTAACCGTTCAGCCATTCGACCACTTCCTGGCCTTGGGCGGCGGGGGTGTCCGGCTTCCGCTGGTACCCACGATTTCACATCGGGCGCTGCTTCGATCCTTGGATGGCAGACCCCTGAAGGCCGCCAAGCTGTATGAATTCCTCGGCCAAATATGCTCCTTCCTTCGATTCGTAAAAGGGACGCGGGTTGGATATGGTGAGGTCCGCAATGCTGCAACGCACTCCATGCGGTCGTTCATCAAGTGGGCAGCAGGTGGCACGACCGCCAACGGGCAGACCGAATTGAAGAGCAAGCATTGCTGGCATCTGTTCCTATCCTGCTACTAGCCGACGCGATCGCCGGGCCAAGGATGGGTACCTGTTGACTGTTGAGGCACGGGGAGAGCTCGATCTGGAAGGGCAAATGCAGGCGATATTGCACTCGATGCTGCAGGGATGATCCGGCCTCGACCAAGTGATGGCATAAACCAGACTGTTCATCGACTGACTCAATATTCACTGCGACAGAGGCCCGACTGGGCAAAGCTGGTGAGTCCACAAACAGTTGGTGGCGATGCCTCGGCAGTGGCGGTCCGTCTTCTGGCGCTCATTGACTGCCTACAATGTCAGGTGAGCCGACAACCTTTTGTAGAATCTGCCGCTTGTTTGTTACAGCAACAGCTGCGACATTGAATACTTGGCGGCGCAAGTATTTTTTTGAAGGGGGGTATTGTGAAAATCCGCGAGGTCAAGGAGGCGCGCTGGGAAAGCGGTGCGCCGGCTATCTCCAGCCGACAATCGGTCGCTGCCGTGAGCAAGTCGGCGCGAGCGCAGCTGGCCGCAGCGGATCCAGCCATCGTCGCCATCCGCAATTTATCGTCCGAAGGACAGCGTCCCACGCGGATCGAGATGGAGGCGATGATCGAAGATTTCGATCTTGTCGATGCCAACTTCATTCCTCGCTGCAATCTGATCATGAACTGTATTGCCCGGTTGCAAATCGACTCTGAGCGGGGCCGAGAGCAAGCAACCGGATTCCTTGTCGCACCTGGCCTGTTGATGACCAATCACCATGTGCTTCCAAACGCGGAAGCGGCGATTGGCGGCCTTGCACAGTTTGGCTACTGGCACGACATAGCCGGCGGGGACAATCCGACCGTGACCTTTGCGATGGAACCCGACCGTTTCTTCGTCAACGATAAGGAGCTCGACTTTGCGGTGGTCGCTCTCTCTCCGACGGCGACCAACGGGGTTGCGCTGAGCGAGCGCGGTTACCTCAAGCTCAGCCCTGGCACTGGCAAAACGTATGAGGGCAAGTTCGTCACCATCGTGCAGCACCCCGACGGCGACTATATGCAAATAGCGCTCCGCGAGAACAAGGTCGTCACGGCGTCCCAGGAGGAGTTCGTCATCCGCTACACTGCCGACACCGCTCATGGCTCGTCAGGTGCGCCAGTATTCAACGACAGCTTTCAGATCGCGGCGCTTCACTCTGGCGGCCGGATCAAGCGCAACGAGGCGGGCCAATTCCTGCTCAAGAGCGGTGAATATGTCGCGAGCGTCGACGATCGCGATGAATCAGATGTGGTCTGGGAGTTCAACGTCGGCATTCGCATCAGCCGCATCTGTGCAATTCTACCCGAGATGGCAGCGGCGCAACCGGGGAGTTGGCGACCGGTCGTCGAGGCGGCAATGGCGGGCGGCGACGTGCTTAGCGCTGCCATCGCCAGAAAGGGCAACAGCAGCGCGCCGATTTCGGATGGGAGGGAAGGTAAATTGGTCGAGGAAGTGACGCAAAAGCCTGCAGTCTCCGCAGCCGGATCGGTGAGCGATGGTTTGGGCGGGCTTATCCTGCCGCTGGCCCTCAGGGTGAGTTTGGTCGGCGCGCCTAGTGACGTCGCGCCTGTCGTCACGGCGCCAGAGAAAACGACCGTCAAGGCCGAGCCGCTCGTCGACTCTACCGAGGCGGCGACATTCCAAATTCCGGTGATCTTCGACAACCTGCCGAGCCGCCAGGGCTTCAAGCGCAAGTTTCTGGGCAAGAGCGCCCCCATGCCCAAGTTGACGCCTCAGGGGGAAGCAATCGCGGCACCGCTTCTCGATGGTGGTGGGACCGAGCTGAAGTACAACAAGTTCTCGATCTGGATGCACGCCGAGCGGCGTATAGCGCTCTTTACCGCGTCCAACGTCGACTGGCGCGACCGGCCAAAAACTGTCGACGAAAAGCCGACTGACCGGGACACGCTCTGCGGGTTCCCTCCGGACAAGAGGATCTACGAGCAATGGGTGACTGATCCGCGGATCGCTGCCAGACACCAGCTCCCCGACATTTTCTTCACCAAGGACTACTACAAGCCCGGGTCGGAGGCAGGCGCATTCGACAAGGGCCACATCGTGCGGCGCGACGATGTGTGCTGGGGCGACACTTTCGACGACATCCAGATGGCCAACGGCGACACTTTTCACGTCACCAACTGCTCACCGCAGATCGGTGCCTTCAATCAGGCCCCTAAGGGAGAGGATAACTGGGGCGATCTCGAAGTGTTGGTCCAGAAGCAGACCGGCCCTGACAAGGACAAAGAGAAAGTCGTGATCTATGCGGGTCCAATATTCGGCGCCAAGGATCGTTGGTTCAACGGACGAGACGACGACGGCGGTATCCGCGTGCAGATACCGCGCGCCTATTGGAAGATCGTGGTCAACAAACAAGGCAGCGCCGCCGGTGCCTACGGCTTCGTCCTCAAGCAGGATGTTATCCCGTTCACGGAGGATGAGTTCAAGATCACGCCCAACTGGAAGGGCGAGCTTGAGCGCATCAGCGCCATCCAGGACGCGATGCGTGGTTGGATCGACCTGTCCGAACTGATCGCCATCGACAAGTACGACGAGGCAATTTCCAACCCAGACATAAAGTAGGTCCGTGTGTGAACAATAGGCGGATGAGTGGAAGGAGAGAGTTGAGGCACGGAATTGGTACTCAACTTAGAGCGAAGTTTCTACAATGGAAAGGCGGCCTCACCACCCGCCTGAGGCTTGTTCGCGAAGCCAGAGCACCGGTAGTGGTTGCCGCCGTTTCTGCCGCGGCCCTGACTTTTCCCGAGCAGACTCATGAGATTTACCGGGTTCTTGCTTTGGATACACAAGGCCAGGTCGGTCCGTTGATATTCGCCCTTGTGGCGCTGCTGAGCCTGGCGGTCGGACTTTCGCTACTCGGTTTGGCCCTCACGCAACCTGGCAGTCGATTTAGAGCGGCGTTGGTGGCTGTGATCGCTTTGCTACCATTTCTGGGCGCCGCCAGCGGGCTTTTCCTAGCGGGATCGAGGACAAAGGTCATGGGCGCGGGGCAACCTGCCGGCGCGCTCGATGGGGCCTTTTCCGCAATCTTCGATTCGATATCCGACCTTCCCTCGAACCTCGTGTTAGCCGCCCTCTTAGTGGCATTTCTGGGTGCGCTGGTCGCAGCCCTTTTCCTGTGCGTCGGGCGAACGTTCCGTCCGCGTTTTGTTCGGATCCTCGGTCCGATATGCGGCTTGGGCTCAGTAGGTTGGGTCGCGTTTGCACTTGCCCCGTACCGACTCCCTGTATTGTTGGGCAGCATGGCCATAGTGCTCTTCTTTTTGCTGGTTACAGGAGGGTTCCTGAGCGTCCTTTTTCGGTTACGCGACCGTTGGAATATTCCCGCTTTCTCCATCCTGCTGATCGTCGCTGTCTACCTTTCGTGGTTGAACGTCAGCGACAACCATATTCCGTCGAAGGTGCGACGTCCCGAGGGTGCCGCAGGTGTTCAACCGACTGCCGCAGCGCTCTATGCTTGGCTCTCGGCTCGCGGTGACCGCGATCATTTCCTGAGTTCGGGACGTCCATATCCGGTATTCATCATCTCCGCGGCAGGCGGCGGGCACTACGCCGCAGACTTTGCCGCCACATTCCTTGCTCGCGTTCAGGATCGCTGCCCAAGCTTCTCCCAGCACATCTTCGCAATAAGTTCGGTTTCCGGCGGTTCAATCGGCGCGGGCGTCTTTGCGGCGCTAGCGAAGTCGTTTGCCGCCAACGGGCCCTGGGCCGAATGCGCCGTTGGTACGATGGCCCCGGGCATGTTCGAGCGAACCACGCGCCAGATTCTCGATCGCGATTTCCTCGCACCAGTGATGGCGTCGATGCTCTTCAGCGATCTGCCGGCGACGTTAGTTCCAGCGTTGATTTCGCGCCACGATAGGGCTGACGTCTTCGACACCGGACTCGAGCGCGCATGGAGCGATGTACTGCCGGCCATCCAGAATCCGCTATCTGCACCCTATTTGGGTTTCTGGAGGCCAGATGGTGCTGCGCCGGCAATCTTGGCGAACACGACTCAGGTCGAAAACGGTATGCGCGTGGTGGTGGCACCGTTTATGTCAATCGACGGCCCGCTGGAGGCAGGCACACTCCATCAGAGAGCGCGCTACACGCGCTATTTTAACGGCGAGCTCGTCGATGACGGATGGGAGGCGTTGGGTGCAGACGAGGACATTAAGCTTAGCACCGCACTGGGGCTGAGCGCCCGTTTTCCGTGGGTCATGCCGGCGGCCCGCTTCATCACCAGCAGAACCGAGTTCCGGCTGGTCGACGGTGGTTATCTTGACAACTCCGGCGATGAAACGGCGTTTGACCTTATCATGGAGCTTCGTCAGGTTCAGCAGCTAGGTGGAAAGCTCACGATTGGGCAGGTGCCCCCTTTCGAAGTCCATTTGATCACGCTCACGTCGGAAGGCGTTCTGCGGCCGGGAGCAGTCGAGGGATTTGGTGACCTGCTTTCGCCAGTGCGCACGCTCCTTGCCTCGAGGATCACGAGGGCCGACATGGCGACCCATCGCATCAGGACGCTTCTAAACCCCCAGCACGGTTCGACAGCGGGAACCACAGGCGATTTTTCCTCACCGTCTCCCCTCGTCAAACTGAATGCCGCATTGTCCCTGCCGCTCACATGGCAGCTAGCCAATGCGACGCAGCGAATGATATCGGCTCAGGTCGGTGATGCTGCTTCCTGCAGGCATGCGGCTGTCATCGAGTTGCCCGAGTTGCGTGCCGGCACACCGCCATCCGATGAAGAGTTAATTCGCCATATCAGTGATGCTGCTCTAACCAACAGCTGTGTCGCATGCTCAATCAATTTTCGGCTGTCAGGAACCGCCGCCCCGATGGGACGGCCTTGCTCCAGTCCGTGAGGCGCAATCGCATTAGATATGACTTTAGCGGGCGTTATTGGTCGGACAGAAGAGGGAGGGGTGATTGCGCTATATCGACAGACGCCGTGTCGCAGGTCCTGCCGCCCTGCGATCGACTTTGGCGCAGGACTATCGTGTCCGGGTAGATCGATATCTCAGTCAGGGAAATCGAGGCGAGCGACCGCCCAAGCTGCCGTTCGAGGTGCTGGAAGACCGAGAACTTCGTCGCTCGCTTGATCGCCTGTTTGAAGGAGCCTGCGCATACTGCGAGACGCCAGTGACCACGGGGGGCGAGATCGACCATTTCCGACCACAGCAGGGTGCGGAAGGTGGCGATGGGGAGGTGCACTACCAGCACTACTGTTGGCTCGCGCTCGACTGGGCGAACCTCTATCTTGCATGTCCGGACTGTTTGCGGGAGAAGCGCAACCGCTTCCCCGCGGACCCCCGCGGACCCATCCGACGCTCCGTCGCACAACTCCGCAACATCGAACGCGAGACCTTGATTGACCCGTGTGCCGATCTTCCCGCAGACCACTTCTCCATCGATCACCGGGGCAACCTAATCGGCAAGACGTCGCGTGGGGAGATGACGATCGACATCCTCGACCTAAACCGGCCGACCCTTATCGAGGCGCGTAGCGGGGTGCTACGGGTCTTTCTATCGCCACGCCAACCTATGTCGGCGCGGATCGACAGGCTCCTGCCTCGTGCCCCGTACTCCGGTGCTGCCTGGCTCGCTCTCCTCGAACGGTTTCCGCCTTACTTGGCACGCGCGAGGATGCGGCGGCGGCCGACGAACAGGCGGACTCTCGGCAACCTAATCACCAACGCCTTCAGCCCTGAAGACCCAGACTTGATCGACGATGGATGGCGGCCTGATGAAGGACGCCGACGGCGCCGCTACGTGCGCCGCGTATCGGTCAGGCATTTTCGAGGCCTTGTCCAAGCCGTCCTCGAGTTTCCTCCGCGCGGCAAGGAGCAGGTCAAAGCGGCCGGGTCGGTGGTAGTGCTCGGCGACGACGGCGTTGGAAAGACGTCCGTGCTGCAGGCCGCCGCACTCGGTTGTCTCGGTCCGGAACGTGCGTTGGATGCCAACGTCACGCCGAACTGGTGCCTCACCGAAGGGGAGGAGGAGGGCGAGATCGTCGTCGAGTTCTGGGGAACAGAGCGTACAAACCGCGTTTCGTTCAACTCCTCGTCGCCGGCGTTCGACGGCCACGCGCAGGTGCCTGTGATGGTGCTTGGATACGGTGCATACCGTATGGCGGCGCGGCGCGAGCTGACCCATCGCGGCAGCGAGTACGAGCTCCGCATCCAGAGCCTCTTCTCGGAGCGTGCGCTCGTGAACGGCGCCTTTGGACTTCGCCAGCACCTCAGACGAGCGAACGGCGAACCCGATGTCGAGCGACTAAACGACGCGACTCGCGCCCTCAACGCCGTACTCCGAGGCAGGGCGAAGGCAAGCTTGGGCGCGGGCAACCGACTAATCGTGGATGAGAATGGACGAGCCCAACCGCTCGATGAGCTTAGTTCAGGGTTCAAGAGCATCGTTGCGATCACGGCCGATATTATGGATGTCATGTATGAGGTGTGGAACGGGATGACCGAGAGAGATAGGTGTCGATGATCCTGTACATGAGCCTCTCGCGCGGATTGTCGCCGAGCGGGACTGCCGACGGAAGTGCAGCCTCAGCAGCGACGAGCGCCTGGTCTTCAGCTTCCGAACGGACCGGCCGCGCAAGGAGGGAATAGTACCGGGCCAGCCGGTCGGCAGTAGTGATGTCGAACGTCGTGGTCAGGCCGAACAGGTCGGACGTCAGGATCTGGTCGACGCTCATCCCGTCCAATCCGAGGACAGCAGGTCGCTCGATAGTGGTTCCGTTCTCGCCGCGGTCGAGGATGACTACTTCGCCTTCGATCAACCCGCGCAGCGGAAGTGGGTCGTGGGTTGTCATCAGGAACTGTGCAAGTGGGAATGTCTCACGCAAGGCTTCCACCACTGCCAGCCGCCACGACGGGTGGAGGTGGGCATCGATTTCGTCGATCAGGATGAACGCCTGCGCGGAGGATCTTGGCGTTCTTGCAAGCTTCGTTCATCGGCCGGAACTGATGCGATTTCTCCCATAGCCGCGCGCCCCAATGCGCCCCGTATTCAGGATTGAGTTCCTGATCTCTGCGGATCGGAGCAAACCAGCGATTAAGTTCAACAAAATCCGTGGACATCTGGTCGTCACCCAACAGTTCGGTGGGCTATTTTAGCCAAATCACCGGCTCCCTCATGCAGCTCTAGGGAAGCGGCGGCGGATTGGCGCAAAGCCTGCGAACTTGGCGCGGCCAAGGCGGAGGCCGCATAATGCAGTTCGATCTCAATCCCGACCAGCAAGTCCAGCACGCAGCCGAATGGCTCGCCGGTGGCGGCAAGACCGGCGCGGCAACCGTTCCTGAGTTGCGCAGCCGCTTCGGCATCACGGCACCCCAGGCAATCGAGGCCATTCGCCTCGCCAACGCCCTTCGTTTGGCGAGGGCGCATTGACGACCTTCATCGATGACATGATCGAAAAGGCCTCTTGGTTCATCGCCTATGCTGGCGAAGGCCGGACCCATTGGACCACGCGGGAGATGCTGGCGCAGCGCTTCAAACTGACACCGGACGAAGCGTTGACGTTGTTCAAGATCGTGAAGGGAGGCATCAGCAATGCAGACGCCTCTTGAAAACGAGGCCGCCGCCCCGATTGCAGTCGGGAACGGCGGCAAAGGAAGGTTGACGCGTAAGTCTAACGCCGACCGCATTACGCCGCAAGAGAGGTGGAAGCGCGCCAACCCGAAAAAAGTCTGGGCTCAACAGTCCTTGCGGAGTGCCTTGAAGCGGGGGCTGGTCATTCAGGAGCCGTGCAGGGTCTGCGGCAATCTCGATGCCGAAGCACATCATCCGGACTATGACCGGCCGATGGATGTGGATTGGCTTTGCCGGCGTGACCATCAGGCAGAGCATCGGCGCCTTCGGTGCGAGGCAGCCGAATGAGCGCCCGCAGCTTCACCAAGGTAGCGCCGGCCGTCTGGCGCTCCCGGCGGTTTATCAGCTTGCCGGACGAGGCGAAGGTGGGATTTCTCTATCTCCTCACCAATGCCCATGTGACGAGTGCCGGGGTCTACGACCTCCCGCCTGGGTACGCTTGCGCGGATCTCGGCTGGACTGATGCGGCGTATGAGAGCGCACTTCGCGAGCTGGTCGAGGTTGAGTTGATCGACCGCGACCGCGACGTGATCCTCATAGAACGCTGGTTCAAGCATAACCCGCCGACCAACGATGACCACGCCATAGGCACACGGCGCCGCCTCCAGGCAATCGAGAGCGACCGGTTGCGAGAGAAGGCCGTCGCGGGCTTCGATGAGGTCAACGCGGCTCGTATCGAACGGGAAGCACAGAAGGCAGCGGACAAGGCCGCAAAGGCCGCTGGAATGTCCAGATCGGTGGCTGAGACCATCGGAACCACTTCGCGTCTGATGGGCACTCGATTGATGCGGGGTGGCCAATGAGACCCTGTAGACACCCTGTAGTGACCCTGTGCACACCCTCTGTAGGGGTAGTTTTACACCCTGTGACAGGGTGTGCACACACCAAGACCAAGACCGAGACCTTAGACCGAGACCTGAGACTGGCTCAAATCGCAAAGGCCCAACCCGCCATCAGCGCCGCAAGAGGGCTTTGGAGAAAGAGGGAGCCAGGATCGAACGTCGGCTCGCGTCAGGAAACTCGCTGGCCTAATTGGAAGAACTGTATCAACGCCGAAATAATATCTTCCGCCGTTTCGGAATCGAGCTGCAACTCGATCACCTCGTCGTCGCCAATAGCGACTGTCAGATCGTTTCCTTGGTATTCGGCAGCCACGTTCGTCCTCCCTCAAAAGCTTGTCTGCGACGGCGGCCCCGACGAGCCTACATGTTGCTGGCTGCGTGATGCTGAGGCGGAGCCGGTCTGTTCCTGGCGGGCCGGGGTTTGATGTGAACCGGCCGATTGGCGAGTGTTTTCACCATCGGCGAGTTTACGTGCTGCTTAGCAGCTACGCGCTCGCGTTTCACCAGCTTGGCGACAAAGCTCCGCACCTCGAACATAAAGGGCTCCTCCCAGACGCCCTCCCGCACTGTGAAGCTACGCTTCTTCAGGACGTTCGCAAAGGAATTTCCCGACCGCCGGCTCGGCCCCCGAGTTGGTCAGCTGCCAAATGCCAGCCAGCGGCGAATGTGCCGCCGTCCGAAGCCTCCAGAGCCGCTTGCCTCAGCCATCCTGGCAACCGCTTTCTCGACCAGCCGAGCCGATGCATCCGTGTGTGCGGCTTGCTCCGCCAACTGTCGGCGAAGCGCCGATATCCTCTTTGCCCGATCTGTGTCGGGCATTTGGTCGGAGTGTGAAATTCGGAATTGTAGATCATAGCACCACCTCAGCCCATGTTGCCGGTCTTGATCTTCGTCAGGTGCTCTCTGGCTTCACAGACACGTCTGTGCGCGCCTCGTATCGTGTCACAGAGGGTAAGGTCGATGCCCACGCCGTAGCGCTTGTCCTGCATCCGCTCGACACGTTTGAGCTCGGATTCAGCTTGGCTCACGCTCAGCCTGGCCTTGGCAAGCTCCAGATCGAAAGTTCAAGCATTGTTTCGCGTCCGTTGGAATCCCTTCCATCAGGAAACCCTCATATTCTGCTTTGGTTCCTCGTTCCCTGCTTGCGATGGGGAGGAGTGTATGACACCGCTCGATCCGCAACTGGAAGCCTATGTCGCAGCTGCAGAAGCCGCGCTGGCGGACCTACGTCGCTATATCTGCCACGGCTCTTCCGGAGCCTGTCGGCAGCCGGAACCTGCGCCCCATTTCGAGCCGCAATTCCCTGCCGAGTGGCTTCTTCAGCCAGATATCCTGACACCGAAACAAGCTGGCCATCTGGCAAGGAGGTCTGAATGCACGATCACAAGGTGGTGCAAAGGCGGACGTATCGGGACAAGGTTTGGTGGAAGATACGAAACCAAGAAGGCGGAGCTTTTCGAATATGTCTCCAATCATCCGTGAACAGGTCTGTTCATGTTTTGCAGTTTCCGATGCAGGTTTGCAGTTTTCCCAAAATGACTGGCTGCGCCGCTTATCGTATATTCGGTGCATCGGAAACCGGAGCCTCACAAATGGACTTCAAAGCCTTCTTGAATTTGGTGCGCCGCCAAGCAAATACGGTCGGGGATCTAACGGCCGCCTTGGGGCAGATTGACATCGAAGGCGCCGAAGCAGCGGCTGAAGCACTGGAGGCAGAACGCAGGCGCATCTTGCTAGACGGAAGCGACAAACAGCTCTGCATGTAGTCAGATTGATTGCTGGTCTGACAGCCACATAGCGTGGCAATGGCACCAAGTGCCATCAACGTATTTATTTTCATCCCCGAGCCCTCCCAAGGCCAAGGATTAGCATCTCCTAAAGTTATTCCTTGTGCAAGGGTGCATGTCTACTCTGGTTAATCGGGGCTAGATCGACCCGCCGTGAATGAACGGCGCCCCAACTCTTGGCGGGTTCCCGCGTAGGAGTCCAGATCGGAACATTAGCGCCCTCTAACGGTTCACCTATGCAACGTGTTCCCGGACTCTATGATCGGTAAAGTGCGATGGCGCTGGTGTTGGCTTGTGATTTCGCCCACTTTCTCGGATTGACCGGGGACGAACTGCTAGTCGACGTCCTATCGGTCGCAGCGTGCTTGCTGTTTTTTGATACTGTGGCGCCCGGCCGCCCATATCGATAGGACGCGGCGTCGCGGTCGTTGCCTCATCGGTCCTGAAGCGGCGCACAGCAGTTTTGCGTCTAGCAACGCCTAAAGCGTGCGCCTGCAAACGCACGATATCCAATGCGCGACCGAGCGCTAGAATATCCGCCCTGTTGCAAAAGTAGCGCAGACTCTTCCTGAGAAAATGCGCAAAGCTACAAGTTGATGAATTTGGAGACGAAGGCATGAAACTCGCGCTCATCTGTTCCGTTGCGTTTCTGGCAGCTTCTTCTCCAGTCCTGGCTGCCGACTTCGTTGAGCCGGTCGCCGCGATGCCGTACTCATGGACCGGCTTCTATATCGGCGCACAAGTCGGAGGCGCCTGGAATGACAGCCGATGGTCGCCGGCAATCCCTCCGGGGAGCTTCGCTCCCTTCAATACAAACGGGTCCGGAGCCGTGTACGGCGGACAGATCGGTTACAACTACCAGATCAACCAATTCGTCATAGGCATCGAGGGCGATTTCGCAGGCTCTTCGGTAAAGGGCGATAGTCAATGTCCGGCTACGCCAGGGTCGGTCTGCCAGACCAAGCAGGACTATCTGGGTTCGGTGCGCGGACGCCTCGGGTACGCAATGGATCGGGTGCTTATCTATGGCGATGGCGGCGTTGCATTCAGCAAGTACAAGTTCGCGGAGACGCAGCTTTTGCTTCAATCCTTTGGGGGTGGGTCTCGGGTAGGTTGGACTGCTGGCCTCGGCGTTGACTACGCTTTCAGTGACCATTGGACCGCTGGCGTCGAATGGAACTATTACGATTTTGGCTCGAAAGATGGCGCCAGCAGCTTAGCAGGCCCGGCCTTCGTGCTCAGCGCTCGCGAGACCGAGAACACTGTCGTCGCCAAGATTAACTACAAATTCTGAGATGGTCAGCGCGAATCCAGGATAGAGTTTATTTCGTTCCGTGCGGGCCGAAGAAGCGTCGGTAGGACATCGAGGATCGCGGCCCAGGTGATCGTCATCTCGAAGTCGGCCGGCTAGCCGATCCATGCAAAGCAGCCCGCTAGGGCTACGCCCGGCGGGTTTTCGTGTTCGGGTCGGGAACAGCTCGACCAGTCGCAAGTTCCGGCCTAGGCGGCGGCGCGTCCGGGTCTTTCGCGACGCTGGCCGGCCCGCGCTCTACAGTGGGGTGGGGTGCGGGCCTCACTGGAACATACGTCAGAGTCAAAGGTTCGGGAGCCAGCCGGCTACTCCGGCGGGTCTCCACTTCTGTCAGCTGCCCGCTGGCTCCGGCCGGCGGGCATTTTGTGCGCATGTGGGAACTTGGTATTTCTCGGCAAGTTCGAAACGTGGCAGCTCCCCGCTGCTGGTCAGGATGTCCCCCCTGGCCGGGCCCGCTTCCCTGCCCGTACTGCCAGGAGGCGGGCCCACTGGGTGGCGGGCGTTCTGCATCTCGTTTATCATCGTCCTTCATGGGGATACTTCGACCACGGCAGAAGCCCAAAAAAGCTTACCCGAACAGCGACCGCTTCGCCGAAGACGGCCAGCGTCTTTACAGCGCGTATGCGCCAGCAGCAGCCCGCAAAGCGGCGCGTCGCAGGTATGCCAGGACTGGATCGGCGGGTCTCATCGCTGCAGCAATTGTGCTGGCGGCCATTTGGTGGTTCGTCTAGCTGGTCAGCTTCTCCACCGTTGGCGATGATCGCTTTGGCCAGCGCCTCGGCCTCATGGATCGGGGTCGGCCCATAGAGCGCATTGACCATCTCTCGGCTAGCCAGCACGCCAGCCGGACAGGTCGCCTCGATTGCCATCCTGATCAGGCCAAGGGCCTCGTCACAGTCCTCGGCGGAGATCATCATCGAGGGCAGAGCGCGAAGCCGCTCGAATATCTCGGGCTCAGCGGTTTCCAAGCGCTTTTGCCTCTCGCTCTAGCGTCTCACGGTCGTTGCCGTGCTTCGCAATGAGGTCTCGCACCTCCGGCATGGTGAGCTGGAATTTCCGGGCGAAATAGGCGACCTCATAATCCTCTTCACCCGATACGCGGTTCCGATCGCGGGCATCACGCTTGCTCTTGTCGTCGGCCATTAACGTTCCTCCTGTGGCGAGATTCGCAACGTGCGATCGGTCGCTTTGTTTCGGCGTCGGCGTCTCCCTTCGGAACAATTTTAGACAAAGCTAATTGAGTCGAGGTTTTGCGAGTGTGTTCATGCGTCTGAAGTTCATTAAGCCGATGGAGCCCGAACTGGTCGATACCCCGCCCCAAGGCGATGAGTGGATCCACGAAATCAAGTTCGATGGGTACAGGACCCAGGTCATCAAGGATGAGGACGGGATTCGGCTGATCACCAAGAATGGCTACGACTGGACCGGCCGATATATCCAGCTTGCCGGCGAAGCAGCGGCGATCGAAGCGAAAGACTTCATCATTGACGGCGAGGCGATCACCATCAACGAAGCTGGCCTGTCTGACTTCCATGCGATGCAATCAGCCGTAACCAGCCGCACGCAGTCGCGCGACCTTTATCTGGTGGCGTTCGACCTCCTGCACCTCAATGGTCACGATTTGCGTGACATGCCGGTGGAAGACCGCCGCGACATTCTCCAGGCATTGATCCCGACCGGCGGCCGCATCCAGTTCAGCGAAGCCATGCCTGGGACCGGCGATGCCGTCTATCACCTTGTCGACCAAGCCGGCCTGGAGGGCATGGTTTCAAAGCGCAAGGACAGCACATACCGCAGCGGGCCGACGATGAACTGGCGCAAGATCAAGTGCTATGCCGAAAAGGAAATGGACATCATTGGCGTGCAGCGTGAGGCGGGGAAACCCGCGATGGTGCTGATGGCCGACAAAGGCCGTTATGCCGGTGGCGCCTTTGTCACCTTCAAGGCTGACAAACGGCAAGCGTTATGGGATCGCGTGCAGGGGAAGGTCGGCGGACCTGTTCCAAGGGGGCTTAAGAGCGACAAGGCAGAATGGCTGAAGCCGGGTCTGGTCGGCCGCGTGCGGTTCCTGAAGGGCGAGGAGAAGCTACGTCACGCCTCTCTGAAGGACTTTCGGGAAAAATAGGGACACTGTGCTTTGATAGGCAAGAACTGGACGCTTCAATCGCTGATAGACGCCAAGATGTGCGTCACTGCCTTTTGCCAGAACGGGGCCTGCAACCACTGCAAGACCCTACCGCTCGAAAAGCTACGCCACCGATTTGGACCGGACATGCCCGCAATGGAGTGGGATCTGAGGCCAAAGCTGAAATGCGACGTTTGCCAGTGCAAGACGGTCGGGCTGATCTACTCGCCCGATTCCAACAAGACGTCGGGCATGGGGCAAAACCTCTATGGGGACGCTAAGGGCGGCCGGTAATAAACGGGCGACCCGGCTGCCGTGGGGTGTTTTGGGTTGGAGGCCGGCAACCGGGCCATGCCGGCGATCCCTCCCGGCAAAGGGATCATGGCCTAATATTAGCAATAGCGCAAATATGGGCCGCTAGCCCGCTACAGCATGGCCTATGGCGATTCCCAGGCCGATAGCGAAGCCGAGGACCAAGTTCGCTGCCATCTTCAGAGCAAACGCGCTGTAGCGGCTTCCCTGGCCAGTCTGAGGGGCTTTCAAGGCGCTGGCGATGTCATCGAAAGCGTGTTCCATGCCTGGCAACATATACCCGGTGCGCGAATCTGTGAATCCCCGGTTTGTTCACGGCGAAACTGGAGCCGACGCCTGTCATTTGAGGATGAAGTAGAGTGGAATCAGAATAGAAAACGCAGCGACCGCTGTGAGAAATAAGTCTGTGATCATGCCATCGCCGTGCGCGATGACCCGACGCATCGGTATCACGCAGCCCCGCCCCAATTGTTGCCCTAACTGAGCAATCGCGCAATCAAGGCAGGAGTGCAAGCACTGACCAAAATTAGGCGGGGGAAAAGAATAGAGGCCTCGTTTATTGGGCAAGAACTGGACGCTTCAATCCGTCATTGGCGCCAAGTGTGCGTCACTGCCTTTTGCCGTAACCCCGCCTGCAACCACAGCAGGCCCCCACCGCTCGGAAAGCTGCCGGCGCCAGTGAAATTCTGTTGGCTCTGTATCTCAATCTGGTTGTCATCAGGCGACAGTCCGCTCGATGGTGATTTTCTTCCCTCGGGAAAGCGCGACCAGCAAACCGAGAATGATGTCGCCGAACACCCACAGCCAAAGCAGCATGCCAACCGCAAGTGTCCCGCCGATCGCAGTGCCAGCCTGTCCGGCTGCATCTGTTGTGGCTTGGTAGTGCTCGCTGGAAATCTTGATGGCGTAGAATATCCAGAGCCCCATCAGCGCGTTGAAGGCCAGGAACATCCACCAGAAAATAATTCCGAAGAAACCGCGCTTACGTTTCTCGATGCGCTCGATGTGCGGCATGTTTTCCCTCCCCCTTTTTGGTTAGTAGGACTCAACTGTTCCGTCTTGGTAGACCACCTTCTTGATTGCGATCTCGGCCGTTGCGGTCCCCGCATCCACCGGGCCAACCATCTTGCTGTAGGGATCGTCGTTAAGGAACTGGTTGTCCTCCCAAATTAGGAAGGTGGGGCTTGTCTCGGTCGCGCCCGGCCCGATGTTGACATCCAATTTACTGTCACCGCTTAGGACTACATCGCCGAACGCATCTTTGATGGACACTACCAAAGCCAGGGCCGATACTCTCTTGGCCGTTGAATTGGTAAATGACATATGCAGTTCAATCCGAGGGTTGAAAATCTGCTGTTCGTAATTTTTGGCTTGGATGTTGAATCGAGCTTTGGCGAGAGTAACGGGGGCCGCAGATTTTTGGCCTGTTTCTACTGATGGCGCGCTCGTTCCTAGGCCGTCGTAGCACGCCAGCCGGTCCGCGCCGTTTACCAACTGCCGACAGTTTTCGATGCCCTGAAGGGTTTGAGCTTCTGCATCGCCAGCGACAATCACTAGTGCAAACCACAGGAATTTTCCCCAACCACAGCACTATGCTCCCCCAGTCAATCCGCCAATACTTGCGCAACTCCAGCACGCGTGCAAGCGAACTTGCGCCTTTAGGCCTTCCGAAGCCTCACGCCAGCGCCGCCGCCATTCTCAGGAATGAACTCGACCCCGGCCGATTCGAGTGCCGCGCGCATCTTGTCCACGCTGCTCAGGCGGGCGTCCTGTCCAGCCTCAAATCGATTGACTGTATTTCCCCCAACGCCAGCCGCCTTGGCTAGGTCGAGAGTGCTCCAATTGAGGGCGGCGCGCCCCATACGGCATTGTACTGGTCTCATGTGGTGTTTTTATCACCAAACGTTGTTGACAGCAAACCGGCTATGGCATTACCTTTAATGGTGTAAATATCACCATTTGGAGGCAACCACCATGCCGAACACCCATGTTCCGGCGGCCAGCGAAGCTATGCCTGCTGTCGAGGGAATGCACATCATCACCGGGCGATTTTCTCGCCGGCTCGTCCTTGCCGGGCTTGCCTCTCTGCCGGCCCTGGGAGCCGCTACTGCGGCTTCCACTGCCATCCGGATCAAAGATCCGCTGCTCGACTCCATCCGTGCCTATCGCGCCGGCCTTGCTGCCTTCAATGCAAGCACGCCAGACGACGACGATGCGGCTGACGCCTATGCCGCGATAACATACGAACGGCCATTCGCGGCACTTGAGAAATGGCATGAGCCAGCAAAGACGCGCAGCAGCGCCATAGAAGCGCTGAAGCTGATTGCCGAAGAGAATAGGGCATTTGAACGCAGCGGAATTGTCGACCCGCTCCTTACCGCAGCGTTGGCCTATTTCGAGGTGCAGTCATGAGCGCGCACCTCTCACGGCGCGCCGCCTTCGGCGTCATTGCCTGTCTGCCGGCCATAGCTGGCGCTACAGCGGCATTGCCGGCACCGCTGGCTCTTCTGATCACACCGCCCACACCGCCCACCAGGGAAAGCGCTCATGCCAAACTCGCGCGCCTCGAAGCCCTGTTGGACACGCTGCCGCCACATATCGCAGCCGCCTATCGTGCGCAGATGCATGAGTGGCTTACCCACATTGTATGGATGCAAGAGAGCGGCGCGCCTCGTGCTGATATCTTGGCTTACATTCGCAGCTTGAGGTACCACGATAAAGTCTTCGCACAATTCAAGGCGACACTGGGGACGACGCCATGAATGCCGGCATCACCGTGAGCGAACTGTTGAAGACTGTTGCCGTTCTTAAGCCGCTGGGTATGCCACTCGGCACCGATCCACGGACATGGCGGCAGGCGATCGAAAGGCAGTTGAACGATCTCCTCGACCGCGCCATGAGCCTCATCACGGCGCTCGACCTGATGGAGGTGGATTGCGATCTGGAAGACGGTGCCGACCTCGAACCTTGGCTTGGCTGGTGTGCGCTCGGCCCGCAGACCGTCAGGGGCTTTGATGATGGCAGGGGCAGCCCTTACGACGATCGGGAACAGGACGACTGCGACACTGAGGACGACGGCAACGAGGAACCGACGCTAGGCGCGCCGAACCGTCACCACAATCAAACCTGTTGGGCAGACGGCGCGCGTGGCGACCATGAGCGGGAGGTGTGCGTCGACAGCGAAATGGTCTTTGAAGATTAATCGAAATCTGTTGATCAATTTTGGCCCCGGCCGCTTCGGCTTCCGGGGCCTCAAGGGCCTCAAGGCTCCAAGGGCATCTCGTACCCGCATTCGCGGCACTTGAACAAATCGTTTTTTTCGCCGCTCACTTGATTGCTCAAAGGCTCCTTCTTTGCTCGCAATATCCAGCAGCGCGGGCATTGCGGCGTTTCCTCAATGACGGGGTGATATCTATGAACGCGAGCAGCCGCAGAGGCAGCGTAGTCGACGGCAGATTTTAGCTTTGCCCCCGTTTCATCGTGAAGCGCGAGCTTGCGCCGTAGTGCTCCGGCCCGCCTTTCCTCGGCGAAAGCCAACTCGCCGGCCTCGTGCGTGAGCGTCTCCCTAAAATCGACCATCAACCCCTAGAGCCCGAAAGAGAACACCTGGGGACTGCTCGTCTCATAGCCGAGGCGGGGCTTGGAATTACTGCCCATGTCCGTCTGTGGTGAATTGGCGGTTCCGGTAGCGGTGCAGTCAAGTTTGGCGGCTGCTGCCGCCTTGATCGACATGCCTGCACATGTCTTTTCGGCAGTGACTGTTGGCTTCTTCATCTCGTGCGCCATAGCGGCGCTCGACGCGGCAAGCACAATCGCCGCGCAAACGATAGCGGTTTTCATTGGAAGCCCTCTTTGTTAGCAAAAGCTAATAAGAAGTTAACGCTACGTAAGATCATCGTCAATTGTAGAATCGGCCCGCGAAGCCCCGTCATTGGTCCTACACACGAACAATTTCTGAGGAGACGTGGCCCCAGCCTAGTTGCAGGGCGGCTTCTGCGACGCGTCTTATATTAGCAAGAAACGATATGTTAACGGCTGTGACGCACCCTTCCACACACGGGACGGGAAAACCACCTCCCTCATCGACGTTACAACGCGCGCTCTGGACGCCGGAAAACGCTCGACCAATGCGGAGCAAACGCATGAGTGTCGTCGGAACAGCTCTCGAACAATTGCTGCGGTTGATTTATCGCCGAGCCCTTAAAATAGCGGCGTTTCCGGAGGATGAAAGGGATTCACACTACGATCTCATCCGCCTGTCATGTTGCGCAGCCGCCGAGCACATTGGGCAAAGTCCTGACGAGGCAGCAGTCACGGCAAACGATATGGTTCAGTTTGTTCGCGCACTGGTCGGAATCATTGAGGTGGGCGGCGGATCAGACCAAGAGCGAAGCGGCGATGGGCCTATGCGGACGCGACATTTTGGTAGCCGAGAGAATAGCACTACGCGCATCTAGCGTCTTCGCATGGACCGGCCGGCAAACGCGCGATTCTGGATGAATATTGGCCAAATCTTGGACAGGGCCGAAAGGTAACAGCTAAGTGCTTGATTTATCTGGTACGCCCAAGGGGAATCGAACCCCTGTTACCGCCGTGAAAGGGCGCTGCAAGGACAAGCTGCGCAGGAGTCGGTGTGTTGCCAGAAGAGGTGGGCTTCGAAACAAGACTGTTCCCGTGCTCCAGTTTTCAAACTGAACACTTGTTGTTCAAACGATCAGAATGCAATTTTTGCGCTCGAAAAGTTCGGTGTGCGCGCAATGGCCTTTCCTTACGGTTTAACGACCTTGCCCCGATATTTGGGGCGGAGCATTGTGAAAGCTGGTGCGGCAAAAATTCCGCCTGATGCGCAGTTATTTTCAAGGGGTATTTTGAAGGACATATGCCCCAAATTGATGGTGCCCTTACTGCAATTTGCTTCCGCACGAATTGCATCGCCGAGAAGGTCCGCTTTCGTCTGGCGAATGCACTCCTCAGGCGAGGCGAAGCCGCCTTGGTTCACATAGCCTTCATGGCATGCCTTGATGATATCCGGCTCCATGAATTTTGCCACGGCGCGTGCATGTTTGGTGTTAACACCGGTAATTTCGATGACTGTCGCAGGCGGCTCTACGCAGCTTCTCTGCAACTCTGCACCCCATGTCGGCGTTGCATTCATTTAGCTAATTGTAGCCTCGATTGGTAACCCAACGCCATCCGTTACGCGCATTGGTAACCCACCAGCGACAGGTTTGGTAACCGTCAACGAGCGACTACCGCTCCCACTCGGGGACGGTGAAACCCCGCAGATTTCTGACCGCGGCGGCGGCTAGACACACAGATCATTGATCGTTTCGTAATGGACCCGGCCTCTCCGAAGTCCGGATTAATTCCCGACAACGACAGATAATTCCCGACGCCATACTGGTATGGCGTCCCGAATTATCTGTCGTCGGTAGGGGCGAGAGTCCAGAATTATCTGTCGTTGGCCGGACTGCTAAGTGGATGATATCCCGCCGCTTTCGCCCGAAGAGGTTACCAATGCCCTTTGGACAATAGGTTACCAATGTGCCCCAACGACAATCAATTCCCGACTGGCTTTAAGGAGTTGTTTTGATTGAGCTTATTACGGCCAAGTTTGGGAACCTAAGGCCACCCCACAGGCGCATTGGTAACCCCCAGCGACAGGTTTTGGTAACCCTCATCGAGCGAGTGGCGCTCGCACCTTTCGGCGAATTCGTTTCAGTTCAGCTGCGGTCAGCAGATTCCCGTCTGTGGTGCGCATGACCAACCCGACAAGACGGCTCGCCAGACATTGGTCGTTAATCGTTTCGTCGATGCGATCTGCCTCATCGATCTCCTGGAATATCCGGAGGCGGTTATCAGCGATCCAACTGGCCCAGTCCCTAGCGGAGAGGTCATCGAGCTCACGACCAAGCGCTATTGCAGATTGCCTCCGCGAGTTGGTCTCGGACGATCTTCAAATAGCCTACACGTTCGCGATGTAAGCATATCCCCACAAAATTCTCAGGAATTGCCCCGCGTCGACGCCAGGTAGCTAGCTATGGGTGAGTGGCTGTCTACAGTTGAGTTTGCTGAGCTGGTCGGCATTAGGCGACAAGTCGCTCATCGCGCTCTTCGTCGGCGTCACTGGCGCAAGAATCCGCTCGAAGTGCGGAAGGTCAATGGTCGGCGCGGCGGGAACGCCGGAGAGCAATATCAGGTGAATTCCACGTCTCTGCCGCTCGAATACCAGCACCGTTTAGAGGTCTCTCAAACCCTCCTTGAAAACCACTCGAAATCAATCATCGACAGGACGGCAGAACACGCATGGTGGCTCGATTACCTGGGGCCAGCGCTTCAGCATCCAGCCAACTCGACTGCCCGCGCCGACGCCCTGGCCGAGCGAGCAGACAAGTCAACGCGGAACTGGAGGGTAGGGCGGTCAGCTATTCCCTGCGGACGCTACAGCGTCATGCCGCACGCTTTGACGAAGGCATGAAGGTCGGACGGCATGGTCGATCGGACAAGGGCAAGAAGCGTGTCGTCATAAGCCGGAAGTGGGACAGGCTCGTCCCGTTCGACGCCCCCACCAAGGCGAAAATCGCGGAGGACCTAAAACAGGAAATCCGCGGCCTGCTCAAAGGAGGCATGTCGTGGGGCCACACCCTGCAAGAAGCCGAGAAGTTCCTGATCGACGCGACTCGGGCCTGGGGCTTCCGTCCCGGCGATCCCAACGTGCTGGAGCGCGCTTGTTCTATCCCAACCGAACTCGTCTCGGCGGAGCTCCACTTCCGAAACGTCCACCGGTTTAAGCGCGACCATAAGGCCTATGATGATCGCCGGCCGCGCATCCGTCGCACCCTCGCCGGCATGCAGCCGATGGAGTTGGTGGTAGGCGATGTTCACCCTGTGGACATTCACCTCACTCGTCCTGACGGCACAGTCGCCACTGCTAGACTGATCGGCTTCTTAGACTGGGCGACGCAGCGCCTCTGGATCGGGCTGATCTTTTTCGAAAAGCGCGGCGGCGTGCAAAACCGCGACGTGATCGAAGTCTTCGCAGCCATGATCGAAGCGTGGGGCATGCCGCAGTCGCTCTATTTCGACAACGGCAAAGAATTCGGCTTCGCCGCCTTTCTGGACGATGCCATGCAGCTTACCGTGCCGGGCTTCCATGGCCCGTCCCGATCAACCCACGTCATCAATGCTTTGCCCTACAACGCCTCCGCAAAGCCGATTGAGCGTTTATTCGGTGACTTGGAGACGCGCTATTTCAGCACGGCGCGCGGCCACATCGGCGGCAACCGAATGAGCAAGAAGCAGGAGGCGATCGGCAGGACGGTCGCTCCGTTCGGCGCGTTCGAAGATGTGGTGCCAGCCATAGAAGGCTTTGTGCGCACCTATAATTACACTGCACAGGGCAAGAAGAGCGCGCTCAAAGGTCTCTCACCTGAAGCCACATACCGCAAACACGTCGAGGCGGGATGGGCGCCGACTGCGATGAGCCGCGATGAAGTGCGCGCGGCATGTGCGCGAACCGAAGAGCGGTCGGTTGTTCAGGGTGCGATATCGGTCGGTGGCCGTCATTGGACATGCCCGGAATTGCAAGCTTACCAGTACGAGAAGATTTGGGTCCGTGTGCCGGCCTATCACACACCGGCCGAGTTGCTGTTGCTTGACCGGCATGGTGAACGAGTCGGCATAGCCTCTCCCGATGTCGAATTCCATCCGCTCGACAAGCGCGGCGCAAAAGCATCAGCCGAACGCGCAAGGGTGCATCGGCAGGCGGTGCGTGATCTCGATCGGTCAGCGCCTGATATCGACGTGGCTGCACGCCTGATCGCACGCGGCGAAGCCCAGCCTGACACGGTCCCCAACGAGCCTGTCGGCATCGTCTCTTACCATCCGGCGAAGCGGCCGGCGCGGATCGTAATGCCGAAGGGGGCTTCGACCTCCGAAGAGCGCCGACGCGAACAAGACGAGCGCATAGCCGTTCAGATGGACTTGGCGAAGAGGATCGTCGGATGACGTTTATCGAAACCCGCGCCGCGTTCACCGTACGGGCTGCATTCGATACGGCGGTCAAGAGGCGATATCCGGTGCTCGCGGTCGGCAAAGCCGGAGTCGGAAAGACTGTAGCGCTCAACTGGATAGCGGCGCAAAGCGGCGCTGCCTATTGTGAGGTTGCGCAGCATACCAAGGCTATCAGGCCGATGTTCCTGATGCTGCATGATGCCTACGGCGTCCAAAGCGACAGCAAGCACACATACGATCTTGCGAAGGATTGCATGAATTTTTTGGGCGCCCGATACGGCCCGACGCGTCCGTTACTGGTGGACGAATATCAGAACTTCACACCCACTGTTTTGCGGGAGCTGCTGCATCTTCAGGAGCGCTGCGGCTTCGCCTTACTGCTCGCCGGCAATACTCATCGGTTAGCGGCCACGAGGCGTGATACCCACGCTGTGGATCAGATCGAAAGCCGTATCGGCATGCGTTTCGAGATCGGGCAGCCGACGCGGGAGGACTGCGTGAGGATCGGCGAGGAACACAACGTTGAGGGAGCCGACGCCTACGAAGCGATAGTTATCTACGGTGAGAACACCTCCCTTCGCGCGCTTTGCCATCTCCTCCAGAATTGCGCTGCCGGGACCAGCGGCTTCGGCAGCATTCGTCTTCCCCGGATAGAGACCACGCTTCGCGGCATGTCGTGCGGCAGCGATGTGCTCAGGCTTCTACACGAGCGCCGAAACGCCGCCGCAGACGACCTCCGCAGCCCGGCTTAATTCCGGACAGCGACAGATAATTCCGGACGGCACACTGGTGTGATGTCCGGAATTATTTGGCATTTCACGGGGTTTACCAGTCCGGAAATATGGGTCGGCGGCGGGTGAACTATGTGATTGAAAAGAAGAGTTTTTCTGGCTGAGGGTAGGGGGGTTCCGACCCTAACATCGAGTTTGCCAATGGCCCCAATGACAGTTAATTCTGGATTGGCATTAAGTGATTGGATTCGCATAGAATATAACCGCCCTTATTGGTAAACCCGCTTGCGGTCGGCAACCAATTGGTCAACCCAAACCCCAGGATTGGTAAACCAAAGCAGCAGCCTTATCGGCCAAGATACGGCTCTGTACTTCCCCCACAACCCCTTGAGACAGATGACGTCAGAATCTCAGCGTAGGCACTTGCGCGCGACAGCGACGCCTTGACTAAATTCCGGACTGCGACAGATAATTCCGGACGCCACAGCGTCTCAACGGCGAGATCAAGCAGCGCACCGAGGTCGTCGGAATCTTCCCGAACGACGATGCGATCGTGCGCCTCGTCGGCACAATCCTGCTCGAGCAGAACGATGAATGGGAAGTGCAGTGGGCCAGATACATGTCCTAAGATTCGTCAATCTCCGGCCAATGAAAACTCGTTGGCGATGGTGACGTGGTGGTGAATGCGACCCTCGAAGTACCTGGACAACACAGCCTCTGTCGCGGCACGCGATTCAGCGCGTGCGGGGCTGGCCAAAGCCGCGTCGACGGCCGCCATATCTGGGTAGTTGATCGCCAGGATCATCGGAAATTCAGGCGCACCATCGTCGCGTTTTTCCGCGAAGCTGACTCGAACGTCGAGCGCGCCCGGGAAAGCCTTCCACTTCGGCAGAACCGTCTCAATCACGTCCTTGCGGAACGCTTCGATCTGACCTTCCTTCACTTTGCCTTCAAAGAACGCATAGCGCGTGATCATCTGCTCGGTTCCTCATCCTTGCGTTGGAAAAATTCCATCAGTGCCGCCTGGTCCTCGCCGCCCAGCCCTGCGGCCGTCAATAGCCGGTGCACCTCGGCGCAGACGGCCGTCAGCGGCATTGCGGTGTGCGTGCGCCGCGCCAGGTCCTGGGCGGCGTTGAGGTCCTTCACCATGTTGTCGATGCGGCCGGTTCGCCGGTAGTCGCGGGTGGCGAAGCGCGGCAGGTATTCCTGCAGGATGGCGCTGTCGGCGCGGCCGCCTTTCAGCGCCTGCGGGATCTTGAGCGCGTCGACGCCGGCGTCGAGCGCCAGCTTGGTCGCTTCGGCGACAGCCATGAAGTTCAGCGCGCACAGCACCTGATTGATCAGCTTGGTCGTCTGCCCCGCTCCGGCCGGGCCCATATGCGTGTAATTGGTGGCGACGTGGCGCAGCACCTTGTAGGCGTCGGCCACGTCCTCGGCTTCGCCGCCGGCCATCAGCGTCAATTCTCCGGTCAGCGCCTTGGGCGCGCCGCCAGACAGCGGACTGTCGACCCAGCGTAAACCCTTCTCGCTGACGTCAGCGGCGAGTTGGCGCGTCGCGTCGGGGTCGATGGACGACATGTCGATGATCAGCGTACCGGGCTTCGCCCCAGCCGCCACGCCGGCATCGCCGAACACGGCGCGGCGCACGATCGCCGCCGAATTAAGGCTAAGGATCACGTAGTCGGACGCGCCGGCGGCCTCGGCCGCGCTCGCCATGGCGGTCGCGCCTTTGGTGAGCAGCACCTCAACCTTGGCCTTGTCGAGATCGAACACGAAAAGGCGGTTGCCGGTGGCGAGCAGGCGTTCGCCGATTGCCCCGCCCATGGCGCCGGCGCCGATCAAGGCGACTGCGTTGGTCATGATGGTCGCTCCCCGAATTTCGCTGTTATGTCCGCAACAATCTCGTCGAGCGGCGCGTCGATCGGCACGGCGATCGCATTCTCGTCCTTGCCCGGCACTTCCAGTGTCGCGAACTGGCTGTCGAGCAGGCTGGCCGGCATGAAGTGGCCGGTGCGCTCATGCATGCGCTTCGAGATCAGCTCGCGCGAGCCGTCGAGATGGATGAACAGCACCGGCGCGCCCGCCTGCTCGGCGATGAAATCGCGATAGGCGCGCTTCAGCGCCGAGCAGCCGACGATGACCGGCGCGGGCCCTAGCCGCAGCGTTTCGCCCACCTTGGACAGCCATGGCCACCGGTCGGCATCGTCCAGCGGAATGCCGGCGCTCATCTTGGCGATGTTGGCCTCAGGGTGGAGTTGGTCACCGTCCACGAATGTCGCGGAAATAGCGCGGGCCAGCGCCACGCCGATCGTCGTCTTGCCCGAACCGGTAACGCCCATGACCACCATGCGCGGCGGCCCGTCAGATCGAAGCTGTGATGCCGCCATCGACATAGAGAATGTGTCCGTTGACAAAGGATGATGCGTCGGAGGCCAGGAAGACGCAGGCGCCGACCAGCTCCTCGACCTTGCCCCAGCGGCCGGCCGGGGTGCGCTTTTCGAGCCATGCGCTGAAGGCCGGGTCGGCGACGAGTGCCGCGTTGAGCGGCGTGTCGAAATAGCCGGGCGCGATCGCATTGCATTGCAGGCCGTGCCTGGCCCAGTCGGTCGCCATGCCCTTGGTCAAATTGCCGACGGCGCCCTTGGTCGCCGTGTAGGGCGCGATGCTCGGCCGGGCGAGCGCGGTCTGCACGCTGGCGATGTTGATGATCTTGCCGCGACCGCGCTTGATCATGTGCCGGGCCACCGCCTGGCCGACATGGAAGACGCTGGCGACATTGGTCTGCAGCAGGCGTTCGAACGCATCGGCGGGAAAATCCTCCAGCGGCGTGCGGAACTGCATGCCGGCATTGTTGACGAGAACGTCGATCGGCTCGCTGGCTTGCTCGAAGGCGTCGATTGCGGCCCTGACGGCGTCGTGGTCGGTCGCGTCGAAGGCAAGCGTCGCAGCGCCTGGAATCTGCCCAGCCGCAACCGTGAGCTTCGCCTCGTCACGGCCGTTGAGCACCACTCTGGCGCCGGCCTCGGCCAGCCCTTTGGCCAAAGCAAATCCGATGCCCTGAGAGGAGCCGGTCACGAGCGCGGTGCGCCCGCCGAGATTGAACAGATTGGATGACATTTTCCGATTGCCTCTCGTCGCTGAGCGTCTTATGTTATCGATAACATCATCTGTCAAGTCAAGTGGAGAGAATAGCGATGCAGCGGCCTCACATCCTTCAGGTTGGACCCTATCCGGCATGGGACGAGGAGCCGCTCAACGAAGCCTTCACGGTGCACCGCTATTTCGCGGCCGACGACAAGCAGGCTTTCCTCGCCGGGATCGGGCCGCAAGTGCGCGGCATAGCCACGCGCGGCGAACTCGGCGCGAACCGCGCCATGATCGAGGCGTGCCCTTCGCTTGAGGTTGTTTCCGTCTACGGCGTCGGTTTCGATGCGGTCGATCTCGCGGCATGCCGGGAGCGAGGCGTGCGGGTCACCAACACGCCGGACGTGCTGACCAACGACGTCGCCGATCTCGGCATCGCCATGATGCTGTGCCAGTCGCGCGGCATGATCGGTGCCGAACGGTGGGTGCGCGACGGCAGCTGGGCGGCGAAGGGGCTCTACCCGCTCAAGCGCCGCGTCTGGGGCCGGCGGGCCGGCGTGCTTGGACTCGGCCGCATCGGCTACGAGGTAGCCAAGCGTCTCGCCGGCTTCGACATGGACATTGCCTACAGCGACGTCGCGCCGAAGGATTTCGCCCCGGATTGGGAATTCGTCGCCGATCCGGACGCACTGGCCAGGCGTTCGGATTTCCTGTTCGTGACGCTTGCCGCATCGGCCGCGACGCGCCACATCGTCAACAAGGATGTGCTCGCGGCGCTCGGCGAGGACGGCATGCTGATCAACATCTCGCGCGCCTCCAACATCGACGAGGACGCGTTGCTCGATGCGCTCGAGACGAAGGTGCTCGGCTCCGCCGCGCTCGACGTGTTCGAAGGCGAGCCGAAGCTCAATCCGCGCTTCCTGGCGCTCGACAATGTGCTGCTGCAGCCGCACCATGCGTCGGGCACCATCGAAACGCGCAAGGCGATGGGCAAACTGGTGCGCGACAATCTTGCCGCCCATTTCGCCGGCCAGCCATTGCTCACGCCGGTGCTCTAGGCTTGTCTCACGCAGATTCGGACGGAAAACCGCTGCACATTGTTCCTGGAATTGCCCGAGGAGTTCGCTGACCATGAAGTCGATCGTCATCCACGCCGCCAAGGACCTGCGCATCGAGGACCGTCCGGTCGAGGCGCCGGGCCCGGGCCAGGTGCTGGTGCGTCTCGCCGCCGGCGGCATCTGCGGCAGCGATCTGCACTACTACAATCATGGCGGCTTCGGAACGGTGCGCCTGAAGGAGCCGATGATTCTCGGCCACGAGGTGTCCGGCGTCATCGAAAAGCTGGGTTCTGGCGTCAGCGGGCTCAAGCCCGGCCAACTGGTCGCGGTGTCGCCGTCGCGGCCCTGCTACAGCTGCCGCTACTGCCGCGAAGGGATGCACAACCAGTGCCTCAACATGCGCTTCTACGGCAGCGCCATGCCGTTTCCGCACATCCAGGGTGCGTTCCGCGAAATGCTAGTGGCGGACGCGCTGCAATGCGTCCCGGCCGACGGATTGAGCGCCGGCGAGGCGGCGATGGCCGAACCGCTGGCGGTTTGTCTCCACGCCACACGCCGGGCCGGCGAAATACTCGGCAAGCGCGTGCTGGTGACCGGCTGCGGACCGATCGGCCTCTTGTCGATCCTCAGCGCGCGGCGGGCGGGCGCTGCCGAGATCGTCGCGGTCGACATCACCGATTTCACCCTGGCGATGGCAATGCGCGCCGGCGCCGACAAGACCATCAACACAAAAACCGATCCGGAAGGGCTGGCGCCCTATCTCGCCGACAAGGGGACGTTCGACATCCTCTATGAATGCTCGGGGGCGGCGGCGGCGCTGGCGCAAGGCATCGCGGCGCTGCGGCCGCGCGGCACGATCGTTCAGCTCGGCCTTGGTGGTGCGGAGATGGCATTGCCTATGTCGGTGGTCACCGCCAAGGAACTGTCCATCAACGGGTCGTTCCGCTTCCACCCCGAATTCGCCGTCGGGGTCGAGCTGATGCGCAAGGGACTGATCGACGTCAAGCCGCTGATCACCCACACCGTGGCCTGCGACGAGGCCTTGTCCGGCTTCGAACTTGCCAATGACCGCAGCCGGGCGATGAAGGTTCAGATCGCCTTTTCATAAGCATCGCGGCGCGTTGCATTCCGCAGTGATATCGATAACGTACGGCGATGCAGCCTCCGCCCAAACGCCCAACCATGGCCGACGTCGCGCATCGCGCCAACGTCTCGACGATGACGGTGTCGCGCGCCTTCAAGAGCGACGCGTCGGTGAGCACCGACACGCGCGACCGCATCCTGCAGGCGGCGGAAGAGCTCGGCTATGTCTTCGACAGTATCGCCGCCAACCTGTCGTCGCGCCGCTCCGGTTTCGTCGCGGTGACGATCCCTTCGATCAACAACGCCAACTTCGCCGACACGGTGCGCGGCATGACCGAGGGCCTGCGTGACAGCGGGCTGGAGATCCTGCTTGGCTTCACCGACTACAATGTCGAGGAGGAGGAGCGCCTGGTCGGCCAACTGCTGAGGCGGCGGCCGGAAGCAATCATCGTCGCCGGCGGCCGGCACACGCCGCGCTGCCGCAAGATGCTGGAGAATGCCGGCGTGCCGGTGGTGGAGACCTGGGACCTGCCGGACGATCCGATCGGTCACGTCGTCGGCTTCTCCAACGCCGCGGCCGGACGGCTGATGGTCGATCATTTCATTCAGCGTGGCTACTCGAGGCTCGGCTTCATCGGCGGCGACACGTCGCGCGACACGCGTGGCCTCGATCGCCGGCGCGGCTTCGTCGCGGCCCTGCAGGAACGCGGCCTCGATGGCTCGCGCATCATTGCCTCCGGCGTGCCGCCGATATCGATGCGCGAGGGCGCCACCGCCATGGTCGAGATGATCTCGCGCTGGCCGGACACGCAAGCCGTGATGTGCGTGTCGGATCTTTCGGCTTTCGGCGCGCTGATGGAATGCGTGAGGCGCGGCATCCGCGTTCCCGACGACGTCGCGATTGCCGGTTTCGGCGCCTATGACCTCGCCGAACAGTCGGTGCCTTCGATCACCACGATCGATGTCGAGGCGCATGAGATCGGCATCCGTGTCGCCGAACTCGTGCTCGACCTGCTCAACGGGCGCCGGGCGCCTGACGACCGGGTGGTCGTCGGCATGACGCCGAAGGTGATCGCGCGTCATACGGCCTGAGACTGGGCAAAACAGAACGGCCGGCGGTTTTCCCGCCGGCCGTTGACCGTCCTGCCCGTTGGCAGAGGTACTCGTCGGCGCCTATTTGCCCCAGATCTTCTTGTACTGGTCGCGGTAGCCGTTGCCCGGATCGAACCGGTTATCCGGCCCGCCGTCGAATTCGACATTGTCCGACGTCACAACATGCAGCGGCGAGATGTAGCCGGACCATTTATCGCCGGCCATGGCGCGGTTGAGCTCATCGACGAGCTGCCAACCTTGCAGGTTCAGGGGTTCGGCAACCGTCACCTTCTGGAACTGGCCGGAGCGGATGCGCTGGTAAGCCGATTCGGAACCGTCGCCTGCCGCCACGTTGATCGGCGCGTCGGTGCCGGACTTTCCGGCCGCCGCCAGTGACGGTCCCATGAAGTCGAAATAGAGGTCGTTGATCGCCAATGAGTGAGTCCACTGGTCGCCGTATTTCTGCAGCAGCGAGGTGGTGAGCTGCGGCATGCGTTGCGAGGTCTCGGCGATTGGCGTGTCGACATATTCGAGCACTGTGCCGCCGAGATCCTCGATTTCCTTCTTCATGCGGTCGGCCTTGGCGATGGCGATCTGGTAGGTCGAGTCGGTGAAGATGATGACGCCGGGCTTGCCCTTGGCGTCGACAAAAGCCCAGTCGGCGGCAGCCTTCGACACTTCCATCGGATCGGTCGAGACGTTGGCGATGATGCCGAGATCGTCGATCGGACCGACCGTCGGCGCCGCATGCCATGCCGCCATCGGAATCTTGGCCGCCCTGGCCTGCTCCAGCGCCGGCTTCTGCTCGACGGCATCGAACCCGTTGATAATAATGCCGTCGGGATTGAGCGCCAGCGCTTGGCCGAAGGCCGCGGTGCGGCCGCCGATGGAGCCGGCGCCGTCAAGTGTCTTGACGGTCCAGCCGAGGGCTGCCGCTGCTTCCTCGACGCCCTTGGTGACGCCAAGGATGCCGCCGTTCTTCATGTCGGCGCCAAGCACCACGATCGTCTTGCCGGCCGCGCCCTTCGGTCCGGTCGTCGGGCCATCCCATTTGTCGACCTTACTGGCATATTTGCCGACCACTGCCTTGGCGTCGGCCATCGGGTCGGCCCGGGCGGTCGAGGCGATACTGAGCGCCAGGCAGGCGACGCCGAGCTGAAGGACTGTTCTGCGATGCATGTTTCTTCTCCCATTAAGCATTGTCGGTTTTCTTTGTTGGTTGGTGCGCGGGTGATTGGCCGGTGGATGGCGGCGGCACGACAGCGCCGCGGCGGCGCTGCGCGTAGCCGGCGATGCCGATCGCCACGAGCAAGGTGACGCCGTTGAAGAGCGGCTCGACCCAGAACGAGCCACCGAACTGCTGGATGCCGGAAATGCCGGCGGCGAGGATGACGACGCCGATGATCGTGCCCCAGACATTGACGCGGCCGGGTTTGATGGTGGTCGATCCCAGGAAGGCGCCGACCAGCGCCGGCAACAGATATTCAAGGCCGACGCTGGCCTGCCCGATGCGGAGCTTGGAGGCGAGCAGCACGCCGCCAAGCGCCGTCAGCGCGCCCGAGGCGACGAACGCGCCCATGACGAATTTCTGCACCGGTATGCCGTTGAGCGCTGCAGCCTTGGGATTGGCACCGATAGCGTAGAGGTAGCGGCCGATCGGCATGTATTCGAGCACAAGCCACATCACCAGTGCCAGGACGATCACGTAGTAGCCAGTGATCGGCAGGCCGAACAGCATCGTCCCGTTGAGGGCGAGGAAGCCTTCGGGAAGCACGCCGACAACCTGCCGGCCGCCCGTGTACCACATGGCGAGTGCATAGAGCACGGTGCCGGTGCCGAGCGTGGCGATGAAGGAATCGATGCGTGCCACCTCGACCAGCAGGCCGTTGATGAAGCCGGTCACGACGCCGAGCAGCAGGACGATCAGCACCGCGATCGGCCAGGGGATGCCGAAGGCGGTCTGCAGGCTGATGGCCAGGATATGCCAGAGCACGATGCCGTAGCCGACCGTCAGGTCGATGCGGCCCGAGGCCATGGGGATCATCGCCGCCAGCGACAGCAAGGCGATGATCGCCTTGTCGGAGACGATGGAACGCAAATTCAGCAGCGTCGGGAAGGTGCGCGGCAGGAGCAGCGAGAACAGCAGGATGAGCAGCAGCGTCAGGATCGGCAGGCCGTAGACCGGCAGGTAGCGCGCCGCCTTCTGGCCAAGGCTGAGCCCTGAGAGTTCCGAGCGGGTCGGCTCCAGCGCCGTCGATTTGATCGAGTTCATGGATACTCCTCAGGCGGCTTCGGACACGGAGGCGGCATGGATAAGCGTAGCAGTCGTCAAGGCATCGCCGGCCAGTTCGCGCACGATGCGGTTGTGCGAGAAGACGAGCGCGCGATGGCAGATATGCGCTACTTCCTCGAAATCGGTGGAAACGACGACGACCGCCAGTCCGGCTTCGACAGCTGCCGCGATCAGCCGATAGATTTCGGCCTTGGCGCCGACATCGACACCCGCCGTCGGATCCTCGGCGATCAGCAGCTTGCGACCCGTCGCCAGCCAGCGGCCGACGACCACCTTCTGCTGGTTACCGCCGGAAAGCGCCTCGATCGGCAGGTGCGGGTCGTTCGGCCGCAGCCCGAGCCGGGTACCGAGCTCCTGCGTCAGTTCGCTTTCCCGCGCCGGCGTCATGAAGGAGAAAAGCCCGCGGCCGACGGCGGACGGATTGAGATACATGTTTTCGCGCACGGACAGCGACAGCGCTACCGACTCCTCGGTGCGGTCGCGCGCAATCAAGCCGACACCGGCGGCAAGGGCCGCACCGACCGAGGACAGGTCGAGGCGTTTGCCGTCGAGTAATACAGTGCCGTCGAAAGGCTCGGCGCCAAACAGCGCGCGGCCGACGGCCTCCTGTCCAGCACCACGCAGGCCAACCAGTCCCAGAAGTTCGCCAGACCGCGCCTCGAAGTGGACCGGTCCGACATTGCCGCAGCGCAAATCCTCGACCTTCAGCCGCTCGGGTCCGTCCTGCCAGCGCGACTTGGCGAACATCTGGTGCGCCGGGCGGCCGACGATGAGATCGACCAGTTCCTGCGGCGTCGTCTCGGCGACCGGCTTGACCGCCACCATGCGGCCGTCCCGCATGACGGCGACCCGATCGGCAATGCGGAACACTTCATCCAGGCGGTGCGAGACATAGATCATGCCGACGCCGCGCTCGCGCAACGGTCGCAGTGCCTGGAACAGGCGTTCGACCTCATCCGCGGGCAAGCTTGCCGTCGGCTCGTCGAGCACCAGCACGTCGGCTTCGGTAGCGAGCGCGCGGGCGATGGCAACCAGCGATTTCTCGGTGCGCGAAAGATCCTGGACGCGCGTCGCCGGATCGAAGGCGCAGCCGACCAGGGCCAGGGCGCTCTCGGCACGACGCTCGGTGTCGCGCCAGTCGATCAGGCCCGAGCGGCGCGAGAAACCCTGCGCCATGCCGACATTCTCGGCCACCGTCATCCATTCGATGAGGCCGAGATCCTGATGGATGAAGGCGACCTTTTGCGGCAGGTTGGGGCGAGGCGGGCGGTGATGATAGTCCTCGCCGCGAAAGCGGATCGCGCCCTGGTCGCGCTTGTAGATGCCGGCCAACGTCTTGATAAGAGTCGATTTGCCGGCGCCGTTCTCGCCCAGCAGCGCAACGATCTCACCCTCGTGGATGTCGAGCGAGACCGACTTCAACGCCAGCGTGCCCCCGAAGCGCTTGGAGATGTCGATGAATTCTATGAGCTTGGGCCGCATCCATGGCCCTCCCAAGCCAAACAAACGGATCTGAATTGGCACTGATGTTATCGCTAACATTTTTGCGGGTCAAGTCTTGAAAATGGCTCGCCCCGAAGGCTATCGATAGCTCCGGTTTCGCAGAGGATGAGGCATGTTCGGAGACATAGAGGGCACTGGCTTCGAGGTTCTCGACGAGCGGTTCGAGAGCTGTTTCGTCGGCCATGTGGCGGTCGAGCGGCTGTGGACGGGCGGGCGCTGGCTGGAAGGTCCGGCATGGTTCGCGGCCGGGCGGTATCTGGTTTTCTCGGACATCCCGAACGACCGCATCATGCGATACGACGATACCAACGGCGTGGTCTCAGTGTTTCGTGCGCCCTCCAGCAACGCCAACGGCAACACAGTCGACACGGAAGGGCGGCTGGTCACCTGCGAGCATCGCGCGCGACGCGTCACCCGCACCGAGCATGACGGATCGATCACGGTGATCGCCGACCGTTTCGAAGGCAAGCGGCTGAACTCGCCAAACGACGTGGTGGTGCGCTCGGACGGCACTGTGTGGTTTTCCGATCCGCCCTATGGCATCGCGACCGACTATGAGGGCGACCGCTCCGAGCAGGAGATCGAGGGCTGCCACGTCTACCGCGCCGACCCCCTAACGGGCGAGGTGGCGCGGGTCGTCTCGACGATGGCCAAGCCAAACGGTCTCGCCTTCTCGCCGGACGAGGCCATCCTCTATGTCGGCGACACCGGCATCACGCACCAGAAGGACGGGCCGCGGCACATCCGCAAGTTCGCCGTCGAAGATGCGACGCTCGGGGAACTCGGCGTTTTCGCAACTTGCACGGCCGGCCTGTTCGACGGGTTCCGCGTGGACACAGCGGGCCGCATCTGGGCGGGCGCTGGCGACGGCATCCACTGCCTCGATCCCGACGGCACGCTGATCGGCAAGATCCGCATCCCAGAGACGGTGGCGAACCTGACCTTCGGCGGCGCCAAGCGCAACCGCCTGTTCATCACCGCGCGCCAGTCACTCTACGCAGTCTTTGTGGTCGCCAATGCGGCAGCACGAGCATGAGGACGAAGAGGATCCTGGCTCAAGGTTCAAATGCGCTTCCCTTCTGACGTTGGCCGATAGTCCCAGTCGCTCAATGGCGGAGGCTATGTTCCTCATTTGTGCTCGAGAATCGCACAAATATGTGACATGGTGTGATGTCCGGAATTATTTGGCATTTCGTGGGGTTTACCAGTCCGGAATTATGGCTTGCGTGTGTGTGGCCTATGTGATTGAAAACAAGAGCATTTTCAGGCCGAGGTAGGAGTTTCTGATCCTAAGATCAGGTTTACCAATGGCCTCAATGACATTTAATTCTGGACTGGCATCAAGTGGTTGGATTTGCATCGAACCTGGCCGCCGTTGTTGGTAAACCCGCTTACGGTTGGCAGCGGATTGGTCAACCCAAGACCCCAGGATTGGTAAACCAACGCCGCACCCCTATCGGCCAGGCCCAGCTCTCCCCACCGGTCACTCTTCCATACCCTCGCGAAACGAACTGCGGCCAATGGCTGACATACGGCCTCCTGAGGCTGCGTGGAGATCCAAGGTTTGGCTGTCACGACAGAGATAACTCCAGTTGCTACCCGGTGGTTTCCGTTCCGCCGCTAGGGACTAGCGCACGATGTCGAAGAAAGAGTTCGTCCCACTCAACCTGCTCGCCAAGTCGGCAGGAATCTCGCGGCAGGCAGTTTGGAAGGCCTGTCAGCGTGGCGACTGGCGAGGGCACGCCCTGGAGGTGCGCGTTGTTCAGGGTAAGGGTGGCAACGCGGGCAAGCATTATCTCGTCAATTTGGCTTCACTCCCACCCGAGTTGCAACTCCGGTTGAAGCCCATTGAAACGACGGTTCGAAAAGGTCCGAAGCCGATTGCATGCCGAGGCCGGCATGGCCGAGCCGATAAAGGCAAGAAACGCGTAGTCATCAGTCGGCAGTGGGATGCTTTGGTACCCTTCGACCCTAGCACAAAGGCCAAAATTGCAGAGGACCTAAAACAGGAAATCCGAGGGCTTTTGGCAGCCGGCGCAGCTTGGGGACACGTCAAGCTATTAGCCCGTAACTTCCTGGTAGAGACCACCCGGTCATGGGGGTTCCGCACCAGCGATTTTGCGAGTTTCGAGCAAGCTTGTTCGATCCCGTGGACGCTCGTTTCGCAAGAGCTGCATTACCGGAAGTCCACCAGTTCCGAACGAACCGCAAAGCCTACGAGGACAGCCGCCCGCGGCCGGCGCTCCATCGAAGGCATGCGCCCGATGGAATTGGTCGTCGGAGACGTGCACCCGATCGACATCCACCTGACGCGGGCTGAGGGCTCGATTTGTACAGCGAAGTTGATTGCGTTTCTCGATTGGGCGACCGGGCGCGTCTGGTGTGATCTGATCGCATTTAACAAGCGCGGCGGCGTCAACAATCGTGATGTGATCGAAGTCTTCGCGGCCATGGTGGAGCATCCTGCCTTCGGCCTGCCTGAAGCCCTCTACATCGATAACGGCAAGGAATATGGGTTCGCGACGTATACCTGGACGCCGCCGCGACACTGACCGTGCCCGGATTTCATGGGCCGGCTCGCACGGTGAGGGTTGTCAATGCTTGCCTTACAACGCCGCGGCGAAGCCAATCGAACGCTGGTTCGGGGACTTCGAGTCTCGCTATCTGAGCTCAGTACCGGGCTGGATTGCCGGCAACCGTATGAACAAGCGCCAGGAGGCGATCGGCCGGACGGTTGCGCCCTATGGCACCTTCGAAGACTTCGTTCCGGCGTTCTTCGGTCTCCTAAAGGCCTATCACAGCGTGCCCACGGGAAAGCAGAGCGGCCTCAAGGGACTTTCGCCCAACGCCATTTTTCAACAGCACGTTGCTGCAGGCTGGTCAGCGATCACTATGAGCCGCGATGAGGTCCGCGCATCCGTAGCGCGCCATGTCGAGCGCACTGTGATTCAAGGCGCGTTTCAGATCCGTGGGCGTCGGTGGTCCTGCGAAGAGCTGTGGCGGTATACGCATGATAAGGTTCTGGTCTGCGAGCCGGTCTATCATGCGCCGGCCGAGCTGCTTGTGCTGGACATGAAGGGCAACAGGCTCGGGATCGCCACCCCCGATGTTGCACTTCATCCGCTTGATCATCGGGGCGCCCAATGCACGGCAGCACGGGCGAGGGCGCATCGCAGCGCGATCGTGGAGATGGCTCGCTCGGTCCCGAAAATCGACGTTGCAGCTCGGCTGATAGCGCTTGGTCAGGATCAACCTGAAGTAACCCCCAACGAGCCGGCGGGCAAATTATCATTCGACCCGTCTCGGCGGCTGGCGCGGATCGTGATGCCGAAGAAGCCCTTGCTCTCCGAAGAGCGCCGACGCGAACAGGACGAGCGCATAGCCGCTCAGATGGATTTGGTGAAGAGGATCGTCGGATGACGATATTCGTTGAAACCCGGGCTGTGCTCACCGTGCGGGCCGCATTCGATACGGCAGTCAAGATGCGATATCCGGTGCTTGCGGTCGGCAAAGCGGGACTCGGAAAGACTGTAGCGCTCAACTCGATGGCCGCCGAAAGCGGAGCTGCCTATTGTGAGGTTGCGCAGCATACCAAGGCTATCAGGCCGATGTTCCTGATGCTGCACGACGCCTACGGCGTCCAAAAGGACAGCAAGCACACATACGATCTTGCGAAGGATTGCATGAACTTTTTGGGCTCCCGATACGGCCCGACGCGTCCGTTGCTCGTGGACGAATATCAGAACTTCACACCCACTGTTTTGCGGGAGCTGCTGCATCTTCAGGAGCGCTGCGGCTTCCCTTTACTGCTCGCCGGCAACACTCATCGATTAGCGGGCACGAGGCGCGATATCCACGCAATGGATCAGATAGAAAGCCGTATCGGCATGCGTTTCGAGATCGGGCAGCCGACGCGGGAGGACTGCATAAGGATCGGCGTCGAATACAACGTTGAGGGGGCCGACGGCTACGAGGCAATCGCCACCTACGGTGAAAACACCTCCCTTCGCGCGCTTTGCCACCTACTCCAGAACTGCGCTGCCGTTACCAACGGCGTTGGCAGCATTCGTCTTTCCCGGATCGAGACCACGCTCCGTGTCACGTCGTGCGGCAGCGACGCGCTCAAGCTTCTACACGAGCGCCGAAAAGACTTCGCACACGACGTCAGCGGCCCCACTTAATTCCGGACGACGACAGATAATTCCGGACATCACACTGGAATTGAGACTGCCGTGCCCTCAACCAGCTCGCTGAATTGCACTGCTCGCCTCTTTTTTCAAATTTTCAAGTCGGGATCGGCATATAGATTCAATCCGATCGATAAGATCCGAGACGCGCTCTGCGAGCCATTGGAGTGCCTCATTCGTGATCTCGAAATGTCGCGAGTACCGCGCTTTCACATAAGCCTCATTCAGAACGTTGAACCACGCGACGAAGCGCTGTTGGTCACGAGGCCATGCTTCGGCAAGTTCCTGGACCTGATCCTCGGCGAGGCTCCGAAGAAATTTCAAGTTGTGAGAGGCAGGGCTGTAGTTCGTCAGCACTAGCAACAATGCCGCGTACGCTTGCTCGATCGATTGATGAAGGAGAAACGCGCTCTCCTTAAGCCTTCCTCTGGCGGCGAAGAATTCCGCCCCCTCGGCGAACGTCCTAGCTTGCGGGAGTCGTTCCGTGTAGTAGTCCTCTGCCAGTCGGAAGGCCTCCGCGGGTCCCGAAGCGACGGGGTTCGTGAGGGGCTCTTCGTCGAGCTCATACAGGACGATCCCGTCACGACGAATATCTACGAAAAAATATCGCCCCTCTCTTAGTGCCGTGTTCACCTCCCGGCGCGAGTGGACGATGAAGCTGACGGGCGTATTGATCTCACGCATCAAACGGTCGGCTGCAGGCTGCCAATAGGTGGCGAAGTCCGTCAGCTTTCGATTGTTGACCACCACCAGCAGATCGAAATCGGAACGGTAGCCCTTCTTGGTATGCGGCTCGTCGACCCAACCGCCGCGGGCATAGGATCCAAAGAGTATGATCTTCAAAATGCGCCCGCGCTTCTTGAAATCGGCGGTTCCTCCTCTCACAGCGTCATCGAACTCCCCAAGCAGTAGCTCGACTGCCTTTTTGAGCTCACGCTGCTTCGGGGGAGGAAGGTGGTCGATGCTGGATTTCATGAACAATGATCTACCACCCATATGGCATGAATAGTCAAGGCCAAGCCTTCGTTGTCTAAATAGCCTCTTACGGCCGCGTCAAGCAACGTAAAAGTTGTTACAAAAATATAAACATACTATTCTAGAGGAAACGCGACATCACGAGAGAGTACAGGTCTGCAAGTTCCTGATTCGGGCAACAGCCGGCTCGGTGAGTTGCGGGACCGCTAAGAAATCCTGGTTGAGAGAGCGTCGTACCGTTTGCTGATTACGTTTGTTAGGCTCCCTTGCGCCGGATAGATCGGTATCAGGCAAGCCTGCAGTGCGTGGTACAAGTCGGTCTCGCGGACAAACAGCGGATGCGCCGGCTGCAATCCCTCATCCAGCTCCTCGAACCATCCGCCATTTTCGCGGTCTATACAGGCCTCGGCGATGGTGTTCCAGATGCGCCGGTATCATTCTTCATGGAAGGCGCTCGGGCGGTGCTCGACCAGGAAGGAGGCCGCGCCCGCGGCCTCGGCGATCGGCCACCAGTGCTTGAAACGGAATGCCGGCTTGTCGGCCCAGTCTAGCGTGGAGAAGAAGCCGCCCCTGGCTTTATCCCATCGCAATTCCACTGAGCGCCGGAACAGCGTCTCCGCAGCCTCCGACATCCAGTCCTGTTCTTGCCGGCCAGCACCCCCACTGCAGCAGCACCAACAGGCGAACGTTGACGTTATAGGTGGCGATCTTCAGGGCTTCATAGATCCGGCAGGAACTGATCGGCTCGGCCCCATCCCGCGAGGGCCTTCGATGCGGCGCGCTTCTTCAACTCGGGTACATCGCCGACATGGAAACGGGAGGGCGCATCGATTGTCTTCATCTCCGCCCAGGTGACTGGTGCCGCGACCGGGGCGCCTGGCCGCGACCGGGCGCTATAAGGCATGATCGCCGTTGCGCCGCGCTGGTTGCGCAGATAGTCGACGAAGATCCGTCCCTTCCGTTTGGCCTTCGACAACACGGCCGTGAAGTGGGCAGGGTCGCTCTGCGCGACCGCCTGTGCAAGCACTAAGGCGAAGGCTTTTACCTCAGGCCATTCAGCTCGCGGCGTGAGCGGCGCGATTACATGCACGCCCTTGCCGCCCGTCAGCATCGGGAAGGTGGTCAACCCAAGAGATTTCAGTATATCCCGGAACTGGAATGCGGCAGCGCGAACCGCCTCGAAATCCAATCCCTCGTCAGGGTCCAGGTCAAAGACAAGGCGGTCGGCCTTCTCGACGTCTTCGATGCGCGCTCCCCATCCATGGAACTCTATCGTTCCCATCTGGACACAGGTCACAAGCCCCTCGGCGTCGTCGACATAAAGATAGGGCTCCTCGTGACCATCCTTTTCGGTGATCCCGACGTGATGGACCTTGTCGCCGAAGCTCCCCGCGTCGTGCTTTTGAAAAAAACATTTCTTTGCACGGCCCTGCGGGCAGCGGACAAGGCTAATCGGCCTGCTGCCGGCCCAGGGAAGCATGATCGCGGCGACGTCGCGGTAATGATCGGCAAGCTGACCCTTGGTGATGTTGGATTCAGGGTAGATCACGCGGTCGCGATTGCTAATCGCGATTGCCGGCGGCGGCAGTGTCGCTGTGCGGTGTTCCGTCTCGAGCACGACCGCTTCCGGTTTCTTGTCCTCGCGCAGGCCGAGATAGCTTGGATGACGCAGTGTTCCTTCGTTGGTCATCTCGGTGAAGGCGATCTCGGCGACAAGCATGGGACGCAGCCAGTGCGCGCCGCGAACCTCCGCGCGCGGCGCTTCGACCGTGGCGGCCTTCTGCTCGAGTGGCGCCATGGTCTTCATCAGCCGGACCATCTCGGAAGTATCGAAACCGGTCCCGACCTTGCCGGCATAGCGCAGCTTTCCGCCATCATGGACCCCAAGGATCAGCGATCGAAACGCGCGATCCTTGTCTGACGGGGTCCAGCCGACGAGCACGAATTCCTGACGTTTGATGCACTTGATCTTCAGCCAGCTTCCATCGCGGGCGCCAACATAGTCCGAATCCGCCAGCTTCGAGATAACCCCCTCGAGGCCGGCGCCGCAGAAGCGGTTCAGCAATTCTTCCCCCCGGCCCTGGATATGATCGGAGTAGCGAAGGATGGGGCTCTTCGTCGGGAGGATTGTCTCCAGTTTCTCCTTACGCTCCAGCAGCGGCAGCCTCGTCAGGTCTTCCCCGTCGAGTTGGAGCAGGTCGAAGGCATAAAAATCGATGCTCGCGGGAGCAGCCTTCAACGCGTTCTGCAGCGCCTGAAAACTGGATCGTCCCTCGGTGTCGATGACGACGGCCTCTCCGTCGATGAGGGCGGAGCGAACGTTAAGTGTGCGTGCCTCGGAGAGGATCGAGGGAAAGCGGTCCGACCAGTCCAGACCGGAGCGCGTATAGGCGCGCGCCTCGCCGCCGCCCACAGCGACAAGAATACGGTAGCCATCATATTTCATTTCGTGGATCCAGCGGTCGCCGGGAGGAACCGTGTCCACCAGTTTTGCGAGCTGGACCGGCCGGAATGCGGGCGGCGCGAGTTTGGCTGCGCCGTCGGACGCCGGCTCCGCAAGGGGAGATGAAGATCCTTTGACTGAGGGCCGACGCAAAGCTGACTTGCTCACTTGAGTTGACCCTGTTCAGACCGAACTGTGCAATGCATCATTTCCAACACCCAGCTATATCTTCGTTTCTCCGCGCCGTCGTTGAGCATGTCGCGATCGTTGCCGACCGCGTAATCAGGTCTTCGGCCTGCTCTCCTGATACTTGCGCGCGAAATAATCGCCCTCGCAGCCTTCACCGCCGGAGACCTGCCGACGGTCTGCGGCGCCGCGCTTCGAATTTGTTGTCTGCTATTATCGTCTCCCCTGTTCCACAGGCGCGCCGTCACGACGTTCCACTTGTAACGCTCTGGGATGGCTTGCGATCCTGAGCCGGGCAAGAATTCGGCGTTTCACCTTCTCGCGTCGTGACGTTGATGTTGTTGATGTGAAGGTCTGGGATATAGGTGTCGGGGCTACGCAGCCTCGTGGGCGGCAACTCGGTGAATCCCTGATTATTTGAAGTGTCCGGAACTGCGCAGCTTCGCCAGCAGGGTCATTGCGGTTCCGCGGTACTCAGCGCGCACATGCTCGCTCAACGGATACGATTCCCAAGCAGCCAGTTCGGCGACGAAATGAGAAGCGTCACCATTTACTGACGCGCATCTGAGGCGGCCACCCTTCTCGAGCACGACTATCGCCGCATCCGCTTCACCGTACCCTATTGCGGCCATCCGCTGAATGTTGGCGTCCCCATCGATGCGGACGTCGAACAAGACAGATCCCGCCGTTTTATCCGCAGCATCGGCCACCCTGTCGGAAAACGGTCGCTGTAAGCCATCGCTATCGGCGATCGATTGCTCAAACAGGACCATTTCAACGTGTCCAGCCACCATGCTGGCGACTAGTGCGCGGTCCGCTAAAATTGGCAATGGCCACGGCTGAACATCCGCATACCGCAGTCATCTTAGAATCACAGTATGGCCACGAGACGCGCGACAGCGTGCATCCTCCCCTATCGAATAGACGACGTGAACCTGGGATCAGGCTGAGGGGGATGCGTCCGGTCTGAGATCGTGGCGAGCACGAACAACGCGACAGCGAAAGCGAGAGGCGTCAGCAGAAGAGCGGCGCAAATCGGGTTGATCTTCCACATGCGATGACAATCTGCGCTGCGATTTAAACAAACCCGAACAAACATCGTTAACGCGGCCGAATCGAGCCGCGCAAGGATCAACTATGATTTCATGCTGTTACGGCGACCCCCGGCGCGGCGCTAGCGCGCCGCAGTGATTCGCAGCTCATCGATCCAGCCATTCAACAGGGCTGTGGTGTTGCGAACCGCTGCCTATCCCAGACGCTAGGTTTTTTTGCCCTCCTTCGTCATCGCCTTGCTCGTCACCATCCGGCGGCCTTCGCCTCGGCCTCGCTACAGAACCAGCGCTATTGCCTAGCCAGAGCGCCAGCCCGTGACAGGTGCGCGCAGCCGTACCCAGCGGCCAGCGCTGCTCATACTTCTGCATTGCTTCATTAGGCCAAGCCTTCCAGCCCGTGTAGGCAGGACGCCACTCGACTGCCGCGGTAGGATCGATTTCAATCCAGTCCAGTCTCATCGCGACATAGACGCGCTTACGTATCGCGACCAGCAGGAGCTTGGCCTTGCGTGGTGTCGCGATGAAGTGCCCTAGAAGCTCTTCACGTGGCCGCGCCGCAAGTTCTTAACGGGCACGTCGCGCCATGTCAGCGGATGGTCCGGGACCACCCGCAACGCCAGAAATTCCTCGATCAGGCGGCTGTTCTTGAATCTCGTGCTGTCATCATGAGCGAGCCACTTCACCGATGCCTTCAATCTCCTTTCGGCTGCTCCGAACGTCCCTGGCAAGGCAAGCACCCGGCGTTGTGACAACCGGCGCTTTTCGTATCTTGCGACCCTCGACAGCAGCCCGATAGGCTTCCTTGAAACCTCTCTCGTTCGGGGCAGGCAGCGGCACCAGGCGCCCATTGGCGCGGTAGCGCCAGCGCGTCTTCCCATGACGATCCTTATAGGAGGACACACCTGGGTATTCGTCTTTAAGACGCTGTTCCATGGCAGAACCAGGCTATTACCCTCGATGATTCCCTTTCAAGAGAAAGTCGACGATATTGTCGTCATCGTCGCCGGGCAGATCCGCGAACGCAGCCTCCAGTTTAAGGCGATCCCAGATCACACGAGTGTCGATTTTCTTTGGCTTTGGCATCCGCCCGTCCAAGACCATCTGGTCGAACTTTGTTACGCCTACGCCGACGTAGCGGGCAGCTTCATCCCGCGACAGGCCACGTGGGGGGTAGGAGAGGGTGTCGCTCTTCATCACCTTGATCCGCTAATCAGCTGTCCGAACGCGTGGCACTTTCTGTGAACGCGTTCGAAATAGCAGGCGCCCCACCAAGGGGAAAGCCCGATGTCCAGCTTTTGATTGCAGAAGGGCTACCCTGGCGTGCAAATAGGACGCTCCAGCCGCCTTTGAGCGATAATCGCAGCCCCTGGTCCATCGAGAACAATGTCTTGCCCGTAACGTAAATTGAAAGCAGGCCGGTGGCATATGGCCCTGCGTCAGTTTAATATATTAGTCCTGTCTAAGATTAGCCGGAGACCCTGAAAATGCAGCAGGCGAAACAAATCCTGGTGACAGGCGGCGCAGGTTTCCTGGGCTCATTTTTGTGCGAGCGGCTCCTTGCTGAGGGCCATCAGGTAGTTTGCGCAGATAACTTCTTCACAGGAAGCCGCAGAAACGTCTCTCATCTCCTCGATGACCGATCGTTCGAGATTATTCGTCATGACGTGACGTTTCCACTCTACGTAGAAGTTGACGAAATATACAATCTCGCCTGTCCGGCGAGCCCCGTCCACTATCAGTCCGACCCCGTCCAGACGACGAAGACCAGCGTTCATGGCGCGATCAATATGCTCGGACTGGCCAAGCGGGTTCGCGCACAGATTCTGCAGGCGTCCACCTCCGAAGTCTACGGCGACCCTGAAGTTCATCCGCAATTGGAAGACTATTGGGGCAGAGTGAACCCGATTGGCCCTCGTTCCTGCTATGACGAAGGCAAGCGATGTGCCGAGACTCTGTTTTTCGACTATTGGCGACAGCACAAGCTGAAGATCAAGGTAGCCCGTATTTTCAATACCTACGGTCCAAGGATGCGTCCCGACGACGGTCGTGTCGTTTCCAATTTCATCGTGCAGGCGCTGCAAAACAAGCCGATAACGGTCTACGGCACTGGCCAGCAGACGCGTTCATTCTGCTACGTCGAGGACCTCATCGACGGTCTGGTACGTCTTATGCAGACTGCCGACGACATCACCGGTCCTGTCAATCTCGGCAACCCGGCGGAATTCACGATGCTCGAGCTCGCAAATCTGGTGATCGAACTTACCGGAAGCCGATCGAAGATCAGATTTTCGCCTCTACCCGTCGACGATCCAAAGCAGCGGCAGCCCGATATCCGATATGCTTCCCGCGAACTCAAATGGAAGCCAAGAACTGCATTGCGTGCTGGCCTTGCCAAGACCATTGCGTATTTCGAGGACGTGGTTTCATCTGGGCACATTCGGCCCGCCGCAGCCGAATGAAGACGGTCCTGGTCACTGGCGGGGCCGGCTATATCGGGTCGCACTGCTGCAAGGCATTTGCGGAATCTGGATGGTCGGTTGTTGCCTTTGACAACCTTTCGCGCGGCTGGCGCGACGCGGTGAAATGGGGACCGTTGATCGAGGCGGATATTTCCGACGCCGCGGCTGTGGGGGTCGCCCTGCACCAGTATCGGCCGGACGCTGTGGCGCATTTCGCTGCCTACGCTTACGTTGGCGAGTCAGTCGAGCGGCCGGAGCTTTACTACCGAAACAACAGTTTCGGCACGTTGGTCCTGCTCGAGGAAATGCTGAAGGCCGGCCTGGACAAGCTGATCTTTTCGAGCACCTGCGCAACTTACGGGATTCCGACGCGGTCTCCGATAGACGAAACGCATCGGCAGTCGCCCATCAATCCCTACGGCTGGTCCAAATTCATCATAGAGAGAATGGTCGAGGATATCTCGCTTGCTCGTGGCCTCAATGCGGTCGTGCTTCGGTATTTCAATGCGGCCGGATGCGACCCCGACGGCGAAATCGGCGAAAAGCATGAACCGGAAACACATGTCATCCCGCTGGCCATAGAGGCGGCAGTGAGGCCAGGCCGCACCTTCGTCATCAACGGAGCCGATTTCGATACCCGCGACGGAACCGCCGTGCGGGACTACGTCCACGTTGTCGATCTCGCGCGCGCCCACGTCCTGGCAGGGGAGAAGCTTCTCCGGGACAAGGGCGTCCACGTCTACAACCTCGGAACCGGAGCCGGTACAACGGTGGCCGAACTGGTCGACGCCGTCAGACGGACTTCGGGGATACCGCTTCCGGTGGCTTACGGGCCGCGCAGGCCAGGCGACCCGCCAGCGCTTGTTGCCGCGGCCGGCAAGGCCGAGCGGGAACTCGGTTGGGTGCCCGAACAATCGGGCATCGACAGGATCGTCGAGACAGCACTGGCTTGGTATCGCAGCCGATTGGAAAAAATATAGCGGATGTGGGCTACCGCGCGGTCAGCAAGCGATCAAGTGCGCCAGCAACCGCGCCGAGCGAAAAGTTTCCCTCTATCCGCTTTCGCGCCGCCTGTCCGAGGCGCTCTCGCATAATCGGATCGTCGTTAAGTTTCTTCAGCGCCTGTGCAATGGCCGCCGGCTCGTCCCTTGGAACAATGAGGCCGCCGGATGCCTCGCCGTTTGCCAAGATGTCGGGTAGGCCCTGTGCGTCGGTGGCAACGATCGGAAGGCCGCAGGCCATCGCCTCCAACGGCGCAACGGGCATACCTTCGGTGCGGGACGCTATGACATAGGCATCCGCCGCCGAAAGCCAACGCCGTATCAAAGCCCGGTCCGTGGTGTAGTCGCAAAGCCATCTCGCATTGGGTAGAGCGGCCTCGCTCAACAGCCTGGCAAAAACGTCTCGGTCCTGCCCCGAGCCTATGATAACCAGTTCTGACGAAGCATCGCCCGAAAAGAGGGACCATGCGTTCAGGAGCACATCGAGCCCCTTCCGGCGAACGTCGATGCGTCCGTGGTTGACAACGATGAAATTCCCGCTCGCCAAACCGAGATCTTGCCGCGCCTGCCGACGCTCGATTGCTATCCACTCTCCGCAATCGATGGGGTTGGGGATATTTGCGATGTTGAGCGCCATGTGCGGGTAAGCTTTGGCGAGGCGTTCACGCTCCGCTGCCGATGCGACGATCAGGCCGCTGCAGGCACGGAGAGAAGCCTGCCTGGCGATCGCCTCTATCCAGGAGAGCGTCCGGTCGCCGCCCTGGAACGTTGCATAGAGCGGAATGCGGTTACGGACTGCCAGCCAGGCAAGCGCATCGAACCGCGTATATTCATATTCCTGAACGAGAATTGCATCACATTGCGATCGGGCGAGCACCTTCCGGAATGCCGGGAGCGGCGTCGCGGACCAGCGCCGCAGACTGTGACCCGCTGCGGAGTGACCTTCACGCGCGCGCGCGCCGGGAACGACCCAGATCGGCGCGCCCGTGCCGGCATGGTAGTGGCATTCTATCTGCGAGGCATGCTCGGAAGCGCACACAATGACCGGCCTGTGGCCGGCCAGTTGCAGGGCGGAGACGTAACCGAACAGCCAGCCGCCGGTCATCTGTTCGACGAAATCCTTAAGCCGCAATCCTATCGGATCGAGGAATTCCTCCAGGACGTCGCCCCATGGAAAGAGGGCGATGACGAGGGAAGCGCGGCGGCCCATCAAATGCCCCAAAATTCATTTACGCCAGGAAAAAGCCGTCTCCGTGCCGCGTGTCGAGCGGTGGTGCAGCACGTAGCCGACAGCCGTGATCGGCGCCGCAAGAGCGTAAAGTATCTTGCGGCGACGGCGTCCCAGACGAGAAAATGCGACGTCGTGAAAGAGTGCCGTCACTGGGTTGATAAATGTGGCGCGGCGTTCCGGCGCACGGTCGAAGAGCGCTGCGAGTTCGGGATCCCAATAGCCGCGACGAACGTGACCCCATTCCTGCATCAGTTCGCTTTCATGCGGGCAATAGGGCTTCATGAAGCGGAAATAAGGGTAATGCCACTCCGCATGTGGCGTCGAGACAAGAACATACCCGCCTGGGCGCACGACCCTCAAGGCCTCTTGTGCGGCACTACGGTCATCCTCGATGTGTTCAAGCACGTCGAAGAGCGTCGCCACGTCGAAACTGTCATTCGCGAAGGGGAGGTCACAGGCATCGCCGCAGACGAAGGTCGACCTCGCCCAATCTGGCTGGTAGTTGCCCAACTCGGGATCGAGATCGAGGTTAACGACTTCAGCGTTCGGATAGAGGATACTTGCCATCCCGCTGCGCCCGCCTCCAATTTCCAGTATCCGGCCGGGCCCGTCGATCGCCGCGGGCGCGACGCGATGAATTGCGCGCATCTTCTCACGGTAGAAAAGGCCGTCCGTCAGAGCGTTTGGAAAGGGATTTCGAGACAGGAATCGTCCGAGCGGCGCCTTGCGGATCATCGATTTTCTTCCTCAACCAATTTGATGTTCGCCGTTTTCGCCAGCCGAAACGGACGAGGAATTGAAGACCAGCCAGCCAGCCTTCGACTTCTGCCGCGAGGATACTGGTCCTGCCGGGGGGGCCTTCGAAAAGCGCCTTGACGAATGTTCTCAAGAAATATGCGGGCAGCTGCTTCCAGATGCGATCGATGTTTCCGCGATTGCCAAAATTGTCATATTGCGTGACAAGAGCTGCGACGTGGCCCTTCATGTAGGCTCTTATTTGCCGTCGGAAGCCCGGCCAATCGCGGCGATGATGATGGAAGACAACGGCGCGAGGTTCATACAGGCAAGTCCCTCCTGCGGCCAGCAGCCGGTACCATAGCTCCGAATCTTCGGAACATCCGGCAGCACCGGCGCCGAGGCGCTCGTCGAACGAGCCTACCCGATCGAAGGCCGATCGCCGGAAGGCCATGTTGGCCCCGGCGCCGATTTTCCAAACATGCGCTCCGCTTGGCCGGGTCTCTTCGAAGAAGCGGTGGTCGAAGAGAAGCGGCACGAAGGTGGACCCAAAACCGCCCATGTCGAACTGGAAACGGCGTTGGGCGATCGTATCGAGCCGCGCTGGCAGCACCAGGCCGGTCAGGGCCTCGACGTCCCTTTCTTCAAAGGCGCGTGCGATTTCGGCAGTCCAGCCAGCATGAACCTCGACGTCGTCGTCCGTGAACGCGATGATGTCTTGACGGCTTTCCCGGATGCCGGCGGATCGGGCAACACTCAATCCGGGCCGCGGCTCATGAACGTAACGGATCTCAGGAAAGCCGACACATACCAGCCGAGCGTTGCCGTCGCGGGAGTTATCAACGACGATGACTTCGCCCGGGGCGCTGCGTTGCCTTGCAACGCTTTGAAGGCACTCCGCCAGGGCGGGGCCGCGGTCGCGCGTGCAAATTACGACTGAGATGTGCCGGGCCGACGCGGAAGACGCAGTTGCAAGTTCATCAAGGCGGCCGACAAGGTCCTTGGCCTCGAGCGCCGCCGTCAAACAGAGAGCGGACTTTGGCGATCCTTCATAGGTCGCCCGCAAGGGGGCGCCCAGCGAGGTGCTGCGGGCGGCCAATTGTGCTGCCGAAAACTCCGCCGCGAACTGCCGCAGACTTGCCTCGCTGTAGGGCAATTCGTCAGGCAAGGACGCTCGCATTCCCAGCGGCAAGTCCTTCCACCAGAAGATCGATAGCGAAGGGGTATCTCCCACATCGGCGTCCGCACAGGCGGAGCCGAGATCGATTTGCCTGACACGGAAGGCCTCGCCATTCACCGGTTTTGCTCCCGGATTCTCTGCACGCGGATACGTGAGCGATCATATTCGCCTGCCAGGCCGCAGATTCCACCCCACAACTCTGCAATGCCGAAACGAAAATCACGACCTTGAAGCTTGCGCGCGGCCCGTGCCAGCGCTTTCAGCCGATCGAAAAACCACCAGCAAACCATGGCACGGTGACGTGCCCTGAGCTCTCCGTCGGTCCGACGGCTTTTGACAAGAAAGGCCATCATACCAAGTCCCCATGTCCAATATTGCCGTCTCAATTGGTCGATCGTCTCGCGATGCTCGTGGTAAACGGCATACTGCGGTTCATAGATCATGGCCCTGCCCGAACGCAGCACGCGATAGAAAATGTCGAGATCGCCACCGCCAGGCAGCGGTGCTCCGGTATCGAGGGCTTCGTCGAAACCGCCCAGCGATACGAGCAGCGTGCGGTCGAAAGCCATGTTGCAGCCGGCGCCGAGAATACCAGACCCTACCGGGTGCAGCGCATTGTCGAAACGGGTGTTGTGGAATTCATTGCCCCTGAAGCCGCGGCCAAATCCGCCCCTTCGTTCGAAAAAGATCTGCGCCTCGGTGTCCAGGCGAAGCGGCAGCACCAAACCCGTAAAGCCGCCGGCACCGGGATTGTCCCGGCAGGCTTTGGCAAGCCCGTCAAGCCAGTTGCGGTCGACGACCACGTCATCGTCAAGATAGGCAATCAGGCCACCGGTGCCCGAGTGAAGAGCCGCGTTTCGTGCAAAATCAAGCCCGGGCCTCGGTTCGAACACGTAACGAACGTCCTCGAAGCGCTCGACTGCTTCGCGTGTGGCTGAATCCACAGACGCATTGTCCACCACGACGACTTCGACGCTCGGAAAAGCGGTTGTGCGTCGGATGCTTTCGAGCGAACCCAGCAACCTCGAAAGACGTTCGGCGCGGTCTTTCGTACATATCGCGATGGAGAGGCTCGGCAGGGGCAATTGCCCAACCGGTCTTCGGCGCAGTAATTCCTGATCCATCTTCGCGACCAGGATGCGATCGGCGAAACGTTCATCGGCAATGGATTTCAGTCGCTCCGCCGACAGCATCGCGGCGGAGGCGAGCGCGATCATCTCAAAGCCGACAAGCCGGCCCTGCCAGCGGGCAATGAGACCAACGCCCTCGTGCTCTGGCGCAAGCTCAATCGGGGCCAGCGGACTTGACAGTTCGATGTCGACAATCTTGTAGCCCATCGCCTTAGTTCGCACCCATGGCAACACGACCGTTTTGAAACTCGTGAAGTTTTGAAAAATGGCCCGCTCGCTTCAGAAGTTGATCCGGCGAACCAATCTCGACCACCCGTCCCTTGGACATCACGATGATCTGGTCAGCGGCCTGGACGGTGGACAGGCGATGCGCAATGACAACCACGGTGCGATCGTGCGAGTATTGCTCGAGGGCGATCTGGAACGCCTGTTCCGTCTCGCCGTCGAGCGCATTCGTGGCTTCGTCCAAAAGGAGAATGTCGGGATTGCGAAGTATGGTCCGGGCCAGCGCGATCCGCTGCCTCTGGCCCCCTGACACGCGCATTCCCTGGTCGCCGATCTGCGTCTCGTAGCCCTCCGGAAGCGAGCGGATGAAATCGTCAGCCTTCGCAATGCGGGCCGCTTGGCGCAGTTCGTGCTCACCGGCGTCGAAATCGCCGTAAGCGATGTTGGCCGCGATGGTGTCGTTGAACAGGTATACCTCCTGGGACATCAGCGACAGCCGCTTGCGCCAACTGCGCAACTCGAAACCTAAGAGCGGGATACCGTCGGCAAGGACTTCCCCCGACGTCGGGTCCATGAAGCGAAAGAGCAGGGCCATGACGGTCGACTTGCCGGCACCCGACTCGCCAACGATTGCCGTGGTCTTGCCGGCGGGGATACTGAAAGACACATCCTTCAGCGCCAAAGGCTGATCGGGCGCATACCGAAAGCAGACATCGCGAAATTCGACGGCCGTCTTGAGTGCAGGCGCCGGCAGATAGCCTTGGCTGAGAAACGGCGTTTGCGTTGTGCGCAGGAACTCGTCCACATCGTCAATCGCGCCCGCAAGCCCGTCCAGCGCAATCTTCGACTGCAGCAATTCCCGTGTGGGCCCCTGGAGACGATAAAGCAGCGACAGGAAAGCTGCGAGAGCCGCGATTCCTATGCTTGCGGATTCGGCAATGAGAACAAGTGCACCGATCAGGATCGTGATCGAGATCTCCGAGACAGGCCCGGGGGTTGCCCAAAGCATGTCGAGCCTCAACAGACGACGCCTTACCTTGTCCGATGTATGAACGAACCGGTCATGCTCGTAGGATTCCTGTGCGAAGGCACGGATTAATTGCAATGAATTGATGCTTTCCCACATCCTGAGGCCGAACTGCTTGTTTTCCTCGACGACGGCCTTGCCGGTCTCGTCAGCGCGCCGGGTGGCCAGACGAATGGCCATTGCTCCGAAAAGCAGGAAAATCATCGAAAAAAAGGTCAATCGGATCGAGATCAATAGCATCAAGAAAACGAAGACGACGAATGTACAAAGGCAGATCATCAACCGGTAGGCCAGGCTCAGCCCTTGGCTGACCTTCCAGGTATTGTTGGCAATTGTCGTGATGATGTCCGTTCGTCTGTTCTCGACACGGTAGTCGATGCACGAACTTATCGTCTGATCGAAAACCCTGGATCGCAATCGGTGCGCGACGAGGCCGTCGACGTATCTGGTTACCCAGGTGTTGGCGAGATGGACCGCATTTTTGAGGACGATGCTGACGCAAAGCGCTCCGACCAGGAAGGCGGTTAGGTAATGATGCGGGATGGGCGACAGGATCCTGTCAAAGACGGGCTGCCATCTGCCGGGCTGAGGCGGCGAGGCTCCCAGGCTCTGCAGCAGGGGAATGAACAGAACGAGACCCGTACCTTCCAGAACCGCTGCGACCAGTCCAAGCCCCACCACGGTCGGCCCAGCCCAGGCTGGCGCCGCCGCCAGGCGAAAGAGCCGCCGCAAGCGCACCACCATTCTCACCAGATGCTCTCTGCGTAGTGGGGTTGGAACTCGGCGTTCTTGTTTCGCATCCCTTTCACTCGGATTTTGACCCACCGAGGGACCAGTCTGGCACGGCAATAAATGTCCATCATTCTTGGCAGGCGAGAAATCGCCGTCCCTGGCTCCATAAGGAAGAGTTTCTTCATCAGGCCATACGCTGCCGAAAGCCGCCCGGAGATCAAGGCTCGTACGGCGAGCCAATGCAGCATGTCGATCAGATGATCGTCGAGATCGTCCCCGAACTGCGGGTACTTCTGGCGAAACTCGGCAAGGACAATTTCACAAGAACGAAGCATCTGCATGACATCGCTCGACATGTTGGCGTTCGTCATCCGGTAACCCACGAGGTACTGAGGGACGACGCGAAACTCGTACCTTTCGGCTATTCTGAGGCACATCAGCAGGTCCTCGCAGCCTTGTGCGTTCCTGGCCCTCAAGGAAGGGTCGAAGCCTCCCGCTCGCTCGAACGCGGCGCGTCGGACCAGCATTGAACTTCCGTTGCCAACAAAATTCGTCCTGCACATGCGTTGGAGCACGCGACCCTCGGCATCGGGCCGGTTATGCAATGAGAATACCCGGCCGTCGCCGTCTATATCGGCGAACCAGCAATATGCCAGGCCTGCCGAAGAGCCGCCTTGCTGTAAGGTGCACATCTGAAGCGCGATTTTGGATGGGGCCCAAAGATCGTCGGCGTCCACAAACGCCAGGAACTCCGCATCGGTGGAAGCAACTCCACGATTGCGCGCATTCGCGACGCCGCCGTTCGACTGCGTTATCAGGCGGATACGGCTATCCTGTTCAGCATAGGAGGCCACAATCGAGGCAGAAAGGTCCGTCGACCCGTCGTCGACGACGACAATGTCCAGCGCCTGGTATTGTTGCCCGCAGATGCTGTTCAGGGTCGCGCGAATCGTTCGTTCCGCATTGAACATCGGCACCACGACGCCCACCGTGGCATTGTCTTTGATCATGGGCCTCTGTTGTCTCCGCAAACAGTTGGCTAGACAGGCATTGTAACCGGGCGCCGGCGAGCCTCTCCGCGACACGCACCCCCTGGCCTCGATGGCTCTGCCGACTACGCCGTCGTGCGGGAACCTGGAAGTGTGAGTCACGGCGGCATGCTGCACTGCAACACAAATTACACCGCAATGCGCAATATTGCTAATTTAATCATCTCTAAAGCCCGGTTTGCAGGATCAGTTTTTCTTACGGCCCGAAACAGCGCTTGAACCAGCGCGCGCCGTTACCGCGAACGCCGCCGTCCGGCGCGGCGTCCCGCCCACCGCTAAGCTGAGATTGGCTGTTCAAGAGGCGGGCGTCTTACTACGCAGCCTTAAACCTGACCGGGATCCTGATGAGGTACTGGCGCGTCTTCACGAGCCAACCTCAGCGACCGACATAAAGCTCCGACCTGGCTTGCAACGCCAATGCGCGACGGGGAAGAGATCGGCAGGGCTGCAATAAGAGACAGGACTCACCCGCAGCCGCACTCAAGCCGCGACGATTAGCCGAGAGAGGAGGAGAAGGCGCTACTGGTTATCTGCCTATCCTGCGGCCGAAGGCGATCGCTATGTGGCTGTGTGGACTGGCGTCATTCGAATAGACGAGTAGGGTTCGCCACGGAACCGCATCAAGCAAACCCGCCGCGTGGCCACCGTTTCTGCGCGAGAAACGCGTGCTCCAGGGGGCAGCGAGGTGCGGGGCCTGCACCTAGGAGAGAAGGCTCGATCCGGCCAAGCTGTCCGCGTGGCTAGAAGCGCGGAAACATCTGAGAGCGCTGCGTTCGCCCGAACGAGCCGAACCATCGGATGGCCATCCACCCCCGGATGACGGTGATCCTGGCGTCGCCCTGCGTGACCCTATGAAGGATCGGCGTTGGTTCACATCGAGTTCCTGAGATCGTTCCGCGGACCTATGTCACGCAATGTCATTCACGATTCCTATCCGGCGATAGATGAAAGCTTCGTCCCCTGCGGCATTGGCGACGTTGCGCCGGGTTTCATCGACCAGCGCAGCCATGCGCGCGTGTGCCTCCGACTTGATGCAGACCGGATCTGTCGCAGCGGCATCGCCGACAATCGCCAACGCCTGACATCTGCAGCCGCCCCAATCGATCTCACGCCGCTCGCAGCTTCGGCATGGCTCCTGCATCCATTCGGTGCCGCGAAAGGCATTGAATGCGGGTGAAGCGGCCCAGATGTCGGCCAGCGGTTTCGCTCCAAAACGTTCGAAGCGAAGCGAAGGAATCGTCTGCGCGGCGTGGCACGGCAATACAGTACCGTCCGGGGTAACCACTAACGCGTCGCGCGCCCAACCGCCCATGCATGGCTTGGGATATGTGGCGAAATAATCCGGCGTGACAAAATCGATGTTCATAATGCCGGCGAGCCTTTCGCGCGCGGCTGCGACGATGTCCGCCTGCCGGTCTATCGCGCCACATTCGGGCATCAGCATATCGCGATTGGCCAGCGCCCAGCCGGCATACTGCACGTTGGCGATCTCGAGCCGATCGGCGCCCAAGGAAAGAGCCAGATCGATGAATTCGGGTACCTCCTCGATGTTGTGACGATGGATCGGTGCGTTGATGGTGAGTGGCAGCCCGGCCGCGCGGGCGCGGTGTGCCGTCTTCAGCTTCTTTTCGTGGCTGCCGCTGTGGTTGGCGACACGGTCGGTGGTCGGCTGACGGGCACCCTGAAAGCTCAGTTGCAGGTGGTCGAGACCGGCATCGGCAAAGGCTTCAATACGGCCTTCGGCAATGCCAACACCAGCGGTGATGAGGTTGGTGTAGATACCGCGCGACGAAAGCGCGGCGATCAGTTGCTCAAGGTCGCGGCGAAGCGTCGGCTCGCCGCCGGACAGGTGCACCTGGAGAACGCCCAGATCGGCGGCCTGCGAGAACAGATCGAGCCAGGTCCGCGTGTCGAGCTCCCGATTGGCCTTCAGCAATTCGAGCGGATTGGAGCAGTAAGGGCATTGCAGCGGACAGCGATGCGTCAGTTCCGCCAACATGCCGATCGGAGGCAGGAGAGGCTCGCTCATAGTTTCACCAGAAGGTTGTCCGACCATTCCTGCAGGAAGGCGACGACGTCGGCCGCTACCGCATCCTGACCGGCGTCATAGTCGGCCGCAAGGTCGGCGATGATGTGGCCGACCGTGGATCTCCCGTCGCAGCGGCGCAAGATGTCGAGGCTGACCTCGTCCGGCCAGAAGACTTTCTCCGGCGAAAGCACGGCGAAGGCCCGCCGCACAGGGTCGTACTGGATGCGAACATGCTTCGGCAGTGACGGCGCCGATCGCAACGACACGATGGCTCTTTCGCGCAGTCCCGTCATGAGGCCGCCTCCGGGCGGAAGGCGCCGGGCGGTATGTTTCCAGGCGCGCCATAGGCATGCTGAAGTGCGTCGAGCATCGCCCACAATATGTGGCATTTGAACACCAGCGCATCGATCGCCTGCTGCTGACGTTCGGCCGTGTCGGCATGTTCTAGCACGTAGGCGAGCGCGAAGTCCGCGTCGCGTGATGCCTGTTCGGGCCGCCAGCTGAAATAGGCCAGCGTGTCTTGCGTAATGTAGTCGTATCTGGCCAGCATCGCCGGCACTCGTTCGCCGATGATGCGGGGCGAGAACATCTCCGTGAGCGACGATGCGACCGCCTCGAGCAGCGTACGGTTGGTGCAGAAGGAAAGGTAGGCGCCCACCGCGAAACGGGTCGCCGGCAGCGCCAGACGCTCGCTCCTGACCGCTTCGGCGTCGAGCCCCAGTGCGGTGGCCAGATGCAGCCAGCGCGCGATGCCGCCGCTCCAGCCGTCGTCGCCGTCATGATCCTCGATGCGTTTGCGCCACGCGGCGCGAAACGCCGGATCTTCGGCACGCGCCAGGATCATGGCGTCCTTGCGCGGAATGACGGCCTGGTAGCAATAACGGTTGAGCGCCCAGGCCTGCATTTCGGCTTTCGACAGAGCGCCACTGGTCATACTGTGATGGAAAGGATGTCGGTTGTGATATCGTTCTTCACCGACCTGCCGCAGCACGGCTTCGAACTCGCTCCTGGACAGGCCATCTTTCGCAGCCTCGTGGAAATCGCTCAAAATTCCATCTCCATCCCATCGCTGGCGACTTCCCAACCAGCCACTCTGACCGCCGCGTGTTCGGCGGAATTCTCGTCGAGAACAGGATTGGTGTTGTTGATATGGATGAAGATACGACGGCCGATTTTCACATCGGCTAAGCCGGCAATCGAGCCCTCCTCTCCAGACATTGCGATGTGCCCCATGCGCGCGCCGGTTTTCTGGCCGACGCGGGCAATAATCATCTCGTCGTCCGTGTAGACGGTGCCGTCGAACAGAAGGCAGGCGGCATCAGTAACACGAGTGCGCAGGGCGGCATCGATGCGCGCGCAGCCCGGAATGTAGAAGATGGCGCCGCACCTGCCGGTCGCAGTGATGCGGACTCCGATTGTGTCACCCGGGTCGGAACTGAAATCGGCGCTGGGACCGGCCTTTTGCTCGAGGTAGAGCGCGATCTTCCCAGGTACGGGAAAGCTGTCGACCACAACGCCAGTTTCGCGGCCATACGCGTCGCGGATCGCCAGTTCGCCCGTTGGCCCCAGCAGGCGCCGAGATACGATCGACGGATCGAGAACGTTGAAAATCGAATTCGCCTCCAGCGTCTCCAGCACCTGTGCTGTTCCATAGATTGCGAAAGGCTGTCGTTCACGCAGGCTGAGCAGGCCGGCGACATGGTCCACGTCGGCGTTGGTCAGCACCACGGCGCGGATAGGCGTCGAGCGCGGCGGCGCATCGGCTGGCGGCTGCAGTTCAGGCGTTTGCGCAATCTGTTGGCGAATGTCGGGCGACGCATTGAAGAGAACCCAGCCTGCCCCGTCACCCGACACGGCAATGGATGATTGGGTTCGTGGACGAACGCCGGGCATCCCGCTGCGAGCCGCGCGGCTCAAACGATAATTGCAATTCCACTGCGGAAAGCCGCCTCCCGCCGCCGATCCGATGATCTTCACGAGCATACCATCGCTCCGAAGCCCTATGGAACTAGCAGGACGTTCTCAAAAGCACCCGCGTCCAATTTTCCTACGGACAAGGCATTGCATGCCGCCGTTGAAGGGCACATGCAATTTGCAGCCTACTTCTTGGGCGGATTTTCTGCGGGCAGGTATCGCGAAATCTCTAAACCGGCGGAGACCTGACACATGGTCGGTTTCTTCCAGATCTTCTTCATCGCGTTCTCCTCTGGCGCCAGCCGAACGGGCCGGTCACGCTATCGATGCCATTACCTGACAATGGGCACTCTTGGAGGCTACAACGTGTTGCAGCTTCAGTTGTTCCTTCATCACCAGCCCGGTTTTCGAATGAACCAGCCTTAACTTTCCTCGAACAGGCGTGAAATGTCGAGCCGCAACCGTAATCCGATTGTCAATATGAATGCGGTCACGCCTCGTGCGTTTCATAGTGATGCATGCCAAGGGCCCGAGCTAGTCGGGCGGCTGGCATCGGTCCCTGCCAAAGAATCGCGCAATGCGCGTGTCAAAGCTTCAGGCCGGGTGGCCAGATTTCAAGCGCGCCGTAATCGCGCGTTGCCACCGTGTCGTAGTGACCGGTCAAAGCACCGTCGACCGACCGGTGCCGAGAAGGAGCATCGCCACGCTTCATGATCGTTCCTGATAGAGTTGAAACGCTTGCAATGCTAGACCAGCTGGGCGCAGGCCCGCCGGTAGCCGCAAGCGAGAAGCGGTGAGAGCAGGCGTGCCGCTCAGGGGACCGGCTGCGACTTGGGAAAGAGCGCGGCCAAGGAACAATCGGAATTTCCAGCAGTTGGGGTCGGGTCGGTCCTCCCTCTACCGGTCCAAGGCATGGAGCCCGCCCCAAATGCGGAAATGGGGCGGGCTCACTTTGTTGGAATCCAGGAACATTCCTTTGTCCAAAATATTAGGGTCGCTTCCATCCTGGAGCGCACATGCCGATTATTGACGTCCCACTTGGCTTGCCCGCCTTGGGCCGAATGAGGCTGGCGCTGACATTTCTCGTGCTGCTCGCTTTGGTCGCGCCCGGGCTTGGCGAGCCCCAGACGATGGTGATCGGCTATCTCGGCGAACAGCGCAAACCGCCTCTGCCGCTCGGGCCACTGGACGAGGTCGTCACCGACGACGGCCTGCAAGGTGCCCGGCTCGGCATCGCCGACAATGCCAGCACCGGCCGCTTTCTCGGTCAGCAATTCCGGTTGCAGGAAATCACCCTCAAGCCCGGCGAGATGCCAGCCGAAGCGGTCAAGGAATTCGCGGCCGCCGGCATCAGCTTCCTCATCGCCGATCTCGATGCCGCCCGTTTGCTGCAGGCGAGCGACGCTCCAGGCGCCGAGAGGATGACGCTGTTCAACAGTCGCGCTCCTGACGAGCGGCTACGCCAGGAGGATTGCCGCAAGAACGTGCTGCACACCGTTCCGAGCCGCGCGATGCTCGCTGACGGGCTGGCGCAATATCTCGTCTGGAAGCGCTGGCAGCACTGGTTCCTGCTGGTCGGGGCGCATCCCGAGGACCAGGCGATGGCGGTTGCCTTTCGACGCGCGGCGACGCGTTTCGGAGCAGAGATCACCATCGACCAGCCCTGGACGTTCAGGCCCGCCAACGGGCGCGCCGATACCGGACATGTCACGCTGCAGACCGAGATTCCCGCTGCCACGCAGGTCAGCGACTATGATGTGCTCGTCGTTGCCGACGAGGCGGACGAGTTTGGCGCCTATCTCGAAGGCCGAACCGCATTTCCGCGGCCGGTCGCCGGGACGCAGGGTCTGGTCGCGACCGGCTGGAGCGCGGTCAACGAAGAGTGGGGTGCCACGCAACTCCAGGATCGCTTCCACAAGCAGGCCGGGCGCTGGATGCTGCCCAGCGACTACGCCGCCTGGCTCGCCGTGCGAAGCATCGGCGAGGCGGCAACGCGCCTGCACAGCCTCGATCCGATTGCGATCGGAAAGTATCTCCGCAGCAACGATTTCCTGCTCGCCGGATTCAAAGGACAGGGTCTGAGCTTCCGGCCATGGGACGGCCAGATGCGGCAACCCGTCCTCATAGCCGGACCGCGACTGCTCGTCTCCAGTTCGCCGCAGCCGGGTTTCCTGCACCAGCGCACGCCGCTCGACACGCTGGGCATCGACCTGGAGGAAAGCGCATGCAGGTTCTGATCGCGATCCTGCTTTCGATGTCCATCGTGGCCGGACCTGCCGCCGCCGAGACGATCTACGTATCGAACGAGCAGGACAACACGGTGGCGGTGGTGGATGGCGCCAGTATGAACCTGTCCACGACCATCAATGTCGGAAGGCGCCCGCGCGGAATGGCGCTTTCGGCAGACAAGAAAGTGCTCTTCGTTGCTGTTGGCGACGACAACCGGATCGACGTTCTCGATCTCGCCAAACGGCAGGTGACCGGCCAACTCCCCTCGGGAGCCGATCCGGAGTTTTTTGTCGTGCATCCCGACGGCAAACGGCTGTTCGTCGCCAATGAGAACGACAATCTGGTCTCGGTGGTCGATGTCGCGTCCGCCAAGGTTATTGGTACGGTCGACGTCGGCGTCGAACCCGAGGGCATGGCGGTCAGTGCCGACGGCCGCTACGTTGCCTGCACCTCGGAGACCACCAGCATGGTGCATCTCATAGATGCCGGCACGCTCGACCTCATCGACAATCTCTTGGTCGACACCCGCCCGCGCGCTGCGGCGTTCTCGCCGGATGGAAAGCAGCTTTGGGTGTCTTCCGAAATACGCGGAACGGTAACCGTCTTCGACACCACGTCTCGTGCTGAGACCGGCAAAGTCGAGTTCGAGGTCCCCGGCATCCGCCGCGAGGGCGTCCAGGCGGTCGGCATCGAAATGGCACACGACGGCGCCACTGCCTATGTCGCGCTCGGTCCGGCCAACCGGGTTGCAGAGGTCGACACCAAGACGCTGGCGGTGCGCCGCCTCTATCTCGTCGGCCAGCGGCCGTGGCACTTGGCGCTGTCCGATGACCAGAAGCGCCTGGTCAGCGCTAATGGCAATTCCGGCGACATCTCGTTCATCGATCTGGAGAATGAGGAGGTGGTGAAGTCGGTGCCGGTGGGACGCGGCCCCTGGGGAGTGGTGATCGGTCCATGAAGGCGCTGTCGCTCGAGGGCCTCGGACACAGCTTCGGAGAGCGGCGGGTCCTCGATGCCGTGTCGTTCTCGGTCGCTGAAGGCGGAATGTGCGTACTGCTTGGACGCAACGGAGCCGGCAAGACGACGTTGTTCTCGCTGGTCACCGGCCTCTATCATGCCCGATCCGGCCAGATCGATGTGTTCGGCCACTCCATGCGGACCGATCCGGCCGCCGCACTTGCCCAGATGGGCGTGGTCTTCCAGCAGCAGACGCTCGACCTCGACCTCACCGCTGCCGAAAATCTGCGCTATCACGCCTCACTGCATGGGCTGGAGACCGGCATCAGCGAAACGAGATTGCGCGAGGAACTCGACCGGCTGGAGGTCCTCGACAGGTGCGACGAGCCGGTCCGTTCGCTATCGGGCGGTCAGCGGCGGCGCGTCGAAATCGCTCGTGCGCTGATGCACCGGCCGCGTATCCTGCTGCTCGATGAACCGACGACCGGGCTCGACGTGCCTGGGCGCCGGGCGATCGAGCAGCACGTACGCGCGCTATGCCGCGAACGAGGTATTGCTGTTCTCTGGGCGACGCATTTCCTGGAAGAGGTGTCGGCCGGCGACGACCTGGTGGTGCTGCACAAGGGCAGGCTGCGCTGGGCCGGCGGCGCCGGCCGCGTCGCCGCGGATCTTGCGGTCGGCAGCCTGGCCGATGCATTCGATCTGCTGACGGAGACGGCATGAAGACACGTCACGCGCTGCGGGCGCTGTTGGGAATCCTGCGCAGGGAGATGTTGCGAACGCTTCGGCAGCGCGGCCGGCTGCTCTCGGCGATCATACGGCCTTTGGTCTGGCTCGCCATCTTCGCCGCCGGCTTCCGCTCGGTGCTTGGCCTGTCAATCACGCCGCCCTATCAGACCTACGTGCTCTACGAGGTCTATGTCGTCCCCGGGCTGGCCGCCATGATGCTGCTCTTCCATGCCATGGCAAGCTCGCTGGCGATGGTCTATGACCGTGAGACGGGCAGCATGCGCCTGTTGCTGACCGCGCCGCTTCCACGCTGGTATCTGCTTGCCGCGCGGCTGCTGGCGAGCGTCATCGTCGGTCTGCCGCTGGTCTATCTGTTCTTGCTGATCGCGCGTTATTGGGACGTGCGCCCGCCGGTTCTAGGCTACCTCGCCGTGTTTCCGGCGCTGGTCCTGTCAGGCCTGATGCTGGGCGCGTTCGGGTTGCTGGTATCGTCAGTTTCGACGCAGATGGAGAACTTCGCCGGCGTGATGAACTTCGTCATCTTCCCGACGTTCTTCGCCTCGACGGCGCTTTATCCGATATGGCGGCTCGCCGAGGCAGGGCCGGTGCTGGCTACGATCGCCGCATGGAACCCGTTCAGTTCGGCGGTCGAACTGATACGCTTCACTCTCTATCTGCGCTTCGATCTCGTTTCCGCCCTTGTCGTTCTCGCCTGCCTCGTCGTGTTTTTCCTGGCGGCGGTGGTCGGCTACGACCCCGGCCGCGGCCTGTGGTCCCGGCGCGGCGGCGAGGGCTGATCATTACAGGGCGTAGAGGTAGGCAGCGATATCACGCGCCTGCTGCTCTGTGATCCCCGTCGATGGCATGGCCGTGTGCGGATTGATCTCCCTGGCCGCTCGTATCCAGCGGATCAGGTTCTCCGGATTGTTCGCCAGTATGCCGGCGATAAAGACCCGGTCGGCAAGGCTGGAATCGAGGCGCGGACCAACCTGGCCTTGTGCCCCCGGCACGCCGGGGATCGTATGGCATCCGGAGCAGCCGTTCGCGATCATGATCGGAATGGCGCGCGCTTCCAAGCCGCCGGTCGCCATGTCCGATTCGTGGCGAACACGATCGCGCCGGTCGGACCACAAGGTCGCTGCGGCGACTGCCGCGGTCAGCAGCAGGATCGCGGCGAGCGCGCTGCCCACCATCCTAGCCAGGCCGGAGCGCATGGCTTGCCTCCCTGATTCCGCTCTTACTTATCCAAAGGCCGGCAAGCAGCAAGGCGGCTCCGCCATAGATCAGGCCAGCCGGAACCCACATCACCAGTCCGGCGAGCTGCTGGTCCTCGATCGGGGTTAGACCCCAGAGCGCCGCGCCGGCGGCATTCTGCGGGTACCAGAGTCTGGGCGACAACAGCAGCAGCACGCCGAGCAGACCAGTGTGCAGTGACGTGAAGAAGAGATGCATGACCGCGCTGCCATAGGCCTGCTGGCGGCCGGAACGCGGCAGAATCCCCCACCAGAACAGCAGGGCTGTGCCGAGGAAGCTCGCATGCTGGGCGTAGTGCAGCACGCCCTGCTGAAGCGCTGCCTCGAACAGGACGGGAACGTGCCAGATCCAGATCGCGATACCGTGGATGACGGTTGCGTTGAGGGGGCGGCTGGCCACGGTCCAGATCGCCTGGAGAATCCTGCCGTGCGTGAGCCTTCCCGTCCCTCGGCGAAGTCCGGTCGGCAATGCCCATATCAGGGCTGCGCCGGGGCAGGCGGCGACAAGGAGTGGCGCCGCTACCGCCATCAGCAGTTCATGCTCGATCATGTGGGCGGCAAACACCCGTTCGCCAAGCGCATGGATCGGGCTGACCAGCGCTCCGGTCAGCACGCCCCAGCCGGCGGTGAAGAAAAGCGCCACCACCGGCATCACGGCCAGGAAGCATTCTACGACAACGGCCATCGCTCGTGGCGGCACCGTCACCACCGACGGACACCGTCGTCGTCACCAGTTCGATGCACCGTCACCACCACAATCGGCCTGTCGTCATCCAGCAGGACGACTGATCGCTCTGCGATCCGGCTCCATGCGTCAAGGCGAGGAGCCGGATCAACCGTGTCGAAGAGGAAACACTCCGGCGGCCGGTTCACATCAAACCCCGACCCGCAAGAACACAAGGGCTCCGCCTTAGCAGGCTCTCAAGCAGGCGGACGCCAATCTGGTCGACACGCAGGGCGCTACCAGCGGGCTGAGGATCTCTTCAGGTCAGGATTCGGCACGAACCAAGCCTCCGAGGGAGCCACCAACCTCGCAGCCGGGCGGGAGCGGCTATGTGATGGCGGAAACTCAACTCAATCAAGCGAAGGCGAACCTCGCCACTGCCCAGGCACGTCTGGGCTACGCCACGACAAAGTCGCCGCACGACGATATCCTGATCACACGCAACGTCGAGCCTGGAGCGGCGCTGCTCGTTCTCGCGCCGGCCGGAGACATGCAACCGGTGCTGCAGATGGATGAGAAAAATCTGGGGGCCTCCTGAACTGGGACAGGGCGCGCGCGGGTTTTTTGTGTTTGAGCGTGGTGGCCGGTGTTTCTCCCTCTGACGTCCCTCCTCACTCCTGACCGTCACGACCCTTGGGGCGTTTTTTTGGCGGTTGATGGAACAAGGATCGTGAGCATCCGTTCGGGTCGGCTCGTAGCTCTCCGAAAGGCTCTCTGTCATGACCACACATCGCATCTTCGCTGCCGTAGCATTCGCAGCCGGCATCATTGCCAGCAACCAGGCACTCGCCAAAAGCGATTCAGATTTTCTGACCGACACCATCAAAGGCGACAATTCCGAAGTCGCTCTTGGTACCCTTGCCAGGCAAAAGGGCGACAGCAAAGGCGTCAAGGCATTCGGCCAAACGCTCGTAAAAGACCATGGCAAGGCCAAGAAGCAGGCACTGGCGGTCGGCAAGAAACTGGGTGTTGCTGAAACCGACGATCTCACCGACGAAGCGACGGCCGAGATGACGAAGCTGAACGGACTTTCGGGGGCGGCTTTCGATCAGGAGTTTACAACCTACATGGTGTCAGACCACCAGAAGGATATCGCCGAGTTCCAGGATGAGGTGAAGACCGGCAGCAGCAAGGTCGCTAAGCTCGCCAAGAAGACCTTGCCGACACTTGAGAAGCACTTGAAAATGGCGCAGTCGCTGGCCAAACCGTGATGAGCGAAGTCCGGCGTCGAAAGTCGGACGATCGAGCTGGAATACTACGACCGGCCGACACTCTGGTTTCATTGGCTGACGGTGGTTTTTGTCGTCCTGTTGTTCGGTACTTCGCTGGTATGGAACTACGTCACGCCGCGTGACCGAACTTGGCGCCCCTGTTGGAGGGCACTCATGTCTCACTCGGGATCCTGTTCGCCGTCCTAATTCTAGTCCGGATCGTCTGGCGGCTGACAGGAGGCCGGCAATTGACGCCAGAGGTGGACTTTCGGGAACGCTCTCCCAGCTGATGTACATCGTCCTATATGTTTTCCTTGCCGCAGAGAGCATGCTGGGCTTCGTATTGCCCGCTCAGTCGACACTGGGGCGACACCAGCGTGCGCGGGCATGCCATCCGGGAACCGGCGTCATCAACAACGAGCTCTATACCGGTGTGCTGATTTGGAACCGCCTGCACTTCGTTAAGGATCCCGCCACCGGTAAGCGCGTCTCACGGGCCAATCCGCCAGCCAAATGGATCCGCACCGAGGTGCCGCATCTCAGGATGGTGGGGGACGAACTGTGGCAGGCCGTGAAGGAGAGACAGAAATCCGTCGCCAGCCAGTTCGAGGCGGTGGCGATCGGCACGCGCAAGGCCCGGGCGAGGAAACAGCACACCATGAGGCGTCCGGTCTCTCTGCTTTCCGGCTTGCTCACCTGCGGCCGCTGCGGCGGGCGCTATGTCCTGTTCACACGCGACCGCTATGCGTGTCTCAACCATCAGCGCCGGGGTATCTGCGACAACGGCCGCACAATCGCCCGCAAGAAGATTGAGCAACGGGTCCTCGCGGGCCTGAAGGAAAGGCTCGTCTCGGCCGAGGCCGTGGCCGAGGCGATCAGAGCCTATGCGCAGGAGACCAACCGCCTCAACCAAGAGCGTCGCGCGCAAGGCGAACAAGACCGTAAGGCGCTCGACAAGATCGAGCGCGCCATCGCGGGCATCATGGCCGCGATCGAGGATGGCCTTTGCCAACCTGCGATGAAGGCGAGAATGGAAGACCTGGAGAGGCAGAAGGCGGAGATCACCGCGCGTCTGGCGTCGGCGCCCACTGACGTGCCCGACCTGCATCCCAATATCGCCACTCTCTACCGCAAGCGGGTCGAGCAACTCACGCAAGCACTCGCCGATCACGAGGACGGACGTCCAGCCGCCGAGGCGGTGCGCTCGCTGATCGGAGAGATCGTGCTCACGCCAGGCGACAAGCGAGGCGAGGTTCATGCTGAGCTACGTGGCGAGCTGTTCGGCATTCTCGAACTCGCGAAATCTGACCCAAATGACCAGGCCGACGATGTTATGACAAAAGGGGTTGCGGGTTCCCGCAACCATAATCATTAACCGTCTCGATCTGATCGAGGCGGCTTTTTTGTTTGACGGGCACCAATCCGCGCGGCGCGGCAGAGGGTGGATGCAGCACACTCGATGGGAGTGCTGGAGCAAATCCTCCTTAATCCTGATCATATCCTGCTGCCTTGAAGTAGTTTTGGCACTCGGGCTGCTGACGTCGAAACGTATAGGCGCAAGTCTTTTGCTTTTTGTACTCTGAAGGTGCATAGATGGCAGTCTGGAATTGATACTAGCATGCCCTCAACAGGCTCGCAGAACTGCGGTGCTTGCTTCGTTTTTCAACTTTTCAAGTCGGGATCGGCATATTGATTCAATCCGATCGATAAGATCCGAGACGCGCTCTGCGAGCCATTGAAGTGCTTCATTCGTGATCTCGAAATGTCGCGAGTAGCGCGCTTTGACATAAGCCTCATTGAGAACGTTGAACCAGGCGACGAAGCGCTGTTGGTCACGAGGCCATGCTTCGGCAAGTTCCTGGACCTGATCCTCGGCAAGGCTCCGAAGAAATTTTAAGTTGTGAGAGGCAGGGCTGTAGTTCGTCAGGACTAGCAACAATGCCGAGTACGCTTGCTCGATGGATTGATGAAGGAGAAACGCCGCTTCCTTGTAGTCCTTTTCATTCCGGTAGAATGTTGCACCCTTCGCGAACTTCCTTGCATGAGGGATACGGTCCTCCAAATGTTCAGTCGCCACTCGAAAGGCCTCGACGGGTTGTACCGGTGTCGGGTCTGCCAGCGGCTCGTCGTCAAGCTCGTAGAGCACGATTCCTTCGCGGCGAATGTCGACGAAGAAGTACTGGCCTTCCTTAAGCGCCGAGTTCACTTCCCGGCGCGAGTGCACGATGAAACTAACGGGCGTATTGATCTCACGCATCAGACGGTCGGCTGCAGGCTGCCAATAGCTGGCGAAGTCGGTCAGCTTTCGATTGTTGACCACCACCAGCAGATCGAAATCGGAACGGTAGCCCTTCTTGGTATGCGGCTCGTCGACCCAGCCGCCGCGGGCATAGGATCCAAAGAGTATGATCTTCAGAATGCGCCCGCGCTTCTTGAAATCGGCGGTTCCTCCTCTCACAGCGTCGTCGAACTCCCCAAGCAGTAGCTCGACTGCCTTTTTGAGCTCACGCTGCTTCGGGGGAGGAAGGTGGTCGATGCTGGATTTCATGAACAATGATCTATCGCCCATATGGCATTGATAGGCAAGGCCAAGCTTTCGTTCTGTAAATAGCCCCTTCCGGCCGCGCCAAGCAACGTAAAAGATGTTGCAAAAATATAAACATGTTCTTCCAGAGGAGTTGTGATGTCGGGAGAGAGTAAAGGCGCCGTGGTCCTGATTCGAGTCACAGCCGCCTCGGTGAGTTGCGGTTCCGGTACGGGCTAAGAAATCTTTGTTGGGGGATCGTCAGTTTGCTGATCACGTTCGTTAGGCTCCCTTGCGCCGGATAGAGTGGTATCACGCACGCCTGCAGTCCCGTGGTACAAGCCGGCCTTGCCGACAAACAGCGAATGCGCCGGCGCAATCCCTCATCCAGCTCCTCGAACCATCCGCCATGCTCGCGGTCTATATAGGCCACGGCGATGGTGTTCGAGATGCGCCGGCACCATTGTTCATGGAAGGCGCTCGGGCGGTGCTCGACCAGGAAGGAGGCCGCGCCCGCAGCCTCGGCGATCGGCCACCAGGGCTTGAACCGGAATGCCGGCTTGTCGGCCCAGTCCAGCGTGTAGAAGAAGCCGCCCTTCGCAACGGCCTTCGAAAGCCGCATGTCTCAAAGTCGCCGCTCGGAGAGTGGACAGTTTCGAAGCAGCAAGAATTTCTGCGACCGGCCATAGGACAATGATCTGCCTAAGAGATTCCAAGGCTCGCTGGATGCGCTGCGCCGATCGTGCACCTTCTGCTGGATTTGAAGACGGGACGGGCGATTTATGGGCCATCGCGTGCTGACGCAGGCGCAAACGCGGCAGTGACGAGCCCCGCCGAACGACGGAGATTTGCCTCGAAGGCATCGAGGTCGGTGAAGGAGCGGGGGTGTCGAACTCCTGGATCGACGCCCCGGGGCAGGGCAGGCGGGCATTGCAGCAGAAGCATCGTTCCGATCACATCGGCTTTTTGGACGGAGTCCGTAACCGGCCTCGTTGACTCGCTAGAGGGCCGCGACGAGCTCGGCAGTGTGCTTTCCTATGGCAAGCAGGATTGTCACGTTCGCCGAGATCTGCTCGCCTTGAGTGAAGACGACGCAGGTGAACCGCTTGCCGTCCGCCAGCTCGACATGAATGGCGTCGTGGCGGCGGTAGCTCGCGCGGGGATCGCCTGTCCAGCCCGTCCAGCCTGCTTTCGACCACAGTTTGGCCCCCTCCGGCAGGTCCGCGCCCATATAGTTGAGCACCTGCGACAACGGGCGTTTGACGAAGCCGGGGTCGCGCGGCCGATACAAGAAGTCGGCCATAATGCGCGAGCGTTCCGGCGAAATCATCGCGCCATCCATGATGCGAGAAAAGACGGACGCGGAGGCGTCGGCCGTGAGGCGGTTGTGGTTGTTGCCACCAACCTCGACGAATATCTTTTCGCGGCCATAGCGGTCATCGTCCATCAGTTTCTGACAGACATTGATGCCGTCGAATTCCGGCAAGGCGAGCTGCTTGAAATAGGCGTTGATGCCGTTTCGGGCCGCCATCCAGCGCCGCATCTCCTCTTCGCCCAGCTCGGTGTCGCCGGTCGTCCCGGTCAAAGTATCGATGACGTAGTTGGTGGCGTTGTTGCTCGACCACTTGATCATATCGTGCATGGCCCGCTCCAGCTCAGGCGTCGCCTGGACTTTTCCTGCGTCAAGGGCAGCCTGCGTGGCGACAAGATAGAAGACCTTGATTACGCTGCAGGGATAGAAGGGGGCATCGCCGTTGTAGGAGTAACCTGTCGGCAGCGTCCCACCCTCGCCATAGGCTTTCTCTTCCCCCCCAGGGATGGACCAACAGCGTGAAAGCGAATTTGTCTTCCGCCAGCCCGCGGGAGGCGAAGCCGTCCAACGCTGTGCGCACGATTTCCTCGCCAACCGCTCCAATCTGCTTTGAACGCATCGACTTCTGGCAAGTGCGCCATGGCGCGTCAGCACGACTCCAAGTGTGCTACGTTTTGAACGGAAGCTTTGCGCCTCACATATTCGTTCAGGGCAGCAAAGCACTGATCCCAAAACCGGTCATCGATGAGCGAGCGCGAACTGCAACGCATTGAGTGTTGTCGAGGGTTATAGAGCTACGGATGACCGCGTCACAACCGTTTCGTGCGACCCGATTCTTCTCTGTAACCATCATGCAGCAGCGCGGCTGAAGCGGTTGATCATGAAATCGTCGAGCGGCGTTTCGCAACGGTCGGTCGCGATGAGCTCGGCCATGGCGTCGCCCACGCCCGGACCAAGCTGGAAGCCATGTCCGCTGAAGCCGAAGGCGTGGAACAGGCCTGGCGTCGTGGCCGAGCGGCCCATGACCGGCAGCATGTCCCTGATATAGCCCTCGCAGCCGGACCATGTACGGATGACCGCGACCCGCGCGATTGCCGGCAACAACCGCGCGACGGCGCGCAATTGCAGGGGAAGGCGCATGGGATCGGCGGCCGCATGGCCGGGATCGAGGTTCACCGACACCCTTTCGGCGGCGCCGCCGAAAACGATGTTGCCCCGCTCGACCTGACGCAAATAGGCGCCATGGTCCTTGTCGCGCGTCCAGATGCCGAGCACCGGCAGAATCCGATGCGGCAGCGGCTCGGTCACACCCATCTGCGGACCGCGGGCGTCGAGCGGGACCTCTTCGCCAAACTGTGCGGCAATGCGCGCGCCCCAGGCTCCGGCGGTGTTGAGCAGGCACTCGGCGGCGAATGCACCCTTCGAACTGGTGACAAGGAAACCAGAACCCGTGTGGGTGATCTTCTCGACCTCAGCTCCCTCGATGATTTGCGCCCCCAGTTTGCGGGCCGCCTCGGCAAAGGCGGGTGCGATCAGCCGTGGATTGCCGCTGCCATCTTGCGGAGAGAACGACGCTCCGATCGAGTCAGGGCCGAGGCCGGGAAACCGGGAACGGATCTCACGCGGGCCGAGTTCTTCCAGCTCGAGCCCCCACGGCCGCGCGGCTTGGGCATAGGCCCGCATATCGGCAAGGCTTCCTTCATCGAAGATCAGCCGGATATGGCCGGTGGCGCGGAACTCGACGTTGCGGCCAAGCATCTCTTCAGCCTCGCCCCACAGCCTGAGCGAGCGGTGGGCCAGCGGAAGCTGGGACAGATGGCGCCCCGTGCGCCGGATGTTGCCAAAGGAGGCGACGGTCGCCCCGGTGCCGATCCGCTTGCGCTCGACCAGCGTCACGCGCGCGCCGCGCCTCGCGAGGAAATAGGCTGAAGCCGTCCCCATCAGTCCACCGCCCAGCACGATCACGTCCATGGTTATTCCTTGTGCGGAGCGGATACTCCCTGAAGACGCCGATCTTGTCGGCACCGCTTCATTGCGTCAAAGATGAGTTTGGACAACAGCCATAAGCCGAACCTATGGAGTGGCAATGCGGGCCCGTCAGCTCGAAGTGTTCATCGCCGTCATGCGCGCGGGCACGGTGACCGCCGCGGCGCGGATGCTGAACATTTCCCAACCCGCTTTGAGCCAGATCGTGATCCACACCGAGGACGAACTCGGCTTCACGCTGTTCGAGCGCGTCAAGGGCCGGCTGCGGCCGACCCCGGAGGCGCTCGAGATCTTCGCCGATGCCGAGCGGCTGTCGGCGGGGCTGGAGGGCTTGCGCCGCAAGACCACCGACCTTCGGCTGGGCCGGACGGGGCTGGTGCGGGTCGCGGCCTCGCCGCCGCCGTCCATGGCGATCTTGCCGCGCGCCTTCACCAGCTTCCGGGCGCAGCATCCCGACATTTTGCTACGGTCCCACATGGCGCCGATCGCCGCGATCATCGACATGCTGCGCGCCGGCGATGCCAGCCTCGGCGTCGCCATGGACGACCGCCTGCCTCCCGATATCGACGCGGAAGTGATCGGCAGCGTCGGCTTCTCATGCCTGCTGCCCACGGGGCATGCGTTGGCCGGGAAGACCGAGCTGACGCTCGCCGATCTCGCCGGCGAAGAGTTGATATCCTATCGCGCAAACACCCGTCCCGCCGACGAACTGGCCCACGCTGCCCGCGCGCAGGGTGTGGTGCTTTCGCCGTCGCTCGAGATCGACGTCTCCATCTCGGCCGTCGGCTTCGTCCAGGCCGGCCTGGGTGTCGCGCTCGTCGACGCGCTGCTGCCATGGCACCAGTTTGCCGGCCTTGCCGTCAGGCCGCTCGCGGCGGGGCCGGAATTTCCGATCGCGCTGCTGACCTCGCGCACGCGGGCGCTTTCGCGGGCCGATGAGATGATGCGCGAGCAAGTCCGCGCGGCCTGTTCCGCCGTGCTGGGCGGTGACAGAGCAAGGGCATAAGCAAGACTTATAGTCCCGCTCGTCATACGTCTTGGACCCTGGCCATCCTGTCGTGTCAGCTTTGGTTGGCAGACAGGAAGGGACGCATCATGGATGGTGCCATCGTGGCGGACGAGGCGAGCAACGAAGCCGACTGGAAGGTCGGCGTTGATATCGGTGGCACATTCATCGATTTCTGCGCGCTCGAAGCAAATTCGGGGCGCGTCGCCTCGCTGAAAGTGCTGACGACGCCGGAAGATCCGGGTGCCGAACTGATAACGGGCCTCACGCTTATGGCCGAGCGTGAAGGCTTTGATCCTGCCCGCATGACGCGCTTCGTGCACGGTACGACCGTTGGCATCAACACCATCATCCAGCGCAAGGGCGCACCGCTGGCGCTGTTCACCAATGCCGGCTTCGAGGACGTCATCGAACTGGCGCGGCTGCGCATGCCGGACATGTATTCGCTGTTCTGCTCGCGGCCGGACCCGCTGATATCGCGCGACATGGTTTTCGGCATTCCGGCCCGCATGCGTGCCGATGGCAGCGAGTCCCGGGCGCCGGACATGGCGGCGGTGGAAAAGGCGGTGGCGGTGGCGAAAGCGAACGGAGCGCAAGGCATCATCGTGTCCTTCCTCCATTCCTGGCGCAATGCCGCTCAGGAAGCTTCGGTGAAGGCGAGGATCACGCGTCTTGCGCCCGACCTGTTCGTCTTCTCCTCGGCCGAGGTCTGGCCGGTCATCCGTGAATATGAGCGCAGCTCGACCGCCATCCTCAACGGCTATGTCCATCCGCGCGTCTCCGGCTATCTGACGGCGTTGGAAGAGCGGCTGAAGGACCACAGTGTACCCGCCCGCCCCATGCTGACCAAATCGAATGGCGGGCTGATGAACGCTGCCGAAGGCAAGCGCGCCTGCGTGAACATGCTTTTGTCGGGGACAGCCTCCGGTGTCATGGGCGCCTCGTGGCTGGCGCGCCAGGCCGGAGAGGACAGGATCCTGACCCTCGACATTGGCGGGACCTCGGCCGATTTCGCGCTCATTATCGATGGCGAGCCGCAATTCGGCACCGGCGAACTGATCGGCGAATTTCCGCTCCACATCCCTTCCGTGTCGGTAAGCTCGATCGGTGTCGGCGGCGGCTCGATCGCCAGTGTCGATGCACAAGGGGTGCTGCGGGTCGGACCGGAATCGGCCGGTTCGACGCCAGGACCGGCGTGCTATGGTCGTGGCGGCGAGAGGCCGACGGTGACGGACGCCATGGTGGTGTGCGGATGGCTCGGTCACAGCGAGATGGCCTATGGCCAGTTGCGGATCGACACCGGCCTGGCGCATCGCGCGGTCGGCGAGCTTGCCGCCCGGCTCGACCGCCCCATCGAGCAGACCGCGCAGGCGATCCTCGACATCGCGGTGTCGGAGATGTTCGTCGAGGTCGAGAAGCTTGCCTCGCGCGCCGGCGTGGACTTGCGCGATTTCACGCTGATGCCCTTCGGCGGCGGCGGGCCGATGCTGGGCGCATTCCTTGCCCGCGAACTCGGCATGAAGCGCGTCATGGCGCCCCGCCGGCCCGGTGTGGTGTCGGCGCTGGGCGGACTGGTGGCGGATTTGCGCGGGGACTTCATTCGCACCATCTTCAGCCCGCTGTCTGGCGTGGCGCTTGCCGGAATTCGCGAAGCCTTCGAGGCGTTGACGCGCGAGGGCCGCGACTGGCTCGCGGCGCAGGGGCACGATGCGGCGGCGGAGCTCAGTCTCACCTGCGACATGCGCTATGTCGGGCAGAGTTATGAGATCGAGGTCGTCCTTCAGCCGGAATGGCTGGCGGAGGGCAATGTGGCCGCCATCGCGCAGGCCTTCCACCTCACCCATGAGCGGCTCTACGATTTCCACGACCCGGAGGGCGGGATCGAACTTGTGAATGTCCGGCTATCGGCCATAGGCGCAGGGCCGAAACTCTCCTTCCCGGAAATCGACGAGGTCGATGCTCCGGCCATTCCGGCGCGCCGGCTCTCCGTCTACACGGGCGCGAGCGTCGAGACTGTCGACCTCCACGACCGGCAAGCCCTCGTGCCGGGCAGCATGTTTCACGGGCCTGCCGTGGTCGTTCAGGAAGACACCACCTTTGCCATTCCCGCGGGAGCGCAGGCAAGGGTCGACCGCCATCTCAACCTTTTGCTGACCTTCCCGGAGTGATGCCTTGTTTGACCGGACAAACCTTCAGGTTCTGGCGAACCATGCCCGCGCGGCCGCAGAGAACATGGCGCACACGCTGCACCGCACCGCGCACTCCGCCTTCGTCAAGGAGACGCAGGACTTTACCGTGATGCTGATGGACCGTTCAGGCGCGACCTTCGCCGTGCCGATGGAGCTCGGCGCCACCTGGTATCCGGGGCTTTCGTATCACCGCGCGATCGCCATGGTCGATGACTACCGGCCGGGAGATATTGCCTTCACCAACGATCCCTATTCCGGACACGTCGCCACGCACGCGCCCGACACGCATCTTTGGAAGCCGGTCTTCGTCGATGGCGAGATCGTCGCCTGGACCGGCGGGCATATCCACAACACCGATATGGGTGGCGCCGTGCCGGCTTCGCTCAGCCGGGCGCTGACCGAAATCCATCAGGAAGGCATCCGCTTTCCCCCGATGAAGCTGGTGAGAGAGGGCGTCTTCGACGAGACTATCCTGCGGATCATGAGCACCAATGTGCGCAAGCCCGACCTCAACATCGGCGACATCAAGGCGCTGGTCGGCGCGCTTAACACCGGCGAGCGCAAGATCCAGGCAATGGTGAGGAAGTTCGGCAAGGCAGGCTTCATCGAAGGCGTTTCCGCTCTTCTCGACCAGGCGGAAGCGCAGGCGCGCGACGTGCTGCGCTCCATGCCCGACGGCACATGGGATTTCTGCGACTATGCCGATGAGGATTCCGTCGAGGCCAATCCGTGCCGGCTGAAGCTGACGCTGACGATCAAGGGCGACGAGGCGGTGCTCGACTTCACCGGCTCCGATCCGCAGCTCGGCTCCTCGCTCAACGTGCCTTCGGGCGGTGACCCGCGACACACCATGCTGCTGGTTGGCGTCTACTACGTGCTCTACACGCTCAACCCGAAGATCCTGCTCAACACCGGCCTTACCCGGCCGTTTACCTGCATCACGCCCCGGGGCTCCGTGCTGAACCCGGTACACCCCGCCGCCGTGGGCATGCGCTCGCTCACCTGCGCCCGGCTGCGGTCGGTCATCTTCGGCGCCTTCTCGCAAACGGTGCCGGAGCGCCTGCCAGCAGCTCCGGCCGGCAACAACTGCATCGTCAATGTCATGACCACGGACGAGCGCACTTACCGGACCGTCATCACGGCGGTGAATCCCGTGGTCGGCGGCGGCGGGGCGATGCCGCATCGCGACGGAACCAATGGATCGGGCGCGGATGCCGCCTATCTCAAGAACACGCCGATCGAGATCACCGAGACCGAGACCCCGGTCGAATTCGTGAAATACGGGCTCGCCAGGGATAGCGGCGGGGCGGGGCGTTGGCGCGGCGGGTTGGCGACCGAAATGGCCTTCCGTGTCTTTGCCCCCGATTCCAGGATCACGGCGCGCAACCGCGACCGCAGCTTCTTTCGTCCCTGGGGCGTGCTGGGCGGCAAGGCGGCCGGCCTGTCGGACATGATCGTCAATCCAGGGACCGAGCATGAGCGGCGGCTGGGCAACATCGACACCACTGTGCTGCAGCCCGGCGACGTGCTTGAGATACGCTCCGCCGGAGGCGGCGGGCGCGGCGATCCGCATCAACGCGAACCCTGGCGGGTCGCGCAGGATGTGCGGCGAGGCTATGTCTCGCCGGCTGCGGCCGAGCACGGCTATGGCGTCGTCATCCGCGGCGGCGAGAGCGACGAGCAGGCAACGGGGCAATTGCGCGCGCGGCAGGCGCCTGCCGCCGGCCATTTCCATTTCGGTCCGGAGCGCGACGGCTACGAAGCGCAGTGGACGCCGGCCGCCTATGACCGGCTCACGGCCATACTGGGAGATTTGCCGATCCACTGGCGGTTCTTCACCAAGACGGAGATCTTCCGCCGCATGAAGGGCCGTTCGGGGCCGGAAGGCGTCCAGCAGGCGTTCGACGCTGTTTGCGAACGGTTCCCGGAACTGCCTCGTCCTGGCCCGGTGCGAGAGGCGGCGGAATGATCACCGCCGGCCGCATCGTCCGGCTGGCCGAATTCGGGCGGGCGCACCTGCATTTCTTTCTCGACGGACAGATGTGTAGCGCATTGGCGGGCGACACCGTGCTGACCGCCATGCTGGCATCAGGACACGCGCTGCGAAAATCCGAGTTCGGACCCGAGTGGCGCGCCGGGTTCTGCCTGATGGGAGCCTGCCAGGATTGCTGGATATGGCAGGACGAGGGACCGCGCATCCGCGCGTGCTCGGCCCCGATCACCGAAGGCATGCGGTTGCGCACAACGGAGCCGGAGAGCTGGCCGTGAGCGAGACCTCGCCGCGGATCGTGATCGTCGGCGCCGGTCCCGCCGGCATAAGGGCCGCGGCCATGCTGGTCGAGGCCGGGCTCCACCCGGTGGTGATCGATGAAGGGCAGCGCGCCGGCGGGCAGATCTACCGCCGCCCACCTGCCGGGTTCGTCCGCACGCCGGAGCAGCTCTACGGGTCGGAGGCGGCGAAAGCGGTCGCATTGCATGCCCTCTTCGACCGGCTGGCCGAAGAGGGGCGCCTCACCCATTGCGCGGCAAGCTCGGTCATCGCCTTGCAGGAGGGGCGGCTGCACGTGTTGGGGGAGGGCGGCGTACAGCTGGTCAGCTATGACCGCCTGATCCTTGCGACGGGCGCATCCGACCGTGTCGCTCCGGTCCCGGGCTGGCAGAGTGCCGGCGTCTACAGCCTTGGCGCGGCGCAGATCGCGCTCAAGGCGCAGGGCGTGGCGCTGGGGCAGCGCATCGTCCTGATCGGATCGGGGCCTTTGCTGACGCTGGTTGGCGCCCAACTCGTCAAGGCTGGAGCGGATGTGGTGGCGGTGCTCGACACCTCTTCCCGGCGCCAGCAGATGCGGGGACTCTGGGACCTTGCCGCCCGGCCGCTGGTCGCGCTGCGCGGTCTCGCCCCGCGGGCGAGGCTCGGCGGCCGCTATCATGCCGGCGTGACGCTCGAACGGATCGAGGCCGACGGCAAAGGTGTCACCGCGATCCGCTGGCACGACGCCGGCGGCAGGGAACATCTCACGCTATGCGACACGATAGGCATGGGCTGGCACTTGCGGGCCGAAACGCATCTCGCCGACCTGGCGGGATGTGCCTTCATTTATGACGAGCAGTGGCGGCAATGGCTGCCAAAGACCGATGAGATGGGCCGCGCCGGCAACGGAGTCTATCTTGCGGGCGATGGAGTTCGTCTTCTGGGAGCAGACGGCGCGGAGATCGCGGGGCGTCTTGCCGCGGTGGCGTGCCTTGCCGATCTCGGATTTCCAGCGCCCTCCACCGCGTCCGATTTGCGCAAACTCGCACGGCTCGAACGCTTTGCCCGCGGCCTGGCTCGCGCCTTTCCCTGGCCGACGGCGATGGCGCGGGCACTCCCCGACGCGGTCGTCTGCCGCTGCGAGAACGTGACCGCCGCGGCCCTACGCCAGAGCACTGATTTCGGCGGTAGCGAAGCCAACAGGGTGAAATCGCTGTCGCGCGTCGGCATGGGGCGATGCCAGGGGCGCTATTGTCAGCTGGCCGCCGTCGAACTCATCGCGGCGCAGACCGGCTGCACGCCTGGCGCTGTCGGTCGGTTCCGCGGGCAAGCGCCTGTCCGCCCGGCGCCTATCGGCGCCTTTCTGCGGGACGGCTGATGCGATTCTGGGCCGACCTGGTATGTCTGCCTGTATCACGTCTAGAAGTCGGCGACCTTCCCCCAAGACGAAGCGTCGAAGCGCCTGGGATCATAGGATTGCGGATCGACAATCGGTTTGGAGCCGGTCATCAGATCGGCGACGAGATGCCCGGCGCCGGGTCCGATGCCGAAGCCATGCCCCGAGAACCCGGCAGCCAAAAAGAAACCCGGAACGATATGGATCTCCCCAATGGCAGGCACACCGTCGGGCGTGCTGTCGATGTAGCCGGCCCAGGTCGCGCTGATCCTGGTCTGGCGCAGTGCCGGCAGCAGCTCGAGCGCCCGGGCGTGGGCCAGGCGGATGGTCGCCTGGTCCGGAACCGGGTCGAGGATGCGCATCCGCTCCATCGGTGTCGGCTGGTCGAGCCGCCAGTGTCGGAGCGTTTCGTGACCCGAGCGCATGCCCTGCAGGCCGCCAGGCGCGAGGCTGCGCCACCGTTTCAGGAACATCGGCAGGAACTGCGAGGAGAAGCGCAACTGCTGCGGCGTAACGTCCACGCGCCCGCGTCCGCTTATGGCGAGCGTGTAGCCGCCGTCGCCGCGACGCGTGACCGAGATCCCTTTCGTGTGCAGCGCATCCGGCAGACCTTCCGCGCCTGGCGAGACGGACAGAATGGACGAGCGGATCGACGCCTGCGGAAAACGGAAACCGAACTGCCGGCAAAAGGAGGAGGCCCAGGCACCGCCGGCCAGCACAGCCATCTTGGTCCGGATCGTTCCGCTTTCGGTGACCACGCCGCTCAGGCGGCCGCCTTCGGTCTCGATACCGCGCGCGGCGCAATTCTGGTGCACTGAGCCGCCAAGCTTGAGGATGGCGCGGGCGACCGCGGGTGCTGCCCGCGACGGATCGGCGGTGCCGTCGGTGGGCGAGAAGACGCCGCCCTTCCATGTCCGGCCAGTGGCGCGGCCCCGCTCGCAGGCCTCGGCGCCGTCGAGCATATGCGTCGTGACGCCAGCCGTTTTGGCGAAGTCACGCCAGCGCACCCAGCCGGCCAGTTCCGCATCGTCGTTGCTGAGATAGAGCAGGCCGCAGCGGCGAAAGCCGGTTTCTTCGCCGGTTTCCGCCGCAAAGCTGCCCCACAGGTCGATGCTTCTTGTCGCCATCGGCAACTCGCGCGCGTCGCGGTTCTGCTGGCGGCACCATCCCCAGTTCCTGGAAGACTGCTCGGCGCCGATGCGTCCCTTTTCGACGAGCGCCACCTTCATGCCGCGCCGTGCCAGGTAGTAGGCCGCGAAGATACCGACGATGCCGCCGCCGATCACCACCGCGTCCGCGATCCGTGGCAGGTCTCCGGATGTCTCGATTTTCTGTAGGGGTGCGCGCATGGTCTCTCTGCCTTGACGCGCCAATTTAACGCGTTGCGCAGGCAGCCGCTGCCGCAGTTGCGGCCGAAGCAGAATTTTATTCCGGCAACGCAGTCAAAATCGGGAGCCGCTGCGTTTCAAAGCGCTCTCCGCTTGGATGGACAGACCCACGGGCTGTGGTAGTGTCAATGTCTATGAGCAAGGCAGCATTTTGTGCTGCGGCATGTTCTGCGGAGACGACAGTGAAACTGGATCGGATCGATATCAAGATTCTGTACGAGTTGCAGAAGAATGGCCGCATCACCAACGTGGAACTGGCTGATCTGGTGCACCTGTCGCCAAGCCCGTGCCTGATGCGGGTCAAGAGATTGCAATCGGAGGGCTACATCGAGGGCTATTCCGCGCAGATCAATATCGGCAAGCTCGGCCAAACGCTGACCGTGTTTACCGAAATCACCTTGAAGAACCATCGCCAGGTGGATTTCGCCCGCTTTCTCGCCGTGGTTGAGAAGATCGACCAGGTCATCGAATGCCACCTCGTGTCGGGTGGCTACGACTATTTGATGAAGTTCGTGACCGCCGGCATCGCCGAGTACCAGACCATCATGGAGCGGCTGACCGACATGGATATCGGCATCGACAAGTATTTCAGCTTCGTGGTGCTGAAGTCGCCGATCGTCAAGGCGCACATGCCGCTGCCCAGCCTGTTTCCGAGGTAGTCCGCGGCGACCGCGCCGCGCTTGTCGCCTGCGGCCCGCTACAAGGCGTCCGGCCGCAATATCCGGTGCAGTGCCTTCAATTCGGCTTGCATCTCGGCGATCATCCAGGCAGACGACAGGCCGTACCGGCCTTGAGCGCGGCGCTATCAGCTGATGGATCCGACCCGTCTTGATCTGCCTGTCCGAGGCCGGGACAAGGGTTCCCTGAAGCAATGCCCTTGAAACGTTGCTGAGCCAGCCGAGCGCCACGCCTTCCCCGTTCATCGCGGCTTGAAGCACGACCGCGTAGTCCGAGAATTCGAGCCACTTTGCCCTGCTGGTCTTGCGGTCCGCCACACTGCCCCAGGCGTCCAGCCACTGCTCCTTGGCGTCGGTCAGGTGAAGCAAGGCATGACCTTCCCCGGTTCCGGCATGGATCAGCCGGCCGTGGGCCGACAAATAGGATGGGCTGCACACCGGAACGATGATCTCCGGCGAGAATGCCCAATGGTGATAGTGGGTGTCGTCATCAGCCTCGTGGCAAGGTCGACAGTCTCGGCGGGTCCTCGCAGAACGCCCGCGATCAGTTCGAACCACAGGTCGACGTCAGGAAACCTGGTGTTGAATGCCCCTAACCTCGGAACGAACCAATAGGTTGCCAGAGAACTCGAAAGGGAAAGAGTCACCACCGGCTTTGCAGCGCTGTTCTGCCTGATCCTGCGGATCGCCTCCGCAATGCCGTCAAATCCCTCCCGCACCGCCGAATAGAGGGCACGTCCCTCCGGGGTCGGGGTCAACCCCGCAGGACCCCGCGTGAAAAGAGCAACACCAAAATCGGCCTCGAGCTGGGCAATGCTGCGGCTGATCGATGGTTGCGTGACGTTGAACTCGCGCGCCGCCGCCGTGAAGCTACCCGACCGGACAGCAGCTTCGAAGACAAGCAGTCCGCGCGCGGAAGGAACGAGTTTTGCGAAACCAGCCATACGCCCAGCGTATAGCGACCCCAACAATTTACAAGCTTTCTACGATCTCGGAAATGGCGAAGTATAACCCTGATGAATGGGGGAGCAGGACGTGAAGGCAGCGGCATCTCAAGCGGGCAGCACATCCAGCGATCCTCTGCTTCAGCCGTTTCGGCTCAAGGGTCTGACGCTGCGCAACCGCGTCGTCAGCACCAGCCATGCCTCGATGCTGGACGATGGCGGCCTGCCGCTCGAGCGCTACCAACGCTACCACGAGGAGAAAGCGCGCGGCGGCCTGGCGATGACCATGGTGGGCAGCTCGGCCATGACGTCGCCCGACTCGAGCTGGGGCGGCGGTCAGTTGGACCTCTCGACCGACCGCATCGTGCCTCATCTCCAGTCGCTGTCGCAGCGGGTGCATCGCCATGGCGCTGCCATCATGTGCCAGGTCTCACACCTTGGCCGGCGCGCTACCGCCTATGCCGGAAACTGGCTGCCGCCGGTGGCGCCGTCACGCGTTCGCGAGACGCGGAACCGGAATTTTCCAAAGGAGATGGACGCCGCCGACATCGACAGGATCATCAAGGATTACGCCAGTGCCGCTAGGCGCTGCGTGGACGGCGGTCTGGACGGCGTTGAAACCGTCACCGGCGGCCATCTGATCGGGCAATTCCTCTCGCTCAGAACCAACAGGCGCACGGATGGCTTCGGCGGCTCGCTGGAAAACCGCGCACGCTTCGGCCTGATGGTTCACGAGGCGATCCGCCGCGCGGTGGGCGACGACTTCGCTGTCGGCATCCGGTTCGTGATCGACGAGGCGGTCGAGGATGGCTCGGATTTCGAGGAATGCCTTGCCTTCGCCAGGCTGTTCGAGCGGGAAGGCCATATCGACTTCTTCAACTGCATCTTTGGCCGCATGGACACCGATCTGTCGCTGGCTGAGCAGAACATGCCCGGCATGTTCAGCCAGAGCGCGCCGTTCTTGCCGCTGGTCGGACAGTTCAAACGGGAAACCAGGCTGCCCGTGATCCACGCCGCAGGCATTCGGGACATAGCGACGGCCCGCCATGCCATCCGCGAGAACCTTGTCGACCTGGTCGGCATGACCCGAGCGCATATTGCCGACCCCCATATCGTCAACAACGTGATGCGCGGCGAAGAAGAACGCATTCGCCCGTGTGTCGGCGCGTCCTACTGCCTCTACAAGAAGGTGCAGTGCATTCACAACCCGGCGAGCGGCCATGAAACGATCATCAGCCATACCATCATGCGGGCTGAAACGCCGAAACGGGTGGTAGTGATCGGCGGTGGCCCGAGCGGGATGGAAGCGGCAAGGGTCGCCGCCGAGCGCGGCCACAGAGTGAGCCTGCTCGAAGCTGGGGCGCGGCTTGGTGGGCAAGTGCTCATCGCGGCCTCGGCGTCCGATCGCAGGGATCTCATCGGCATAGTCGACTGGCGCGTAGACGAACTCGCGCGGCTTGCAGTGGAAGTCCGTCTCAACACCTATGCGGAGGCAGAAATCGTCATTGCTGCGGAACCGGGCGCGGTCATCGTCGCCACCGGCGGCGTTCGCTGAACATTGCGACAGCGTATGGGACGTCCTGACCGGAGTCGTGCCGGCGAAGCACGATGTGCTGATCTACGACGAGACCGGACGCCAGGCCGCAATTTCCTGCGCCCTGCATCTCGCCCAACACGGGCGCGTGGCCAGCCTGGCCATAGCGGACGACACGCTGGCGATCGAGACGCCCTATCCGGACCGGGTGAGTTTCCGCAAACGCGCCTCGGAACGCGGCATCCGCGTCGTCAGCGATATGCGTCTGGTCAAGGCAGCGCGCCAGGGCAACGGCATCGCCGCCACGTTCCGGCATGAACTCACTGGTGCGGAAACAGAAATGACCGCGGCCCAACTCATTGTCGAGCGCGGCACCGTGCCCATGGAGGATACCTACCAGGAACTGCGTGCGCGCTCCGCCAACAACGGCGTCACCGACATAGCGCTGATGACGGGAACGGCAACGGACGGGGATAATAGTTCCCAAGCTGCCGGATCGTTCGTCCTGCACCGCATAGGAGACGCGGTCGCCAGCCGGGACATCTACTCGTCGATCTATGAGGCCTACCGGCTCTGCTCGCAATTGTAGACAAGGCCCATGAAACTCGATCGGATCGACATCAAGATTCTGTACGAGCTGCAGAAGAACGGCCGCATCACAAATGTGGAGTTGGCCGAACGGGTCAGTCTCTCCCCCAGCCCATGCCTGATGCGGGTAAAGAAGCTGCAGGCTGAAGGCTATATCGTGCGCTATTCGGCGCAGATCGACATCGCAAAGCTGGGACGGACGCTCACCGTCTTCACGGAAGTCACGCTAAAGAACCATCGACAGATCGACTTCGCGCGTTTCCTTGCCGCCGTCGACAAGGTTGATGCGGCCGTCGAATGCCACCGCGTTTCCGCCCGCTACGACTATTTGATGAAATTCGTGGCCGCCGGCATCGGCGAGTATCAGGAGATCATGGAGCGGCTGAGCGACATGGATATCGGCATCGACAAGTGTTTCAGCTTCGTGGTGCTGAAATCTCCCATCGTCAAGGCGCACATGCCGTTGCCCAGCCTGTTCCCGATGTAGTCAGAGCGGCTCACCGTTTCCGTAAAATGCTGAGCGGCTCTAGCGATGGCCGTATTGGCTGACAAGCTCGGGATCGCGGACGAGGCCATCGAGCCACGTCGGATCGAGCTTCGGCACGGAGGAGAACAGAAGCTTGGAATAGGGGTGGGTGGGCGCCTGCAACTTGTCGGGCGTGATCTGCTCCACCCGCTGCCCATTATACATGACCATGATTTCGTCGCAGATCGCTTCGACGACGGAGAGGTCGTGGCTGATGAAAATATAGGAAAGGCCCAACTCGCGCTGCAACTCCTTGAGCAGTTGGATCACCGCGGCCGCGACCACCGTGTCGAGCGCCGAGGTGATTTCGTCGCAGATGATGAGCTTGGGGTCGGCCGCCAGAGCGCGCGCGAAGTTCACGCGTTGCTTCTGGCCACCCGAGAGCTCCGACGGACGGCGATAGCGCAGGCCCCTCGGCAGGCGAACCATGTCGAGCAGTTCGTCGACGCGCTTCGAGCGCGCCTGTCTGTCGAGCCCGTGATAGAAGGCCAGCGGGCGGGAGATGATGTCCTCCACCGGCTTGGCTGGATTGAGCGCGGTGTCGGCATACTGGAACACGATCTGCATCTCGCGCAGCTGGTCCTGGCTGCGTTTCCCCGCAGTGCGCTCCAATTCCTTGCCGTCGAAGACGATGTCGCCGGCCGCCGCCGGATGGATGCCGGCGATGACGCGCGCCAGCGTCGATTTTCCGCAGCCGGATTCGCCGATGACGCCGAGATTGCGTCCCTTCTCGACGACTAGGGTGACGGAATCAACCGCGCGGATAATCGGCAGTCCGTCACCCCGCACCGCGCCGTAGCCGGCGGTCACATTGTCGATACGCAGCAGCTCTTTCGTCCCGGCATCCGCGTCCGCATGCGCTTGCCGCGGTTTCGGCTCGAAGGCAGCCAGCAGTTCGCGCGTATAGGGGTGCTGGGCAGCCGAAAGTATCTGAGCCGTGGTGCCTGTCTCCTGCACTTCGCCGCCCTTCAGCACGACGATGTGGTCGGCGATCTGGGCGACGACGGCGAGGTCGTGGGAAACGTAGACCCCCGCTATTCCGCCCGCCCGCATGACCGACTTGAATGCCTTCAGCACGTCGATCTGCGTCGTCACGTCGAGTGCCGTCGTCGGCTCGTCGAAGATCATCAGCTTGGGATCGCCGGTGAGCGCCATGGCCGCCGACAGCCGCTGCAATTGCCCGCCCGAAACCTGGTGCGGGTAGCGCGCGCCGATCCCTTCCGGATCCGGCAACGACAAGGCCCGGAACAGCTCGACCGCGCGCTTGCGCGCCTGCTCGGGCGACATCAGCCCGTGGATGCGCGTAACCTCGATCACCTGCTCCATGATGGTGGACGAGGGGTTGAAGGAGGCGGCGGCACTTTGCGGAACATAGGCAATGTCGGTGCCGCGCAACCTGGCGCGCTGCTTTTCGGAAAATGCCGCCATGTTCTTGCCGTTGACATTGATTTCGCCGCCGGTAATCCGGCAGCCAGGCCGCGCATAGCCCATCAGCGAGAGCGCGATCGTCGTCTTGCCGGAACCGCTCTCACCGATCAGGGCGACGATCTCGCCATCGGCGATGTCGAGGCTGACGCCCTTGATGATTTCGACGACACGACCGGCGTCGGTCGTCGCCTCGATCCTTAGGTTCCTGACCTCGACGAGATTGGTCATGCGTCCCTGTCCCTGATCTTCTGCGGCAGGTTGTCGATCAGCAGGTTGACGCTGATGGTGAGGCTGGCGATCGCCAGCGACGGAATGATGACCGCGGGCGCCGCGAAGGGCAGGCCGCCGATGTTCTCGCGCACCAGCGCGCCCCAGTCGGCGAGCGGCGGCTGCAGGCCGAGCCCGAGGAAGGACAGGCCTGAGAGCAAGAGCACGATGAAGACGAAGCGCAGGCCGAAGTCGGCCAGAACCGGGCGCATGATATTGGGTAGGATCTCGGACCCGATGAGATAGGCGGTGCTTTCGCCGCGGACGCGAGCGACGGTCATGAAGTCCATGCTGTTGATGTTGACCGCGAGCGCCCGCGCGAAACGGTAGGCGCCGGGAATATAGATGACGGCGAGCGTCAGGATCAGCGCCGGGATCGACGAGCCGACAGCGGCGACGACCACAAGGCCGAACAGCTTGCTGGGGATGGAGTTCATGGCATCGAGGAAGCGGCTAAGGCAGCTGTCGAGCCAGCCGCCGGTGACGGCAGCGATCATCCCCAGCACGACGCCCGAGAAGCAGGCGATGGCGACGGCTGCGAGCGATATGCCGACGGTGTAGCGCGCGCCCATCAGCACCCGCGAGAGCATGTCGCGGCCCAGATAGTCCGAGCCGAGCCATAGGCCCTGACGCATCGGGCCGAAATAATCGTCGTCGACGATATCGCCGATCGAATGGGGAATGATGCAAGGCGCGAAGATGGCGATCAGCGTCCACGCCAGGATGACCAGCGCGGCCACGACGCCCACGAGATTGTAGCTGTGGCCAAGAAATGACCGTCGGGAAGCTGCCACGCGCGCCATCGTCACCTGAGCCTCGGGTTGGACATGATGGCGATGATGTCGGCGACGGTGATGAGCAAGAGATAGCCAAGGCAGAAGATCATCGCGCAGCTCTGGATCAGCGGCAGGTCGCGGGTCGCGACGGCATCGACCATCAGCTTGGCGATGCCGGGATAGTTGAAGATCGTCTCCACGATGATGACGCCGCCGACCAGATAGGACAGCGACAGCGCAACCGCGTTGACGATTGGCCCGAGCGCATTGGGGAGTGCGTGCTTGAGCACCATGCGGCCGCGTGAGGCGCCTTTGAGAAGCGCCATCTCGACATAAGGCGTGGAGAGCGTTTCGATCACCGCGGCGCGGGTCATGCGGATCATCTGGGCGGAGATGACGAAGGTGAGCGTGATCACCGGCATTGCATAGATGCGCACGAGGTCGGTCAGCGTATGCGCCTCATTGACCGAGGAAAGCGCTGGCAGCCATTTGAGATAAACGGCGAAAAGCAGGACCGCCAGCGTGGCGACCATGAATTCCGGCACCGAGATGACGCCGATCGAAAGAATGGTGACGGTGCGGTCGTAGAGCGAGCCGCGCAGCATGGCGGCGGTGATGCCCAGCGTCAGCGCCAGGGGGACCGAGAGCAGCGTGGTGATGCCGGCGAGCTCCATGGTGTTGATGAAGCGCCCGCCGATCAGTGCCGCGACCGGCATCTCATTGGCATAGGAGGTGCCGAGATCGCCGTGGAGCAGGCCGAGAAGCCAGCGCAGGAAGCGCAGGATTGCCGGATCGTTGAGATGCATGGCCTCGCGCAGGCCGGCGACGGCTTCGGGTGTCGCCGCCTGGCCGAGCAGGATCGACGCGGTGTCGCCGGGCAGCATGCTGGTGGCGAAAAAAACGGCGAACAGGACGATCAGAAGCGTGATGACCGCGATTGCCAGCCGCTTCAACACGAGGTTTAGAACCCCAGACGTCATGGAAGCGCTCCTGCGGTTGCGTTCGGCCAAGCCATGTTGCGCAATAAGTGCCAGGGACCGGCTGTCCGGTCCCTGGCAGGCGCCTCTCAGGCTTCGAGCCAGAGATATTCCGCCATTGCGTAGCCCATCATGCCACCGAGCGGGTTCGCCTCCAAACCCTTCACCTTGCTGGAGAGGGCATCGACGTTGGAAATGTAGGCTGGGATGATGGTGCCGGCCTCTTCGGAGACCATGGTCTGCATCTGGCCGTAGATTTCCTTGCGCTTGGCCTGGTCGAGCGAGCCGCGCGCCTCGATCATCAGCTTGTCGAACTTCTCCGACTTGTACTGGCTTTCGTTCCAGGGCGCGTTGGAGGCGTAGAGCAGCGAGAACAGGATGTCCGGCGTCGGGCGTGGATTGATGTTGCCGAAATGGACCGGCGCCTTGAGCCAGTAATTGTCCCAGTAGCCGTCGGACGGGACGCGCTGGACATCGAGCTTCATGCCGATATCGGCACCGGCGGCTTGGATGATCACCGCCATGTCGATCGACGAGGTCGCGGCATCGGAGGCGACCACGGGGATGGACTGACCGAGCAGGCCCGACTTCTGGAAGTGGAATTTGGCCTTGTCCGGGTCGAAGGCCTTCGGCTTGAGGTCGGCATTGTGGAAGATGTTCGCCGGTGAGACGGGCTGGTCGTTGCCGACTTCGCCAAGGCCGCGCAATGCCGATTTGACGATCTGCTCGCGGTTGACGAGGTATTTCATGCCGGTCACGAAGTCGGCCTTGTTGCCGGGATCCATGTCGAGCCGAATGTTGAGGTCGGTGTAGTTGCCCGAGGTCGTCTTCGACAATTCGAAGCCCTGCTGGCCGCCGATGAGCTTCATCGCGCGCGGATTGATCGAGGCGGCGAAGTTGATGTCACCGGAAAGCAGGGCGTTCACGCGGGCGCTGTCATCGCTGATGGCGATGAATTCGAACGAGTCGAGGTAGGGCTTGCCGGATTTCCAGTAGTTCTTGTTCTTGGTGACGACCGACCGCACGCCTGGTTCGAACGTTTGCAGCACAAAGGCGCCGGTGCCGTTGCCTTTGGAGAAGTCGGTGGTGCCATCGGCGATGATCATGAAGTGATGCAGCGCCAGGATGGTCGGAAGGTCGGCATTCGGATCGGCGAGCGTGATTTCGACCGTGGACTTGTCGACGGCCTTGAAACCGGTCATCTGCGCGGCGATCTTGGCGACCTTGGAACCGATCGCCGGATCGAGATGGCGCTTCATCGAGAAGACGACGTCGTCGGCGGTGAGGGCCTTGCCGTCGTGGAAGGTGACGCCCTTACGCAGCTTCACCGTCCAGGTCTTGGCGTCCTTGCTGTCGAAGCTTTCGGCCAACTCCATCTGCGTGACGCCATCCTTGTCGAGGAAAGTCAGGCGGTTGTAGAGCGAGCAGCAGCGGACATAGTCGGTCGACAGCGACGCCTTTGCCGGATCGAGCGTGTCGGCGGTCGAGGACGACCAGCCGGCGGCCTTGAAGCTGCCGCCGGAAACCGGCGTGGCGGCGACGGCATTGGTGGCGCGGCCAAGCACCATGCTGCCCGCGGCAACCGCGGCGCCGCCGGCCAACAGCATCTTGAGGAGTTCGCGGCGGCTCGCGCCCCGCCGAATGGCATTTTCGACCATGGCATCGTCTGCGCTGGTCCAGTTCGTGATCTTGTCGGTCATATCATTCCCCTTTCTGTTTGTTTTCCGGCTTGCTCGTCTTGACGCGGCTTTCCGGGCTTGGGCTCAGGTTCGTTGCTTCAGGCTTTCCCGTACGGCCGACGCCGACGCGGCCATTGAGGTGAAGTGGTAGTCCGGCACGGTGAAGCGCTCGGGCTCGATCGTGCCGCCATAGCCCTTCTGGGCATGCCGGCGCTCGATCCAGCAGTTGGTCAAGCCAAGCGCCCGGGATATGCCGATATCGTGATACTGGCTTTGCGCGACGTGCAGGATGTCATCCTTGCTGTCGCCCCTTGAGGCGACGAAATCGAAGACCTTCTGGAAAAAGGCCGGGTCCGGTTTTTCCGTGCCGGTATCGTCGGCCGTGAAGGTGGCGAAGAAGGGCGATCCGAGTTGCTTCTCGAAATGATCGAGCGCCCAGCGCCGGGCATTGGTCATGGCGATCAGCCTGTGCGATTTCGCAAGCTCGGCCAATGCCGCCGCGCTGTCAGGAAAGCCTTGCCAGACGCTGGCGGAGTCCCGCAGGCGGATGCCGTATTTCTCCTCGGCCGGCAGGCCGAGCCGTGGCGCGATGACCATGTAGACACGTAGGAGATCGTCGGGAAACAGGCTCGCATCGGGCATGTAGCGGGCCTGCCGGTAAAGGCTCAGCGCTTCCTCACCATCGAGCGAAACGCCGGCCTCGGCGGCGATTCCGGCCAGGCAGGTCGTTATCCCGCCTTCGAAGTCGATCAGCGTGCCGACGACATCGAAGGTCATGTATTTGAATTCGCTAAAGCCCCTGGCCAAGACTGGGTCTCCTCTGCGTACGGCCGAATTGCATGTGTTGAACAGAACAAAATTCCGTGCTGTCAGGGGCGTCGGCCTTTTTCGAAGGCCCGGAAATCCAAGCTTTCTGGCCTTGTCTTATAAGCAGTCTGGCACTTCCCCCGCGCTGGATTCGCCGAAAAGGCGCGAGGGGGCGGCACAAAATTGCGAAATCGTCTGCCCCGGCGCTATTTCGAAACACGGGGCATTGGTCTGCCGTCATGCCAGGGCCTGGCGGATGTCGGGATCGTCCAGTGTCTGGTCGAGCGTCCGGCGCGTGCGCTCGATGATCGCATCGATGTCGCCGTCGGTGCAGCAGAGCGGCGGTGCATAGCCGATAACCCCATGCGCAAAGGCACGGATGATCAGGCCATTGTCCCATGCCCTGTCGAAGACGCGCCGCGCCGGCATGGCCGACGCCGGAAGCGGTGTCTTCTTCCGCTTGTCGACCACCAGTTCGATCGCGGCAAGCATGCCGCGGCCGCGCACATCGCCGACGAGCGGGTGGTCCCTCAGGCCCTCCAAGCCCCCCATCAGGCGAGCGCCGGCCTTGATGCCATTCTCCAGAAGGCCGGCTTCATAGAGCTTCAACACTTCGAGCGCGACGGCGGCGCTGACGGGATGAGCGGAATAGGTGTAGCCGTGACCGACCGCCGAGGAGCCCGCGCCATCGGCGATGACGTCGTAGACATGATCGGCCATGAACACGGCGCCCATGGGAACATAGCCCGAGGTCAGCCCCTTCGCGGTCGTCATGAAATCGGGAACGATGTCCTCATCGGTACAGGCGAACAAGGGTCCCGTGCGGCCGAAGCCGGTGATCACCTCGTCGGCGATGAACAGGATGCCGTATTCCCGGCAGAGCTCGCGCATCGCCTTGATCCAGCTTTTCGGTGGAACAATGACGCCGCCTGAGCCCTGGATCGGCTCGGCATAGAAGGCAGCGACCCGCTCCGGCCCGATCTCCTCGATCTTGGCCTTCAGCGCGGCGAGTGATGCGGCGATGATCGCGTTCCCTTCCTCGCCCACCGGGTTGCGATAGGGATAGGGGGAGGGGATCTTGTGCTGCCATTCGAAGGGAATGCCGAAACCGGCGTGAAAGGCGGGCAGGGCGGTCAGGCCCGCGCCGACCACCGACGAGCCGTGATAGCCCTGCTCGATGGAAATGAACTGGTCGCGCTTTGGCTCGCCCCTGGCATTCCAGTAGTAGCGGACGAAACGGACCGTGCTATCGACCGCGTCCGACCCGCCAAGTGTGAAGAAGACGTGATTGAGATCTCCGGGCGCGCGCTCGGCCAGTTCCGATGCGAGCCGGATGGCCGGCTCAGAGCCGAGGTCGAAATAGGCGGTGGCGTAGGGAAGCTCGCGCATCTGCCGGGCAGCCGCCTCGACGATGCTGTCGTGGCCGTAGCCGGCATTGACGCACCACAGTCCCGCGAAACCGTCGAGAAGTTGCCGGCCGGACGCATCGGTCACGGTCGCCCCCTTCGCCGATTTCAAGACGCGCACGCCTTGCGCCTCATGACCACGGTATGAAGAGACCGGGTGGACGAGATGGGCGCGGTCGAGTTCGATCAGGGAATTGGCGAGCATTCTATCCTCCGGACTAGCCCAGCGCCTGGTTGGCGAGGGCGTAAACTCTTGGCCATGCCTGTTCCATGTTCGTCTTGGGTGGACGGTCCATGGCCACGCCACCGCCGACATGGGCGAGGCCGATGTCCTCCAGCCAGCCGGCGATGCCGGTCCCGCTGCCGGTATCGACGCGCAGGAAGGCGCCGGGACGTGGCGCGGCAAAGAAGCCGATCAGGGCCTTAGCCTCGTCGGTACTTCCCGCGATGACCGGACCGATCACCTCGCCGCGTCCGAACGGGCGGATTGCGGCATAGGCCTCGATGGCGCCGTTGCGGCGGATGACGGCGAATTGGCCGCGCTCCGCCAGCGCATCGATGAGAGCTTCACGGTCGGCGCCGTAGGCGTCGCGGTCCAGCGCCTTGATGTCCGGGAGATCGGCGGTGTCCGCAGCTTCCACGCCGTCGGGCGCACCAAGCTTGGAAACGCTGCCCTGATGTTGCCGGATCGTACCGGACGGCACGAAGCCGAGCTTTTCATAGAGAGGAATGCCGTCCGCTGTCGCGACGAGCCGCAACGGACGGTCGCCGGCAAGGGCGAAGGCCTGATCCATCAGCCGGCGACCAAGCCCCTTGCCCCGCACAGTCCTGTCGACGATCACCATGTTGATCATGGCGCAATCCATGCCATAGGGCGTTACCAGGATGGTTCCGGTGACGCGGCCCTGGTCGTCGAGCGCGACCGCACCGTTCGAGAGCTGCAGCGCCATCTGCCAGTCCTGCGGGCGATGCGGCCAATTCTCCTGGCGAGAAAGCGCTACGGCGCCCTCGATATGGTCCGGCCCGAAGGTCTGGAGTTCGATCTCGCCCTGCTGCATGAGGCATCCTTCCGTTTAGTGCCCAAGTCTCGGCCATCGGCGCGCCGCAGATCATCTGAAGGCATCGGCTTCGGCGGTATCTTTCGCCGTAGCGCAAGCGGTGCACCGCATCTTGTGCTGGCACTGGCCGCGGCGGATGCGTTTCACGCCGGTCGCGGCGCCGCGATCGGCACGCCAGATGCTACAGCGTGCCAAACCAGCGGGTGGATACGGAACTTTCTGCTTTCGGGAGGGCGATTTCGGTCAGGTGGGTCGCCACCGGCGGCCCTATGATGAAATACATCCCAGCGCGGATGTGCTTCCACCGGAGATCGACGGACATGGCTTCCTTCAGGCCCAAATACATCACCTTCGACTGCTACGGCACGTTGACCTTTTTCCAGATGGCGGAAGCGGCGCGCGATCTCTATGGCAGCCGGCTCGATGAGCCGCGCATGCAGGAGTTCATCAAGAATTTCGCGGCGTATCGGCTCGACGAGATCATGGGCGACTGGAAGCCCTATGCCGATGTCGTCCACAATGCGCTCGAGCGCGCCTGCAAGCGCAACGGCGTTGCCTTCAGCGCCGACGATGCCAGAGTGATCTATGAGCGCGTCCCGACCTGGGGGCCGCACGCCGACGTTCCGGCCGGCCTGGCGAAGGTCGCCAAGGAAATTCCGTTGGTCATCCTGTCCAACGCCATGAACGCGCAGATCATGTCCAATGTCGAAAAGCTTGGTGCGCCGTTCCATGCCGTCTACACGGCTGAGGAGGCGCAGGCCTACAAGCCTCGTTTTCAAGCCTTCGAGTATATGTTCGACAGGCTGGGCTGCGGCCCCGAGGACGTTCTTCACTGTTCGTCCTCTTTCCGCTACGACCTGATGTCGGCACACGACCTCGGCATCAAGAACAAGGTCTGGGTCAATCGCGGCCACGAACCAGCCAACCCGTATTACGGCTATGTCGAAATATCGGACATTTCGGGTCTTGCAGGCGTGGTCGGTCTCTGAAACAGGCGGATTCCCGATGAAGTTCGTCTCCTACTGGCACGACACCGCCCCTGCCTTTTCCGGCGGGGCGCAAGGCCCGGTCGAGGGGCACTACGATGCCGCCGTCATCGGCGGTGGCTTCACCGGTCTCGCCGCCGCGCGCCAATTGGCGAAGGCCGGCGCCAAGGTGGTCGTGCTGGAGGCGGAGTGGGTGGGCTGGGGCGCATCCGGCCGCAATGGCGGGCACCTCAACAACGGCCTTGCCCACGGCTATCTCTCCGCCAAGGCGGAGCTCGGCAAGGACCGCGCAATCGCGCTCTACCGGGCGCTGGACGACTCCGTCGACACCATAGAGGCGCTGGTCGCGGAGGAAGGCATCGACTGCAATTTCCGCCGCGCCGGCAAGCTGAAGCTCGCCTCCAAGCCGCAGCATTTTGCATCAATCGCCCGCAATTTCGAAGCCCTTCACGCCGAGGTGGATCCGGACACGGCGCTGCTGTCGGCGACGGATCTCAAGTCCGAGATCGGTTCACCCTTCCACGGCGCGATGCTGTCGAAGAAGAGCGCCATGATGCATATGGGCCGCTATGTCGCGGGTCTCGCCACTTCAGCCGCCCGCCACGGCGCCGAGATCCACGAGAACGCGGCGGTGACGGGCCGCAAGCAGGCCGGCGGCAGGCATGAGCTGACCACCTCGCGTGGCCGGATCAGCGCCGATAATGTGCTGGTGGCGACCGGCGCCTATACGACGCCTGATTTCGGCTATTTCCGCCGCCGGATCATCTCCGTCGGCAGCTTCATCATCGCCACGCGGCCGTTGAGCGACGCCGAGATCGCCGCCACCATGCCCGGCAACCGGACATGCGTGACCTCGATGAACATCGGCAACTACTTCCGGCTTTCGCCCGACAGGCGCCTGATCTTCGGCGGCCGCGCGCGCTTTTCGGCGACATCGGACCAGCGCTCCGACGCCAGGAGCGGAGAGATCTTGCGGGCAGGCCTCGCGGCGATCTTTCCGCAGCTGGCCAAGGTCGAGATCGATTATTGCTGGGGCGGGCTGGTCGACATGACCAAGGACCGCTTCCCGCGCGCCGGCTACCATGACGGTGTCTGGTTCGCGATGGGCTATTCCGGCCACGGTGCGCAGCTTTCCACCCATCTCGGCATGATCCTGGCCGATGCCATGCTCGGCCGCGAGGACCGCAATCCGATGAAGGGGCTCGAATGGCCGTCCATTCCCGGTTACTCCGGCAAGCCCTGGTTCCTGCCGATGGTCGGCCTCTACTACAAGGCGCTCGACCGGATTCAGTGATCGCCGGTCTGGCCCGGCTTGGGCAAAAAATTGCCTCAGCTGAGCCCGCCGATGTGAAAGCTCTTCATCTCGAGATACTCCTCGATGCCGGCCTGCGCGCCCTCTCGCCCGAGGCCGGACAGCTTGACGCCGCCGAAAGGGGCGACCTCGATCGAAACCGAGCCGGTGTTCAACCCCACCATGCCGAACTCCAACGCCTCGCCGACGCGCCAGGCGCGTTTCAGGTTTTCGGTGTAGAAGTAGGAAGCAAGCCCGTAGGGCGTGCCGTTGGCCAGCGCGATCGCCTCCTCTTCCGTCTCGAACCGGAAAAGCGGCGCGACCGGGCCGAACGTTTCCTCACCGGCAAGCTGCATCTCTTTCGTGGCGCCGGTCAGCACCAGCGGCGCGACATATTGAGGACCGTCGGGCAATGCCGGCTTCTCGGTGATGATCGCAGCACCCTTGGCGAGCGCGTCCTCGACGTGGCGGTTTATCTTCTCGACCGCTGCCATGTTGATCATCGGCCCGATGGCGACGCCGGGCTGCGTGCCCGGTCCGACCGTCATGGCGTTGACGCGGGCGCATAGCTTGGCGGCGAAGGCTTCATAGACGCCGGACTGGACGAGGATGCGGTTGGCGCAGACGCAGGTTTGGCCGCCGTTTCTGAACTTCGAGACGAGTGCACCCTCGATGGCGAGGTCGAGATCGGCGTCGTCGAAGACGATGAAGGGCGCGTTGCCGCCGAGTTCGAGGCTGAGCCGCTTCACGCTGTCGGCGGCCCCGCGCATCAGCAGCGAGCCGACCCGCGTCGAGCCGGTGAAGGAGATCTTGCGGACGGCCTCGTTCGCCATGATTTCTTTGCCGATCTCCGTGGGCATGCCGGTGACGATGTTGATGACGCCGGCGGGGATGCCGGCGCGTTCGGCAAGCACGCCGAGCGCCAGCGCCGAATAGGGCGTGAACTCGGATGGCTTGATCACCACCGTGCAGCCGGCGGCCAGTGCCGGCGCGACCTTGCGGGTGATCATCGCATTGGGGAAGTTCCACGGCGTAATGATGCCGCAAACGCCAACCGGTTCTTTCAGCACGATGATGCGGCGGTCGGAGGTGGGTGAGGGGATGGTGTGGCCATTGATGCGGCGCGCTTCCTCCGCGAACCATTTGACGAAGGACGCACCGTAACGGATCTCGCCTTTGGCTTCGTCCAGCGATTTGCCCTGTTCCGTCGTCAGGATCAGCGCGAGATCGTCCAGATGCGCAAGCATCAGGCCATGCCATGCCTCCAGCAGCGTAGCACGCTCGGCGTTGGTTTTCTTCTTCCAGTCCCCATAGGCGGCAGCCGCGCCCTCTATGGCCGCATGCGTTTCCGGACCGGCCATGTCGGGCACCGTGCCGATCGCCACCTGGGTTGCCGGATCGATGACGTCGACCGTCCTGCCGGAGCCGGCAGCAACCCATTCGCCGCCGATCAGGCCGGCTTCGCGGAAGAGGCCTTTGTCTCTGAGGTTTTTCATCGGATACGACCTTGCAATCACGTGAGCGCGGCGACGACGGCGGCCGTGATGGCCTCCGTCCGGTCCTTGCCGGGAATGGTGCCTATGCCTCTGGCGGTTGCAGCCTCGACCCCCTTGATGACGCGGTCGGCCGCTGCCTTTTCACCGAGATGATCGAGCATCATGGCGCCGGACCAGATGGCGGCGACCGGATTGGCGATGCCGAGATGGGCAATGTCGGGCGCCGAGCCGTGCACCGGCTCGAACATGGATGGTGCCGAGCGGCCGGGATTGATGTTGGCGCAGGCGGCATAGCCGAGCCCGCCCTGGATTGCCGCGCCGATGTCGGTGAGGATATCGCCGAACAGGTTGGAGGCAACGACCACGTCGAGACTCTCCGGCGCCATGATCATGCGCGCGGCAAGCGCGTCGACATGATAGCTGGTGACTTCGATATTAGGATAGTCCGCGGCCAGCTTTCGCGTGATCTCGTCCCAGAACACCATCGAGTATTTCTGCGCGTTGGACTTGGTGACGGAGGCAAGTTTGCCTCGCCTTGCCCGCGCCTGCTCGAAGCCGAAGCGCAGGATGCGCTCGACGCCGGCGCGGGTGAAGATCGAGGTCTCCACGGCGACCTCGTCCAGCGTGCCTTGATGCACGCGCCCGCCGGCACCAGAATATTCACCTTCGGTATTCTCGCGGATGCACAATATGTCGAAGTTCTCCGCCCGCAGCGGTCCCGTGACGCCCGGCAGCAGGCGATGCGGCCGGATGTTGGCGTACTGCACGAACGCCTTGCGGATCGGCAGCAGCAGACCGTGTAGCGAGACGGAATCCGGCACTTCCGCCGGCCAGCCGACCGCGCCGAGCAGGATGGCGTCGAAGCCGCGCAAGGTCTCGATGCCGTCCTGCGGCATCATGCGGCCGGTATCCTTGAAGAATTTGCAGGACCAGGGGAACTCGGTTCCGGTCAGCGCAAAGCCGAAGTTTCCGGCCACCGTTTCCAGCACCGTCCAGGCGGCGGCGGTCACATCGCTGCCGATGCCGTCACCGGGAATCAGGGCAATCGAATAGGACTTCATCGGCATCTCTCTAGAGGCTGATCAGGACGCTCTTGGTCCTGCGGTTGGCGAGATAGGCCTCGCGGCCGAGATCCTTGCCGATGCCGGAGCGCTTGTAGCCTCCGGTCGGCAGGATATGGTCGCGCGAGCGGCTGTAGCGATTGACCCAGACGGTGCCCGCCTCAAGCTTGCGCGCCAAGCGGATCGTGCGGGACAGGTCGGAAGTGAACAGGCCGGAAGCCAGCCCGTAGGTTGGATGGCTGGACAGCGCCAGCGCCTCTTCCTCCGTCTCGAAGGTCTGAATGGTCAGGACCGGGCCGAAGATTTCCTCGACAATCGCCGGATTGGCCTGGTCGACATCGGCGATCAGCGTCGGCTGGTAGAAATAGCCGGGGCTGTCCATGACGCCGCCACCGGTCAGGCATTCGCCGCCGGCGTCGATCGCGGCCCGCACGATGCAGTCGACACGCGCCCGCTGCCGCTCCGAGATAACAGGCGAATATTGCGTTGCCTCGTCCCAGGTCGGGCCGGGGCGCACAGCCTTCATCCTCTCCAGGATCGCGGCCGCCAGCCTGTCGGCCACGCTCCTCTCGACGATCAGGCGTGTGCCGGCGACGCAGGCCTGGCCGGCATTGAAAGTGACGCTGCCGGCGACGGCCGTTGCCGCCTTGTCCAGATCGGCATCGGCAAAGACGATCTGCGGGCTCTTGCCGCCGAGTTCCAGCGTCATCGGCTTGACGCCGGTGCGGGCCACGTTCTCCATGATTGCCGATCCGGCGCGGGTCGAGCCGGTGAAGCTGATCTTGGCGATATCGAGATGGCCGGTCAGCGCCGTGCCGGTCGTCGGACCGTCTCCCAGCACCACGTTTATGAGCCCTGCCGGCAGGCCCGCTTTGACGGCGAGTTGCGCCATGTAGACTGCCGAAAAGGGCGTCATCTCCGATGGCTTCAGCACGACCGCATTGCCCGCGGCCAATGCCGGACCGAGCTTCCATCCGGCCATCGAGATGGGAAAATTCCAGGGCGTGATCGCGCCGACCACGCCATAGGGCTCGCTCATGATCATGCCGAGAGTGGCGTCGTCGGTCGGCACGAGCTCGCTGCCTTCCTTGTCGGCGAATTCGGCAAAGAAACGGATCTGCTCGGCGGTTATCGCGATGTCGCCGGCGACGAGCTGGCCGACAGGCCGGGTGGAGCACAGCGCCTCGATCCTGGCCAGCGTTTCGGCTTCCGCTTCGATCAGGTCGGCCCAGGCCTGGAGTGCCTTCGTCCGTTCGCGCGGCCGAACGCCGCCCCAGTTGCTGGACTTCAGCGCCGCGTTGGCGCTTTCAACGGCACGGTCGACCATGTCGACGCCGGCCACCGGGCAAGCGGCATATGCCTTGCCGTCCGACGGTCGGTGCATCTCGATCGCACCCTCGGCCGCGATCAGTTCCCCGCCAATGAAATGGCCGACGGGAAGGGAGACGGTATCCGGGTCGAAGCTCAGGCCCATGGCACCCACTCTGGAATATTCTGCAGGAGCCTAGCGCGGGCTCTGGCGCAGCATGCACCGTTCGACGATCGGTCGCGGATGATTGTTGTGTGCCGGCGATGACAGACGGCAAAATCTGTTGCGGAGGCCGGCGCCCTCGCGCTCCCGCTACCCCACGGTTACGTAGATCTTGCGGACCGTTTCGATGGTCTTCCAAATGCCGGTGAAGCCAGGTTTCATCACGAAGCTGTCGCCGGCGCGGTAGGTCACCGTTTTGCCGCCGTCGGGCGTGATTTCGATCACGCCGGAGAGGATGTGGCAGAACTCGAAAGTCTCGCCCTTGATCGAGCGCGTTTGGCCAGGCGTCGCCTCCCAGACGCCGGTATGGACGAGGTCGCCCTTGGCGACATCCTGAGCCCAGGTCTTGAAGGCGGGGTTGCCGGAAATCAGCCGTTCGGGCAGCGCCCCGGATTCGCGCGGCTGGAAGGCAGGGCTGGTATCGACGGTCTTGAGCAGGGACAAGGGATAGCCTTTCATGTTGAAATTCAATAGCCGCGCGACCGGTCGACGAGCCCGATGGGGTCAAGACCGGCGCGGTAACGCTTGATGTTTTCGACAACGGCCTGTGCGGCGCTGGCGGGCTGGGTGACGCTGGCGACATGCGGGGTCAGAATGATCTTCGGATGCGACCAGAACGGATGGCCCGCCGGCAGCGGTTCGGGATCGGTGACGTCGATCATCGCCGCCGAAATGTGGCCGCTGTCGAGTGCGGCGACAAGGGCTTCCTGGTCGAGCTGCGGCCCCCGGCCGGTGTGGACGAGCGCCGCGCCCTCGGGCAGTTTCGCAAACAGGCCGGCATCGAGGAAACTCCGCGTCTCCTCGGTCAGCGGCAGCAGGCAGATCAAAATGTCGCTGGCCGCAAGCATCTCGTTCAATCCGGGCTCGCCATGATGACAGGTCACGCCCTCGATCCGCCGCGGCGAGCGGCTCCATCCTGCAAGCGGGAAGCCGAAGGGCTTCAGGCGATCGAGGACGGCTTGGCCAAGCTGCCCGAGGCCGAGCACGCCAACCCGACGCGACCCGGCCTGCGGCTGCGCGATATCGGCCCATTCGCGGGCGCGCTGCTGCGCCAGATATCCAGGCAGGTTGCGGTGGAGCCCGAGCACGGCAAGCGTCACATATTCCTGCATCATGCGTACGATGCCTTGCTCGATCATGCGCACGATCTTCACCTTCGCAGGCACCGCATCGAGGCGAAACTGGTCGACGCCGGCGCCGATGGAGAACAGGATTTCCAGGTTCCTGTAGCGGGCGAGATTATCCGGCACGGTCCAACTGATCAGGTAACGCACGGTGTCGGGATTGACCGTTGCGGCATTCATCGTCAAGGGGACGTCCGGCAGGTCTCTCGCGAAGGCATCGGCGAAGACCGCCCCGCGGCGCGCATCGGAATTGAACAGGAATGTCATTCCAGTTCCCTTTCAAGCCGCGCAGCGGGCGCCCAGCGCTTCGATCAATCGCTGGCAGGCGGCAAGTTCGCTGGCAAGGATGTATTCGTCCGGCTTGTGGGCGCGGTCGATGTCGCCGGGGCCGCAGATGATCGCATCGAGCCCGGCGGCCTGGTAAAGTCCGGCCTCCGTACCGTAGCTGACGGCGGCAAGCGGCACCTCGCCGGTCAAGGCGTGCAGCAGTCCAGCGAGTGGCGCGTCCGGCGGCAGCGACATCGCCGGATAGGCGCTCATCGGACTCCACTCGGTGCGAAAGCCATCCGCCGCGAGAGCCTCTGCGCGTGCCCTCACAGGCGCCAGCAGGCTCGCCGGGTCGACGCCAGGTATGGCGCGTGCCTCCAGGTCCAGCGTGCAGGTGTCGGGGATGATGTTGACCTGATGTCCGCCCGCGACGACGCCAGCTTGCAGCGAGGAGTAGGATGGCTCGAAGGCAGGGTCGAATGGACCGTGCGTCAGCCGTTCAGCCTCGTTCACGGCCGCGCCCAGCACAGCGGCCATGGCATGGATGGCGTTGAGGCCGAGATCGGGTCTTGAGGAATGCCCCGCACGTCCCTTGATGGATACGCGGGCGGCTGCCTTGCCCTTGTGGCCGCGCACGGCGCGCATGCCGCTCGGCTCGCCGACGATGACGCCGAGCGGCTTGGCGCAAAGTTCGGGAAGGCGGGCGATCAAATGCGGCACGCCGCGACATCCCACTTCCTCGTCATAGGAGAAGGCGAGGTGGATGGGCCTGGCAAGGCGCAGTCCCGCAAGCCTGGGAGCGGCCGCGAGTGCTGCGGCAAGAAACCCCTTCATGTCCGTGGTGCCTCGTCCGTAGAGCCGTTCGCCCTCCTTGCGCAGCGCGAAAGGGCTCGAGCTCCATTGCGGCTCGCTGGCAGGAACAACGTCCATGTGGCCGGACAGTATGTAGCCCGGGTTATCGGCAGGGCCGATCGTCGCGAAAAGATTGGAACGATCGCCTTCCGGACCTGGAAGCACGGTGACCTGGATTCCCTGTTCCGCGAGATAGGCCTCGATCCAGCCGGCGACGTCGCCGTTCGGCCTGCCGGCGACCGATGGAAAGGCGACGAGACGATCGAGGATGTCGAAGACGTCCATTCCAGCCCTCAAAGCGTTTCGGATTGGCCGGGATCGGTGCCGTCGACCATATGCTGCCAGATTTCCAAAGAGGATGCCTGCGTTCTTTCGCGATTGCGTGCCGAAAGCTGAAATGTTTCAGTTGAATCTTGCGTTGCTGCGCGGCTTTCGAGCAAATCGTATCGGTCTGCTCGTTTAGCGTTGGCGGCAGAGGGTGGCCATCGGTGCGTGGCGCTCTGGTTGCGGAAATCTTGCAGGGGCATGGAATTGAAGCCGTCCGGAAGCTTGAAAATCGATACCTTCTCGATGCGGATTGGCGACATCGAAGACGTCGAACTGGACCGTTTGCACGCGCTCTCGCTCTCCGTGGGGTGGCCGCATCGCGCCGAGGATTGGCAATTCGTGCGTGAGTCGGGGCAGGGGTTGGTGGCGCTCGATGAGATCGGCCGGGTTCTCGGCTCGGCCATGTGGTTCGCCCATGGTACCGATTTCGCCACCGTGGGCATGGTCATCACCTCACCGCGACTCCAGACGCTGGGGGCGGGGCAATGGTTGATGAAGCGGGTCTTCGACAAGGTCGTCGGCCGCGACTTGCGCCTCAACGCAACGCGCGCGGCAAGGCGGCTCTATCTCTCGCTCGACTTCCAGCCGGAGAAGACCGTTTATCAATGCCAGGGCATCGTCCGTGCGCAGACGGCAGTTGGGCAGGAAAATACCCGCGGCGAAGTCCGGAGTTTAGTCGAAAATGATATTCCCGCCGTGATCGCGCTCGACGCGGCAGGGTTTGGCGTGAGGCGGGCGGCGCTCATCGAGAAGCTTTTCGCACACTCGGCCGGCTATGGTCTTTTCAAGGGCGATAAGCTGAACGCATTCGCGCTCTGCCGGCCGTTCGGACGGGGCCATGTCGTGGGGCCGGTCGTGGCGGAAAGCGACGCCGACGCCGTGGCGATCGTCCGGCCGCACGTGGCCGACCATGCGGGGTCTTTCCTGCGTATCGACACCCACATGGACAATGGCGAGTTCGCTGCCTTTCTGTCGCACAGCGGAATGCCAGTTTTCGACACGGTGCTCACCATGTCGCTGGGCAAACACCTCTCCGATTTTGGCATCGACGGCGCAGTTGCACCGGTGACCTATGCCCTCGCCAGTCAAACTTTTGGGTAATTCAGTCTCCCCCGAACCGTGCACTTAGGGACTCGTGTCCAGCGAACGGCGAGCGCTACAGGGAGCCGCTCATCGCATAAACCGAACCAAAGGCGAGCGATCACTGACGAGTTTGGAAAGTGCGGGCAGGAGCTAATGCACGAAGCCGGTTGATGCCGCCGGATCAGGAAAACCGACTGGGGCCGTGCACCTCAAGTGCGAGCTTACGATTGGGCCTGAGCCGCGCGAATGGCATTGTGGCAGCGACACATGAATGGCCGCACCTACAGGTCGGATATATGGCGATTATCCGGTTGACAAACCCAACCTGATTACGTAGGGTAAGGACATAGGAGATTTCCATGTCCGTTCTGTCCCGCCCCGAATTCCACGACGAAGCCAAGGCTTTCGAGCATGTGGAGTCGATACTGTGGCCCAACGGTCCGGTGTGCCCGAAGTGCGGTAGCGTTGATCGCCACTACGCATTGAAGGGCGTTCGCACCAAGCCCTCCAAAAAGAACCCGCACGGCGTCGAGCGTCATGGCCTGTACAAGTGCAGCGCTTGCCGCTCGCAGTTCACCGTCCGTATGGGTTCGATCTTTGAGGAAAGCCATTTGCCGCTGACCAAGTGGCTACAGGCTATCCACCTTATGTGCGCGTCCAAGAAGGGTATCAGCGCCCACCAGATGCACCGCATACTCGAATGCACCTATGAGGCCGCTTGGTTCCTGTGCCATCGCATTCGCCTTGCAATGGCGTCTGGCGACCTGTCCCCGCTTGGTGGCAATGGCAAGACCGTTGAAGCTGACGAGACGTATATCGGTCGCTTGAAGGATACCCCGGTAAAGGCCGGCACTTCTCACAAGAACACTGTCGTTACGCTTGTTGAGCGCGGTGGTCGCGCCCGTTCCTTCCATGTCGATACCGCCCGCATTGGCACCGTTATGCCTATCGTTCGCGCCAACATCGCCAAGGAAAGCGCGTTGATGACGGACGAGGCTGGCATGTATCGCCGCGTGGGCCAGGAATTCGCTTCGCACGATGTCGTCACGCATTCCAAGGATGAATATGTCCGCTACGAAGGCGCAAAGACCATCCACACCAACACCGTGGAAGGCTTCTATTCGATCTTCAAGCGCGGCATGAAGGGCGTCTATCAGCATTGCGGCGAGCAGCACTTGCACCGCTACCTTGCCGAATTCGATTTCCGCTATTCAAACCGTATCGCCATGGGCGTTGATGACGGCACTCGCGCATTCATCGCCTTGAAGGGTGCCGCCGGTAAGCGCCTCACCTATCGCAGACCTGATTGACGCGAAGCGAACACACTTCCGAAAGCCGGTGCAGTTGGAATTGCCGCTCTGGCGCTACGCGAGGGTGCGACCGAAGCGGAAACGCAAAAGCGATTCATAAACAAAGGGTTAGCAGAAAATAACCTAAGCTTCTGATTTTACTTGCTTTTCCCTATCTTGAACCCTATATTTTGCTCTGCGGTAATCGATCCGGTTGTAGTGGCCGGGGTAGGTTCTGCTTAGAGGCCAAGGCAACCCCTTGGCCTCTCTTCATCTGATAATCCCGTGCGGGTCTCTCAAATTGCATTCGCGGACCAACGTACCGTCCAGTTGCTCGAACGACTTGTGGATTCCATAGCGCTTGGTTTTTGGTGTAGGGCGCTCTTTTCTCAGTAGGCCATAAGCCACAAAATCGCATTGCTGTATGAAATAGCTGCGCGCTGAACTCTTGAATTGTGGATCCTCGATTATGCGATCCAAAGTAATGTTTCTGGTGAGTGCCCCGGTGTCATCCCATATGCCACGGTTGCTGGGTATCGGATTGAACACCCTCATTCGACGAACCATTTTCGTGTAATGCTCTTCCTTGCCTTCGTCGCAAATGAGATGCGCGTAAGAGCCCCAAGAGTGCATGGTTCGGTTTATCCGGTTCAAGAGCCTTTCGAATGCCCAGTCTTGTCTATCGTTGTTCAGGCATACGTTGAAAACGCGAGCATCGAAGCCCAGCAGCCATTCGGTGACCGCAAACGAGGTATGAAAAATTTGTGCGCGCTTGTGGCGACTAATGGTATTTAGAGTGCCGAGGGAGCCACGCCCCGAGAGGAATTGGTTGGCGTGAAGCTCGTATGTAGTGGAAATCCCGTGCGTCGTGCGCAGATGCGTCCGCCATTGCTTTAGGCCAAGAAATGTTTCGTTCCACCGACTCACAGGAACGGCTATCGCAGAGAAAATGTGCGTCGGGCGTTCACTTGAATCATCAATGTAAATGAAGTGCATCCTGAGATGTCAAAAACCAATCCCCCAAAGAGTCAACTGGACAAATTCCGCGAAGCAGCGCGCGAACTGAAAACCGATCAGTCCGACGCGGCGTTCGATGCCGTGCTGGACAAGATCGCGCGCGCACCGAAACTCACCAACGAGCAGATAAAGGAACTGGTGCGACGTAAGCGCGAGCAAGAAAAACCCTGATCAGCCCAGCGCTGCGTCTGTTGACTCTTTATCGGTGCGCCGTATTGTCCCCTCCATTACTTCGGGAGGGTTTAAGGCATGACAACAGAACGGCGGCTTTCAGAGATTGTGGAAGATATCTTGGTTGAGCGTCCAAATGGTGAAGCGCCGATAGCTGCGCTCATCCATGAGATACCAAGCCGAATTGCTCTTACGGCAGGTGACTATCAAGGTTCCGCGACGAGGCCCAATGAAGCTATTTGGGAACAACGTGTACGCAACATCACGTCGCACAAGGGTTCCAGTAGAAACTTCATCTATCGGGGTTTTCTAGAGCAGATAGACGGCGGACTTCGGATAACTGCCGCCGGTAGGGTTCATCAGCAGGCCCGTCACGCCATATAGCTACCGATACTTGGCCTTGTAGCCGGGCTGGAACCACTTCAATTCGGTCTTTGCGGGGGAGCTTTTATCCCAGACGAACCACGCGTAGGCGGTGGTGCCGCTACCGGCTTGCACGGCTCCGGCTGGGTAGAATGTGATCCGTTCGCTGAAGACCCACACGCGCGCTGGCGGGCTTTCGGCGAAGATCGTGTTTGCCCGATTTGCCCCCTCCAGAAACGCGAGCCTAAGAAGCAGCGCGAATTTGTTGCGGGCCAGTTTGACGCCAGACCGTACGAAGCTTTCTGCGCTGTTATAGGGCGGGTTCGTCACGATGTTGTCGGCGCGCATCTTGGCAATGTTGAAGTCGATGCCAGCCTCACCAAAGCCACGGTTGTATAAATCCGAACTGCGCACCGGGTTGCCCCTTGTCTCTAGCACCCGGGACATAGCGCCGTCGCCGCAGGCGCTTTCCCATATCTCTCCGGTGAACGTCTCGTTTTCCATGAGGGCATGGGTGGCCCAGGCAGGCGTTGGGAAATAGTCAGGCCCGGCGAGATCGGCAAACCTTTTCATCGTTGGCTTAAAGCCGCCGTTGAGATTGTAGGTAGCATCCATATGATTCGCCCTCCGTTAAGGGAGAAATCATAACAGAATCATAAGGTTAAATAAGAGTTAACGGGTGCGACGGATTGACTCAGATTGTCGGCCTGCCATCCCCTACGGCTGGGTAGCGCCGATAGGCGTAGTTGCGTGATAGCTAATGTGCCTATAAATTAATCTGTGCGGAAGGAACATCAATTCCACCGCAGTGGCCGGCGCGGAACCGCATCCCTAAATGCCGCCCCCGCGCCGGCCATTCCGCTACGGCTGGATACATGCCTTAAGCCCCCAATGCATCACCCAGCACTGGGGGCTTTTCTATGGATGGCTATCGTCCGGCTCTCCGGTGATCTGGCTAACCGCCGCATCCGAAAGCTTGTGAACCGCCAGCTGTTGAATGAACCATTGGGCATGTTCGCCCCATTCGGCAGGCGAGACGTTGTTTTCGCGGACAGACTTCATGAATGCCTCACGAAGCTCGTCTAGATCGAAGATGGAAATGTCCCTACCAGGCATATACGGGAATATGACGGCCAAAGCCGGGGCTTCAAGGGGAGCGATAGCAAATCAGTTAATGCCGGCCTGTCATGATTATATTCCTATTCCACCTTGGGTTTGTCAACCGGATAATCGCCGGATATATGCCCGCACGAATCAGGAACTGCAAAAGCCGAACGAACCCCTAGCCAACGGAGAGCCGTACGTCAGACGGTTCTACAATTCGCCATCGACTGGGGTTTTTGGAAGCTTTTCGAACTTTTTTGGGTCACGTCTCAGCCCGAGTTGCGCGCGCTTATGGACAAAGCGGGACACTAGGTTCGGCATTTGGACAGTTTGGGAGGCATCACTTCCGGGACATATGCCTTCCTGATAGCGCGTCAGCACGAACCCTGATACGCGCCCCAAACGGGACATCCCCCGAGGGTGCTGCCAACCCCTCGTTCCTTTGCTGCACATTTGAGCAGCTGATGTGTTTTTACGAAAAGTGCTCTTCCAGATAGACGCGGAACTCCCGCTCCAACTGATCTTGGAGGAGGGACGGCATATGCGTGCGGCTGCGGGTTAAGTAGACATGGCAGGCCACGTAGGGAAGGAACGGCTTGATGGCGAGCGTTCCGCTGACCTTGTCGAGGATGGAGACGCCAAGCCGCTCAGCCACGAGAGCACAAGCGGCGTCGCTATAATGAGCCTCGAAGCGCACCTCGACGCGAACTCCCGCGTTCTCGAGGCTGCGGTCGATGGCTTGGCGCGAGCCGTCCTCGCGTCCAAGTGCGATGAAGCTTCGATCGCGGATATCAGCAGCTTCGATCGCATCCTTCTCGCTCAAGGGATGTCCCGTCGGCAGTACGCAGACCGAAGCCGTCTCAAAGATGAGAGCAGGTGGTCGCCGGGTCGACCACCGGCATTGTCATCAAGCCAATGTCGAGTTGCTTGCTGGCAGCGAGCTCAGCGATCCGTACGGAAGCTTCCGGCTCCAGCGACAGCCGCAGCTTGGGGTGGCATCGGGCGAACGTCCCGACAAAGCGGGGTAGCACATAACTGGCTAGCGCCGGGTAAGCGCCAACGATTAGCCGACCCGCCTCCAACTGCTGGATGTCCGCCGCCATCCGCCGCAAGTGCAGCACCGCGATGGCAGCTTGGCCGACTGACTCGCACCCATCATGGATTTCCGTCCTCGCTGGATTTCCGTTTAGGAAATTCGATCACCTTCGCCTCAGGCTCCAGCGGTTCATGACCAGGCCGCTCATGCCAGAAGATTGCCGCAGATCGCGTTGATCGACCCGCTGACCGCAATGCGGGCAGAAGTGAAGATGCTCATCGAGGTGCTGCTCTCCGTGCAGTTTGCCGGGAATCGGAGGGCCAAGTCGGCTAGCTTTGTCATGCGGCCCGCAACATCCGCCATGCTAAATGTTCCGGAACTATTTTAGCTAATGCTTATTGAGTTGACGGTTGCCGGAGTGAGTTGATGCGCCTGAAGTTCATTATGCAAGGTGATGGAACCTATAGTGGCTCCCAAAACGTTTGCTCGGGCGCAGCGGGAGCTTCGTTCGCAACGGATCTATCCCTTGCAGGAAGCGGACATGCTGAAGAAGCTGAAGCGGCTCTTCCGATCTAAAAAGAAGCTCTCACAAGATACTATCAACGAGTGCCGCTACACACCATCCTCGCATGCTATTCCGCGCACTTCGGCAGCCTCCTGACCGCCTACAGGGCCGTTGGTTTTGAGTGCCCGCCAACTGGCCTACGGGGCAAATACTACTCAGATGATGAACTTCTAGACGGCGTCCGCCGACTGCATGCCGAATTTGGATTCGTCACGATGGCTTTGATCAACGCTGCCAGCGGCCTGCCGAAATGCAAGGTTTTCACGAAGCGCTTCGGCTCGATTGTGAATGCGTACGGGCTTGCTGGGTTCCCTACGACGAAGAGCGAGATGATCGCAGCGGCGCGGCAGCGAGCAAGCGCTAGACGTGAGAATAACAAGGTTGCCGCAGTATCGGCAGCAAAAGCGCGGCACCCCTAGGAGACTATATTGTCACGTGCACAAAGCAATTGAAACGGCTCCTTTGAGCGCACGCCTAAGACTCGAAGCGACCCGACAGATTTCGCGCAGTCGTCGAGCGTGCATCCGCGCAGAGGGCGCCACAAACGCCGAAGACAACGAACCCCCCCTGGGGAAAGGCGGCGGGCTCTTTCAAGGGCTGCGGAACATCTGGCTGCGACCATGGTTCGGGAGCTGGCCGCACCACTCCCGCGGCCTTCCCAAGTGGCTTGCCCGCTGGCTCCGGCCGGCGGGCTTTTTGCGTTCAAGCCAGCAGAGGCGATTCTTGTCGGCGATACAGGCCGGCACCTCTGAGGGCGATTAAGTGGCGCTACCCCAGCCGCAGGCAAAACGGAGAGGCACTGATATGGTGCACAGATCTAGGCTATGGACGCGGCGGGGCGGTTGGCGTCTTCCTCGGCCATATCTTGTACATGATTTTCAACGGTGACCTGCGCAGCATCGTAGCACGCGCCGGGATGTATATCGCGATCGGGATATGCATCGTTCTGCTTATTGAACGCGGTTTTAGGCGGTGGGACACCAAGCAGCTAGCCTCCACCATGGACGCTACCCAGCCGTGGGGGCATGGCTAGTCCCTGTTGTTCTAGTATGAGTCCAGAATGGAGATTAAAGAGCATCCGTCGCCTTGTCCATCCAAGATCAGATATTGAAGCGGGAGGGGGAGTGGGCGGCCGACAGAGCAGGACGAGCTGCTGCTTGAAAGCTTACTCGAAAATCTGAAATCCGCGCAGGCCGCTCTTCGGCGACTGGAAGGATAAGCGGAACCTAATGTCTCCGGGCGGCTTATGCCCCGATGAGCACTCGCGGTGCCAATTTCCTCGACCGGTGGATGGCAGAGCATCTGCCAAACGGACGATCCGATCGCGGCGAGCGACCTCGCCAGCGAGGCGATGCGAGCGGCCGAGCGCGACGGCATCGACCCGGTGGAGATCACCGACGAGGTCGGCAGCGTCTTCGAAGTCATTCTGCAGGCGATGCAGCACCGTGATGGCAGCTTGGCCGATTGACGATAGGGCTTGCCAACTATTCAAAGAAGGGGAATATAATCCTCCCTGTTGCGGCGAACCCCCTAAAACGGAGTTTGCCAATGGCTAGGTCCAAACCATCAAAACAGCTTTCCCAGGCTGAAATCGAGCGCTTTCTGATGGCGGCGGAAGCGCTGCACAAAAGCATCATAAAGCCGTTTATATCGCCACACTGCGACCATTACCGCGCGACGCGCACCCTGCATGATGCGCTGTTGAAGTCCGTGCGGGAAGCGACGCGCAAGGAAGTCGAGTTCATCCAGTGGAATGCCACCGGGCCTGTGCGGCCTGCGCTTTCCTCAAGCGATTGATGTGGACGGCCCAGTTGCCGGGTTGACCTGTTTCCACCGCGCCCGCGGCTCCGGAGCACTCCCGGATCGAGGCACACGGACCGGGACTGATGGCAAACTAATTTAGCCGTGGAACACATATCAGACTGCGGGTTCGGGCGCGGGCCGCCTACTTCAGCCTTCCCAAGTGACTGCCCGCTGGCTCTGGCTGGCGGGCTTTTTCAGCCGGCCTCGCATGTACAATCATAACTGGCTGGCATGCTATTTTTTGCCCAGAAGGAGTTCGCTTCGCGAACTAGCGAACTCCACTCTCTTCCCAGAAAAAGGACAAGCTCTATGGCTTGCTCCTCGCTAATCCCGGTCTCTCGGATAAGCCTTTCGATAAGGCTGGCCTGCGGCGGCTTCTCACTGTCCCCTGCATCGTCGCGTCCCCGTTTCGGCGCGGTCAACGATTAACATTTGATGATGGTTCCCAATAAGGATTGAAATTTATCGCGAGACGTCGCTCAACAGTCAGCGAGAGTGCGTTGGAATCGATCAGCTCGTTCCCGTATCCGCCCGAGCAAGGTGTGAGCTGCGCGATGAAGAAAAACATACGCGAAGCCCGTTCTGACCAAGCGTGAACGTTTGTCCGCTACGGCCCGAACTTATTCATCGATCACGGTCACACCGGACCGACCGGCTAACGGAAAAGGTCTAGCGTTACCACCCGCCCGCTGCCTGTCTGGTGGCGAGCTTTCTTATTGATACTTGTCCCCACAACTCGAACTGCTCAGTAGGGCAAGTCGGCGTACTGATATGTGGATACTCGCCCGCTCCGCTCGTCTGTCACTTCAAGGAAATACTCACCCCATCTGTGAAGCGTCAGCGGGCGCCCTGTAGCCTGCTCGGCGGCTCTGAAAGAGGTGCTGGCCTCGACGTGATACTCGGCAAGCATTCGCCCCGACAAGATTTCTCGCACCTGATAGGCCACGGTCGCCCAACATTCGAATCATCCATTAGAGCAGTCTAACATTTGCTTTCGGTCGCCCGGCTTGGTACGGGTGGCTTTTTGCCGCGACACTTCTAACCTGACCGCGGGCTCCCAACGGCGGCCTTTTTTGCTTTGCGGGAACAGCTTGGTTCAATGCAAGTTTGGGCCAACGCAGCGCACTCCGACGTCCCTCCGCGCTGCTGGCCAAGGGCAAACTTGGTCGGCCCGCGCTTTTCTGCCGAGGGGCGCGGGCTTGCCTCGCAGGCTGGACGCGCTGTGCGCTTGTTGCTCAAACCGAGCGCGGCAACTGGCAATCTTGGTCGCAGATCGAGCTTGCCAGCGTCGAGGCGCTTGAGGGCCTCACTCGGCTGATCAGAAACAACAACCATGTCCTGATCTCTTGCGGCTTTGACAAAGGCTGCGAACGCGACGGATTGCCGGCAGGTTTCTGCCTGGGCCTCCTCAAGCAAGCGCAGTGCCTGTCGATAAGGCTGGACCGGAGCGCATATTGTGATCGGGGCTGAATTTCGGACTGACCACTACCCGATCACCAGCTCGGCGGCCGCCACAAAGAAAGAACCACGACCGCAACCTTGATAATCAGCATGCGACTGTCTCGTGTCATTGCGGATCGAGATACCACGACGAAGGACCGGGCAAAATTGCCAGCCGCGCAACTAGAGTAATGGCGGCGAGGGGGGTCCTTGGGCCAATGAAGCCGGGGTGTCTATTGAGCAGCGACTGGAATGGGTTAGCATTAGCTCAGGAATAAAATGGGGACGCACGTGATACCTTCACCTGGCCTGGAAAGGCTGAACGCATTTTCCGATGGCGTGTTCGCCGTACTGATCACAGTTCTAGTTTTGGACCTGCGCCCGCCGGAAGTGCCGACGCTCGAAGCCCTTTTGGCATCATGGGAAACCTGGCTTAGCTACGGTGTAAGCTATCTCTTCATTGCGATTGTCTGGGCGAACCACCATCATCTCTTGCGCTACGCGAAAGAGAGCACGGCATCCTTAATGTGGTACAATTTCGCGCACCTGTTCTCAGTCTCGCTGCTCCCCCTGGCCACGGCATGGATGGCCGTAAGCGAGTTGGCACCGCAGCCGGTCGCCTTCTATGCGACCGTGTTCTTCCTGGTTAACCTGACATATCTATTGTTGATCCGCGAACTCATTGATCCGTTGCCAGAGGAGGAGGTGTCACCACAAGTGCAGCGGGTCATGCAGCCTTTTTGGGCTCGCCGCTATCTTGGCATTGAGCTACCCAATCGTCGGACTGGGGATCTGTAGTTGTTGCCTGGCAGTCTATCTCAGGCCCCAGGCTCGGGGGTGACAAGGGACTGCCTGAATCTCGCGGGGCCATCGCGACGACCTTTTGTGCGGCGTGGCGGCGGCGCCGGATCAAGTCCAACTCGAAAAGCCCGCCACCTTGCGGCATGGAGAGGTTCTGGAGGGTGCTGGATCAACAGTAAAGGCTCAACTTGCCGGCGCCTGTTTCGATGCGATCAAGCTGGCGGCGTTCGCGACTGGGGCCGCGCGATAGCTCTCGGGCGCTGCGTCGGCCTCCATCACTCCTTTACAATCTTTGCCGGAACCCGCTTGCAACTTTGCAGCCGCCAAAAGAATGCTATCCGGTACCGGATCGGGAGGATCGGCCTTTCCATGGCCTGCGGCTAATTGCCGAAAGATTGAAAGACCTAAATCTCTTTCATCACCCTCGCTGCCCGCACGAGCGATGACCAGTCAGCGCCCATGGCTGCGACAAGGTCACGAGCATCTTCGTCGGATATTCCGGTGTGGTCTACTAGCTTCCGTGCCAGCAATTCGAATGCTAATTCTATAATTGTCACAGTTCGCATCCTTCCGAGAGTAGTAGCCACCACGATAGCGTGCGAAAAGCGCTCCCGCATTTGCACATGTTAGACCTCCATCATGAATGTCTCATGTGCCGCAGAATGTCTGTAGGACGCGTTCATCCGGGCGTGGCGGGTCAGCATAGCCTTCCATTTCTGGCTGCTCATCGAAGGGATGGCTCACGACCCTCAGAATCTCATCGAAGGGTGTGAAGTCGCCGCCCAGCGCCGCTTGTATCATCGCCTCAAGGCGATGGTTGCGAGGGATGAATTTGGGATTGACGGCATGCATGACCGCCCGTCGCGTAACAGTGTCGGCTGCTTCACTTGCGATCCGCTCGCGCCACCGCACCGACCAGGCGTCGAATGCGGCTGGATCCCTAAACAGCTCCCGGGCCGTGCCCTGACCTTCCGAGGCGTCGAGGTCGTCGCCCAGGCGTCGGAAGCCGAGCGTAAAGTCGGCTTCGCCGCGAGCCAGCACATCGAGGAAATCAGCCGCGAGCTGCAGGTCGGCCTCCGCCTCGGTCAGCAATCCGAGTTTTCTGCGGAACCCGCGCTGCAACACAGCCTCATAGGAGGGCTGGAACGACCTCAGCACTTCTTCGGCTTCTGCGACAGCTTCATTCTCATCCGTGCTCATGAGCGGCAGCAGCGTCTCGGCAAGGCGCGCAAGGTTCCATGTGGCGATGCGAGGCTGGTTGGCATAGGCGTAGCGGCCGACGCGGTCGATCGAGCTGAACACCGAGCCGGGGTCATAGGCGTCCATGAAGGCGCATGGGCCATAGTCGATGGTCTCGCCCGAGATCGCCATGTTGTCGGTGTTCATGACGCCGTGGATGAAGCCGACAAGCATCCAGCGCGCCACCAGATCCGCTTGTGCTGTGACCACGGCGTCCAGCAAAGCGCGGTACCGCCGTGCTTGCCCTAACAAGTGCGGGAAATGACGCTCAATGGCATAGTCAGCGAGGATCTTGAGCCCCTCGGTGTCGTGGCGCGCGGCGAAATATTGGAAGGTGCCGATCCGGATATGGCTTGCCGCCACTCGTGTCAGCACGGCGCCGGGCAGCCGGACCTCGCGATGCACGGGGTCGCCGGTGAGCACCGCCGCCAAGGTTCGCGTCGTCGGGATGCCCAGCGCCGCCATCGCTTCGCTGACCACATACTCACGTAGGACAGGACCCAGTGCGGCGCGGCCGTCACCGTTGCGCGAGAACCGCGTCGGCCCCGATCCCTTCAGCTGTATGTCGCGGCGGATGCCGTTGACGTCCACCACTTCGCCAAGCAGGAGGGCGCGACCGTCGCCGAGCTGAGGCACGAAATTACCGAACTGGTGGCCCGCATAGGCCAAGGCGACTGGCTGCAGGCCTTCCGGAAATCTGCTGCCGGCAAGCATCTCCACTCCGTCCGGGCTGGTGAACTGGTCGGCGTCGAGCCCTAGTTCCTCGGCGAGGGGTCGGTTGAAGCGGATCAGCCGAGGTTCGGACACCGGCTGCGGACCTGTTTGCGCGAAGAAGCGCTCGGGCAATTGTGCATAGCTGTTGCGCAGGGCGGGAAGCTGCATCTGGGTGCCTCGGGATTGTTCAGCAGTGGCAGGCAAGGTCACGGCGAGCTGGCTCTCAAGTGAAGGGGCCGGTCGGCCCCGTTCGGGGGGCATTCGTTGATATAGGGACGCAACGTCGCTGGTGCCATCGAATCCTCGGCTCGGCACCGGATAAGAGTTGGAATCAGACCCGGCCCTTAACAACCCGAGGCGAGGCCTGGGACCAGCATGCCCCAACACGGTCGCAGCAACCCGAACATCCCGCCGAGCAGCTGAGAGCCAATGTTTCAAAGTCCAGGCCACCGTCCAATGATCGCATTCTCAACGCATTGTCGTACCGCGCCTCGAGCGGTCCCAGTCGGCGCGATCGGTTGCCGAAGGCACGTGAGATGGTGGTGGTAAGCGAACTCGGGCGCATCGGTTTGAGGTACCGGTCTGCGAGATCACGGTTTGAGTTCCAACCTCTTCGAAATGCTCAAAGCACAGGCGCCCGACGATCACGAGATCGCCGAGACGCTGAGGGATCGCGATGTCCAGCCTGCAAAGCCGACGGACCGCAAAGCGCAACGAAAAGGTGCTTCGCCCCGTCCGACCCAACGCCGGGATTGAAGCCGCCTACAGGGGCAAGGTGACCGCGCTGATCGAGGCCATGAGCCAGAGCGTGATCTACTGGCTGAAAGCCTCCTACCGGGCCAATACGCCCCGTATGGCGCGGACGAGACGCCGGCGGATGCGCTGCGCCGATCGATCCGCAAACTCGCTGTGCAGTGGACCAAGCGCTTCGACGTGGCTTCGTTGCAGCTGGGCGACTATTTCGCGCTCTCGGTGGAAAAGCGATCGAGCCAGGCGCTCCGCAAGATCCTTCGCGATGGCGGCATCTCGGTCGAATTCAAGATGACGGCAGCGATGCGCGACGTTGTCGACGCGACGGTCCACGCCAACGTGTCGCTGATCAAGTCGATCCCGTCGCAGTATTTCGACCAGGTCGAAGGCGCGGTCATGCGGTCGGTGCAGACCGGCCGCGATCTTGCCGGCCTAGTGGCTGAGCTGGAGCGCTACTCGGGCATTACGAAGCGGCGCGCGGCCTTCATCGCGCTCGACCAGAACAACAAGGCGACGGCGGCCTTCAATACCGCACGCCAGTTGGAACTCGGCATCGACGAAGCCGAATGGCACCACAGCGGCGGCGGGAAAGAACCTCGCCCCACGCACGTTGCGGCTGGCCGTAAAAAGGTCCGCTACAAGATTTCGACTGGCTGGTACGACCCAGCGGTCAAACGCTTCATCCGACCAGGTGAGGAGCCGGGTTGCCGCTGTGTCGGGAAGCCAGTCATCAAGGGGTTTTCGTGACCTACAAAAAGGTCTGCCCAAGTTCCGCAAGGTCGTCAGCGAACATTTAAGGTGTGCGCGAATGTCTTCCATCACCGTGACGACGGCAGAGCGCCGGTCAAGCATCAGCTCGACATCTTCGAAAGCGCCCACAGCATCAAGCGCGTCCAGCGGATGTTCGATCTCGTCCGATAACTGTTCGAGGGTGTCGTAGTGCACCGCTGTCATCGGGTCGAAGAGCGGCCTGGCCTCGGTGATGAGGACAGAGTTCAACTTGCCTCGGATGTCTACTTTCCAATCTCGAGCCCGCTGAACGAGTCTCGCATTGGACGCCATCACCGTTTCCGGTCCAGCGTCAGCGAGAAGCTCATCAACTTCGGCCAAGTACGTCATGTCGAAGAAGTCGCCGGCCAGATAAGCTGCACGGGCGGCACTCGCTCGGTCTGCCCGCAGCGTTAACCGTTGAGTGTCGTTGTGGCGGCGTCCCTGCTCACGGTCCAGCTTCATAGCCGCACGCACAGACCACGCCGCAGCAGCAATGGCCAGAACGCCGGTCGCGAGTGTTTCCCATTGAATTCGCTGGTTCACCATCGCCGGCGCCAGCAACGCACCGAGACAGAACCCGCCTGTCCCTGCCGCTAGAAAAATTGCCAGACGGTCCAACCGATCGGTTGCCATGCGCCTCACGCCGCGGTCAGCGTCGGGATCGCCTCGATCTCGGCGCTGAGCGCCCTCTCGGCCTGTTCCAGATCATAGTTGCGCTGGAGGTTGAGCCAGAGCACCGGACCGTTGCCAACCAGCTTGCCGAGGCGCAACGCCATGGGGACCGTGACGGGCTGCTTTTCGTCCAGGATGTCGTAGAGCGTGCGCCGGGAAATGCCGAGCAGCTTGGCGATCTCGGTCTTCGACTTGTCGAGCGCCGGGATGACGTCCTCGCGCAGAAGCTCTCCGGGATGCATCGCGGGCAGGCCGCGCTTGATGGGTGCCGTGTTCATCAGTGGTAATCCTCTAGTTCTACCTCGATAACGTCTTCGCCGTCAAAACCGAAGGTGATGCGCCAATTTCCGTTCACTCGAACAGAATAGCGCCCCTTCTGATCGCCCGAAAGGCCGTGGAAGCGATAGCCGGGAAGGTCCATGTCTTCCGGCTTTGAGGCTGCTTCCAAGGCCCGAAGGATGCGGGCGACACGCTTGTCGTCTTGCACGCTGAGACCGCGCGGACTGCCGGTCTCGAAGAAGCGTTGCAGGGCTTTGTTTCGGAAAGACTTGAGCATGTTTGTAAGGTAACGCCTCACACATTCCAAGTCAACAAGTTTGTGAGGCGCGGCCTTACATTACAGGAAATTGATCTGATGTCCACGCTCGGCATTCCGAAGCCTATCGGCGATGAGTTCGTCGGCAAGGACAGTGCCGGCCAAGCCGCCTCGCTGATGTTGGTCGCGCCCGATGGCGATGTCCTGGTGCTGCGCCGCTCGTCGACCGACACCAACTGGCCCGGCCATTGGTGCTGGCCCGGCGGCAAGTCTGAGGAAGGCGAAACGCCGCTCCAGACGGCCACGCGCGAGACGGGAGAGGAAGCGACAGGGCCCGAGATGTTCCTGGAGGCCGGCCCCGCGAAACTGCTGGAGTGCGCCCTACGCCACAAGGCTGGCTGCACTACACGTATGCGCAGCCGGTGGTCGAGAAGTTCCAGCCCAGGCTGTCAGCGGAGCACTCCGGATATGCCTGGGCCCCTCTGGGCTCGCTGCCTGAGCCGGTGCATCCGGGCCTGCGCGACATGCTGGGCGAGCGTCTTGGCATCGCCGCAGACATGGCTCCCGAGGCGTGGGATCAGCTGCGCTCCAACTTCGTGAAATGGACGAAGGACGAGGGCATCGCAGCCGCCGATTGCCCGCTTTGCGGTGGCACCGGTGAACTCGCCGGTCCTGGGATCGTCTGCGACGAATGCGAGGGTACCGGCGTTGCGCGGCCGAAGCAGGCCAACGACGCACTGGCGATGGATCGCAACAGCGTGCGCGTGTTCGACCAGGACGGTCATCTGCGCGTCGAGATGACGCCGATCTCCAAGGCCAACGTTTGCCCCTATTACGGCCGCGAGATCCCGGCTTTCGAAGCGCTGGGGCTGGATCCCGAGCGGGTCTTCCGCCTCTATCGCAATGCGGAGGAGCTGGCCAAGGCCGCCCCGTCCTTCGTCGGCAAGCCGCTCTTGCTCAAGCACATTCCAGTCAGCGCCAAGGAACACCCGCGCGAAGCCGTTGTCGGGGCTCTGGGCGATGCCGTCGAGTTCCATGCGCCGTACCTCATGGCGCCGCTCAGCATCTGGGATGGCGCTGCAATCGCGCTGATCGAATCGGATCGGCAGAAAGAACTATCGAGCAGCTATCGCTACCGGGCCGACATGACGCCCGGCACGCTGGCTGGAGAATCCTACGACGGCGTGATGCGGGACATTTCCGCCAATCACGTCGCCTTGGTTGAGGAAGGCCGCGCCGGGCCTGATGTTGTGGTCGGCGACAGCAAACAGGAGATCAACACGATGAAGAAAACAGCTCTGCTTCGCGCATGGCGTCCGTCGCCCACGGCGCGATCCTAGCCCACGTCATGCCCAAGCTGGCCGCCGATCAGAAGATCGATCTGCGCCCGGTTCTGGCCGACATCACCGCCAAAAATTTCAAGGCCAAGCGGCCCGCCATCATCGAGGCGGTCGGCAAGGCGACCCAGGGCAAGCTGGCCGCTGACGCCAAGCTCGACGATCTCGAGGCGCTCCTGGTCGCGCTCGACGGGGTCGAGGTGAAGGAAGCCAACGACGAAGAGGACGAGGACGACGAAGAGGCCAAGAAGAAAAAGGCCGAAGACGACGCCGTCGAGGAAGAGGACAAAAAGAAGAAAGCCGCTGAAGACGCGGAGAAGGACGATGACGACGACGATGACAAGGTCGACAAGAAGGCCATGGACACGGCGATCGCCGCTGCGGTTTCGGCTGCTGTCGATCGCGCCAAGCGCGAGGCCCGCGAAGAGTCCGCCCAGGTTCGCGCTGCGGAAGAGGCCGTGCGCCCCTACATCGGTAAGCTCGCCATGGCTCACGACAGCGCCGATGCCGTCTATCGCACCGCGCTCACGTCGCTAGGCGTCAATATCGACGGAGTTCATCCCTCGGCACTGCCGGCCATCCTTAAGGCCCAGCCTCTGCCTGGCGCCGGCCAGGCGCAGCAGCCTGCCCGTGTCGCCATGGACGCTGCAGGCGTCAGCTTGTTCCACGAGATGTTCCCGGCAGCCAAGTCCCACATTGTCAGGTCGCTCTAAGCGAGCGGCCTAAATGCCAGAAACCCCCTTCGAGCCGGCCAACATGCCGGCTGCTTTTTGAGGAGAACCGCCCATGTCTGGCTTTCAGACGCAGGTCGCCTACAATCCCGCCCCCGCCGTTGAGGGCGACTTCGCTTCCACCAACCCCCGCAGCACGATCCTGGCCGCCGCTGGCGCGCTGGTATGCGGTGCGCTGGGCGCGATCGTCGGCCGCTTTGCCTGGCTGAACTATGCCCAGCTCGACAGCGACAATGCGCCGGCCGTGGTCAATACCTTTGGTACCGGGCCCGTCGCCGGCTTCGTGCACCGCGAGCAGCAGGGCCTGATCGAGGTCTACCTGCAGGAATCGACCATGCTGGTTCCGGCCGGCTTCCCCATCACCGTCTTCAACGAAGGCGACTTCTGGGTGAAGAACTCCGGCGCCACCCCGGCACTGTACGGCCAGAAGGTCTATGCCAACTATGCCGATGGCAGGTCTACGGCCGCTCCGACCGGCACGCCGAATGGCGCAACCACCTCGGCAGGCTCGATCGCCGCCGCAACCAGCGGCTTTGTCGCTTCGATCGTCGGCAACGTGCTAACTGTCTCCGCTCTCAACTCCGGCACGATCTACTCAGGCACCACCATCTCCGGTACCGACGTGGCGAACGGCACCAAGATCGTGCAGCAGCTCACCAGCGCCGAAATCGACGGCTCACTGGGCAAGACCGGCACCTATGCGGTGTCGATCCCTGACCAGAATGTCGACCCGGGCACCGTGATTGCGGGCACCTATGGCGTGTTCACGGCTGGCGGCAACGTCGTTGGCGTCTTCGGCAACGGCGACACGCTCACTGGCGCCGGCATCACCGCCGTCACCACGCTCACCCAGCAGCTCACCGGCCCTACCGGCGGAGTCGGAACATATGCCGTGGACGTCAACACCGTCGTCAATGCTGCGGCTCTCACCGCAGCCACCAACGTCGAGACCAAGTGGACCGTGCGTTCATTTGCCCAACCGGGCGAGCTGATGAAAATCACTTCCTGGCCGCAGGGCTAAACCCTTTCCCATCAACCTCGAACCAATGCGCCGTGAAGCGGCTGTCTGTTGAGGAGAACCACAATGCAATTCCATGACTACAATCAGGCCGCCGCGACGTGGACGCAGCATCGCCCCATGTTCGAGCAGGCCGGCATCTATCTTCCCGAAGCACGAGCCTACATCGTCGAGGCTTTCCGCACCAACCATCTTGCGATGGATGCGCAGCCCTCCCTGGCGACGGCGTCGAATGCCGGCATTCCGGCATTCCTGACCACGCTGGTCGACCCAGAGGTCTACCGCATCCTCTTTGCCCCCACTAAGGCCGCCGAGATCTTCGGCGAAACCCGGAAGGGCACCTGGATCGACCAGACGGCGATGTTCCCCGTCATCGAGCAGACTGGTGAAGTGTCGAGCTACGGCGATTACAACGACAACGGCCGAGCCGGCGCGAACATGAACTGGCCTCAGCGCCAGTCCTATCTCTTCCAGACGATCTCCGAATACGGCGAGCTGGAAATCGAGCGTGCCGGTCTTGGCCGCGTCAATTGGGTCGGCGAGGTCGACGCCGCCGGCGTGACGGTGCTTCACCGCTTTCTGAACACCACCTATTTTAAGGGCGTGCAGGGCCTGCAGAACTTCGGCCTTCTCAATGATCCGAACCTCGCCGCGCCGATTACCCCGTCCCCGAAAGCTTATGGGGGCGTGAAGTGGATCAACAATGGCCAGATCGTCGCGACTGCGAACGAAATCTATGCCGACCTCCAGTCGCTCTGGCTCCAGCTCGTCACCCAAACCGCCGGCCTGGTTGACCAGAACACCAAGATGACACTGGCCATGTCGCCGGAATCTCAGCTCGCGATGACCGCGACGAACTCGTTCAACGTCAATGTCGAGGATTTGCTCAAGAAGAATTTTCCGAACCTTCGCGTGGTTTCAGCGGTGCAATATAGGGGGCAAACCGCTATCAACCCGGGCGGCATCGCTGCCGGCAATGAAGTACAGTTCATTGCGGATGGGATCGATGGCCAGCAGATGGGTTATTGCGCCTTCAACGAAAAGCTCCGCGCTCACCCGATCGTGCGCGCGCTGTCTTCGTGGAAGAAGAAGATGACCAGCGGCACCTGGGGTGCCATAGTTCGACAGCCCATGGGCATTTCCCAGATGGTTGGCGTCTAAGGGCGCTTGCCAACGCGACGGCATGGCTCGGTCGTTGAACTGCGCAAACTCGAGCACGCTCACGTACGCCGGCGGCTGGCGCTTGCCGTGCGCTCCGATCTCGCCATCGAGCGCCAGTCGTTGCGAGGGGCGACCCGGCTCGATCGCCAGGCGCTCGCCCTTCCTGCCGCGGCTCTTTCCGACAGCGGCTTTCGGATAGTCGGCTGCCAGCCTTGGGGTGAATTGCGCGCCACATTGTTCGTTGCCGCTTTGGGATGAATTCCGCGCCACATTGCTCCCCTATACTCCCGGCCTCGTGAGGTGCGAAAGCCGCCCAGTGCTGAAGCGTATGCACATATCTGGGTGGTATGATGCCCGCGAAGTTGAGGCCGGAAAGGCAATCCAGACCGGAGAATGTCAAAAACCGCATTTCTCTGGCGCGTCCGCCGCTCACGCGATGGTGAAGCGGAGGTTGGAACATACCGGCTGAGCTCGGGTTAGCGACGTGCTTCGTATCGCAAGACGCCCCCCCCGCGGACGGTCGCTTAAGAAACCGGTCGCTTAAGAAACGTCGCAGGAACGTTCATGAAAACACAACTACTGCCGAACACTAGTCATCGTGGCCCGCTCGTCGTCATCACAGCGGCGGTACTGGCATTCGCAATCGCGTTCTATTACTTCGCCACCCCGCTGACTGGGGTAACCGGAACCCCCGGAGCCATGCTCGTGCTCGTCGCCAGCCTGGCTCTTGCGCTGGATGGGCTTGTACTGCGCTTCAGAAGAGGTGGTGTCGTTTTCACCCTAGCGTGGGTCTTGGGCCTTCTAGGAGCACTCGGCACATTCATTGCGGCCATCTTTCTCCACGCTTGGTGGCTCGTGGCGGCCGTTTCCGTTGTGCTGGCTGGGCTGTTGATCACCCTGGGTTTCCGTCAGACCAACATTCAGGATACGTCCCGATGAGAACTGCCGTCTTCGGCTCGAGCCTGGCATTTGCCGTCTTTCTGTTGCTGGGGCTCGGCATTCATTCCGTCTCTGCCCAGAATGACAATACTTCACCCGCGTCACAACCGGGCGGCATACCGGATGCCGGCAGTCAGCCGAAGGACAGCAGCGGGAGCGCCAGCCCTTTGGCCGGGGAAGCAGGCTCGCCGGAGGAGGCGGCAACAGCCCCGCTCCCTGAGCCCAAGCCAATCCCGCTGATCCCGCCACAGCCGACCTGGAACAGCTTTCACGGCCAGCTCAATGGCCAGAAGTACTCTCCGCTTACACAGATTACCGCAGAGAACGTCGGTTCGCTCCGCAAAGTATGGGAGTTGCATACTGGCGATATGTCAGACGGATCGGGCGCATTGCCACCGTCGGTCTGGTCCGCAACCCCCATTTTCGCCAATGACACCCTTTATATCGGGACCCCCTTCTATGGGGTGCTTGCGCTCGACCCGGGCACAGGGGCGATCAAATGGAAATTCGAGTCCAAATCCACTCTCAAGGCCTTGACGCAGCCGGCCCTGAAAAACCGTGGCGTTGCTTACTGGCAGAGCAAGAATGCCGTGGCGGGCGAGGGCTGTCAGAAGATTGTCTATCTAGGCACCATGGATGCGCACCTCTTTGCGCTCGATGCCGATACCGGACAGCTCTGCAAGAAATTTGGCTCGGGTGGCGTATTGGATGTGAACCAGTGGAACGACATCAACGCCAAGTACCCGCTTTCCCTATTGCAGCCGCCCACCGTGGCCGGCGACCACGTCATCCTCGGCTGGGCTGGAAAGGATTGGGCCTATGCCGAGGCTCCCCCCGGCACGGTTTTCTCGCTGGATCCTCAGACGGGCGCGCGACAGTGGTCGTTCTCGTCGCTGCCGGCGCAGATCGCAAAACGTACTGGGACCGCCAACGTCTGGACCGCAATGTCCGTGGACGAAGGGCTCGGGCTTGTTTACCTCCCGGTCTCCAGCCCATCGCCGAACTACTGGGGCGGCAATCGTGCCGACCCGATACCGCTTGCGACGTCCACCACCGCACTAGATCTTGAAACCGGCAAGGTCGTCTGGTCACGACAGTGGGTCCATCACGACATCTGGGACTACGACATCAACTCGGCGCCTACGCTTATGGACATCACCGTGGCGGGCAAACAAATTCCTGCCCTCATGCAGGCGACGAAGATGGGCTTTCTGTTCGTCGTCGACCGGCGCACCGGAAAAGACGTCTGGCCGATCGATGAACGCCCTGTACCGGGCGGCGACGGCAGCGTCCAAGGGGAAGTCTACGCTCCCACGCAGCCGTTCCCCACCAAACCCGCACCGCTGCTGGACCAGTCCAAAAAGCCACCCATCTGGCGAATAGCTGATGTCGTCGGCCTGGGCGAGTGCTCCCGCTTATGGGACAACCTCTCCTATCGTGGCATGTACAGCCCGCCGACACACAAGGGCGAGGGCGTGCTGGCCTACCCGGATTCGGCGGGCGGAGTGCAATGGGGCGGGGTCGGTTTCGATCCAAGCACCCAAACGGCGGTGGTCAACTTCTCGCATGTCGTCCAATCCATCAAGCTCTATCCGCGCGATGAATACCAACGGCTCGCCGGCGATTCCGGCAATGAGCAGGGCTACTATCCGCAAGAGGGCGCACCCTACGGCATGTCGCTGCACAACGCTCTCAACTGGCTTGGCATGCCGTGCTGGGCACCCCCCTTCGGAGAAATCGCCGCCATCGACATGACCACCGGCGACGTCAAATGGCGCCGGCCGATGGGAGCATCGCAGAAGTGGGGCTTCTATATGCCTGAATCCCTCGGCTCGGTGACGATCGGTGGCCCCGCCGTGACGGCGGGTGGTTTGATATTCATCGGGGGTTCGATGGACGCGAAGGTGCGCGCCTATTCTCTCGCGAACGGACAGGAACTGTGGTCCGACATCGTCCAGGCGCCCGCGGTGGCCAATCCTGCGGTGTACGAGTACCGCGGCCGCGAGTACGTGGTGTTCGTGGCCGGCGGGAACACCATTCTGAAGGACCAGGTCGGCGATCAGGTTGCCGCTTATGCCCTTCCCGGGCCGTGATGTCCAACGCCACCACCGGTGAGGTTGGTCGGCGGTCCAGTACGACGTCAGAGCGCTACTTGTGTGATCGGACCTTATCTGAGGCCGCTATGAATGATCTTCCAATCCTCACACTGGGGATGATCTTGCTCACCGCTTCTTTGGTGGCGATGATATCCAGACGGCTGGAACTTCCCTACAGTGTCGGGCTCGTTGCGGCGGGTATCGCCCTTGGCTTCATGCCCGGCGTTGCCGAACTCCCCCTCAGCCGGGATCTGATTTTCACCGTGTTTTTGCCGCCGCTGATTTTCCAGGCGGCACTTGCGATCGAATGGCGTCATTTTCGACTGGACCTGCCGGTCACGGTTCTGCTCGCTTTTCCTGGGGTCGCGATCGCCGCCGCAGTGGTCGCGGCTGGCATGCATTTGCTGCTCGGATGGACTTGGATCGGATCGGGGCTGTTCGGCGTGCTGATAGCAGCGACGGATCCGGTGTCGGTCATCGCGGCCTTTAAGGAAATGAAGGTTCAGCCCCGCCTCGCTCTTCTTGTCGAATCGGAAAGTCTGCTCAACGACGGCGCAGCCGCAGTTGGCTTCGGCATCTTGGCCGGAATCGCGGCAGGCGCCGAGGCGACGCCCCTTAGCGTTGCTGGATCGCTGTTGTGGACTATCGCGGGTGGGATTGCCTCAGGAGCAGGGGTGTCAGCCTTGCTCCTTCTGATCGCCGGTCGGACCGAAGATCATCTTGTTGAAATAACCCTGACGACGATTGCGGCCTATGGTTCGTTTCTGCTTGCGGAGGATCTTGGCATGTCGGGCGTGCTGGCTACTCTCACCGCAGGCTTGATTGTAGGCAACGTAGGGTGGAAAGGCGCGATTTCCGCCAACGCCAGAAGTCACGTTCTGGCGTTCTGGGAGTACGCGGCCTTTCTGGCGAATTCGATCGTGTTCATATTGATCGGTGGCCATGAAGCCCATCAGCCACTTGGGATATTTTCAGGCACCTCGGCGGTCGCCATCATGCTCGTGCTGGTTGGCAGGACATTGGCTATCTATCCTTTCTGTGCCCTCCTTGCTGCGACGTCCCTGAAGGTGGATGCAAGCTACCAGCATGTTTTGGTTTGGGGCGGGCTGCGCGGTGCCCTTGCTCTGGCCCTGGCGCTGGCCCTTCCTGAAAACGTCGCCGAGCGCAGTCAAATAGTCGTTGCCGCGTTCGCAGTCGTTGCCTTTTCCATCTTTGTCCAAGGGTTGACCATGCCGTGGGTTATCAGACGCTTGGGGCTGACCGCCGAAAGCGCGGCTTCGGCTACACGCGACCGCAGCGGCGGGTAAAGAAGCCGGTAGCCTTCTCGGGTTTCGACTGCTCAGCCGCTGTGATGTCAGCAGTGCTGGAAAGACGATGCAACTCGGACAGCACCGGGCGGCGGGCGCATGCCTGTCCACGAGACCGCGATGCACCATTTTGCGAACCCAGCGCACGTCGAGCGAAGAAGGCTGAGCGGGTGCGAGCGCAAGAATGCGAGGAACTACGCTCAACATCTCATCCGCACGGTGACGGTCGTGCTCTCGGCCGCGCACCGTGGCAAACGATTCCGGAAGGTCGCGGATCAAATGGCATTGCCGAACTCCACAGGGAGCGCATCCAACATCAGTCTGAGCCTGAACCCGTGGTCAAACCTGGAGGAACAGGAGGCCCGCCGCGCTCTCAATGCAGTTCAAGTCCGTCTGACGTGGTTTCCCTCAGTATGCTGACCGTGCGTTGCGCTCGGAAACGCGCCGAATTTGTCGCATTCGGCCCAAATGGAACGATACAGCGGGTAAGACGTTGAAAGTTATTCCCGTGGTGGTTCAAATGACAAAACGCTCCGCTGGCTTGAAGCGCCTGGCAACAAGGGCGCGGGAAGCGACTCGATCAATCGAATGTCTAGATCCAGGGCCCGTCCCAGTTCGCATGCTGGTGCTTGCGAAACAATTGCAGGCGGCGCTGGATGACAGAGAGTGGGAACTAGCTTCTCTGCACCCTGAACTCCCGTCGAAGAAAGGATGAGGACGTGCGCGAATTGCGGGGGCTGCACATTCTGATTGTCGAGGACGAATGGTCGATTTCGGGAGAGCTTGCGGAGTTTTTCAGCAATATGGGCGCCATTGTTCTCGGACCTGCGGCGAGCGTCGAGCAGGCGTCTGAACATACCGATCAAGCCGAAGCCGCAATCCTGGACGTCAATCTCAACGGTCGACACGTGTTCCCGATTGCGGACAAGTTGATGCGCCGAGGAATCCCGTTCGTCTTCTTCAGTGGCGACGACGACATCCCTATTCCCGAACATCTTCGCCACGCCAGCAATTTGCGGAAATCATCAGGCAGCAAGGCCGTGCTACACGCACTTTTCCCCGCACAACTGTCTGAACACGCGGACACCTCCGTGCCCCCTCCGCCAGACGACGTCTTCACACTGTTGCCCAAACTGCGCCTCGCAGCGCGTCTGTTGCTGGGAGACGTAAACGCATCTGACCGGCTGGTCGAGCGGACGCTTGAGCAAGCCATCCGAGACGTCGACTATAGGCAACTCGGTCAGTCCACGGAGAACTGGCTCAACGAGATCATGCGAGAGATGGCGAACACCCATGGCGCAAATCTCATGCATTGAATCTGTCCTTCGAGCCCAAGCCAGGGGCCGGAGGACGATTCTGGGTGAGGGTGATGATGCCGTTCATGAAGGCGGCGGGGGTCGTTGCATCGGCGCCCTGCGAGAGCACCGCGCCCGTCGCCTGGGTGAGGAAGAGATCGTCCGAAATCGTGCCGGTCGCAAAAGCCGTGCTCGACGGCTCGCCGGCTATGCCGGAGGTGATGACGAAGCCGCCAGCCACGGACTCGAAGGAGACACCGAGCGGCGTCGCGGAACCGGTGACCGTGCCGCTCGCCACCGTCTGCGTCAGGTTGACGAAATAGGTGCCGGCAAGGCCCCGACCGCTGCCGAGCTGCGTGATGCGCGTGCCTGCGCTCACGCCGGCACCGCCAAGGGTCTGGCCAACCGACAGGGTACCGGAAGCGATCGCAGTGACCGTGAGCGTGCCATAGGTCGCCGAGATCGCCTCGCTGGCGACGATCTGTGCGATCGAGACCGCATACTCGCCAATGCCGCCCGGCGTGCCCGACAGCTGATTGGTGATCGCCGTCCCCGCCGCGACACCGGCTCCGGACAGGACAGCACCGGCCACAAGCGTACCCGAGGTGACGCCGGTAACGGTCATGACGTGGCCGGCGATCGACGCGACCACAGCGGCCGTTGTCGGCGCGATCGCACCAGTCACCGACGCGACCGAGGCCAGCGTGGCGTTGAGGTCAGCCTGGAGCACCGCAGCCGCAGCCGAGAAGCTTGTGGCGCCGGAGAGGTGACCGGCCCGCAACTAGCGGCATTCCAAACTTCGTCTGGCCTGCCAGCAGGAGGCCTGTGATGGTGATCATTCCCTTGCAGGCGGTGCCGGTGTTCTGATTTCGTGAAGGGGTTAGCGATGCGGGGTTGCCTCACAATCGAATGCTATAGGGTCTTCTGCATGCTTTAAATTCGCCTAATTGCATTTCATTCAGCCGCGTCAAGGGTGAGGCCTTCGGCCTGCATCCTCCACATGCGGGCAAATAGACCGCCATGAGCTCTGAGCTCCGCCGCGTTGCCATCCTCGACAACGCGCCCCCCATTCATCACCAAGATGCGGTCGAAGCTGGAAAGCGTGGAAAGGCGATGCGCGACGGCGATCACCGTGCGATCGCGGAACATCTTGACCAGCGAGGCCTGGATCACCAGTTCGGACTCGGTATCCAGGGCAGACGTAGCCTCGTCGAGAACGATGACCGGAGCGGCTTTCAGGAATGCCCGGGCAATCCCGATTCTTTGCCGCTGGCCACCGGAGAGCTTCACCCCCCGTTCCCCGACCACCGTGTCATAGCCCTCGTGCAGTCTTGAAATGAACGCCTCGCAGTGAGCGGCCCGGGCAGCGGCGCGGGCTTCTTCATCGCTGGCCTCGGGACGGGCGAAACGAATGTTCTCCATCACGGTCCGGTGAAACAGCAGGATCTCCTGGGGCACGACGGCCAGCGCTTCGCGCAGACTATCCTGTGTGACCGAGGCAATCGGCTGGCCGTCAATCAAGATCTGGCCGCCCTGAACGTCGTAGAGCCGTTGAAGCAGGTGGACGAAAGTCGACTTGCCCGCTCCGGACGGACCGACGATACCGACCTTCTGGCCCGCGGGGATGGACAGGTCGAGGTTGTGGATCGCATCGACCTCGGTGCCGTAGGTGAAAGAAACCTTGCGGAACTCGATCGCCCCGCCATGCGGACGGATTGCCGGCGCCCCCGGAAGGTCGACCACGGTCTGCGGCTGGCCGATGATGCGCAACGTGTCCTCGATGAACCCGAAATGCTGGACCATGTCGACGAGCGACAACGCCATGTCGCGCGACCCGTGAAGAATGCGGAACGTCAAGGCGCTGACCAGGACCACGTCGCCGGGCGTGATTTCCCCCCGGCTCCATTGCCGGACCGCCCAGGCGAGCATGCCGCCGGCCATGACCCAAAGTGCAATGTCGTGGATGAGGCGCGCTTTTTCCGTGTACATCCAGCTGTCACGCTGGGCATCGGCTTCGGCTCGAAAGCTCGCTGCCAGCCTTGCGTGCTCGCGTGACCGGGCTGAGAACGCCTTGATAGACCACATGTTGGTGATGACATCGATCAGGCTTCCACCGACTTCGTTCGCATAAGATGCATATGTGCGGTGCAGGTGCTTTCCACGTTCCCCGAAGGCAAGCAGGCCGCCCATGATAACGACGACCGCGGACGCCAGGGCCACCGCCATCCGCCAGTCGACGACCGTGAACACGATGACGGTGCCGATGAAGTCGACAGCCGGCGGCGCGACCCGCCAGATGACGATGTTAGTCAGGGCGCCGAAATTGCCCGCGGTCGCGGTAACCCGCTGGCCAAGGGAACCCGCCAGGTTCTCGGCGAAGTACTTCATCGGCTGACCGTTCAGGAAGTCGAACAGATCGAGCCGCATCTGAACGCCGATCGCGAGGGTCGCTTTGCAGCCGAGCCAGCCGCAGAGACGCCAGAGGATGCTCTCCACCGCGATGAGGCTGATGAAAATGGCGAGCGCTGTCTGCGCGGCTGAGCCTTCGCGTGGGCCCGCCATCGCGTCGACGAGCACCTTCATCACGTACTGGATGGCGACAGCGCAGGACGCGGCCGATATCACCAGCACGGCGAGGATGATGAATTGCGGCAGCTGCCTGCGCACATAATGCCTTATGAAGGCAGCCGACCCCTCCAGGAACGGAGGCAGCGGGCTACTTGCCTGTGGCTTCAGATACCGCATAGGTCCCTCCGGCATATGGCCCTGACGTGAGTTCGCGCTGAAGCGCCAGCAGTTTTCGGCTCTGCTCGCCCAATTCATCCTCCATGCGCTTGCAAACTGGACGCCTGCCGTGCTCCCCCATCGGGCCGAGCAGGCCGACATCGCACATCCGGCCATTGTCCCATCCGGGGTAGTCGATGATTGGATAGAGGCAGATTCCCTCTATCTGGACGCCCCGCTGCATGGCCTCGAGGACCTCGGCCACGACATAGTGCACCCACGATGGCCTGGCCGTGCGCTCGGCGCCCGTTTCGGACATCGAGAGGGGTCGATTGTAGCGTTGTGCGACTTCAACGAGCATGTCGGCCAGCGGCTTGTAGGCATGGTGCCCGAACGGGATTGTCGGGCCGTGCAGGAGCCATTGATTGTCGGGATAGAAGTTCAAGCCGACGATATCGAGGTATTCGGGCCGGCCGCCCAGCTCCGGTTCCTGAAGCCCGGCAAGCATGTCGAGCGCTTCAAACTGACAGAGCCTGTAACCCTCCGCCTCGAGCTGATGCTCGACATCGTGAGGATAGCCGACCACATTGATCAACGGTTCCGCGGTGATGAAGCGGGCCCGGGAATCGATTCGTCGGATCGCGTCTATAGCAGCGATGGCGGCTCTTACCAGGATGCGCTTCAATTGGCCTCCAAGGCCGTTCGCGAATGGGTTGATCCGGCCGGTATCGCCACCCGCCCATGACCAGTATGAAATCTCGTTCACCGGACAGAAGTACGGCACCGAGCCGATCTCGGCGTGGATGACCAGGGCTGCGGCTTCCGCGAAGCGGGCGAAGCGCTCGACGAATTCCGGTGAGAAGATGTCGATATGGTCGGGCCATCCGTAGTGGCAGAGATCCCAAACCACCTGTGTCCCTGTGGCGTCGGCGGCGCGCAGCATTGGCAGAAAGCTCGACCAGTCGTAGTTGCCGGGCTCTTTCTCGATGAGGTGCCAGCGCAGCCCGTCGCGCACGGTGCGGATCCCCCGACGCTGGAGTTCGCGATAGTCGGTCTCGGACGCTTCGTCATGGCTGGTGGCGCGAAGCAGATCGAGGCGGACGCCATCGGCCCGGCGATGGCTCGAGCACTCGAATCCACCAAGGAAAAAGCTGTTAAACGCTGTCGGTTCTCTCATCTCGGCCTCTAGGACTTCAGTCGCTTTCTCAGCTGCCGAGGGCAGCCGAGGTCTTGTTCCAGCGAACATCACACTCCCGGAGGAAGCGTCCCATGCCGCTTGCCAGGGAGGGCATGAGTTGACCCCGTTCGCTTGCCAGGGCGGCAGGGGCGAGGACCCCGCGGCCATGATCGCCCAGCACCAGGCGCGCATCGAGACCGGCCGACTGGGCGACCTCTCTTGCCCAATCGGACCAACTGACCGCGCCGTCATTGGCGAGGTGCCATATTCCCGTCTCGCCATCGATCAACAGGTCGAGCGCGGCGTGAGCCAGGTCCGGCAGGTAAGTGGGGGAGCACACTGCGTCCGCCGGCAAGCGGAGCGAACGGTCGGCTGCGATTTCATCCAGCAGCTGCGAAAGCACGTCTGCGGTGTTCCAGGGTCCGAAGACGGCGCTCGTGCGGATGACCAGCGCGGCGGGATGATGCTTCATCACCATCGTTTCGGCTGCCGCGTTGAGATTGCGTATGCCCGATGCCGGGGTGATGGGGCTGCTCTCGACCAAACGGTCGGTGAGCGTCTTGCCGACCAGCGCATCCGACGTCACGGTCATCAACGCAACACCGGCGGCGGCACAGACAGATGCCAGCACCGCGCCATCCGCCGGCCCGTTGCTCGTCCCAATCGAGCCGACAGGACCCGCTTCGGCCCCTTGCGGAGTGGCGGCGTGGACGAAGGCCCAAGGCCGATACTTGAGCAGCAGGCGGCGCATGGAATGAGGGTCGGTGATGTCCATCTGATTGGCGGGAAAGGCGATGAATTCCAGCCCCCGGTGGGCAGCGATCCGGCAAAAGGCGCTACCCAGCGCCGCATCCTTGCAGAGGATGAGCACCTTGCGCGCGTCTCCGCCCCCGCTGCGTTCGGCGGTGGTTTCGAAAGGTGGGCTGAAGAACCGCGTGTCCCGGCGCCACCAGCCGGGGCTGTCGAGAACCGGATGCTTCAGGCCGGCGCCGCCGGCCATTTCCCGTACCGCACTTCCCAGGGCGGTCATGCGCGGCGATGGACTGCGGACGTCGAAGGCTCCCGCCTCATAGGCTCCATCTTTGCGCAGCAGCAGGCTGTTCCAGTCGACGCATCCGAACAGGGCCCAGACGGTGACGGCGGCAATGTTCTTGCCTTCGCCAGCGAGCCGATTGGCAGCGCTCCAGACTTCGTTCAGCCAGCGAAGCTGTTCGTCGCGGCTGCAGCCATGGTGAACTTCGGTTACGGCGACCGGCCGGTCATAACGCGCACAGACCTCGCGCAGGCGGGGTTCCGGCCCGTCCGACCCAAGCGGAAGATGCATCCGCACGGCCTCAAGGTCGGCATAGTGATGCCGGCCATTGCCGCCGACCGAGGCTCCAGCTGGGAGCTTGGAGCAGCGGTGGTCAAGGAAACGCTCGCTGGTCGGATAGTAGTTGACCCCCACAATATCGGGAGGGCAGGGCTCGTCGACGAAGGCCTGGAGCTCCTGCTCCGGTATCCCATGATCGATCAGGCGGGAGAACCATGGATGGCTGCGCTCGACACGGCCAAACAGCAGGTCGAACGTCAGCCAGCGGCGTTCGTTCTCATAATCCGCCTGGTAACCAAGCAATGGCGTGCTGAACGTCTTGCCGAGATCCTCGGTCTGGACGAGAGCCGCGTGCGGCGTCACCTCGCGGATCGCCCGCATGGCAAGCGCCACACCGCGGCACTGGTTGATCAGCGCTCGTGCGAAATCTGGCAAGTGCCGGCGGTGGGGATACCAATGTCCATACAAAGCGCTGAAACGGGCTGTGGTCAGCGGCTCGTTCACGGGGGTGAAGCGGCGGATCTCGGGGTAGCGTTCGGCGACGCGCCGGGCATGCCGAGCCAGGAGCTCGGGAAAAGCCGGATCGAGCAAATTGGTGTAGCGGGGGCCGCTGCCATGGTGTAGCAGTCCGGCGATGACCTCGATGCCTAGCTCTTTCAGCCGCGGCATCCGTTTGTCGTGCCAGGCGAAATCGGCGGTTTCGATATTGTCCGGCGAGATCGATTCCCACAGCAGCGGGTACCGGAGCGTTCGTATGCCAAGCTGCCGGATGCGGTCCAGATCGTCCAGCCTGCCGGCATGTCCCGTCTCCGATAATTCGTCACGCCATCGGTTCCTCAACCGAATGATGCTGCACTCGACGCCTCCCCAGATCTCCGGCGTGGCCTGCATGGTCTCGGTCCGCATCGTCGCCGCCAATCATTAAATCGCTTGCAGAATGCCGCTCATCTTGGACACCGCGGTCTCAAGAGGGGCGCGGTTGTCACTGGGAACCGAGGCTTCGATTCTCCGGTAGGTGGCGAGGGCCTGACCGACGACCTGGTCCATATTGTAGTAGCGGTAGGTAGCCAGCCTGCCGACGAACCAGACGTCTTCCGTGGTACGCGCCAGGGCCTCGTACCTCCGATAGCGATCGGCGTTCTCCGCCGTCGGTACGGGGTAATAGGGGTCGCCGTCCGCCGTTGGGTATTCAAAGGTCAAACTGGTCCAGGGATGCTGCTGACCCGTTAGGTGCTTGTACTCAGTGACGCGCGTGTAGTCGTGCTCCATCGGGTAGTTCACGACGGCCACCGGCTGGTGCCATTCCTTTTGCAGCGTCTTGTGCTCGAAGCGCAGCGAGCGATAGGGCAGCCGGCCGTAGCAGTAGCCGAAATACTCGTCGACCGGTCCCGTGAAGATCAGCCGCTTGTAGGCGAACTCTTCGCGCATCTGCGAATAGTCGGTCTTGAGCATGACCTGGATGTTCGGGTGATGAAGCATGCGCTCGAACATGCGAGTATAGCCGGCGGCAGGCATGTACTGAAGCTTGTCAGTGAAATAGCGGTCGTCGCGATTGGTCCGGGTCGGCACGCGCGCGGTCACCGACTTGTCCAGTTCCGAGGGGTCGACGCCCCATTGCTTGCGGGTATAACCGCGGAAGAATTTCTCGTAGAGCTCACGCCCGACACGACTCACCACCACGTCTTCGGACGATCTGATTTCCTCGACCGGCTCGGCGCGCGCAGCGAACCACTCCTCGAGCTGCTCCGGCGTCAGATCCAGCCCGTACAGTGTGTTGATCGTTTCGAGATTGATCGGGACCGGCACCAGCTTCTTGTCGACTTCGGCCAGGACCCTGTGCTCATACGGACGCCATTCGGTGAACTGCGAAAGATGATCGAAGACCTGCTCGGAGTTGGTGTGGAAGATGTGTGGTCCATATTTATGGATCAGCAGGCCGGCCTCATCGTAGCAGTCATAGGCATTGCCGCCGACATGCGGACGCCGGTCGACCACGAGGACCCGGTCTCCCCGCTGGGAGGCGAGGCGCTCGGCGAGCACACTCCCGGCAAAGCCGGCGCCGACAACCAGCCAATCAAACATAGCTGCTCTCCGACGCATGTATCGCTTGGGGACCGGACGTGCGCCGCTCTCGCGTCTCCGTGATAAGCGAAAGCATTTCCTGCCAGGTCGACCTCCAGGACATGCCCGACAGGTGTCGATCCACCTTTCGCAGCCACTCGTCCTTCGGGCGAGCTAGCAGATGTTCGGCACGCTCTATGAATTTCTCCGCAGTATCCGCGATTTCGACCAGGCCGAGCTGTCCGTACGGCCGCACAACATCCCGGACCGAGGTCGAAATCACCGGTACGCCGGCGGCGAGGAATTCCGGGGTCTTGGTCGGGCTGATGAACTGGGTCGACTCGTTCCTGGCGAACGGCATGATGCCGACGTCCCACCCGGACAGATAATGAGGAAGCTGCTTGTAATCCCTGCCGCCCAGCCAGTGAACGTTCGGCCGGCGGGGAAGGTCTGCCGGGTCGATCTTGACCACCGGGCCGATCATCACGAACTGCCAATCCGGCCGCAAGGCTGCCATGCGATCCACCAGGTCCAGATCCATGCGCTCGTCGATGACGCCGAAGAAACCAAGCCTGGGGCCGGGGATCCTGTCCTGATCGAGAGACGGCGTACCGGCAAGGCGGGCCTTGCCGAAATGAGCCTTGTCGATGCTGCTTGGAAATGGGTGGATGTTGCGATGACGATGCTGCTTGGCCTCATAAAGGCTCTGACCACCGGTGAAGACGACATCGGCGCGCCTGAGAAGTTCGCGCTCCAGCGCCATCATCCGGGGCGGCGCCGCGCGGAAGCTCGAAAGCTCATCCATGTTGTCGTAGACGCAAAGCTCAGCGGAAATGTGCCGGCTGAGAGGCAGGGCCATGGGCGTATAGTACCACAGCAGTGCCGGCGTTGCTTCGAGGCTTTCCACTAAGCCGTCAACCAGCTTGCGTTGCGCACGCGTGATCTGCGGTCCGTTGAGATGTCTGGGAATGTGCGGCACGACCACTGTCACCCCGTCAGTGCTCGTATAGCTTTTCTGGTAGGCAGTGGTTTCTTCCGTAAAAATCGGCTCTTCGAAGAAAAATACATCGTAGCATTGGCTTGCCTGGGTTAGAATGTGCTGCGGTCTTTGAAAAACGAAGTTCCATCTAAGGTGAGAGAAGCACAATAAGCTTCTGCGGATTTGTGGCAGCCTGTGGTTGTTTTTACGCTGAAGATCGATATCCATCTTGGTCCTTAGAAATATTATGAGAGGCGTTCAGTGCCAGCCAAACCTCGCCGTCGCGCGGATGTTCCGCACGATGTATTAAATGATGCTGGTAGTGATGTTGAATTATGGTTTGCGGCCGGCATACCGCGCCGGCAGCTCTATCTCCTGACGTGCTGAGGTGGTACTCACAGAGCGGCCCCGGCCGAACGTCCCATGCAGCCGTTCGCCCGTGTTCAGGCGAGGCATCGAGCCGTAAAACGTCCAGCGCCCATAAAACATGTTCGCTCAGTCCCTCCGGATGAACTCGCCGAACAATAGCAAGCGTTGCGGCGGCGGGTGTACTGCAGGCAGAGCGAGGGGCAGAGCCAACAATAAGGGTAGCAACCCAGCTGATCTGGACGCCAAGCAAACACGCGCAAGTGGCTGCAGTACACCGGCGTTGGAGCGCTGCCCTGAGATAATCCTGGCGCGACCGTCACGCCGGATGCAGACACTGCGGTGCTACCGCTCCGGCACCGCGGAGGTTTGTGGATGGTTGCGTGCCGCGTCCGCGATTTCTGGAATGAACTTCGTGTCGTCGGGTCGTGTCCCATCGGGTGGTGTAGCTCGGCGGTTACGAAGCCACTCACGAGCGCGCCGTTAGTAGCGCTGTAGCGAGTGAGCGGCGTGTCGGTGGTCATCGGCGCTTTCCGGTAGAGTTTGGTTGTTGACACCAACCCCACTTTGGAAGGACCACCGATGACCGACGACATGATGAACCTGCGCACGCTCGTGGAGAAGACCCCGGATGCCGATCTGCTGCGGGAGATGATCGGCTTTGCCGCCGAGCGGCTGATGGAAATGGAGGTTGGGGCTGCCACCGGAGTGGCTATGGCGAGAAGAACCCGCTGCGGCTCGCCCAGCGCAATGGCTACCGCGACCGGGACTGGGAGACGCGGGCCGGCACGGTCGAGCTGCGCATCCCGAAGCTCAGGAAGGGAAGCTACCTCCCGGGTTTCCTCGAACGCGCCGCATGGCCGAGAAGGCGCTGACCGCCGTTATCCAGGAAGCTTGTGTGCAAGGCATCTCGACCCGATCGGTTGACGACCTGGTCAAGGCCATGGGGATGAGCGGCATCTCCAAGAGCCAGGTCTCGCGGCTGTGCGAGGAGATCTACGGCAAGGTGAAGGCCTTCCTCGAGCGGCCGATCGAGGGCGATGGTCGGAGCGCGTACGGAACGTCAATAAGGCTCCGGCTGTGGCGCGCACAATCACGAACCCTCGACCATTCCGACACATCGAAGACACTATGACGCTGCCGGAGGAGGAACTTAGCGGCGAGGTTGCAGTTCGGCCCGGGGACCTGAAGTCCTGAGGCCTAAGTGAGCAGCAGAAAGACCATGCCCGTACGATCATCCGGCATTAAACTGGCTCCGTCGGACACCTGCCTGAGTTCCGCCGCCGCGTTGCTCCTGTTGTTTTCTATCAGTCTCGCCCAAAGCTGGGCAGCGCTTGCCGGGGACACGGACACCGCGCTCATCAACTGGGCAAGAGCGAAGACCCTTCTTGTCGAGCAACTCGACCGGGAGCCGCGATCGGTAGATGCCCAGTTCAATGAGCCGACCCTGATCAGTCGCGCCGTGACACCGGTCGTTGCGCCATCAGCCTACGAGCGCGCGCGGAATGCGGCGACTAGCGACTTATACGTGCAGATATATGGGCGGCCGTCGCTTAAGAGCTTCCTCTGGACGGGTGTCGAATCCGGCAATCCCTTGACCCGCGACGAAAGCTACCGCTGGGATTCCCTCGACGACCAAGGCCTCTTTGACCACGAGCGGCGGCGTGTCCTAGCTGCCCGTCTGCTCTATCTCGGGATCCTGAACGTCAGGCTTGGCCTCTCGAACCACTTGATTGATCCGGAGCGGGACGAGACCTGGCTGGCGCATGACGGGCTGATCGACGACCTCGACCGCGCCGGCCTGCGGGTCAGCCTCGACCTGCACCATTTCGGCATCGAGGATCGGTTCCGGGTCGCCGGACCGGACGGTCGCACCCAGGGCCGGGCCAGCTCAGTCAGGAGTGGCCAGCCTATTTCGCCGCCTTCTCGCGGGCGGCGATCAATCGCTATGGCCCAAGGATCAAGGCAGTGACCTTGATCAACGAGCCGGAGACGACCATCGGCTTCAACAGCGAGATGTGGAACGGGGCATTTCCGCGTTGGCAAAGCCCGTTGCACACCACCTACTACATCGAGCGTGCCGTGCAGGTCGCCAAGGCCGCCGTGCTGGCGCGGCTTGCCATAGAGGAGGAACTGGCGCCAAGCAAACGGCGCATGCTTTACATCCACCCCGAGGCAGCGGTCTTCAAGCCAGGATGGGATGAGTTCAACCGGCACATACGCTTTTTCGGCAGCGACCTGATTCTTGGAGAGGACTGGCTGCTCGAAGCGGATTTCGAAAAGCTGGAGCTAATGACGCCCGCCGAGCACCTCGCGAAATGGAACGCGACCGCGCCCTCGTCGCGCACATCCCTGGATTGGGCCATCAAGCATTATCTCGACGGCAGCCCGGCGACCGGCCGGCCGCTGCCGGACAGCCTGCAGCGGGTCCTGCATATGCTGAAGGAAGTCCAGGACCTGCATCGAAAACTAAACAGGGAGTTCAAGGTAACGATGAAGAGGGACACCGTTTTCGGGGTCGACTATTACGCTCACAACGAGGACTTCGACACGAAAGGAAAACACCTCAGTGCCGAGCCCCAGAATTATGCCGGCGAGGTCAGTTCAGGCGCGCGCGCGGGCCTCGAGGCGGTGATCACCGACTACTACAATCGCTACCACCTGCCTATGATGGTCACCGAAACCGGAACGCCCTATTTCAACTATGGCGCGCGCTGGCACCAGGAGATGCTGCTGGAATGCGCTGCGGCTGCATCGGCTGGCGTCCCGTTGCTTGCTTACTCCATCTACCCGCTGCTCGATAGCTGGGGGTGGGAAACAGCCCTGTCGGTGTCCAGGCCGCAAACCCTCCTCAACCCCTCCGGCATTTTCACGCTGGCTCTTGAACCACGACCGTTTGCCGGGCGTCTCCTGACATCGCTGAAGGCTGGTTTTCAACCCTGAGCGCAGCCCGGTGAGCCCCGAACGCACGCGCTATAATCTCATGGTGGCGCGCGGACAATGCCGGGGAGGGCGCCCGCATCCCTGGCAACGCCTCTCTCGGGGTTGGCTGTTCCGCGACGGGCGACGATGGTGAACCCGGTTCAACCCGTTCCTCGGCGATCAGCCTGGCGCCGCAACGCCTCGCCGGTATCCACCCGGCGTGCCAGTGCCCTGCCGAGGTGCTCGCCCTCCTGCTTGGCGCCCTGTGAAAGGTCCGGCAATGGCTGGCCGTTCTCGTCGAGGAACAGCGCCACGTCGCCAAGCGCGAAGACGTCGGAACGGCCGATTACCTGCAGGTCGGATGCAACCTTCACCCGGCCGCCGCGGTCGAGCCCGACACCAAGCCGGGCCGCCAGCGGCGAAGCGGCCACTCCGCGGCCCAGAGCGTCAAGGCCACCGGGATGACCTTGCCGCCTACCGTGATCTTCTGTGCTTCGACCGCCTCGACGCGATTGCCGAGGGCGACCTCGACGCCGAGCCTTTCCAGGCGCAGAATCCGCCAGCTGCAGACGGTCGCCGGCTTCGGCGAGTATGATGCTTGTCTTCTCCGGCCGGATGTTACGGAAGTCGCGCGCCAGGGTGTGCCGGCTGAGTTCTGCGATCGAGCCCGCGAGTTCCACGCCGGTCGGGCCGCCTCCGATGATGGCGATCGTCATTAGCCGGGATTGCTCGACTGGATAGGTTATCCGTTCCGCAAGCTCGAACGACAGCAGCAATCGCGACCCGATCGTGCGGGCATCCTCGATGGTCTTCAAGCCCGGACAACCCGAGCCCAGCTGTCCTGGCCGACATAAAACGGCTGCGAACCGGTTGCCAGGACCAGTATGTATAGGGAACCGGGTTCCATCGGCCAGCACAAGCATCCCGCCCTCGGTGCCGATCCCAGCGACATCGCCGAAGAGGAACTGAACCGAGGGACAGCGGCCCAGTATCTTGCGGATTGGCTCGGCGATGTCAGGCGCCGACAGGGCGGCGGTTGCAACGTGATAGAGCAAGGGCTGGAACAGGTGGTGATTGTGGCGGTCGATGATCGTCACCCCCGATCTCCGCCTTCCGAGCGCCTTGGCAACCTTCAGACCGGCAAAGCCACTGCCGACCACGACGATGCGCGAATTCAAGATTCGCCCATGCCTGCTCTTGGCGAGTTGCATGCTTGATGCTCCTGTCCGGTTCGAAAGTCATAGGCTGTCAGGTATGGCTCGCAGCGATCTGAAGTCAGGGCTCGCTCCGGCGGGATCGGTCCAGGCGAGGCATCCGGTAATAATTGGCGTCGTGCTGACGACTAGGGCGCCGCGCACGTAAAGGATCACCAACCCGCGCCACGAGACGCGGTCGACCGCCCAGACGGTGCCGCTGCCGTCGACCCATTTCAGACGGGCGTCGGCGACTTGAATGGCCCGCATCATCGTCGCTGGTTCCATGCCGCCCCGAAAGACGATGACCGAATTGGCGGCACCGTTGAAGAGCGGGCCGGCGCCCGCTGCCAATCCTGCAAGCAAGACGATGCTGGTAAGCGCTGCCGACGCGCCGCGTGCCGGTCCGCCGCGGTTGGGCAGCACCACCACCATAAGAAGGGGCACAATGCCGAAGATGACGAGCCACGCCATATCCCAGGCGAGCGGCATGTCGCTGTTCATCTTGATCCGATGCAGCCCTAGCAGCCAATGGAACAAAACGGCATCAAAAATATGCCAGACGCCGAACCCGACCAAGGCAACCCGCAGGATCTCAGTCGTGGTCCCAGGCCGCGCGCCGGCCGCCCTCGCGGCCACAAGCAGCACTGCGCCGGCCACCGCGAGCACATACATGAAAAGGTGAAAGAGGCCGTCGGCCATGATCTGGAAGCGCAGGTTGGAGCCCGCCGGGTCGGCGAGGCCCGAGAGAAGATGATGCCATTGCAGGATCTGATGCAGGACGATGCCGTCGAGAAACCCACCGAGCGCGAAGCCGAGCAGCAGCCACCCTGCTCGGATTCTCCGATCGAACGTCTCGGTAATCGCATCCATGTCAGGACCACTGCCTCCAGGCCGGGGTGGGCCGTCGCGTAGGCGTGGACTGGTCTAGCGTGGGGTCGTGGAGGCCGTGACGCGCCTCGATCGAGAAGGCGGATATCAGCCCACCAACCACCGTCGTCAGAACCATTGCCGCAGCAATTATCGCCAGCATGAATGCTGATCCTCCTCCGCAGGGTGATGCTGCGCTGAGCCAAACCATGGCTTCCGTTGAATGTTCCAGACGCAGGTCTGTGGGGGGAACATTCAACTGCCAGCACGGTTCGGGTGCTGGTTGACGGACGGCCCAAGCGGAGACGGTCATGAGTGAACATATCGCAACAGATCTGGGCAGTCGCGACGACCACAAGCCAAGCGGCATCACCCGGTGGCTGTTCTCGACCAACCACAAGGACATCGGTACACTCTATCTGATCTTCGCTTTCCTCGCGGGCGTCATTGGTATGCTTTTGTCGGTGAGCATGCGGATTGAGCTGCAGCAACCCGGGATCCAGTTTTTCCCCGGACTGGCGTCGATGATCTACGGCTATCAAGGCGACGAGGCCATCGATGCGGGCAAGCAACTCTATAACGTCTTCACGACGGCCCACGCGCTGATCATGATCTTCTACACCGTAATGCCCGCCCTGATCGGCGGCTTCGCCAACTGGATGGTTCCGATCATGATCGGCGCCCCCGACATGGCGTTCCCACGTATGAACAACGTTTCGTTCTGGCTGCTGCCACCGGCATTCATGCTGCTTTTGTTGTCGATCTTCGTGCCCAGCGTGCCGGGCGGCTATGGCTCCGGGACCGGCTGGTTTCTCTACCCGCCACTGTCGACCTCCGGCCATCCCGGTCCCGCGGTCGATCTGGTTATCTTGTCGCTGCACATTGCGGGTGCCTCTTCTATACTGGGGGCTATCAATTTTATTACGACCATCTTCAACATGCGCGCGCCGGGGATGACGCTGCACAAGATGCCCCTGTTTGTGTGGTCGATCCTCATCACCGGCTTTCTGCTGCTGCTAGCTCTGCCGGTGTTGGCCGGCGCCATCACCATGCTCCTGACCGACCGCAATTTCGGAACCACGTTCTTCGCGCCGGACGGCGGAGGCGACCCGCTGCTTTACCAGCATCTCTTCTGGTTCTTCGGCCATCCGGAAGTGTACATCATGATCCTGCCCGCCTTCGGCATCGTAAGTCAGGTGATCTCGACTTTCTCGCGAAGGCCGATCTTCGGGTATCTCGGGATGGTATACGCAATCGTGGCGATCGGGGCGATCGGCTTCGTCGTCTGGGCACACCACATGTACACAAGCGGAATAGGCCTCGACACTCAGCGCTACTTCACCTTCGCGACAATGGTGATCGCAGTGCCGACCGGGATAAAAGTGTTCTCCTGGATCGCGACTATGTGGGGCGGTTCAGTCAGCCTGCGGACGCCGATGCTCTGGGCGCTCGGCTTCATATTCCTCTTTACTGTTGGCGGGGTGACGGGCGTCCAACTCGCAAATGCCGGCCTCGACCGTGAATTGCACGACACATATTTTGTCGTCGCGCATTTCCACTACATACTTTCACTCGGAGCGATCTTCGGCATATTCGCGGGCTGGTATTACTGGTTCCCGAAAATGACGGGATATCTGTACAACCCACTTGTAGCCGGAATCCATTTCTGGACGACCTTCGTCGGTGTCAACCTCGTCTTCTTCCCCCATCACTTCCTTGGCCTGGCGAGCATGCCGCGTCGCTATATCGACTATCCCGACGCATTCGCCGGCTGGAACATGATTTCATCGTACGGATCATATTTGTCGGCCGCGAGTGTCGTGGTTTTCCTCTTCGGCATCTTGGAGGCTTTCTCCCGGCGAAGGGCGGCCGGCATGAACCCATGGGGAGCAGGAGCCACCACATTGGAGTGGGAGTTGCCCTCTCCACCCCCTTTCCATCAATGGGACAAGCTCCCGAGAATCGAATGATGGCGGCTGCCGCGCGCGACAGGTGACGGGACGGTGCTGAGTTGGAAGGCGCGCCGCGCTGGCCGTGATCTTGAAGGGAGAACCTGCGCCTATCGGAAGCTGATCACGAGCACGGCGAAACAGCTGACGAGGGCTACCGCCCAGCAAAACAACCAGTTGGCGATCAGCAGAATCGATTTCAGCACGGTCGCGTGGCAGTAGTCTTCGATGATCGATTGCATGCCCAGCCGCATGTGGATGCAGTTGACCAAAATGAAGGCGATGAGGGCGGGTGCGACATAGATCGACCCGATGACGCGGACGACGACATCTCGAGGCTCTCCGATCAGCCTGATAACGACCGCGACGATGTAAATGACCAGGATCAACAGTGCAGTAGATGTCAGCCGTTCCAGTATGAACGCTTCGGTTCCATGTTTAGCCGATCCAAGGCCCCGCACTCGAGCCAGCGGAGTTCTGATTGAGCGCCTGTCAGCCATATTGCTTCCCGAAAATCACTTGGTGCGTTGCGCATAACCCAAGCCGTTGCTGTCCAACGCCCGATGGGTGCATAGGTTGCAAGCACGCTCTCAAGTCTAGCGAGGCGGGCTTTTTAGGCTGTTAGCTGATACCCTGAACGCCATTCCTGCGACTGCCAGCTTTCCACAACTCGCTTTCAAGCAGCGAGATGCTGAGGCGGACCCGCATCGGTCTGCTTGACCAGCGCGGCCTTCACCGGTTCGACTCTGCACGGCTGTAGTTCCGTTGCCACGGTGGCGCCAAACACAGGAATTTCAGCGAAACTTGGAATGGGGGAGGGGCATCGCCTGATGCGGACGGGCAAAACGAAACCGGGGTCTAGCCCGGAACAAATCATCGACGATCCGGTTCGGCAGGGTCCGACGATGCTCATTCCAAAGTCGGTCATGTTGGCAGACGAAGGGAAGCTGAAGATGTCGAAATCTCTCGACTGCGCCGTTCCGGACAAAGGCAAGATGGAAACCGGCCCGAAAACATCTCCGCAACAGGATCCTGTGGAAGGCTCGCGCGAGACAATCGATCGCGAACTTGAGCGGACTGACGACGAAAACAATTCCGACGAAGCGGAACGCTTGCGCCGAGATCTGCGAAAAGAGGTGGCGGAAGAGACCGACTTGCCCGAACGCGGCTCGGCCTGAGGATCGCCGGAACCTTGCCAAGAGACATTGCGGGCTACCGTGCCCCGATGCTTCCGACGCACAGAACGGCCACTCGACGGTCATGATCACGGCCTAGCCTGTTCTATCAACGTAGGGTCGCCGAGACCAACCCCCTCTGGGACACGACCTCTCGCGGGTCGCATGCCGCCACGGTTTCGGCAACTCTGTCAGGCTGCGCCGGCCTCCCGGCCGCGCTGCGAGCGGGCAAGGTCTCGGGCTACTGCAGCGCCTCGGGGAAAGCCGCTGCGATCGCTGTAGTCGCGTGGCTTAGTTCCGTTGCGTGAGTGGCGCCCGGTCACGCCTTTCGCACCGATGATGTCGAGCAGTGCAAGACCGGCGACCATGGCAAGCGCAAGGCCCACATTGTCGCGCTTTGGGTTGTCATCCCGATACGCCGTCAGCAATGTCGCGATGTCCAGGCCGTCGCCAGCCACCCGACTCCACAACCCGGCCTGCTTGTCCACCGAAAGCGAGAGTATGCCGCTGCTTATTTCTCGCGCCCCATACGCGCGGATCAGCCCTTCCTTGCCGCTCATGCCGAGCGCGCCGGCAATCCGCTCGGCGCCAACCACCTCGACGGCACCCAGCACGATGCTGAACCAGCCGAGCTTGCGGGCAAGGCCGTCGGAGGCGCCGACCACACTCGGCCCAGCCTTCAGCACTTTGGGATCGCCAGGCGATCGGGTGATGTTGGAACCTTTAGCAACCACGGTCATGACGATTTCCTACGGTTTCAGTACAACCTTGATGCAGCTGTCCTGCTTGTCGCGAAACGCCTTGTACATTTCGGGTCCCTGCTCAAGCCCGACGGTATGGGTGATGACGAAGGACGGGTCGATCTGGCCATCTTCGATGCGGCGTAACAGATCCTCGGTCCAACGGTTGACATGGGTCTGCCCCATGCGGAACGTGAGCCCCTTGTTCATTGCCGGTCCCATCGGGAGCTTGTCGACCAGCCCGCTGTAGACGCCGGGGATCGAGATCACGCCGGCCGGCCGGCAGACATAAATCATCTCACGCAGAACGTGCGGTCGATCATTTTCCATCAGCATCAACTGCTTTGCGCGATCGTAGAGGGTATCGGGCTGGGCCAGCGAGACGTGGCTTTCCATGCCGACGCAATCGATGCACTTCTCAGGACCCATCCCACCGGTGAGTTCCTGCAGCCGTTCAACGACACTTTCCTCGGCAAAATTGATGGCTATGGCACCGCCTGCCGCGGCCATCGACAGCCGTTCCGGCAGGCAATCGATCGCCACCACCTGTTTCGCGCCGAGCAGCAGGGCGCTGCGTATCGCCATCTGCCCAACTGGGCCGCAGCCCCACACCGCAACGGTATCGGTGGGCTCTATTTCGCACTGAGCCGCGGCTTGCCATCCTGTGGGAAAGATGTCGCCGAGGAAGAGGACCTGCTCGTCGGTAAGGCTGTCAGGCACCTTCACGTGCGTGGCGTCGGCGAACGGCACCCGCATGTACTCCGCCTGTCCCCCGGGATAGCCGCCGGTCAGATGAGTGTATCCAAACAGACCCGCGGTGGTGTGCCCGAACACCTTGTCACCGAGATTCTTCTTACGGTTCGTGCGTTCGCAAACCGAAAAGTTCTGTCGCTTGCACTGGTCGCACTCACCGCAGATTATGGTGAACGGCACGACGATCCGGTCGCCTTTCTTCAGAGCGCCGTTGACTCCCTTCCCGACCTCCACGACCTCCCCCATCATCTCGTGGCCCATGATGTCGCCGGGCAGCATGGCCGGCACAAAATTATGGTAGAGGTGAAGGTCGGAGCCGCAAATCGCACAACTCGTCACCCTGATGATGGCGTCACGCTCATCCACAATTTCCGGATCGGAAACCTGATCGCAGCGTATGTCTTCCTTGCCGTGCCAGACCAACGCCCGCATAGCTTGCTCCTCTGCCCGCAAGATCTAGGGGTGGGACCTCGCGCCTGTCGTAAGCGGGCCGATGCTTCTTTGGATCGACTGTGTCCGCTGCCTGTCGAACCGCAACGGCGGACCGATGTTCCGGTGCGTGGAGAGAATTTTGGAGCCATTCCAGAGACGATCAGTAACGAGCGCGGTGTCGCGTCCAAGTCGCCACAGCGGGAGCGCTTGGCTGCACACCTACTCAAGCTGTTCATGAACGGCTTAGCTGGGGAGTATGAATTGCTGGACGCCGAGAGAAACAGGGCTCGACATCAGGGCACGACTGTTCCGAAGATCTTTGACGGCGACATTGGGATCAGCGGAGCTGATTTGGCATGAGCCGCATCCATCGCGGTGACTGCTTGGCAATCCAGGGCGTGAACTTTCTTGAAACTACCGTGACACTCAAGACGCGCTTGAGCGTGAGGCAGGCAAGCAGATATTCGTGGACCAGCACCCTGATCAGCGAGCTTTTTGTGTGTTTCCTAGGGTTGAAATTGTCTGATCCTGACAGGCACGCCCTCATCGTGCCGGCTTCTGGCAATGCACCCAAAAATTTGCTCATAGCATCTTGGATGCGCCGCCAGTCTTGTCCGCCAGACAGACCAGCGCGTGGCCAGGTATTCGCGCGTGCAACCGCCTTCTGCGAAGATGGTAACGGGATGCGAGGGGGCGGCCGGCGCTTGCGCTTGAAGTCCTTAAGCGACGGCTCAGTGGAACATCCCGGTCTTCGAGTGGTTGGGCGCAGCGGTTAAGGAGACGAATGAATATGATCTCTGATGTGGACACCCTCGACCTGCAAGAGAAACTGCCGAAGCAACAGCAGCGTGCTCCGGGCCAGACGAACGCAATGTCCCCGCGGCCCGATCACGGGGAGCACAGTTACGAGGGGAGTGGCAAGCTTGAAGGCAAAACGGCTATTATCACGGGTGGGGACTCCGGGATCGGTCGCGCAGTGGCCATTGCTTTTGCCAGGGAGGGTGCCGATATTGTCTTGTCTTACCTGAATGAACACGACGACGCGCGCGAGACGGCCGACTGGGTGGAGAAAGCGGGCAGGCGTGCCGTTCTTGTTGCCGGCGACGTCGGGGACGAAAGGCATTGCGTAGACATAGTCGAGACGGCCATGCGTCAGTTGGGGCAAGTCGACATCCTGGTCAACAACGCTGCTCACCAAGCCACGCTTGACGATATTGCGGAGCTCTCTGCGGAAGAGCTGGATCAGACGTTCAGGACGAACATTTACAGCCAGTTCTTTTTGTCAAAAGCAGCATTGCGGCACATGGGCAATGGTGCCAGCATCATCAACACCGCGTCAATCCAGGCAGCCGATCCGTCCCCACAGCTCCTGGCCTACGCCGCCACCAAGGGCGCTATCGTGAATCTGACCAAGGGACTGTCTAAAATGGTCGCCAAGCGCGGCGTCCGTGTCAACGCCGTCGCCCCCGGCCCCGTCTGGACTCCCCTGATCCCTTCAACGATGCCACCGGAAAAGGTCGCCGAGTTCGGTCGCAACACGCCCATCGGACGCCCCGCCCATCCGGCCGAGTTGGCGGCCACCTACGTTCTGCTTGCCACGGCAGGCGCAAGCTATATCACCGGAGCTGTCATTGCGGTCACCGGTGGCCGCCTGATGTAGTCGGTGCAGCCGTCGCCAGCCCCGCCACCAGATGCTGAGTCAGGGGCGGCTCCCAGCGTGGACTCGGCAAAGAACAATCACGCTTGGCCATGGCGACGATGATCATCAAGAAGGCGAGCATGTGATCATACCCATCATGTCGTCACCAAAGTTTTTGGTGATGATGATCCTGCCGCCTATGCTAATTGCCGGGTATTCATACTGAGGTAAGAGATCTCACGTTTGGAACGTCAGCAGCCTTCCGTCTCCCATGGGCGACAGCGGCGCCGCCATTCAAGGACTCTCCGCCACAAATATGCTGAGCGGATCAGCTCACTATGTCGGTTGGCCAATTGCGCACCATGAGCCATATCCTTCCGGAACAAGTTGGATTAGCCGAAGTTCCACCCACAGGCGCCATACTCATGCTCCCCGCCCGTGGCGCACCGGCCCGCTGCTTTCCCCTCGTGGCAGCGGGCCATTTCATTGCTTGACAAGCTTTGTCGACAAAGCCAGTTTTTTACGCTGAGGGACAACGCGGGGGAGAGTTACCGTGAAGAAGGCCGATGAAAAGGCAGAACTGCAGAAGCGCGAACGCCTGGGTAGCATCGCTGCCCAGGTAGCCGTATCCGGCCTGAGCAACGTGTGATGTGAGAAGCCAGCGCTGATCAAGTGCGAGCGACTTTCGTCTGTACTGCCGGGTCGGCATGTCGTTGCCACCGCCCGCCTGATATCTGCTGAAGATCACGCCAGATTCTCCGCAGCCTCACGCCCGCGCCGCCGCCGTCCCCCTTGGTGGCCGACGGGTTCGGAACACACCACCACCGTTGCGACGGTATTGTTCAGAGACTTGCTGGCGAAGGTCACCATCGCGACTAACTGCAAGCTGGACTGTTGGTGGACTAATTTAGCTATGGAACATTTACCGGACACGAGTGTTCGGGATCGGGCCGTCCACTCCAGCGGCCTTCCCAAGTAACCCTTGCCCGCTGGCTCGGCCGGCGGGCTTTTTCCGTCGAGCCTCGCATGTACAATCAGAACTGGCCGGCATGCTATTTTTCGCCCAGAAGGAGTTTCGCCTCGCGAACGAACAAATTCCACTCTCTGCCCAGCAACAGGACAAGCTCTGTCGCTTGCGCCTCGCTATCCCGGTCTCTCGGATAAGCCTTTCGATGAGGTTGTCCTGCGGCGGCTTCTTACCTGTCATCGTCGCGTCCCGTTTCGGCGCTTCAGGGATTAACATATGATAATCGTGCCCCTTAAGCGATTGAAATTTTTCGGCGCCGGAGCGGGACAACATCCTTGCGTTTGAACTCTTCTCGCTAGAACTCTGTGCGGAGTGCATTGCAAGCAACCATGGCCGGTAAGTACCTGGACCATCTCCTGGAATGCCCATACTGCGGCACGATCCGCCTGCAGATTCCTGGAGACGCTCAACCTTCAACGCCGATCAACTGCGCCGAGTGCGGCCAGTATCTTGGCACATGGGACGAAATTCAGTCGGATTTCGAACGCCAAGGCGGGAACAGCGGGGCGTTCCACATCGAAAAGGGCCGGATCCAGAAGCTGGACTAAACTTAGCGCGGGTAAATCTCGGCCCACCAGCAGCGCCTTATGTCCTCAACAGTCCGGCACTGTAGAATCGAAGTTGTATGTCTTTTGTAATTGAAAGACAGATTTCAACGGACGTGTAGAAATGACGTTGCGCGTTGCCTTCAAGGGAGCTGTGATGGATGATGTTGTCGTGATGCTGAACGGCAAGGCTCTGCCTTGCATTGAAGTGTTCGAGGCCTGCGGAGAATGGTTCGTCCGCGTGCTTGAGAAAGACCGGGAACTCACCCGGTCATTTATACTGGAACCTTTTGCGCTGTCCTATGCGGAAGGCCAGCGGATACGCTTAAGGCTGGATAGGGTCGTTCGGATTTAGGCACTACCCAGCCGTAGGGGGCGGTAACAAAACCTCGACAGGCCTGACAGGCCACTCCATATGAGGGGTCCAGAAGCCAGGGCTGATCGAATGCGGGCGACCGTCGTCCGTGACTGGCTATTGGCTCGCACCAGTGGGCGTTTGCTTTTCTAATGCGAGATCAGGCTTTGCCGGCCTTGATCCTCGTCAGGTGCGCTCTTGCTTCGCCGACACGCCGCTGGGCGCCTCTTATTGTGTCGCAGAGGGCGAGATCGATGCCCACGCCATAGCGCTTGTCCGTTATCCGCTCGAGGCGTTTCAGGTCGGATTCAGCTTGGCTCACGCTCAGCCTGGCCTTAGCTAGCTCCAGTTCGAAATGTCCATCCATTGTGTCGCGTCCCTGGGAGCCCCCTTCCATTAGGAAATACTCATTCTCCGCTTTGGTTCCGGCCAGCTCGCGACTTGAAAACACTGCGCCGTAGACACACGCGCCAGCAGCCTCAGCCGGAACAATCGGAACTAACATTTGTTATAAAACATGGAAAGGCCAGTCCCCCCGAACCGACCCCGGACAGCGTTTTGCTGGCCGCTGCACGGCTGCAAGCCGCTCTCCAAAAGCGATCCAGCGAAGCAAAGGGAAGTGAGGCGGCCGCAGTGGGCGTCACTCCGCGGCCAGAAGGATGAGCGGAACCTAATACGTCCCGGCGACTTATGCCCGAATGAGCACGCGCGGCGTCATCTTTCTCGATCAATGGATCGCCAACAACGTCCCTGGGACCACCAACGCGGACGTGATCTCCGTTGACGAACTCACGCACAAGCTCATTGCCGATGCCAAGGCAGTCGGCATAAAGCGGGGGGAGATAGACGAGGAGGTCGACAGCCTCTATCAAACCATCCTTGATGCTATAGTGCATTCCAACCCGGTTTGACGAAGTAGTCGTCGCTCGCGGTCTCAGGGCGGCGTGGTCAGTTTCTCCACAGTGGCGATGATCGCTTTGGCGAGCGCCTCCGCCTCATCCCTCGGGGCCGGCCCATAGAGCGCATTGACCATCTCTCGGCTAGGCAGGACGCCGGCGGGACACGTTTGCTCGATCACCATTCTGATCAAGCCGAGGGCCGCGTCACAGTCCTCGGCAGAGATCATTATCGAGGGCAGAGTGCGCAGTCGCTCGAAGCTCTCGGCAGCTTGCGACTTGAAAAGACTGCGCCGTAGACACGCGCCAGCAGCCTCAGCCGGAACAATCGGGACTAACATTTGTTATAAAACATGGAAAAGGCCAATCCCCCCGAACCGACCCCGGACAGCGTTTTGCTGGCCGCTGCACGGCTGCAAGCCGCTCTCCAAAAGCGATCCAGCGAAGCAAAGGGAAGTGAGGCGGCCGCAGTGGGCGTCACTCCGCGGCCAGAAGGATGAGCGGAACCTAATACGTCCCGGCGACTTATGCCCGAATGAGCACGCGGGGCGTCAATTTCCTTGACAAGTGGATGAGCTGCAATGTGTCAGGTCTGGCAAGTTCGGACGTGATTTTCAGTTGCCGAGTCTATTCAGAAGCTTTTCGCCGACGCCAAGGCGATCGGGATCAGCAGCACGGAAATCGAGGAAGAGACCGGCAGCGTCTATGAAACGGTGCTCGATGCTATCGTCCACCACGATGCCGGGTTGGCGGACTGACTGGTCTTCCTTGTGGCGGATCGTCCACATCACTGTGTCAGCGCCGTCTCCGAGGGCCGCTTGTTGTAGTCGCATTTGCCGGTCACGTTGTAGAAGAAGTCGGCGTTGCTGACTGGCGCCGGGACCGAGTTGCCGCCATCTTCCCAAGCCTGGTAGGCTGTCGCGCCGCAAGGCACCACGCTGAAGATGTCGACAGGCTGGCCGGTGGCCGTCTCGGTCAAGGTGGTCGCGCTCAAACCGCTATAGAGCCGGTTGGACGTCGTTGGATCGTTTGAGATCAGCTTTTTCGGGTTGCCCGACGGTACGTCCATCTGCAAATAGAGGCCGCCCATCGCGCTGACGTCGATCGCCGCGCCGGCGCTGTTGGCCGGATACATCGTATCGACGCAGTAGTATTTCGTGCCGCTCGCATCGGTCTTGAGGGTCACGCCGCTTGGCGGATTGTTGCCGACGGTGCAGACCTGCTTCTGGACCAGCGTGGTGACGGTCTTGCCGGCTGAATCGGTGGTGAGGACGTTGACATTGGTCGTGCCGTAGCCCTTGGGATCCTTGGTGTTCCCATAGGTATAGTCGATCGTCATCAGCGGCTTGGCCACCGTCGCACCGAATTGCGTGCCGTAAAGCGTCATTGTCTTGTTCCAGTAACCCGAAACCCCGGAGACCTTGAAGGTAGCCGCAACCAGCGCGGGCGGCTTGCTGACCGCAGAGGCGACGGCGATCGGTACGGTGTTGATCCTGGCGATGCTCATGAAAACGGTCGGCATGGCGAAACTCGCCGTGGCCTGCGCCGTGGTGGCGGTGGCGGTATTGCCGGCCACGAAGTTGGTCAGCGTCGCGGTGCCTTGTCCACCGTTCGCGGCGAAGGAATCCTGCAGCAGCGTCTGGCGTTGCGCCAGCGTCGACGTGATGTCCATGGTCGTGATCGTCAGGATCGCGGCATCCAGCGCCTGCTGCTGGTTGGATTTGGTCTGGACCGCGCTTGTATAGTCGACCGAGAAGCCGATGACCGCGATCAGGGGCATCAGGCTCATCAGGAAGAGCGGCATCATCGACCCGCTGCGGGAGCGGGCAAAGCCGCGCAAAATCCTGAACATTTCAAACCCCCGACAGACATTAGCGAGCGTGCAATTACCACGAGCCGGCGAACCAAGCTCTAATGTGACCCATCAAAGTTTATGCATTCTTTGCCCGTAGGCGGTTCTTTCGATTCTTTTGCCGATCTCACCGTCCGCTGTTACGGCCTAAATCTCTTCGTCGAACAGGGTCACAGGCCCAACCGGCTAATCGAAGATCTGCCGTCAACGGCCCGCTGGCTCACGCCCGGCGGGCTTTGTTATTTCCGCTTTGGAAATTCTATCACCTTCGCCTCAGGCTCCAGCTCCAGCGGTTCATGACCAGGCCGCTCATGCCAGAAGACTTGGCGCAGATCCCGTTGGTCGACCCGCTGACCGCAGTGCGGGCAGTTGTAGAAGTGAAGATGCTCTTCAATGTGCTTCCCTCCATGCAGTTTGCCGGGAATCGGGGGGCCGAGGTCAGATAGCTTCGTCATGCGGGTGGCAACATCCGGCCACGCCAAACGTTCCGGAACTACTTTAGCTAAAGCTTATTGAATCGACGGTTTGCGTGAGTGAGTTGATGCGTCTGAAGTTCATTAAGCCAATGGAGCCCGAACTGGTCGACACCCCGCCACAGGGCGCCGAATGGCTCCACGAGATCAAGTTCGATGGGTACCGGACCCAAGTCACAAAGGACGACGACGGGATTCGGCTGATCACCAAGAATGGCTACGATTGGACAGGTCGCCATATCCAGCTTGCCGGCGAAGCAGCGGCGATCGAAGCGACGGATTTCATCATCGACGGTGAGGCGATCACCATCAATGAAGCTGGCCTGTCTGACTTCCATGCACTGCAATCAGCCGTCACGAGCCGCAATCCGTCGCGAGACCTCTATCTGGTGGCGTTCGATCTCCTGCACCTCAACGGCTACGATTTGCGCGACATGCCGGTGGAAGACCGCCGCGACATTCTCCAGGCATTGATCCCGACCGGTGGCCGCATCCAGTTCAGCGAAGCGATGCCTGGGACCGGCGATGCCGTCTATCACCTTGTCAACCAAGCCGGCCTGGAGGGCATAGTTTCCAAGCGCAAGAACAGCAAATATCGCAGCGGGACGACGATGAACTGGCGCAAGATCAAGTGCTATGCCGAAAAGGAAATGGACATCATTGGCGTTCAACGCGAGGCGGGCAAACCAGCCATGGTCCTCATGGCAGACAAGGGCCGCTATGCCGGCGGCGCCTTCGTCACGTTCAAGGCTGATAAGCGACAAGCGCTTTGGATCGTGTGCAACGGAAGGTCGGCGGGCCGGCTCCGATAGGCTTGGCCAAGGCAAAGGCAGAATGGCTCAAGCCCGGTCTGGTCGGCCGCGTGCGGTTCCTGAAGGGCGAGGAGAAGCTACGTCACGCCAAGCTGCTCGATTTCCGGGATAGGCAATAGCCAACGCTTGCCTGCCGTCAGAGAGGCGGAGGCTGTCGGCGAGGGCGGCGCGATCGAATAGCGGTCCCGAAGTAGACTCTTGCTTTTCGGGTCCCTATCTCTGGTGCATGTGCGGACGAGTTTTCGTGAAAACCACAATCCCTGACATGGTTCGTCGGTTCGAATTCGCCCATCCTGGCGAGGTCGAACGGCTGGGCAACAGCTTTCCTCTCTGGAACGGCGCGCCAAGCCTGACCTATCCGATCATCATCCGAGAAGAGCTGTCGACCAGCATGGCCGGCTTTGTTTCGGCTCGCTGGGGCTTGGTCCCCGGTTGGGCTCGGGAAGGTGGCGGCCGCCCGCCAGCTGTCAACGCCCGCTGCGAGACGATCGCCAGTAATGGCTTGTTCCGCAAGGCTTACAACGCGCGCCGCTGCCTGGGTGCCCGTCGACGGCTATTTCGAATGGCAGAAGCTCGACGCGTCGGGAAAGAAAAAACAGCCCTACGCCATCGCGATGAAATCTGACGAGCCTTTCGCCATGGCCGGGATCTGGGAAGAGTATACCGACAAGGTAACCGGCGAACTTGTGCGGACCTTCGCCATCGCCACTTGCGAGCCGAACGAGCTGATGGCGACCATCCACGACCGCATGCCGGTGATCCTGGCGCCGGCCGACTACAGGCGCTGGCTGGGGCCGGAGCAGGACCCTCGCGACCTGATGAAGCCCTTTCGGTCCGATCTGATGAAGATGTGGCCGATCGACAGCAAGGTGGGTTCGCCGCGCAACAACACGCCCGATATCATCGAGGAGATTGGTCGCGGGCCTACTGATCTGTTTGACGTCTAGGTTCTGGGCTTTGTAGGCCGCTGCCACGACACATAGGGCATCTGATCGTAGACCCTTTGCACCCGGCTCGGTGCACTCCGCGCGGGCAACAAGTGCCGTTTGAGCTCAGCCACTTTGCGCATTGAAAAACCTTGCCGGCGCCCAGACATTGCCGGCACCCGAACTTCCTAAATGCTGCCAAGCACCACCTGCCCACCTACCTGAGACGGCAAGAACGTCAGGGGCATAAATTAGTTTCACCGAAGCTAATCCACGTCCGAGATTTTGCCATTCGTTAGGTGCGTCTCGATTTTGCTGAGCGCCTTGCGAATGACGTCGACCGCCTGCAAATTGACTGCGAAGTCGAAATTACCTTCCGCCGTCTCGAAAATTAGGACGCCGATCTTCGTTTCGTCGTCCCTCAGCATGCCGATGCCAATTCCTGTGGGCATATACGGTGGTCTATCTACCATGGGTTTCCTCCTTCAGAGATAGCGCTCCCCGTCGCCTCGGTGCTCGAAACAGAACCAATGCGGCTCTTGGCGAGGCCGAGCAAAGCCGAACCCTCCGTGCTTCGCGCAACCCGTGTGCTCGCACATGTGCCCTAGCGGATGTTCGGCCTTCAGGACTTGGGCCAGCGCCGCTTAGGTTCTTGAGCCGCGAGAGAGATAGTATTCTCATCCCGCTCATCGATGTCGATGACGTGACGGGCCGCGAATGGCAGTTCGACGCCGCTCCAGAACACCTCGTTTTGCTCTATCGCGCCTGGATCATTGTCCAGAATGCCGAGATAGCCGCCGGGGATACGCTCGCGAACAAGCACCCACATGCGTTCCACCGCAACGGACACGTCCGGATCACCGATGCGCATACGGAAGATCAGCTTGGCCAAGTCGCCCGGCTGCAGTCCTTCCCGGGCCTCACGAGGAGGACACCAAAAAGTATCGGGTGCCGCCCGATGGTATTCCTCCCCATCATCCAAGCACCAACCATCAACGTCGAAATCAGGTTCTCTCATAGGGAAGAGCTACCGCATCGGTGGAAGGTCTGCAAACCACCCCAGCTCGGTCATCCGCATTTATGAGTTCACGGCCTAGCACTCTGGCGCGCTCGCGTGGCGCTGGCGTTATGCCGTCGGGAAGCCTGATTGGTTCGTCGCTCATCTGCGGAAAGATTCCATAAGACCGCTTGACGGGCAAGGAATTTGTTCCTTTTCTGTTCTCAGGGCGCACGAACCGATCGACACCCTGGGGAAGGCGACCCGGCACAATATGATTGTGAAGGTGGAATGCAGTTGCGGCAATGTCCGCTACTGCAGATCGGCCGATCTCATGATGGTCTATGGCGGCGGCGCTGATCCGTTGAAGCTGAAATTCGACTGCAACCGGTGCAAGCCATCGGTCAAGATCACGCTCCTCGAGGTCCATCCCGAACACCTCCCCAAGAGGCTGATGATCCACAAGCCGATGAAGGTGGACGGCAAGATCACCTGGTACATCGAAAGCTTTCGGGGATGATCGTAGCGAGCGGCCGTGGGCGTCCTTACAGCAATCGCGATATAACGTGGATCAGGTGGGCAACTCGCGTACCAAGGCCAATGGTGAATTCGCCTTCGTTGAAGGCTAAGTCCAAACCGAGGAATCCTGCCCAGCAAAAAAGCAAAGGCGAGAAGCGCACTCACAAACGAAACATTGAATATACCTCAGCGTAGGTTGTGCGGTGATGGCGACCTCGTCGCCAAACCTTGGTGCGGGGCCTTCACAAGATCAGCGGGAACCTAATATGCGCCGGTTGCTATTGAAAAATGACCACACGCGCGCCAATTTCCTCGACAGGTGGATGGCAGAGCATCTGCCGGATGCGGTGACCGACGACCCGGGCGCGATAAACGATCTAGCCGACCACGTCATGGAAGCTGCGGACCGAGAGGGCATCGCGGTAAGCAAGATCTATGAGGAAGTCGACAGCGCCTTCGAAGTGATCGCAAAGGCGATGCAGCACCGCGATGGCAGCTTGGCCATTGCGGACCGCCGCGGACGGGGACAGTCGGTCCCGCGTCCCGTCCTGCGGCCGGCGCTATGCTGACGCTCCTACGGCTGTCCCGTTCACCGCCCGCGGCGGGGGCGAATTTCCTCCGTCCAACGCGCGACAATCGTCCGCTGTTGCGGAAGCGCGCAGGACTGCGGTTTGCACGCCCTTGCTCCCGCTCTCGCTCCACAAGCCGATCTTGAAGGGATAAGGAGCTTTTCGTAGTGACGAACTATGTCGCGGAGGTAGTCTTGACCGAATCCATACTTTCAGCTCCTGTTAGGGCGAAAGCATGAGGGTCACTTCCAAACGTCCGATGCCGGTAAAATGTCACGGACGACGAGACACTGTACGCCATATGGGGACAGATAACGAATGCAGAGCCATCACATGGCGGGCGACAATCATTCTGGCCTGTTAGCGACCGGCGGACCTGCAGGTCTGGCCGGCGCGGTAGCTCTCGAGGCAGTGCGTCGGCCAACTTCATTCCAATCGTCGAGGCGTTGCTTTCGAAGAACGGCCTGCACTTTGCTGCGGCCAGGAGCATGCTGTCCGGGATCGGTTCGGGAGGTTCGGCCTTTTCCATCTATAAACAAAATGTTAATCCGGTTCCGAGCAGGCGTGCCTTCGGGATCACCCGGGGCGCCAGGAAGAAGACTTCTTTCCCGATCTTTTTCCCACCGGGAGTTTGTCATTGTCGGCTAGGTTGCTGAGGAAGCCGACGAGCGTCTTCGCCTGCTCGGACGTGCAGGAATATAACCGCCGTTGGGCTTGGGTTCGGGATTTGACAATTCCGAGTTTGGCCATATCGGTCAAATGCTGTGAGAGGGCGGATTGTGTCCCGCCGATTAAAGAGACCAGCTCCGATACCGATCTCTCACCATCCATCAGATGAACCAGGATCAGCAACCGCTTGCGGAAGCCCAGCGTTGCGAGTAGCCGCGAGGCAGCGGAGAGCTGCCTTAGGGAAGGCCGGCCCTTAGCTCGCGTGCGCCTGCGAAGGTTGGGATCATCTTTGATTTCAGCCATACGCTGTCTCACGTAGGTACTCAAATCCACCTCGCGCGGCTAAACACGTAAAGCCCGCCACTGAGGGAACGGTGGCGGGCTTCGTTTGAAAGCTGTCCGAACAACTCTCGGGCGCCTCTGTCCGGGGGCGCTGGGAAGTCAACTAGAGCCGCTACAATCGGTTCCCGCCGCAAGGAAAAAAGTCAGTAGCGGGGCAAGTGCAGGCGTGCGCTGGAATCAACCAGCATGGGTCAACGGGTGGACGCCTGGGTGGTTGCGCGCAGGCCTGGCAGCCAACTTAGGGTCGGCGCTGTAACGCTGCGCCAGGCTCGATAACGCCACAGCTATATGACTCCAACCGTAAGTTCCGCACACGACGGGCTGGAATGGCCTGCTGCCGGTTTCGTGGACACGGAGATAAGGTGTTTAACGGAACTGGAGAGTTGGAATGCAAAGAAGGAAGTTCAACCGCGAGTTCAAGCTTGAGGCGGTGAGATTGATCAAGGATCGGGGCGTTGCGGTTGCCCAGGGTGCCCGCGACCTCGATCTCCACGAGAATGTGCTGCGCAAATGGGTGCGCGAGCTGTCGACCGATCCGCAGCATGCGTTTCCCGGTCATGGGCAGATGAAGCCGGAGCAGCAGGAGATCGACCGGCTGCGCAAGGAAGTGGCCAAGCTGAAGGCGGAGCGCGACATCCTAAAAAAGGCCGCAGCCTACTTCGCGAGGGAAGTGACATGAGGTTCGCTTTCATCGCGAGGCACCGGAACATATGGCCGGTGGCATGGCTGTGCAGTGCGCTGGATGTATCCCGGTCGGGCTTCCATGCCTGGCTCAACCGCAGTCCCAGCGCCCGCTCCCGGCACGACGAGATCCTCGTCTCCAGGATCGACCGCAGCTTCAAGAGCAGCGATCGCACCTATGGTTCCCGTCGCGTCTGGCACGATGTTCTGGCCGAGGGTCTCTCCTGCGGCCTGCATCGCATCGAGCGGCTCATGCGGGAGAACGGTTTGCGGGCCCGGCCTCGGCGTCGCGGACTGCCGAAGGATACGGGCGAGCGAGCGGCAGTGTCGGACAACCTCCTCGACCGCACCTTCGAGGCATCGGCACCGAACCTGTCGTCGGCTGGGCGATGAAGGCCGACATGACAGCCCAACTCGTCACCGATGCGCTCATCATGGCGATCTGGCGCCGAGGCAAGCCCGACAGCCTGCTTCATCATTCCGACCAAGGATCGCAATACACGAGCGAGCAGTTCCAGCACCTGATGGCCGACCACGGCATTACGTGTTCGATGAGCCGGTCGGGCAATGTCTGGGACAATGCGGCCATGGAGAGCTTCTTCTCGTCGTTGAAAACCGAACGCACAGCCCGCAAGGTCTACAGGACAAGAGATGCCGCCAGGGCGGATGTGTTCGACTACATCGAGCGCTTCTACAACGCTCGGCGGAGGCACTCGACACTGGGCTATCTGAGCCCCGTGGAGTTCGAGGAAAAAGCTATGTTAGCTTAACCGCGTGTCCGAAAAACCGGCAGCAGGCCAATTGGCGATTCTGGTCGTGGGGTGATCCTGGTCGTAGTTCGAGCTTGCCAGCGCGTCTAGGCGCATGAAGCCTTCTATGTTTTGAAAGGGCTAGAGGGTGGCTCAGCAAGGGTGATGCGATTTCCGTCCGGGTCCGCAAACTGGGCAATCCGTCCGTAGTCACCCTCGGACTCGCCGGTGAGTTTCACCCCAGTTTCCTCGAGCGATCTACGGGCATCATCCATTCTTGGGACAACAACGGTCAGTCTACCGGATCCTGCATTGTCCCTGTCCTGGAAGATTTGAATATTCGCCCCTGCGATGCCGCGCCATTGGATCAATCCGTCCATGGGACGATCGTCAGGCTCCCGGGCGAAAAGTTCGGTATAGAACTTCTCGGCACGATCCATGCTTGCTGTGGCGAGGGTGGCGTAGATGCCTTGGATTTCCATTAGATACCTCCGAAATGCCAGCACCTGTAACGAATAAGGCTTGGCTCGGTTCCGAACTCATTTCTAGGCGGCGGCAGAGGCAGAGGTCACTGGGGCGAGCCGCGCACGTGTCTGCTCTTAAGCCTCTCCCAAGCATCACTCAGGGGGGTGAGTCAAACGCCGAGTCGTTTTTGCTTTGCGTCGAATCTCCGAGTGAGATTAGTTTCGCGTTGCAGTGAGGGAAGGGCCATGCCGATCTATCAAAAAGTTACAGAAGCTGGCGTGTTCGATTCATCCGAAGTGGCCTTGATAGGCCGTGTGTTCGAGAAGTTGAAAACCGGGGGTCAGTCACCAGAGCATCGTGAAGCGCTCGCTTCTCGTATTATAGCAAACTATCAGGCTGGGATCAGAGACGAGGAAGAACTGGTAGCCGTATCTAAACTGCCGCTGGGGCGGTGAAGTCGAGACGTGCACGTTTCATGTCCCGGTTCTAGGCCAGACATTTGGAAGTCAGGGGCAAGTGGCAAGGCGCTGTCAGGCTTGCGCAGGATACGCCATCGATCGCTTCTTGCCTTCATCGCAGGTGGCGTTTTGTTTGCCAGTGTGATGTCGACAAGAGGTGGGGGTGGGGTCGACGATGCTCGACAAAAACGGATGTCGACAAAACTGGATAGCTGAAGGAACAAAGTTGGCGCGAGTACGTTCGCAGGGCCGGTGGGTTGCCGGGAGGAATAGGAATGTTGCTTGCCTTGGAGAACGCGATTTCGTCGGCTGTTCTGGCTCGCAGGAGTGGGCGTGCGGAAATTTACGGCGTCGTCGACCTCATCACTTGGAGACAGCAGACCTGCAGTCAGCGGCAGGCGTGCTGGCAACGCTGAAATAGGTGTGAGCTTTCGGGAGATTGTCCGTTCGGACCAGACCCAGGAGACTGTCGAGGAAGGCCAATGTCCGGCTCCTTCAAACGGAAAGCGACGCTTGGCCAGCCATAGTCGGGCGTTCCTTCGGAGCTACGATCCGGTGTGGGCTATTCTGTAGACAGTGACTTTCCCGAGCATATGGATTTCAGACTGCGGGCGAACAATGAAACGTTCCCAAAGTAATTCGGGTATATGTCGACAAGCTGTTCCACCTTATCCACCTCGACCAACGAAACCGTCCAATCAATTCCCCTTAGCGCGATTTTCTTCTCTATTTCTTCCAATTTCCGCGCCCCCATGATGAGAGTTCGGAATGATTGAATCGTAACGTTCTGATCCGCTCTATATTGCACCAAATGATGCCGAAAATGTCGCGCTGGCTGTACGAGGCTCTCTGAGCGGAGGGTAAGATTCGTGATATCTGCCAGTATACTTGTTGCACCTATACGCCTGTTGATATCCCGCAGTTCCCGCACTCGGTCATCGCGATCCGGACCACCGACACGAATTGGACACTGCTCAACCTGGGCGAATTCCGCCGACATAAGCTGGAAAAGACGTAGCCAATCCTGCTCCCCGTTTCCGTGCTTCAAATCCTGGCGCTGGAACAGCCCGACGGCCTCAACTGCAGTTGCCCATGAGTGCTGAAGTGTGGTCCGAACTTGCAATTCGATGCGTCGTCCCTCGAAAGCCTGGGTGTGGGCAGCTCTGGGTCGGTACTGGAAAACAATATGGTGACTTCGATAGCCGTCCGGCTTCGGCTCATCGATATAGTTAAATTCCCGACAGTGCATCTCATGGGGGAACTTGTCTCGCAGCGATTCTAGAAGCAAGCGGACGCTATCGATATCGGGCATGATCGCTCGGCAGCCGCCGATATCGTTCATGGTGTCCAAATTGGTGGTGGACTCTCGAAGCTTCCGACAAATGGATGCCAGACGCTTTGGACGCGATGCCATGTCGCCCTTCAATCGCAGGGCTTTGATGTGGTGACCGACAGAGAATCGAACGCTCCGCATGGGCAGAAAGTGCGAGTCGCGCCAGCTATTGGCGATTGAGAAGATTCGCATCGTGTCCACGTACTGGCCGGCAGTGGTGTCTTGTCCGAGCTGCATAGGTTTTGCCAGCCGATCGCCTGCCTTGCGAACGGCTTGCATACTGTATTTGAGGCGCGGGTACTCAGTCATTGGACCACAAAGTCAAGGTAGGCCGCTTCATTCTGAACTGGGCGGGACGACCGCAGGAGAATCGGATCTCATGTATCGTACCGCTTTGTATCCCTCGAGTCCGCTCAGGGCGGCTGGATCGAAGCCACAAGACCAGGACGGTGCCTCCTTGAGTTGCCTCTGCGGTGACTCACCGGCCCCGGTAGCTTGGGCGCACGCAACTTCGCAACCATGCAGTTGCCGTCGCGTACTAAATGCGGCTCTCGAGTGTCCTTCCTGCCGCTTGTGGTGCCGCACATGTTTTGGGTAGCGGGCGAAGGGCGGGAGGGAACCTCATGCAGGCGGATCGGAGCGCTCTTCTTGGGTGTCGCCGCCGTCACCCTGGCCATTGCCGACATGCCGCCGTCTTCGAGCCGGGCATGTCTACGGCCTTGAACTCGTCGGCCCGGCTCCTTCGAACGGTTCAAACCTATTGCAACTGCCCGGATGGGCCATTCTCGGTTGCGGCCTGTCGGTTCACGTTCAGGCCATCTGAGTTCACGTCGTGATGAACATCCCAGCGAAAGCGCCACCTTTGCGCTTGCCCTGAAGGCATCCTATTCTGGAGGAATAGCATCCGCTCGTGGGGACAGAATGTCGGTCCTGCCTTTCTTGAGAATTCACGCACCGCTAAACGCGGTGCTAGCTGCGCCTGGGCTGCTGGCGGTGGCCGCGCTCACCATGCCGGACATGTCCGCACGAAGCAGGCTGGCTCTGACTGCCGTGCTGGCGGTCATTTGGGGCGCTTATCTCCTACAGATGGCCGAGACTCTGATCAAGCACTGGGCGGGAGACCTTCGGGACAGGACGCCTGCAATCGCCATTGATATGCTCGCGGTTTTGGTTCCACTCGCTGCATTTCTGCTCGAAGGCACGCCCGACCGGAGCCTCTACTGTGCTGTCTGGCTGCTCAAACCGCTGCGCGACTCGACCTTCTTCCCGGTACTGGGCAGGGTGCTGGCCAACGAAGCGCGTAACCTGATCGGCGTCACCACGCTTTTCGGCGTCGTTCTGTTCGGTGTCGCGCTCGCGGCCTATGTCATCGAGCGCCACATCCAACCGGAAAAGTTCGGCAGCATCCCTCAGGCAATGTGGTGGGCGGTGGTCACGCTGTCCACCACCGGTTATGGCGACGCCATTCCGCAAAGTTTCGCCGGCCGCGTCCTGGCTGGGGCGGTCATGATGTGTGGCATCGGCGTCTTCGCGCTGTGGGCCGGCATTCTTGCCTCCGGCTTCTATCAAGAAATCCGTCGCGAGGATTTCGTCCGCAATTGGCAGTTGGTCGCCGCCGTGCCGTTGTTTCAGAAGCTCGGCCCGGCCGCGCTGGTCGAGATCGTGCGCGCCTTACGGCCTCGTAGTTTGCCGGCCGGCGCCGTGATCTGCCGAAGGGGCGAGACCGGGGATCGAATGTTCTTTGTTGTGGAGGGGCGGGTGAGCGTCGTGATGTCGAACCCAGTGGAGCTTGGCCCTGGCGCCTTCTTCGGCGAGATGGCGCTGATGAGCGGCGAACCGCGTACGGCGACCGTCAGCGCCGCAACGGCTGTCTCACTCCTGTCGCTGCACGCGGCGGATTTCCAGATGCTATGCAGCAGCAGCCCGGAAATCGCGGAAATCATCCGCAAGACCGCGCGCGAGCGGCACGGCACGGCGCCGACGGCTTGACCGTACCAAAGTCTTCGTCAGGAGGAGGGCGCAATGGCTAGGCTGTCCAACTGCTTGTCGAGAATGGCTGGCTGGAAGGGTCGCCATTGAGACGACGGGCCGCGGGCAGCCGCCTGGGGTAATGTCGCGTTGCGCCAAATTGTCAACTGAACGACCGCCACCAAACGGCGGGGCTAAACATCAGGTGCCTCCTCCAAGGTTAGGCGCGCGGCAGCAACAACATTCGCGAGCTTGCCAGCTAGCAGAGTATCTATCGGCGAGTTCCCGCCAAGCTTGTCCGTCGGCGCCATCAACCATCTCCAGGCAAGCCGATGGTCGCCAAACATGGCGATCAATTCGGCTATCCCATCTGCAGGGCGAGCATCGACAAACTGCTTCAATGGAAAAACAAACCTGCTGCTTCCAGATTTAAGTGCGATCACCTCATCGCGTTTCTGCCACCGAAAGAGCGTCGACCTCGGTATCCCAAAATGCCTTTCTATCACTGTTGGCCCAGCTACCGGCCCCGCCCAATCACTCGCCGCACTGAGAGGCGCTTGGGGGACCGCCGGTGGCGGTACCGCTTTGAAACGCTGCAGTCGTGGATCAAATCGGCCTTGTGCCTCTGCCACTATATGCCCGATAAATATCTGAGCGAGGTTTTCAACATCATCCTCGATAGTTGGGAGGGCTCGCTGAACAGCCTGAGTTTGAACACCGATTGCTGAAGATATATACCCTGCCAATCTCGCGGCAATTCTAAGGGCCGGCTTGCCGATTGTCGGATCGTGCTCAAGAAGAATTTTCGACACGGCGGCAGCCACCGTATTTTCCAGTCTTGGTCGGCTGGCTTGCTTAACAAGGTTTCCACCTCGTGAGAATCGCCGCCTAGTGACCATGCAGATTACCTCTTCAAATGCTACCTAAGTTGCGTGACCCCTGTTTAGCCGAGGAGACGTAGTACCTCAGTGCGTTGCGGAAGTCATAGACGGCAAACACAATGCACAATTGGCACCGTTCTGTCCAGTGGAGATGGTGACGTTGCTTGGAGTAATGCTTGGCCTACATTGTGTTCGAGCACCACCAAACCTAAACTCCGCGAAAAGACGTGGGGTCGCTGGCGCTTTTGCGCGCAGCCCTGACGAGATTTTCGTCATGGCCCGGTTTCGTTCTTGATCTCCAGCGCTGCCGGTAGCCCTTCGAGCACAGTGACGCAGCCATCGAGATCGTTGGTGGCCAGATGCGCGTAGCGCATCGTCATCGACATCGTCTGATGACCCAGCCACATCTGCACGCGCCTGATGTCGATGCCACCCTGGACGAGGCGCGCAGCACAGGTGTGACGCAGGATATGGGGTACGACCTGGTGGTCGGCGCCAAGTCCAACCTCGGCTTTCGCCTCGTTCCATATGGCACTGAACTGTGCCCGGCTCAACTTGGTGAACGGGCCTTTCGGCCGAGGGCGTCCGTCCGGAGGCATCCTGATCACCTCCTTGACCCGCTCGGTCATCGGGATGGTGCGGCTGCGGCCGGATATGATGGTTTGGAAACTGACGCGATGTTCCTTGATGTCGTTCCAGGTCAGCCCGAGCGCCTCGCCGAGACGGCAGCCGCTATCGACCAGGAAGACGGAAAGCCTGTAAGCATCCTCGCTGCGGCTCTTAATGGCGGCGAACAGCCGCGCTTCTTCATCCCTCTCGAGAAAACGAATCCGTCCCGCCCGCTCTTTCTGGCGGCGGAACTCGTGCAGGCTCTCGAGATCTCCCATGTTGTAAGCCTTGCGGAAGTGGTCGGGAGTTTCGGATCAACCAAAAGATTGAGCCTCCCCTAGCAGGGCAGCGCCTTCGACCACTCGGCCGCCTCTGCGTTGCGCCGCTGGATAAAGAAAAGCGCCGGCACAATCAACAAGGCCGTGTCATAATATGGAGAAGGTGAGCGCGCCGAACATTTCAGCCTTCCTCGGGTGCGGCAGTTCCGCGGCAATTCCTGGGCAGATGAGCCCCAGGCCTTGCATGATCCGGTCGGCCGATCGCCGGATTCGGCCGAGACAGGCGGTCGTGAGGGGACCAATGGTTAACGAGAGCTTTCCAAGTGAGGCCAAATCGTGACGTTTCTGCAACACAGGTCGGGGATAGCGGCCGAACTGTCCATGCGCCGGTACGATCGTGGTTGAACGCCGCCGGCTCATGGGTAATGTCAATTTCGAAGGAGCGGCGCGGTGCGCATCTTTTTCGGTAGTGGGGATGGGGCAGGGAACGCTGTCCTTCAGCAAAGAATACCCAGACCCGTTTTTTAACTTTTGACTGGAGGTCAGAAAATGAACATCAAGAGCCTTCTTCTCGGCTCCGCTGCGGCCCTGATCGCAGTTTCCGGTGCGCGCGCCGCCGACGCCGTCGTCGTCGCCGAGCCGGAGCCCGCTGAATACGTCAAGATTTGCGACGTCTACGGCGCTGGTTACTTCTACATCCCCGGCACCGAAACCTGCCTGCGCATCGGCGGCTATATCCGTTACGACATCGGCGTCGGCGACGTGGGTTCGTTCGACGGTGCGACAAGCGCCGATCACGAGACCCCCGGCGACAGCAACGACACCTTCTACAAGCATGCCCGTTTCGCGCTGAAGACCTGGACCGGTCAGGAAACCGAACTCGGCACCTTGAAGACCTATACCGAGACCCGCTTCAACTTCCAGAACAACAACCGTGACTCGGGCAGGTTCGGAACGCTCAATACTGCTGGCAACGGCGATACCGTCTCGCTGAACTTTGCCTGGATCCAGCTCGGTGGTCTCCGCGTCGGTAAGGATGAATCAGCCTTCGACACGTTCATCGGCTACGCCGGCAACGTGATCCAGGATACGCTGGTTCCGTATGGCGGCTTCGACACAAACGTCGTGCAGTACTACTTCGACGCTGGCAACGGCTTCTCGGCTGTGGTCTCTCTCGAAGAAGGCTCGGGCACCGACACGATCGACAGCTATGTTCCGCATGTCGTCGGTGGCGTGAAGTGGACGCAGGGCTGGGGCGCGGTTACTGGCGTCATCGCTTACGACAGCAACTATGAAGAAGTCTCCGGCAAGGTTCGCTTGGACGTGAACGCCACCGACCAGATTTCGCTGTTCATCATGGGCGGCTACGGCTCCGATGATAACCTCACCGACGGCACCTGGGCGTTCCCGGCTGGCGGTCGCGGCTTCTACAAGCCGTGGAGCGGCAATTGGGCAGTCTGGGGCGGCGGCACCTACAAGTTCAACGAAAAGACCTCGTTCAACCTCCAGGCGTCGTATGACGAAGGCAAGAACATTGGCATCGCCGCGAACGTTGCCTATGACATCGTTCCCGGCTTCACGATCACGGCCGAAGTCGACTACTCGCATCTCGGCGACGACTCCGTGTCGAACTGGACGGGTATTACTCCTGGCGATGACGACGCAATCGGCGGCATGCTCCGCTTCCAGCGCTCCTTCTAACAGGCGCTGCCTTATTGAAATCGAAAACCCGGCGGGCAACCGCCGGGTTTTTTCATGCCGTCTGTATGGAACTTCGGACAGCCGATGGCATGGCCGCCCGCCTGCTGCCACGCTTGCAGACGTGGAAGAACAACCCTAGCAGCGAAAAGGAAAGGAGGAAGCCAAACTGCTTGGCGAGCGACGCGCGAAACGGCGGGAGGCTCTGTGGCCAGGATACGCCGGCGGGACAGGTGAAGGAACGCGGCGGTCAGCCTGAGGAGACCCTGTTAGACTGGTCTATCGGCGGAAAGCGTACGCCGGCGGGATTGGATGCAAGCAAACTGCGCGCAGCATCAGGCACTACCGGTCAAATCTCAGCAAGATCGCCCAAGGCTTCAATCAACGGCTGAATCTCGCTTTCGTAATTCTTCCAACGCTTGACGGACGACGTATAGATCGGCTGGCGGACCTGCCAATTGCTGTAGGTGTTTACGGAGCCGCCTTTGTCAAAAAAGCGCAGGCAGGCATCGTCCCACGGCAATCCGAGATAATCCATGAGCCGGCGCGACTGCTCCTCCTGATTTTCGATCAACGTCTCGTAGCGATTTTCGAAAATACGACCCGGGAAAACCTTGTCCCAATGCCGCATCAAGCGATCATACTCCCGGTAGTAAAGCCCCAGCGTCTCAAGATCGGCACTGTAGCTGTGGGCTTTATTGAACTGCAGGACGAAACAGGAGATGCAATTGTCGATAGCGTCGCGACGACAATGAATGATACGCGCTTTGGGGAAAAGAAGGCCAACCAGGCCAATCAGCTCGAAATTGTGAGGCATCTTGTCAACGATTCGCAGCGAGTCGGGAGCCCGCTCGCGCAGATAAGCAAGGTGCTCTTCGGCCAAAGTCCTGGTCAGATCGGGAGTAATCATCGCGATGGATTGGCCGAAGTTCACGCTGGAGCGGTCTGCGACACCGAGTCCATTGGCTGTTCGCCTAAGTTTGCTGAGCTCGCCGGCGCCATGAACATCGGGGTGAGTGGCACAGATCTGCTCTGTCAATGTCGTGCCCGAACGAGGCATGCCCACGACGAATACAGGCGCCTCCGAGGGATTGCCGTACGCGGCTCTTGAAGCCACCAGTTCCGGCGCGAAGGTTGCGATCATGCCGTCGACCCAGCGGCGGTAAGACTGCAGATCGAATGTATGGCCCCCGGCTTCATTCCCCTTCTTAAAGTGATCCATCGCCTCCTTATAGCGACGGAGGTCGTTGAGAACCTTTCCTGCGGCGTGATGGAGCGCTGCCGCTCCCTCCGGCCCATGGCCCGGGTCTTGAAGCTCCGTCAGGATTGCCCCGAGTTCTGGCGGCTCTTCAGCGAATTTGCGCGTGCGTACAAGCGCGTTGTGGGCAGCCGGTACCGCGATGCGCCGTTCTATTGCCTCTTTCAGATGAACCGCGGCTTCGGCCATACGGCCGAGGCTTGCGAGCGCGCGGGGCAACCCCAACCGGGCTACGGGATGATCTCGGTCGATCCTGAGCGCCTTCTCAAAGAGCGGCAGCGCCATCTCCCCCTTGTCAAACGCATTGTAGGCATCGCCCAAGGCGCAAAGCGCTTCCACCAGATCCGGCTTCAAGTCCAGGGCGTACCGAAAGTGCTTGATCGCCGGCGTAAATTCGCTGACCTTCAAATAGGTCTCGCCGAGGCTAAGATGGTAGTAGGGATTCTGCGGATCCTCTGCCACCGCCCGAGCGAAATACCGCAGTGACTTTTCGTTATCGAAATCGAGCCCGAGCGTTCCCAGGATATATAGGGCCAGCGGATGGTTGGGCGTGCGAGCAAGGACCCTGTGGCACAGTTCCTCAGCCTCGGATAGACGTTCGGCCTGCTGCAACTCGAGCGCCTGCCGTAAAAGCAAGTCGTCGGCGTGGCTGCGGTGGGGGCCTGCCTTGAACTGCGCTTTGGATGACGCAGCCTTCGGTGATGCCGCCTTCGGCGAGGGTGGGGTGCGGAGGTGCTTTGCCCATGCGGGCGGCAATCGGTTGCTCATCCTTGGTTCGCTAGCAAAAGGGGCTTGGAGAATCCAGCCTCAACAGCCGTTTTGCGCAGAGCGCTGGTGTCGCCCCATCGATTTGCCCATTCTTCCGGATCGACCCTTATCGGATTTCCGTTCCGCGCTATGAGGTAGTAACCTAGCTCCCTCCGCACTGCCAAGACAATCCGGTGATCACAAGTTTGGCGCGTCTCAAACCATTCATGGGATGCGATATAAGCAACCACCTGCAAACCTCGCCGCGATGTCTCGGCCAGGTCACGGCGCTCCTTCGACCGAACTCGTGGACGCCATGGCGTCGGCGCCGGCGGCGCTGTGGAGACAGGATTGCCGGTTGCCCGAGGCGCGCACGAACCCTGCCGCCTAGTGGCGATCCCCGACGTCGCTCCGGTGACGGCGCTCTTTCCTATTCCGTCGTGCTGGCTTTTTTTCTGCGACGAATGGTGTGCGATTGCGCGACGGCCATTTTCACCGCGGGTGTAATCGCCAAAGATCCGTTCTCTGCCTCATGCGGATTCTGCAGCCCTTGGACGTGGACGGTCGGAAATGGGAGTTCGATGCCCTGCTCCTTGAAGACCTGGCGGAGGCGTACGTAGAATTTGCGTTTCATACCAAAGGCGCCTCCCGGCCTGGTTGTGGCCTTGACCCTCAATACAATGCCGTATTCGCCAAACTCCTGTACGCCCTGCATCTTGATCGGGTCGAGCACCCAGTGCTTGAACTCAGGATCTTCCGCCAATTCGAGGCCGATCCGCTTGATCAGCTTGCGAGCGAATTCGATATCGGTGTCATAGCCGACGGTGATGTTGAATTTGTCGATAACCCAGTCACGGCTCTGGTTCTGGACGGCCCCGAGTTCACCGAAAGGTATGGTGAACAGCGGACCCCGATGGTGGCGCAGCTTCACCGAGCGCAGGGAAAAGCTTTCCACGGTACCCTTGTAATTGCCCGAGGAAATATATTCGCCGACACGAAACGCGTCGTCGAGCAGAAAAAAAACGCCCGAAATGATGTCCTTGACGATAGTTTGTGCGCCAAAGCCCACCGCGACGCCGACAACGCCGGCGCCAGCGATCAGTGGGCCAATCTGGATACCCAGCGAGGCGAGCATCATAAGCGCTGCCATCACGATGATCGATGCGAGCAGGATGTTCTGGAGGATCGGCAACAGCGTGTGCAGCCGCGCCTGCTGCGGATCTAGCATCGGGACCTCTTCGTCGCCGATCACAGGGTGTGCCGTTTCGATGCCCAGCTTTCGTTCGATCAAGGCTTTGATGATCGACCAGCCGAAATCGGCTGCGAGGGCAATGACCACGACATTGATCAGGCCGCGCAATATGAAGGTCGTCGTCGTATCGCTGCCGCGCATGGATTGCATGTCCAGGCCCCAGACACGCGCTAGAAAGTAAGCCGCCGCCAGGATGAAAATCATTCGGATTCCGCGATCGATGACAGCGATCGCCACCGCCGGGATCGTAGGCCGGCCAAGATCTACCGAACCTGGTCGCAGGACGAAGTTAACCCCGCGCTGCGTCGTCACGATTGCCCAAGGCAGGAAGAGTGCGGCGAAGGTAAACCAGAAGTATACATAAAGGCCCGCGATGCGCTGCAGAAACAGGACGAGGAAATAAGCTGTCAACAGCCATGTCGCTTCCGTGTGAACGCTGTGGCGCGCACCGTCTCGCTGCGTTCTTGGCCGACGCCAAATGGCCAGCAGCACGAGCAACAGCAGCACGAAATCGGCGCCAAGCGACAGGACCATCATTCCGTCCTGATCGATGCCGAGACCTGGCAAGAGGATGAACGCGGCGGCGACGAAGTCGAAGACGCCAACGATCCGGGGCAGCCAATAGGACCAATGGTCAGCCGCTTCGTTGGTGATTGGCAAAGCACGAACCTCGACGGCGTTGTCGACGTTCATGAAGGAAGGGACGAGCATGGCCATGACGTACATGCGCACCCCCCATGTAACGACTGCCGCCATCAAGAATGTCAGTACAATCTCGCGGATAAGCATTGGCCAGTCGAACAGCATGAACGCGCCGGCGCTGCCCAGTGCGAACGAGACGATCAGCATGCTGGAATAAAGCGTGCGGCCACCAATCTTCTTGGCCCGCCCAACGGGCGTATCCTTCGGTTGCGCGATAATCCAGAGACGAAATGGACGGCTCAACTTGTACGTTGCCCAAGTAAGCGCCAGGCCGGCAGCGATGAACATCGCAATCAGCAAGAGTACCCCGGCAGATCCCTTGCTGGACATATCCTCCATGGTCTCTGCCCGAACGCGCGCGAACTGACCCGGCAGCAGGGGCAAAGTTCGCACGATTCTTCCGATATGATCCCTGATCATATCGAGCGTCGAGGATGCCATCGTATTCATCTGGCCTGATGCGGCCGCGGCGCCGGACGATGCGTCGGCCGGAGAAGCGCCTGCCCCGGCAGGCGCTCTCGTTGACGCGGCGTCCTGATTTCGCTGTTCGGCCATCCAGGCCTTCACTGACGCATCGTCGAGCAGTTCGAATAGCTGTTTGACCCTTTCAGGCGGGACGGTCGCCGGCGCCTGCGCCTGCGCTGGACCAGCCAACAAGAGGGCGGTTCCAAAGATGAGCTGCCTGGCAACCAGGACGAACATCGCGCCAAGGTGTCGGAGAGGTTGTGTCGGGCGCGCCAGGTTCCTGGTTCCCAATCGTCGAATGATGAGACGCATCGTGCTGTTAACCTTCCGGTCAGATCGGCAAGCAACGACATCTATGCCCGCCATTGCTCCTAGGTTGAAGGAGCCGATGTTGTGGTACAAGAGTCCACCGTTCAAGCTAGACAATTGCGTAGGGTGTGGTCACGCAAATCAGTCATGTGATCCGCAATTCAAAGACGCTGGGCGTTACGGCGGCTTCCGATAGAGCAAAACGCGCGTATGCCGCGTTGCGCATCGCCGGCCGAGGCTATGTGATGGAAATCTGGGACCCTCACACAGGCTATACACATCAGGGCAGCCAAAAGCATCACCGTGTGCGTCTATCCCCGCATAACGCGATAGACAGTTGCATCGCCCTTTACACCTCGAAGAGGCGCATCGAAAGCGACAATGCGTGGCCCGGCAAGGGGTCGCTCACGCCTGGTGCGGAATAGAGCGCTTGGGAGATGCTGACATTGTCTACCGTTCAAACGAGCACGGCCTCGATGGTAGCAACAAAGTCGTCGAGCGAGCGATCCCCGCGAATCTCGATGCGCGGAAGGTCGATGGGGTCGCTATTAAGGTCCGCCGGTCCGTGTCTGCCGCCGAAGCCGATCCGGTAGCCGCACTCCTTGGCCAGCCTGCCGAGCCGTTGGTCGGTGACAGAGAAGGGTGCCGCGAAGGCCGTGGTTGGCCGGCCGGTCCACCGTTCGACGAACATACGAGAGCGCAGGAGCTCGGCGGCCAAATCAGAGCTCGACAGACCATCGATGGCGCGGTGCGTCGCCAGATGGCTTCCGAAGAACGCACCCTCGGCGGCGAGACGTCGCACCGTTCCGGCGTCCATAAGCCGCGTCGGCGGACCGCTGACGGCGTCCCACTTTGCACTTTCCCCCACCAGGTCCGTCACCAGGAACACTTCCGCGGTCAGGTCGTGCGCACGCAAGATCGGCCAGGCATGGTCGGCAAAGTTCTGGAATCCGTCATCGAAGGTGATGAGCACCGGGCGGCCAGTGAAAGGCTGACGGTTGGCGATGGACAATTCCAGTTGCTCGGACATGATCGCGTGAAAGCCATTGGCGCGCAGCCATGCCATCTGGCTCGCGAATGCGGCGGGCGTGAGTCGGAAACGGGCGAGCGCGGCCGGACCTTCATCGGCGACGCTGTGATACATGAGGACAGGGATACGTTGCCGCCGCTCGCTACGAGCGACGGCGCGGCGCAAGACCCGTGCCCCGCCCCAGACAATGTTTCGCGCGACCCCGATGCCGATGGGTGCGCGGACCGGCACATGATCAATCACCGGCTCCGTCGCCACGTAATCCGGCGACAGGCGGCAGAAGCGATCTATTCGATAGAGTTCGGTCTGGATCGATTGCGCAAGGACGAGACCTTCGGTCTCTGCGAAGGTTTGCGAGATCGTTTGTGCGCCGAAAGTGTTCCAGTCGAAGCCCGTCCTTTCAATATTGTCGCGTAGCACGAATGCGTGTGCATTGATGAAACTGCCGCCAGGCGCCAGTGCCTCAACGAATTTTTTGGCGATGCGCCGCAACCCGGCGAGATCTTCTAGGTAGTAGAGCACTTCCGAACAGACGATCAGTTCCATCTCATTGGGCAGCGTGTCCGCAAAAAAATCCAGTACACTGAATTCGACATTCGGCTGGTCCGAGCAGCGCGCGCGCGCCCGTTCGATGGCTACGGCGGAAATGTCTGTGGCGGTCAAATGGCCCACTCGGGGTGCCAGTTGTCGCGTGAAATGGCCTTCCGCACAGGCCAGCTCAAGCGCCCGTCCTATGGGACCGGCCGGCAGAATTTCGAGCTGCCGCTCATATTTTTCCTGCTCGTAGGCCGAGCTGTAGCTCCAGGGATCCTCGGTCGCGAAATACCGGTTCCAGAACGACTTACGATCCTTGTCGTGGCCACTCGAGGCGGGTGCACGGCGCGGCGCTGGAAGCGGCTGCGTAGCGTCAGCGCTTGACCGAACCAGTTCCCGCGCTTCCGACATCAATTGCGCGAGTTTACCGAAGTGGCTGTCCGGATCAGGCCGGCGTTCCGTTGTCGTCGACAGTGCCTCGGCTGCCAGCGTGCTTGATGTGTCGGCGCCGTCGTCCTTTTGTGGTAGGAAATTCAGGATCAGTTCAATCCAATGGCGCCTTGTCACTTTCCCGAGTACGCCGAACTGTACGATAGCCCCGATCTGCCCATCCATCATCAGGTAGGCATAGATTTGATCGATTTCTTCCGAAAGCTCGGTCGACGTTGGATTTCGAGCGTCGACGCGAATTCCGAAAGTGCGCGCCAGCCTGCGAGGAGCGGCAAGATCGTCGGCGTCGAGCAGCATTTGCTCGAGATGATACTGGACGCGACGACCCGCAACCGGGTCGCCCCAGACCTTGCCGAGTTCGATGATCAACTGTGTGATGGCGCCGCCAAACCTGTCCCACCGGGCAGCCATATGGGCTGGCACCGATAGGCTTCCTACCATCAGGCCGTCGAAGGTCACCTTGGCGATCTCGCGCGCCCACTTACGCCTTGCCGGCAGCGCGCGCAGGGATTGCGGGTTGATCGAGCCGCCGCCGCTGCCGCAATCCGACGCAGCGTTCCACAGGGCGAACCACGCCAGTGCTTCGGAAGCGGTGCGGCCGCCCGCCGAGATCGCGCCATTGGCATGCGCCGGCGCTGGGTGCTTGACCCTGGGGTCGGTGGCAAAGCCGCGGGCGATAATGATTTCCGCGTCTGCCAGCGTCTGCCTCGAATTGCGGGTGAGCGCGTTGGGGCTGGCTCGACAAAAGGCGAGCGGCTCGTCGACCATCACCCAATTTGTGCCCTGACGTGCGACGCGCTGCCATAGATCCCAATCCTCGCAGCTGCGCAGCGACACGTCAAAACCGCCCAATTCGACTATTGTTTCCCGGTCGACCAGCAGCGCGTGAGTGGCGATGGCACATCGGCGGGCGAACGTTTCGAAGGGCTGGCCTGCGACCTCGGGCGCGATGCTCGCCGGGGTGAGCGCTCCATCGGGCATCACGCGCCGCGAACCGCAATAGGCGGCGACTGCATCGGGAGCGGTTTTCAGCGCAGCCAGCATTTTTGTAAGAAAGCTGGCATCCAGCCAGTCATCGGCATCCAGGAACATCAGCCAGTGGCCGCGCGCCGTCGAAATCCCGTTGTTACGTGCGCCGGCGGGGCAATTGGCGCAAGAACTCAAGGTGCGAAATCGGGCATCCTGTTCCACATAAGCGGCGATGATCGCGGGGGTGCGGTCCGTGGAGGCGTCGTCGACGATGATCGCCTCCCAATCCGCGGTTTCCTGATCGACAAGGCAATCGAGTGCCCGCGTCAGCGTTACCTCCGCGTTGTGCGCAGGAACAACGATCGAAACCAATGGATTATGCGCCACGTGTCTCACCCGCGCCTTGTTCGTTCAGATAGAACAAATGCGTTGATCTTTGTCGGCGCAAGCCGTCGCGATCAACCCCGGTCCATTCGAGCCCATCGTCGACCATAACTATATCAATATCCGGTAGGTCTGCCGGCGGATGCCGGCATGCATTGTGCCGAATGTTTTGCTCGACATTGAACATCGATACCACACCGCCTTGCGGTAGCATTATTCTGGATCATCGAGCTTTCGTATTCTTCGGAGAGTCACCGAATGTCAAAACCGGATAACGGCATCGGATGGCCGCACTGCCCTGTCAAGATCGGGGCTGATTAGGTAGCAAAAAAAGACCTGAAGACAGGCTTGAATGGCAAGCGCTCATGCCCGTGCCTTAGTTGCTGCGCCGCCCGGCAACAAAAGATGATCGCGTGCGAAGACGCGAGGGCAAGCTGATCCTGATCGAACTAATCGGAACCGCGGCCGAACTGCGAGCGCGCCGCAGTTGTTGATCATGGATCCATGGCGCCGCCAATCTACGCGCATGATGACGCAAAAGGGTCTGTTCGCTGGACAGATTGTGGAGCTCGAGCCGCATGTCAAATTTACGCGTGACCCGCTTAGGCGGAGAAGATTCCGGCTTGCGAGCCGGGTATTTTGCTGACATCTTTACTAGTTGCTAAATTAGCACGCTGTAGCTGTTTAAATGAAGGGTATAGGGATGGCCAAGGAATCTTCGAGTACCGCTTCTCCGGCAAATAAAGCGGACGGAAATCTGACAAGTAATGCAGACGCCAACGGGCTCGCCTTCATGGCGGGCCAGGCTCGCGAGAGCGGGACCCCCGGCGACGCTGTAGGTGTCGACAAGATACGTGATCTGCTGTTCGGCAACCAGATGCAGGACTATGACCGCCGCTTTTCCAAGCTTGAAGAACGGGTCTTGCAGCGGTTCAAGGATGTCGAATCGGAGGCCAAGCGCAATCTTGAAATGTACGAGTCAAATGCGAAAAAGCAGATCGACTCGCTTGCGGCGCAGTTGCGGAACGAAAAAGACGCGCGAGCCGACGCCGACAAGGAGATTGACCGAAATCTTCGCGAACAAAATCAGGCGCTTGAAAAGCAGGTGCGCGCATTGTCGGATCAATTGAATGAGCTTGAGCGCGAAATTGCCGACCGGATAAATCGAAACGACCATTTGCTGCGTGAGGAAATCAAGCAAAAGAATGAAGCCATTCAGATGCTGATGGAAAAAATGTTTTCCGATCTCGGCAACGTCAAGACCGACCGAAATCTTTTGGCCGGCCTGTTTGTCGAGGTTGCAAAATGTCTGAATCAGGATCCCGTCGGCAGCAAGAGCAACTCGGACCGTAGCTGGAAAGTGAGTTGATCGGATTTGACGTCGACCGTCGACCCAATCAGCCTTCCGCATAGAACAGCCTCGAACGATACAGAGATTGATCGCGAGGCTCTGGCCCGTCTTTTGATCGAAATTGCCCGGAACGTTGATCCGGACTACCGTGCGCGACTCGACGGAGTTCCATCCGCCGATCCTCGCATGGAAACGCTGCGCCAGTTGCTGGTCAGCCGCGAAATTTCAGAGCTTTCACGAGTTACGCATCTGCTCGACGAACCGGAGCAGCTTGCCGCAGCAGTGGGCGACGTGCTTCCCAGTGCGGCCGCCCGAGCCCCTCATGCGCAACTCGGCGAGGCCCTTGCGCCGGCTGTCGAAAGGGCTGTGCAACGGTCGATCCAGAAGAGCCCGCGCACGCTGACCGATATATTATACCCCGTGTTTCTTCCGGCAATTCGCAAGTCAATCGGGGAAAAAATCGACCAGACATTTCAGTCGCTTAATGAAACTCTACGACATATATTTACCTGGCACGGGCTCAAATGGAGAATTGAGGCGTGGCGAACCGGAGCCAGCTTCTCGGAAGTTGTTCTTAAGCACTCTCTTCTTTATCGTGTTGAACATGTCTTTCTCATTAACCGAACTTCTGGGCTATTGATAGCGCATGTAGCTGCCGACAATGCGACGAGCGAAGATCCTCAACTGATCTCTTCTATGCTGAGTGCAATCCAAGACTTTGTGAAGGACTCATTCAACGAGAAGGAGCAGAGCGGCCTGGACACTATTCGTTTTGGCGACCTTCGTCTCTGGTCAGAAGTAGGACCGTTCGCGACCCTGGTGTCGGTGATCCGAGGAAACCCCCCAGAAGGATTGCATGACATAGTTCGCGACGTGTTGCTCCGTGTCCATGAGGACTACTCGCAGGCTTTAATGGAGTTTGACGGCGACGGATCGCAGTTGGCCGGCATAGAGGCGCAGCTGCAGACTTGCGTCGAGCTGAAGCAGGAGGAATCAAACCAGGGATTTCCGTGGCTGGTGGTGGGCCTGGGCCTGCTGCTGTTGGTTCTGGCAGGCGGTTGGTTCTTTCTTTCATGGCAATCCGGGCAGCGCTGGCAGGCTTATGTGTCACGACTGGGGACCCAGCCGGGCATCATCGTTGCCGAACAAAAGATACGCGATGGCCAATTCTATATTGCCGGCCTGCGAGACCCGCTTGCCGTCGACCCGCAAGCCCTGCTGTCTGGAACGCAGGTCGATCCCGGCAGGGTCCATTCACAGTGGCAATTTTACCAGAGCCTCGAACCGGAGTTCGTGTTGAAGCGGCTGACGGCATCGCTGGCCCCGCCGGAGTCAGTACGGCTTGCCATCGTCGATGGGCGCATCGTTGCCGAGGGTGAGGCTCCCGACACCTGGATAGATCGGGCGCGCGCAGCGGCCCGACAGCTTTCGGCAGGCGGCCCGGTATTCGATATCTCAAGGGTCCGCGATGTAAGCCCCGAAGCACGCGCGGCAGAGCACTGGCAGGCCTATGTGTCGCGACTGGAGACCCAGCCGGGCATCATCGTTGCCGAACAAAAAATACGCGATGGCGAATTCTATATTGCCGGCCTGCGGGACCCGCTTGCCGTCGACCCGCAAGCCCTGCTGTCGGGAACGCAGCTCGATCCTGTCCGGGTCCATTCGCAGTGGCAATCCTATCAGAGCCTTGGACCGGAGTTCGTGCTGAAGCGGCTGACGGCGTCGCTGGCTCCGCCGGCGTCAGTACGGCTTGCCATCGTCGATGGGCGCATCGTTGCCCAGGGTGAGGCTCCCGACACCTGGATAGATCGGGCGCGCGCCGCCGCCCGACAGCTTTCGGCAGGCGGACCGGTATTCGATATCTCAAGGGTCCGCGATGTAAGCCCCGAAGCACGCGCGGCCGAGCACTGGCAGGCCTATGTGTCGCGCTTGGAGACCCAGCCGGGCATCATCGTTGCCGAACAAGATATACGCGATGGCCAATTCTATATTGCCGGCCTGCGGGACCCGCTTGCCGCCGACCCGCAAGCCCTGCTGTCGGGAACGCAGGTCGATCCCGGCAAGGTCCATTCGCAATGGCAATCCTATCAGAGCCTTGAACCGGAGTTCGTGTTGAAGCGGCTGACGGCGTCGCTTTATCCGCTGAAATCGGTTCGGCTTTCGATCGTCGACAATCGCATTGTTGCCGAGGGTGAGGCTCCCGACACTTGGATAGATCGGGCGCGCGCCGCGGCCCGACAGCTTTCGGTAGGCGGACCGGAATTCGACATCTCCAGGGTTCGTGATGTGAGCCCCGAAGCACGCGAGGCCGAGCACTGGCAGTATTATGTGTCGCGACTTGAGGCCCAACCGGGGATCATCGTCGCCCAGCAGACGGTTAGAGGCGGCCAATTCTACATTTCCGGCCTGAGAGACCCGCTTGCCGCCGACCCGCAAGCTCTGCTGTCCGGAACGCAGGTTGATCCTGCCCGCGTTCATTCACAGTGGCAATTCTTTCAAAGCCTTGATCCAAAGTTCGTGGTGAAGCGGCTGACGGCGTCGCTGTCCCCGCCGAAATCGGTTCAGCTTTCGATCATCCAAGGTCGCATCCTAGTCGTGGGGGAGGCGCCTGCCGCGTGGATCAACCGGGCGCAGGCCGCCGCTGAACAGCTTTCGGCCGACGGAGTGGTTCTGGATGTCTCACAGCTGCGCGAGCTGAACCTTGCAGAACTTAATTATTTGAGAGAGGCCATCCAGACGACCGATATTTTCTTCTCTTCCGGCAAAGTTGTGCCGGGACCAGAGCAGCTGCCGGTTCTCGACAGGCTGGCGGATCAGATAAAGGAATTCGCCCAAAATGCCCGCAAGTCAGGCGTAGCTGCGCGCTTCATGCTGACCGGGCATTCGGACGCCACTGGCCGTGAGACGGCCAACGCGTCGATCAGTGCAGCCCGCGCCGAGACCGTTCGTGCGCTTCTCAACAAACGCGGCGTCGCTCCGGAACTGCTGCTGGTTCGAGGCGCGGGCACTTTTGAGCCGCTGGTGCCTGAAAACAGTCAAGCCGGGAGCTCCACCAATCGCCGGGTTTCGATTACGGTAAACCTGGACTAGGGGAGCCCAAGATGGTGCAAAGAAAGATCTGCATGCTGGGCGGGTTCGCCGTCGGAAAGACGAGCCTGGTTCGCAGGTTTGTGCAAAGCATTTTTTCAGAAACCTACCTGACCACGGTGGGAGTGAAAATCGACAAGAAGAATGTCGCACTCCCGGATAAAACCGTCGATCTGATTTTGTGGGACTTGGCCGGCGAAGACGACATCGGCTCATTCCGCGTCAGCTATGTTCGAGGTGCAACCGGGCTTGTGCTAGTCGTCGATGGAACCCGCGCTGCGACACTTGCCGTGGCGCTCACGCTGCGGGAACGGGCCGAGGCCGAATTCGGCGCAATGCCGTTCGTAGTGCTGATCAACAAATCCGACCTGGCCGATCGGTGGGCAATATCGGATGGTGATATCAACGAACTCAGGCAGCGTGGATGGCAAATCTATCTCACGAGTGCACTCTCGGGTGAGAATGTCGATGATGCGTTTCGTCAACTTGCCTTGATGGTAACCAAGTAGACCATGCACGGATTGCCCAAAGAAGTTAGCAGTTGGATTTTCAACTTCTTCTACAATGGGAACTCCGTCGCGTATCTGAAAATCGACCCTCAGCTTTGCGTGGCTGCGAAGGGCGGTAATGTTGAGCATTACGGGCTCTCCTCGCTTCGCATTGGCGAGCCTGTTGCCGAGCAGCTTGAATTCATGGAAGGTTTGCTGCCTTGCCCGGAGCTTCCGTTTCACATTGCCATGGTCGAACTGCCCAGCGGGCGTGTCGCTGACCTTCATTTTTTTGCTGACAATGCCTGCGTGTGGCTGCTCTTTCTTGACGCGACTGCCGAACGCGACAATAGGCAGCGGCTTCAACAAAAGGCTTATGAAATGACCCTCCTGCAAGAGAGGGAGCGTCAACTCAACAAGGAATTACAATCGACGAACGAGGCGTTGAGGAAGAGCCAGGAGGGGTTGGCGCGTGAATACCATCGCGCCGAAACCCTGCTCCTCAACATTCTTCCTGCGTCCATCGCGGAGCGGCTAAAGGCGCACAAAAAAATTGCTGACAACCATGCAGAAGTGAGTGTGCTTTTTGCCGACATAGTCGGTTTCACAGAACGAGCGCGGAGCGTCGGAGCCGTAACGACACTCGCAATTTTGAATTACTTCTTCAAGGCGGCGGATCGGCTCTCGGAACGATACGGCTGCGAAAAGATCAAGACAATCGGCGATTGTGTGATGGTGGTCGCTGGCCTGCCCACCGCGCGTGCCGATCATGCGAAGGCACTCGCGCGCTATGCACTTGAGCTGCGTAAGGCGGTCAAGCGCGAACGCTTCGCAGGAGAACCGCTGAGACTCAGAATTGGAATTCACTCAGGGCCCATCGTCGCCGGCGTCATAGGCAAGAGGCGGTTCGCCTATGACCTGTGGGGCGAGACGGTTAATCTCGCCTCGCGTATTCAAACCTCCGCGGAGCCCGATGAAATCCGCATTTCGGATGCAACTCGCCAAATGCTTGGACCAAATTTTGCTTGCGACCCACTCGAGGAAACGGAATTGCGTGGTACCGGTCGTGTGCGAATGTGGCGGCTCCCGGCCTGATTGCCGCGCAGCAGTGCCGATCCTAGGCCCATTCATCTCAAGCCCCAAGCTGTAACGCGAAGTTTTGACCGATAGTGGCCTTCTTGTCCGCATTGCAGATGGCTGCAATGCAGTCTTCCGAAAAACTTATTGGGCGACTTGGGACACGGCTGACATCAGCTCTTGCGGGTTGGGCGCCCCAAACATGTATCGCCCACCTTCTGGCACCTCCGTGAAGCTCCAGCGGACAATCCCTTGCCGGTCCAGTAGGAACTGGCCTATCAGTTGTCCGTGTCCCGTCGCCATCATCTGCTCGTCGGCTTCGGTCACTTCATAATTATCGCTCTTGTTGAGGATTTCGGTGGCCGCAAAAGGATCCATTGGACCGGGCAACTCGCTTGGCATGTCGACCAGCATATCCTTTGCGGCTGCGATCGAAACCTTGTACGGCCAGTTCGTCTCGTTTTGGGTGAATTCGAGATTGGGCAGCCCAAAAGCACGATGCGAAGCGCGTTCAGGATCCGAGGCCGCAAGCAGAGTCGGCATCGGGTGGTAGCGGAAATAAAGACGAGCCCGTTCGATCGGTGTGTTGACCACGGTCAGGCTCTCCACGCCCTTTTCGCGCAGCTCCGGATCAAGCCGCGCCTGAGCGGCGATATGGCGCCGGCAAAACGCACAATGCAGACCTCGAAACAGACCAACCAGCACCGGTTTTTGTCCGCGAAAGTCGTCAAGCGCGATCTTGCCATCCTGGGTAATGGCGTCGAGGACCAAGTTCGGCGCACGGTCGCCCAGTTGAAGCGGTACCAAGTCACTACGCGCGGACATTTCCAACCTCCAACCCCGGCTAATCGAGAAAGGGCAGCACCACAAGCGCTTCCGGGTCGAGCCCGTGCTGGGCGCATATACCCTGCGCCAAGGAAAAGTAGCGTTCTGCCTCGGCAAGATTGTCGAGGTCGAGATTAAGCGTTGCCAGACCATCATAGCACGGAAACAGCAGTTGGGGTTCGCCCGTTTCGCGCGCTACCTCCAGTGCCTCGTGGAACAAGCCAAGGGCCAGTTCCGGACGGCCGTTGCACTGGTGGATTTGCCCAAGCACAAGCAACGGCACCGGCAGGTGCTCTCGCTGGTCGAGTGCGCGGTCGATCTCGATAGCTTTCTCGGCAGCAGGCACGCCCTCTGTTGGACAGCGATCCGTGAAAGTACAACAAGCGACCGCCAGATTGGCGAGAAGGCGCGCCTGGAAGCCCAAATCCCCAATATGGCGCGCGACTTCAAGACCGCGCCGACAGACCTCCATCGCATGTGCGGGATCGATGGTCGTGTAAAGCACGCCTAGATTGGTGTAGCCGCGACAGGCCGCGCCCAGCAGACCGGCGGCTTCGGCCAATTCAATGCTATGCTCGACCTGACGCACGGCTTCACGGTTTCGTCCAAGGCGAGCCAGTGCGACAGCCTTGGTATTGAGTGCCTCGGCGGTCACAAGAGTGGCATCACGCCCCACCTCGGAGACATGCTCCGTGGTGCGAGTGCGTACGCAATCCAACGCCGCGTCTGCCCATTTTGCCGCGAGAGCGTGATCTCCGCTACGGAACGCCTGTCGGCCACGTTCTTGCCAGAGATGCGCCTGCTCGACCGGAGCATCCGCTCCTTCGAGGAGCGCTGCCGCTTCAGCGTAGCGGAATTCTGCTTTGTCCCGCTTGCCGACGTCCCAGAGCAGCCGACCGATTTTACGCAAAACGCGCGCAGAGGCTACGCGATCAGCCGACTCACGGTATGCCTGCAAGGCCGCCTCGTAGTGGTGGTGCGCGATCTCGCGGCGGCCCGCCGAGCCGCTCAAATCGGCAATGCGCTCGGCAATTTTCAGTTTGAGCGGTGTTTGCCCGGTCGCCTCCAACGCAGTCAGTGCTCGCTCGTAGAAACGAAGGGCGTCGTCGTTGGCGTAAATCATGCGGGCGCGATCGCCGGCCGCCTGCAGGTAATGCGCGCCCTTCTCCCGCTCGGCGCTTTGTGCGAACTGGTGACCGAGCACGGTCAAGTCCTCGAGCCGTTCCGGATTATCGCCGCACAGTTGCTCCAAGGCAGCACCTATCCGCCCGTGGATTTCGGTCCGGCGTTGCCGGAGCAGATTCTGGTAGATCACGTCCTGCAACAAGCTTTGCGTAAAGCGGTAGCTTTGCGACGAGATGGAGCCTGATCCGGCAACTTCCTCGATGATTTCCGCATCGCAAAGCAGTTCGCAGCCTGCTTCTAGCCGGGCGGGGTCGGCTGTCACGGTCTTCAGAAGGGTGGCATCGAAGCGCGCGCCGATTACCGCGGCTTCCTGGGCCAACCGGCGCACCTCTTGTGGCAGCCGGTCGACGCGAGCAAGCAACATTGCCTGGATAGTGGCGGGAATGTCGGTTGCGACTTCGCCTGCTACGGTCCGCCATCGTTGCCCCTCGCGCACCAGTACACCGCGATCAACAAGGCCGCGAACAATCTCCTCTACAAAAAGAGGGTTGCCACCCGCTCGGTCGAGGATCTGATCGACGAGCCCTGCTGCGGAGCTTACCCAGCTCTCGCCGAAAAGCGCCACCAGCAGGCTGCGCCCTTCATCGCCGTTGAGCGGCGAAAGCCTGAGCGCCGTTTGACTGACCCGACCTGAGTCGAGCTGGCCGCTCTCCGGTGCCGAGCGATGCGTGACCAGCACCATTAACCGCGTGCGTTCCAACCTGTCCATCACGAAACGTAGTGCCTCGAGCGAAACGGCGTCGGCCCAGTGCAGATCTTCGACGACAATCAACAGCGGCGACAACGCAAGCCGCCGTTCGATGATGGTGCGGACCGCGTAGAAGATTTGCCGCCGTAGCTGCTCGGGTTCGACATGCTGCAAGGTGGCATCCGGGTCGCCAAGCCCAACCACATGGTAGAGCAAAGGCATCAGCCGCTTCGCCTCCTCGCCCTGCAGGCCGAGATCGGCAAGCAAGCCTGAGAGCTTCCCCCGCATATCGTTCCCATCGTTGTTTTGCATCATCCCGGCAGCACTGCGCACCACTGCCCCCAGGGCGCCAAATGATTGTTCGCCCAGTGGTGAGCACGTGGTCTGTCGCACGGCGACGTTGCGAAAACGGTCCTCGTCGCCGACACGGGCGACGAACTCCTTCACCAGCCGCGATTTCCCGATACCGGCTTCTCCGACGAGGCGGACAAGTTGGGCCGTGCCGCCGCACGCCTGGTCAAGGCTCGCCAGCGTTCTGTTGAGCTCCGCACCGCGACCTATCATCGGCGCGCTGAGGCCGAGCGCCTCGAGCCCACGCGCTGCACGCGGCTCCGCAAGCGGTGCATCCAATCGATGAACGAGCACACTGCCAGCCTTGCCGCGAAGCACGACATCACCCATCGACTCGTAAGAGAAGGCATGCCGGGTCAGCCTGTGAGTGAGTTCGCCTACCAGCACTTCTCCCGGTGCAGCCAGCGATTGCAGGCGTTGTGCTGTATTCACCGTGTCGCCGGTCACGGAATAGGATTTGGCGGTGCCGATGCCTAATCGTCCAGTAACGACGGGGCCAGTGTTTATGCCGATATGAAGTAATAGAGGCGAGCCGGAGTGGGGGGTGCTTTCGCCGAGCCGCGCCGTCCGGGCGATCATGTCGAGAGCGGCGCGAAGCGCGCGTTCCGGATCGTCCTCATGCGCGACCGGCGCACCGAACAAAGCGAGCAGTGCATCGCCGATGAATTTGTCGACGAACCCACCAAAATTTTGCACCGCCGCCGTCAATTCCTTGAACAGCTCGTTCTGTAGCGTTTGCATGACCTCAGGGTCGAGCTGCTCGCTGAGTGTCGTGAAGCCGCAAAGGTCGGCAAAGAGGACGGTTACCGTCCGGCGATCGGCGTCAGAGATGGGCTGCAGCCCTTCGTCGTTGTCAATGTTCGCAAGCAGCGACGGAGTTCGAGAGGGCGGCACAATGGTTCGGCTTGGTGTCGGAGCAAGCCGTTCGACGGCTTTTGCCGGCGCACCGACGCTTGCCCCACATTTCGGACAGAACCCGAAATCAGATGCGCAGGGATAACCGCAACTGGCGCATGGCACGGGCTGGCGCTTGCCACACCTCGGACAGAAAGCGTAACCGCCCTCAACCTCGAAACCGCAGCCTGCGCAGTCCATCGAGCCAGACCTCACTAGGGGCCGCGACGGCGTGTTCTCCCTACGCATTTCCCGGCCGGTGTATTCACAAGCATGAACCCATAGCGGTGGATGGGCAAGTGGCAGCGCAAATGGGCATCGGGCGATCGGGTGGGCCTGTGACAGCGCGCGCAGCCAATTCGGTTCTGCGTGGCTGTCGGTTGCAAAAGTTCCCTCTTGGTTCGGTCTTCCTGCTATCGTGAAGATAAGGAGACGGACCCTTGAGCGAGAATCGTAAGCTAGCCGCAATTCTAGCTGCGGATGTGGTCGGATATAGCCGGCTCGCGAGCGCGGACGAAGATCGTACATTGGCGAGGTTGCGGGCACTGCGCAGCGACCTGATCGATCCGATCATCGCAGTGCACCACGGCCGGGTGATCAAGCGCACTGGCGATGGGGCCCTGGTTGAGTTCCGCAGTGTGGTGGATGCCGTGCGCTGCGCCATAGAGGTTCAGAATGGTATGGTTGAGCGCAATGCCGGCGTGCCGCAAGACCGCCGTATTGAGTTCAGGATCGGCATCCATCTGGGAGATGTGGTCGAAGAAAGCGACGGCGACCTGATGGGCGACGGCGTCAACATCGCGTCGCGTTTGGAGGGACTCGCGGCGGCCGGCGCCATCTGCCTGTCCGAGGATGCCTATCGCCAGGTCAAGGCCAGGCTCGACCTCTCCGTCAGCGATCTCGGCAGCACACAGCTCAAGAACATCGCCGAGCCGATCCGGGTCTATTCGCTACAAGTTGGCAGCGCTGGGACCGCGATCCCGGAAAGCGCAACTAGCCGGCCGGCTACGGCAGTGCCGCCGAAGCTGTCGATCGCCGTGCTGCCGTTCGCCAACATGAGCGGTGACGCCGAACAGGACTACTTCGCCGACGGCATCTCCGAGGATATCATCACTGCCCTGTCCAAACTGTCGCAGCTCTTCGTCATCGCACGCAATTCGTCGTTCACCTTCAAGGGCCAGAACGTCCATGTGCAGGAGGTGGGCACGAAACTCGGCGTGCGGTATGTTCTTGAGGGTAGCGTACGCAAGTCAGGGAACCGGGTGCGCATCACCGCGCAGCTCATCGACGCAACTTCGGGCGGCCATCTTTGGGCGGAGCGGTTCGATCGCGACCTGACCGACATATTCGCCGTGCAGGACGACGTGACGCAACAGATCGTCGGCGCGCTGTCGCTTAATCTGACCGCGGGCGATCGGCAGCGGCTGGCGCCCGAGTACCCGCGCAATACGGAGGCGTATGACTATTTCCTGCGGGGCAGGGAGCTGTGGCACCGGCTGACGAGGGAGACGAACGTCGCGGCTCGCGACCTCTTGCAACGTGCCATCGAACTGGACCCGAAATTTGCCTCTGCCCACGCATTCCTGGCCCTTACCCACGGCATCGATTACCTGAACCGCTGGGGTGCGTCGCCGCCCGAATCGATGGCGCAAGCGGACGAGGCCGCAACGCGAGCGGTAATGCTGGATGGCAGCGATCCCTGGGCGCACTGGGCGCTTGCTATTGTCAAGCTGTACACACGGCGACACGATGGGGCCGTCGACGAGGCCGAGCGCGCGCTCGTCCTCAATCCGAACTTCGCCGAAGCGCACGTTGCCCTCGGCGAGGCGTTGTACTATTCGGGCAGATCCGAAGACGCCCTCGAGAGTTTTGCCCGGGGGAAATTCTTGAATCCATATTTCCCGGATGTGCTTCTCCACTTTCAAGCTTTGGCCTTGTTTCAACTTGGAAGGTACGAAGAGGCCGCTGACCTCTTGCTGCAACGGCTGGCTCGCAACGCTGTCACCGACGTATCGCGGGCGCTTCTGGCCGCCAGCTACGGCCAGCTGGGCCGTTTCGCCGAGGCCCAAGCGGCATGGCGGGACGTGCTTCGCGTCAATCCCGACTATTCGCTGGAATACCGTCGCAAAATCCTGCCCTACAAGAACCCTGCCGATTTCGAACTCATGGTGGAGGGGCTCCGCAAGGCCGGTATTGAGCAATAACAAGTGAGGCCAGGCGTCCGGATCAGACGCTGTAGGCTTGGCCGATCTTGCGCCATCGCGCGTTTTCGCGGACGAGCTTCAGGTTGTCGGTGGCCTCGGCAAATGTCCGCGAACGGTATTGCCGGAGCAGGTCCGCGAAGAGCGCCCCTTCCGGTAGGCCGGCAAGCTGCTCGCGGACCGAAATCTTTTCATCGATGACCCGGGTGCCCCAAGCATTTTCCCTTACCTGCAGCTCCGCAGCCAGATCACGCTCTTCCGGTGCGGTTTCGTCCAACGCAGCTAGGAGGATCGAGTGGAAAAGCGCTACATAGCCAATCTGTCTCAGGCCGCCGACAACCCGCACCCGCGGCAAGATGGCGAGAACCAGGAACGTCAGGAACAAGTTCGGCAGCAGCACGCCGTCAAGCAGCGCCTGCTTCAGATGCGGCCGCTCGAAGGGGATGGACAGACCATGCGGCTTATCAAGCTCGATCAGGGTCCCGTCCTCAAGAACGAGCTTGCGCACGCGCTCCTCGCGGATGCCCCAGAAATAGTCCGTGGCATTGGGGAGGAACCTGCCGAATGGGCCCGATGCGGCCTCTTGCAAGGCATGTTCGAGACGCCGGCGTCTTGCGGGTTCGATGAGCAGCCTGGAAAGAAGACCGCCGTCATATTGTAGATGCCGCGCCATGGCAGCCGCGGCGAGGCGATCATCGATGAAAACCGGCAGGGCCATGCCGGAGCGATCCCAGTTGGCGACCAGATCCTCGTTCAGCGCTGTCATGGCATCGGCGGCGGTTCCAAAGACCTTATCCTGGCGGGCAAGCAGTGTACCTAGCCAGCGGCTGGCATCCGTCTCATCGCCCACCGCTTCGAGCGCGCGCTTGTTGAGGGAGACGGGACCGGCTGCGCAGGCGCTTTTGCGGCACAGCTTGTGGCGCCCCATGCCAAACAGGTTGACCTTGTCGTCACCGACATCGAGCCACCCGGGCCCCTCCCGGCCAATTGTCTCCATGGTCATCGTCGTTCCCATGAAGCCGACGAAGGCTGACAGCCCGTTTTCGACCGCGCCGAGCCAGGCAAACAGGAGGGCATCGAAGGTGGTCCGGTCCATCAGAAGCAGGCAGTGCAGACCGGACTGAATCACCGGTCTGTACTCAAACTCATCGAGGGCGTTGCCGATCTGCTGAGGCTGCATAATTACACCGAGGCGCTGATGCAAGACTTCGCGCAGGATCGAGCGGGCAGCGATCGCCGGGCTTGATACTGGCCTTGCCACCGGCCGCCACAGATGGCGGGCGTAGTCGGAAACGGGAGCATTCCAGTTCTGCTCGATGTCACGCACGACTTCCGGGCAGAGCAGCGACAGTACAGCCAGAATTTCCGCCGGAGGCGCAGGGGTTGGATCAAAGCCGTCGGTCATCGGTCCCGTCTAGCCGCTTGCGGGGCAAACGCCAAGTGAGAGCGGATCCGGGTAGTGGGTCAGTTTGAAATCAACCGCCAGATCGTCCAATAGTAGACTGCTACATGCGTCGCTTCGACCATTGCCAGTGTAGCTGCAAAGACTCCGACCAAAGTGACGGAAGGATGCCGGTCGAGCCATGACGGTGGCTGGTCGCAGTCGCCTTTGATAGCAGCGAAAATCGGTTTCCAAGTAGCGATGGCGCGAGCCCCGTCCAAATAGCGGCCCACACCAAAACGAATTCAACGGTTAGGCCCGTAAAGCGGCGCATGTGCATCCGCACGGTGAGGTTCTGGCGTTCGGCAAATGACGTGCTGACATACTTGAATTTCAAACTGACCCACTACCCGGTTCCGGCACGAATTGTCTACGTCAACGCCATAAACTAGGCTGTCGGGGACGATGCAATGAGCCTCAGATTGCGTGTTGTCGCGGTCCCGGCACTCCGAGGATACCTGCTGTCGACCGCGCTCGTGTCGCCAGCAGCGTTGATAAAAGCGGATCTTAGAACCGCAGCCGGGCCATACTCAGGAGGTCGCGGTACTGGCCGTCGGTAAAACCGGCCTTCACATGCCGGCCTTCGACCTCGAAGCCGTGGCTGGTGTAGAGGTGGATGGCCGGTTCGTTGTCGGCATAGACGCTCAATTCGACCCGCTTCAGGGCGCGCCAGTTGTCGGCCACGTCAAGCAGCGCGCCAAGGATGGCAGAGCCGATACCTTTGCCGACAAAGCCGTCGTCTAGGCCGATATTGATTTCGCCGATATGTGAACGGCGCGGCGAGCTTTGCACGACCAGGCTGCCATGGCCGACGACCTTGCCGTCCAATTCGGCGACGATCCAGGTGTCTTCCTGGCCGGACTTGGCGATGCGCCGCTCAACCTGGTCCACCGTCTCGAAGGGCATCCTGAACGTGCCCCAGCGGAAGCCCGGCATGTTGAAGATCGCGCAAAGCGCCTCCGCATCGCTTCGCCGGACGGCCCGGAGCTGCGGCTGGATCTTCTCGGATGGCGAGGTCGTGCTGGTCATGGCTTCCTGGCGAAATGTATCGGCCCCTCACGATGCACCGGACGTCACCTGAAAATCCAGCCGTCTCTGCCGCCTATGCTGTCGAATGCAAACCAAAATACCGAAAGCCGGTGTAGAGTTTTAAGGCGCCGCTGATGCCGATCCAGCCGAAAAGGGCGAGCCAGCTCAATGTAGCGGCCGCCGTCCAGTCGATCCGGTGCACCGCGCCGTCGGTGATGACGAGGCCAAGGATGGAAAGCAGGCCGACCAGAAATTGCGCCAGGCCTAGCACCAGCAATTCTTCGCGCGGCGCGCTTTTCCAAATAAGGTAGGTGCCGCCAGCGCCGGCGAGGAAGATGGCGCTGTAGACCTGGGCGTGGAAGGGATCGACCGTCCATGGCCAGGTGCTGCTGACCATAGCGGGAAACAGCAACATGCCCAAGCCATAGAGGCAAAGGACCGCCGTTTCCGCCAACATGTAGCTGCGCCATGCCGGGCTTGGGGTCACGCCACTTGCTGGCTGACGGGCCCTGGCCCGCCACAGGAACAGCCCCGATACGGCGACCGAACCAAGATAGACCAGAAACCAGAGCCAGGCCGCTTTTCGCTCGAAGTCGAAATAGCCGAGATTGATCAACGAAACCACCGACACTATGAGGGTGAAGATGAACGCCATGACCAGCACGAGCCTGCCCGGCGACCAGCGATTCCAGAATAAGAGCGCCGCCATCACTGCCATTTCGGCGGTGTAGAAGCCGCCGAGAAAGCGGGCACTGAACGGCGTGACGGGCCAGGGCCAGCGCGGCTTGACCAGCGCAGGCGCGAAAAACAGGCCGGCGCCGACGATGAGGACAATAATGACCCCAGCCGAGAAAAGCCGTAGCGACGCGGGAAGTGGCGGGTTGTTGGATGTCGGCACGGGAGAAAGCCCCACAGATGAATGCCCCATGCACCCATCATAGTGCCGCTTGCGGCCGGTGAAAATCCGCCGCATGCAAATTGAGCTGTCATCAGATCTATCCATTCGAATGGCCGTTCGATCCCTTTCGACGTAAGATGGGGTGCGCGGACCGAAGCCCGGTCCGGCCAATACGCCTCGGGGCGCAATTTTCCGGAGCCTGCACCATGACCGAAGCTCAGGATCTGTTCTCACTTTTGCGGCAATCGACCGATGTCGAACCGCAGGCAATCGATGCGATCCGGCGAACCATCGCCGAGGGCAAGGACCGCGAGCTTTGCCGCATCAATGGGCTGGCCTTCGCCAGCAAGAATGGCCTCGACGAGGAACGCACCATCAGCGCCTTTCTCCATGCGGCGCGGGTGGGCATCTTCGACATTTCCTGGAATGTTCTATGCCCGGGCTGCGGCGGCGTGCTCGACACCAACGCCACGCTGAAAACCATGCAAAAGGACGAATACACCTGCGCGCTTTGCTCCGAGGGCTATTCGCCAACCCTCGACGAGATGGTCGAGGTGACATTCACCGTCAGTCCACGCATACGCAAGATTGCCGCCCACACTCCACACGAACTGCCGTTGGTGGAATATTTCCGCCAGATCTACTTGGCGTCCGGCGCCGACCTGCCGGAAGAAGATTTGGCGGAGAAGATGGAAGCGTTCTCGCTGGAGGATATCGAGCTTGCGCCCGGTGAAAAGGCGGTGTTGCCCATACAGCTTCCGCCTGAATTCGTCATCGTGTTCGAGCCGGTCACGCATTCAGCGCAGTTCATCGACGCTAAGGGCGAACCAACAAAAGAGCGCCGAAGCCTCTCCTTGGTTTTCGACCGCGACCATGTCCAGAACCAGACGTTGGAGATGCAACCAGGCCCTTTGCGCATTTCCCTGGAAAACAGGACCGAAACCCGCGTGCTGCCGACGGTCTTCATCGCCGGCCACGCATTGCACGATTTCCTGGGCAAGCGCCGGCCCTTCCTGACCGCCAAGCGCTTGCTCACCAACCAGACGTTTCGCGATCTCTATCGCACGGACACGCTCGATATCAACCAGCGGCTGAAGATCACCAGCCTGACCTTCCTGTTCACCGACCTGCGCGGATCGACCGAGCTTTACGAGCGGGTCGGCGATCTGTCAGCCTTCGATCTGGTGCGCGAGCATTTCCAGGTGCTGCACGAGATCGTCGCGGCGGAGGCGGGCGCGGTGGTGAAGACGATCGGTGATGCGGTGATGGCGACCTTCGCGACGCCTGATCGTGCGGTGGCCGCGGCCCTCAGGATGCGCGATGCCATGCGTGAGCTCAACGGAAAAAGCGGCCGCGAGGACCTGCTGCTCAAGATCGGAGTCCATGCCGGCCCTTGCATCGCCGTGTCCATGAACGAGCGGCAGGACTATTTCGGCCAGACGGTCAACATTGCTTCACGGGTCCAGAACCTGGCCAACGCACAGGCGATCTTCGCCACCCGCGCGGTGGTTGACGACAATCTCACCGCCGACCTGTTGCACAGGAACGCGCTGACCCCCGTGCCTCACGAAGTCTCGCTGCGCGGCATCGAGCGGGAGATCGCGGTGTATACAATCCCCTGAGGAATTGCAGGATGAGCGTGAAACGTTTCCCGGGGAAAGCGCGTAGCGCTCTCGCTTGGGAACTGCGTTAAAACAAAGAGCTGGAGCAGCGTTATGGTAGAGCGCTCTCGGCCGCTCACAAGCGCTTGCAGAGGAAATAACGATCGGCAGGCTCCGACGTCGGCGCCGGAAGGCGTTGCAGCAGCGGGTGATCGAGCGGCGTGCCGCTGACGGCGAAGCCGCCAACGCGAAGCAGGCTCGCAACCAGATCGGGAAGCCAGGTAGCGGTCACTGCATCGCGATCATCATAGCCGGTCCCGATGTCGGCATGAACAAGGGCGGCCTCGATGCCAATGAACTTGCGGCCGGTTTCGCGTATTTCGCCGAGCACGAGGTTTTCAGCTTCGGGAATTGAGCTGGCGTGTGCGCCGACTTCGCGGTCGAACACCACGATCCGGCGCCCGGGCAGGCGCTCGCGCAGATGGTGGAACGTCCGGCCATTGCCGAGGCCGAGCTCGAGCACCAGCCCTTCCATCTTCGCCACCTCGGGGCAGACGTGATCGAGAATGTCACGCTGTGCTGTCATCCTGCTGATGAAATTCTCGAGACGACTCATATGCTTTTTGTATCCTGAACCAGATCAAGAGATCGGCTATGCCCGCGACACGACCTGTTCACGAGTGCATCCCCAAGGCGACGCGCTAAGCTCGATTGAGTGTCGGCACATATAAGGGCGGACGATGAACACTGCAACAAGTACGGCCGCAGGGATCATAACGGGTGGAACAGGCGGCACAGCGTGCCGCCTGAATAGCGATCTCACTTGTAGGGGTCTGCGGCGTCCCGCAGGCCGTCGCCGAGGAAGTTGAACGCCAAGATGACGAGAACGACCGGGAGCATCGGCAAAAGTAGCCATGGATAGAACGCGATCACGCTGACGCTGCGCGCCTCGGTTAGCAGGATGCCCCAGCTGGTTGTCGGTGGCCTCAAGCCCAGCCCAAGGAAGCTCAGCGCCGTCTCGCCCAGGATCATGCCGGGTATGGAGATCGTGGCGGTCGCGATCAGATGCGACATGAAGCCGGGGATGAGGTGCCGCCGGATAATGCGGCTGCTGCTGGCGCCCATCAATTGTGCCGCCAGAACGTAATCCTCCTCGCGCAAGGCCAGAAGCTTTGAACGCACGGCCCGCGCCAGTCCGGTCCAGTGGAGCAGCCCGAGGATGACGGTGATGCCGAAATAGATCAGGATTGGGCTCCAAGTTATCGGCATGATCGCCGCCAGAGCCAGCCATAGCGGAATGCTGGGGATCGATTGCAGAACTTCGATTATCCGTTGAACGATCAGGTCGAAGATACCGCCGTGATACCCAGCCAGTCCGCCTATGACAATGCCAAGCAGGAAGCTGAAACTGATGCCGACCAGGCCGATTGTTAGTGAAATGCGTGCGCCATAGATGATACGCGAGAGCACGTCGCGCCCCAGCCTGTCCGTGCCGGCCAGAAAGAGCTGGCCATTTTCGGCAGGACAGAAGAAATGCCTGTCACCTTCGAGGAGGCCCCAGAACCGGTACCTGTCGCCTTTGCAGAAGAAGCGAATCCGCTGAACGTCATCCTGTTCGTCGATGTAGTTGCGCTTGAGTGTGTCCATATCCAGCGTCATCTGGCGACCATAGACGAAGGGCCCGACAAGCTGGCCGTTGTGGAACAGGTGTACCCGCTGCGGCGGCGAATAAATGTAGTCCATGTTGCGCGTGTGCAGATTGTAGGGCGCTATGAATTCGCAGATCAGTATCCCGAAATAGAGCGCTGCCAGAAATATGCCGGATACAAGAGCAAGCCGGTGCCGTCGGAATTTCCACCACATCAGCCGCAACTGCGACGCCTGAAAGACCTTCGACTGCTCGGCCGTCATCGCCTCGACCGATTGCAGGTCAAAGGGCGCGATGGAAACATAGTGTTGCAGTGGGGCACCCGGAGCGGGCAGGGGCGATTGCTTGTTCATTTGGTGCTGCCGCCCTGCAAACGGATTCGTGGATCAAGCAGCGCCAGCGCCAGGTCGGAAATCAGGACACCGATCACGGTCAGAAAGGCAAGGAACATCAGGAAAGACCCTGCCAGATACATGTCCTGGCTTTGCAGCGCTCTGATCAGCATCGGCCCCGTCGTTTCCAAAGACAGCACTATCGCGGTGATTTCGGCACCGGAGATGATGGCCGGCAAGATAGAGCCGATGTCGGAAATGAAGAAATTTAGTGCCATGCGCAGCGGATATTTGACGAGCGCCCTGAAGGGATGAAGGCCTTTGGCGCGCGCGGTCACGACATATTGCTTGTGAAGCTCATCGAGCAGATTGGCGCGCAGGCGCCGGATCATGCTTGCCGTGCCGCCGGTGCCGATGATCAAGACCGGGATCCACAGATGGGCGAGGATCGACTTCGCCTTGGCCCAGCTCATTGGCTCACTGAGATATTGCGGGTCCATGAGATGACCGATGGAGGTGCCGAACCAGATATTGGCGAAATACATCAGGATCAGCGCCAGCATGAAATTCGGAATGGCCAGGCCGAGAAGCCCGAACAGAGTAAGGCCGTAGTCGCCCCAACTGTATTGATGAGTGGCGGAGTACATGCCGATCGGAAAGGCGATGAGCCAGGTGAAGATGATCGTGACGAAGGAAACCAGCACGGTCAGCCACATTCGGTCCCCGACGACGTCGCGAACCGGCAGCTCATATTCGAAGGAATAGCCGAAATCGCCGTGCAGCATCCCGCCCACCCAGTAGAAGTAGCGAATGACCGGCGGCTGGTCGAAACCATATTCCTTCCGCATCATTTGGATGCGGTCGGAATCTACCGCTTCGCCCTGGGCCCGAAGCTCGGAAACATAGCTATCGAAATAGTCGCCTGGGGGGAGCTCGATGATCGTGAACACCAGGGCCGATATGATCAGCAGCGTTGGAACCATCACAGCAATGCGCCAGACAATATATCGAAACACGCTCAGGACTCTCCAAGCCAGAATGTATCGGGCATGTAGACACCGAAATAGGCGGTCGGGTCATAGCCGTAGAGGGCCTTGTCAGGCAGATTGCGCAGCCGTGAGGACGCCAGAACCGGCTGATGCGTTCCGTTCACCGTGCCGATCGAAAACACCTGATCGGTATAGATCGACAGCATTGAATTCCAGATCTCGGCGCGCTCCGCGGCCTCGGTCGATGCGTTCCAGCGCTTGAGCAGAGCCATCAACTCGACCACAGGCGGAAGATCGGGCGCCTCACCGAGCGTGCCACGAGACAGGTAGTGAGCGCCCCACAGCGGCCATTGCAGCTGGTCGTCGATGGTGGGGGCCAACTGGTACGGATTCATGTCGGAGGTCGGCACGCCATTGTCGATGCCCGACCACATCGACATCATGATCTGGCCGCCAAGCGCGCGGCTGCGGAAGATGTCGCGCTGCGAAGTGCGGACGAACAGGGCGATGCCGATCTGACGCCAGTGATCGGTGATGAGTTCGAGCGCGTCGGTTTCCAGCGTGCTTTCGCCGGCCGTTTCCACTATGATCTGCGCCGGGCGTCCATCCGGAAGTACACGCAGGCCATCATCGTCGCGTTTTTGAAGCCCGACCTCGTCGAGCAGCGCGTTGGCTTGGTCGGGATCATGGGCGACCCAGGCCTTCGCGAATTCCGGCCGGTAGAGCGGGCTCTCCGGCAGGACCGTATCGGCACTTTCCCGCGCTAATCCGTAGAATACTGCCAAATTGATCTCGCGCCTGTCCACAGCGAGGGAAAGGGCGCGGCGCACGCGCACGTCACGAAAAAGGCTGCGCCATACCTTGTCGGCACAATTCAGATTGGGCAGCAGCGCCAGCCGGGAACCCTGTGTGCGTCTCCACAGATGCATCTTCACCGGGTAACGCTTCTCCGTATCCTTCAGGAAAGAGTAATCGGCGAAGTCGATGCCCATGCATTGCAGGTCGCTCTCACCCGCACCGGTCTTGGCGGAAATGATCGCCGATGAGCTGACATTCAAGACAAACCGGTCAACATAGGGTAACTGCCTGCCATTCTCGTCTATTCTATGAAAGAACGGATTTCGCTCGAAGATGAACTGCTCAGCCGGCGGCTTGGTCCGGTTCTGCCAGGGATCGAGCGTCGGCAACTCCGGGTTCTCCGGGCGATACTGCCGCGACATGCGGATATGCAGGAGCGTCCATTTCTGGACCCGGTTCTCCGTCATTAGGCCGGCGAGCCGGAACGGATCTTGGTATTTCTTGTGGAACTGCTTGAGATAGGCGGCCGGCAGAACAAGCGATAGCGGCGAGGCAGCAGCGAGCTTGGGCAGGAAGTCGGGATTTGGCGCCTCCCAACTGTAGCGGACCGTCAACGGGTCGACGATCTCGAAGCGTGGCGGCTTGCCATCTGCCACCAGGCCCGGAGCAAGCCCGCCTGGCGACAGCTCATCGTTCAGCCAGACATCTTCCCAGCAATAGCGGAAATCTTCCGACGTCAACAGGCTGCCGTCAGACCATTTATGTCCTACCCGCAGCTTGAATGTGAAGACACGATCATGCGCGACGTCGAAACTTTCGAGGATGTCGGGTTGCATGTTAAGCTTTTCGTCATAGCCGACCAGGCGAGCATACCCATAGATCGTCATTATCCGGATATCTTTCTGGCTGCCGATGATCGTGCGCAGCGTGCCGCCATACTGGCCGGGTTGCCGGCCCATCGCAGCCAGATTCAATACGCGCGGGCTCTTGGGCAGGCGTTCGGCGAGTGCCGGCAGCGCCCTGGCCGTGAGCTGCGGCTGAAGAAACTCCGGCTCCAGATCGCCTGCGCGTAACGTGCCCGGCACAAATGCCGAAGCCATGAGCCCAAGGGCAGTGCGCCGGCTGATCAAGATCGTAGCTCGCTGACATTGGCCGAACGTCGGGCCAGCACGAGGTGGCCGCCGCCAAGGTCGAGCGGCGACAGCACATCCTCGTCGCCCTCGTCGCGGAATTGCGGTCCCCATGCGCTCTTGTCGGAAGCACCGCTGAGCTTCAGCGTCTTGAAATCCATTGGCCTGTCGAGATCGGGAAAGGGTACTGCGGCGACCAGTGAGCGCGTGTAGGGATGGACCGGTTTCCTAAGCAGAATTTCGCGCGGCGCAAGCTCGACGATACGCCCCCCGCACATCACCGCGATGCGGTCTGCCATGTAGTCCACCACCGCTAGGTTGTGGGATATGAATAGGTAAGTCAGGCCCAGTTCCTTCTGCAGGTCCTTCAGGAGGTTCAGAATCTGCGCCTGGACAGAGACATCGAGCGCCGAAACCGGCTCGTCGCAAATCAGCAGTTCAGGCCCCAGCGCCAACGCGCGCGCGATGCCGATACGCTGACGCTGCCCACCGGAGAAACTGTGCGGATAGCGCTTGATGAAGCGCGGATCGAGCCCGATTGCCTGCATAAGGCTCTTCACCGTGGCTAGTCGGGACGCGGCATTACCTCGTTGATGGATTTCCAACGGCTCGCTCAAGATGTTCTCCACCGTCATGCGAGGTGAAAGCGATGAAACCGGATCCTGAAATACCATCTGGATCTTCGCGCGCAGCAGGCGCAGGGCGGCTCTGTCGCCTCCCAACACATCGATCGGTCCATCGCGGCCATTGAAAAGCACAGAGCCGCCGCTAGGTGTGACAGCTCGCATGAGCATCTTGCTGACGGTGGTTTTGCCGGAGCCGCTTTCGCCGACCAGACCCAGGCACTCACCCCGGATGATATCGAAGCTCACGCCGTCCACGGCGCGAACTGAGGTTTGATGATCGCCGCCGAACCATCCCGACTTGCGGATGGTGAAGGTTTTTGTCAGGTCCCTGACCGATAGCAGGATGTCGTGCGGCCCCTTCGATGCCGGCGCCGTCTGTTTGCCAAGCAGGTTCTCGACATTCACCGGCACCTCGCGCAGCGCCTTTAGCCGTTCACCAGGCTTCAGGTCGAAATGCGGAACGGCTGCCATCAGGCCCTTCAGGTAAGGGTGACCTGGCCGGCGGAATATCGCCTCGACAGGTCCCGCTTCCATGATCTCGCCATGGTAAATGACGACCACCTCGTCGGCGACATTGGCGACCACGCCCAGATCGTGGGTGATCAGCAGCATCGCCATATTCAGCTTGCTCTGAAGCTCGCGCAGCAGTTGCAGGATTTGCGCCTGGATGGTGACGTCCAACGCCGTCGTCGGCTCGTCGGCGATCAACAGGGCGGGCCGGCAGATAAGCGCCATGGCGATCATGGCGCGCTGACGCAATCCTCCCGAAAGTTCAAATGGATACATGTCATAGGCGCGCTTGGGATTGGGAAAGCCGACAAGGCTGAGCATTTCCTCGGTCCGCGCCTTGCGCTCTGCCCGAGCCATGGGCGTATGGATCTGCAGCGATTCGCTGACCTGGTTGCCGATCGTGTGCAGCGGCGAAAGCGATGTCATCGGCTCCTGAAAGATCTTGCCGATGCGGCTGCCTCTCAACGCCCGGATTTCGGGTCCATCGCGCGGCATCTGCAGGATATCCTGTGTCGTGCCGGGCTTTTCAGGATCGGAAAACAGGATACGGCCACGAACATGGGCTGTGTTCGGCAAAATGCCCATCACTGCCTGGCTGAGAACTGATTTTCCGGAACCGGACTCGCCGACAAGCGCGGTAACCTTGCCGGGAAGGACGCGAAGATTTGCCCGCCTGACTGCATGCAAGGGTCCCCCGATAATGGCAAAAGAGATGCCAACATCTTCGACCCGCAGCAGATCAACGCCCGAATTCATTCTCACCAGCCCACTTTGCCGGCCTGCCGGGCGGCAAACCAGAAAGTGAGACTAGCGTATTGCAGGCTTAGAGCAACTTGGATTCGAAAGGGTTGCCAGCGGCGAACCGGGCGACCGACATAACAAGGTGTTCGGATCAGATTGGGCCGGGCTACTGGAGCTTCCTCGGGTCGCCCGGCGACAGCCGTGCGGCATCGCGATGAAGCAGCATGACCTGCTCTGCCTCCGATCTCCGGTCGGAGATCGCCTCCAGCGCACTCTCTTCATCGAGCGCGAGAGCGCCCGACAGATCTGGTGAAAGCACCGTCAGCTTCTGCTTGAGCCCCGCCAGTTCCTCGCTGCCGAGCGTCAGCCAGCTGTTGGCGCCGCAATAGCTGGCGAAGTCCTTGCTGGCGAGAACGCGGTGCGGGTATTTCTTGGTCAGGGTCTGGAGACGCTGGACCTCGTTTACAGCCGAGCCAAACACGGAGAATGTGAGCCGGTCGGTAAGCCCGACATTGCCGAACATCACGTTGCCGACATGCAGGCCGATGCCAAATTTTATGTCGGACAACCCTTTTTCCTTTCTTCGCAGATTGAGCTCCATCATGCGCGCAGTGGCCTTGTGCGCTGCCGCCAGAGCAGCCTGGCAGGCGATCTCGGACTGCGAGCGATGCCTTTCGCAAGGATAGACGGCAATGAAGCCATCACCTATGAAACTCATGATCTGCCCGCCTTTGCGATTGAAAGGTGCGGCAATGGCGTCGAAAAATTGGTTCAGCGTATCGATGTAGATTTCGCGGCCCGACGTTTCGGCAAGCCGTGTCGACCCGCGCATGTCGGCCATGACCAGTGCGGCCCGGATTGTATCGCCCTCGCCGCGCTTGATCTGGCCGTCCAGCACGCGTCTGCCGGCGTCGCCGCCGAGATAAGTGGTCATCATGTTGTCGGCCAGCTTGGTGAGCACCGCCATTTTGGTTGCGATGGCGAGATGGTTTTGGATACGCAGCAGCGCCGAAATCATGCTGTCGCTGAAACCTGAAGCACTGTCGGTCGACCAGGACCCGATCATGCCCTGACTGGTATTGCCGTTGAAGGGATGGACGAAAGCCATGTAGTCGGTGACGCCCATAAGCCTGAGTTCATCGAAGACAGGAAATTCCGACGGGACCGACGGGTCGAGACGACGCCGCAGATGGTCGAGCTTGTTGCTGAGCAGATGGTAGTATGGGCTGGTCAGGAACGTGTCGGAATGAACGCCGTCCTTTTTGCGGAAGCCTTCCACTTCCATGCCTTGGCCGCGAAGCCAGGTGAAGCCGAGCGCGTCATAGAGCGGATGAAGCATCGAAAAGCTCAAATGCACCCGCTTCAACGGCAGGCCGGCAGCAGCCAGCCGCTCGCAAAACCCCTTTACCAGTGTTTCCAGCTCGTTGCCTGCCAGCGCCGACTGAGTAAGCCAGTCGGCAACCTTATCCATGAGAATTGTGGAAATTTCTGCTCGCGCCATGCTCATACCACCTCGAAACCCGTCGACTGCGATCCGCCATAACACAGTCCGCCAGCGACCCAAAGATACCCCAAGTCAACGGTCGCGTGCGGCGGCAAAGGCGAAGGAATTCCCGAATGACTGTCGTTGCAACCAAGGTACAGGCTTAACTGCATTCATGCCTTGCGGCCTTATGTGGCGAAGCTGCGGCCGGAGTGCAATCACGTTCCTGACATCGGCAAAGTCGCCACCGGGGCGCTTGTCAGGCCTTCACCACCGTCTCTCGGAGCAGCCCAAGACGGCCAAAAACATTGCGTGTGTCGACGATCAGAAGGGCGTGATCAGCGACAGCCTTATAGTCGATCGCGTCATGGTCGGTTGCAACGACGACAGCATCGAAATCCTTCACCACCGCCTCGGTCAACTCGAGCGAGCGGCGCCCCCTGAGGGCCATATGCTCCCGTGTGGTCGGGATCTCGGGAACATGCGGATCGTGGAATTCCGCCTTGCCGCCCCATTCCTCGATAAGTTCGATGAGCCGCAATGAGGGGCTTTCGCGGATGTCGGGCACATTCTTCTTGTAGGCGAGCCCGATGATGAGAATGCGCGAGCGGCTGAGCGCCTTGCCGCAGCGGCGGTCCAGTGCTTTGGCCAGTTCATCGACCACGTGACGCGGCATAGCAGTGTTGATCTCTGCCGCCAGCTCGATGAAGCGGGTCGGCAGTTCGTATTCGCGCGCCTTCCACGTCAGGTAGAAGGGATCGATTGGAACACAGTGCCCGCCCAATCCGGGGCCTGGATAAAAAGGCATGTAGCCGAAGGGCTTGCTCTTGGCCGCCTCGACCACCTCCCAGATGTCGATGCCCATCGCGCCGAGCACGACCTTCAATTCGTTGACGAGGGCTATGTTGACTGACCGGAATATGTTTTCCGTCAGCTTGACTGCCTCTGCGGTTGCCGTGCTGGAAACCGGAACGACGGTTTTGACGACCCCTTGGTAGAAAGCCTGCACGAGCGTCGCCGCTTCAATGCCGTCACCTGCCACGACCTTTGGGATCGTCGCGACTTCAAAGTTGCGGTTGCCGGGATCCTCGCGTTCGGGCGAGAAGCCGAGGAAGAAGTCTAACTTCGACTGCAAGCCGGTTTCTTCCAGTATGGGCTTGATCACATCGTCGGTGGTGCCGGGATAGGTGGTAGATTCCAGCACGACGAGGTGGCCGAGACGCAGATGCTTTGCGATGATGCCAGTCGTGTTCCTGACAAAGGAGAGGTCCGGCTCACGGTTTTTTGTCAGCGGTGTCGGAACGCAGATGATGATGATGTCGCAGGTCGACAGTTCGGCAAAATCCGCTGTGGCGCGGAACCGTCCACTCGCCACGTGGCCGGCGAGGGCTGTCGACGTCACCGCCTCAATGTAGGATTGGCCGTTGTTCAGGCTCTCGACCTTCTGGGCTTCAATGTCGAAGCCGAAAACCGGGAAGCCGGCGCGTGCGACCGCAATCGCGAGCGGCAACCCGACATAGCCCAATCCGATCACGCCGACATGCGCGGTGTGCGCCGAGATACGGTTCAGCAGACGGTCATATGCCGAAGATCGTGAAGCGTCCAAATCTGCTTTCCCGTTAGTTGGGACAGGATGGCCGGTGTCAGGCGCGGCTTACCAGTCCCACAGAACCATGGCCGAGGCATATTGCGGAAAGTGGATTCTCGCAAGCCGTCATCCGACCGGCAACTTTGCATTCAGGTCTGCAGCAGCCATCGCATAGCCGCCAGCCGCACCGTCTATGAAATGAACATGATCGCGGTGCAGCGGCGAGGCGACGAGGCATGTCATCAAGGCCGATTTCTGGCGATGCAGGCCATAATTGCAGATGCCGGCCTCTTCCGCCTGTTTCAGCCGGTTCTCTATCCGTTGCAACACATCAGCATCAACGTCGATGGTCATCTTCAAGCCGTCGTCGAATTTCCGGAAATCCGAATTGCTGGCCACGTCGCGTTTGTAGATCTTCGGATCGAAACCGCCGACGGTCCAGCCATATCTATCCGCGACGGCCGTAAGCGCCATCAGGAACACTATCCACAGCTTCGACAGCCATCGCCGTCCCACCGGCGCCGTGGCTCGCGCCTCGATATCGAGGCCGGCGGGCAGCAAGCTGTAACTCGGCCCATTCACCGGCACCGGGTGGCCATCGCGTTCCTGTCTGCCGGCAATGGCGATGATATCGGACGCCAGAAACTGAAAACCGCGCACATCGCGCGACGACCCCGGAGTGGCTATGATCGAGACGATTTCGCCATGACGGGTTTCGATCGGGTTCCAGCGGCAGGACAGGCCGGTCAGGTCCGGCCGTGCGCCGGCCGGAGCAGGATCGATACGGAAGCGCCCTGCTTTCATCTCGGCTTCCGCCCAACTGCCGCCACCGCCGGCGAACATGGTATAGAAGACGGCATCGGATGCTTGGAACCTTGCCACGCGAACGTCGAGGCCTTGCGCTCGAATATCCTTTATCGGCACGATTGCGGCACGCAGGCTTAGGTCCAGTTCGTCCGCCACCCATCTCTGGACAGCCGCCAGCGCCTTGCGGGTGGGCTCCATCGCCGAGCCGGGAAAGGCGACGAGCGCCCCATCGCCGCCGAAGACAAAGGGAAGGTCTTGCCGACCCAGCGCGTTGAGGAGGGCCGAAATGACACTGGCGCCGGCCATATTGACCGTTTTATAGCGTCCCGTCTCGATCGCCTTGGTCGAGCCGACAATGTCGGCGGTGGCCAGCGCCCAACCATCGGGGAGGGGCCGATAGTTGTCGATGTCGGCAACGCTTTCGAATTTTGCGAAGACCGGCAGAGAAGCGACAAACGGGTCCGAGGCGGCAGCTGTTTCCATGAGTATCAGATAGCACATTCCACTGCTTGGAGGTGCAGTCGATGGTGCTTGAATTTGACTTGCGCATGCTTTCCGATGATAGGGTCGCGCAATGCGAATTGCCTTCTACGCGCCGCTGAAGTCACCCAATCATTCCGTTGCCTCCGGCGACCGCCAGATGGCACGCACGCTGGTCAAGGCGCTGGAGCATGGAGGACACAGCGTCGAACTGGCATCCGAATTGCGCTTCTATCTACGCGAACCGGAGCCGGAACGTTTCGATGCGCTCAAGATAGAGGCCAAAGAGGAAGCCGCGCGGCTGACGCGGCTTTGGGATCGTGATGGCAAGCCCGATCTATGGTTCTGCTATCATCCTTATTACAAGGCGCCCGACCTGATCGGGCCCGGGCTGGCGTCGACCTTTGCTGTCCCATATGTGACAGCCGAAGCTTCCTATTCGAGGCGCCGCAATGCCGGTTTGTGGGCTGATACACAAGCGCTGGTCGTCCAAGCGGTCCAACAGGCGGCGCTGAACATCTGCTTCACGCAAAGAGATCGTCAGGGACTGGCAGATGCGATACCTGAGGTCGCGGTTGATATGCTGTCACCCTTCATCGACACATCGGTCTTCCATAAACTGCCGGCACGAGGTTGCCCGACGCGCCTCGTTGCTGTTGCCATGATGCGCCAGGGCGACAAAGTCGAAAGCTATCGCATGCTGGCGCAAGCGCTGGGTCAGATTGGCCATTTGCCCTGGACGATGTCGGTCGTCGGCGACGGGCCTGCCCGTGACGAGGTCAAGGCGCAATTCGCCGGCTTCGCCGCCGAGCGTATCGAATGGCTCGGCGCGATCGATCCAGCCGCCGTGCCGGATGTCCTCTATGGGGGAGGAATTTACGTCTGGCCGGGTTACGGGGAGGCCTATGGCGTTGCCTATCTTGAAGCACAAGCCGCCGGTCTTCCGGTGGTGGCTCAGGACATCGCCGGCGTGCCGGAAGTCGTGCGAGACGGCCAGACCGGGTTTCTCACCCCGCCGCGAGATGTGGCCGCCTTCGCTTCTGCCATTGAAAGGCTTCTGGCCCGTAAAGACGAGAGAACCATCATGGCTGCAGAAGCCAGACGTTTCATCCTTGAAGAACGTTCCCTCGGCATTGCAGCGGCGCGCCTGGTCGAACTTCTTTCGAAGGTCTCGGTTTCATGACATCCTGCGATCGAGTCTGGCAGCCCTTGGTGGAAGAATTGGCGGGCCGGCAACGGGCCGGTCGCAAGGCAGAGTTCTGGCTGCGCGACGATGATGCCGTGGATCCGACGCCGGCGCTTGATCGGCTGCTCGACCTCACGGGTGAGTTCACCGTTCCGGTCACTCTGGCCGTCATTCCGGCCCTTACGGATGAGAAGCTTGCTGCCCGGCTAGACGAGGCGCCGCATGCCACAGTGGCCATGCATGGCTGGGTGCATCGAAATCATGCTCCCGAGGGTCACAAAAAGCAGGAGCTCGGCGCCCATCGGCCAGGCGAGGCCGTTCTTGAAGAACTGGCTGGCGGGCTGTCGCACCTAACGGGCCTGCACGGCGCGCGAACCGTCCCGATGCTCGTGCCCCCCTGGAACAGGATCGACGCCGGCCTGGTATCCGACCTTGGATCGATAGGATTTGCGGCATTGTCGGTCTTCGGGCCCCCGGACCCGGCTTCACTGGCGGTCATCAACTGCAATGTCGACATCATGGATTGGCATGGCACGCGCGGCTGCCGCGACCACGGTCTATTGATCCAGGCAATCGTCGCGCGCTTGCAGGATGCATTCGACGACGAACCGGTCGGCCTGCTCACTCATCATCTCGTACACGATGAATCGGCCTGGCTTTTCCTTGAACGGCTGTTCACGGTCACTGCACAGATTGACTCCTGCGTATGGCTTCCAATCAGGACATTGATCGGGCGCTGCGCAGGTAAGGGAAGATAGCTCGCTCACCGCTTTTTGGGCAAGGAGACTGGAAATTCGAGGGTCTGCCCATCCCGCGCCGCAAATGCGCCGGTAAACCTGTCTTTGGCCAGTTTCTCGATCTCATCCAGTTCCTCGTCGGTGCGTGTCGCATCGTGATGAAACAGCGCAAGCCCTCGCGCACCGGCGGCGCCACAGAGTTTGATCCCCTGTTGCCATGTCGAGTGCCCGTTACCGCGGCGGCGTTCCATTTCCTCATCGGTGTAGGTGCAATCGTAGATGACGAGGTCGGCATCTTGGATCAGGCCGAGCACTGCGGGATCGAGTTTGTCGGGCTCGTGCTCAGTGTCGGTGATCACCGACACCACACGGCCACCCCATTCGACCCGGTAGCCGATGCAGCCGCCTGGGTGAACAAGACTGCCCGTCCGGACCACCACCCCTTCGCGGGGCCGAAGCGCGTCTCCGGCCACGAAGTCGCGGCAGTCGAGGCTTGCCTTGCAGGCCTCCAGCTTCACCGGAAACCAAGGCGGCCGGATGAATGCATCGACCATCTGCCGGGTCGTCATGCGCCCGGCAAGGTGCCCGGACCAAAGCGTAACCGTGACGCTCCGGTCGTAGATCGGCGCAAAGAATGGCAGCCCGATGATATGATCGTAGTGGCAATGCGTGAAAAGTAGGTCGAAATCGGTCACGCCCAACGTCCGAAGCGCCCCGCCGGCAGGCCGCAGGCCAGAGCCCGCGTCGAACAGAAGCGTATGCTTACCACAGCGCATCTCAATGCAGCTTGTGTTGCCGCCATAGCGAGAGAATTCTGGCCCCGATACCGGGATGCTGCCGCGCACTCCCCAAAACCTGACCAGGAAAACGTCGTCGTCCATGGTAGCCCCTTCGCAGTCCCGTCGCTCATCGTAGCCAAACAACTGCCGCTAGAGCACCAGGAAAAGTGTGAACCGTTTTCCGCCCGAAATTTGCCGATGTCCTCCAGTGACCTTCTCAGCCTGAGGCTTGCGCTATAATGACGGGGAGCGTCGACCGCATCTCATTGGCTATTTGGCACTTCGTGCATCGATCAGATCGGCGGTGGTGTGGCTTAGGCGATCGGCAAGGACCCGCAATATCTCGATGGTCATTTCCGGGGACTCCTTCATGAGTCTCAGGAAATGATCCTTGCGGATTCTCAAGGCTTCCAGCTGACTTGCCGCTCTGACGGTGGCTGTGCGCGAGCTGTTGCACAGTATGGCGATCTCGCCAACAATCGAATTTGGCGCCATTTCGGCTACTTTTAACGGCCCTCTGTCGGAATCGACCAGAATATCTGCCTTGCCTGAAAGGATGACATAGGCGGCATCTCCCTCGTCGCCCTGCCGGAAAAGGATCTGGCCCGCGCCGTAGCTCACGCGATCGGAGGTGAACGCAAGCAGTTTGAGCTTTGTCAACTCAATGCCAGAAAACAAGGGAACGCGTTGCAGCATTCCAACTTCATCCTTGAGCAGCATTGTCGCAAACCTCAAAATTCGCGTTTGCCAGATTAGAGCAACGCGCGCCCAGATGGAATTGGTTCCGTATCCGGGACGTCGCTCTACGACACCAGTTCCTTGAAGACGCCGCCGCCTGCCAAAAGTGTCTCGTGTGTTCCGTCTTCCACCAATTCACCCGAGTCGAACACGATGACGCGATCGAACATCATCGCCATGGACGGATTCGTCACCACCCAGACAATTGCCGGCGAATGGTCGTCGCGTCTGGCTTCCTCGAGAACGTTCCGCAACACCTTATCTTGCATGCGTTGATCGAGCGCCGACAGCGGCCGGTTGAGAATGAGAAAATCGGGACGCTTGAGCAGCGCTCGGGCAACGTCGAGCTTCTGTCGCTGTCCACCGGTCAGCCGCCTGCCGCCGGCGCCGACGTTGAAATCCAGGCCGACATTGAGAAGCTCGCCATAAAGCCCCAGCTCGTCAAGAAGGTCATAGAGGATGGAGCGTATGCGGTCCGGCGCGTCGGGGTGATTGTTGCCCAGACGCCCGAACAGCACATTATCCATGACAGTAGCGGCGGCAATGTATTTGCCCGGATCGTACCGTTCGATCGCGTCATGCAGCTCGGTCGGCAGGTTTTCATAGAACCGGTTGCGGGCAGTGACGATCTTGCTCATCAGCTCATCGCTCAAAAGGCCGAAGCGGTGCCGGGGCTCGATGTAGGCAAAGCTCAAGCTAACGATCATGGCGCGGTCGGTCTCCGAAACCGCCTCGTAGGGACGGTTCTTGAGCCGTTGCAGCAAGGTTTCGTAGGCCGGTATCTCCTCGGCGCTCATGAAGGCGAGCTGCTGGAAAAACTGGTGATCGGCTGGCAGGTCGGCAAACAGCTCGATCGCCTGTTCGGCGATCTCCATGCCCATTTCGTAGAGCGTGCGGTCGAGACCGGCTTCATTGAGCACAGAAGCAAAATAGGGGTTGGCAGCCAGCGCCCTATCCGCCAGTTCAGGGCCGGCCGCAGCGCCGAAGAGCAGGTTCTGGCCGATTGTCGCTTCCTTGTTGTAGGCGCCCGGTTCGAAAGGAACCACCAGTCCGCTCAGCCCTTCCTGTTCAAGCCGGGTTCGCAACGCCGCACGCAGTTCGACGATGCGCTTGGCAAGTTCCGTGTGACGCTTGAGGTCGGCCGAAGAGCGCAAGCCAAGGTCCAGAATGTCGCGCGACAGAACAACCGCGTCGAGCACCCGGCGCACGGCTTCAAAGAGGTCGTGCGGGCCGGTGGCGCCGGCGGAAGCATAGTTGATCCAGTCGCTACGGATATCAAGATCCGGATTGCCAGACCGGCGCGCCTCTTCGATGTTCCAGCGGTGTTGGTCTGCCGCTGCACCGTCGTAAGTCACCGGTGTCAGCGGCGCATGTTTCAACCCGTAGAGCAAGTTATCGCGGAGGCTTGCCTGGAACAGGAAAACATCCGACGAGGCATACGACATGCGCCGTCCGGTCACCGCTTCGGGGAGTTCAAGCAGGTCGTCGGTGCCCGAAACGATCCTTCCGCTGTCGGGCCAGTTCAGCCGCGCAAAGGCTTCTGCAAGCGCTTCGGCTCCGCCTGTTGCAGTGCTGACCAGCGCCACCGTCTCACCCGGCTTGACCTGGAGGGAGACACGGTTGAGAAGGATCGCACCGCCATCGTCTGCTATGGACAGACCGATTGCCGACAGGGGGGCGGTCATCGGATCGGGATCGTCGATCGCCAACGCCCCGATTGTAGGCGCAATGAGACCCTCCACAGTGAACTGTTCAACCACCTGCTGATATTTGACCTGGACATCCTGCCGATCCTGATCCCAGTCGATCAGTTCCTTCATCGGTCCGGGCAGGTCCTTGTAGGCGCCGATCACGGCCACGAGCTGGCCGACGTCCAGCCGACCCTCAATGGCTAGGTAACCGCCGATCATGTAGAACAGAAAGGGCGTGAGCTGCGCGAGAAAATTGTTGAGGAACTTTACCATGAATTTCCATTGGTAAAGATCGAAGCGGATCTTGAATATGAGCCCGAGCCGGGCAGCTATGTCGGCGCGCTCGTAGTTTGATGTATCGTGGACGTGAACCGCGCCGATACCGTCGACAATTTCGCCAACCCGGCCCGAAAGTGCACGCGCCGTCAATTGCCGTTGGCGCCCGAGCACGAGCAGCCGCCGCCGCATTCGCGGGATGAGCACGATCTGGATCGTCACGATCACGACCGCTATCAGTCCGAGCCAGACGTTCTGGACCATGATGAAGAGCATGGCGGTCAGCGCCTGACCGCCGAGCAGTACCGGCTGCAGAAAGGCGTCGCCGATAAAGCCGCCCAGCGGCTCCACCTCGTCCTTCACCATGGTCGCCACTTCGGCCGATTTCACCCGCTTGAAATAAATCGGCGGAAACCGCAGCACACGATCGACCAGATCGAAACGGATACGCCGCAGCATGCGTTCGCCCAGACGGCCCTTGTAGGTGTTGATGTAGAGTTTAAATAGGCCGTTGATGACGACCAGCAGGAGGAACACAAGGCTCAGGGCAAACAGCGTCGCCTTGCGGCCGAGCTGAAAACCGGAGAAGAACAGGACCTCGCCAATGAACGGCAGGCTATAATGCAGCCTCATGAATGGCTGGGTCGCGCCCACTTGGTCGAAGCCTTTACCTTGAATCGGGCCGTTGACGATCAGCTTCGGCAGGTCGAAGGACATGAAATAAGGGACCATCGAAAGCACGACGATCATCAATATCCAAAGCTGCTGCTTTTTCGTGTGGGTCCAGATATAGCGGGCTAGGCTGGGTTCCATATGCGACCGTGGACCCTTTAGTTGGAAGGATGCGGGACGAAGAAGCGGCTACCGGCGCATGGCGTGTCGGCAATTTCTGCGTCGCCAATGACAAGCTCGAAGATGCAGTGCACGAACGACGCCGATGGTCCCGACAGATGCAGCCGGCTCTCTCCGGCACCGGGCAATGGCGAAGCGGCTAACAGCATAATCAAATCCGCGGATCAAAACGGCCTTGCGGGGGGCAAGATTGCGTTGTGTCGCCCGAAATCCCACCATACAAGACGAATATGATGGATGTCACGCAACCACGCAATGCCGGCATGGACTGGCGCGAGCAAGCCTTGGACCTCACGCGCGGAATTGGGGCCTATGTCGACCGACCTCTCGTGGCAGGGCTGGCGCGCGTCATCGCCCAGCATCCGAACGCCGATATGGGCAACGCGTTCAACCACAAACAGGTCGCCTGCAAGATGTGGGCGCTCGATCGGCTGTTCGACAGCTGCGGCGGGCGCTTCGGGCGCATATGGGTTCTGGGTGGTTGGTATGGCGTGTTGTCGGCGATGCTTTTCAACGATGTCCGCTTCGACATTGCGGCGGTCGACAGCATTGACATCGATCCCGAAGTCGCGCCCGTCGCCCTGACGCTAAACCGGGACGCCGGCGACCGGTTCCGGGCCATGACGGCAGATATGTACGCACTCGACTATGCGGCCGGGCGTCCCGACCTGACCGTCAATACGAGCTGCGAACACATAGCCGATCTGCGCGCCTGGCTTGCGCTGCTTCCGCAGGGCACGAATGTTCTGCTGCAATCGAATGATTATTTCAGCGAGCCGACGCACGTCAACTGCGTGGCTTCGCTGGCAGCCTTCGAAGCAATGGCGGCACTGCGGGAGGTGCGCTTCTCCGGCGAGCTGCCGACCAAAAATTATACGCGCTTCATGCTGATTGGAACTGTCTAGCTTTTCGCCCAAAATTGCGTAGCGGTTTGGGGCATTAATACACGTCCTTGAAGCGCCTTGCACGAAGCTCACCAGAAGCGACACGCGTTAGAGCAAATTCCAGGAACATGTGAACGGCTCGCCGTTCGGACTTGCGGCAGAACAAGGAGGTAGAGCGGTTCAGAGGGTTTCCGCGAAACGATGAACCGCGTTAGGATCCATCGTCTGTTGATCATGAGCTTTTCTTGAAATCAGCCCCTCTGTTTAGGGACCATGTTCGATGCCGGTCGCGCAGGATTTGCGCCGAGTGACGGGCGCCGTCCAGATTGAGGCGATGCGCGGATGGTCTAGGTGCCACAAGCGCAGCTTCGATCGCTTTCGCCAAACCTTCAGGCGTTAGGTCCCTTTCCATAACAACCGTCGCAAGACCGAGTTCTTCAAGCAGCAGGGCGCGAACCGTTTGTTCTGTTTCACCGCCTGCTGCAAATGGGACGAGCAGGGAGCGACAACCCGCGCGCAGGACATCGCAGACCGTGTTGTAACCCGCCTGCGAGACGGACAGGCGGGCAGCTGTCAGCAGGCTCGCGAAATCCTCGCGGAACCGGAAGATGGACAGGCCCGGCGTGACGTCGTGTGCGATCGCGTCAAACTGGTCTTTCGGCAGGTTTGGGCCGGTGATCAAACACCATTTCCAACCGTTCTTGGCATTCCGCGCCGCTGCGATGGTGGAGCTTACAAGGCTGCTTCCGGCAGCTCCGCCGCCAACTGACACCAGAACGTCGAAGCGCTCGGAGGCCGGGGGCGAGGGCGGCGCGGCAACGAGCCCCGTGTAGGTGACCTCGGCCTTGATCGCCCCGGCCAGTGGAAATGTCTTGTCGACGGTTGCAAAAGCCGGGTCGCCGTGGACCATAACAAGGTCGAAGTGCGTATTGACGAGATCAACCGTTTCCTCATTTCGGCCCGGCTTCACGCGCTCCTGAAGGATGTCACGGATGGACGTCGCCAGCAGCGGTTTGGGCGACGTCGCGTTGATCGCCTCGATCAGCGGCAAGAGTTCGAATCGCATCTGCCGGCGTCCAAATGGAAACGCCTCGACAATCACGACATCAGGCCTGCAATCCCGGAATGCTTGGAGCAGCATCTCTGAACGGCGATTCTTGAAATCATCGTCGACGGGTATGCCCTGCAGATCGACAAGTCCGGAAAATGTTTCATCACCGGAGGTGACAGGTGGCAGGGTTACAGATTTTACCCCCGGTCCCGGAAACCCTGCGACCGGCGCTCCGCCGGTCACGATCGTTACGTCAAACCCGTCATCGACCAGAGCCGCCGCGACGCGGCTGGTGCGAGCGAGATGTCCGATACCGAGCAGGTGCTGGACATAGAGGAAGGCACGGAGCTGCTTCAATCGATGGCCCGCCACTCGCGCTCGAACAATTCCTTGAGTTGTCCAATGCTCGCCGTATGATCGAAATTGCCGCGCACGTGCCGCTCTGCGGCGTCGCCTAGGCGGGCGCGCAGGACGGGATCCCGGATCAGGCGCTCCAGCGCCTGTGCCAGGGCGATTGGGCTGTTTGTCGGTACCAGCAGCCCGGTTTCATCGGGCGATATAAGCTCCGGCACACCAGAAACATCGGTGGACACGCATGCGAGCCGCTGGCTAGCTGCCTCGACAAGAACATTTGGCAAGCCGTCCCGGTCCCCATTCGCGGTGATCCTGCAGGCCAGGGCGAAGATGTCGGCGCAGCGGTAGTGCTCAAGCACCTGCTCCTGCGCAAGCGCCCCTTTCCAGGCGACGCGATCATCCAGGCCGAGTTTTTGCGCCAGCGCCTTGAGCCGTTCCAGTTCTTCGCCGTCGCCGATATGCTCGAAACGCCAGGCCAAATCGCCAGGCAAGAGGGCAAGGGCCTCCAGCAAGGTATCGTAACCTTTCTTTTCGACGGCCCGTCCGACACTCAGAACGACAACCGCTCCGCCGCGCTCCGAGCCGTCATACTGTTGTCGCGCGTCGCCAAAACTTCCGAAGCGATCAAGGTCGAGCCCATGATAGCTCAGATGCACAGACGAGTTGCCTTTGGCGAGTTTTTTCAGACGATCGAAGCCGGTTTTCGTGCAGGTGACTGTCCAGCGGGCCGAGGAAAGTTTGCCAGCCAAATCCCAGTCCGCCGAAGTCCAGATGTCCTTGGCATGGGCTGAGCAGCTCCAGGGCAGGCTACGAAGCTGGCTGGCGTAGCGCGTCACCGATGCCGGCGTGTGCACGAAATGCGCATGCAACCATCCCGCTTCTTCCGGCCATTCGGCCGCCAGCACGAGCGCTTGCCCGAAGCGGCGTGCGCGATTGCGCGTAAAGTCGCGGGAGATATCGGCTACCAGCGAACCGAGCGCGCGCCAGAAGCTCGGCCGCGGCAAATAGGCACAAAGCGAGCGAAGCACGCGTAGCGGCTCATCATGCAGATATTCCGGCAGGTAGTGGACCGGCGCTTTGATCTCGTCATGGACGGGGTGCCGTTTTGCGTCGGTGGGCCGCCTGAGTGCGACGAGTATCAAATCGAACCCCGCGCGTTCCAGACCGAGCAGTTCCTGTGCGATAAAAGTTTCCGACAGCCGCGGATAGCCCTTCAGGACCACGACGATCTTGCGACGTTGCAAGTCAGTTGGTTCCTTCAACGACCGAAAGGTGATGGCCGGCCCGCCGGTCGAGCAATTCCGCGACAATCTCGGAAATGTGAGGCAGCCCTTCTAGCGTCAGATGCGGATTACTCTGTGAGGGGCGGGGCCGATCCGGCAGCGCCACGAGTGCATCGGCGAATCGCTGGGAGTCCTTGGCTTCGTGCGGCAAAAGCAGCTCGATGAGGCCGAGTTCGGCTGCGCGCCGAGCGCGAATTAGTTGTTCCTGACGTGGCTCGATGCGCGGCACGATTAGCGCCGGCTTGTCGAAAGACAATATCTCGCAATAGGTGTTGTAACCACCCATGGCCACCACCGCCTTGGCGCCGGCAATCAGGTCTTCCATGCGGTTGTCGAACTCGATCATCTTGATGTAGGGGATCTTGGCCCCCTTTTTGAGCAGCTTGTTGCGCTTGCGGGCCGGCATGTAAGGCCCAAGCACGATCAGCGCCCTGTGCTGCAGTTGCGGATCCTGCTGATAGACATCGATGACGTCGTGAATCAATTCGGCACCGTCGCCGCCGCCGCCGGTGGTGACCAGGATATAATCGCCCTCGGGCCGGTGGCCGGGCAACTCGTTCCGCTGCAAGCTTCGTTGCAGGAAACCGACGAAACTCATCTTTGCCCTGACAGCCGGCGGCACATCCAGGCCGGTCAGCGGATCGTAGAAATCCGGCGGCCCGTAGACCCAGACCTTGTCGTAGAACAGGCCAATCTTGCGCATCACATCCCTGCGCGCCCACTCTGCCTCGAGCAGGTGCGGCGCATCCATCACCTCGCGCAGGCCAAGCACCAGCGTGGTGCCACGCGTCTTGAGGTAGGACAGAGTATCCTCAATCTCACCGCGCAGGCCGAGCGGTTCCTTGTCGACAATGAAGATATCCGGCCGGAAGGTCTCGGCGGTGTGGCGGATGATCGACTGGCGCATCCTCAGCGTCTCATGCAGATCAATATCCTTTTCCAGCGAGGTGTATTCGCCGTTGCGCAACTTGATGACGCTGGGGATCTTCACGAAGTCGACACGGGCTCTGTAGTCGAAGGCGCCAGCGATAGTCGCACCCGAAATGATAAGCACCTGAAGTCCGCGGAAATCCTCCACCAGCGAATGCGCGATGGTCCGGCAGCGCTGCAAGTGGCCAAGCCCGAACGTGTCGTGGCTGTACATGAGAATTCGAGCGTTTTCTGTGTGCTGGGTCATTGTTGAACGTCTCTTAGAATTCTCGACTTGAGGGACCGTGAGCGACGCGCCGCTTCGAAACCATCGTGGCTGTGAAAAATGAGGTCGCCATTCTCAAATGTATCGCTTCTGTGGAACGCCTGTCAGACAGGCCTCCCGATTGTCTGACTTCGAAACTTGCCGGGTAGGGAATGTCGCCTTGCGGAGCGGGCCGAGACTCCCTGTTGAAGTTTGAGGAGGGATCGAAGGGGGCGTGGTATCCAAAAGATCGGCAGAAATCATCCCTCTTGATTCCAATAAGTTTCGGTGTCTCCAAACTCGATTGGATCGGAACGGTGAAGGCGAATTCCGCAATCCTGCCCGTATAGCCGATTGATTGGTCGCCAGGCGTCGCACGGCCGAAATCTGTTGTGGAACTCACTTCGTGCGCCATTGCCCTTGGTCTGGGGGGACCAAAGGTGCTGCCCATCAACCTCTTGAGGGGCGGTCTGATTGTGATTCACCGACCAGAACTGAGTCATCTGCCGCCCAAGCTAGCCGGAATTTCAGCAAGAATCGAGTGGATGCCATCGCTGGCAACACACCGCCCGCAGGTGGGGTGTGCAAGACCTGTGCTTGTCGATCGCCAAGGCCCCCATTTATCTCGCAATGTTCCACCAAGACCAACCCAATTGACCATGCCGCCGAGATGGCTCGCGACCATTTGGTGGCCGTTCATTGGCCACAATGTCCGTTTTTCCCAGATGCGCCAATGCCACCGGAGCGCCTCACCAAGCTTGACCCCGAATCTGCTCGCCCCGGCGTCTACAAGTGCAACGAATGGCCTGCCATTCCCTATCAGGGTCGGAACGGTGTTTGAGCGAGATCGGCCCGCACAAATGGATGCTGGGTTGGCACCTCAATGCCTCTCCCAAGAAAGCCGTGTCCGCGCCCCAGCTACTCGGCGTCATCTATACACGGCATTCGCGACCCGATGTCGGAAAAGGTTAAGCCGTGGCCCGCTTGACGGCGAAGGCAAGATCGTAGAACGAAACCCACATCGGGGCGCGGGGACCGCGATTACCTTTCACCACAGCGCAACGGCCAGCCCGCTTGAAGCGCAAGATGACGCCGAAGGGCGCCGTTGTCGGTCTGGTCGAGCGTGATAGCAAAGCCCGCGTGTTCGCGTCCAGCACGCCACCAAGGCCGTTGTGCGCGGTATCCTGCTGCGCATGCCAACCGTAAATCGACGCTCTACACCGACCAATCGCTGCACAGCATGACCGGCCAGAGGGGTTCTAACCCTGTTTTCTTTGGGTTCCAATGCAAACGGCGGTGATTTTCCCCAATCACCGCCGTTGATGCACCCAAGCCACAGGGAAGGACGGGCTAGGCACATGAGAATGCGCAAATTAGACCTGCCGGCGAGTCCGTCAAGACGTCCGTGGCGTTACGCATGAAAATACCCAATGGGTGGAACATTCGAAGTCAAATTTCACTGACCCGATAACGACGACCCAGACCGCCGCGGACGGGCTCCAAACGGTCGCTGCCCCGCCCTCTCCAGCATGCACATCCGGCTCAGACTTCTGCCCTTGGTGTTAGGGGCGCGCTAGGATAGCATATCTGCGGATTGGGGTATGCGATGCCAGAAGTCTCGATACGCCGAGCGGACTTCATGATGGTCCTCGCTTATGCATCGGACCTCGCGACAGGCCATTCCCGCGACTTCGCCCTGAAATCCTGCGTGCTTGCGATGCGGATCGCCGAGCTTGCCGGCCTTTCGGAGCAGATCCGGCGCAATGCGTATCACCAGTCGATGCTGCGCTATGTCGGCTGCAATGCCGACACGGACCTTCTGTCGGCCACCTTCGGCGATGAAATTGCGTTGCGCCAGGATCTCGTCGGTCTCGACATGGGCAACCGCGCGGAACTAGGCAGGGTCTTCGTACAGGCCTTCAAGCGGCTTTACTATGATCTCGACCCCGATGCGCAGGCCAAGGCGATCGAGGCCGCGATGTCGCAGGCTCTCGCCGTGGCCCGCCCGGTACTCACCGCCCATTGCGAGGTTGCGCAGCGGATCGGCGTGCGCCTCGGCCTGTCCGACGAGATCCGGCGCAATCTTGGACAAATCTACGAACGCTGGGATGGCAAGGGCCTACCGCGTGGGCTGAGCGGCGAAGACGTCTTGCCCGCCGTGCGCCTGATTACTTTGGCGCAGGATGCTATTGCGCTCAGCGACGCGGCCGGCATCGACGCGATGGCCGAGACCATCGCCAGTCGTGGCGATGGTGCCTACGAGGCGGAGCTGGCCCGGCTCGTCGCCGCCAACGCCGCCGTGCTGATGGAGGGCATCGGCGCGACGGTCGACCGCGAGACGATCCTGGCGCTGGAGCCCGACCCGCCGGTGACGCTGGACGAGGCGGCTTGCGACGAGGCTTTCCTTGCCGTTGCCGACATGATCGACATGCGCATGCCGTTCACACAAGGTCATTCGCGGATGGTGGCGGAACTGGCCGAGGGTGGAGCACGACGCCTCGGGCTGCCCGAGCCCGATGTCCGCGCACTGCGCTGGTCTGGATGCATCCATGACATCGGCGAACTGGTGGTGCCGGTGGCAACCTGGATGCGGAACGGGCCGCTATCCGTCCGCGAGCGGGACGCCGCACAGTTGCACGCCTATTACGGCGAGCGGGCGCTGGCCTCGTTCGGTCCTCAGGGCGATGCTATTGCTGGGCTCGTGCTTCGCCATCACGAGCGCCTGGACGGCTCGGGCTATCACCGCAAAGTTGGCGGCTCCGACCTCTCTCCGGCGGCGAGGACCCTGGCCGCCGCCGAAGCGTACCAAACTTCGCGGGAGGAGCGCCCACACCGCAAGGCGTTGTCCAGCGAGGCGGCGGCGGCGCAGCTGCGTACCTCTGTTCGAGAGGGCTGTATCTGCCCCGACGCCGCCGAGGCTGTACTGTCCTTCGCCGGACAGCCGTCGCGACGCCCGGCCCCGCGCTCGCTGGCCGGCATGACGCCGCGCGAGATCGAGGTGCTGCGTCTGATCGCCGCCGGCCTGACCGCGAAGGAGGCCGCGCGCAAGCTGCTTATCTCACCCAAGACCGCGGATAACCATATCCAGAGCGTCTATTCCAAGATCGGCGTGGCTACCCGTGCGGCCGCGGCGCTCTACGCGGTCGAGCACGGGCTGGTCAGGCCAGGCGAAACGCAGCCATAGGGAATACACCCCATGTGCGCCCCCTGCGGCGCGCGCATCCTAATCCTGTCGACGGACCAATGGTGGCCGCGACCGACAGGAGGAAATTCAATGCTTCTTGCAACGACGAAGGTGGCGGACGTCGACCGCTTCATCCACATCTTTTCCACCAAGGGCGCCGACAAGCGCCGACTGCACGGCTCGAACGGCGCAACCGTGTTCCGCGACCCAAGCGAGGCCGACCGCATCTGGGCCATCTTCGACTGGGACGCCGAGGGTTGGAAGAATTTCGTGTCGGATCCGGAGGTTCCCGCGATCCTGCAGGAAGCCGGCCATGTCGGCAAGCCGCAGGCGGCACTGCTGCTGGGCCACTACGAGGCCTGACCTTCGCGCTACGCGCCGTCGGCCATGCACGGCGGCGCGCCCGACGAAGACCCGGAGATGAACCCTACAATATCGGAGAGATTAGATGAACCAGAATCCTATTAAGATCGGCCTCATCGCCGAACTCACCGGCCCCTTGTCCATCATGGGCATCGCCAATGCCAATCTCACCACCATGCTTGTCGACGACATCAACGCCAAAGGCGGCCTCCTCGGCCGGCCGGTGAAGCTCATCATAGAGGATGGCGAGACCACCGACAGCGCGGCCAAGGCAAGCGCCGCCAAACTTGTGGATGTCGACAAGGTCGACTTGGTCGTTGGCGGCATCTACAGCTCGACCCGCCTCGCCATCAAGAGCGAGGCGGTCACCCGGGGCAAAACGCTCTACATCTACACCGAGCAGTATGAGGGACAAGAAAACGATCCCTTGATCTTCTGCACGGGCCCGGTGCCGGCGCAGCAGGTGGAACCGCTGATTCCATGGCTGATGAAGAGCACCGGGGCAAAGAGGTTCTATTTGCCGTCGGCCGATTATATCTGGCCCCACATTCTAAATAAGGCGGCAAGCCGGGTCGTGCGCGCCAATGGCGGCGAGATCGTCGGCGAGGAGTATTTCCCGCTCGATACCGTCGATTTCCGACGGACGGTGCAGCAGATCATGGTCAGCGGTGCCGATGTCGTGTTCAACACCATTGTTCCGCCGGGGCTGACGCCGTTCCTAGATGAGTTGCATAAAGCTGGATTCGGCAAGCGCGGCGGCAGGATCGTCTGTACCTATTTTGACGAGAACTTTCTCAACCTCGTCCCGTCCGAGCAGATCGAGGGCCTCTACAGCTGCCTCGACTACTATCAGGAACTCGACGATCCATATGGCCGCGCGCTTTTGAACCGCTACACAGCGCGTTTCCCCGGCAGCGCCATGTTGACTGCAGGCAGCGGCTGCACCGGCCATTACCGGGCGATCAAGATGTGGGAAGCAGCAGTGAAGGAATCCGGCACCCTCGAGCAGGGCGCCGTCATCGCGGCGCTCAATCATGCTCGGATCAGCGAGGGACCAGGTGGACCGGCCGAAATGGTTCCCGGTCAGCACCATGTTCGCATGAACATGTACATTGCGCAGGCGGAGCGCGGTCGATTCCGGGTCGTCAGGAAGCTGGGCCCGATCGATCCGAACGAGCGCGTGCTGACGGAAGAATTGCAACTGAGCTTGAGGTGAACTGCGCAGACGTCGATTACTGTTCTTCCAATCGGCGAGGGTGGCTCGGTAATGCTGCCCTCGTCATCCTTTTGTCGGGCTCCCGGAACAGGCGGCGCACCCAGTGTGGTGAGGGAGATATCGCTTGCTCGCCGAGCGCCTCATTGGCCGTTACTACATGATGGCGCACGGACCCGAAATCGGGCAGGAATGTGCTGATGTCAGTTCCCAGCCGTAACCTTGTCCGATTAACGTCCGCCTCCCTGCTCATAGGGTTTGCTGCGCTCATGGCTATCGTGGTCACAAATTTCTGGCTTGGCCAGAGATCGCAATCCTACTTCGATGATGCGATCGCAGCGCGAAACACCCGGGTCGCGGCGGTTGAATTGAGAAATGCAATGCAGACGGCTGAGGCGTCCGAACGCGGTTTCGTGATCACCGGCAACGAAATCTATTTGGGACCATATCAAACAGCCAAAGCCCAAGCGCAGCGCCACCTCGAAGCGCTGCAGACGTTGCTGACTTCCTATCCCGACTCCCAATCGACGCTGCACCGGCTCACCGCAATCGTTGCCGCCAAGTTTGGAGAGTTCGATCAGACGATAGCACTCAAGCGCGACCAGCGGGATGCAGAGATCTCAGCGTTGTTCCGAACGAACAGAGGTAAGGCTCTGACGGACGAAGCCAATGTGTACTTCTCGGGTGTTATCGGGCGGGCGGATGACCGACTTACATCCGGTGTCGCCGAGCAGCGTGCCAACAGCGGATGGCTGCGGCTTGTTTCTGCAGTCGGCGGGCTTGTCATCGTCGTCGTCGTTGCCGGGGCTGCCTATGCAGCCGCTCGTTACACCAGAGAACTTCGCAAGACACGCGACGAGGTCAATGCACTCAACAGCGACTTGGAACTACGTGTCAGCACCCGAACTGAAGATCTGGCAAGGGCCCGCGACCGGGCCGAGGTGCTTCTATCGGAAGTCAATCACAGGGTCGCGAACAGTCTGGCACTGCTCTCGTCGCTTGTAACTCTCCAGTCAAAAGCAGTCGGGGATAATGCGTCAAAAGATGCACTGGCCGAAACCCAGGACCGCATCTTCGCGATCTCGCTGGTGCACAGGAGGCTCTACAGTTCTTCCGATGTCCGCTCGGTTGCCCTCGACGAATACCTTGCTGGGCTGCTCGATCACCTGCGAACGTCGCTTCGAAGCCAGGGACATGGCGTAAGGCTCTCCTACGAGGTAGATCCGATCAAACTCGAGACAGATGCCTGCATCAACCTTGGGGTGGTGGTCACTGAACTCGTTACAAACGCGTTCAAGTATGCCTACCCCGATGGGGCGGGAGACATTCAGGTACGGCTCACAGCACTGCCGGGCGAACAAGCGGAGCTGCTGGTCGAGGACGCCGGTATCGGGAGGGCCGAGGGCCTGCCCGCCAAAGGTACAGGGGTGGGCAGCAGGATCATCAATGCCATGGGTGTCAGCCTTGGCGGCAAGATAGAGTATCGCAATCTCCAACCGGGGACCGCGGCTCATTTGGTGTTTTCGACAAAACCACGGCGTGCTACCGCGGTTTTGTAGACAGCTGAGCCACTCAGTAGAAAGTTACCGTCAAGCGAATGCGCGTTGACGAGAGGAGAAACGGTGTTTGGTCTAAAGAGGAGGACTGCCCGGCTGCTCGGCCAAGCGATAGCTCTGCTGCTCATTTCCTCTATGGCCGGGCTTGCTTCGGCGCGCGCCCAGGAAGGTGCCCCAGGCATCACTAGGCGGGCGGTGTTTCCCGTCTTCGACCCAAATGCACCCTCATGCAGTGCCCCGGTCGGCCTGAGCAAGGTTTTGGCCTATGTACAGGAAAACGACCGGGACTTTTTGCAGGGGGTTGATCACGGCCTATCCCTGGCGGCAGTAAATCGCGGCTTGGGGTATCGAAGAGTTCTGGCTGAAAATGACGTCGGCAAGGCCATAGACCAGGTTCACTCTCTCGTCGCGGCGAGGGTTGGCGCCATCGTGGGCACGTCTTCGGATCCGGTGGCTTTCGGCCCCTCGCTTCAGCAGGCGATCTGGTCGGGAGCGTTTGTCGGCACGATCGTGCCTCCACCCGCGACGTTGCTGCTCAATGCTCCGCAATATCGTACAGGCAAGGTGCTAGCTGACGCAGCGATCGAGCACATCAAGGCCAAGCTCGGCGGGAAGGCCAAGGTCGTTCTGCTGACCCAGGACACCATGGAGTTCCTGGCCCCTCGGTTCACGGCAATGCGAGATGGCCTGAATGCCATTCTCGGCGTGACAATCGTAGCCGACATCGCACCGAAGCCGGTCAACAAGGAAGGAGGGTTCGCCACGATGCAAACGATCCTTGTCGCCAACCCCGATGTCGACGTGGTGCTTGGCGGCGATGCCGTCGTGCTGGGCGCGCTGGAAGCATTGCGCGCTGCCGGCAAAGACAGGCCGGATCAATTTCTCGGCGGAATTGATGGCGAGCCAGAGGCGGTTTCTGAAATCAGAAAAGCGGACAGCCCCTACAAGGCGAGCATCGCCTTGTCATCACCGGTTTTCGGGTATGCCATGGGGCAGTTTGCGGCCGATTGGCTCGACGGCAAAAGCATCCCGCAGGCTATGGATATCCTTCCCATTGCACTGACACGCGCCAACCTTGAGTGGTACAATGCCGACTTGCTGGATCCAGCCTCGGTTTACGCCGATCCAGCACGCCGTGATCACTACCTGAAGATGTATGGAAATATCTGTTACGACAGCCGCAACGAGTATGTGAATTTTCCTTGGTCGTCAGAGCTGAAGTGATCTCTTGGCTTGAGGGTCGGCGTGTCGCACGATGGAACCCGCAGCAGAGATGGGTAGCTCAAAAGCCAGTTATGGGTACAAGGCACAGCCGCGATCACGGCCGTGAGGCCCGACAGGCAATTCCTGTCCGGGGGGCGGGCTCCCCAACTCGCGTTCAGAGGGTCGAGGGGTAAGTTAGCAACCACACGAGGATCCACGATGGCGGAACTTGTCACGACGGCGCCCGAACACGCTTTCCCGCCAGCCTCGCTTGAAGAAGGACGACGACAAGCAGGAATAGTCCACGGATTACGGATTGCCAGTACGCTGAGAGCGAAATCCAGCCCATACCGTTCTCAAAGTTCAGGATGTTGAAAAGGATGCCCAGCAGGAGGACGCCAGCAAGCGTGGTCATCACCGAGCCCGAGCCGCCGGTGAGCAGCGTCCCGCCCACGACCACCGCCGCGATAGCGAAGAGTTCCCAGCCGACGCCCTCGATCGGTTGGCCGGCGCCAAATTGCGAGGCAAGGATGACGCCGGCCAACCCCGCGAGGCCGCCGCTCGCGGCATAGACGAGAAACTTGACCCGGTCAGTGCGCAGTCCCATCAAGCGTGAGGCGTCCTCGCCACCGCCAATTGCCAGCACCGTGCGTCCTGCGCTGGTATAGTTCAAGCAGACGGAGCCGATCACATAGGCGGTTACCGCAATCACCGCCGGGACAGGAAACACCCAGAAATTTCCTTGACCAATCCTGGTGAACCCTGAGGCGTAAGATACCGAGACGGTTTGATTGCCGGCAAGCAGCAGCGCCGAGCCGCTGGCTGCCAGCATCGTGGCGAGGGTTGCAATAAATGGCATCAGCTTGCCGCGGGTTATGAGGAAGGCATTGATCAGGCCCGCGGCAAGCCCGACGCCCACGCCGGCCGCGAGCCCTGGGAGCATCCCAAAAGGACTTGCCAATGCGGAGGCGACACTGCCCAAGGCGGCTACGGAGCCAACGGACAGGTCGATGCCGCCGGTCATGATGACGAAGCACATCCCAAGGGCGACGAGCGCGAACATCGAGTTATAGCGCATGACGCTCATGACGTTGAAGAAGCCCAGGAAACGATCGTAGCGCAGGAATCCGAACAGAACGAGCCCCGCAAGGGCAACCAGCACACCGTAGGTGCCGATGATGCGGACAAGATGGGCGCGGTTCACGGCCTATGTCCGATGCTGCTGCTGTAGCCAGACAGCAAATGCGATGATGATCGCCTTCACCACAAGCGCCGCAGCGTCGGGCACCCCGTTCGCAAGCAGGGTATATCGAACGAGCTGGATGGTGAGCGCGCCGAGCAGGGTACCGATAATGGTTGCCTTGCCGCCGCTGAGCAACGTTCCGCCGACGGCGACCGCGGCGATGGCATCCAGTTCCATGCCCGACCCGACAAGATTTGCGTCACTTGAGGAGTTGATGGCGATGACGATGAGTCCGGCCAGCCCGGCGCAACTCCCGCTAATGGCATAGACGGACAGCTTGATTTTGGGGACGTCAATGCCTGCGAGTTCAGAAGCCTTTTCGTTGCCGCCGACCGCAAGGATACTACGTCCGAACACGGTGCGTTTCAGGATCCAAGCCGCGCCCGCAACAAGCATCATCATGATGATGACCTGAGCAGGTATATTGAAGGGGCGGGCAAGCCCAATCCATTGGAATTGTGGCACGCGAAATGTCTGCAAGTTGCCATTGGTCATAACTTGCGCGATCCCTCGCCCGGCGATGAACAACACCAGCGTTGCCACTATAGGCTGGATGCGAAAGCGGGCGACCAACCAGCCGTTGAAGAGACCAAACAAGCTGGCGACAAGGATCGACGCGCTCATAGCCAGCGTCACGGCTACGTAGATATTATCAATCGGAAAGATCTTGCCCATGAAGATCATCGGAGCCAGCGCGCCGGAAATGGCCATCAGCGAGCCGACCGAGAGGTCGATGCCGCCGGTTGCGATCACCAGCGTCATTCCGACCGCAACGATGACGATTGTACAGACCTGCGTGAGATTAACGTTGAGCGTCTGCATCGTCGCGAAGTTCTGGGTGTAGGCAAGATTGAAGGCCATTAGCAGCGCCAGCACGATCACCATTCCGTAGCGTGCCAGAAAGCCGAACAGATCGAAGCCGCGCGTCCCGGTGTCGCTAGCCGTTGAGGGTCTCGTCAGCTCGGTCACGCTTACACCTCCGCCGGTGAACCGCCATGCGCCATGGCTGCGATGACGTCCTTTTCGTTGGCGGCATCGCCTTCTAGCTCGGCCACGCTGATACCTTCGCGCAAGACGAAAATGCGGTCCGCGCCCTCGATCACTTCTTCCAGTTCAGAGGAGATCATCAAAACTCCCAATCCCTCATCGGCGAGCCGTCGGATGAGACGCTGGATCTCGCCCTTTGCACCGACGTCGATGCCGCGCGTCGGCTCGTCAAGGATAAGCAGCTTTGGATTCATCGCCAACCAGCGGGCAAGCAGGACCTTCTGCTGATTTCCGCCGGAGAGTTCGCGAACCCTCTGGTTCGGGCCGGAACATTTGATGCCAAGTTCGCGGATGAACCGCTCGACGATTTCACGCTGCCGCGTCTCGTTCAGGACACCGTTGCGGCTGATCTTCGGCAGCAGCGCAAGTGTGACATTCTCCGCCACCGTCATTTCCGGCACGATGCCCTCGGCCTTGCGGTCCTCGGTACAGAAGCCCATGCCCGCGGCGATGGCATCGGCCGGGCCGGCAGGGCGGTAAGGCGAGTTCTCTATCGTCATGTCACCGGCGCTGAGGGGGTCGGCCCCAAACACAAGCCGCGCTGTTTCGGTGCGGCCGGCGCCAAGCAGGCCCGCAAAGCCTGCAATTTCGCCACGACGTACGTCGAAGCTTACACGGCGTACCGACTGTCCGGCGGCAAGGCCGCGCGCGGAAAACAACACATCGCCTAGCTTGGAGCGATCGCGCTCGCCGAAGGCTGTTGCGTGACCCTCGACCACGGAGACATCGCGGCCGAGCATCGCCGCCACCAGCTCGAGCTTGCTGATGTCCTCCATCTCAGCGCTTCGCACCGTCCGGCCATCGCGCATGATCGTAACCCGATCGCAAACCTCGAAGAGCTCGTCGAGCTTGTGGCTGACGAAAATGACGGAGACGCCCTCGGCCTTCAACTGCCGGATCACGTTGAACAGAACCGCAACCTCACGCTCGTCAAGGGAAGAGGTCGGCTCGTCCATAATGACGAGCCGGGCCGAAAAGCCGATTGCTCGGGCGATCGCCACCATCTGCTGGGTGGCGGTGTTGAAATCGCCGAGCGGACGGCGAACGTCAATGAGGATCGAGAACCGGCTAAGCAGGCGTTCCGCATCCGCGTTCATGGCAGACCAGTCCAAGAGGCCGTAGCGGCGTTTCTCACGACCGAGGCAAATATTCTCGGCCACCGAGCGCAGCGGGACGAGATTGACCTCCTGGTAGATGGTGCTGATGCCACTGAGCTGCGCCTCGTGCGGCGAGCCGGCCTCGAATGGACGGCCCTGGAAAAGGGCCACGCCGGCGTCCTTGCGATGGTAGCCCGTAAGCACCTTGATCAGGGTGGATTTCCCCGCCCCGTTCTGGCCGATGAGGGCGTGGACTTCACCCGCACGGACCTGAAGCGTGGCCTCGGTCAGCGCCGGGATGCCGGCAAATTTCTTCTGGATTTCGCGCATATCCAAAAGCAACCGAGCGGATTCAACCGGCTGAGCGGTCATGGGCCAAGCTCCGAATGGCCCGCCCGCGGATGTGGGCAGGCCATGAAAGTGCAATCAAAACGCGATGTCGAAATCCTTCTTGGCGTTGGTGGCGTCAAAGAAGTGATCTTCGTTCTTGATGAAGGGCGGGATTTTCTTGCCGGCGGCGTAGTCGGCCATGGTGGCGAACGCCTTCGGCCCAAACAGTGGGCTGCATGCGCAAATAGCGCCGATTTTACCGTCGATGATCGCCTGCACGCCTTCTTTTTCCCCGTCGATCGACAAGATCAGGACGTCCTTGCCCGGGGCCTTGCCGGCAGCTTCCAAGGCGGCAATGGCCCCCAGGGCCATCTCGTCGTTGTGGGCATAAATAATGTCGGCGTCGGGATGCGCCTGGAGCAGCGTCTCGGCCACCTGGCGGCCCTTGTCGCGGGCGAAGTCGCCCGACTGGGACGCCAAAATCTTGAATTCCGAGTGCTTCGCGATGAAATCGTCGAAGCCCTTCTTTCGGTCGGTCGCTGCCGACGCGCCAGTCGTGCCTTCGAGTTCGATGATCTTCGATTTACCGTTGGCGTTCTTGACCAGCCATTCGCCGATGCGGGTTGCCTCCTCGATGAAATCGGAACCGATGAAGCAGACATAGTCCTCGCCGGGCTTTGCCATCGTATGGTCGACGTCCCGATCGATCAGGAAGACCGGGATGCCGGCATCGCGGGCGGCTAGGACGACCGGCACCAGCGGTTTGTCCTCGCGCGGAGGCAAGAAGATAGCGTCGACGCCTTGTGCGATCATCGAGTTTACGTCGGCGGCCTGCTTTGCAGACGACCCGGCTGCGTCGGTGTAGACCAACTGATGGCCGAGCTTCGCGGCCTCGTCGTGCATGCTCTTGGTCTCGGCCAGCCGCCAGGGATTGTTGCTTTCCGTCTGCGCGAAGCCGACCTTGTACTTGTCCTTTTTGGCAAGTGGCGGAAGCGCCGCGAAGGCCCGCGATCCTAGTGTGAGTGCCGCGGCGCCAACGGCGGAGCCTATTAACAATTTCCGACGGGTAATGATCATGCTCTTTCCTCCTTGATTTGTCGTTTTTGACGACTGTGAATGTTCCTCACCATCCTTGCATTGGCGGCTGCCCGCTTTGCCTTTGGATTTCCTTGGCCGCTATACCGCCTCCAGGATGAAGTCGGCGCAGCGGTCGCCCAGCATCATCGCCGGCGCGGCCGTGTTGCCGGCATTGATGTTAGGACAGGCCGACATGTCCGCGACCCGCAGATTGTCAATCCCGCGCACGCGCATCGCAGCGTCCAGCACCGCCATCCGATCGCTGTCGGGGCCCATCCGACAGGTCCCGGCCGGATGGTAGTTCGTCTTGACGAACCGCTTGCAGTGCTTCGCTAAAGCCTCGTCACTGTCTTCATTGCCTGCCGGCACGGCTATGGCCTTCACGCGATCAGCCAGCGGTTTCGTGCGGAATGCCTTGAGGAAATAGCGCTGGCCCGAGATCATCTCCTTCATGTCCTCTGGGTGTGCGAGCAAATGAGGAGAAACGACCGGCATGTCCTTTGGATTGGCCGAACGAAGCTTCACAAAGCCGCGCGACTTTGGCTTCACAACCACCGTCGTTACGGTCAGCCCATAGGTATTGGCGACCAAAGTGAGGATGTCGCGGTCCAGGTACACGTGCGGCACGCAAAATACTTGGATCGTCGGCTCGCCTTCGGGATCGGCAGGATTGACGAAAGCTCCCGCCTCGACCCCAGCAGACAGGATCGTGCCGGTGCCGAAAAGCTTGAACTGCAGACCGTTTCTGACCATTCGCCAGCCTTGGCCCTGCTTGAAGTAGCCATAGGATCCGTTGGTGGTGGCGATGATCGGCACCTCAGGATGGTCGATCAGGTTCTCGCCGACCCCTGGCAAGTCGGCTGTACAGGCGATGCCATGCTGCGCAAGCGCATCGGCGGGGCCGACGCCCGACAGCATGAGAAGTTTCGGCGAAATCAGCGCGCCTGATGAGATGATGACGTCGCCGTCGGCATAGGCGGTGTGTTCTGTGCCAGAGGAATCCACATAGGCGACTCCTCTGGCGCGCTCGTTTTCGATCATCACGCGGCTGACCGCACAATTCAGTCTCAGGGTGAGCCTGGGATCACGCAATAGAGGCTCGATGAACGCATAGGCGGCACTGCTGCGTTTTCCACCGCGGTTCGTGAACTGGTAGAAGCCTACGCCGCGCTGCGAAGCTCCGTTGAAATCATGGTTGTAGGGCAGTCCCAGCCCTTGCAGCGCCTGCACGAACCAGCGCGAAACATCGTCAATATAACCGGGATCGGAGACAAGCAGGGGGCCGGTGGTTCCGTGCAACTCGCCGCCAAGGCGGTTGTTACCTTCCATGCCGGTGAAATGCGGCAGCACGGCCTGCCAGTTCCAGCGGATACCGGCATTGTTGCCACGCAGCAATTCATCCCATTCGTCATAATCTGCGGGCCGGCCGCGCATGTAGACCTGGGCGTTGACCGAAGTACCGCCACCCAGCACGTTGCCTTGCGAGATTTCGTGGACGCGGCCGTCGAGGTGCGCCTGAGGTTCGGTGCGATGATAGCTCATGAATTTTGAGCCGTTGATCATCTTAAAAATGCCGGGCGGCATGTCGAGCAGCGGATGGCGGTGCGAATGCCCAGCCTCCAGCAAGAGAACCCGCCGGCCCGCTCTCACCAGTCTGGCCGCTACAACGCAGCCCGACGCTCCGCCGCCCACGACAATATGATCGTAGGACCTCGTCATCCTTCCTGTCCGTCAGGTGTTTCAAAGGTTCCGCGGACATATTCCCATGCCGAGGCAAGATGGTTGAGCAGGGCCCGCTCGGCACCATCGGGGTCACGCTCGATGATCGCGGCACAGATGTCACGATGGCTGAGGAAATTCACCCGATTGCGCTCAGGCGATCTCGGCATGCGCAGCCAATGCGGGGAGAGCCAGGCAGTAAACGCCTTATGCACGGCGGGCAACACCGGGTTGCGCGCGATGTCGTAAAGCACCGCGTGAAACGCCACATCGGTGGCATAGAAGTTCTCGGAGTCCGGTATCGCGGCCTCGTTCACCGCAAGTGCCGCCCTGAGCGCTGCGACATCGTCCTTGCGGGCGCTGATCGCGGCACTGCGAGCCAAGGCCGCTTCCAGGAAGACGCGCATGTCGTACAGAGTTTTCACGCCGGCCTTATCGACCAACAAGTGGCCGACCATGCCTTCCAGCGCGCCAAGGGCTGTATCGAGCCCCGGACGACGGGCCACCGGGCGAAAGCGGGGGCGCGCTTCGACTAGCCCCCGGCTTGCCAGCCGGGCGATTGCTTCGCGCACCACGCCACGTCCCACGCCGTATAGCGCCATGAGTTCCCGCTCAGCCGGCAGATAGCTGCCATCATCAAGCTTTCCGGAAATGATGTCGCGCTCGATGCCCGCTACCATGATGTCGGCCGCGCGAGCAGATCCGACCATCGCCGGCGCTCCCCGATGCTGTTCCGTCTGCAGCAAGCCTGATCTCCATGTCGCACCTCCATTAAGGCGCAAATCGGACCAAAGCACAAGCAGCTACGATATTTCGTCGGACCAAAATGGCGGCTGCCCGGCTTTAACGTTGCAGTTAGGCCATTTCTGATGCAATTATGGTCGTACCAAATTCACACGCACAAGAGGACTCCGATGTGAGCAGCACGGCAATCCAGGGCGTCGAGACACGGCTGTTCCGTGTGCCACTGCGCGAAGAGATGAGCGATGCCAAGCATGGCGCCCACACCCATTTCGAACTGGTGACCGTGACTGTCAGGCTTACCGATGGCAGCGAGGGTACCGGCTATACTTACACGGGCGGCAAGGGCGGCCATGCCATCCGCGCCCTCATCGAGCGTGATCTGACGCCCTTTTTGCTTGGGCGCGACGCCGCTGACATAGATGCCGTCTACGACGGCATGTTGTGGCATATTCACTATGTCGGGCGCGGCGGCATCGCTTCCTTTGCAATTTCGGCGGTCGATATAGCTTTATGGGATCTCAAGGGCCTGCGGACGGGCCTTCCGCTCTGGAAGATGGCAGGCGGAGCAGGCCGAACTGCGAAGGTGTATCGCGGCGGCATCGACCTGAATCTCACCCTTGATCAGCTCCTTTCCAACATCGAATCTTATCTCCAGGCAGGCTTCACGGCAGTGAAGATCAAGGTAGGTAAGGACAACCTTGCCGAAGATGTGGCCCGCGTGAGAGCCGTCCGGGAGCGTATCGGACCTGATACGCCGTTGATGGTGGATGCGAACTACGCGTTGGATGTTCCGCGCGCGATCGAAGCGGCAAAGGCTTTCGCGCCCTATGACATATTATGGTTCGAGGAGCCTATCATTCCCGACGACTATGAAGGTTACGCGACCATCGCGCAGGCAACTGGCATGCCGCTCGCGATGGGAGAGAATCTGCACGTGATTGAGGAGTTCGAGCACGCCTTTGCGTGGTCGAGGCTGTCCTATATCCAACCGGATGCCTCGAATTGCGGTGGCGTCACCGGCTGGCTGCGGGTCGCTCACCGTTCACGCAAGGCCGGGGTGCCGGTGTGCAGCCACGGCATGCAGGAACTTCACGTCAGCCTCGTCGCTGGCCAGGAGAATGCCGGGTGGGTCGAAGCGCACAGTTTCGACATCGACTCCTATACAACCAGGCCCTTGGTGCTTCATGGCGGGCTAGCAGTGGCACCCGACGAGGCGGGCGTCGGTGTGCTATTCGACTGGCAAAAATTGTCGGCAGCCAGCGCCGCTTAGCTGGCATGCAGGTGAACGCTCCACTCTAGCATCCCAGTTGGCGATAGCGTGGCCTTGCGCGTTCACGTAATAGCCGGGGGCCTCGATATGGGCGATATTGCTTTGGCGGCGGACCTGATTCCGCTCGGCCGGCGCCAACCACGCCACCCAGCTCCCACCCGGCGCCGGCCACCTTCGGCTTACCGATTCATCAGGTACGTCTGGCCAACTGCTCGCCTTCGCCAAATCACATCACGCAAGGGCGCTTTTCAAAGAGGGGGCGGAAAGCAGGTATTCTCCAGTTTCACCGACGAGAAGGACCGTCTCCGGGTTCGCCCAGAGATCCTGTTCCGAAAGGTGGCTCGGAGACGGACAACGGGCGCCTCGTGGCGAGGAGCGCGACGGCAAAGCAGGCCACCAGCGAAGTCGGCGATCGCAAAACCAGCTTGTCAATGTCACGCCTCGAAACTTAGGCGGCAAAATCTCGACGTCGCGATCCGGTCAAAACTCCGATATGCTCAAGCAAAGCATTGGGGGTGACATGGACCCGATCAAGAGCCTAGTCGTGGTGCGGGATGACATAATCGCCGCGATCCTTCGCCTGGAAGCAATCCCGGAAGACGACAAGTATTATGGTTTCGCTCTTCAAGAGCGCGGCTACTTGAAGAGCGTGGTTATCAAGATCGAGGCCGACATTCGCATATTGCAAGAAACGCTATAGATGCCGACCGAATCGCTTCGGGTGGCTAGGTTCGCACCTCGCCATCGAGCAAGCTTTCAAGACCAATCCTGGCGACCAGATCGAAGTCGGAAATGGCTATTCGTTCGACAGGGAGCCGGGCGACGGTGGCACACACTGCGCGCAAGCCTGTGATCGCGGCGGTTCGGTGCACGACCGACATGCATGAAATGGGCAACGTTCGATTGGAACAGCTGTGCGCAGGAAGAAGACGAGGAGCAGTGATCGACCCCCTCTCATTAATCCGTTCGCGCCTTTGCCGGGGTGGTTTGACTTGTCCACGACCTGAAAGACCGCACACCTTGGCCTCGAAGCGGTCGTTAATTTCAATCCGGCCCATCCTTACCAATCGTGTATGCGTCGGATTGGGCAGCCGACCGAACTATGCGAAAGACGGGTTGATCTTTCGCGTTCCTGCGCAGCCGGGAGAGCTTCGCTAGGAAGATCTCTACATTTCGCCTCTGCGGCTGTCGCCGTTGTCCACCGCGGGATTGACCTCAGACGCAGCATTCATTCGCATGGTGCAGATCAGTCCCGATTTGTGGAACTTCAGAGTGACGCGTCCGGACGTGCCGGACGCAAACACGCGCTCGAGGAGCTGCGTGCCGAAGCCCTTTCGCTCGATCGGTTCGACGGGCGGACCTCCCCGTTCGCGCCATTCTAAATTGAGCCAGCGATGCTGTTTTTGACCGACGAGCTTCCAATGAATCGACACCGTGCCGGTTTCGTTCGACAGTGCTCCATACTTGAGCGCATTCGTCGTAAGCTCATGAAAAGCCAGAGCGGCCGAAAGAGCGACGTTCGGTGATAGCCAGACCGACTCGCCGCTAATCCCGAAGCGGTCGATCGGTGCGTGTGAGCTGACCGATGTGGCAATCAGATCCCTGACGTCGGCGCCACTCCAGTTCTGCTGAATAAGCAGATCGTTGGCCTTGGCCAGCGAGACGAGACGGCTGGAGAGCGTGCGTCCTGCTTCAGCCAGGCTTGTGGCGTTGCGAAGTGTCTGGGAGGCAATGGACTGAACCACGGCAAGGATATTCTTCACGCGATGGTTCAGCTCATTGGTCAGCAATTTGAGCTGCTCCTCGCCGCGTTTGCGTTCCGTTATGTCGAGGCTGATTTGAACGGCGCCAATAATGCTGCCACTGGGGTTGCGAATTGGACGTGCGCTGGAAAGTAGAAGGCGCTCGATACCTGACGGCAACGTGTAGACGAACTCTTCGTGATCCGTCAGCTGCCCGCGCATGGCGCGGCTAAGAGGGCGGTCTTCGCGGCTCACTATGTGCCCGTCCTTGACGGCCACCGTGTCGATGACAAGGTCGGGGCTGCCGAAGGTTTTGTGCGCGTCTGTCGGCAGGCCCATGAGTTCTGCCGCGAAGCGGTTGCGGATGACCTGAAGAGCCTTCGGATCATAGGTAAACCAGACTGCCGCCGGCGCTGTCTCCAACACCGCCTCCAGCTCGTAGCGCCGTTCGGCGATCGCCCGCTCTGCATCCACCATCGCCTGGGCGATGGCAGCGAACTCCGTAACCGAGGTCGACAAGGCTTCGACGCTGCGGCCGTGACCCAGCGCTTCGGCCCGTGTCGCCAGTTCAGCGGTGGCCCGGGTGAATCCTTTGCCGACGAAATATGCCAGAGCAACCGAGACAAGAAGCGACAGGAGACCTATCCCGCAGATCGCCGCAAGCGAGCGCCAGAGCGGCGCCTGCGCTGCTGCAAGCGGCACGTTTGCTGTGTAAAACCAATCAGAGTCCGGAGACCTGTAGTAGCCCGCCAGCAGCGTCTCCCCTTCGAAATTGCGTGACGTGAATGAGCCCGAGCGCCCGACTATCTTTTCCACGTATTCGGGCAATCCGCGCTTCCCGGTCCATTCGTCGTGGAACCTGGAACGTGCAACGTAATTTCCGTCGCGATCTCCCACGCCCACAGTCCATCCTTGCGGGACCGCCGGCATCAGAACATCGCGGATCCGGGCAGTCGGCACAGAAAGCGTAAGAAGCAGGTCCTCCCCCTTCGGGGCGGGCACCCGAACGGCAACAGCTACGCGGTATTCGCCCGAGCCTTTGCCGCTGAAGACATCGCTAACGAAAACACCGGAACGGCTGAGTTTCTCGCGCTCGACAGAAGCTATAGGTGCGACTGACGGCAAGGCGGCACCGTAGCCTATTTCGGTGTTCATCAGCTGATTGCCGCCAAGATCGCGCAGGACGATCGTCCGGTCCGTCCCGTGGACAAGATCGAGCGCCTCGCGGTGAAAGGCTTGCAGATCGCCACTGGCGAGCGCGGCGGATTTGGACAGGCCGTCGAGGATGGTTTTGAGATTCGCCAGCTCGCCCTCTACAACGAGCGACACCTGGCGAGCCGTTTGCACGGCATCCTGCTCAAAACGATATCGTTCATGCAGGGCATATTGGCCTAGCAGATAGCCGGCAAACAGCCACACCGGGACAACTGCGGCGGCGGTCAAAGCAAGCAGATGCGATCGAACTGATCGACGAGGCAAGTCCATATCCCGTGCCGGCTCAGGAACCTCACCATAATCGGCGGGCCACGAACGGCAAGCGTTAGTTTAAGCGAATATAATGCTTCCGGTGCGCCGTGGCGCACGCGATAAGGTGCCATGGCCGCCGGTCACTGCCGTGGGCTACTCTTTGACCGCGCCGGTCATTGACGACACGTAGTGCTCGACGAAGAAGGAATAAAGGATCACCACCGGCAGCGAGCCTATCAGGGCGCCTGCCATAAGCGAACCCCATTCGTAAACGTCGGAGCGGACCAGCTCGGTCAGCACGCCCACCGGCACGGTCTTATTCTCGGACGACTGGATGAAGGTGAGGGCGTAAATGAACTCATTCCACGACAGCGTGAAGGCGAAGATACCCGCCGAGATCAGCCCTGGTACCGACAGCGGCAGCACGATCTTGGTTAGCACTTGCCAGCGGCTGGCGCCGTCGATGAGGGCGCACTCCTCCAGTTCGAAGGGAATGGAACGGAAATAGCCCATCAGCAACCAGGTGCAGAAAGGCACCAGGAAAGTCGGATAAGTCAGGATCAAGGCAAAGGGCGTGTCATAAAGCCCGAGATTAAACACCATCACCGACAGCGGAATGAACAGGATGGACGGTGGGACCAGATAGGCGAGGAACACGGCCAGCCCGACCTGGCGCGAGCCGGAAAAACGCAGTCGCTCGATCGCATACGCAGCCAACACCGCGGCGACAAGCGACAGCACGGTAGCGGCGGCCGCAATAATCGTCGTGTTGAGCAGCCAGCCGGGATAGGAGGTCTCGAAAAGCAGATAGCGGATGTTCTGCAAGGTCGGGTGGACGACCCAGAACGGGCTCGATGTATCGTAACTCGTCATTTCTGCGTTGGGTTTGATGGCGGTGATCGTCATCCAGTAAAAGGGAAAGAGCAGCACGATGACAAATATGGCCAGTGGGACATAGATCGTGACCACGCGACGCGGCATGCTTTGCAGATAGCTCATGCCACCTTCGTCGCCGCCGGCTGCGTTGGCCTTGGGGTCGGTCAGAGCCATCTCAATCTCCGCCGCCTTGCTGCCATCTGCGTCGCTGCAGGCCGAAATAGCTGAACAGGATCGCGCCTAGTAGGAACGGGATCATCGCCACGGCGATGGCTGCGCCTTCGCCGAGCTGCCCGCCCGAAATGCCACGTTGGAAAGAAAGCGTCGCCATGAGATGTGTGGCGTTCACCGGGCCGCCGCGCGTCAGCACATAGATGAGCTGGAAATCGGTGAAGGTGAACAGTACCGAAAAGGTCATCGTGATGGCGATGATCGGCGTCAGCAGCGGCAAGGTGACATAACGAAACAGCTGCCATCGACCGGCGCCGTCCAGCGTGGCGGCTTCGTAGAGTGATTGCGGGATCGTCTGCAGGCCGGCAAGCAGCGTTATGGCGACGAAGGGAATGCCGCGCCAGACATTAGCGGCGATCACCGAAGCGCGCGCGTTTTGCGGATCGCCAAGGAAGTTGATGTTGTGGTCGATGAGGCCCATCTGCTTGAGGGCCCAGGAGATGATCGAGAATTGCGAATCGTAGATCCACCAGAAGGCGATCGCCGATAGCACCGTCGGCACCACCCAGGGAAGAAGCACCACGGCGCGGAAAAACGATTTGAACTGCAGGTTCTCGTTGAGCAGCAACGCCAGCCAAAGGCCGAGGGCGAACTTCAGGATAGACGCGCTCACCGTGTAGAGAAGCGTGTTGAACACGGACAGCCAGAACACGCTGTCGTCCCAGAGGTATTCATAATTCTCAAGGCCGATGAAGACGCCCGGCCTGCCGATGCGGGCGTCGGTAAAGCCGAGCCAGACGCCCAGCCCGAGCGGATAGGTCAGAAAGACCAGCAGCAGCACCACTGTCGGCAGCATAAAGCCAAAGCTGAGCAGGCCACGGCTTTCGGCAATGCGCGACAAGAAGGAAGGGCGGGGCGGGGCGGCGGTTGTCACGGCCATGAAAGGCTCCTGTGGCGGGTATCGAGTTGCAGCAGTCCTTCGACCTTCGTGGACTACAGGCGCGCGGGCCCATTGGTCCGCGCTCTCTCCTTGCGGGCGCGTGCCTTTCGGCGGCACGTCGCGGCGCCTGCTGGGGTCGACTGGAAAACAACAAGCGTCTTCCCCCGCGAATGGAAGAACACGTCCAGACTACACCCGGTAATACCTGTTGGCGCGCTTTTCGGCCTCTTCCATTGCCTCCTGCGGTGTCGCCCGACCAGTCACCGCCTTGGCGAACATGTCGACCAGCACATAGTCGGCCATGGTCGCGGCGGACGCGTAGCCGAGCGGCCCTGCGTAGCCGTTGTTGCGCAGCGTCGCTGACGCCTTGGCATAGGGCGCATAGTTTGGATCGGCCTTCCAGATCGGATTGTCGTCGTAGGCCTTCAAGGTCTGGCAGCAATAGCCGGAAGAGCCCTTGATCCATTCCGACATCTGCGGTTCCTCGAACATGAACTGCAGATAGGCCTTGGCCGCGTTGGGATAGGGCGTGTAGTTGAAGATCACCGCCGAAGTGACCTGGTAAAGCTCCACCGCCTTGCCGACCGGACCGATCGGCAAGCTGGCCGTGCGGATGTCCTTGGCCATTTCAGCCAGCTTGGGATCCTTGTCCTTGTTGATCCTGGCTGTTTCATAGGCCGAGATACCGTTGGCGATGACCGACAGCTCGCCGGCCAGGAAGGCACGATTGTTGTTGACGTCGAGCCAGCTTTCGGTGCCAGGGATGAAGGTCTTGTAGAGGGCCTGGGCATATTCGATCGCCTTCAGCGTCTCGGGACTGTTGATCACCACCTTGCTGTTCTCGTCGACCATCTTGCCGCCATGGCTCCATAAGAGCCAGTGGGCGTAGTTGTTGCCGTCGCCGACGCCGTGGCCGTGGGTGAAGCCGGCTGGGTGGCCCTTGGCTTGCAGAGCCTTGCACAATTCGAGGAAGCTGTCGGTGTCCTTCGGGAACTCGGAAAAGCCGGCCTCCTTGACCCAACTCTCGCGGTAGACGATCGCGTTGCCTATGGTAGCCAGCGGCAGCCCGATGAACTTGCCGTCCTTGGTGGCGTAGCTCTTTGGGCCCTCGTGCCAGCCGCCATATTTCTTGCCCAGATAATCTCCGAGATCGGTCACATCGAGGAGCTTGTCGGGATATTGGAACGGATCGTCGAACCAGACGAACATCAGGTCAGGACCCGAGCCGACATTGGCGGCGACCGCCGCTTTGGGACGAATGTCCTCCCAGCTCTCCTTGTCGACGCGCACCTCGACACCGGTGGCATCGGTGAATTTCTTCGTCTGCGCCAGCCAGGCGTTCTCATCACCCTGGACGAATGGTGACCAGCGAAGGAGCCTGAGCTTGGCGCCCTTTTCGGGCGTGTATTTCGGCCCATCCTGGGCAAAGGCTGACGTGCCAAGCAGCCGGCTACCGATTGCTCCGGCCGCCGCAGCAACGGCGCTGGTGCGGATCACGTCTCTTCTGGTGTATCTCATGGCCATTTCCTCCTGTTTGATTGGCTAACCTCGGCATATTAAAAGCCGGCGGCCCGTATCTGCGTCAAAGAGATGGACCAGGCTTGGTTCGGCGGCGAGCCTGACGGTTTGGCCCGGCTGGAACGGGTGGCGCTCCCGAAAATTCGCGACGATCTCTTCGCCGCCAGGGGCGCGGCCGATGATCTGCAACTCCGACCCGGTCGGTTCGATGACGGAGATGGTGACGGGAAAGCCCTGGTCGCAGAGGCGCAGATGCTCTGGCCGGATGCCAAGTACCACTCGACCTCCATTCAGGCCTTTCGGCGTCTGCGGCAAGTGTACGGCGACGCCGGAGCTGCCTTCAAAGCCGCTGGCGCCAATGCGTCCTGTCAGCATGTTCATGGCTGGAGAGCCGATGAACATCGCCACGAAAAGATTGTCGGGGCGGTCATAAAGATCGAGCGGGCGCCCGATCTGCTCCACATTGCCGTCATGCATGACGACGATCTTGTCGGCCATCGTCATCGCCTCGATCTGGTCGTGAGTGACATAGACGGTCGTGGTCTTCAGGCGCTGGTGCAGTTCCTTGATCTCTGCGCGCATCTGCACGCGCAGCTTGGCATCCAGATTGGAGAGGGGCTCGTCGAACAAGAACACCTGCGGGTCGCGAACGATCGCCCGGCCCATCGCCACGCGCTGCCGCTGCCCGCCGGAAAGCTGCCGGGGATAGCGCGACAGAAGCGGCGTGAGGTTGAGAATTTCCGCGGCACGCGCAACCTTGGCATCGCTCTCCTGCTTCGAGACACGCTTCAACATCAGGGAGAACGCCATATTCTCTCGCACCGTCATATGTGGATAGAGCGCGTAGTTCTGGAACACCATGGCAATGTCGCGCTCCTTGGGGGCGACCGCGTTGACAACGCGCCCACCAATGGCGATCTCGCCGCGCGTGATGCCCTCCAGGCCCGCGATCATGCGCAACAGCGTCGACTTCCCACAGCCCGAGGGGCCGACGAGCGTGACGAACTCGCCGTCTTCTATGTCGATGCCGACGCCATGGAGAATCTCGGCGACGCCGAAGGACTTATAGACATCGCGGATCGCAACGGACGCCATCGATTTCCTCCCGAGCGATTAGACGCCTGCAAGAAGACGTCCACTTCACATACGCAGCTTCCGGTCTTGCCGCGTCCTCCATCTGAAGTGGTAGCGCTACCAGCAGTGCGTGTAAAGCACGGCCTGATCTCCCTGGGCCACAGTGATCTAGATCGAATTTTCAATGTTTCGAGAGGCGCTCGGCCGCTCGGGACAAACGCAGCATTCCTCGGCCATCGCCGTCCCATCCTTGTGCACCTCCGATTCTCCAAATATTGCGGAACAAGGCGGCGGCCAGTGGCGGCGACCTCAACGGCAATCGAATGGACTGACGGCCGGCGAGCTGGTTGGCCGACGAGGCTCGGCTCCTGGTAGGCCGACCGCTGGAGACCGCTCGTCCGCATTCATGCCGCCCATCGCGCCTCTCGTGATCTCCTTCGTGGCATTGGTCCGCATCGCTGCCGCTGTCCGGAGATGCTCCTGCCGGAGCGCTGAGGGATGCAATCTGGGCTGCCCAGCTTGATGCGAGCCTTTCTCCAGCCGTGACAATGTGATTGTCTTCGAGCCCCCGGGCCCAGGATTGTTCCCTGCCCACGCGCGCGCCGTCCACGCCGGTGCGGGTGATCCATGCGAGACCTGGCTTCGCAGTGCCGCAGCAATACCGCGTGCACGTCTAGAGCCGCGCCAACCGGCCGCCATCCACGTTGAGCGCCGCGCCGTTCACAAAGGCGGCGTCGTCTGAAGCCAGGAAAGCGGCGGCCGCGGCAATCTGCTCGGGCTTGCCGACATCTTCCGGGCTAATGGTTTCGACGCCGGACTTGATGTTCGGATTTTCCCAAAGCATCGGTGTGTCGATGGCCCCTGGCAGGATAGCATTGGCGCGTATGCCACGCGCCCGGCCTTCGATCGCGGTCGACCGGGTGAGCGACAGCAGCGCGGCTTTCGCCGCTGCGTAAGGGGCAACATGCGGCGTCGTTTCAAGCGCGTGCACGCTTGAGATGTTCACGATCGACCCGCCATTGGTCATGTGCGCGAATGCCTCACGCGTGAAATGGACTGCCCCCAGCAGGTCCACACTCAGCACCTTCAGCCAGTCCGCGCTGGTGAACGCCTCGAGAGGCTTGAACATTATCAGGCCGGCGTTGTTGACGATAATGTCCAACCTGCCGAATCGCGCCAGCGCCAGTCGACAGCACTGTGCGACTGCAACCTCGTCTGAAACGTCGCCAGCCGACACGGCGGTGTCCGGTGCGCCGGCTTTTCGGACTGCCTGTGCGGCCGCCTGCGCATTGGCTCCAACTAGGTCGGCTATGACAACGCGGGCGCCTTCGGTGCCCAAGCGGGTCGCGATGGCCAGCCCGATGCCGCTTGCAGCGCCGGTCACAATTGCACTCTTGTCAGCCAGGCGCATCGGGTTTCACCTTGTCCTTGGAGGGTTCGAGCGGTTCGGCCCCCGCTTCAGCGATCCGGTCCACATGCAAAAGGCCCCGCGCATAGTCCTGCTGTGCGCGAACGCTTGGGTCGTCCTGCTCGGACGGCAAAAAGACGGGCAAAGCCAGGCACACACTTTGGGTGGCGAGCAGCTTGTTCCAGTTGGCGATGAGCGCTTTATATGCGGTTCCCACCGCCCTGGGATTACGGTCCAAGTCATAGAGGCCGACCGCATTGACCGTTCCGTTGTTCTCGCGCAGGGCGCTGTCCCAGTCCACCTGATCCGTCAGCGAGTACCAGGTGAATCCGACGATCGGTATGCCGTCGTTGCGGATCCTAAGCACGTTGGCCCACTCCTTCCACAACCAGTAAACGGCCTCGTCCCCGTTCGGGCCTTCGCGAATGTTTGTCTCTGTATGCATGACAGGCAGGCGGTAACGGTTGAAATACTGGCGCGTAATTTCGTCATAGCCAAACACCTCGCCGGAAGCCGACGTGGTTCCGTCCGCCCAAACCCGGTGCTCGTTGGTCTGGTAATAGTCAGTGCCCATCACGCAATGCCTGCGCAAATGGTTTTCCAGAAAGAAGCTGTACTCCTGCGCGGTCATCCCGTTTTCGAGCAGGTAGCGATACGTACGGGCGTCGACGTCATGCCCGTAATTGAGGTCGAGCGATAGGAAACGCTGGCTATTGAAGCGCTCCGCCTTGCCGATGGCCTCGGGGGAGTCGGCGTGGAAGTATTCCGAGGATTCACTTTGAATGAAAATAGCGTCGGGCCTCACTTGCAGGATCGCCCGCATCGCCACCACGTTGCCCTTCACGATATGCTTGAGAGCGGTGACGAACGCGGCATCGGTGCTCAGTTGCTCGTTCCACCAACCCCAGCGCGCTGAAAAGGTGGCGCAGATGAACATCTCATTGACGGGTGTGTAGAGCTGGATCCAAGGAAAGCGGGTTGCGAAGTCGCGCGCGTAACATTCAAATAGCCGCGGAAAATCCGGATTCTGGAAATTGCCCACCCAGTCCGGAACGCCGAAATGGCAGAGGTCGACGATCGGAAGAATATCCTTAGCCTTCAGGTCAGAGAAGGTCTCATCGGCGAAGGTCCAGTCGTAGTGTCCGTCGCCCAGCCAAGTCTTGTGAATTGGAGGCCCGTAGCGGAGGAAGCGAAGACCCAGATCCTGGAGCAGTTCGAAGTCGGTGCGCCATTGCTGGTAGAAGCGACATTTCTCCATTTCGTCGACACGCTCCCGACCTCCACTAATCGTGGGAGCGCTGTTTTCAATGCCGGTGGCAAAGACGAAATTGAACATGAAAGGGTCCTGAGCCAGCCAAGCTGCAGCCATTTCCCAACGTCCAGGTTGCAGCGCAGTTCCGGTCAGGCGGCAGGTCATCGCGCTTCTTGGCGATACGCGACCAATACCGGGATGGCGTGGCGGGTCTCGCCGGGTATGCCGCGTTCTGCGTGTTCAGTTTCTTGACGTGGCCGAGTGAGGGGATTTTCGCCGAAGGTGATTTCGTCCTGGAACCCCCAAGCGAAGAGATGGCCACACGATGCGGATAACTGTTGCCGCCTGCGTGCTCTGATGGCCACTGGCGGAACGCGTTCGTCACGACGACGGTGTCCTGGTGGCGGCTATGGCGGTGGCGCGAAACACCCTTGCCGTAGCCCGCCGGTTCGGCACAAGGGCAGCCTCCCTCCTTTTTGCACGACAGTGGAGCAGCCAAAGGAATGGGCTGGAGCCAAGGCGGGAAGCCAAGCAAGGCACGCACTTAAAGAACGAATCTCCCGTTCGTTCGAATGATGGCAGCTAAGGAACCAGCAGTTAGGTTCGAACTGATGCTTTGGCGCGCGCTGATGTTTCGCTGGCTTCGCGCTTTTGCTCGGCTGCGCGGATGTTCAACAGGTGGAAATACAATGCGGTGAGGGCCGCGGTCTTGAGGTTCAGCGATGCGTCATGGGCAGAGCACGAGAGCGATTTCCCCCCTCGGTGCGTTCAGCTTGATTGGGCGATGGACTTCGCTTTTGCCGCACGCAACGCGCGGAAGTCCAGGCCGGGCCATTTTCACCCTCTCTGCGCTATGCCTGGTTTTGCTGTTCGCATCTGCGGCACACAGTCAGCGGGCGCCTGACGCGTCAGCGGCTCCCCCAGCCAGCGACAGCTCGTCGGAGGCATTTGCAGAACACGTTGATGTCGCCAAAGAGCCCGACGAGACACCGGCGCGAGCGTTCGGATCCCACGCACCTGGAGAGCTGGTGGCCGGCCAAGCACAGGCACCCGACACAGAGGCGCAAACGCTGCCCGGCGAAAATCAGGAGATGTTACGACGCGAATTGGATGCCGCACGAGCCGAGCTAGCCAAGCAAGCACAAGCTCTAAAAGAGCAGCAGCAAAAGGACGAAGCCCTTTCGCTCGATCTGCAGACGGCGCAGCGCGCCATCGAAAGCTTCAGGGCCGAAGCCACTCTCTGGGGCGGTGAGAAGCCCGCCGCCGCCGCTGCAACCCAACGCTCCAACCACCTCCCCGAGACTGCTGTGACGCAAGCTCTTGACGACCAACGGCACAAGGTTGAGCTCTTGGGACAAGAGCTCACAACGGCTCACCGAACCATCGAGGCCCTCAAGACAGCCGCAAATGCCGCCGCCGTCGAGCTGGCCAACGCCAATAAGAACCGTGAGGCGGCCGAAGCAGGCCTACGGCAAGCTGGAGAAGCGCTCGAACTGGAACGCAAACGAGCCGATTCAGCTGCCCGTGATCTCGACGTCGTTCGCAAGGAACGTGACGCTTCAAACCGGACCTCGGTAGGGTTAAGCGCGGCGCTGGACGAAGAACGTGAACGGGCGACCGGTCTGGCCCTGAGCCTGAGTGCCGCGCGCGAGGCAATCGACGACCTCGCAACCAGGAACCGGCCTGCGGCTGCAGCGCGCTCGCGAATGATCCATAAGCCGGCAGGTGTGGTTGCACGTGCACCACCCAGATCAGGTGTCGAATGGAGGCGCAAACCGGGCTCGCGAGAAAAACAGAAACAGGCTGCTGTCTTGGGCCCGCTCTCTCTTCCCCTCGCATTGCTGCCGACCCGACCACCGAAAGGGCTCGACCCGCGCCAGTGAACCGTGGAGCCGAATGTATGCCGAGGTCAACATAGCAATGAAACAGTACGTCGCCGCCGCCCTGATGATCGGGATTGGAATCGGACCTGCCTGCGCTCTCGACAAAGGGGTAGGCGCCAGCGTCGGCGGAATCGGAGTCGGCGCCGGAGTAAACGCCGGTTCGCAAGGCGCATCGGTCGGGGTGGGAGCGAGCGTCGGCGATGCAGGGGGATCACATGTCGGAGCTTCGGTTGGCGCGGGCAAGGGATCAGTTGGCGTTGGCGTTGGTGCCAGCGGCAATGTCGGCGACCCAGGCGCAGGCGTTTCGACCAGTATTGGTACGGGCGATGATCCGGCGGCCTACGACGGGTCGCCTACCGGCAGTGGCAGTCCAGCCACCACACCCAAAGGAACGGCTGGGCCCACCGCCGCTGCGTCCGCCGGGAGTGGTAAGCAATCGATTGCCTTGCCACCAATTCTTAAGCCTTCCGTATCTACTGACGGCGGCTTCACCGACGGCTATCCAATCAGGCCTCAGAGACCCCTCAGAGCGAAGCCCGGTATACCGGCTGCTGTTGTGCAGGCCTGCCGCTCCGCAATCACATCCGCGGCCACGCTGCTTGGCGCTGTCCGCGTGCGGGCGTTAAGCGCAGGGTTGTTGCGTCGAGGTGGAGGTGCATTCACGGCACCAATCAAGGTGCAAATAGAGTATGCAAGGCAAGGGGGCGTCGAAGTTCGGCAGGCCGAGGTCGACTGTCGACTGGACAGGGCCGGCAGGGTCACAGCGATAAAATGAGAACTCGTTTGACCCCGTTCGAACGTCGCACCGTTTGGCTGGCCGGGCAATATGCCGTCATCTCGTGATGCTTGTTGCACAGCCAGTGGACATCGTGATTTCTATGCGACGCATCGGGGGGCGGCCCATGGCGCATGTCAGGTACTTCATTTCAAGGACCGGTGATCAATGGCTGGTCCGGTTTTGACGGCAAGGACTATCGCTATTCAGCGCATTCGGAGGCCGTCCGTGCGGCTGTCAAGGCAGCCAGCAGTGCCTCGGCCACTGGCTACGATGCAGAGGTATTGGTTCAAGGCGTCGATGGAAAGTGGCGTACGGAATGGCCCATTGATTAAAGTCGGGACGCCCTGATGAGCGTCCTGCTCTGACGGCTGTAATGCGCTTTGGCGCTCATCTGTTCGCAGTTTGCGGCTCCGCCTTTGTGGCGACCTTTTCATCGGTTCGCCATCGATCGAGGCTATCGGTCAAGCTGTCGAACAACATAGGTATCCTCCTGATACACGCCGGCGATGTTTGGTCTGCCCGGTAGGTTGCACATTTCAGCTGCGGCACCCCGGTTGCTCGCCTCAAGTAATTCGAAGAACGGATTACGCGGCTTTACTCCTTCTACCAGTCCGGTTCGAAACATCACATTGGAAACCTTGTAGGAAGTCGGACGTTATCGCTGACCTCTATCGAGTGAGCAAAGAGTGCCTGACAACGCTAAATCACCGTCAGCCCTCCATGGCGACGCGCCGGCCGCAGCAGCCACCACTGCATGGGCGGATCGCAAGGAGTTGGCGTCGGCGGCGTTCGAACGCACGCGCATGCCCATAGTCATCACCGATGCTCGGCAGCCTGACAATCCTATCGTGCTCGCCAACAGAGCTTTCCTGGATCTGACCGGTTATACATCCGATGAAGTCTTGGGTCGAAATTGCCGCTTCCTGCAAGGGGAGGGAACATCACCCGCGGCCGTTGCTGAAATTCGAGCGGCGATAGAGCGTGAACGCGAGACCAATGTAGAGATACTGAACTTCCGCAAGGACGGATCGCCATTCTGGAACCAGCTCCATCTGAGCCCTATCAAGGACGATGAAGGCGCGCTCCTTTACTACTTCGCGTCGCAGATCGACGTTACGAAACATCGCATGATCCAGAGCCTGGAAGCGGCGGAGCACCGCCTCCTTATGGAGGTCGACCATCGCGCAAAGAACGTTCTAGCGGTTGTCGATGGTATCGTTCGGCTGAGCAAGGCGGACAATGCATCGCTCTATGCCGCGGCCGTTCAACGACGGATCCAGGCTCTGGCAGTCGCACACGCTTTATTGGCCGAGCGCGGCTGGCGCGATGTGCCGCTGGACGAAATCGTCTCCAGGCAGGTCGCCCAGTTTGCGTCTGGCAGGACGGCAATGAGCGGTCCTGAAGTACTGATCCCGGCGGTGGTCGTTCAACCACTGGCTCTCGTCGCCCATGAATTGATCGTCAACGCCGCCACCCATGGGACCCTCGCCCAGGGTACGGGGCGGTTGCAGGTCAGCTGGCATGGGACGGGCCATCATGGCGGCTTTAACCTGCGGTGGGAAGAAAGCGGGAGACGTAAAGCTGAATCTCGGCCAGGGGCGCCCGGCTTCGGAACGACCATGGTCAATGCAATTGTCCAGAAGCAGCTTCAGGGTGAGATCCTACGGGAGTGGGCAGCGGACGGTTTGAAAATCAGCATAAGCATCCCGGGAGCAGCTGCCGTTTCGACAGCCAAGGGTATCTGAGACGCTCGTTCATCTGGCACTCCCATTTTTCCATAGCGGCGTCGCAGGCCGACCCCCGCTAGACGAAGGTTCATCAAAAAATCTAGCCATGAACTATTTCATCAAGCCGGCAGCGCGAAGGGCGCTTTCGATAAGCGGACCGGGCCCAGCCGCCAGACCGCTGCGCGGTTCGAAGGGTGGATGTGCGACCACCAAAGGGGAGTGCCCAACAGATTTTGCCGGTAAACGCACATCAGGCGATGGGACCTGAGAGCCCGCTTCTTCAAATCCCCAGAACCGGGAGATAAGCGAAGTGGACGATATGCCGGTATCGATCATAAAGGATCCGCCGTGACTCAATCCGTCCGCGGAGTCCACGGCGGTCCCGTGCGCCATGCCTGCGATCAGGTACGATTCGATGACTTCCTCATTGGCAGCGTTCTTCCAGACATCGCGGCGATAGCTCTGATGCACCTGCGTCTCGGGTTGCACTCTACTTTGGCCGCGCAATGCAAGCCACTGCCCGACGAGCTGCTCGGAGTTGACCGGACTGACTGTTGTGTCGGCGCTTCCGTGCCAGACGGAGAGTTTCGGCCATGGTCCGTCATGACCGGAATCTTGCTGGACGGTCGTCGCCAACTGCTTCGCAGTGGGGCCGCCGTGCCCTCGCATGCGGTCGAAAGCCTGCGGCAGGCTAGTGGCGCTGCCGTAGGGTAGACCGGCTATGATGGCCCCGCCGGCGAAGACTTCCGGGTAAGTCGCCAACATGGCGGCGGCCATTGCCCCGCCGGCGGAAAGTCCGGTGATAAAGATCCTGGTGCGGTCGATGTCGTGAGCGGTGACCACGGCCTCTATCATTTGGCGGATCGAAAGCGCCTCGCCGGAGCCCCGTCGGGTGTCGTCGGGGACAAACCAGTTGAAACAAAGATTGGGATTGTTGCTGCGCTGCTGTTCTGGAAAGAGGACGGCAAAACCATTGCGATCCGCCGTCCTCGACCAGCCGGCGCCGCGGTCATAGGATGCAGCGGACTGCGTACAGCCATGGAGGACAACCACCAGAGAGGCCTTCGCCGCAAGATCCTTGGGGCGGTATGTCCAGCCTCGCAGGTTTCCGGGATTTGACCCGAACGCCTGAAGTTCGGAAAACCGGTCTTTTTCGGAACCGTTCAAGACGCCGTCGATCTGTTTTCGCCGAGCAGCCAAGCGTGCAACGGTATCGGCGAGACTTCTCATGTCGGTATCCTTTCGTCGATCCAGAGCGGATCGAACAACGGAACGCCGCGTCTCCAGATTGGTTGCTGCAGTGCAGCATAAATTGCCTGCAAGCAATCGATTCCGCATGGGATTGGCTTTGCATCGCCGGTGCAGAGAGCCCTCCGATCGAGCAGCATGGGTGGAAAACGGACTGGCCGCTCTCGACTTTCACACACTGACATCCTCTTTGTGTGGCTGACAGAGCACAAGCCCGCCAAGTGGCGGCTTGCTGCTCATCAGGTGCACAACTGGATCCCCACGACGCTTCGCCACGATAGAGTTCCGCGTCGTCAATATCGTCCTGCCTCAGCACGTGAGAAGCTGCCTGTGGAGGGCTTCTGCCTTGGCGAGATAAACGCCTAGCGCCTTTCGCAAGCCGTGCAGCGTCATCCCCTTTCCACAAGTCCGGCGAACTTGCCTTAGCGGGACCATCATCGCGCCTGGACACTGCGCCGAGAAAGGCTCGCCGTCCGACGGTGACCAACACGATTTCGCCGCGCCGGCGATGGTTCCGGCTTCGGTCGGAGCAAGGCCAAAACGGTTGACACGGGGCATGCCGTCCCGGCGTCAAGGACGTCCAGAAGTGCCACACGGGAGCGGAACATCAGAGCTTGCTGACGGTTCTACCTCGGTGGAGTTTTCCAATTGAGAGGACGCCGTGTCAGCGTTTGAATTCGTCTATTTTTCTGGTCTGACGGGGAATGATCTCCTCGGCGGTGTCGTCTCCTTGTTGGCGTGCTGTGTTCTCTACAACGTTATCGCGGAGGATCGCCCGCACCGGTGAGAGCGGGACCGCAACAGGTGGGCCCTTGACCGGCCGCTCTCCACTTCGGACGCGTGTGGCCGGTATCAGGTTGGTATCTCTCACTATTACTCGCCGCGGTCCTCCATGTGACCTGCCGTTGGCTCGGGCGGGCTTTCCCGACGACGTCGCATGCGGATCATTTCTGTTTCTACGGTGGACCTGCTCCGCCAGTCATCGTTGGCCCCGTCGGCCGACTGCAGAGTTGCCTGGCGGGTCCCGCCCGGCCTGGCGGGCTGGAACATTGCTTGAGACCAAGGTTCGGGTGCCGGCCTGCCTGCTCCCGGGCAGTCCTTCCCATGTGAACTGCCCGTCTGGCTTACAGCCAGCGGGCTTTTTTGCGGCTCTGGCTAACCCGCCCATCCGCCGCAGTTCTCTCCGCGTTGAGGACACCCCCCGCGGGAGCCCGTGGAGGCGCGTTCTGAGCAAATCTGCACGCCTGTCAGTCGTGTGGGCACGACCTCTCGGGCCATGATCGTGACAGGCCAGCTGGGGAACTTTCCGGCGCAGGGCGAATTGAGCCACGGCGGCCGATTCCCACTCCGAATCCGCCGCTGACCAAAGACCCAATCTTGGTCGGCCCGCGACTCCTCAGGAAGGCGCGGGCCAATATTGTGGCAGGATTCGGGTGCGCGCCTGGGGCTGATTTGAGTACCCATGTGAGATAGCGGCCCCCTGAACCAAAGCTGATCTTGCCGTCCGAAGAGACCCGCGCGCGAAGGGTAGGACGATCGACTGGGCTGACTTGGCCGCGCACCCGCTTTCAAGTAGGTCGAACAGATGAAGGCTGGGGAGGGTGAATTGGCGCGCGCCTCGCTCATGGCGTGACTTTGCGCATTTGACGCTGCCCCCTGTAATGGGTCATCAGGGAAAGCGAGGAACAAACGGCGAGCCTTTCGGCGATGGCGCTCTATTATTTCGACTTCGACGACAACGGAACGATATTCCCTGACGATGAGGGAAGAGAAGGCCAAGACCTTGCCGCAGTCAAATATGAAGCGATCAAAGCTTTGGCGGAGATGACCAAAGACGCGCTTACAGACGGTGATCACCACAAATTCTCGTAAGAGATGAGGGCGGCGATCTGGCCGTTCGAGCAAGCATCGTTTTCAAGGTTGAGGAGGAGCGGGACTCGTTTTCGTCGCGATCCTCCCCCACGCCTAATCCATGAACCTGCATTTGATCGTTCGACCGTCATCCTGTCTTGTGGCCCCGACGCCGAAAGATGGTGTCGTGCAAAATTGCCTGCAGGCGTCTCGTCTGTCTGCGGGCTTGCGACGCTGTGCGTCGGTAGAACTTCTCCGGCCAATCAGCTGGACCCGTGGTTGGTTCGGTGGTGGCCGACCTTGCGGATGCTTCGACTGCCGATCGAACATTCAAGCTAAAATGTCCCGAGGGCGATCGATCCCAATTGGCTGCGGCCTTGGCAAGCAGAGTTTTGTCGGCTCGGCGCCCTGAAGGAGAGTTGCCTGAAAGACGCCGAGCCCAGCCAGAGAGATTAGCGGGGGGCCGCGTCCTCTCGCCGGCCAAGAGGTTATGCGCTCCCTTAGGCACTCGTGAAGCATTCGAACGCACTAGGAGGCCGGAACATTTTCCCTGAAATCCGACTTGCTGGACCAATTCATCCCGCGAGCAACGTATTGTTTCGTCCAATCGTCTGGTCGCTAAGGACCTGACTTTCCTGTCCGCACTGCAACGCTAACCCGGCTCGGAAGGGGCTTCTGGGTGGAGGCCGTCACGAGGTTCACCTGAATTCGCTGTGCAGGCCAAGATCGTTCACGGGACGCGGCAGATCACCTTCATCGGCCGCGAGTGCCTGACCTCTTGAAGCGGGCCTGTTCGTTAACCTGCTCGGCCAGAAACGCCGCAAACGGCTTCACATTCATGCTGCCGCTTATTCATGAGGAACCGCGCCATACGGCCGTTGCCGTCCAGGTAAGGGTGCACATAACCTACATGCCAGTGCCCCAGTACGGCAAAGTTCCGGAACTATTTTAGCTCAAACTTAGTTAATGGCGGTTGTGTAACAGTCGCGAGGGCGCGAAGTGGCGGAGTATCGAGTTGAGATAATGGCCGGCGAGTCGGTTGTGTCTTCGCAGGTGCTCATGGCCCAGGCGCCGTTCAAAGCGGCAGAAGCACACGTCGGCCAGCCGGTCACATTGAGACACCAAGAAGAAAACTGGGTGCGTGTCTGCGAAACAAGGGGCGGGAGGCGAACCTTCGCTTACGTTCGTCGCATGAGGGCGGCGGAGACCACTCGCGGCCGTAAACTTTTTGGACAAGCGGCTGAGCAGGTCTGTCAGGTCTGGCCAGGTTAGACGGGATCTCGGTGGCAGAGGCTATTCAGAAGCTTTTCCCGATGCGAAGGCGATCGGGATCGGTAGCACCGAAATCGAGCAAGAGACCGGCAGCATTTTATGAAACCGTGCTCGATGCCATCGTGCATAATGCAGCTGGTCTTCCAGAGTAAAGCTCAATGGCGGGTAGGCGGAATTGCGGCGTGTTCGTCGTCTGCTGAACTGCCCATCCCTTTGTCGCCGGCCATGCGCTCGCTGGGATTTCTTATTTCCGCTTTGGAAATTCGATCACCTTCGCCTCAGGCTCGGGCTCCAGCGGCTCATGACCAGGCCGCTCGTGCCAGTAGATTTGGCGCAAATCGCGTTGGTCGACCCGCTGACCGCAGTACGGGCAGTTGTAGAAGTGAAGATGCTCTTCAATATGCTGCCCTCCACGCAGTTTGCGGGGAATCGGAGGGCCAAGGTCGGATAGCTTTGTCATGCGGGCTGCAACATCCGGTCAGGCTAAATGTTCCGGAGCTGTTTTAGCTAAAGCTTATTGGAACGGACAGTTCGTCAGTGAGTTGATGCGTTTGAAGTTCACCAGGCCGATCGCGCCCGAACTGGTCGGCACCCCCGCCGCAAGGCGATGAGTGGATCCATGAGATAAAATTCGATGGGTGGGTCATTGGATGACAACGCGCTTCGGTTAGTCACCAAAATGGTTACGATTGGAGGGGGCTGATACATCCAGCTTGCCGGCGAAGCAGCGGCGATCGAGGCGAAAGACTTCATCATCGACGGCGAGGCGATCACTATCCATGAAGCTGGCCTGCCTGACCTGCACTGCAATCAGCCGTTACCAGTCTCACATCGGCGCGACCTCTATCTGGTGGTGTTCGACCTCCTGCACCTCGACGGGACGACTTGCGCGACGTGCTGGTGAAAGACCGCCGCGACATTCTCCAGGCATTGATCCCGACCGGTGGCCGCATTCAGTTCAGCGAAGCAATGCCTGGAACTGGTGATGCGTTCATCACCTTATCGACCGAGCTGGCCTGGAAGCATGGCGCTGCCAGCGGGCTTTTCGCCTGATGCTTCGCCGCGGCACATTCGACTGCACTTCGGCCGCCGAGCTGGTTGCCGGAAGATGTGTCCGGCCAGAGGTTCCGGAGCCGGACCGCTTATCCTGTTGCGGTGCCTCCTTGTGATCTGCGCGCTGGCTCAGGCCGGCGCTTTTTATGCAACGTAGGGGAACCTGATATTCGTCGGCTGGTTCGACAGGCGGCAGCACCCGTGCTGCTGGTCAGGTCCCCAATACCTGGCCGGGCCCGCTTCCCTTGCCAGTGAGGCGGGCCCACTGCGATCGCGTCTGGCGCCTTCGTTTGAAACCTAAACGACCATGGCTGGGTGGGCGGCTGGTGGGCGCGGCGTCGTCTATTGAAGGGGCCGATAGTCGTCGCAAGGTCGACAGGCTAAGGCAGGAACAGACCGACCGGGAAACTCGCGTCGTCACCGATGCCGAGCGCAAAGCTCGCGAAGCGAAGATGGCCTCGTCTGAGGGCCGATCGGCTGGGATAGCATTCCGTCCTGCATGCAAATGTCGAGCCGACGAAGAAACGCTAGGTGGATGCCAAGGCACCGAACTCACTGCCTTTACCGCGCCGGCCATCGCAGCCCGCCGGTCCGCCGCGCGCCGATAGGAGACATGGCCATGGTCACACGATCAGGTACGGGCAAACCGATCGGGCGAGGCTGTGTGGGGACGATCGCGGCAGATGAGCGCAGGCGGTGTGGACATTGAACCGATGCCCAGAAGACCAAATCGGGCCGGGTGCCGCGGCTCCGTGTGACTGCCCGCTGGCTCGGGCCGGCGGGCTTTCTGCGTCTGGAGGGAACCTATCGAGGGCACGCAAAATCGGGTGAGCGCCTGCGAGTTGTCGGCCAGAGGGCGCCGGTAAGAGCAGGGCTTCTGAACATTCGCCGTCCATACCGGCTGAGTGGCCACAGGGTTTCGGACATTGTGTACCTGCCAACGTCCAGCCGCGCTGTGCGCGGTCTCTCGGCTGCGCGAATATCGCCGCGTGAGGTGCATGACCTACCGCCATCGGCGCCGAGTTCAGCCACGACCAAAAGCCGTCGGCGGGCGCCAATTCCTTGCAGAAAGCGATTCGAGGCCATCGGAACCAATGCCGACGCCAGAGATTTGCTTCGGAGTCATTACAATGCTGGAGGAACCAACATGCGGATCGGAGACTTTGATACCGGACGGGTCAAACACAGCCCGTTGTACCGCGACGCCAAGCTCGCAATGCTCACCCACCAGGTCCTTTATCACATGCAGCTAACGGAAACGGCGGTGAGCGGAGTGGAGCACGCATTGGTGCAGTTCGCCCAAGCCACTAAACACCCTGCCCACGACGCTGCTCGTCGCTCGCTCGCAGCTTTCCTTCATCTGGAGCCCGATCAAACCTTGGGGATGTGAACAGTGCCGACATGTCGGTTGATTCGGCAGACTGCGAATTGGTATTTGGGAGAGCTCGGCGATTCGCCGAACGACTAGCCCTAAGGGCCATCGTCGCTTACAACCTGCGACTTCACGGGCCACGAACACCAGCCGCAGGTGCGGACGGTGGCAAGCAAACCGACCGTCGCGGCCGCTGAAGGGAGTGCGCTCGACAGGACTGCATCACTGCTGCAGAAGCGATCAGTCGAAGTTCCCACTGCAGATAAATCTGCGCTCGCGGGCAGCCGTTCATCACACGGAACTAATTGTTTCCGCGCGTTGTGCCATCCGGGGCGAATCATGGCAAATGGGTCGGTTCTGATCGTTTTGAAACGAGCCAATGATACTGCTCGACCTACAGGACGCTCTCGAAGAAGCTGGCTTCCAGGTTTTGTGAGTAGCGCTGCGAAGCCCTGTCGACCTTTGATGCGGACCCGGGTTCGTACAGCGCTCTGATCTCGTACATACGGCTGGGTGATGGACGATCGGGTTGGGAAGTTGCCCGGCATGTGCGGCAATCCAATGCGACGATGGTATATCTAAGCGGGGACAGTGCCTCGCACTGGGGCGCGGAGGGCGTCCCAGAAAGCATCATGCACGAAGCCGTTTGCTTTGCCTCAGGTCATCACAGCCCTTTCCACGCTGCTCAACCAGCAACATCCGCAACCATCAAACGAACCAAGGGCGTAACAGGTTTTTGCCCGCGTGCAACCGATCTCTGGCAGCCAAACCGCTTGCGGCGGTGCCTCTCTCCTAATCCGGGTCGATACTTTGTCCGTTTTAGAGGGAGTAGCCCGGTGGCTCACCGACCAATACTGCCGACAGCCCACCCGAGCGAGATGGCCACGACGAACCCCAGCAGTATGGCCGTAAAGAACCACATGAGGCGTCCCTTCGCTCGTTGTGCGAGCATCAACGCGGCAAGCGATTTATAGTTGCAAATCCGCAGGAGCAGCGATCCGCTCGGGCGCTCGCCGACGCCGGGGACCCTCATATCCGGTCGTCGGTGTAGGAGTGGGTCTTGTTGGACTTAGTTTCCACCCGTGGCTGGACCGGTTCAGGTCGGATATGGATTGAGCGGTAATAGGCGCTGCCCACGAAAGCGAGGCATGGCTGGCCGAGAAGGAGATCAGCAAGGCGAAGGCGGTCACGAGCAAGAGATGGTCCCCTGTTGAGCCAGGCATAACCACCGCCGATCCTGTCCGTTCATTCACGGTCTGCTTGCTCCCGTGTTATCGTTACCGCGACGTTAAGAACGGCCGCGCACCTTGACAAGTTAGGCAGCCTACGGCTGGGCCAAACTCCTCTGCCGGCGGTTGGAACCTTTTCCAGCCGCGCGGATTGCTGTGCATGACAAAAACCCCTGAAGTTGCTCCACCCATTCTTCCCGAGACCAGCCCGGACCGACCTGTCAATTGCGAGGTCGCTCTGGAAACCGCATTCGCCGCCCTTGTCGCCACCTCCATCGCCCAAGGATGGACCCAGGAAGAGACGGCCGAAACGCTGCACAAGCTGGCCATGGAGCATCTCGAACAGCTCAAGATCATAGCAGCCTAATCGGTCCGGCGCGGCTCCGGAATTTCGACACGTCACATGTCGGATTATTTGCATTCAAATGAATTTCACGACGCTATAGATGCTGCCTCAACGTCTGGGAGGAGAGCATGGCTCCGCATGAGCAGCATGCCGTTGAAATCATCCGCGAGAAGAAATGGACCGTGCGTGTGACCGCCTATGGGAGCGTCATCACGTTTACTTTCGAATCTGAAGAGTACGCGCCCTCATACGCGGACGGGCAGGCGTTCCGCCTCGCCGTCGAGGTTGTCGAATTAAAGAAATGCGCCTAGCTACAGATCAGCGAACTTTTTCCCGCACTTCTTTTGGAAGGGGGATTTCGGAGGCAACGGCTTCACCGGGTCACCAGACTGCTGCGTCCTAGCCTGCGCATGCAATCGGCCGGCGCAGGATGCGGCATGCGGTCGTAATGGTCGCCAGCTGTCGTTGGGGCTGACAGGTCGCGATCGCCAGCGTGGGCACGATTTGCCGTGCGTTATCGGAATACTTCCTCTCAAATTAGGCTACGGTCATGGGACTTCATGGCCCTGGGGAGGGCTGTTTCCTTTTTTACCGGCTCACCAAAGTTCTGCCGTTCGAAGTCGCCGTCGACGCCACCGACAACCCGAGCCTTTCTAGGGGGAAAGTATGCCATTGCGGCCAAGGGGCTCACGGCGAGCATTGACGGCTAGTAGGCCAGCCCCCTCAGCATCTCAGCCCCGCGCCGGACTCGCCCGCCGAGACGAAGCGGCCATGCCTGTGCAACAAAGCCAGGCGAACCACGTTGCCCCTCAGGAGTGGAGGAATGAAGATGGCAGACGACAAGCGAAAGAGAGACTCTCGGGATCGGAACCGCGTCTCGGTCGAAGAAGACTACGAGGTGCGATATCTCTCTGGAAGTCCGGGGATTACGGCCCAGCAAGTCCGCGACCTGATTGAGCAACACGGTAATGACGCCGAAACGCTGGAACGCGAAGCGAAGAACTAAAGGCTCGCTGAGGCCAAGATGGCAAAGTACCAGGTGGAAGAGATCTACGTTGACACCGTCGTGTCGTCTCGCGTCGTCGTGGAGGACGATCCGATGAAAGCAGCCGAACAGGCTGCCGGGCAAAGAGTGTCCCCAAGGGCACTGCAGGAACATTGGTTCCGTGTGGTTGATGAAGAGCAAGCCGCCGTCTATGAATACAGCTTGGCCGCACGTGACGAGCATCCAGTTCGGTTGGAAGGCAAGGGCCGCTCCGGCCTTGGTCGGCCGATCCCCGGCAAGATTCGCGGGTCTGAACTCGCCGACGAGCACCAACCATTTCCAGATCAGTAGGGCCTGCGTCAAGCCTTCTGGGATGAGGTGCCTGGGCATGACCTGTTGGAGAAAGAGCCCGCACAGATCCTCAAGTTACCACCCCGAATCCAGTAAACCCACCGACCGGGCGTCGATGAAGTTTCTTCGCGACTTGGACGAGCCGGACGCAATAATTCTATATCGCAGAAAATCAGACCGTGACACAGGCACTCAATCGCGCGATCAACACGAAGCCTCCTTGAATGGTGCATGGTCATGAACGTCATCGCAGTGAGTCTCGTATCGCTCGTTCTGGCGATAGCGTGTGTTCTGGTCCACTACGAGGCGTTCAAAATGGTCGCGAGCTCTGCCCGTTCAGCCGAGGTCGGCGGGTTCCCCAGCCGAGGACGACTGCTGATCGTAATCTTCGGAGCGCTTGCGGCACATACCGTCGAGATTACGTTCTACGGGTTCGTCTTCTGGGGCCTCCATAGCTATCGGGTGTTCGGCGAAATCGTCGGAGAAATCTCCAATGGATGGGTCGACTTCCTGTATTTCTCCGTCACCAATTACACGACGCTGGGAGTTGGCGATATCAGGGCCGAGGGTCCGATCCGACTGATTGCCTCATCGGAGGCGCTCACTGGCCTGGTGCTGTTGAGCTGGACGGCCTCGTTCACCTACCTTTCCATGGAGAATTTTTGGAAGAGGAGGTAGCGCCGCGAGATCCCAGGCCCGTCTCGATATGAGGTCTTCTGAAATGACTAAGGAAGCTACGGCAGCGATCGCGGGCATGTTGCTTCGTGCCATTGGCGAGGAGCGGTTTAATGCCGTTTCTCATACTTACGGTCAGCGATGTTCTTTCCTTGCGCCTTCGCCGCCTTTGCGTGTCTGCCCGGTTGAGCGGGCGCGGGCCACTGCGGCCTCACAGGTCGACCTGATCTCTTCAACCTCGGTCGCGGTTAGAAGATCTATCCCGATGAAGCTGTTCTTGCCTGTACTCACCCGCACCAGCTCGTCAAGCTTAGCCTGTACCGCCGCCCCATCTCGGTTCTGCGTATTCTGGATGAGGAAAACCATCAGGAAGGTAATGATCGTCGTAGAGGTGTTGATGATTAGCTGCCAAGTTTCTGAAAAGGCGAGCACAGGTCCGTAGAAACCCCAGACCGCTATCAACGCAATGCAAAGGATGAATGTGATAGGCCGACCCACTCCTCGAGCAACGGCGTTGGCAATATTTCCGAACGACCTTTCCATTCAGCGTCACGGCCGAATCACAATGAAAGCCGCCGAGGCGGAAGACTTTGCGTCATTGCGCAGTCGCTTTTTTACTCGCCGCCGATTTGGGCTGACCAGATTGGCTTTTTGAAGCGGAATTCTTTGAGTGGGCTGCCATTGCGGGGGCGGCTCCGGTCTTCTTGACCGCGCTCGCCTTCGCACTTGATCGCTTCTTTGCAGTTGCGTTCTTAGGGTCGGCCTTCTTAGCAGGAGCCTTCTTAGCTGCCTTCTCGCTGGAGGAGAAAATGCCGGTGATGCTGTCGATGATGGACACTGCGCTACCCTCCATTTAACTTGACCATCAATGCGCAGCGGCAGGAAACGGTTCCATTCAGGGATCGGCAATCGCTGATCGGACGAGGCCGGCGGTGAGCGTGAAATCCGCTCGCCCGCGCGACGTTATACCGAGTTTCCCTCAAGATCGACCAGCGGCGGCGGGATGCGTTTGAAAGTTGTTCGAACAGCTCTCCGGCACAAAAAAAGCCCGACACCTTCGGCGGCGGGCGAGGTCTGCCAGTACGCTCGACCTTAACCACATCGGGCCAGGGATGTGCCGCCGCCGAGTACCTAGCTCGGTCGTGTACTAAGTACACTCGTCTGGCAGGCATTGGCTATGCGATAGGCATCTCTAATCGACCATTCGGCTCTGTTGGGGTCGCAACGCGCTGCTTGGTCGGGCACGCTTGCTCGATCAGCGGACAAGAGGTCCTCAAGGACCTCTTCCCAGATGCTCTTCGACAAGCGATGACACGCCTGCTGAAGGGCACGCGCATCTCATTTCTAGATGGTCAATCCAGTTCCCGTGTTGGACGCATGGAGCCGGACCGGAGAGCGATCAGTCGTCCTGCTGGATAACGACGGGCCGATTGTGGTGGTGACGGTGCACCGAGCGGGTGATGACGACGGTGTCACGGCGATGATGCCGATGGCGCCACGAGCGATGGCCGTTGTCATAGAACGCGTCCTGGCCGCGATGCCGGTGGTGAAGACGGTCACCTTCGTCGTTGTATATGATGGTGGTGCCATGGTGATGCCGGTGATGTGTTGAAACCACCACGTCAGCCTCGGCAGCAGAAGCGACCACCGGAGCCGCAAGCGAAAGAGCCAAAGCGCTTAAGATCAAAACCTTCATTTTGCTATTCCTGTATGCCTGAAATCCCTTCACGAAGGCAACGAGGCAGAGGTGTCTTTGTTCCTGCCTGACGCCCGGGTGCCGCATTGTTCCAATATTGGTGAGGGCCATTCCTCCCTAGCTGACAGGCGTTCATTCATACGCACCGTTTGGTCGGTCAGGTCACCCGCGCTGAGGCGCGAGAAAGATCACGCCACCGAAGCGGATGCTGGGACTGGAAGAGGTATGGAGGTAATCGCGGTTTGCAGCTTCAGCTTGCCGGGTCTGGCGGCGAGACGAGCGCTTCTTATCAGCCTGCGGCAGGCGAAGTGGGCGCGGGTGCGTTGCCGCCTTGGTTTTGCTCGGGGGCAACCTTAAGGGGTGTCGCTTGCCGCGAAGCGTTTGACAAGGGCGCAAATATAAAAAAGGCGAGAAGGCCTAGAAAAACGAGGGCGATCACGAAGACCGCCCAGCTCACGATCCGAGCTGTACCTCGCCGTTCCTGATTGCGTGAGAGATCGTTGGTCATTGGATATCCTTCCAGGATCCAATAGTCGGATCCGAATCGGCTCCCGAACTTCAATTAGGCGCTGATGTTCCTTTCGTTTGGGAACACCAAAACTATTTTCAGGGCTGATGCCAAAGCATCACTTGCCAAGGGAGAGAGCAGCGCGCCGCGCCGGCACGAGGTCGACGCGGGCTCCCTGCGGCAGCGGCTGCATGGAACAATTCATCAGGTTCAGATTTCTCGGAGCCCGTTGGCCATAGCCTGGAGAATGCTCCAAGGCGCATTGGACGGCCAATGGTGACAGCGCTGCTGCCGCCGCGAGCCTCCGCCAGCCAACTCCGCCTCACCTTGGATCGTCAACACGCCTGAATTGCGCCAGGTTGCCCGGTGTTCTTTCGGCGATTTGGATCGGCGCGCCAGTCCACTGCCAAACGGTCGTAGCTGGTGTGCGAAAGAACTGGATATGGCCACGGGTGCCCGCAACCTCTATGTGCGGCCATGACTCTGCGATGCTGTTCCGGTCAGTGCCGCAGGTCCGTATTGCCTGAGCAAGGACGAGGATCGTGTCATACCCTTCCAGAGCAACGAAGGAGGGCGCCTCGCCCAACGTCTCCCGCAGCGCCCTTTCGACGCGTGATCCTAGCGGGTTGAGGTGTCCGGGTCGGTAGCGCAGGAAGGGGATCGCAGCGCTATCTTTACCTAGCAATGTGGCCCATTCAGCGAATTCCGGTTGCCCAGCTGGAGCGCCGATCTTGATCGTGGACAGGCGGCCGTCATTGCGAACTGACTTCACGATTGAGATAGCTGGATCTGGCTGGCCTACCAGAAGAAGAAGGACTGTTGCGCCATGATCCATAAGTTGGTCGCACAACATTGAGGGGTCCAGCGAGCTCATACTGATGTCCGATAAGGTCGCGCCATTTGCTTGCAGGCGATCACGAAGAATGTGAACGCCAGATGCCCAATAGACACTCTGCTGCGATGCAACTGAGATCCGATCGTGGCCGGCGCGCGAGAGAAAGTCGGCATATATTTGCCAGCCGCGGGACTGCGGCGGGGCAAGACGTGCGACCCATTTCGTTGGTTTTTCCGTTAGCCTGTCGAGTACCGCCGACGAGCAGAGAAAGGGTAGGCCGAGCTCGTCGGCCCTGATAGCCGCCGCGCGAGCAACGACACTGTGATACTCTCCCGCTATCGCCACCACGCCCAAACGAGCCAGTTCATCCACTGCCGCGAAGGCCTTCTGTGGGTCGGCTGCGGTGTCTCGGACGAGCAGCTCAAGCGCCTTGCCGCCGACGCCACCAGCGCCATTGATTTCGCTAACAGCAAGCTGAAGGCCCGCAAGCAAATGTCTGCCTGCCTCAACCCAGCCGGGGCGAGTCAAAGGGACGAGTGCCCCGATTGTGGTCGTTTCTTCGCAGCCCGGACCAGTCGATCCCATTCAAAATCTCCTGGTTCCGCCGCTCGCCGGGTACCCAGCTACAGCGGATATGCGTCGACCGATAGAGACAGTCGGACCTACCTCCAACAATCTGTACCATCGCGACCACCGACACAGTCCCATTCGATGTCCGATGCGGCAGGTCTTGAGCGGACTGGCTGCCGGCCCGGCCTTTCCATTCTGCGCTACTTCCGATGTGCCAAGCGGTAGCGGGCCGCCTTGGCGCGGTTACCGCAACTGTCCATCGAGCACCAGCGCCTCGGTTTGGAGCGGCTGTCGTCGATGAAAAACCCGCCGCAATTGTCAGCCTCACATCGCCGGATGTCCTTTCCTGCGGGGAACAGCACCAGCATAGCAGCGGCCGCTGCTGAGCGGCGCAGCGGCAGGTATAGCCTTTCGTTTGCCGACGAGGATTGGAGGTTCAAGATGCCGCCAAGGCCAGCCGAGCCGCCCGCTTGCGCTATCGCTTTATGAAAGCTGCGCAGGGCAACGCGTTTTGAGGCGGCGTCATGGCCGAGGTTTTTCGCACAGACATTGAGCCACGATTTGAGGGCGGCGCGTAGCGTTAGCACCTCGAGATGCACATCGCGGGCGACGCGTGGGTAAGTCACGGCACGACGCTCGAGGACCCGCCCTTCATTTTCCGACAACAACAGGGCCGGAATGCAAAAGACCAACAGATCCTGATAGCTCGGTATGCAGTCGATCTCTGCTCCGTCGCGCCAGTGCAATGTGTTGGCAAGGTCAAGGGCGGGCGCACCACCCAACATTCGCATAGGGCCGCGCGGCGAGAGGTAGGTCCGGACAAATTCTGTTGATTCCATCATCGTCAATATGTAACCTGATAAGCAGTTACTCAAGAGGGCAGGGCGGGTCAAATGAAGAAGCCACTGTTGACGTTCTTGTCCTGGTTTGCGTTTGCAGTCACTGCCCACGCAAATGACGATGTCCTTTATCGCTCAAGCGTGATCGTCACCGGAGATCGCGAGGAAACGCGCGTCCCTGCCATCCCTGAGGGTTTCGCACTGGCAGCGCAAAAGCTGACCGGAAATCCCGACATCGTGCACAATCCGGCCTTCGCTTCGCTGGCGACCGGGGCGCCTGCCATGGTTTGGTCCTACACCTATCATGACCGCATGTTCGGCAGGCCAATTCACGACGAGCAGGGCACACGCGATCGGCCTTTCGATCTCACGTTCCAGTTCGACCGCAAGCGAATGGACCATGCGATGGCGCTGCTGGGTGAGAGACCATGGTTGGGGCCGCGCCCAAAGCTGGCGCTGGTCATCGAGGTTACCGATATGGCGCGTAGCTATGTACTCGCCGCCGATGGCGTCCACGGGTCGGACCTGCGCGAAAGCTTTGAAGATGCTTCGGTGCGATTCGCGATACCGATCATATTTCCGAAGGAGGCCGATCTATCGGCGCTCGCGCTGGATAACGTCGATGCAATACCTGATGGGAGCCTGGCCAGACTGAAATCCAGATTGGGAGCTGACGCGATCTTGGTCGGGCACCTCGATTGGGAAACCAACGAGCCGGGCTGGCATGCGGTTTGGCGCCTCCCACTCGTTACAGAAGGTAAAAAGTGGGAGGTTTCCGGCGTAAATTTCGATGCTGCCTTCCGCAACGCAATTGGAGGTGCCGCCAAGCGCATGCGACCGCCCAATTAGGGCGGGGTGCCATGACATTGCGGGAGGTCGCATGGCCCACTCGCCCAACTCGCACCGCCAGCTGCTGCTGTGAAGCGTCCTCGCCTGCGAATCCCGGCTGAGTGGCTATGCCATTTGTCAGGTTCACTCCCAATCCTGAGGAGCTTGCGCAAAGCGGCTCCTGTAGTCGCTTGGGGCAACCCCGAGCGATCTCATGAAAGCCCGCCGCAAAGTCTCAGGATCGCCGAATCCAACCTCATGTGCGATCTGCTGGACAGATTGGCGGCTGGTCTCCAGAAGGTCTCGTGCGGCCTCAACGCGTAGAGCCTCGACGGCTCGTCCTGGGGGCTGTCCATTTTCCTTAGAGTAGACGCGGGCAAAGTTCCGCGGGCTCATGGCCATGAAGGATGACAGTGCCGGGACGGACAGATCGGCGCCAGGATTTTGCCTGATCCAAGCATGCAGACGGTCGAAGCGGCCGACGCGGTCTCTGATTTGTTGACGAAGCGCAGTGCTGAATTGCGATTGTCCGCCGGGCCGTTTGAGGTACAGGACCAACTCCCGTGCGATTGCCAAGGCTGTCGTGTGGCCGAGATCTTCCTCAACCATCGCCAGCGCCATGTCGATGCCGGCGCTTACCCCTGCCGATGTCCAGACGGCCCCGCATCGTACGAAAATTGGATCTGGCCTGACGTCGATCGCGGGAAATCGCTCTGCAAGTTCGGTGCAACGCTCCCAATGGGTCGTGGCGCGTCGGCCATCCAACAGGCCGCACTCGGCCAGAATGAACGCTCCCAGACAAATGGAGCCAAGCCGACGCACGTCTTTTGCTTGTCTGATCAACCAACCCCGAAGAGGACGGGATTTTGCGGCTTCTAAGGCCGTCGCCCCACCTGAAATCAGGAGTGTGTCGATCGAGAGCTCACGGCAGTGATCGAAACTGACGGTGTGGAGAGCAATGCCCGCATCCGTCTCGATCGGCCCGCCTCGTTGCGAAACAAGGATGGTACGAAACGCGGGTTCTCCGCTTGCTCGCTTGGCGTCATTGAAAACTTGCAGCGGGCCGGTGACATCGAGAAGCTTCGTGCGATCGAATACCAGAAAGGCGATCAGTCGTTCGCGGTGCGCGTTGGCAGAATGCGAGGTCATAATGGCATTTATGCCACGAGAACCTTGTGCGATCCAGACGGCGAGGAAAGAGATATGGTCCATGCTCGAGATCAGGCCCAATTGCGAATGGTGCGACCGCGATCTGCCCCCGGGCAGTTCGGAGGCTCGAATCTGCAGCTACGAGTGCACCTATTGTGCAGAGTGCGTTTCGACGGTCCTGCACGACGTTTGCCCGACTTGCGGCGGAAATTTTTCAGCAAGGCCGATCCGGCCCAGGCGTGAATGGCGCGCGGGCTCTTGTCTCGGGCTTGAGCACGATCCAGCGAGCAGCCGACGAACACACTCGAAGTGGACAGCAGAGCAGGTTGCAGATCTCGCGAGGCGCCTGCACGACGTGGCGCCGGAGGGCCGATAAGAGAAAATCCAAACACAGAAGAGATATAGCAATGGCTAAATTCCACGACTACACCTGCCGCATAGGATGGACCGGCAATCGCGGCGCCGGCACCAGAACGTATCGGGGCTACGACCGGACATGGGATATAACTACGATTGGAAAGCCTGTGATAAAGTGCTCCAATGACCCGCTGCTTGGGGGCAATCCGGCGCTACCCAATCCCGAAGATCTCCTTCTCGCATCCGTTTCGGCCTGCCACATGCTTTGGTACCTGCATCTGGCGAGTGACGCGGGAATTGTCGTCCACTCTTATACTGATCAACCCGTGGGCCATGGCGAGAGCGAGCCAAACGGAGCCGGGCGTTTCGTGGGCGCCACATTGCGGCCCAGGATCGAGGTCGAAAGCGGCATCGATCTCGACGAGGCTGCAGCCATCCATCATCGAATTCATGAGATTTGCTACATCGCGCGTTCCGTCAATTTCCCAATTCGTGTTGAGGCCGATTACCGAAAATTGTGAACGAGAGAACGGCACCCGCAGCGTGCGGTCTCATCCTCCGACTGCAAATGCATTGATGTTCAGGCGGCTCGGCCGCCCAACGCCGCCCAGCGCCATGGTGCCGGTCCGACGGTGGCAAGGACCAAACGCCGCTAGCGAAGCGGGAGATCGGGTGCCACCGGAAGCGAACGCTTGTGAGTGGTGCTTAAATACGCATCAAGGATACGCTTCCGCGCCGCTTCGTCGATTTCCTTACCTTCGAGGAAATCGTCAATCTGATCATATGTTACTCCATACGCATCTTCGTCAGGACGAAGCGGCACGAGGTTCTCCAAATCTGCGGTCGGCACCTTGTTGACGAGTTGCGGCGGAGCGCCCAGATGCGCCGCCAGCGCGCGCACCCGGCGTTTGTTTAGCCCGGCAAGGGGAAGGATGTCGGCGGCGCCGTCGCCAAACTTGGTGAAGAAGCCCATCATTGCCTCGGCCGCATGATCGGTACCAATGACCAGCCCTCGTCTGGCAGCGGCGAGTGTGAATTGGGCGATCATGCGCTGACGGGCCTTTATGTTGCCCAGCAAGAAATCTTCCCGACGAGCATTGCCGAGCTCCACGCCAGCCGACCTGATCGAGTCGAGCATCGCGTCGGCCGCCGGTTTGATGTCGAGCCTGTGCGCTTCGTCAGCTCCGATGGTCTCGAGTGCTCGCTGAGCGTCCTTCTCATCGGCCTGCGTCCCATACGGCAGCCTAACAGCAAGGAATTTGGCGTCGTATCCTGCCCTCCGCAGTTCGCTTACGGCCTGTTGAGCCAGAAGTGCCGCCGCGAGCGAATCCACACCGCCGCTTATGCCTAGCACGTACGTGCAGAGGCCGGCTGCACGCAGGTACCCGCTTAGAAAGTCGATGCGTCGGCGTGCCTCCGCGGCGGCATCGAAACTCGCAGCGACGCGCAAGGCGCTGATGATCGCTTCTTGTTGTGTCATATCCCTTTCTGCTCCCGCTGTTCAAAGAATGAAACGTCGTTGGTGCCGATTCCGGCGACCCGGTCTGCGCCTGCGTGGGAAAACCGGAAAGCGTTTTGGCCATGCCGTCAGACCAGGGCGCGCTTGATCTTCCCAAGCGTTCCGCCGCGGATACCGACCCATATGGTGCGGTATCCGCGAGTCTCTCTCGGCGAATGACAGACACCGTAGTCGCAGTTCCTAAGCTGCCTCGGCAGCGACGTTCACGGCTGACTCGGCGAGCTGCGTAAGGGCTTCGTCGGTGTCCTTTTCCTCGCCAAGGGTAAGCTCGAGAAGCTTAACCGCTTCGGCCATGCCGAGCTCGCTAGCCCAGGTCCGCAACGTACCATAGCGGGAGATTTCATAGTGCTCTACTGCCTGAGCCGCCGCAAGGAGACCAGCATCGAGAGCCTGAGAGCCCTTGTAGTCGTCCATGATTTCGGCGCCCTCCTCGGTGATGCCCATATGGCGGCACAGGTCTTGCCCTGGGGCTTCTTGCCTAGGGCTTCGAATATTTTCTCCAAGCGCGCGACGTGCTCCTGGGTCTGGCCGCGGTGCTTTTCGAAAGCTGCCTTGAGGTCAGGGCTTTGCGCTGCCTTTGCCATCTTGGGAAGGGTTGCCAGGATCTTCTTCTCGGCGAAATAGATGTCCAAATGCAGCGATGAGTTCTCGGACTGGATCCTATAAGAAGCCGGCCTTTCTGAAGCCGGAGAGGAAGAGTTCAAATGATGACGGGTCTGCGAAGGGAAGGTGGGCAAGGTAGCCAAGCGAGAGGTCCGGTTGCCGGCTCAGTGTGGCCTCGACTGCGACATGGGCGTTTTCAATCTCGCCCAGATGTGCGTAGGCCGCCGCAAGAAAGGCATGGATGAAGAACTGGTCGCCGGCCTTCCGATAAGCGTCGATGGCCTCGGCATATCGGCCGAGCAGGAAGAGCGCGCTGCCCTTCACCTCCCAGAACCAGACCGGGGGCAACGGGTCGAGCAGTATGGCCCTTTCGAGGACCGCCAAGGACTGCTGAGGCTGGCCGCCGTAGTTGAGCCAGCTCGCATAGTCTCCGGCAATGTTGACGTCGTGCGGATTGAGCGTACGGGCCTGCTGGAAATGCAGTCCGGCATCCCCATGCTGGCGCATATGTACAAGCACAAGACCCATGCTCTGGTTACAGATGCCGTCATTCCGGTCGAGCAGGAGCGCCGTGCGCGCAGACTGCAAGGCTCTTTGCAGCGTACGATGATCGTGGTCATACCAGAAGCGCGCAACCAGGCACTGCGCCAGATAGGCATGACCTTGAGCAAAAGCCGGATCGAGTTCGGCGCTCCGGGCGAACATGGATTCGCCCTTGTCCATTTCATACTGATGGTAGTGCGCGCGACCCTGCAAGTAGTAGTCGTAGGCGGCCCAATCGACCGGCGGCGTTCGCCGCGAGCGGTTAGTCGCATCTGCCTCGGCAGCGCCTTGGACGGTTGCAGCCACAAGGGCCGCCACCTCCTCCTGAACCGAAAAGATGTCCTCAAGCGCCCTGTCGTAGCGTTGAGCCCACAAATGGAAGCCGCTGGGCCCGTCGATCAGTTGCGCCGTGATCCGGATGCGGTCCCCCAGCCGTCGTACGCTGCCCTCGACGACGTAGCGCGCGCCGAGTTGCCGGTGGACTTCCGCAGGGTCCGGCGCTGGTCCACGAAACTGAAAAGATGAATTGCGCGCGATCACCACGAGCGACCGGTATCGCGCCAGTTCGGTGATGATATCCTCGGTAATGCCGTCGCTCAGATAGTGTTGGCCCTGATCGCCGCTCAAATTGGCGAAGGGCAGCACGGCAATGGTGGGTTTGCCGGACGGCGCGATCCGTCGCTGCACTGAACCTTCCACGCGCTCGACAGGCGCGGTGAAACGGTAGCCGACGCGAGGCACGGTGGCGATCCAGTCGCCACCTTGGTCGGTAGGGCCGAGCGCCTTCCTCAGCGTCGCAATCTGGACGGTGAGATTGCTTTCCTCGACCGCCAGACCCGGCCAGGCAGCTTCCATCAGCTCGGCCTTGGTCAGGATGTCGCCGGACCGCGCTGCAAGCGTGGCGAGCAGCGTGATGCCGCGATGCCCGATGGAGATCGGTAGCTCTTGCCGCAGGAGCGTCCCCTTCTCAGGGTCGAGCACGAACGGACCAAAGGCGAGGTGAACCCGTTGCATCACGCCATATTAGACGTTTCGGAATTTTTCGGAACAGTTTCGGCCGCGCTTTAGTACGCAGGTCCGCTGATCCGCCAAAGTAGCGTCATCGATTCTAGCAGCACCAAGAAAGGACGAGCCAAATGAGCACGCAGCTTTCTCTTACCTCAAGATTCTACCAGTCTCTCTGGAGCGAACAGCCGACGTGGACGACTGGACCGGCATCGGTCTGGGCGAGACTCATCGCCCTGCGCGGGCTGGTCGCGGTCTGGCGCGAGCGCATGTTCTATCGCGAGGAGCTGAAGCGACTGGCGGAAGATGGGCCTCAGCGGATCGACGACGTCGGTCTCACCCTGGCAGCCGTCGAGGCGGAACTCCAAAAGCCGTTCTGGCAGGCGTGATTTGCATCCATAATTTCACTGCCATTTCGAGCATCGGATTATGGCACGCATTCTCTGCTATGATCGACAAGGCGACGGCCAACCTGCGCGCCATTCAGATCGTGCTCGGGCATACCAAGATCGAGAATACAGTGCGGTATTTGGGCGTCGATATCGAAGACGCTTTGCTCTTAGCAGAACGAACTGAAATCTGACGCCGTAGGGGTCATTCGTGTACGGCGGATGACCTCTTCGCGGGACGGTATTGTTGTGCTGCTAGTTCGGGCTGGGGGTGGGAAACGGGCTCCCAGGTTTCGGGCTGCGAGGCCGCGAAAGCCTCCTTTCACCGAGTCATCGACCTTCGACCGCAATGCGACCAATTCCGGTCATGAATACCAGCCGGTATATTGCGCCATAACCGGACATTGGTCCAACGGGCTCGCGGTCGGCTCCTTAGCTGAGACCTGCAACGCGGAGCCCTGTGATGTATAGTGCTCGGTCTTCGGCCCGTACCATGGGGTAATATTTCTCGACCCATTCCACGCACAGCGACGGCTGCAGCCGTCTCGCTTCGGTGAGAGCTCGAGCGGCGGAAGCGTGATCGCCTGACATACCGGCCGCCGCGGCCAATGTTCGCCAAGCCGTTCCGAAGTGAGGACGAAGCTTTACCGCTCGGCTTTCAAGCAGCGCGGATTCGGCGAAGTTGCGAGCCACGAACTGGCACATGCCCTTGATCGAAAGGTTCGCTGCTTGGGTGAAGTCGCGCGGGCTCAGCCGCTCCGCCAGCGCTAGATGGTGCAGGCCGTCATCGGGCATGCCTCCGTAGCCGTAGGTCGATCCTAACATCATGTGGGCGATCGCGAGGCTTGGGTTGAGGGCGATCGCCTCCGTCAGCGCTTCCACTGCCTGGGTGAAGTGCCGCGCCACCATGCACGCAAAACCGGCAGCGAAGTGTGTCCACGGGTCTTCGGGCTCGCGCCGGATCGCCCGCTCCGCCATCTCGAGGGCGGCTGGCAGGTGCGTGGCCTGCGCGTCCAGACCGAGCAGCACCCGGGTGGTTAGCATCAGTGCCAGCAGACAGTTGGCGCGCGGATAGTCGGGGTCGAGATCCGTGGCCTGCTTCAGCAGTCCCTCGGCGGCATCGATCTCGGCCGCCGATCCCCACGTCCAGACATAGGGCATCGCCTTCATGACGAACCCCCAGGCATCCAGATTGCCCGGCGAGCGGCCCTGGAAGCGCTGGTGCTCAGCCGCATAAAGTCTCGGCTCGATGGCACCGATAACGCTGTCGACGATCTGGTCCTGGAGCTCGAAGAAATCGGCCAGTTGAACGTCGTAGCGCTCGGCCCAGACTTGGCGGCCGCTGGGGGTATCGCTGAGCTCGGCGCCTATCCTGAGCCTTTGGCCCGAGCGGCGCACGCTTCCATCGAGGACGTAGCGCACACCGAGCTCGCGCCCGACCTGCGTCACGTCAACGACCTTCCCCCGGTAGCTGAACGAAGAATTTCGCGCGGATACGAAGAGCCAGCGCAGCCGTGAGATGCGGGTGATTATGTCTTCCGCCAGCCCATCGGCGAAATATTGCTGCTCGATGTCGTCGCTAAGGTTGGCGAATGGTAGCACGGCTATCGAAGGACCGGGTTCCGACGGGCTGCGTGCTGCTGTCGCGTCGTCCAATTTTTCTATCTCGCCGGCAAAGCGGTAGCCGATCCGTGGAATCGTCGCGATCCACTCAATTCCGTCGGATCCCGGGCCTAGGAGTTTCCTGGGACACGCGATCTGGACGGATAAGTTGCTCTCCTCAACCGATATTCCAGGCCAGGCAATGTCCATCAGATCGGTCTTGGCCAGAACCTCACCGGCATGTCTAACCAGCTATATCAGAGTCATGCGGCCTTCAAACACTTGGTCTTGCTAAACTATTTTAGCTAATTGCTAAAGGAGGTGCGCCGTGGATGGCGTTGGCCGTTCTAATCCGCAACATCTTGCTCTGGTCGGCGATCTCTCTTCGTTGATACCAAGCCCGTTTGAATATCGGCCGCGCCGCGCAATCTTGTTAATCGAAGCGTTATTACTCGGGTGGCGGCTCTGAGGCCGTCTGAATCCAAGCTCTCGACACAAATAGTGGGTACCGGGAACGATTTAAGTTCTTCCTCGACAAGATTAATGTGGTGGATTTGATCAAGACTGCTCTGCAGATCAAGATCGAGGAACTTCTGAATGATCCCGAGAGTACGCCGGCGTTCCCTCAACCGCACCTCTAGAATTCGCCTTGGCGCCCGCAATCGGACAAGAAGGTCCGGTTTGGGCAGAAGCTCGAGAGCACGCGACACTCTTTCACGATCCGTGATGTCGCTGAACAAAGCCAGTGAGGATACGAATTGAACCATACCTTGGTCAAAAATTGAGATCTTTTGATTAGACGCCATTGCGGCGCGCCAAGCTTGCAAAAGAGCCTCAAGATGCCAGTTCAGACGAGCTGCCCACATCTCGTTCTTGGGTGGGAGAATCTCAAACAGTTCTCCGAGAGAATGCTGTCCAATCCACTTTGAATGAACGCCAGAAACCAGTTTAAAGGCGGCTCTTCTAACCGGGTGTGCACGGTCAGCGATATGCAAAAGAACGGGCTGGCCCTGACCTCGCAGATCGCGTGCCAACTCGGACGCCAAGGTGGTCTTACCAGCGCCGGAGGGCCCAAATAGCTCCAAGATCATCTTTTAATCCAGACTGAGGGGAGCCGTCCGATAGTAATCTTAGCCGACGAACCAGGAAATGCGTCATCCGTACGAATGACCGTGTCGTGAGTAAGATCGGCGCGCCGCCGCCGAAAGGTCTCACGAAGGAAAAGGCCGAATGGCTAAGGCCGGGCCTCGTCGGCCGCGTGAAGTTCCTGAAGGGCGAGGAGAAGCTACGTTACGCCAAGCTGCTCGATTTCCGGGATAAGCAATAGCCAACGCGTGCCAGCCGGGAACTTAGGGCACCCATCGCACTTATCGCCGAATGAGCACACGCGGCGTGGATTTCCTCTATCGCTGGATGAGCGAAAATATACCCGAACATGCTTCCGTCGATCCGGGCCTGATCGCTCATCTTGCCGATCAGGCCATGGCCGACGCGATCAAGGCTGGTATCCGGCCGCGTGAGATAGATGAGGAGGTCGACAGCGTCTTCGCCGTAATAGCGGAGGCTGTCAGCAATCATGAGGGTGGCGCGATCGAATAGCGGTCCCGAAGTAGACTATTGCTTTTCGGGTCCCTATCTCTGGTGCATGTGCGGACGAGTTTTCGTAAAGACCACAATCCCCGACATGGTTCGCCGGTTCGAATCGCCCATCCTGGCGAGGTCGAACGGCTTGGCAACAGCTTTCCTCTCTGGAACGGTGCTCCGAGCCTGACCTACCCGATCATCATCCGTGAAGAGCTGTCGACCAGCATGGCCGGCTTTATGTCGGCGCGCTGGGGCCTGGCCCCGGGATGGGCTCGGGAAGGTGACGGCCGCCCGCCGCCGGTCAACGCCCGCTGCGAGACCATTGCCAGTAATGGCTTGTTCCGCAAGGCTTACAATACGCGCCGCTGCTTGGTGCCCGTCGACGGCTATTTCGAATGGCAGAAGCTCGACGCGTCGGGGAAGAAGAAGCAGCCCTATGCTATCGCTATGAAGTCTGATGACCCCTTCGCCATGGCCGGCATATGGGAAGAGTATGCCGACAAGCTTACGGGCGAACTTGTGCGGACCTTTGCCATCGCCACCTGCGAGCCCAACGATCTGATGGCGACCATCCACGACCGCATGCCGGTGATCCTGGCGCCGGCCGAGTACATGCGCTGGCTTGGGCCGGAGCAGGACCCTCGCGAGCTGATGAAGCCCGTTCCGTCCGATCTAATGAAGATGTGGCCGATCGACAGCAAGGTCGGATCTCCGCGCAACAACACGCCCGACATCATTGATGAGATCGGTCGCGGGCCTACTGATCTGTTTGACGTCTAGGTTCCGGGCTTTGGAGGCCGCTGCCACGACACATAGGGCATCTGATCGTAGACCCTTTGCAGCCGGTTCGGTGCACTCCCGTCGGGCAACACGTGCCGTTTGAGCTCAGCCACTTTGCGCATTGAAAAACCTTGCCGGCGCCGAGACATTGCCGACACCCGAACTTCCTAAATCCTGCCAAGTACCACCTGCCCACCTACCTGAGACGGCGAGAACGTCAGGGGCATAAAATAGTTTCACCGGCTAATCCACGTCCGAGATTTTGCCGTTCGTGAGGTGCGTCTCGATTTTGCTGAGCGCCTTCCGAATGACGTCGACAGCCTGCAAGTTGACTGCGAAGTCGAAATTGCCTTCCGCCGTCTCGAAAATCAGGACGCCGATCTTCGTTTCGTCGTCCCTCAGCATGCCGATGCCAATTCCTGTGGGCATATACGGTGGTCTATCTGCCATGGTTTCCTCCTTCAGAGATAGCGCTCCCCATCATCTCGGTGCTCGAAACAGAACCAATGCGGATCCTGGCGAGGCCGAGCAAAGCCGAACCCTCCGCGCTTCGCGCAACCTGTGCGCTCGCACATGTGCCTTAGCACTCTGGCGCGCTCGCGCGGCACGGGCGTTATGCCGTCGGGAAGCCTGGTCGGTTCGTCGCTCATCTGCGGAAAGATTCCATAAGACTGCTTGACGGGCAAGGAATTTGTTCCTTTTCTGTTCTCATGGCGCATGATCCGATCGACACGCTGGGGAAGGCGACCCGGCACAATATGCTTGTGAAGGTGGAATGCAGTTGCGGCAATGTCCGTTACTGCAGATCGGCCGATCTCATGATGGTCTATGGCGGCGGCGTTGATCCTTTGAAGCTGAAATTCGACTGCAACCGGTGCAAGCCATCGATCAAGATCACGCTCCTTGAAGTCCATCCGGAGCACCTTCCGAAGCGTCTGATGATCCACAAGCCGATGAAGGTGGACGGCAAGATCACCTGGTACACCGAAAGGTTCAGGGGATGAGCGGTTCTTTCTCGGAGCGTTGCAAAGATGCCCGCCGGGTACCTCTGCAACCTACCTGGCGGGCCTAGGCCGTTACCTGTGGCAAGCCTTCACAACCCGTCGCGGCCCGCTAAGGTGGCCGCCGCCGACTCCGCCAAGAAGTAAGCCTGCGCAATACGCCCCGGGCCCTGTTAGCGTCCGGGTGTTTGCGAGAAGAGGGCAGCTCTTGAGATGTACCCAGCTACCATCCGGAATTTGAAGTCGCGAAGCCGGACGAAGGCCCGGTTGCAAAAGAACGATCGAACCGACATTGTGACCGTGAGTAGGCAGGGAAGACCCTGCTTGAAACAGTCAACGGGCAAGGCACGACCTTTTGTGCCGACAGAAATTCACGTCAGCACATTCGCAGACGGAGATGACACGCTCGGAATCCTGTCTGTCCAAACCACCGCAGGTCTGCTGGAGAACGCGTTAGACAAACAAGCCGCTGAAAGCATTGGAGCCGCCGTCAACGAGATAAGGTCGAAGCTGGGCCCTTACCTTTGTTCGTCACCGCTTGCGACACGCTCGGCGATAGCGAACGCTCCTCCAGAACGGTCGCTATGACGATGCGCGTGGCCGTGGAGAAAGTGCTTACCCAGGGCCGATACGAGGTCCGTGGCAACCACATCGATTATTGGGATGACACCGGCTTCACAGCCGATGGTGAGTTCAGAGATGGAGTCCTCTACCATGCTGGCATCGTGCTCTATCGACGTCGTAAAATTCCGCGTTAGCGGCGTTCACCCGGGCGCGGAGCGTCGGGCCGAGCGCCCTATCCCGAAGGAAGAGTAGAATGCAGCTCGTTATTCTGGCAGATTGGTGCCATAGCAACGATGGAACGCCTCAGGTACGTAGGGCCGCCATTCCGACAGCACTATGCGTCAGTAGGAATTGACCAGGCAGTCAAGCGATCTCCTCAAACTCGAATCCGCCAATGGTCATTCCCCCGTCGACAATCAGCATCTGGCCGAAAACATAGCTTGAGGCGCCTGAGCACAGCCAAACGGCCGCTTCGGCAATTTCGCTCGGCCTACCGCCTCGTTTGGCAGGAATGGCGTTCGTCGTCTGTGCCGCAAAGGATGAATTTTGGGCGCTTGCCGTTACGACCATTGGGGTCTCGGTCCACCCCGGCGCCAAGGCGTTCACTCGAATCCCGTGTGCGGCGTTCTCCATCGCCGCGACCCGCGTCAGCCCATGAACACCATGTTTCGACGCCGCATAGGCACACATCCCGCCTGGGCCAGTCAGTGCCGCAACGGAGGCAGTGTTGCAGATCACACCGCCGCCACCGCGCTTTAGAAGCGGAAGCTCATGCTTCATGCAGAGAAAGACGCTGCGCAGGTTGGTGCGCAAGACTCTGTCGAAATCATCCGTGGGATAGTCTTCGATCCGATGCGCGCCGCCTGTGATCCGGCGAGCTTGATGACGGCAAGCGATTATTACGATGAGATTAGCGCTGCCCGGAAAGGGGTGTGCTGGGTCCTTTACGACAGCGACAATGTTGTCCTTCAGGTAGCGCTGGGTGCTATCGCATTGCGTAGCAAGCGGGCAAATGAGTTTCTCGCCTGGCTGTTGTCCCCCAGCTTTGCAACGCGAACTCGCGTGTCGCTTTTTCATCCCGATGTCATTGCAAAGACGAAGTCTGACGGTCGCTTCATGGCAACCAGAGATGATTTTTTTTCGCCCTCGCCAGTGCGGTATGACGTCGTGCGCGTGATGAACGCCCTTGGGACGAGGAACTTTCCTCGTCTTCAAATCGAACGCGCGGTAACCGCCGTGGCAAAGACGGTTGTCGATGGCGGTTTGCTGGTTTTCGGTCGAAGTGCCGATGAACTCGATGGCAGGTCACAGGCCACGATATTCCAGCGACTCCAAAATGAGTTCATAGCTGTTGCGGATATGGCGGGCGGTTACGAATTGAGGGATTTCGTGTTGAAACTGCAAGCTGACGCTTAATGGGGAAGGCCGTTTCTTGCTTTATCACTCGCGCATGCTGGCCGCCGCCGTGCCTGACACCCCAGCCCAACCTAAGCGAGCCTCAGCCTTGAGAAAACGATTGGAACAAAAAGAGATCAAACGCATTCCCTAGGCTACGACAGGAGATTGCAATGGAAGACTTGCGCGCAAAAACCGATGCAAACGTCGAGAAAGATCCTGACCAATGGGTGAGTGGTGGCGACCCGATGACGCCGTCCCAGGCGTCCTATCTGAAAACCCTGTGTGAGCAGGCTGAGGATCAGGAAAGCTTTGCAGACAACCTCAGCAAGGCAGAGGCGTCTAAGCGCATAGATGCACTGAGGGCAAAGCTGAAACTTTAAGCACCGGCTCGGGCGCTCTATCGTTACTAAACTTGACCTTCCGTCTCGCGCGATGGAGCGGTCGCGATTGCCAAGCCGTTCCTGATATTGCTGGCAATCGCGGGAACTTTTGGCAGGGCGAGACCTTCTCCATGTTCGAAACCACAGGAGGAACGAGTGGCCAATCTAGGAAGACTTGCGATCGCTATGCTGGGGGTTTTGGCTTATCAAAACCGCGACAAGATCGCGGAGGCGATCCGCGGAGCGGGAGAGCGCGATCCCAATAATCCGCAAGGCGGGATACTGGACCAGGTGTCGAAGGGCCTATCCGGCACCGCGCTGGGCGATATTCTTGACCGCTTTAGAAATGCAGGTGCCGGGTCGAAGGTGGACTCCTGGGTTGGCACTGGGCCGAACCAGCCGATCGAGGCGCACGAGGTGGAAACGGCGATTGACGCTCAGACACTGGAAGCACTTTCCCGCCAGACCGGCCTCTCGCGCGAGGAGCTGATTGCAAGGATTACCAGGGATTTGCCCGATGCGGTTAACCAGATGACCCCCGACGGCACCCTCCCAGCAGACCACCGAACAAAAGTCCCAGACCAGCCCAACCTGCTCGACGACGTGCCTTCCCGGCCGATACAAAGCTAATTCCACATGACGGAAGCGGACTGGAGAGGTGCGAAACCGAGGAGATTGGATCGAGCGAGCAATGGCAGCCGGAAAGTAGGGACAAGCGAAACGCCTATTGTGGATCGCCAGACTGCGAGGGCAATCGCCGAGCTCGACCTCTTGGCAGTGCTGCTTGATTCGCGCTGGCGAATCCCGGGAACGCCAATTCGGTTCGGACTGGATGCTCTGGTAGGCCTGGTGCCTGTGCTGGGCGATACAGCAACCGGGTTGATCTCGGCTTACATTGTGCTGCGAGCCCGCAAATGCGGCGCTGGGAAGCTGTTGGTTGCTCGGATGGTGGCCAATGTGCTGTTTGATACCGTCTTGGGAAGCGTGCCCGTCCTCGGATCGATCTTCGATGTTTACTACAAGTCGAACAACCGCAACATCCGCCTGCTTCGTGGCCATCTAAGCCGTCAGGTTGCTGAACGGTAGTTCGCAGGGCATCACCCATGCGGCGTTCGCGACCGGGAAGCGGCCGGTGTTGGCCGGAGACGATGCCGTTGCCGCCAACTTGGAATGTTTCATCCAGCCGCACTCTCGGAACTGGCTGCGGAATCTGCGCCACCTTTGTCGATGTGGGTTCAATGAGTTCGGCAAAATCGGTGAAGACCGATCTTCGTTGCGCCGCTGGCAAATCTGCGCAGCGATCAGGTGATCGGTAAGGTCGATTCCGACAAAGACAGCCAGCGCTTTGCTGAGGTGATCGGAGCTATGCCGCTTTTGCGCCCGATGCCTAGGAACCATGAACCGACCTGCTGGTTTGGACAGCACGCCGGGTGGTCGGCGTGGCAGTTAATGGAGAAACCCAATGACACGAGCATTCACGACTACAGTATTGGCGGCCGCGTTCGCTATGCTCGCCCCGTCCGCCTTTGCGCAATCGGCGGATGTTCCCAAGCCCGCATCACCAGCCCAGGATCGGACGGCGGACGAAGCCGGACAGAACCAGCAAGCAATGCGTCAAATGATGCGCGAGATGATGGATGAGATGCTGCAGGAAAAAACAGCAAGGGATCGAGACCCCGAGGCAGATTGGCGACACAGGGGCCCAAGGCTTCAGGACGACGAGATGAGCGATCGTGATACGGGACGTATGAAGCACGGCCGCAGGGCGGGAGCCGATATGATGCAGGGTGCCAAAATGAGGATCATGTTCGCCATCATGGACACCGACGGTGATGGTACACTGTCGCGGACGGAGGTTCAGGATTTCATTGGGCGAATTTTCAACGCTGTCGACGAGGACGGCGATGAAAGCGTCGACATGCAGGAACTCCAATCCTTTTTCCGTCCCGGAGGAGACCAGGACCGACGTTAGCACCGACAGGTTGTACCTCGGCCTGCTCGACGTCTGAAGCTAGGGCCCACAGGAGATGGCTCGGAGCACGGTATTTGGCTCCCCACCGTCTCATGCTCCGCCGATACTCGGTAGGATCAACGGGGTAAAGACCTGCGCAGAGCTCGCACGAGGCTGGACGGCTGTGCCCGTCGACGACCATAGGCCAAGCATTCCAAAGAAGTGGCTCTAGGCAAGCATTGCGAGGTTTAGGGGCAAACATGCATCTGGTCCAGATTCTGCTACCTCGCGCCGACAACGCAGGAAAGCCCTTCGCCAAGCAAGAGTTTGATCGTGTGAAGGAGGAGCTCGCGCTCCGCTTCGACGGTGTCACCGCGTATTTGCGCGCGCCTGCGGAAGGTGTGTGGAGGCAGGGAGCAGACGAGATCGTCATCTTCGAGGTTATGACTCACGAAGTCGATCTGCCCGATTGGCAAAGGCGGCGTTCGGAATTGGAGCGGCGGTTCCGCCAGGAGCAGGTTGTGATTCGATATCTGCCGATGGCTTTGGTCTAGCGCCTGCGGCAATGGTGTGGCCCAGACGATGACCGAGTGCATGCCGCTTCACGTCTGAGGTATACTGCAAGGCAGCTTCGGACTCAGTGCGCCAAACCGCTGATTCAAACTCAGTCAACGGTGGCTCGGCTGTCCTCAAAGGACGATGGCTAGCTGACGGTCTGCACTTCCTGACGGCCACTTTGACAAGATAAACGCCTAGCTCATGCGAGCGGTGCGCATATCGTCAACGACGTCTGGGGTCTGCAGCGCGAGCCCGACATTGCGCGAGTGGCGGCCGATACCGGCGCCGGGCTCGTCATCATGCATACCGGACGGGATCGCGACAAGCTGCCCGATGTGATCGCCGACCAGCTGGCGTTCTTGGGAAAATCGCTTGAGATCGGGCGCGGCAAGGTGTTGCCGACGGCCATATCGTGCTCGACCCCGGCTTCGGCTTCGCCAAGGAGACGGCGGAGGAAAACCTCGATCTGATGGCACGGTTTGCCGAGCTTGGCGCGCTCGGCTTCCCGCTGATGGCCGGTACGTCGCGAAAGCGTTTCATCGGCACCGTCACCGGCCGCGACGCCGCCGACCGGGCGGCCGGCACGGCGGCGACCAGCGTCATTCTCCGGCTCAAGGGCGCGCATCTGTTTCGCGTCCATGATGTCGCAATCAACGTGGACGCGCTGGCGGTGGCGGATGCTATGCTGGCGCGGGAAACCGGATCGGAACGCTGAGCCATGTATGTCATCCGCATGAAGAATTGCGCCTTCTTTGCCCGGCACGGCGTGCTGGACGAGGAAGAAGCGCTGGGGCAGCGCTTCTATGTCGATGCCTCGCTCACCGTCGAGCCGGGACGCGCGCTCGTCGATGACGCCATCGGGGAAACGGTGAATTACGGCGTCGCCTTCACCGTCATCGAGGAGATCATCACCGGACACCGGCGCTTCCTGATCGAGGCGCTGGCCCTGGAAGTCGCGAAGGCTCTCACCGGGCGCTTTCCCCAGATCCGGAAAGCCGAGGTCACCGTTCGCAAGCCCAATGCGCCGGTGCCTGGCGTGCTCGATTACGTCGAGGTGACCGTTGTCTGGCCCGAATAACACCGTCTATCTGAGCCTCGGCGGCAATCTGGGCGATCCGGCGGCGTCGCCCTCAAGCTCATTTCCTGTAAATTTGCATGTTGGAAGATCCCTCTGGACAGGGTTCGAACTGCCTCAACCCTGGCTTCGTCAACGCACCGCACCTTCTGCCGCCCAGCGTCACCGGTCAGCCGCCGGCGAGACGGACGACGTGTCAGGGCTCGTTGTTGCCCAGACGCACTGCTACTTGGTGGGGTATCACAAAGATCCGCTTGCCTTAACACACGTTAGTTTCTTCCGCTTGCTTCCAACTTATAAAGTCGAGCGATGAGTGATCCCCGGCAAGCACGCAAGATCTATTTGGAAGCAGCTCACCTCGGTAGCCGTCGGGCGCGGGCGAGCGCTGAAGACTTGCTTCGTACCATTGAGGAGACACGGCGCCTTATCCAAGCGTCCCGCGACTTGCTGTCGCGCTCAAAGCGGCTGAGCTTCGAACCTGATCACCACCCTCAGAAGCCGCTCTGATCTGCTGACAGATTGTGTGGGAACATCCCCATGCGGCAGGGCGTCCCTGGCCGTCTCGGCCAGTGCTGTGATTGGCTCTCGCTGGGCGGCTTCCAACCGGGGAAGCACTGTGCCCTCGGTACCCAAAGACTTTGCCGGTATCGCCGAGGTCGAACAAGCGGGCCTTTCGGGCGTGCGAATGAAGCCGATAGTCGGAGGTTGGTTGCGTGGAAAAGGTCACGCTCATCGGTTCGCTGGCAGCGCTGTGCTCAATGACCAGTTTTGCCCCGCAAGCCTGGAAGATCATCAAGACCCGGGACACGGCTGGCATATCCGCGTGGATGTATGCCATCACTGTGCTGGGCTTCGTGCTGTGGCTGACTTTTGGCATCATTAAAGGCGAATGGCCCATCATAGTCACCAACGCTGTCTGCCTCGTGCTCGCCACTTTTATCCTGCTGATGAGGGTCCTTCCCAGTTCCAAGAGGGAGATGGTGGCGGACGCAATCGATCCTTCGCCTGGCTCCGAGAGGCCTCGCCCGCCCGCGTCCTGAGGCCTGTCTCGTTAGCTTGGCCCGGCCCTACAGAGTTCGCCCGCGTCGGTGGCGTCTCGCGGCATGGCGGGGATGTCACGTGCCACAGAAGGTCTGCAGAACGCGCTCGTGCGGCTTGGGTGGTTTCGCATAATAGGACAGTGTGGGCTGTTCCTCGAACGGCCGTGACACGACTGCCAACAATTGCTCGAAGATTCGGAAGTCATCGTCCTCCACCGCAGCCTTGATCATTGTCTCTACGCGATGGTTGCGAGGAATGAACTTGGGATTGCTGCCGTGCATCGCGGCTTTGCGCGTCGAGGTGGCGCCGCCGTCCCGCGCCAAGCGATTTCGCCAGCGCACCGACCAGGCATCGAAGGGGCCGGGATCCTCAAACAGCCTCCTGGCGGTAGCTTGGGTGCCAGGGATGTCGAGGTCATCTCCCAGCAAGCGGAACGTGAGTGTGAAATCCGCTCGCCCACGCGCCATCACATCCAACAGATCGTTGGCAAGGTCCAAGTCACCGTCAGCTTCATTCAGCAGCCCAAGCTTTGCCCTGAACCCGCGATGTAAAATAGCTTCGTAGCGAGCGTGAAATTCCCCTAGTGCCTGCTCGGCCTGCGAGATTGACTCACCCTCGCGCTCGCTCAGGAGCGGCAGCAGGGTCTCGGCGAAGCGTGCCAGATTCCAGACCGCCACCCGAGGTTGGTTGCCGTAGGCGTAGCGGCCATGTTGATCGATGGAGCTGAACACCGCTTGTGGATCGTATGAATCCATGAACGCGCACGGTCCATAGTCAATCGTCTCTCCGGATATCAACATGTTGTCGGTGTTCATGACGCCGTGGATGAAGCCGAGCAACATCCACCGCGCCACCAGTTCCGCTTGCGCCGCGATCACAGCCTCAAGCAGAGCCAGGTAAGGTCTCGGTTTCCTGGCCGCCTCGGGAAAATGACGCAGGATGGCATAATCGGCAAGGAGCTTCAGCGCTTCTATGTCGTTTCGGGCGGCAAAGTATTGGAAAGTGCCGATACGGATATGACTCGCCGCCACCTGGTCAGCACAGCCCCTGGCAGCCAACGCTCCCGGTAGACTGGGTCCCCGGTAAGCACCGCCGCAAGGCTTCGAGTGGTCGGTATGCCGAGCGCAGCCATTGCTTCGCTGACCACGTATTCACGAAGCACCGGACCAAGCGCAGCACGGCCATCGCCGTTGCGCGAAAATCGGGTCGGTCCTGAACCCTTCAGCTGGACATCCCGACGCACCCCGTGCACATCGACGACCTCGCCCAGCAGTGCTGCGCGTCCGTCGCCCAGTTGCGGGACGAAGTTGCCGAATTGGTGGCCAGCGTAGGCTAAGGTTATAGGGTGCAGTCCATCTGGAAAATTGTTCCCGGCAAGCACGGCGATCCCAGCAGGGCTCCCGAGCTGATCGGGATCAAGTCCTAACTCCAGAGCTAGCGGCTCGTTCAGCCGGATTAGCCTTGGGTTTGAAACCGGGTGGAGAGGGGCACGCGCGAAGAAATGATCCGGTAACTGGGCATAGCTCTGCTGAAAGGGCCAGATCGGGCTCTGCACGGCTGATCCGGTTGTGGATGAAGGCATGAGGTTCTCCTTCGCTGTGGCAGAGGTCGGAACCATGTCGATCACTGCGTCCATGCCGATGTCAACCCGCGGCCGCCGGCTCGCTCCCGGTTCATCCCGCGGCTTTGTTAGCTTTCCCGAACTTCTGCTCCGGTGCTGCCGCCGCACCCCCGCTCCAAACGCCTGCAGCGCGCATGGCTGGCTAAGGCGTCGTTCCTGCCCTGTGCTACCGCACGCGCGGCTACAGCATTTGGCCTGCTTGGGTTTCAAAGGGGCGGCCTGCATTTCCCTAACCGCCTTCTCGGGTCGCAGGGCACTGCTCCAGTGCTCCTGCTTCACCTTGTGCTTTGATCGGGCCATCTGTGGAGAACCGAATGCCGCCCGCTTCAAATGCATTTCGAATCGCTGAAAGTTTACGCGGGCCAGGCACTCGCCGACCGCTTTCGAAATCTCGTATCGCACCTTCGCTGAGGCCTGACTTCACGGCGAGCCGCACCTGCGGCCAATTCAGCAGACCTCGCGCTATCCGCGATTGCTCCGGCGTCAGATCAGTCACCGAACTCTCTTCTCGCCATCGAGCCCGAGCCCATTTGATGCATCGGACGGCCCAGGCTGCTCCCCAGGATGCGTCTCAGCGCGGCCAACCGCGACGACGCCGACATCACGGCCGCCCATATATCTGCGCGAGCCAGGTCTGCCGGTTCCTAACCAGTTCTAAGCCTCCCCGAGGAGGAGGTGTCTGCCGCTGCGAGACGTCGAGCGAGAGGGCTGGGGTTCTACGTCTCGTGCGCATCGGGGCCCGGAGATGAAAATTGGACGCATTGGCGAATTGAAGGTGGAGGTCATGAGATCCCTCGATCAGGTTCTCCGAATCGAAATCAACCCAATTTGTTCCGGCTCGATGCCCGTGACGGCCGCAGTATAAAGAAAAGCGTGAGCGGAAACTGCTCAGCATTCCTCGCTACGCACTTCGACGCCGTCGGCTTCCCGAGGGGAGAGAAACGAACCTGGAATGTACGTCAAATGTCTACAGTCAGGACGCCCCCAGGATTCCCTCCTATGACGCTCGAGCCTGTGCGCGGCATTGTCCAAAAGCTCGTGAAAGGGACCGGAGTGACGGCGGCACAAGCACTGGAGTTCATTTCGCTGCTCGGGACGAATTGCGCATTCCTCGTCCGAGAGGCGAAAGCTCTGGCCAAGGGTCCAGGCGCCCCGGAACTGCAGCCGTTGAGTTGGCAAACGCCTCGGGCCCTTTAACAGGTCCTTCCCAGACCGGGTGCAAGGAACATTAGCGCCCAGCCCAAGTTCGGCACGTAACGCAATCCGGTCACGAAAATTGACACAGGCCACTTCCCCGAACGTTTTGATCCGTAAGCTTCAGACAATCTGTGATCTGACGCAGTCAGATATCGGCATTTTAGAGGGGATCGAATTCCAGAAGCGGGACTTTCAGGCCGATCAGGACATTGTGCGCGAAGGAGATCGCCCCACCCATTCATTTGTGATCCTGGAGGGTCTGGTGGGGTCCACAAAATTGACTGGGGAGGGTAAACGGCAGATCACATCGTTCTTTGTTCCGGGCGACATTCCTGATCTCCACGGAATGCACCTGTCTGTTTTGGATTGTACCTTCTCACCACTCACGCGCGTCAGCGTTGGCTTCATGCGGCATGATGCGTTGCGGGCCATTTGCGACCAACATCCTTCGATTGCGACGGTGTTTTGGCGCTCGACGCTGATCGACGCGGCTATATATCGAGAGTGGGTCACCAACGTTGGAAGGCGCGACGCGTATGCCCGCATGGCGCATATTCTGTGCGAACTCATCGTCCGCCTTCGCGCTATGGGGCTCATCAAGGACCATGTGGCGGAGCTTCCGATTACGCAGGCGGAACTTGCCGACGCCTTGGGCTTGTCGACCGTGCACGTGAACCGAACGCTGCAGGATCTTCGAGGCGACGGACTGATTGTTACCGAGGGCTCCCGATTTCACGCTGTTGACTGGCCTGGCCTCGTTCGAGCCGGAGACTTTGAGACCGCCTACCTGCACCAAAGGAACGCGACGAGCTTGTGAGGTGGAGGTGGGTTCTATGGCGAGATATTTCTTTGACACCTACGAAAGCGATGCGGTCATCAAAGATGAGACAGGCATCGAATGTGGGGGGATCGAAGCCGCACGAAACGAGGCGCTAGCAGGTCTGATCGACTTGACTCGAGACTCCCTGAAGGACGTCGACGGGCATCAATTGGCGATTGAAATCCGGGACGAGAATGACAAGAAGCTGGTCAGGCTGAGCCTCTCTCTTCAAATGCTGCTATCGAGCCGTCCTAGTGCTCCGACGGCCGAGCCGTGATTTGCTGAACGTCAGGACAAGGCTTAGCCCATTGTTTCATTGCTGCTGGAAATTGCGGAGAGATGACCCAGCCGGTACGCGACACAGCGGGGGTCGAGACGTCGCTACAGAGACCAGGTTTCGAGGAAGGCGACCGGTGCTGGCGCCAGTCGCGGCCCATTCAAAAGATGCCAAAACATCTGCTGCAAGCGCACAAGGCTCAAAAGCAGCGAGAAAGTCCAAGTGAAGACGCTTCAAAGCAAGCCGGCAGCATTTCGATTGTCGGATTGGTACCAACTCCCCTTCACTTATCATTTGAGCTTGCTCGGCCCGATACCCGGCTTAGTCTGTAAACGGCTCTATCAGTCCGGCCTGCGGACGCTTCAAAGTTGACTCTGGTGTTTTACGCGTTTGCGCCATCCGTCGATGGTCAGCGCGACTCCGGTGACGAACCGCCCCCCAGAACAGGGATGGATGTCATGCTTCAAGACCAAACCGATAGCCGAAAAATTCTCCAGGTTGCGGCAGATGAACTTTCCGACGCAACAGATCCACGCCTGATTGCCGCGCTCAGATTGGTCGCCCGCTCCTATCGAGCGCAATCCGTCGAGGCTGCAGATGATCTGGTGGAGCTCACGCTCCGCACCGCCATTCAGGAGGCGGAGGGGCGACCTGAGGAAATCAGTCTGTTCAACTGGCTCAGCGCTATTATGGCGCGATATCGAAAGTGAGAGCGCCGGGGCCGCCGACCCGCTCCCAACCTGCAGGCACGTCAAATTGCCCTTCCGATGCACCCAGCCAGGCGCGGCGTGTTGCTCGTCCGGGCAGGTCGGGATGCTCGTCGGGAGCGCTGCTTCCAAGAGTGCCGCTGTCTGAGATCCCACGCCGGACGTGACCTCCTTGCTATCGCCACCCAATGCTGAAATTGCCCGGCATCATGGAAAACCAAATTTAAGTACTTTCTACTAGGGTCGGCCGAGGGTTAGTCCCGGGAAAGGTATTTGGGTCAATTGGCCAGCACCGCATCCAGTCTCAGCCGGTTGAGACACTCGTTTTTTTCTTCGGCAAACGTGCCGGCGGCGATCGCTTTTGTGGTGCTTGTAATCTGCGCTGTTTTGGCGGACCGGGAAAACAGGATCGTTTCAGACCAATTGGCGCGCGCCGACGTCTTGGCCAAAGTGAACATCATAAGGACCAAGCTGGAAGGCAACATCAACGGCAATCTCCAGCTTACGCGCGGCCTCGTTTCGGCAATCGTGACCGAGCCCTATATGGGGCAACAGAGGTTTGCGGCGCTGGCAAGCAACCTGCTTGAGCAGGAATCTCAACTGCGCAACATCGCTGGCGCGCCGGACCTCATTATCTCGCTCATGTATCCAATGGTTGGCAACGAAAAGGCCATCGGCCTGGATTACCGCAAGAACGATGCCCAACGCACCGCCGCCCTCAGGGCGCGCGACCTGCGGGCGCCCGTGCTGGCCGGTCCGGTCGACCTGGCGCAGGGCGGCCATGGCTTCATTGGCCGCTTTCCGGTCTTCGTGAAGACGGCGGGCGGTGGTGAGCGCTTCTGGGGCATCGTCTCGGCCGTCGTTGATGTCGAGCGCCTCTATAAAGCAAGCGGCCTTTTGGACGCCGATCTCGATATCGAGATCGCCCTGACCGGCAAGGACGGTCTTGGCGGGACTGGTGATCGCTTTTTCGGTGGCGAGAGTATAACGCGCGCCAACCCAGTGACCGAGACGGTGCACCTGCCCTCCGGTTCCTGGCAGATCGCCGCAATCCCAAAAGGTGGCTGGGCCTCATCGGCGAAGAATGCCTGGATCTTGCGGGCCATCATGCTATTGGCCGGTGCGCTTGTCGTGCTGCCCATTCTCGTTGCGGGGCGGCTGTTCGGCGAAAGGCAGAAAAACTTCGCCGAGCTCAGGCGATTGTCCGGTCGCCTGGAACTCGCGCTGGATGCGTCGGGGATCGGTGTCTGGGAGCACAACATCGCCACCAACGAGCTGGTGTGGGACGACCGAGTCAACGAAATCTACGGCAAGCCGGCTGACCGGAAGCCGCGCGGCTATGATGACTGGGCGTCAGTGATTCATCCGCAGGACATCGAACGGGCGCAGCAGGATTTCGATGCCGCGGCGGCGGTGAAGGGCCCCTATTCCTCGCAATACCGGATTGTCCATCCGAATGGCGAGATCCGGCATGTGCGCACGCGCGCGACCTATTTCCAGGAGCGCAACGAGACGCCCAGGATGATCGGCGCCGAATGGGACGTGACAAGCGACGTCGAGCTCAATGAAAACCTAGTGCGAGAAAGGCATCTGTCGGAACTCAGGAACGCCGAGCTTGAAGTGGCCAAGGGGCGCATCGAACATGTGGCGCTCCACGATTCGCTCACCGGGCTGCCGAACCGCCGCTATCTCGACGACATGCTGGCGACGAGCACGCGTCGGGGAGAACGAACTGCGCTCCTGCATCTGGATCTCGACCGATTCAAGCAGATCAACGACACGCTCGGACACGCGGCCGGTGACGCCATGTTGATGCATGCCTCGAAGGTCATCACGGCTAATGCGGGACCAGCCGACTTCGTGGCACGCATTGGCGGCGACGAGTTCGTGGTGATTTGCGCCGGGCGCGACGACGCCGAGCTCGCCGCGCTGGCCGACCGCATCATCGATGAGATGCGGCAACCCGTCGATTTTCGTGGCCACCAATGCCGGTTCGGCGTCAGCATCGGTATTGCGGCGAATACGGGCGAGGGGTTCGACGCACGGCAGCTCCTGGTCAATGCCGATCTCGCCCTCTACCGGGCGAAGAGCCGGGGCCGAAACCGCTACGAGTTCTTCAACGACGAGCTGCAAAGTGAAATCGTGCAGACCAAGCGGACCGCCGACGAGATCCTGGGTGGCCTCGAGCGCAACGAATTCATCGTTTTCTACCAGCCGCAGTTTGACGCCGACACGTTGGACATTGTCGGCGTGGAAGCCTTAGCACGCTGGCAGCACCCGACGCGCGGGATCCTGGGTCCCGACGTCTTTCTGAGGGTAGCGGAGGAACTGAACGTCGTCGCGCTGATCGACCGAACGGTCCTCAAAAGGGCGTTGGCCGACTTTGAGCGCTGGCAGCTTCAACACCTCGACATTCCACACGTTTCGGTCAACGTTTCGGCACGCCGGCTTGAGGACAAGGACCTGATCGATGGCCTACGCAAGCTCAACATCCGCGAAGGTACGGTCTCCTTCGAACTTGTCGAGTCCATCTTCCTCGATGAGAATGACGACCTCGTGGCCTGGAACATCGAGCACATTAAGGACCTCGGTATCGACATTGAGATCGACGATTTCGGCACCGGCTACGCCTCGATCGTCAGTCTGCTCAAGCTTCAGCCGCGGCGACTGAAGATCGATCGCCAGCTGATCACACCCATCACCAGCTCGCTGCCGCAACGCCGTTTGGTGTCATCCATCATCGAGATCGGGAAATCGCTCGGAATCGAAGTGGTGGCCGAGGGCGTCGAGACGATGGAGCATGCGCGCATCTTGAAAGAGCTCGGCTGCGACCTGCTGCAGGGCTACGCGCTCGGCCGACCGATGGACGCCAAGGCTTTAGAATGCTTCGCGCAATCTCGCAGATGGCCGGCCACGGGATAGACGTCTGGCTCTCACTGAGTTAACGGGCGTTGGCATTTTTTCGTGACTACAGGGTAGGTGAGGGGATCAGAACGCGCGCCGCTGTTCGATAAAATGGGCCACCGACCAGCAAAGGATTGCCCAAGCTGATCCCTCGCACCATCCTGCAAGTACATCCGTGGGGTAGTGGACGCCGAGATAGATCCGGCTCAATCCGACCATGATGGTCAGGAACACCGCCAGGCCAACGAAATACCCTTTCACCCGGCGATCAGGACTTGCCCTGGCCAGCAAAGCTCCAAGCGTAAGGAAAGTGACAGCGGACAACATCGCGTGGCCGCTCGGAAAGCTGGCGGTAAATACTCTGGTGGTGTGGAAAATGTCGGGCCTCTGGCGATCAAACGCGACCTTGAGAACTGTGCTCAGGGCCTCACCACCAGCCACGGCGGCGGCGACCAGCCAGACGTATCTGCGCTTTTGCGTTATCAGCAGGTAACCTATGGCCGCCAGCGAGACAAAACCCAGGAACGCAACGCTGCCGAGGGCCGTGACGTCGCGGCCCATTTCTTCCAGCCACGGCGGGCCAATCAGATTCGTTGGATCATCGGCGCTCCGAAACGCCATAAGAACGGCGCGGTCGAATGTGCTCGTGTCACCCTCGATAACCTCCTCGGCCAGGAGGCTGAATCCGAGGACAAGGCCGCCAGCCACAAGCAATGAGGCGATCAGCCAAATAGCGTCGCTGCGAAAGCCTCGCAGAAAGTCGTTTGACGAAGAGGGCGGGTTGATTTCCATCCGTTCAAGCTAGCGAACCGATAAGTCTCGTCAATCCTTGTACCCCGCTCGCTGCCGAGGCGCCATCAAGTCAAGTCCGAACAGGTTGGGCCGCTGCTGGGTCACGCTTCGTCCAGCGCCCATCCATCTTGACCCAGACCGAACGAATACTTCGCCGAAGTGGAGAACTGTCCCGCCTGCGGCTGCCAAGCACGACATTCAAGGCGTATCCGTGGACGTTCGACGCGGATTACGTTGAACGAGTTGGCTGCGTCGCGACGGCGCGTTGAGACGGCGGTCCCTGCCTGTATGAGCAACGCTGCATATCGCGCTTTCGCATAACGAACGGTACTGAGATTGGCTTGTTGGAGGTGATGATGGCCCGACAAGATTATGTCGACGCGGCTTTTCGAGAACGCCTCCATGGCCATTTTGGCTCGTCCGACGACTCCGGTTCCGTGGCCGATTGTTCGCCCTTCGAACGGGTGATGGGTGACGACTACCCTGGTGGTCTCGTCAGCCAGGCCTCCAAACCGGGCAGTCATGGCAGCAAGCTGGCCGGCATTGATCCTGCCGTCCTTGATTGTAAAGGACCGTGCAGTGTTGATACCGACCACTGCGAGTTCGTCATCAATATAAAAAGGATCCGTATCTGCCTCGATATAGTGCTTGTATCGAGCAAGAGGCGTGAGCGTTCGCGCGAAGACGTTGAAGAGCGGTACGTCGTGATTGCCAGGCACCACAATTTGTGGGGTGGGAAGCGCATTGAGGAATTCTCGTGCTTGACGGAATTCCGCCCGGCGAGCTCGTTGGGTCAGATCACCGGATATAACTACCAAATCTGGTTCGCATGCCCAGACCTCGGCGCCAATCGCATCTACTATGCGGGTGTCCGTGGTGCCAAAATGTAGGTCGGACAGGTGCACAAGTGTTTGCAAACACAATCTCCCACCTGGGGTTACTTCGTATCCGGGTCGCGGAATGAGAGGACCTTTAGTGCCGCTGCTCGAGTTTGAAAGTGAAGCGGCATCTTCATCCTTGTTGCCTCGCCGTCCACCGAAACGAGGGTCTCTCTTCTGTTCGAGGTGATCTCGATTCGGGACGGCCGAAGCAGTTCCAAGTCGCGATGCGTATCGATCAGGCCGAGAGCGATCTTGAACGGGAGCAATGCCAGTCCCAGCCACGTTCGCTGCGTGACGACATAAACGCACAGTTCTCGCGAAGACAGGCTTTTGCGGCGCCCAAAATCGCCGGCATCGTAGAAATTGTTGCCGACGAAAACGCACGGTGTCAGCACCTGGTCCGCACCGCTGTCGGCGCTGATACGCACGAGCTGCCAAGATACCGCCCTGAACGTCCTGACAAGAGCGGGACCGATTGCCGCTAGTTTCCCCGCTCCACGTCGCTTCTGTTCTGCAGAGCGTTCCGCGACAAAGAATGGATAGAGGCCGATCGACGAGTTGTTCAGGAAAACGCGACCGTTCACCTCCGCGACGTCGACGAGCACCGGGCGTCTCGCCGCGATTACATCCATCGCCGCTTCAAGTTCCAGTGGCACGCCGAGGTCCTTTGCAAAGTGATTGAGGGTGCCAAGCGGGAGAACACCCAAGGCCACCTCAGTCTCGGCGAGGACGGCCGCGGCAGAGCTGAGTGTGCCATCCCCGCCGCCGGCGACCAGAATGTTTTCACCTGACCTCGTCTGTTGGCTTACGAATTGCGAGGCGGCTTCGCTGATCTGGCCGCCCGCGACCAGTCTTACCTCTGCTTCGATTCCGCGCTTCAGCAAGCCGACATGTACGGTCGTGACAATGTCGTCGAGTGCGGCGACCGCTCCAGCTCCATCGTTGATAAGCACTAGAACTGCCACCTCTGGCATCTCCAAAACGCCGCTCCAGTGGTCCGCCTACCACCAGCATGATTGACCCGGCTCCTTCCTTGAGGCATGGAGCCGGGGGTCGGCAGGCAGTTAGTCGTTGTCGCCGCCGTCCTGCTGAATGACCACGGGACGGTTTTGGTTATGACGGTGGACGGAATTCGTCACGGTGACGGTGTCGCGGCGGTCGTGGCGGTGGCGCCATTCATGATCACCGCTGTCATAGAACGCAATTTGGCGGAGAGGTCGGTAATGAAGACGAACTCCCTCATCATTGTATCTGATGCCGTTATGGTGATGCCGGTGATGGGCGGAGATCACCACGTCAGCCTCGGCGGCCGAAGAGATGGTTGGAGCCGCAAGGCAAAGCGCCAAGGTTCCCAGGATCAAATTTTTCGTGTCCATATCCCTGCCTCCTGAAACCTCATCCCTTCCAGCAAGGAATGATGAACGCTCGCCTTTGTTCCGAAGCGGCGGAACCAGTCAGTTCCGGTCCAAGGGTGGCCAGAGGGCAGGTCTCCACGCCCGGACATCGTCGAGACGATTTCCTTCAGTGCTGCATAGGGCGATCGCGAAGGGCTAGCTTCAAGAGCGGTGCCGCTTGCGGGTTAACGGGAGGCGCACGGGTTGCGTACCGCCAGTCTCGCCATCCTTGTGCGACAACAGCCTCTCGGAACTGAGATGGGCGGACATGGCCGCCTGATGTGCGCTCCGACTGCACTGGGCCAAGTCACTTCTGGTTGGGGATTTGCCCGCCACGTGAATTGCTTGGTGCGGGTTTGCTCGTCACCTCTTTTGCACCAACGACTTCCATGCGAGGTCGCTACGCCACAAGGGAACGTCCGGTGAGGCCTCTAGGGCTCTTAGCCATCGGTGGTCGTCGTCTCCTTGGTTCCATTCGAGGTGAAGATATGGCGCCGTGTCAACTGTGGTGGGCTCACGGATGTGGTGGACCCACCGAGCCTCGCGCGATGATCGCGGTCCGCAGGACCAGCCTTTCCGGCGGTTGGATATCGCCTTTCAGGCGGCGAATGAGCAGTTCCGCGACGCTATGGCCAAGTGCATAGACCGGCTGGTCAACGACGGTGATCGGCGGAGTTGTGACACCGGTCCAGTCCGCATCGTGAAAGGTGATCAGCGAAATGTCGTCGGGGATCTTCATGCCGCGTTGGCGGATAGTCCGCAGGATTTCCAGCGCAATGACACTGTCTGAGGCAAGGATCGCGGTGGGCCGGTCCGGCTGGGAGAGCAGTTCGCCAGTGATCCTGAGTGTCGCTTCGGAGCTCGTCGCGCCGAGCCGGACGTGGCGCTCAGGTCGATCGACGCCGGCCCCTCTGCACATAGTGAGGAAGCCATCAATGCGCTCGCGGACCGACGACGTGTAGATTTGCCGAAGGTCAATATATTCGTTGCCCTTGGCATCGACCGCAGTGACATAGGCGATATTGCGATGACCGGCGTCTATGAGCACTCGCGTCGCCTGCATGGCGGCGTTGCGGTCGTCAACCGTGACCGTGTCGACATCCAGGTCGGGCAGGGCTCGGTCAAGCAGGGCAAGCGGCCGACCGGAACGATGGATGTCGCGCAGATGGGTGATGTCGCGTGACTCCGAGGGTGTCACGATCAGCCCGTCGACGCGCTTGCCGATCAATAGCCGTACAGCCGCCTTTTCCGCTTCGATCTTCTCGCCGGAGTTCGCCAAAATGACGTTGAAATTGGCGCCTTTGGCCGCATCGCTGATGCCTCGCACGGCCAGACTGAAGAACGGATTTTCGATGTCGCCGACGACCACCCCGATGATGCCCGATCTTCCGGTCGTCATGCTGCGGGCGAGTTCGTTCGGCCGATAATCCAGGGCCTTGGCGGCCGCCGTGACGCTCTCACGGACCGTGTCGCTGACCACCCCATACCCGCCCAGCACGCGCGCGGCCGTCGCTTTTGAGACATTTGCCGCTCGCGCTACATCGGCGACCGTTTTGGGTCTGGCTCTAAATGGGACCTTCGTCATCGTACGAACGACTACAAGAAATGTTGACGGGAGGTCAATCGGGCGATAGCTTTACGATTGAGACCGGTCTCATGACATAGAAACCGGTCTCTTTTGCGGTACGTCCGCAGGGACCTCGCAGCCGCGGATGACGAGTCGGCCGAGAGGCGGCCCAAGTCAATACCAAGAACAACTGACCTTCAGAGTGGAGAGAAGACGTGAACAGGTTTGGAATTATGAAATGGCTAATAGCGCCGGTCCGGGCTGGCGGAGTGGCTCTTGCAATTGCGTGCGTCGCTGCCGCTTTCGTTTCGCAGGCCAGTGCGGCGCAAGACAATCCCTACGGGCTTATCGACGCCAAGGTCATCAGCGTCGGCACAATGGGTGATGCGAAGCCTTACGCCTTTACCCAGGCCGATGGCACTTTCACAGGTTTCGACATTGAACTGTTCCGGAATGTCGCGAGCCGGCTAGGTTTCAAGTCCGATCAGGTGATCTTCACCGGTCAGGAATTCTCGGCCCTGATGCCGTCGGTCGCCAATGGGCGCTTCGACGTCGCGGTGGCCGCAATCGGCACCACGGAAGCGCGTAAGAAGACGGTCGATTTTTCGGACGGCTATCTCGCCGGGTACCTGTCAGTGCTGACTGCGGACAAGACGATCACATCGGCTGACGGGCTCAAGGGCAAGCGTCTTGGCGTCGTGCAGGGCACGCTGCAGGAAATCTACGCAGCAAAAAATTTTGCTGGAACTGATCTGGTCAAATTTCCGGACAACAACTCGGCCGTCTCAGCGCTCAACAACGGCACCGTCGACGCTCATTTTCTCGATTATGAGGCGGCCAAGGACTATGGCAAGCGCTACCCGGAGCTGAAGATTGCGGTCAATGTTCCGTCGTTCGATGCGCCTGCGGGCTTCGTCATTCGCAAGGGCAACGACAAGCTGCGTACTGCACTGAACACTGTCCTGCATGCAGCCATGCAGGACGGCAGCTGGAAGACTCTCTATGAAAAGTGGTTCCCCGGTTCGCCGATGCCCGATCAATATCTCCCCAAGATGTGAACACCCCAGCCGGCGGCCAAGGGCCGGCGGCTGGAAACCTCGCTGGCCGCACTTCGATGAGCTCCCACCCGCGCAATGAGAAGGGGACCGAATGAACTGGCTTGAAAATCTGCGTCGCAGTTTTCTCGACTGGCAAGCCATGGCCGACGTGCTGCCCAGCATGATCACCATCGGACTGAAAAACACATTGGTGCTTGCGGCCGCTTCGACGGTGCTCGGCGTCGCAATAGGCATGGTCCTGGCGATCATGGGCATTTCCCAATCGCGTTGGCTGCGCATTCCCGCCCGGATCTATACGGATGTCTTCCGCGGGCTTCCGGCGATAGTCACAATCCTGCTGATCGGCCAGGGCTTCGCCCGCATAGGCCGTGAAATCTTCGGGCCTTCGCCTTATCCGCTTGGAATTCTTGCACTCAGCCTGATCGCCGGCGCCTATATCGGCGAGATCTTCCGGTCGGGCATACAGAGCGTCGAACGCGGCCAGATGGAAGCCTGCAGGGCGCTCAGCATGAGCTACGGCCAAGGCATGCGCCTGATCGTGGTCCCGCAAGGCATCCGCCGCGTCCTGCCGGCCCTGGTCAACCAGTTCATAGGCAATGTCAAAGATTCGAGCCTGGTTTATTTCCTCGGCCTGCTCACATCGGAGCGCGAAATTTTCCGTGTCGGCCAGGATCAGGCGGTAGTGACCGGAAATCTGTCGCCTTTGCTGCTGGCGGGCGTTTTTTATCTCGTCATCACCGTGCCCTTGACCCATGTGGTCAATCACATCGACAACCGGCTAAGAACTGGAAAGCAAAAAGCTGGCGTGGTCACAAGCGGCCTGGCCGAGGTGAGCGAACTGGAAAGCGCCACCTGCAGCCCATCGTCGGAGGTAGGTTCCGACTCTCATTCGGCGCATCCTCGGTTCAAGGGCGGCAGTCTCGCCGTCAGCAAGCTGGATATGGCCTATGGCGAGCTCGACGTCCTCAGGAGCGTTAGCCTGATGGTCAAGGCGGGTACGGTCACCTGCATCATCGGACCCTCGGGTTCGGGCAAGTCGACCCTGTTGCGTTGCCTCAATCGTCTGGTCGAACCCAAGGGCGGCGACGTGTTGCTCGACGGAGCGAGCATTTTGGCGATGAAACCCGAGAAGCTGCGGCGGCGCGTCGGCATGGTGTTTCAGCAGTTCAATCTCTTTCCGGATCATACCGCCCTTGAAAACGTCATGCTGTCTTTGACCAAGGTCAAGGGCATCCCGGTGCAGGAAGCCTCGCGCATCGCCGAGGCGCGTCTTGCCGATGTCGGCCTTGCCGCACGCAAACACCATCGCCCTGGCAGTCTTTCGGGTGGTCAGCAGCAGCGTGTGGCAATCGCCCGCGCCCTTGCGATGGATCCGGAGGTTATTCTGTTTGACGAAGTGACCAGCGCCCTCGATCCAGAGCTGGTCAAAGGCGTCCTCGATCTGATGGCGGACCTCGGCCAGCGCGGCATGACGATGGTCGTAGTCACTCATGAAATGGGCTTTGCCCGCAAAGTTGCGGACCAGATAGTTTTCATGGACGAAGGCCGCGTCATTGAGTCCGGCACACCCGCAGCGATTTTCGACACCCCCAAGAGCACGCGTCTAAAGCGCTTCCTGGCCGAAGTGCTTTGATCCGAAGCCGAAGAGACCAGGACGACCCGATTCCGCTCACACGATTCATTATCTACAGCGAAAGAACATTCCATGGCTACACACGCGGTCTCAAAAGTTGTTGTTGTCGGGGGCGGCATTTTTGGTGTCTCGTCCGCCGTTCATCTGTCGCGGCTCGGCGTCGAAACTATCCTCATCAACGACGGACCGCTGGCCAGTGGGGCGTCCGGACGCTCGCTTTCCTGGCTCAACTCCGCACGCAAGCGCTCGGCTGAATATCATCAGCTGCGCATGATCGGCATCGACCGGTACAGAACCTTGTCGGCAAAGTACCCGGATGCTGCCTGGCTGCGCTTCGACGGTGGTTTGACCTGGGATGCGGACGACGCCTCGAACGAGATCATGGAAGCTTTGGCACATGAAAAGAGCCTTGGATATGACGCACGCCATTTGCTCGCAGGCGACATTCCTTCGGCTACACCGGGCATCGCGGCAAGCGCGGTCACGCGCCAGGGTGCGATCTTCAATCCGGGCGAAGGCTGGGTCGATCTTCCGTCGTTGATCAAATTGCTGGTTGGGGAATTCGTGGAGCGGGGCGGTCAGCTCGTTACCGACGCGGGGCGCGCAACCGTGACGCTCGCCGCCGGGCGCGCCAATGGCGTCGCGACGGAGATGGGCGCCACTTTTGCTGCCGATGCGGTTCTCTTGGCAACGGGGAGTGACGTGCCGCGCTCGGTGGCGCAAACCGGGCAGCATATCGCGGACGCAACGCCGATCGCTTTACTGGTCAGGACCAAGCCTGTCGCCCTTCCACTTCGGGCGGTGCTCAACACGCCGCGGGTCGCTGTTCGCCCGACGCCGGACGGAGCTCTCGTTCTTGATTCCGCATGGTCCGAAGAAGAGGTACTCGTAAATTCCGACGGCACGTATGGCGTCAAGGCTTCGACCCTCCAGGGGCTTCTCGACGAAGCCTCGAAGGTGCTCGAGGGCAATCCGAAGCTGGAGTTGGAGAGCTACGGGGTCGGTCCCAAGCCGATCCCGGGCGATGGGGAGCCGGTATTTGGTCGGCTGAAGGACTCTGAGGGATATTACGTTGCCTTCAGTCACAGCGGCGCGACGCTCGGGCTGATCGCGGGCGAACTGCTTGCAGGCGAGATTGCCACGGGAAACGAACATCCCTTGTTGGCCAAATTCCGCCCAACCCGGTTCGGGTGAGGAAGCGTCGAATATGCTATCGACTGTCAACTCTTGGGCTGACGGCGCACAAATGTTACTTCGCAACGATCTGCGAAAGCATAATCAGACCTGATGAGGCTAATGCCCGAGCCTGCAGCTCCATCATGGTAAGACCCGGATGCCCGCCGGGGGCTCTAAGGTCGTAACCCGGGAACAAGCTGGACCCTCCTGCGTTGGACAGCCAATGGAACAGCTTGGATCAGATTTGGCGGCGCTGGCGCAACCTGGCTACTGGGTGGCTATGGTGTTTTTGTTCGTCCCTTACGCAATCGGCGTGTTGTTGCTGATCAGGTCGTGCCACTGCCTTTGACTTGATCCGCCAGCGTTGCGCTGCAGAGCGCCACGGCAATAGGCAACTGCGCGACTGACCGAGTTTGCGAACGGCCACGTAGTGTGACGAGCAGTCCAGGGTCGTCGTGAAGAGCTATCCGTGCCGGGCCCCAGTTACAGCCTGTTGAGTCCCTGCCGTGGTGGTCGAGCTACCTGCGTCTATCGGCACTATGCCGCCTGTGCAGGCTCATTGAGGTCGAACTCGACAACCTGTCCTCGGTCGATCGCAGCTCTGGCGATAAGCGTTGCCAATTCACGATCAGAAACGAGGTTTTCGCGGAAAACTGTCCGTATCGCCACCACGGCCGCCGATACTGACAGCGGCCAAGGTTTGCCTCTCCTGCAGTCAATATAGTGCTGAACAAGGTAGTCCAGATCGCGGCGCTTTTGGCTCATCTCGGCCTCCATCCTTGGTGAATGTACAGGAATGAGGCTCGCCCGCACTTAGATTTGTTAAAGGCCGCCAATTTGTTTTGGTCAAGGACAATTCAGCCCAGGTGCTGGCCAAGAAAAAGGCCGATCGTCTGACGGAAGCCTCACGTCCCGGCTGCTTCCGTTGTCCCCTTCGGTAGGTGGTTGTCGGGGAACGGCCGCCCTGGTCTCTCAAGTGGTCATCAAACGCGACGGCACTCACGGCAAGTTTCGGACCGCGTCGCTGGAACACAGCGTGGCTCTCTTGGTTTGGTCGCCAACGATTGCCAGTGACGCGTGAGAGAACCTCAATGCCCTTTGCGATGGCCGCAACTGTTTGGAGCGCCTCATCCAGCACCGGCACCTGTCCATGAGCGATGGTCTCGCATCACTGGCAAAAGCTATCGGCCGCGGTAGTGCGATCCTATTCGTCGGGGCGGGTGTCTCGATCAGCGTTGGGCTTCCGTCTTGGGAGAAACTGATCGAGCAGATGGCAAAAGAACTTGGGATCGACGACGAGTTTTCGATGCGACGCGAACGTTTTCAAACTCTAGCCGAGTACTATCGGATACGGCATGGCAGCATCGGACCGCTGCGCAGTTGGATGGACAGAAACTGGTCGGTCGCCAAGGACCGGATCGAAAAATCGGAGTTGCATCGCCTCATCGTGATGCTCAATTTTCCCATCATCTATACCACGAATTACGACCGGAATCTGGAACTAGCGTTCGAAATATACGGTCGGCGATACGTCAAGGTGGCCAATGCACGCGATGTAGCGCAAGCCCGCCAGGGGGTTACCCACATCGTCAAGTTCCATGGCGACTTCGATGAGGATTCTTCTCTTGTCCTGACCGAAACGGATTATCTCGACCGGCTTTCCTTCAATTCCCCACTCGATGTGCGGTTTCGTTCCGATGCACTTGGCAGCACGATCCTCTTCATAGGCTATAGCCTCTCCGACCCGAACATCCGGTTGCTGTTGCATCGCCTGTGGCAAACCTGGCATCGATCCGGGTATGAAAAAGATCGCCCTCCTTCTTTCATCTTCATGACCAGCCGAAACCCTGTGGAGGAGGCGGTGCTTGGGCGTTGGGGTATTTCAGTGGTCGTCGGCGAACTCGATGATCCGCAAGCCGCTCTGGTGAATTTCCTCAGTCAATTGGCCGAAGCGGTTGGGCATGAGCCGGAGTTTGGACTGGCGAATTCTGGTGGAACAATGCCGACCGGGCGCACGGATGGAACGTCGGGCTCGGAAGGAAGTTAGGCGGGCCTTCTCTAAGGAGCCGCTAGATGGCAGAGAATTCCGTCCGAAATTTCAACATCAATTTCGGTCCCCAGCATCCTGCGGCGCACGGCGTGCTACGGCTGGTTCTCGAGCTCGACGGCGAGGTCGTCGATCGTGTCGACCCTCATATCGGCCTGCTTCATCGCGGCACCGAGAAACTGATCGAAACCAAGACTTATCTCCAGGCGCTGCCATATTTCGATCGTCTGGATTACGTGGCACCGATGAGCCAGGAACATGCCTGGTGCCTTGCAATCGAGAAACTAATGGGTCTAGCCGTGCCGCGGCGTGGCCAGCTGATCAGGGTTCTGTTCAGCGAGATCTCGCGGATCCTTTCTCATCTGCTCAACGTCACCACCCAAGCCATGGACGTGGGAGCACTGACCCCGCCCTTGTGGGGGTTTGTCGAACGCGAGAAACTGATGGTCTTCTACGAGCGGGCCAGCGGCTCTCGTATGCATGCCGCGTATTTTCGTCCCGGCGGCGTGCATCAGGATCTGCCGCCAGACTTGATTACGGACATCGGCAATTGGATCGACCCGTTCCGCAAAACCGTGGACGACCTGGACAGGCTGCTAACGGACAACCGCATCTTCAAACTTCGTAACGTGGACATCGGTCAGATCTCGCAAAGTGACGCCTGGGCGTGGGGTTTTTCAGGGGTGATGGTGCGGGGATCAGGTGCCGCCTGGGACTTGCGAAAGTCCCAGCCATACGAGTGCTATGCCGAGATGGACTTCGATATACCCGTCGGCAGGAACGGCGATTGTTTCGACCGGTATCTGGTGCGTATGGAGGAGATGCGCCAGTCGGCCAAGATCATGCGGCAGTGTGTCGACCTGCTGGTAAGCGAGGGACCTGGGCCGGTTTCGAATACCGACGGCAAGGTCGTCCCGCCCAGACGTGCGGCCATGAAGCGTTCGATGGAGGCTTTGATTCATCATTTCAAGCTCTATACTGAGGGCTTTCGTGTGCCTGCCGGCGAGGTCTACGCGGCGGTGGAAGCGCCGAAGGGGGAGTTTGGCGTCTACCTCGTGGCCGACGGCACGAACAAGCCGTACCGATGCAAGCTGCGTCCTCCGAGCTTCGCTCATCTGCAGGCAATGGACCTGCTCTGCCGTGGCCATATGTTAGCCGACGTCACCGCCATACTAGGTTCATTGGACATTGTTTTGGGCGACGTGGATCGATAGCCCTGCGAAGCCGCCCAGCCCAGCCGATAGCTAGCCGCCGTTCTCTTTATTGGCTCTTCCGCCGGCCGGCAACAGTTCATCTCCATGCTCGGTCGTCGGCGTATGGAACTCGGATGCGGCCTGATCGTCGAGCAAGGCGAGCCGGACAGCTTCTTCGGGAATCCCCAGCATACGCGGATCAAGCTCGCGGTGTTCTTCATCCTGGGCGTTTCCGAGCCAGCTTTTGAAAGCACTGACACAAACTTTGCCCAAGCCGCAGCCGGCGAGTTGGTGTGTCCGAGACACTCACTTTCTTATACTTTCCCTGGACATTCGGGGGGTGGCACAGCATTCATTTGCTGTCGCATGTGAGGGTGAATTGGATATCTTTGGGGCCTCGAGGTTTTGATAGACGTGCCCAATGCGGCAGAGGTGGAGCACGTGCGAGCTGCTAGCACAGCTAAGCAAATCGCAAACCGCCTGCTTGCAGCCAGCTAGGACCCGTTCGGAACCTTAGCCGAAGTCAAAGATCGAGTGTAACAGGGCCTTTCGCGCGGCTGCAGCAGGCCAGAACCAAGCCCGCTGAGATTTCTTCGGAGGTGAGTCCGCCGAGATCCTGCATGGTGACTTCGCCAGAGAGCTTGGCTATTCGGCACGTGCCGCAAATTCCCTGTTGGCAGCCGCTGGGAACATAGACGCCACAGTTGCGCGCCGCCTCCAGCAGGGTCTCCCCGGGCGCGCAACGATGGTCCAATCTCGAACGTGCGAAGTGGACCGAGGACGAGACAGCAGATGCTACGTCCGCAGTAACACCGCCCAGGCTGCGCCCGAAGCTCTCCTCATGATACCCCCGTGGATCAACACCCGCCTGGCCAAGACCGTCTCGCAACGCGTTCATATACTGTTCGGGGCCGCACGCGTAGACCGTGCGCTCGCCAAGATCGGGGACCAGGCGCCGGAGCATGGGGCCGTCTATGCGGCCCGTCGGTCCTGCCCATGAGGGGTCTGCCCGGGAACAGACGCATGTCACCCGTAGGTTCCGAAACCGGGCAGCGAGTGCATCGAGTTCCAACCTGAAGATGAGATCTCGCGGCGAGCGCGCGCTGTAGATGAGGCGCAGGTCGAGATCGGACGCTCTGTCCGTCAAGGTGCGCAGCATCGACATAAGAGGCGTGATCCCGCTGCCTCCCGCAAGAAAGAGAGGCTTGTCGCTGTTCAAGCCGTCGAGTTTGAACGACCCCAGTGGGCCTTCGACGTTGACTTCGTCGCCCGCTCGCAGGTTCTCGTGGAGCCAATTGGAAACGAGCCCGCCTGGTGTCCGCTTTACCGTGATGTGCAAATCGAGCGGTCGAGTAGGTGGCGACGAAACGGAATAGGAACGGGTCACCGCAACGCCCCCGATTGTGAGGTGAAGGACAATGTATTGCCCCGCGTTGAAGCAGAACATGTGGTCTGATGCAAACGTGAAGACAAATGTCTTCACGTCGTGCGTCTCGTCGATGACCCTGCGGCAGAGGATCGCCTGTGACGAATCGTCGGCCCATTGCCGCTGCCGCATCGTTGCGAAGTCGGAAGCCGAAAAGGAAGTGTGTGCGTTCATGGTCGGGCTCTTCAGTGAGCCCCCAACATGGCAGCGGGACCGTTTCGGGAACAGTGGGTTGAACCCCTGTATTCAATCGGGAATTTCGATTTAGCTCTCGAGCGACATCACCGCGAGCTGGAGCGCACGAAGCCCCTTTCGAATAATCGGTTCGTGTTTGCGCCGCGCGAGCATAGCCGTGTGGACAGGCTGATAAAGCGTCGGTGCGTCCTCGACCAGGAAGGAAGGGCACTCGGCCGTAAACCTGCGGGCATCGTCGTTGCGCATGTAACAACTCCCCCCAGTTCGCCGCAGCATCGCTTCTGCCAGGCTTTCGGATCCCATGGAGAGACGCGAGATTGCGAGGGAGGGGATAAGCTCGGAATGCGTTTTCTCGAGTACGACGGTGTAGCCCGGCCGAATATAGCTGTCGGGATTGACCTGCGACATTGTCCTGGCGAAGGTCGACACCATCACATATTCCTCGACCATCAGATGCTCGTAAGCAATCTCGGGAAGATAGCGGGGTGCGTAGAGCACGGCTATTATCCAGATTCCCCATGCTCAGATCTGTCACCATCTGGTTGGAATAGTCGGATTCCACATGGATCGAGGCTGTGGGAAGGGCCCGACAGAGCGCCTCCACCCACCCAGGCAGCACTGAGCGTGTCATGCCCACCTGCGCTGCCACGCGCAGGGTTCCTTCGAACCGGTTGAAGGCCCGCACGTCATGGCGCGCTTGCGACCAGGTCGACAGCATCGCCCGCGCGTAGGCTTCGAAACGTCGCCCCGCCGCTGTCGGTTCAGCACCGGCGCGACCACGATGGAAAAGCTCCGACCCTACAGCGCTTTCGAGACTCTTGATCCGGCTGCTGACGGTCGACTGCGTAATGTTCAGCCGGTCGGCAGTCCGGTTGAAGTTCCGCGATTCGATGATGTCGAGGAACGTCTCAATGTGGTCCAGCTGCACGGACTAACCCTCAATCGAAAAACCCGATCATTACCCAGAGATCATTGGCTTGATCCGGCATTTGTCAAGGCGGAAGCTAAAGAGACTAACGGCCAGCAGAGCGCGGTCTGCAAAGAGGGAGCGAAGCTAAAGTGTTCATCGTTGACTGCGATTGCCACAACTACTGGTCCAGCGCCACGGTGCTCGAGCCCTACCTCTCGGGCGTCTGGAAGGACATGTTCATAGAGGGCGAAAAGACCGGCCCCAGAGGATCCTTCCCGCATGGCCATCGGCTCTGGTTCCATCCGCAAGATTTCTCGCGAAAGGACGTGCGGCCCGAGACCGAAGCCGACAACTACCGGATCATGAAAGAAAAGCATCTCGACAAATACAATGTCGGCGTGGCGATTCTCACCGGTGACGAGCCGATTGAAGCCTCGACGCTGGCCAACCCCTATTATGCCAGTGCGCTGGTCAGTGCTTACAATGACTATCAGGTCGCGGAGTGGTTGCCGAAGGACAACCGCTTCATGGGTTCGATTATCATCGCGCCTCAGGATCCGAAGCAGGCGGCGGCCGAGATCCGTCGGCTCGGCAGCCACCCGCGCATGGTCCAGGTTCTGGCCTCCCAAGGCTCTGTGCGGCCGTACGGCGATCCCTTCTACCACCCGATCTACGAAGCCTGCGCGGAAATGGGATTGCCCTTCGCCATCCACCTCGGCGGCCATGGGGGAATCAACTGGAACGCCATCGCGCCTGCCCCCACGACATTCTTCTGGGAGACACACGCCATCCTGCACATGTCGGCGATCAGCCATGTCGCCAGCATGATTGCGCATGGAGTCTTCGAAAAATGGCCGGAACTCTATTTCGTTGTGGTCGAATGCGGCGTGGCCTGGGTGCCGACGGTGCTGTGGCGCCTCGACGCCGATTACAAGGCGCTTCGCAAGGAGACGCCTTGGCTGAAGATGCTGCCGTCCGAGTACTGCCGCCGAAATATTCGGTTTTCCACACAGCCCCTGGAGCAGCCGGCGAATGTGCAGCATCTCTGGTCCATTCTGGAAGCAATGGACGGTGAAAACACGCTTATGTTTGCGTCAGACTATCCGCATTGGGACTACGACGACGCCAACACGCTGCACATTCCTCCCGCTTGGAGGACGAAGGTGATGGGTCAAAATGCACTCGACGTTTACAAGCGCATTTCCCCCATCCTGACCGCGAATGCTGCCTGACGGAGCAGAACATGGCCGAGAAAATCTTCATCTGTCGCGTCGACGAGATCGAAACGGGCACACCCGTAATCGCAAAGGTCCGCAGCCTTTCGGTGGGCGTGTTTCGCATCGGAGAGACTTTCCACGCGCTACTCAATATCTGTCCGCATCGCGGGGCGCCGCTGTGTGAGGGCCCGCAATGCGGAACCACTGCGCCGGTCGACGAAGCGCGCTTCGTCTATCACCGGGAAAACGAGATCGTACGCTGCGCCTGGCATGGCTGGGAGTTTGACATCAAAACGGGTTCGGCGCTGGTCGATTCCACCGTGCGTGCACGAACGTTCCCCGTCATGGTCGAGGACGGCAACATCTATGTGACTGCCTGATCGGGCAAGAGCGGAAGGCACAGGAAGGAACACAAAAGACGAAGACAGGGCACTTACGCATTGCGTGCTCGACGACGGTTGGAAAAAGAACGCGGAAAATCCGCAAATGGAAGAACGGCAATGTCGGAATCAGAGTACAAACTGCGCATCGCAAGTAGTGAAATCTATCGGGGAGACGATCCCAGGAGCTTCGCGCACGAGCGCCTGGTTGCGCCGAGACCGGTGCGGCCGCTACCAACTGGGATGGCCAGGCAGTCATTCGACTGCCGAGAGTGTCCAGCCTCACATTGACTCCTGGCAAGACTCCCGATCCGCCGCCAATTGTGTCGTTCTAATACGCACATTTTTGGCACCAGTCTTGCACGGCCACTTCATCTTGGGAGAAGATGAGATGGCTCTATCCAATCAGCTGCTTGACAAAAACCTGACCTTCCAGTGTCCGAGCTGCAAAAACCCACTGGTCAGGAAAGGCTCCTGGGTCAAGTCCGTAACGACGTTCACCTGCAAGCGATGCGGCGAAAGGGTAAGGCTCTCTTACAGCGAGAAGCTTGAAATTTTCAGGGTGGGTGCCGCTACGCGCGACACTGGAACCTAACGCCGCGTTGTCTTCTTTGCTCGTGTGTTTGAACGACGCCGGCCAATGGCCATGATGCTAATTTCACATAAGCTGGCAACCGTTGCCAGTTAGGCTCGGCGGTTTGCCCTGCGAGATCAAGCCACCGAGCCGCCCTGGTCAAATGGGCCTTTCCACGCGGGCTGCAACATCTGGCTCCGCCGAAGTTCCGGAACCATTTTAGCTCGAACTAATTATATCGCGGTGGGGTAACAATCGCGGGGGCGTGAGTGGCCGAGTATCGAGTTGAGATCATGGCCGGCGGGTCGGTTGTGTCTTCGCAGGTCATGGCCCAGGTGCCATTCAAAGCGGCAGAAGCACACCTCGGCCGGCCGGTCACATTGAGGCACAAGGTAAAAAACTGGCTGCGTGTCACCGAAATAACGAAGCTTCGCTTACGTTCGTCGCCTGAGGGCTGCATGAGCACTCCCGGCGTCAATTTTGTGGACAAGTGAGTGAGCAGCAATTTGTCAGGCTTGGCCAGTCCAGACGTGATCTCGGTGGCCGCCGCAATCCAAAATCTTTTCTCCGCGGCCAAGGCGATCGGGGTCAGCAGTACCGAGATCGAAGCGACCGGCAGCTATGTGAAAGGGTGCTCGGAACGCCCATCCCGGCCGACCAAACTGTATTTGCTGACCGCGGCCTGCTCTTCACCGACCACCCCGAACCAATGATCCTGTAGTTCCTTCGGGTGAGTCCCTTTGATCCGCCGTCACCTTGGCGGCCTTCATGATCGTTCTCCACGACAATTAACTGCAAGTTTTCGCTCGGGGACGCTCTGCAGACTTGCTATCGCGGTTCGACGCCTGCATTTTTCTGGAAGCAAGGAGATCGGATGCCCGTTCATTTGCCTGCCAAGAGGAATGGATTTTTGCGTTTCGGTCAGGGTGACATTGGTCCAGCCGCTGTGCCTCTCTATTTGGTGCCGCCTCCGCCCGATGAAGAAATCGGCGCTAAGGCCAGTGAAGACGCACGCGCTTGGCTTGCTTCCATCGTCGAGAGCTCTACCGACGCGATCCTGAGTAAGACGATTGAAGGCATCATCACCAGTTGGAATACCGGCGCCGAACGTATCTTCGGTTTTTCGGCCGAAGAAGCCGTCGGGCAATCGATACTCATCCTGATTCCCGAAGATCGACGGCAAGAGGAAGATGCCATTCTGGAGAGGATACGTCGGGGCGAGCGCGTCGAACATTTTGACACCATTCGGAAGCGCAAAGACGGCAGCCTGGTCGACGTTTCGGTGACTGTCTCGCCTGTTCTGGGGAATGGTGGCACAATTCTGGGCGCATCCAAGATCGCGAGGGATATTTCCGAGAGGAGGCGAAACGAGAAACGGCGAAAGCTGCTGCTGAGGGAAATGAATCACCGAGTGAAGAATCTTTTTTCTGTCGCGTCGGCTTTGGTTTCGGTGAGTGAGCGGTCAGCGAGCAGTGCGGCCGAGTTGGCAGGCGACATGCGAGACCGGCTGGCCTCACTGGCCCGTGCCCATGATCTTATTTTGGCAGACCTCCGGGACGACGCCGAAATTCAACGCGAGACGACCCTCTTGGCACTGCTCAACGCGGTTCTTGCGCCGTACAAAAATGCACCCCAGATCGGGACAAGCATCAAGGGGGTAGATGTCCCCCTCGGAAGCAGTGCCATGACATCGCTGGCGCTGATTATCAGCGAGTTCGCGACCAATGCGGCCAAACACGGTTGTTTTGCAAGCGCTGGAGGGAAATTGGATGTTCTGAGTATGATTGATGCCAAAAGCCTTCTTCTGATCTGGAGCGAAACCGGAGGTCCGGAGATTTATGGACCTGCTCACAGCTCGGGCTTCGGTACCCAGCTTGAGCAAGCAACCATTGCTGGGCTCGACGGCACAATTTCGCGCGACTGGGCGGCCGGTGGGTTGGTAATCTCCATGCGTGTGCCTCTGTCACGGCTCAAAAAATAAACCACTGTGCGCCAGTTTTCGGCCAGCATTGCATACGAGGAACATCGAACTTCGGCGCTGCATGAGGTCGCAAGGAGCAGAGACGCCCCCTGCGAGACTTCAACGTCGCAGCTCACATTAGTCCGATCAGCCCGCCAGCAATGCTGGCGCAAGCCACCTAGCAAGTGCTGTCGACGAGAACCCGCACTCTGAGCGTCAATCCCGAAAGGTCCAAGCGGGCCTGAACACCGCCGCAAGAATGGCAGCTGGAGCGCCCCCCTAGCCAGCAACTCGTCGCGGTCGGGTCCCATGACGGCGATCAACGTGGGCGATTCCGCTGCCACAAGTTGCCTGCGACTTTGTCACTGCTTCGGCACGGGAGTCAAAGAGTCGGCTGAATGTCGGCGTGGTCGGCTACGTTCTCCGGCGAAAGATCGTCGACGAAGGAGGCCGCGATAAGATCGTCGCCATCGATACGGCCTAGTCCGTTTTCCATGATCGCGACGACTTTCTGGAAGGCCATTAATTCGTCTTCAGTGATCTCGGCCGCCTGCATTCGGGCTCGAAGGCTGGCGACGCGCATCCCCAAGGCACGGGGGATGTGACAGCTCCACTTAGCATCGTTCCATATCCTTTGGCTGGCGGCGGGGGAGGGCGGAGTTGTAATCTCGAATGCCGTGACTTGAACAGGCATCACTACGATGCAATCTGGCGGTTAGCGCTGTGAGCCTCAAGCACTGCCTCCTGCTCATGCTTGGCGAAGAGGGTGAGTTTGTCGGTATAAGTGATTCGAAACTGGCTTTGACATCCCTCGCAGCGGCGCGAGGAAACGACCTGAAACCAACTGCCTGCCCGTTTCAGAGCGAAACCGCAATGAGGACATTCGAACGTCATGTTGCACATCAGCAGTCGTCGAGAGAGTGCCATCTTCCACCAGCCTCACACCGGACAAATTTTGAGCTCCGACCCAACTTCACGCAGAATCGAAGGTTCCCGATGCTGGTCTTCGGTCGGAAGCAACCGGGACCAAAGTCCGGGTTAGAAAGCGCACGGGTAATGCTCAAGGCTGCTCCAACAAACCCGACGGTCTAATCGGATAGGCCGTCGAATCTCGGGCCATCTGACGCGCTCGGCTTGTTCTTTCCACAATGTTGATGGCGGTGGCGAGCAGTTCCGACGAAGCTGGACATTTTCTCCATGTCCTTTGTCCATGAGCACCGCGATGGCGCAGAAGAATGCTGCCTTCAGATGGATTGCCTGTGCCGGTCCGGCGGCTCTCGCGGGGAGGTCTGCCGCGTTCTCGGAAACCATGGCCATCGGCGATTGAACTGCCCAAAGAGCAGGGCGACCGACGCCGGTTGGGGGGCGGGGGAAACGTCGGTCGCCATCAAGGACAGGGACCATGGATTCAGCAAACTGCGTTGCGACTGGTCCTTGGAAGAGGAGAGCAGATTCGGATAGGAATAGCAACTTGCCCGTAGTGTTTCGGGGACCCTCGTCTCAGCCGGGCGGCTGGCCAGCCAAGATGATCATTCCCATCCTCCGCTCATGTCACTTGCGCTCATTGTGCCGTGGCGGCCACCGTTTTACGCAATTGCCGCCTGTCGATGGACTTCGCACGTCGAACACGTCGCTTGGCGGTGATCGGCGCGACCAAAGTAACGAGGGCCAGTTAACCGAGAAGAAATCAGTGAAGCCGAGGCGGGCCGTCAGTAAGGGCAAATTTGCACGCGTTCCAACACCCAGTTCGTAATGGTCCCGGTGCAACAGCTTGACCCGGCAATGGCGGTGGTGATGCCTAGAGTAGCGGTGCGGATACCGAGCCATATAACCAGGATAGTCACTGTGGTAGCGCGGGCCGCAATAGCGGCCGCCATAGTCGGACGGAGCCCCGTAGAACGCACCGCCCGAAAATGGCCAAAGCGCAAAAATAGTTGCCCGGACGTTGTCGGGACCGGTGGGCGGCCGGGCCCGGCTCTGCTGGAGTGGATCATCACCATAGACGTGCGTCGATGCTGGCGGCTGAGTGCCTGAAGCTGAAGGCTGAACCATTCCATGTCGACTCATGAGTGCTCTCCCTGGTCGGCTCCGATGCCTCGGAGGACCGCGGGGCTGTGTGTTTCGCCGCACTGGAGGTGGACTTGTCTTTCACCTCGTCAACCAAGGCATGGTCGCCAAGCGTCGCACCAGCCCCTATCGCACTGGGCCAAAGATGAACTGCCGGATAATCAAAACGCGACCGATGGAGTGCAGCGCGAGTCCGGCAGGCCTGCCATGGTGCTCATGGCGACGGACTGCTGCGCCCGGCGCGCCTTCGGCGCTTTCAAGGCTGGCAAACAAAAGCGCTTGCGAAAACCATGAAGGAAAGCTCGGCGGACCAGTCCGAATGACAACGCTAACGGCTAAACCTTGTCAGGCGTGGAAAGGTCCGAGCGCGAGAAAAGCTGCGTCATGCAACGCTTGGACGACCTACAGGTGACACCACGGTTCGGCCAAAAAGCCTGGGCGGCCTACGCTGGCGCAAGCAGCGTCCTTGTGATTAGCGTTAAGCTCGCCTCATAGACACAGCACCCGGACTTGTCGCGGACCCATACCGCAAAATCGTTGAGGTCTGCCGGCAGCGGGTGGTCTGCCACGATTGCAGGCAGAAGCCGCTTCGCTTCCTCGCGCATGTCGCATGGACTCATCTCGACACCCAGATCATCGCGGGTGATCTGTCCATTCTCAATCGTGTCGAAGAAGTATAGCGGCATAACGTTGGTGAACCTGCCGGATTGGGCTTGGTTCCATGATGGTATGGTTAGGCACTTACCGCTTCGTATCATCGGTTGCTAAGATTGTCGGGTTTCTGGCGGTCCGGTATTCCGATTCCCAAGGCAGCCCCTCGAATTCGGGCTGGTATCCAGACGCTCTGTAAACGTCCTGCGATAGGTAACTGCACCTGGTTCCCTCTCTCACGCAGACAAATGCTGGGATACCTGGGCACCGGTAAACGCCAACTATGTGCGAAACGAGACTGTTCATAGTTGTAGGCTTTTCACAGCCTACGATTGTCGTCTCCATCTATTTTGATGAAACCGTGGTTCGCATCCGTTGAACCGCATCGAAGAACCGAACGACCTCAGTGCGCGCCTGGTCTGTGTCATCTCCGCGTTCAATCGCGACTGACAACAGATGCGTAGCCGTTTCCAACCAAAGCTCGGCCGCTTCGTCATTCGGAAGCCGAGCTATTGCGTCGGCGACGATCATAACCGATGCACGCTCTCGGCTGACAGGAAAGGCAGAAACTGACATGGGCTAAACCGTTCGAGCATGGCCGCCTTGGTATTAATCCGGCGAGGCAGACTAAAACAACAGTCCGTGCCGGAACACCTCTGCTCGGCAACTATCCACTGCTTTCATAAACCCTTACAGACTCCGTGGCCCCGTTGTGGTCAGGAACCCGCCGGGCCGGCGGCGAAGGCATGCAGCGGCCGCCAACCCAATCCGTCAAGACGTGATCGTCGGCACGGCGAAGCCCTTGCGGCGAAGAGAATGTAACGGTCGCTTCGCTGCCACATTCAGAGAAGATCACTTGAATGACCTCACCACGGCTCTGCTGTGGGACTGCGACCGTGGCCTATCTGGCGCAAAGCGCCTAACGCGGCAATGGCAGCCTGGCTGCTAGGATCGAAACCGCGTTTGTTCGCAGGAAGTGGCATGTAGCTGCCGCGAAAAGACGAGTTGGAAAGAAAACGCGGTGCTCGGGGTGACATGTACGACGTCCACGGCGCCCGGGCGATTACCGCGCGCGCTTGTGAGTTCCTGGATCGCGGGCGGTCAATCAGGAGCGTTAAAGTTCCTAACCGCGCGCATTGTGCCCCTCCGGGGAGAGGGTGCTCGGCCTCACCGGGGCGATGAGAGAGACTTACGATTTCACGCAACCAAGTCAGTTTGCCGGCATTGATATCTTGAAGCGCCGGAGGAGGCTCATGCTACATTATAGCGTGCCCCGGGAATTTGAGATCGGTGACGAGGTCGCCTTGAAGGGCACCGTCGCCTCAATACTGCCCAGCGGACGTGCCCAAGTAAACATTCCGTCTTATGGTCAACCCTATTCGGTTGACCCGCCACCCAAAACCCGCGCTGGAGATGAGGTCGTTCTCGTCGGGGATATCATCCGTATCGATCGCAAAGCCGACAAGCTGACAGTGCGGATTGACTGTGGGGGTGTAATTACTGTCGGACGCTCTGCAATTACCAGGTTGAGGAGGCACCGTTGGCCCTCGTCGCGCTGACACTCGTGCAAAGCCTGCCCAATGCCCGCCCGATGAGTTGCCGGGCAATCTCGCGGAGCGCCATGCCGCTAAGGTTTCTCGTCCAGCATGAGGCCCGACGTCGCGTGGTTCCTCAGAAGCGCTGCGCGGTTCGCAGGTGGCCGCAGTCTGCAAGCGGCTAACCTTGTTCGTTGCGCTCACCAGTCTGCGCGGCACCCGCCTCCGAAAAGGAGCGGCGTCGCGGTTGGCCCGTTGGTGAAAGACGGCCCTGCTCACGGCCAATTTGTTTCCCGAAATTGTACGCCAGACAGAGAGCGCCGAATTGAACGAGTAAGCGTATCATGGAGGTCTCCTTTCTTGCCATCAAACCAGCCCTGTGCGTTTAGGTTCCAGTTCGGCTTTTCCGGAGGCTGAGCGTTGAGGCGTAGGGCAACATGTTCGATGGGGTCATAGGAGAGTAAGTGACGAAGGCCCGCTGTGCCATGCGTCGTCTCGAACCCGTGTCAGTATCGCGGGGGGACCGCTGGCGACGGGTCCGAAAACGACGGGTGGTTCCTGGGTCGCCCATGGCGAAGTCGATGGTTCGTAGCCCTGGCGATCCGTCTTCGCTCCAGGAACAACAATCCCGCACTTTTGCCAATCGCGTCTTCGCCCCGTATCCGGCCGCTCTGCGGCCGTGGCTCAACCCGATGAAGCCTCACCCAAGGGTCGCCGGCTTCCATGTTCAAAGAGTAGGCGTGAGTGAATTCGGCACCAAGAAGAAAAATTAGCGAGGAGTAGTAGATCCAGAGCAGCACAATGATCAACGCGCTGGCGGCTCCGAATGACGATCCCATCGCGCTGCTACCCAAGTACAAGCCGATCAGGCTCTTGCCAGCCGTGAACAGCGCGGCCGTCACAAACGCTCCGAACCACACGTCGCGCCACTCCAGATGGCGGTCCGGCAGGACCTTGTAGATGGCGGCGAAGAGCACTGCTATCAGCAGGTAGGAAATCAAGACATTCAGCCCTTCGATCAAGAGTGATCCGAACGGCAAAAGCCGATTTATCGTGTCGCCTAGCGCGGTAATGGCGGCGCTCACAGCAAGCGAAACGATCAGCAAAAAGCCAAGGGCGATCACCAGTCCCAAGCTGGCCGTCCGTGCACGGATTAAGCGAGAGACGGAGCCCCCCTGGGGCTTTGCTTTCCAGATCTCATTCAAGGCGGTCTGCATCTCACCGAACACGCCCGACGCTGTCAGCAACAATGTCACCAGGCCTACAATCGTGGCGATGGCACCAGACGACCGGTTGGAGGCACTTTGCAGTACGCTTTGTATGACATCCGCGCTTTGACCGCCCATCAGGCCCGTCAATTGTCCCGCGACGGCATCGCGCGCGGCGCTTTGGCCAAATACCAGGCCTGCTACGGCCACGACCAACAACAGAATGGGTCCCAGAGAGGTCACGGCGAAGAACGCCATTGCGGCGCCATGACTGAAAGCGCTGTCGCCGATGAAGCCGGCCACACTCGATTTCGTAATTCGCCAGGTCTTGTCCAGCATCTCTTTTTCCCGCTACCGATTACGAAACCTGAACGATCAGAAGTTTCGCCCCGCGCGGTGACCGTCTCCAGGCTCGGCCACCTGTGGATTTTGTTCCGCGGCAGCGCAAAGGGCAGATGGTCAACCGCGATCGCCGTCAAACAAGAAGATCGGTTGATTGTTCCTGTCGAGTTAGCCCAGTGCGGTGCAATGGCGCCGGAGAACCCCATGGAGGGCGATCACGCCGGCGCGTCCGCCGGAGTGATACGGCGAGGCGTAGCTGCCGGGTTTCGACATTTTGCCATTTTCTGTGCTGACAAGATCAGGTCTGCGAGCCACCAGTTTGGGAACGCAACTCGACGAGCGAGCGAACGCTGCCCAGGGCCATGAGGTCTGAGAACTCACAAAATGTCGGTGGTGATGACCAAGACGATTCCGATTGCTGCTAGGGCCATGATCAAGATCATTGCGGCCTCGAAACTTCCTCCGACCCGGCGTATGCGGTCCATCATTTTGAGGCTCCGCTACGGCGGCCTATTTTCCGTTTGCGAACAAACACGGAAAGCTGCTCCAGCGGAATCACCAATGTTAGCGCCTCCGAAAAATCGGGCCGCACACGACCTGGCACTCGCCCGCCGCGTTTCCACCGGTCTCTTCGGACAGGGATCGCCCTTAAGGCGGCTGCTTCCGCGACACTGGGCAGGTCATCTGGAGCCGTTGCACTCCTGGTGGACGCCGTTTTGATGCAACTCGAACACCTTGCTGGCGTCAAGACACTGCCGGCATTAGGACTTCTGAACCCCGCCATTTGCCAACCGATCGGAGAGGCAAGGACGCTAGCAGGAGAAATTCGCGTTTCAGCTAATCCACGTCTCTAACACCGCCGGTTAGAGCGTTGAAAGCGGATCTGTATATAGGCGGTGGCCATTCGCATGCTGCAAGGGAAACCCGACTGGGGACATGGTCAGTCGATGCGCCATGTACAGGCGCGGAGAGGCCGGCTTACGCTTGGCTCGAGCTGACTTAAATGAGGTTGCACGGTGGGCACATCACCGGCAGCGCCGTCGCGGCCGCGCATGCGCGAACGCGGTCGTCTACCGGTCCACAGCATTCCCCGGGATGTCCGCGCTGTCGTAATTACCAGCCCGATGGCGGCGACCGAGTAGCGGAGCCGGGGTGCGCCGACGGAACAGGTGGCGACTTCGTGTGTTCTTACTGACGGCAGACAAGGAGCGATGTCATGGCGGCACCCCGCGCGGTTTGGAAAGGCTTCCTGAAGATCGGGTCGGTTTCGTGCGGCGTGAAGATGGTCGGTGCAACCAGCGAGGCCTCGAAGATCCATTTCAAGATACTGAACCGGAAAGATGGGCTGCCCGTCAAAAGCGCTTATGTCGACGAAGAGACTGGCGATGTCGTGGAGGGCGAGGATCAGGTCAAGGGTTACGAGGTAGACAAGGACCATTTCATCAAGATCGAGCCCGATGAGATAAAGAAGCTCAAGCTGACATCGGCCCACACACTTGAGGTGGATTCATTTGTCGCAATTGAGGATGTCGACACTCGATATCTGGAAAAGCCCTATTATCTGATCCCGGCGGACGGCGCCTCGCTCGAAGCCTTTTCGGTTCTTCGTGACGCGATGGCGAACAAGCGCGTGGCCGCGCGCTCTTGCGTGGTGCTCTACCAGCGCGGGCGCGAGGTGCTGATCCAGCCCTTCCAGAAGGGGATGCTGCTGACCGAGCTGCGCACTCACGACGAGATGACGTCGGAAAAGACCGTGTTCAATGGCTTGGAAAGCCCTAAATACGATGAAGACCTTCTTGAAATAGCCGGGCTGTTGATCGACAAGAAATTCACCAAGTTCGATCCGTCGAAGTTCGAAGACACGTACGAGGATGCGTTGATTGCCATGATCGACGCGAAGCGCAAGGGCAAAGCACCGCCCAAGCCGGCGCCGGCGCCAAAAGAAAACGTCATCGACCTGGCCTCGGTGCTTCGCAAGAGCCTTGCCAAGGAAGGCATCAAGGGCGGCACCAAATCCAAGGGCCGAAAATCGGGTAGGGATGCTGCGTAACGCGCGAAGCCGATCTGCTCTGTTGCCGTAGAACCTCGCAGGCCACCTACGGAACCGGGTCTGCCGCGGCACGATATTCGTCCGGCTCCAGTCATACGCGCCCCCAGCGATATTTTGATGGGACCGGATCCTGCCGTGCCCCGGGAGGCGCGGCGCAAAAGTGACTGGGCTTATTCCATGTCTGGCATCGGCGATGACGAAGAGGGTTGTGGGCCGTAGTCGCCCAATGCAGCGTCCGCATTTCGGCTTCAGGCAATCACGCCGACATGCTTCGAGGCGAGCGCCTTGGCGATCCTAATCACCCGCTCCTCGCTTTGCTGATCAGTCGGGCCGTAACCCGTGAACAGTTCTCTATCTCTGCCGCGGTCGAATGCCACGACGACGATGAGTTCGGCTCTTTCTGAGAAGGCGGATCGCAGTCCCACATCAATCCAACAACTCGATCGCCGCATTGTTGGCATCCATCCATATCCTCGTCCTGCACGGGAGCTTGATCGTCGTGACAGCCTGCATCGCCCCAAGTTTCAACCGCGGACATCCCATCTGCTGCCTGCTCGGACGAGATGCGCGCCGCCGCAAACACAGCCTTAGTAGCCTCGATGGCGCGCTGCTCCTCTGTTGAGGAACCTCCTTCGATCTCCAGCTGAAGTCTCATCGTTCGCCTTCCTGTCATGGGCCAGCAGTGAACAAAATAAGAACAAAAGGTCAAGGAGGCCTTGACGAGACAGGAATATATTCCTTATTCCTGAAAGCAGATGAGCAGGAGAGGCTTGTGCCGGGCGCCAAAAAACGGCGGTGGCGAGGCTAGTTCGAAGGACGTGGTCGTTCGGACCGGAACTCCACCCTCCGGAACCCAAGAGGATGTTCAACATGCACGACCTGATCGCCTTCTTCCAAACGAATGCCGCATTGGTCATCGGCAACCCCATAGCGTTTGCCACCTTTTCAGTTCTGTTCGGGAGCGGAGGATTCGTCGCCGGCCGCTACTTTCTAACCGAGCGCATCGCGAACTTGGAAAGCCGCATCACGAGGCGCGATGAAGAAATCGCAGCGCTGAAAACTGGAGGTAGGAAAAAGGCTGAAGAGCCGTCGCTCATCCCAATATTCGGCACGTCGGTGATTGAGAGCAATGCAACGCCGCTGCTGGGAAAATGGCCGAACCGGCGCCAATCAGGGAAACTGTCAGCACCGCCACGGGAACGTCGTGCCTAACAATCTGGCTGATTAGGGCCCGTTTTAGATCAACGTTCAACCAGCGAGAAACCATGTCTCACTTCGTGAGACAGCCCGCCGCCGTTCCGCCGCAATGCCGCAGCACTTGGCGCGATCGGCCCTCGCGGCCTCAAGGAGGTTCCTCAGATGAGACTCAACAAAGCGGTTTTGGCTGTCCTGATGACGGCAGCTCTGGCAGGCTGCGAAACGCAGACGGAAGGCCAGCAGCGGGCAACTACGGGCGCTCTGCTGGGCGGCGCCGGCGGCGCCCTGGTCGGCCAGGCTATTGGCGGCAACACGAAGAGCACCGTGATCGGCGCGGCCGGCGGCGCGTTGCTAGGAGCAGTGGTCGGCTCCGCCACCACCCCGCAGCGTCGTGAGGATCAGCTCTGCCGGTACCAGGACCGCTACGGCCGAATTTACACCGCGCCGTGCGATGACCGGTACTACAACGGCAATTATTGAGAAGGCGCGGTAGGCTCGCTCGATGGTATGTTAATGCGCCACGCATCTGTGGCGGATGAACAGAGACACCGCTATGCCTGCACAGGGGGGCACATGCGAGGCGGTTGACTGGGTATCTGGTCGGGATTTGCTTGGCCATTGTGAGCCAATCAGGTCCTGGGCCAATGCGATGTTACGATTTGCGCAAGGGCCAGATCGAACTGAATCGGGACAACTCCGACGTCGGACGCCGACCCGAGACCGTTCAGCGCCCGTCCCTGCCAGGTGAGGTCAGCAGCCAGGTGTTCGGCAAGTCATGGCGAAGGATTTCGAGGTGATGCCGGCTCCCGCTTCCTGGCAGGCCGACGGGTTTATGACAAAGTCCGTACCTGCTCGATGGCCTGGCGCAGACGTCGGATTCCCGCTTCGCTGTCGGCCTTGTTGCAGGCGGCATAGCCAAGCACGAGGCCATTCCCGGAGGATGACCAGTAATATTTCGAAAGCGGCGATGCGTTGACACCGAGTTTGTCGGCGCATTGCACGACCGCCCGATCGTCGCAACTTCCGTGAAGCGAAGCAACGACCTGGATTCCGGCTTCCGCCGCCGAAAGGGTCATGTGATCGGCCAGTTCGGTCTGGCACAATTCGTAGAAAAGCTTGCGGCGCTCGGCGTAGATGCGCCGCATGCGCTTCAGATGGCGGGTCATGTGGCCTTCATCGATGAAATCGGCCAGTGCTGCCTGCAGCAGGAGGGGCGCGAACTGCCCAGTGGTGCTCAGCGCATGCGGAATGCCCTCGCACAAGGCGGCGGGCAGGACCATGAACCCCAGCCTGAGCGCCGGAAACAGCAACTTGGCAAAGGTGCCGACATAGATGACCCGGTCCGCGCAATCCATGCTCTGTATGGCGGGCACCGGCCTTCCTTGAAATCTGTACTCACCGTCGAAATCATCTTCAATGATCCAGGAATTGTTGCGCTCGGCGATTTCGAACAGCCGCAGCCGCTGGTCCATGCGCATCGTGATTCCCAAGGGGTGCTGGCAGGCGGGCGTCACATAGATCAGGCGCGGTGAAATCTCGGGCTGGCTCATTTGCCATCCATCGCGGTCGACAACAAGCGGCACAATGTTGGCGCCAGCGACGGTGAAGGTTGCCTTGGCCGCGTAGTAGCCCGGTTCCTCCAGCCAGACTGTGTCGCCCGGATCGAGCAGCAGACGCGCCAGCAGATCGAACGCCGCCTGCGCCCCCGTCGTTACGACGATCTGTTCGGGAGAACATCGCACCCCTCTGGCCGAGGTCAGGTAGCCGGCAATCGCCTCCTTGAGCGCCGGCAGGCCGGTCACATGATAGGTGCCGAACAACATGTCGGCGCCAAACGTTGCCCGGCGTGCGAGCAGCCTGCCCCAGACGCCAAACGGGAAGTTTTGTGGGTCCGGCATGCCCGGATGAAAGGCGAAGCGCCCTGGCGCTCCATGATGGAAGGGTTGCTGCATCAGGCTCTCGCCGCGCCTCGAAAGCGGGCGGCGGATCGCCACGGCCGTGGGTTTGCCACCTTGATCGGTCGAGTTCACGGGCAGGTCGATGACCACCGGTCGCGCGCCCTGCCGGTTCGTAAGATAACCTTCCGTCGCCAGTTGGTCATACGCAGCCACGATAGTGTTGCGGGCGAGGCCCAGATCCTCAGCCAGCGCGCGCGTCGACGGCAATTCCGATCCCGGTGCCAGACGACGCTCACGGATCATCGCGGCAATCTGCCGGTAGAGCTGGCGATGAATCGGTTCATCCACAGTCCGATTGATCATCAGCGCGTCCATCGGAAAGCCTTGGCGCTTACGCCTCGATAGCTGCATTGGAAAAGCCTCGCGGGATGAGTGCGGATCGAGCTTAGACGAGCGCCGCGCGAAGTGAAACTGGCACCTTCACTTCTCACCGAACTGGCTCTCGCGATGGAGACAGATCGGCGCTTAAATGAAAGGAAGAGGGAACAACGGGCCCAGACACCACGAGCCGACGCCTTCATCGACCTGATTGGTTTTGATGAGGCACCGCCAGCAAATGGCCCGGCCTGTCCGATGAGGAACGATGATGGCTGTCTGCATAGGCATAAATCCGATTACCTGGAGCAATGACGACGTGCCCGAGCTGGGCGGGGATACCCCACTCGAGGTCTGCCTTTCCGAAACGGCCGAAGCCGGCTACGCGGGAACGGAACTCGGCGGCAAGTTCCCGCGTGCCAGCAAGGACCTCGCCGTGGCTCTCTCGACCCATGGTCTTAGACTGGTCTCCGGCTGGTACGATGGCCGGATCTGCGAAAAGGAGGTCGAGGAGGAATTCGACGCCATCCTGCCGCATCTGACGCTGCTGCGCGACCTCGGCGCCAAGCACGTCGTCTACGCCGATACGTCGCGTGGCCGCCATGGCGCCATTCACGATCCGATCTCGCAGCGTCCCAAGCTCGCCGACGACGAGTGGAGATCCTACGGCAAGAAGATAACGGGACTGGCTGAACGGTTCGCCGATTTTGGCGTTGGCATGGCCTTTCACCACCACATGGGGACAATCGTCGAGACGGATCACGAGATCGGCAGGCTGATGGCCGGTTCAGGGCAAGCCGTTGGCCTCCTCTATGACACCGGCCATTGCCTGTTTTCCGGCGGCGATGCCGAGACGTTGCTGCGGCATCACATCGGTCGCGTCGTTCACGTGCATTGCAAGGATGTGCGGCCCGATGTGCTGAAGCGCGCTCGCGCCCTGGATATGAGTTTCATGGGCGCGGTGATGGAAGGCATCTTCACCGTGCCCGGCGATGGGTCCATCGACTATCCGACGCTTTTAGGGGTGCTGGCTGACAATGGCTATGCCGGCTGGCTGGTGGTCGAGGCCGAACAGGATCCGAGCAAGGCCCATCCCCTTACCTATGCGACGATGGGCTATCGCAACCTGCACGACCTGGCCCTCAGAGCCGGTTTCGAGGTCGAGGAACGGGAGAACTGATACGCTTAGGGCGCGCTGGGTAGCGGCAATGAGTTCTGTCCTGTACCAAAGTGTAGTCAAGAACTACGGCGCGCTGAACGTCTTGCGCTCGCTTGACCTCGCAGTCCCCGACCACATGTTCCTGGCCCTGCTCGGTCCTTCGGGTTGCGGCAAGACGACGGCGTTGCGCATCCTTGCCGGTCTCGACATGCCGAGCGCCGGCAAGCTCTTCATCGGTGAGCGTGACGTAACCCGGCTGCAGCCGCGCGACCGCGACATCGCCATGGTCTTCCAGAGCTATGCGCTCTATCCGCAGATGACCGTCGCTGAGAACATCGGCTATCCTCTATGGATTCGCGGCATGCCGGATGCCTCGCGCCGCGCCAAGATTGACGAGGTCGCCGCGGTCCTTGAGATCGGCCACCTGCTCGATCGCCGGCCGCGCCAGCTTTCGGGCGGGCAGAGGCAGCGCGTGGCGCTTGCGCGGGCCATCGTTCGCGATCCGGCCGCTTTCCTGATGGACGAGCCGCTGTCGAACCTTGACGCACGCCTGCGCCTGACCATGCGCGGCGAGATCAAGCGGCTTTGCCAGCGGCTTGGCGCAACAACCCTCTACGTCACGCACGATCAGGTCGAGGCCTTGACCATGGCCGACTTCGTCGCGGTCATGCACGCCGGTGAACTGCAGCAGATGGCGCCGCCGGCCGATATCTACGACCGCCCGGCCAACCGTTTCGTTGCCACCTTCGTCGGCAACCCGCCGATGAACATTCTGCCGGTCGCGCTTGCTGAACAATGCATCGCAGTCGGCGGAGCAATGGTTCCGATACAGGCGCCCCGGCTGGCGACATGCCGCGCTGCGCGGGCGGTCGAGATCGGACTGCGGCCGGAGGACATGAGTGTTGTAGCACCCGGCACGCGGGCCGCTCTACCCGGCGAGATCTATGTCGTCGAACCGATGGGCAACGAGACATTGGTCAATGTCCGCATCGGCAGCGGCAATGTTTCGGTCCGTGCCGGCCGCGACTTCCGGGGGGCGGTGGGCGCCAACATCGGGCTCACTTTCGATGTGTCGAATGCATGCTTCTTCAATTCCGCCGGCCTGACGGCCGTCCACAGGGTCAACAGTGATGGAGAGTGAAATGACGCAGTCCAGCATTAGCAGACTTACTCGCCGTTCCGTGCTCAAGGGGGGAATTGGCCTTGCACTTGCCACGACGGCCCTTACCGCCCTCGGCCTGCCTGTCCCGGCGAGCGCCGCTGGCAAGAAGGTGATCATCGGCGCCTTCGCCGATGGCGGCCTGACGCCGTTCAAACAGAAGATCATCCCACTGGCCAAGGATGCTGGCTTCGACATCGAATTCCTCGAGGATGAATACGGCGTAACGCTCGAGAAGTGGTTCGCCGACGCCAAGAACAGCGCCGGCCAGTACGACCTCTATCTTCTCGACGATCCATGGGTGCCGCAGTTCGGCGCCGCCAATGTGCTCGAGGATCTTGGAGGGGCCGGCATCGATGGCGGCGACAAGGACTGGATCGGCTCGATGATCGACATGGGCTACTGGCCGCCTCAGAAAGGCCCGCGCGTGAAGGGTTTTGAAACCGCCGCGCCGGCGCTCATCTGCGTGCCGTTCGTCGGCGATCTGCAGACGCTGACTTACCGCAACGATGTCTACACAGGCGGTGCGCCGAAAACCTGGGACGAGGTCATCGCCAAAGGCAAGGCAGGCGTGGCGGCGGGCAAGATCAAATATCCGGTCGTCTTCCGCGGCGTATCAGGCAATCCGATCGTGACCAGCTGGTACCCGGTCTTTCTGTCGTTTGGCGGTTCCTTCTTCGACGACAAGTGGAACCCGGTCTTCAATTCCGCCCAAGGCAAAGCCTCGGCCGAATTCTTCGTCGGCACCATGAAGCAAAACGCGCCAAGCGGTGTCGTCGAGTTCGACTCGGACCAGGAAGGCGCGGCGATCCTCGGCGGCGAAGCAGGTGCAATCATCCAATACTCCGGCAATGCGCTGAAGGCCGACGATCCAACGCAGACAAAGGTGGCTGGCAAGCTCGATTTCGGCGTAGTGCCGAAACAGACGGCGGCGATCGCTCAGATGGGCATCTTCATTGCCGGCATTCCGAAATCGGCGCCCAACAAAGCCAACTCGATCGAGTTCCTGAAATGGTATGTCAGCGCCGACGTCCAGGCCAAGCTGTCCGAAGCAGGTTCCATCCCGGTCAAGCGGAGCGCCTTCGGCGTCGCCAAGCCCGGCAACCGGCTGATCCCCGTCGCCTTGCAGCAGCTCGACGCTGGCGCGCTGCCGAGGCCGCGCACGCCAGATTGGGCCAAGGTTGAGGAACTGCTCGGCATCGAGCTCAACAAGGCGCTGCAGGCTGGCTCGGGAGGCGGGGCCGCATTGGACACCGCCGCCAAGCAGGTCAAGGATTACCTGTCGTCAGTCGGCTATTACTGATGCCAAATGGCGGGGCGCAGAACCGCAAGTACCGTCTGCAGGCGGCGGGGTTCGACCTTGCCCTCCCTTATCTCATGCTCGCGCCAGGCGTGCTGATCGTGCTCGGCGTGCTCGTCTATCCCTTGTGGGACGGCCTGCGCGCCAGCACCAAGGCCTATCGTTATGGCTCGGTGGTCGCCGATGCCGGCATGGGGAACTATATAAAACTGTGGAGCGATCCCCAGTTTTTGAATTCGCTTTTGGTGACGGTCAAATTCGTCGCCCTGGCGGTCACCTTCGAGGCAATTCTGGGCTTTGCCCTGGCGCTGTTTTGCCTGCGCGAATTTCGCGGCATTCGCCTGCTGAGAACCATCCTGATTATCCCGATGGTGATAACGCCGGTCGTGGTCGCCATCGTCTTCCGGCTGATCTATGCCAGCGACGCGGGCATGCTGACGGCAGTCTCCGAGTGGATGGGCGGCGGCCAGGTGCAAATTCTCGGAGATCCCGTCAAGGCGTTCATCGGCCTTGTCGTGCTCGACGTCTGGGAATGGACGCCGCTGATGTTCCTGATCCTTTTGGCCGGCCTGCAGTCGCTGCCGCATGAACCCTTCGAGGCCGCTCGCGTCGACGGCGCTGGCGCGTGGCGGGTGTTTGCCGATCTTACCTTTCCTATGATGCGGCCCGTGCTGGCGATCGCCATCGTGCTGCGAACGATTGAGGCCTTCGGCACGTTCGACCAGGTGTTCGTGCTCACCCGGGGCGGGCCGGGCGAGGCGACGCGGCTGGTTTCGATCTATGGCTACGACACCGCCTTCAAATTCCAGCAGACGGGCTATGCGGCCGCGCTGTTCGTCACTATCGGGCTCGTCGTGCTTGCGCTGGCCCTGAGCGCCGTGCGGCTTCTGCGCAGGGTCGATGCGTCATGAACAATCGTCTGGCGCGGATCGGGTTGATGAGTGCCGTATTGGCCATCGTGCTCTTGCCCGTCTACTGGCTTGTCTCGACATCGCTTAAATCCAATCGCGAGATCACCCAGGAAGGCACACTCTATCCACACGGTCCGACGCTGGACAATTATATCAGGTTGTTCACCGATAAGCAGTTCGGCGCCTATCTGACCAACTCGCTGGTGGTGACGTTCTTCTCCGTGACGATCGCGTTGCTCGGCGGCACCCTTGGCGCCTATGCGATCGCCCGCTTCCGCCTGCCTTTCATGATGGAGCGCAAGGTCGGGCTGTTCCTGCTGACGCTGCGCATCGTGCCCCCGGTCGTGATCCTGATCCCGGTCTATCTGCTGATGCTCAAGCTCGGCCTGCTCGACAGCTGGTTGGGTTTGATCGCCACCTACACCGCCTTCAACATCACCTTCTGCGTCTGGATGATGGAGAGCTTCTTTCGGGAGATCCCCGTGGATCTCGAGGAAGCCGCCATGGTCGATGGCGATTCCCGCTTCGGTGCGTTCCGGCGCATCACGCTGCCGCTGGCAGCTCCCGGCCTCGCGGCGACCGCCATCTTTGCCGTGCTTGTCACTTTCAACGAATTCCTGTTCGCCCTGGCGCTGACGGCCACGCCTCGCGCGATGACGATGCCGCGCGGCACCGCCACGCTGATCGGCCGCATCGACACCGACTGGGCCTCGATGTCGGCCGCCGGCGTTATCGGCGCGTTGCCGATCGTCGTCTTCGCGCTGCTGGTGCAGCGCCACCTGGTTCGCGGACTCACCATGGGAGCCGTGAAATGACGACCCGGCTGGGCAGCCGCTCACGTCAATCAGTCGCTGTCCCGGCCAGGCTGACGGCCGCCCCGGCACCATGCTGCCTTTTAGGAAAATCAAAGAGATGATCGATGTCTGTCTGTTCGGAGCGGGCCTTATCGGCCAGGTACATGCGGCCAACCTCGCGCGCCACCCCCGCGTGCGCCTGCGCTACATCGTCGATCCGAACCCCGAGGCTGCATCGAAGGTTTCGGCCCTGACAGGGGCCGAGATCGCCGACACCCAGACTGTGATGAACGACCCATCAATCGGCATGGTGTTCATTGCTTCGGCGACGAGAACGCATGCCGACCTGGCCATGGCCGCGGCCGCCAGCGGCAAGGCGATCTTCTGTGAAAAGCCGATCGATCTCGATCTCCAGCGCACCGATCAATGTCTGGCGGCTGTCGAGAAGTCAGCTGTGCCCTTTCAGATCGGATTCAACCGTCGGTTCGACCCGAGCTTTCGGGCGCTGAAGGCGCGACTTGCGCAAGGCGAGATCGGTGCCGTCGAACAGGTCATCATCACCAGCCGGGATCCGGAGCCGGAAACCGAGGAAGCGCTGGCGGGAGGAGGGGGGGTCTTCCGGGAGATGACCATTCACGACTTCGACATGGCACGAAACCTGTTGGGCGAGGAGCCGGTCGAGCTCTTCGCGACCGGGTCGTCGCTTGTCGCGCCGCAATATGCCAAGCTGGGGGACTACGATACCGCGATGTTCGTGCTGCGCACGGCGTCGGGCCGGCAATGTCACATCAATAACAGCGTCAGGGCCGCCTACGGCTACGACCAGCGCGTCGAGGTGCATGGCGCGGACGGGATGCTGAGGGCCGGCAACAGGGTGCCGACATCGGTCGAAATGTCAGGCGCAAAGGCGATATCGCGCGACAAGCCCTACTACTTCTTCGTCGAGCGCTATGCCGAGTCCTACGCGGCCGAGATCGATCATTTCATTACCTGCGTTGAAACGGGGCGACGGCCCGACGTCACGGCAAGCGACGGCCGCAAAGCGATGATCCTATGCGAGGCAGCGCTTGCCTCCGCCAAGTCGGGCCGGTTCGAGACCGTCAGGTTTTAGATCAACCGAAATGAGGAGCTTCCGATGAAGATCGGCATGATTACGGACAGCCTCGGCGACCTCTCATTCGACGAGATGTTAGCCGCCTCCGCCGAGCTTGGGCTTCAGACATTGGAGTTCGCGTGCGGAAACTGGTCGTCGGCGCCCCATATCGACCTGCAAGCCATGCTCGCGAGCGCTGCCGCGCGCAAGGAGTTCGTCGCCAAGATCCGGGATCACGGGCTGACGATTGCAGCGCTCAATTGCTCGGGCAACCCACTGCACCCGGGCCCCCAGGGGAAACTCCATCATGGTGTGACACAGGACACCATTCGCTTGGCCGGCCTGATGGAGATCGACCGTGTCGTCATGATGTCAGGCTTGCCGGGCGGACCGGGCGACGCCAACCCGAACTGGATCATCACCGATTGGCCGCCGGAATGCCTCAAGATCCAGCGCTATCAGTGGGAGGAGCGGATCATTCCCTACTGGCGCGACCTCGTGGCGTTTTCAAAGAACCTTGGCATTCACAAGCTATGCCTGGAACTGCATGGCCATCAGGCCGTGTACAATGTCCAGACATTGTTCAAGCTGCGTGACGCTGTCGGAGAGACGGTCGGGGCCAACTATGATCCCAGTCACTCGCTGTGGATGGGGGCGGATCCGATTGCCGGCATTCGCACGCTCGGCTCGGCCATCTACTATGTCCACGCCAAGGATACCCGGGTCGAGCCCATCGTCGCAGCCATCGACGGCACGCTGGACCCGCGCCCACCACAACTCTATGCCGAACGAGCGTGGAATTACATCACACTAGGATACGGTCACGGTGAGACCTGGTGGCGGCAGTTCTGTACCGCTCTCAAGCAGGTTGGCTACGACGACGTCTTGTCAATTGAGCACGAGGACATGATGCTGACCCCGATGGAAGGTATGCGAAAATCCGTTGCGCTGCTGCGCAACGTCGCAATCAACCTGTCTTAATCGGCGACTTGGCGAAGTTGGCTGCAAGCGCATCGGGCGCGCCCGCGTCATTGGAGCTGACCGCGATGGCAGCCCGGGTTGGATGGCTTGCCGAACGCAATGCCGCGACTGAATACGTCATCCTTGGCCACGGGGTCACTGCCGGTGTGGACAATGAACGGCACGCCGCGAGCTACGAGCGTCTTTGCCAAGGCGGAGCATTCTCCGTCCTTCAACGAGACATCCAGCACGGCGGCGTCTGGTCGGGCTGCCGCCAAAAAGGTTTCACCTTCCGCACATGACGCCAGCACAACCGCGTTGAAGCCACCGTCATTCAGCGCGGCCTCGATATCGAAAGCGATAAGGGCCTCATCTTCCAGGATGAGGACGACGGGTTTTTCCGAAGGCATCCGTATCAGGCAGGCAGGGGTTGGCTAATCGAGTTCTGCACAGTCTTTGGTTGCCATTTTTCCCGTATGCCCCCCATAACAAATGGTGGTATCCAGTCGCAGACAAGGAAGATGATGGTCGTTTCCAGCCGAGCGCGGCTGCGGAAGCCATCGGGCCAATGCACGTCGGGAGTAATCGCCGACCGCTCCGGCAGGGGATCGCTTGCACCAGCCTTGCAGGCGCGCGGATCGGGCCAATGACAATTGCCGCGTTGAGGCCGCTCCGGCAGTGCTCGGCTCCCGGCGACCTCATGCGTGACCGAAGCGGCACGATCCCTTACCGCGCCGGAATCGAGGCGGCAAGGGCAGCAAAATTGGACAGCACTGCCAAAGCACGCCGCACTGGCTTCACCTCAGGCTGCTTTCCTGATGACTGCCTTGAACGGGTGATCCATGGTGAAGGCGTCTGGACGCACCCCCCGTTCAACCTGGCCCCATGTCACAGGGTGTGCGATGGGAAATCCGAGGCGTGCTCGTGGAGAGAACGCGCCCACGGCCGTGTTGCCTCTCCCGTTGCGAAGGTAATCGATGAAAATACGTCCCGTTCTTGCCGCCGGGGCAGCAGACAGGAGGTAGCGGTGGGGATGAGCGTCAGCGAGGCACCGGGCAAGCGATTTGGCGAGTTGCCGGGCGTTGTCGTGGGTCATCTTTGTCTCAAGAGGGGCCATCAAATGGATGCCCTTGCCACCGGTGACCTTGGCCCAACTCTTCAGACCTGAAGCCTCTAGGATGTCACGTAGCGCCAGCGCCGCTTCGATCACCTGCTCCCACTCGACGCCCTCGCCAGGGTCGAGGTCCAGCACGACGCGGTCGGCCCGCTCGATGTCGTCGATGGTGGCGTTCCACGGATGAAGTTCGATAGCATCCATCTCGACCAGCCCGAGTAAACCGGCGAGATCATCCACCCACACCCGCACGCCCTCCCCACCCTCGCGCTTCTGGACGCGCAGCTGATGCACGGCGCCCGGCACATCGGGCAAGGGACCCTTGTGATAGAACGTGGTCCCGCTCGCGTGGCGGACCAGCTTCAGTGGTCGGTGGCCGAGATGGACCAGCGCTTGCTCGGCAACCTGTCCCCAGTAGTGCATAAGGGCTTCTTTGGAAGGCGAGATCGCGTCCGGCAGCAGCTGAAGAACGTTCTCACGGGGAACTGCGTCTCCCTCGGCCCTGTTCCGCCGCTTCGACGGGGCGAGCGGCTTTGCGGGCATCGTGACGAGATCTTCGCGAAGGCCTTTGAATACTGCTTCGCGCAAGATGCCGCGGTCGGTGACGCCGCTGAACTGCACCTCGGCCAGAACGTCCGGCCTAACCCAGGTGGCCTTGGGCTTGTCGATCGGCTCCGACAATGGCGGCTTGTCGACAATCAGCGAGTCCAGTCGCTCCCGGAGCTGTCGCGCGATGCTCAAGCTGTAGCCGCTCTGGGCTTTGCCGGCATAAAGCAGCCGGTCGCCTTCACGCCTGCCGATGTAGAGCGAGGCGATCCGGCGCGGTTGAGCGCCAAGCTTCTCGACGAAAGCCACGACAGGAAAGGTGTCGCTCTTGATGCATTTGACCTTGACCCAGCTTGTCTGAACGCCGGAGCGATAGGGGGAATCGGCAAGCTTTGACACTATGCCTTCCAAGCCCATACGGCAGGCGTGGGCGAACATATCCATGCCGCTCACCTCGAGATGTTCTGCATAGGTTAGCGTCGGCGCTGAACCCATGAGCAGCTTCTCCAAGGCCGCCTTGCGCTTCAAAAGCGGCTGCTGCCGAAGATCGCTGCCGTTGAGATGAAGCAGGTCGAACGCATAGAAGATGAGCCTCGGCGAGGCCGGATTGCCTAGCTCCCGTTCCAAGGCCTGGTAGTCAGGGAGCCCGGTCTCGCCAAGAACGACAGCCTCGCCATCAATGATCGCGGACTTTGCCGGTAGGCTCGCGGCGGTCTCAACGATTCGCTTATACCGATGTGACCAATCGTAACCCCGGCGCGTGAAGGCTCGCGCTGTTGCACCCTCCACAATGAGTTGGGTCCGGTAGCCGTCATACTTGATCTCGTGAAACCAGCTGCCGCCGTCAGGAGCTTTCTCGACCAGCGTTGGCGATTGGAACTCGATGAATGACAGGCGGTATTCGGTCTTGCTCATGCGCACGCGAACTCCTGGAATCGGAGTCAAAACGTGGGACCGCGATGAGTTCCGATAATTTTAGCGAAATTGCATATATCCGGGATGGCGATGTGCCTGCTGACAGACACGTCGCGCGTCTATCCCTATCCTCACAGTTTAACCCAAGGCGCTTTGTACCGTGCGATAGGTCGTGGTAGACCATCCCAGAAGCGGATCAGTTGATCTGAAAAGCTGTTGACGTTGTGGTCTCAGATGCCGTGGCTGCCGCCGCCTCGTCCAGCTCTCGCCGGTTTTCATCCTATTCGTCGCCGGACTGGCGCGTCGGCTCCGCGGCGATGTAGCGACCCCGAACAAGCCTGCCGGGCAGGGCACGCGCGGCCCCTTGTCGCGCAGGGCCTTTTAACGGTCCAGAAGTGTTCATCGCTTATAGCGATCTCATGAAACTGCTGCGACATTTTGCCGAACCGACCGGTCGTCTCTTCCTGATGCGAACGGCTTTGCCCGTCATTGGGCTGACACTGCTCATTGCAGCAGCCGCGACAGGTCTATTGCTTTGGTCCACGATCCAGACTGACCACGTTGCCGCGGCGCGGCAGAAAAGTCTGGTTGGACTGATCACGTCCAAGCTGGAGAGCGCAGTAGCGCACGACCAGGAGAGCGTCACGGTTTGGGACGACGCGGTCAACGCACTGCGCAGCGGCGATGCGAAATGGCTCGATACCAATCTCGGCAGCTGGATGCACACCTATTTCGGTCACGACCAGGCTTATATTCTCGATGCCAATGATGCGCCGGTCTACGCGTTCACCGATGGGTCGACAGCTGACCCGGGCAGCTACCGCGCCATACGCGCGACCACCACGCCCCTGGTCCAGACTTTGAGGGCAAGGTTGAAACGAGGCGATACCGAAGGTGTGACGGAACAGGTGCTCACCATAGGCGCCTCCGATCTGGCCGTTGTCGCCGGCCATCCCGCGGTCGTCAGCATCAAGCCCGTGGTTTCCGACAGTGGCCGCATCGCGCAGGTGCCAGGCCAGGAATTCCTGCATGTGGCCGTTCGCTATCTCGACGGCAGTTTTCTCACCGCCTTGCGCCAAGACTATCTGCTCGATGGCGCGCGGTTCTCCTGGGCCGATGAGCTTGCGTCCGGAGAGGCTTCCTATCCCGTTGTCGACCGATCTGGAACTATCGGCTTCTTCGTTTGGCGGCCGTACCGGCCCGGAGCATTTGTCCTCTTTCAACTCGTGCCCGTTCTCGTCCCCTTGTTCGGCCTGGTGCTGGCGGGCGTCATCATGGCCCTCGTCGGCTTTCGCAGGCGGACACTAAAGCTGATCGAAACCGAGGATCGGATCTACCACCTCGCTCATAACGATCTGCTTACCGCGCTGCCCAATCGCGGTCAGTTCAACGAGCGTCTGGCAGATGCATTGGCGCGCCTGCCGTCGACGGGCGAGCAGCTCGCGGTTCTTTACCTCGACCTCGACCGCTTCAAGCAGGTCAACGACAGCTTTGGCCATCCAGCGGGTGACGAATTGCTCAGGGAATTCGCCGACCGGCTAAGGCGGCTGACGACTGAAGGAGACACGGTGGCGCGTCTGAGCGGCGATGAATTCGTCATCATTCAGCGTTCGGTCGGCGGCGAGGATGAGGTCAAGGCGCTGTGCGAGCACTTGATCGAGTCCGCCCGTCGGCCGTTTCAGGTCGCCGGGATCCAAGTCTTTGTCGGCGTGAGTGTCGGCGTGGCGGTTGCACCCAAGGACGGGTTGGACACGGTCGAGTTGGTGCGGAAAGCCGACGTGGCGCTCTACCATGCCAAAGCGGGGGGCCGCAGCAGCTACGCCTTCTTTGGGCATGAGATGGATCGGACGCTGGCGATGCGCAAAGGCATGGAACAAGACCTGCGCAACGCGCTGGATGCAACCGGTCGGATCCAGGTCCACTATCAGCCCCTATACGACGCTGACACAAACCGGATGACGGGTGTCGAAGCGCTGGCCCGCTGGTCTGATCCGGAGCGGGGCTGGGTTGCACCGGATTTGTTCATACCGCTATCGGAGGAAACCGGTCTGATTGAAAAGCTTGGCGAACTGGTTCTCAGGCAGGCGTGCCTTGACGCGGCGGACTGGCCCATCGAGACCTTGGCGGTGAATGTGTCGGCCCTGCAGCTGAATAATCCCAGTTTCGCCATGCGGGTGACCAGTATCTTGTTGGAGACGCACATGGACCCGCGGCGGCTCGAAATCGAAGTTACCGAAAGCGCTCTGTCGGAGCGCCGGAGCGAATGCCGAAACAACATCGAGGCTCTGCGCAGCATCGGGGTGCGCTTTGCACTCGACGATTTCGGCACCGGCTTCTCCTCCTTGGGAAGACTGCAGACGCTGGAAGTCGACAGGATCAAGATCGACCGAAGCTTCGTGCAGGGCTTTGGTCGTTCCAACGGTGACGAGGCCATCGTTCAGGCGATTATCAACCTGGCCCGTGCGACGGGACTTAGTACAACTGCCGAAGGGGTCGAGACCGAAAGCCAATGCGATTACCTGCGCGAGCTCGGCTGTGACCAGCTCCAAGGCTTTCTACTGTCGAGGCCACTGCCCAAGGGGGAGCTTCAAGAGCTTCTCGGGGTCGTGTCAGCGCGCGCCTCTGCATAGGAAGCCCAGCCGGGCCGAGCCATAGAAGGCTGACCAACGCGCAGCGCAGCGTTCCGGCAATCGATACGGCACTCCTGGCCGGGGGTAGTCTGTCCCGCGTCCCGCCTGCGGCGGCGCCATGCTGACGCTCCTTAGGCTACCCTTTTAACCGGTCTCGTCGTTGCAGTCGGTCCCGCGTCGCGCCTGCGGCGCCGCAAGGGCTGACGCTCCTACGGCTGCCCCTTGCATCAGTTGGCCGCTGGCGAGCCCGAGGTGACCGACCTCGCTGGACGCCGCTGGCAGCGCGTAGCCGATCCGTTGAACTTGAGGAGCGGCCGAGGAGTCGGTGCTGCGCATTGGCGACGGGACAACGAGGTTGCTGACGTTCTGCATGGTTCGACACAGAAGCGAGCCGCCTGTCTCTAAAAACGCAATTCGGCTGGCCGCCATGTAACCGACCCTCAGCAGCCCTGGACCTTCAGTGATTTGACCATGCGAATGATAAGCGGATCATAAGGGACCTTCTCGGTGCGAGCATAGTTGACGGTAAACAATGCAGCTCTGTTCCGGCAAATCTTGATAGCCCGGACATAAAGGATCTGGCCCTCCTTCACTCCTGAATAGCTGGCCCATTGCGGCGTCACTCGCTTATAGGTCACCTTCCAGCCGTCGTTCTCGTTCACGGCAATGCGATGCTCGATCTCGGTGCGAAAGCTTGCCTTGCCGAGTTGCGCCCCCCAGACGGCAAGAAATGCTTTGTGTCGGCCTTCGAAGGCTGCCCCTTGATCGGTGCGTTGGGCAAGTACAAACCCCGGGGGAACGTCGAATACGAACCCGAGATGCTTGATGCCAAAGCCCTCCCATTGCGCCGCACCCAGCAGTGTTGTGGGGATCATCATGGCGCCCAAACTGAGCAGAAAAAGGGGGAGACGTTTCATGGGTGTAATCCTGTCGTCGTGTGGCCTGCGCCTGACAGCGCAGGCCGGCCTGGCGGAGGGCAGCCACCCGCGGCTCCAAAGCCAGCGGACCTTTTCAAATCTGACTTGGCGCTCTTTGTTCCATTAGGAATCAAGAATATGCCGGGCACCCGCGTCGGGGCCTAATGGCGCGCGCCAGTTACAGGTAGCGCTGCCGGCCGGCACCGGCAGCGGCCGGGTTGCCGCGCTGCGCCAAGGTGACCGCTCCAGGAGCCACGGATCGCGCCTCGACGAAAACGGACATATCCACACTGTGTGCGTTGCTGACGAGAAGTGCTGCCGAAATCATTGGTCATCGCTGCCGCTTGCGTGCTGCGCCCGGCAAGGGAAGCGGCGCCGCGGTCTCGTCTGCCTCGCAAACCCGGCACAAATGCGCATCACGCCCGCGCCCTTGCCTGCCTTGCTCTTCGCGGCCTCCGGTCCCTGTCCAGAGAATATTGGGCGGACTCGAAACAGGGAGCGCGACAAGGTGCGCGAGCGAAGATGGAAAAAGTAAAGCTTGAAGAGCTGAAGGACAAGGTGCCCTGCGCCGCCGTGCTTGAGCACGCGGGCTTCGCCCTCGATCTCAAGGAAAGCACGCGCAAGGCGATGAAATATCGCCGCGACGCATCAATAATCATTGTTATCCACGAGGGCAAGGGCTGGTTCGACCCGCTCTCGGATGCCAAGGGAGATGTCTTCGGGCTGCTTGAGCATCTCGAGGGCATTCCCTTCGTCACGGCGATCAACGAAGTCGCGGACCTCGTTGGTATCGCGGTTACCGCGCCGGTGTGGCAGCGCAGCTTCCGTCAGCGGCAGCCCGAACTGTCGATAGCGGCTCGCTGGCAGGCCCGGCGCAAGCCATGGCTCGGATCGGCGACTTGGCGCTACCTGCGAGACGGTCGCCATCTCCCCGAGCCGATTCTGCGCGCCGCGGTTATGGCCGGTCTCCTGCGCGAGGGGCCGCATGGCAGCATGTGGGCGGCGCACACTGATGCAGATGGCTCCGTCACCGGCTGGGAAGAACGTGGACTGCACTGGCGCGGCTTTGCCACCGCCGGTGCCAAGGTACTGTTCCGCTTCGGCCGCCCGGAGGCGTCCCGCCTCTGCGTCACCGAGGCGGCCATCGACGCCCTAAGTCTCGCTGCGCTGGAACAGCTTCGTCCCGACACTCTGTACCTCAGCACGGCCGGTGGCTGGTCGCCGGGTACGCACGCAGCGATCCACGCGCTTGCTGTCAGGGCAGGTGTCCAACTCGTCGCCGCCACCGACAACAATGCCCAGGGCGAGATCTATGCCGGCAGGGTTCTAGCGCTCGCCGAGGCGATCGGATGCAGCGCCGAGCGGCTGCGCCCAGAATTAGACGACTGGAATGCCGACCTGACATGAAGGCGCAAAAGGATGGGGAGGAGCGGTCTTGACCCCTCCGGTCGCGGTGGCAGCCGCAGGAAGCTGTCCGGAAGGGCTGAAGAAGATGGTGAGCCATAGGGGATGTGCCTGCATGAAGCCGGCCATGAGCCGCGGAGTGGTCGCGATCCGGGTCCGCCGCACTTGCTCGCCAGGCCCAGCTCTGCGCTCCACCGCCATCGAGCGCCCCGAGATCGGTGCGGGTCTTCGACCGGCCCGGCGACTATGTCGAACTCGTTCATATCGGCCCCGCGTCGCGCAGCCGCCAAGCATGGCTCTTGCAGCTTGGCTATCCGATTGGGTGACCAAAGCGTCTCGTCGGGTTAAGCCGCGCCGTCGAGGCGGAGTTGCGGGGCCCGTTCACACCCTTCCTGGCGGAGCGGCAGCCGGAGATTGACGCGTTGCCGCGGCTAGCTGGCGCGGCGGACAAGCAATCGCCAACAGTTGTCGACCTGCAGGGCGAGGCGGGGATATCTGCGAGCAGGTGGAGCGATGCAGTTGTTCGCGCGAGACCTGGCGCGCTGCCGGCGATACCGCATCCGGCAAGCACACCGGCACCGTCTTGGTAAGGGTGCTCGCGGCACGATGGGACAGGTCCAGCCCGCTGGTCAGGCACATGGTCTTGAGCGCCTGTCCTTCCCTTTCCGTTTCGATAACTAGGCCCGTGCCGGTCCTCCCCGGGCTTGAAGCGGTCCTGAACCGGCGGTCGTTCACTTCAAGGCCGCGTTCCGCGCCGCGCGGCGGCCGGAGCGATCCAGTCTCGGCATAGCAGCCCCGCGTCCCGCGCGAGGGCTGGGAAGGAGCCCTGCTTGGCCGCAAACCTGCCCTGCTCGCCTCGGTCCACCCGGACCTTGAAGCGAACGCCGCTCGGCCGGTTCTGTGGGTCCGCGCCCGAGGGCGGGCCGGCACGGAGCCGGTCTGCGCTTCGGAAACCGAAGAAAGGATGTGTCATGATCAAGAAAGCTGCCAATCCTCGCTCTACCGCTCGCGTGGTGCCGCTGCGCAAGGCAACCACCTTGCAGATGGTGCGGTTCGCCTGCCCCGATGCCGCGCAGTGCTCTCTCGTTTCCGAGAGCTTCGGCCTGCCTGTCCTCGACAGCGACGGCATCCGCGACCTGCACGAAAAGCTGATCGTCGACACCGCAGCAGCGCTGGACGAGGGGCTTGGCGAGCGCGCCATGCAGATCCACCTGCAGCGCGTCGTCGGGGCCTTCGTCGGGTCCGCCTACGGCGCCGGCCAGTTCTACAGCCGAGCGGTCTCCCAAGCTCGCGACGCAACCGCCAAGTCCGCCTGTGACGATCGGGACCAAGATGTCGGTGGTCCCGTTGGTTTCGACAGCGCCGCCCAGCGCCAGCGCGAGTTCGCTGCGGACATGGCACTCCAGGCCCACGCTTTGCGCATGGCCGCCGAGGGGGCCATCATCGCCTATGAGCACGTTGTTGGCGAGGTCTGGAAGCCTTTCGAGCGGTCGGTCGAGAACTCTGGCCCCACAGTCGACCGCAAGGCGGCCGAGCTGCAGATGGCAGCTCTCGGGTAGGCGCCTTCAGGGCGGGGCTCTGCCCCGCTCTTCGCTTGCCGCGCCCCAACTTCTCCCGCCTGCCTCGGCGGGGGAGGTCTACTGAACCCGGGACCCGCCAACTCAACGGATGGTCCTAGGGCGACCCGTTGGCTCGAGTGTTGGTGGCGCATGCGGATTTGCCTCAAGGATCGATAAAGATGGGCCAGGCACTACACAGCCGTTGAGAGATCACGTTGCCGCCGCAATTCCAACGCTGCTCAGCTTGGGTCCGGCAGGTCGCCCGGCCGCGCCAAATGTCCGACAGAATGGCCGCCGCGGTCACGCTGCCGATCCATGGAGCCGCCTTCAGGCCAGTGACATCGGATGCGACCGAGCACTGCCGGCCCGGACTTGAGCAATCCAATCCCGCTCTTTCGTGATGGCTTTCCTGGTGCGGCGCGGTCTTCCACGATCAACCCGCAAGGGGTCCGCTAGCAAGCTGCGGCCGCTCGGCTGTCGCCTCGCGATGATCGCGCCCGCCGCCGCACCCCGACGCAGCCATTGAGCGGGGATTGGCCCGCTCCAAGATGGAGCCCTCAGATGTCGCACGATCTCACTCTTGCCCAGAAGGCCGCCTGGCATCTCGCCCGCACCCTCATGGCCCCAGTCGTTCTCTTCCAGGTCGACGCCGAATTCGGCATCCTGCCCGCCGACGAGCTCGATGACGCAGAGGTCGAAATCCTCTGCGAATACGATCCCTACCGGGGCGGCCGTGCGATTCGCTGAGCCGACCCTTCTTGCGAGACGTATCGAGGCGGCGCCCAGCGCCGCCTCTTTCGCGCCCCGTCTTTCCCGCGGTCCTGGCGCAGCAAGACAGTCAGCGCAACGGCTGCGCCGTCCTTCGCTGGCGCTATGGCCCTGCGGGTGCGCTGCCCGTCTTCCTTCGCCCCCGGCGGACCGTGACGGGGCCGCGATCGGCGCGGCCTCCAAAACCAGAGGTTCAGAGAGATGAGCAGAAAAGGGCCGCGCGTCGACATCTATGCGCGGATCACCGATCGGATTGTCGCCGATCTCGAGAGGGGCGTCCGCCCCTGGATGCAGCCATGGCACTGCGCCACCGCCGTCGGTCGGGTGACCCGACCGGTACGGCATAACGGCATGCCCTACAACGGCATGAACGTGTTGTTGCTGTGGTCAGAGGCAATCGCGCGGGGCTTCTCCAGCCCGATGTGGATGACCTTCAAGCAGGCGCTCGAGCTCGGCGGGGCGGTGCGCAAGGGAGAGTCGGGCACCCTGGTGGTCTTCGCAGGCCGCCTCACCAAGACGCAAATCGACGCCTCGGGCGAGGAGTTCGACCGCGAGATCCCGTTTCTCAAAACCTACAGCGTCTTCAACGCCGGCCAGATCGAGGGTCTGCCCGACCAGCTTTATGAGCGGGTTGAGCCGGTTCGTGAGCCGGTCGAGCATATCGTTCACGCCGACCGCTTCTTTGCCAACACCGGTGCGGTCATCCGACACGGCGGCGATCGCGCTTACTTTTCGCCTGCGACCGACCATATCCAGATGCCGCCGCTCCAAGCCTTCCGCGATGCGGCGGCCTATGTCGCGACGCTCAGCCACGAGGCCACACATTGGACATCGGCGCCGCAACGGGTGAACCGCGACCTCAGCCGGTATGCCAAGGATCGCAGCGAGCGGGCGCGGGAGGAGCTCATTGCCGAACTTGGCAGCTGCTTCCTTTGCGCGGATCTGGGCATCGCGCCGGAACTCGAGCCGCGGCCGGATCACGCGAGCTATCTCGCCTCCTGGCTTCAGGTCCTTGCCAGCGACAAGCGGGCGATCTTTTCCGCTGCCGGTCATGCACAGCGAGCCGTCGCCTTCCTGCACGATCTTCAGCCCGCGCCCTCAATGCCACCGGACTGAGCCATCGCTTCGTGGCCCCTCCGAGATACCCGCATTATCACGGTCACACTTGCCGGGCCTCAGGATCGCGCCTGGATATTGGACATAGCATCGCCAGCGGCGGTTTTGGCCTCGCCGAGGGTCCTCTGCTCCACGCAGTTACCAGAGGAGCGTCCACTACGGCCTTTCTTGGTGGCGTATCTCACACCGCGTCCAGCTGCTGCGCAGCCCGACTTCGATCCCGCAACAGCCATGCCGACCTTCTTCCCCGCCGTGCTGCGCGCGGCTTCCTCGCGCGCCAAGAAGCTCGGCGCTGCGCTGCCTTCCACTCGCGTTTTAGCCCTGCGGGTGCGGGCCGGTCGCGTGGTGCCCTGCGATCGCCATCAAGGCCGCGATGGTCGCGACCTGATACAGCAAGGAGAAAACCCATGGCTCAGATCGGCACTTTCACTCGCAACGAAGACGGCTCGTTTGTCGGAGTTATCAAGACGCTCAACCTCAACATCAAGGCCCGCCTGATCGAGGCCGAGAAGGAAAGCGATAAGTCGCCCGACCTTCGGGCCCTCGCAGGGACCATCGAGATTGGCGCCGGCTGGAAGAAGGCAGCCAAGGAAACCGGCCGAGAATACCACTCCGTCAAGCTTGATGATCCAAGCTTCCCCGCTCCGATCTACGCGAGCCTGGTCGAGAATGACGAGGGATACGCTCTCATATGGTCGCGCTGAGGCGGCCACGCATTGGACGCGGCGCTCCCCCGGGGCGCCGCGATCCTGCGAAGGGACAAGGCGAGAACTCCGGCGGCGAAAGCTCGACCGCAAGCCTGCTCATCCGACGGGTCGCGAGCCCTTTGTCGGCGAAGGGTCACCCACGGCGCTCAAGCCAACAGGGTCCCCGACGATCCCGGGGCGTCAGACGATCGTCGCTTCAGCGGCCCAATGCGCCAACCTGTTGGGGACAAGGAGGGGCAGGTTTTCGCTGTTCCGTTCTCGATGGCCTGGCACCGGCAACCGACCGCGCAGCGCCCGCCGAACAGGCCGGGCGCTTGGCGCAAAGGCGAGGCATGAGGTCATTTGGAATTGGGCGCAGCATCGATGCGCCACGCCTGCCTGCTTACTTCGTGCCAGGGGTCGTGATGATCATCTGTGATGCCTTGCCGGCAAACGGCACCGGCTGGCACGCCGGATCGGGCGCACCTGCCGGGGATACCTCATGGGGATTGCCCGAATATCCCCGATTGGACTTTTGCGCGGCCAGCCGCGACAGCGCCGCAGCTGCTTGCAGGCAATCGTCGAAAAACTCGACTTTCTGACGCCCACGTGTGCCGATGCGGCCCCATTGCCGTACAAGGGACACGTCACCGAACAGCGTGGGTTGCAATGCCATGACATAGTACCGCGCCATGTTGCGGGCACTGTCTATGCGCCGCAGGAACAGTGGATGGGTCGCGTGCTTCATGCATCGGATTATCTGCGTTCGCCCAAATACCGTCCAATGCATTTTCTGAATCGGTGGTTCGAGACCGATTCAAAACTTTGATCGAATAGCGGGCTTTCGGGCCGGGCCAGTTGCGGCCGGCATGAGCACGTTGCCGCCGGCCGGGAATCGGGGACAGGGCGCGGCGATCGCATCATCGATCGCCCGGATCGTCTCCGGCATTTGCGCCGGCGAGACCCTCGACAAGGTTCAACAGGCCTGATGCCGACGAAGCCGGCATATCAAGCACACGCAAAATCAGTTTCAGCTTATCGTCAGCTTCTTGCCGGTTCTGGCCGAAAAAATGCGGGGCAGCAAAATGGATCATTTCGATCGGTGAGCAGTCGAGAATCTCGCAAACATGGATGAGTCTCGTCGCATGCAGCTTCGAAAAGGCCCGCTCATAGCGTGCAAAGATAGTCTCATGCAGGCCGACCATGGTTCCCATCTGGGCGCGATTGAGCCTTCTGGCTTCGCGGCGTTCGCGCACAAACCGACCGAAGGCCTTCTCCATATCGCCGAAGCTCCGTACGCCTTCGAAGCCGGGTTTCCTGTAGACCGGCTTTTCGGATTCGGCGTCTTCCGTTTCGGTGAGTGCGTGCTCGTGAATGTATTTCTGAAGGTCCTTGATTGCCATTTCGAGGGCTTTTGCCAGCTCCTGTGCGTGTCGAGAAAGCACATCGATAGGACGTGCCTTTCCACCTCAAATTGCCCGATGTGAGAAAAATCAGAGCCAACTTGACCGCGAGTCTAGCAGGGGAGGGGTCTGACATCAAATTCCGCGATCCGCCAGGGAAGAACCACGTGGCTGGAGTTATAGGCCTAGCTCGTCCAAATACTTGACGATCGCCGCTTCCACGATTGCCTGCATCGTTGTGTCGTCATGGAAGGCTGCCAGTTTCAAGCGGCGCTTGGTTGGCCGGTCGAGGTTCACATTGACAAAGCAGCTTTGCCCCTTGACGCGCTCTCGTTTCATCCGGCGCAAGGCTTTTCTGGCCTCCTGTCGAAGGTCGCTCCGGTTCGGCGACGTGCGGTCTGAGTTAGGGTCAGTGCTGACTAGATCCGACGCACGATCTTCATCACCTCTCACCGCTTGCTTCCTGGCAGCGAGCGCGAACTCGTCGAGCGACAGGGTTTCCCTGCCGCTCATCAAGCGGGCCCCGCTTCTGCGCCGGAGCTCAGCAGTGCATCGATTTCGCTCACGATCTCTTGGGTCTCGCGCCGCGCTTTGGCGACAGCCTCGGACAGCGTCTGCATCTGGAGAGTGCCGATGCCGTTTTGAATGTCCTTGTAGACGTTACGCTCCATAACCTCGGTACGAAACAGATAGGTTCCGACCTTGTCCTCGATGATTGGCCTAATCTTGCGGTAGAGCTCTGTCTGGCGAACCGTCATCGAGATGCGGGTTCGCAAAACACCATGCCGGCATGCGCTGGCGCGAGCCTCGTTGATCCTGAGTACGGAGTGAAAGCAGTCGATCGCGCCAAGGACCTCGCGTTTAGACGGCTGCACAGGAGATATCACCAGGTCGGACCAACCAATCACCGGATCGATCGTAGAAATATCCTCTCCAGGCGTGTCGATGAGGAGGTAATCGAAACGGTGGCCATGGCGCTCAACGAACGCGTCCAAGGACTTGGCGGTCTTGTGGCTGAAAACGCTGATGCCTTCCGGCTGCGCGTTCTTGTCGTGGCACTCGCTCCACCATTTGGTCAGATTGCTTCTCCCGTCCATGTCGACCATGGCCACGGCTGAACCGCGCAGTGCGTACTCGCCAGCAATGTTCATCAAGGCGGTGGTCTTGCCGGCGCCCCCCTTGCCATTGATGGCGGAGATCACGACAGGCATGAGCGAGCTCTCCTCATAAACGTGTGTTCCTACATCCACTTGAATCCAGATCTGTTCGAAAGTGGATCAGTGGACAGATGGATTTCCATCAATATAGAAAAACATAGTCAAAACTACAAGAAAAATCAGTTCAATTGCGGTAAACAGGAAAATTCGATGTCAAAGCGGTTGGCAGGATACGCAAAAACGTGATACGTTTTTTCTGACGATCGAGGGACTGGCCCTCGATCCGCGGCTTCGGCCGCGAACAAGGCAGAAGCGTAATGACGAGAGCCGGCGCAGCTATCGCAAGACGGCCGCCGAGGCGGGAGAGGGTCGCACATATCCGGTTCGCCCCGGATGAGCTTGCCGTCATGAAATCGGCCGCGAATGGCGCCGGCATGTCAGTGTCCGCCTTCATCCGCACACTCGCCTGCGAGGGTGCGGGCATCCGCCCGTTTCTCAATGATGCCGATCGCGCGATCCTACAACTCCTCGCCGCGGATCTGAGTGCTGTTGCCAATGGCCTCAATCAAGCCGTACGCGCGCTCAACACGGGGCGGTTAAGCACGGTTTCGGATATCGCCGCAGCTGCCGATGATGCCCGCGCAATTTCATTGACGGTCGCTGCAGAGCTGTCCCAGATGACGAAACGCGCCGGCGCGGCGCGGCGCTCGGGGGCTGGCTAATGGAATTTTTCCTGGGGGCTTTCGAACGGGAGTGGGAACGGCGTCGCGCAGCGCTGCTTCATGAAATGCAGCGGGGGCGCGACGCGCATGAATGTGACTGGCGGCGAAGGGGCGGGGTGGCGTTGGCACCAGACGAAACGGTAAAGCGAGGGGACAGGGCGCGCGCCGGCCACAATGCCAGCGCGCGTTCCTGTCGCACCGGAGCTGTCGCGCCGAACCGATCGATGCGTCAACGGTTCACAGCCGTGGCTCAAGGGAGCCAGCCTGCGATGGTCAAGCTCACGTCCTATGGTCGTGGAGCGCGTATGGGTGCGATGGTGAGCTACGTCTCCCGGAATGGCGAACTGGCCGTAGAAACCGACAAGGGCGAGCAGATCATCGGCAAGGCGGGCCTGCTGCAACTTCGCACCGAATGGGAGCATCTTTTTGATAATCGTGCCTCGAGCCGGGACGTAGGTCTGTTCCAGGTGACGGTGAACTTAAAGGCAAGCGATCGCGAGCATGACCAAATCGTTCGCCACGTCCTGCGCGCCGCCTTCGGCGAGCGCCGGTTCGTTTATGCAATCGAGCAAGCGGACGGCGAGCGTTTGCGGGTGCAGGGGGTCCTGCTCCTGCGCGGGCCGGATGGCGAGCGCCTGACCGGCGACGCGAAGGCCGCGGCAATCGCCCAAGAGCGGTTGAACAGGAGCAAGATCGGCAGCGACGTCCAGGCACGGGTTCTGTTCCACGGTCACGGCAATGGCGTTGCCTTCGCAACGAGCCGGATTCGCCAAATGGTGGAGCGCTTCGAAGGGCGGGTCCGTGATGATACGGACAGCCATATCGAGACTGTCAAACAAGCCGGCGATCTCGTCCAGAAAGACTGGCGCAAGCAGATGCAAAGCCGCACAGGACGCGACATCATGCATCTGGTCGCCTCGGCGCGCGCGGGCACCGATCAAGCTGCATTTCGAGATGCCGTGCGGGAGTTCCTTGGCGATCAATTCCCCGGGCATCGGTATGTTTATGCCATGCACGATCCGTCTGACGATCCAAAAGTGGCAGGGCAGGGTGGCAAGCGGCCCCATGTCCACGCCCACGCGATCGTCACCATGCGTGCGGAGACAGGAGAACGCATCGAGACGAGCCCGCGGGAGTTTCGGGAATGGCGCTCACTGATGGCTGAGAAGGCCCGGGAGCACGGAATCCGCATGGAGCTGACCGACCGCCGCGAGTTTGCAAGTGCGCCGGCCTATGCTCGTACTCAGGTGCGTCCTGTCAGCTATGTCGGCAGGAGCGAGCATGAGGGCACCAGCCAGCCGGCACAGGCACGCTATGCAGCCAAACGTTCCAATCTCCGTCACGCGGCGAGGTCCATCCGCAGTACCAAATACGTGACGGAAGTTGGTCAGGCATGGAGCGCAATTGCGCGCGATAGCCAAGATAAGAAGGTGGCCGAGTTCGCCGCAGATCAGCTCGAACGAATCCGGGCCGCGTCACGTTTCACCCAGATCGCGACTGAGAATGAATTCTCTCGGCAAACACCGGACGGGGACGACCCCAAAGCCGTTTTGGCCCGGGAACTTTTTGGAGGCGAGGAAGCTGCCATGCTTGCTATGACACGTCCTGAGTTCGAGGCATACGAAAAGCGGATAGGGACTATTCTGGCGGACATTGAGCGCTCAATCGAGCCATGGGAGCGCAAACAATTCAACGAAGTCGTTGAAGCCGCGCGCGAAGTGATGACCGTCCGGCGGGAAAACCTCCGCATTTCGGAACAACAGCTTGCCGCCAGCGAAGCTGACCACAACACCCCAGTTCGCAGTGGCGAGCTTTCGCAGTTGTTTGAGAGCGGATCTCGAGCCCCTCAAACCACATCGAACTCAAAGCACGAGCCGATTTCAGGGAATGCGCCTGTGGTCCGCAGCCGGGAGGTTGCCCAGGAGGATCGGCTGCGCAGCGCCCATCAAGCTCTTGATCCCCGCGATCTACGTGCGGGTGAAAGGACGGGATTGCCCAGGAAAATAGCGGGTCAACAAAGAGGGCTGCCGGAGCCGAGTTCGCCACGACAGGATCCACACCAGCAATCCGCGCAGCGTACGCCAGGATTGGAGCAGGAAATCGAAGAGAGGCACCCGCGTGACCGCAACGAGCGCGAGCGCTAGACCAATACACCTTCGCGCCTTGTAGAGCCGAGATGTTAGACGGCCGCTCGTAAGTGTCGGATTGGCCTTCCAGGTGAAAGCGACTGCGCGGCTCGCGCGATGCTTTGCGCGTCAATTCCATGGTGCCGATAAAGGTCCGCGATGGTGCCCGACTGGCCGAAATGCTCCACGCCCAGTGAACGGGTCTTGTGACCCTCGACGGATCCGAGCCAAGCAAGCGTGGCGGGATGGCCGTCAAGCACGGTGATGAGCCCACAATGTGAGGGGACGCTGGCAAGCAGTCGCTCAACAGGGCTTTGTGCATGGGCGACGCCGTGCTCCCTGGCGCGCTGCGCGGCCGTCCATCCCGCATTCAGGCGATCTGCAGACGTTACCGCCAAAAGGCCCACATCCCGGCGATCCTCTGCGATCAACCCAATCGCATCAATGGCTTCGGGTGCAACCGCTCCCGTATAGGCGATCACAATCTGGGCATTTGGCCCTGGCTTTCGCATCCAATAGCCTCCATTGAGGATGTCTTCAGCCAACGTCTGATCAATGACGCGTTTGGGTTGTTCAATTGGCCGAGTCGACAGTCTGAGATATACCGAGCCTCCAGTGGCATCCCTGAGCCAGGTCACGGGATCGGGCTGGGTGTCTCCATCGCGCTGGATGTAGTCAAATGAAAATCGCAGAATGGTTGCAAGCTCGTCGACGAAGGCTGGCTCAAAGCTGGCGAGCCCATCCTGAGCCATGCCGATAAGTGGAGTTGCTATCGATTGATGGGCGCCGCCTTCAGGCGCCAAACTGATCCCGGAAGGGGTGGCAACGACAATGAAGCGCGCATCTTGGTAGCAGGCGTAGTTCAGCGCATCGAGCCCACGTTCGATGAACGGGTCATAAAGGGTCCCTATCGGCAAAAGCCGCTCGCCAAATGTCGAATGGGAAAGCCCCAGAGCCGAGAGGTTTATAAACAAGTTCATCTCGGCGATGCCGAGTTCGATATGCTGGCCTTTGGGCGAGAATTGCCAGTTGAAGGTCGACGGGATCCGCTCCTTCTTGAATAGATCCGCCTTCTCTTCCCGGGCAAAGAGCCGCCGACGATTGACCCATGCGCCGAGATTGGTTGAGACGGTGACGTCCGGCGACGTTGTGACGATCCGTCTCGCCAGATCAGTCTCCGTCTTGGCGACCTCGTGGATGAGAATTCCGAAGCCGTGCTGTGTGGAGACAGGAGATTGCACCTCTATGGCAAACGCCTCAGGGACAGCGATTTTCGGTGCCCGGTGGCGGCCACGGCGCCGGGCATTGAATGGAGCTTCCTTGAGGAAAGCAGCCAGCTCAGCGGCAGGGAGCTGAAGACCTTCAAACAATTCCCATTCGCAGCCCGGCCGAATCCGAAGACGAGCGCGCAGGTCTTCGGTCTGCGCGGTGGTCATCAAACCTGCATGATTGTCCTTGTGGCCCGCCAGCGGCAGGCCGAATCCCTTGATCGTGTAGGCGAGAAAGCAGATCGGCCGGTCATGCTTGCGGGCCTCTTCGAAGGTCCTCAACAACAGGGGCAGATCATGACCGCCAAGGTTTGTCATTAAGCACGCAAGGTCTTCGTCCGAACGCTTTTCAATCAACCGGGAGATTTGACCCTGGTCACCGATCTCATCGAGCAGGCGTCTGCGCCACGCTGCCCCACCTTGATAAGCCAGAGCCGAATAGAGCTGGTTGGGACAATTGTCGATCCAGGCGCGTAAAGCCTCGCCCCCAGGCTCCTCGAAGGCTTGCTCGAGCAGGGAGCCGTATTTGAGGATTACCACCTCCCAGCCGAAATCGCGAAACAGAGAGACGAAGCGCTCCCACAAGCCCTCCCTTACGACCGCGTCCAAGCTTTGGCGATTATAATCAACGATCCACCACGTGTTGCGCAGACCGTGTTTCCAACCCTCGAGAAGAGCCTCAAAAATGTTACCCTCATCCATCTCGGCGTCGCCAATAAGCGCGACCATGCGGCCTTCCGGACGGTCCTTGGCCATGCCTTTTGCTCGAAGGTAATCCTGCACCAATGAGGAAAACAGGGTTTGCGCGACGCCCAGTCCGACAGACCCGGTCGAGAAGTCGACATCGTCCGTATCCTTCGTCCGTGATGGATAGGACTGCGCACCTCCATAAGCGCGGAAGGATTCCAGTTTCGACCGTGTCTGGTTGCCGAAGAGATACTGGATGGCGTGAAAGACCGGACTTGCATGCGGTTTCACCGCGACCCTGTCTTCTGGATGCAAGACCGCGAAGTATAGCGCAGTCATGAGCGTGGTGAGCGATGCTGACGAGGCCTGATGCCCTCCAACTTTGAGCCCGTCGTCATTCGGCCGAAGGTTGTTGGCGTTGTGGACCATCCATGTGGAAAGCCACAGTACCTTGCTTTCGAGTTCCTTGAGGCACGCGAGTTGAGGATCGTTCATTTTATAACTCCACCGAGAGGAGGGAGGATAGGAAAATCCAGCGGGCGATTGCGGCTAAAAGCGCGATAAGCTAGCGCCGCTTCGGCCGGACTCAGCTAATTTTTATGCAGGAAACAAAAACCTATGCCAAAAGATGTGATTGACGATATCGATCGCAGGTTGCTGGCTGCACTTCAGTCGGATGCTCACGCGACAACGGAAGATCTCAGCGAGATCGCCGGGCTCTCTCCATCGCCTTGCGCGCGCCGAGTGCGGATGCTCGAAAAATCAGGCGTGATCAGAGCCTACGTGGCAATCGTTGATCAGGTGAAGGTTGGATTGCCCGTTAGCGCCTTTGCTTCCGTCAAGCTTGAGCGACAACGGGAGGAAGAGCTCGATGGTTTTTCGAGCGCGGTCCGTCGTTGGCCGGAAGTCGTCGAATGTTATTTGATGACCGGAAAAATGGATTTCTTGCTGCGTGTCGTCGTCAAGGATCTAGAGGCATATGAAACCTTCCTGAAGCAGAAACTCACCAGGCTCGACGGCGTGGCCTCGATCGAATCCAGCTTTGCGTTGGGCCAGGTGAAGCATGCTCACGGGTTGCCGATCGGCGTCTGACAGCCGGCCTGTAAATCTCGCGGGCGACCAGGGCACGGTAAGCCTATGGTGCCAGATAGCGAACGAATCCTATCGGGCTACGATATTGACGACGTTGATGCCGGCGCCGTTTCGTATTTGCGCTATTGCTAATATTAGTTCATGATCCTTCTGCCGGGGGGGATCGCCGGCATGGCCCGGTTGGGGACCTTCAAGCCCAAATCAACCCCTCGGTAGCCGGGCCGCTCATCATCAATTGGTTGACGAAGGCCGCCGCACAGGCCCGGTGGTATTCCAATGGATGAACTCGGTTCCTTCCCTGTCGATTCCCGCATAGACTTTAACAGTCCCTCATGCGGGGTCCGCAAGGGCTCAATCTGGAATTCCCAAGTCTGCGTTTTGCTTCGAAGGGCCACTTCCATAAGCGTGGTCCAGCAGGGCAAGCAGTTTGCGGGCCGAGTCATTGCAACAGGAATAGTGAACTATGTTGTCACGGTCGCGGCGGACGCGGACCAAGCCGAGTGCGCGTAACTTGGCCATGTGCTGTGACAGTGCCGACGAGCTAAGCCCCAGTTGCTCTCGAAGCGCCTCAGCCGGCAATTCGCGGTCGAGCACGAGGTGCATGATCAACAGGCGTCGAGCATTGGCCATCGCCGTCACAAATCTTGCAGCCTCTTTAGCTTTAGTCCCAATTTGTTTCACGCGCCCCCCTGCCGAGCGAAGTTCGGCGACCGATATGCCCATCGTCACGTCGGCGGGCGCCCGTCTTTGAGCCCTGTAGCCACGCCATAGGGGTCCGTCGGGGAGCGCGCGGCGGCCTTCCTGAACGCTGTTTCATCGCGGTACGCGTAAGGGCTGGACGCCTTGCCCATGGTCGATGTTCCCCTCCCCACTGGCGTGCCATTGGGGCGAAGGGGACAAGGAAGTCTAGGTTCACGATCGTTCTACATTGGCTTGCATTGGCAGATTGCGCACGCGATCTTCCAGATCGCGCTGCTTTTCTTCGTTCGAGGCCAGCCGGTTGAAGGCATGTTCGGCAAGCATGGACCCGACGGATATGATCAGGAGCGGCGCGGTCCACGTCCAGCAGGAATGCAAGGCGAAACACGCCAAGCCGGCGACAGCGGCCGAAACCGCAAAGATCGCGAACCGGATCATCTGGGCCATCGTTACTCCCTGTCCAATTAGCATGATCGAGGATTAATGCAGCAAGGGGCTGCATTAGCAATGATTAAAGCAAGCTGGAAGGCCGCAGGAGCGTCATCTCAGTCGCCGAGCTGACACAAAAGCTTTTCACTGACGCCAAAAAGGTCGGCATCAGCAGCACTGAGATCGAGGAAGATACTGGCAGCCCTCACTTGGCAGTCGGGCACGACTTACAGGCGGCGGCCAGCTCAACTCTCTATATGGTTGAATCTAAACGACAATATTCCGTTCCATAATGCCAATTATGCGACTTTCGAAGCACAAAGGGCGAACATTGAGAGAGCGTTGTGTGTTCTTGACATCAATAGGCCAGCCCGCGCCGCAGTCCCTATGATCATTAGCAATGGCTACATTCGGGACCGCAAGCGGGAGGTCGGCTTTCGGGCATTGAGCTGGCCTAAGCAGTCATTCAACTCGTGGCCTCAAGTAGCTCATCCACGCTCCTCTTGACGCGGCGTGCCACCCCAGCCGATGCCGGGCTGATGTGCGCCGCCTCGCCATCATTAGCGATGGAACGGAAAAGAAACCATTCGGCATCAAACTACCGCTTTTCGACGCACCTTTTTCGAATAAGTCGGACCGAGCGCTTGTCGCGCAGCCCACGATGCCCCCAATTGGTGAACCGGTTCCATGAAGAGTCTGACAATACGCCACCGCATCCTCGTCAGTTTCGCTGCCGTTCTGGTGGTGATGTCGGTAATAGCCATCATCGCGTACGCCTGGTTTCTCCAGGCCGAGCAGGAGGCGACAGAGGTCGAAAAGGGCATCCTCCCGGACCTCTATCACAGCACCGAGATCATGATGGGCCAGATGACGGCCCATAGCCTGCTTCAGGAATATGCGCTTCAGGACAATCCGTCGGACAAACGAACGTTTGAAAACGCGATCGCGACCAATCGCGACCAGGTGCAGCGGCAGATGGACGACTATGAAGCGACAATCGTCTCCGATGTCGACAAGCAGAATTATGCAGCCGTTAAAGAACTCGCCAACCAATTTCGCCAAGCTGAAACTGCTGTGCTGGACGCAAGCCGGGCTGCCTTGTCGAAAGGTGAAACTCCAAATGAGGGCCCGGCCATCAAGGACACCACGGAGCCGATCTTTTTAAAATTGCAGTCCGCTCTGCAAGCCATGGTCGAGGATCACAGAGGCGAGGCAAACAGCGCGACACAGCGGATAGGCTCGATCGTCAGAACGGCGGAAGTGGGTTTGAGCGCTGGCTTGCTGATCGCCCTCGGGCTGGCCGTTCTTTTAGGGTACCTGCTGTTTCGCGCTATCACAGGTCCGCTCACCCGTCTGGTCGACGCGGTTCAGTTGATGCGGCAAGGCGACTTCAGCGACCGCATCGATCTCAGGCGTCGAGACGAATTCAGCGTGCTTGCCGATGGCTTCAACGCAATGGCGGACGATCTCACCACCCTCATTGGTCAGGTTCAAAGGTCCAGCATACAGGTCAGTACGTCGATCACGGGGATCGCCGCCACGTCCAAGCAACAGCAGGCAACCGCCACTGAAATCGCTGCGACCACCACCGAGATCCGCGCAACAGCCAAGGAAATCTCCGCCACGTCAAACGAGTTGGTCCGGACGATGAACGAGGTCTCGACAGTTGCCGAGCAGACGGCTGCCGTCGCCGGCGGAGGGCAAGCGGGACTGACCCGCATGGAAGAAACCATGCACCAGGTCATGGAAGCGGCGGCCGCGATCAATTCCAAACTTGCGATCCTGAGCGAGAAAGCCGGCAGCATCAATCAGGTGGTAACGACCATCACCAAAGTCGCCGATCAGACGAACCTGTTGTCGCTCAACGCTTCCATCGAGGCGGAGAAGGCAGGCCAATATGGCCGGGGCTTCGCAGTGGTGGCGACCGAAATCCGAAGGCTCGCGGACCAGACGGCCGTGTCCACCTACGATATCGAGCAGATGGTCAAGGACATCCAGTCGGCGGTCGCGGCCGGGGTGATGGGCATGGACAAGTTTTCAGAGCAGGTCCGCCGAGGCATGCAGGAAATCCAGCAGGTCGGCGGGCAACTGTTCGAAATCATTCAGCAAGTTCAAGGCCTGGTGCCACGTTTCGAAGTCGCCAATGAAGGCATGCAGGCCCAGGCGACCGGCGCGGGACAGATCAGCGACACGCTGACCCAGCTGAGCGAGGCAGCTCAGCAAACAGTCGAATCTCTTCAGCAATCGACGCTCGCGATCGACGAGCTCAATCAAGTCTCAGGCGGGCTGCGAGGCAGCATTTCAAGGTTCAAGCTGAGAGCATAGCGAGCTGGCAGTCGGAGGTGACAATGCTATTCCTCGCCTTCAGCATGGGTACGGATCGCTACTTGATCGATGTCCATCAGATTGAAGAGGTCTTGCCCTGTATCGATGTCAAAGTGCTGCCGGGCGCGCCGACCGGTGTGGTCGGTCTGGTCACCTATGACGGAAAACCTATCCCGCTGATCGATGTTACTCTTCTGGCGCTTGGCCGCCCATCCGAGCCGCTGTTGAGCACCCGCATCGTTGTGACGCGCTATCCGGAGCAATATGGCGAGCAACGCCTGCTGGGCCTGATCGCGGAACGGGTGACGGATACGCTCGAACGGGACCCTGCCGATTTCGCGCCTTTCGGACTTGAGCCGGGGACGCCGCCCTATCTTGGTCCGGTGGCTTCGGATGGCCCGGAGATCATTCAGTGGGTCAAGGCGGAAGCGCTGCTTTCGGAAGAGATCCGTACCGCACTGCTCCGCCAGGCCGAGATGGGTGGTTGATGACCGGTGCAGTCGAAAAGCTCCTGACGGAAACCATCGGACTGGACAGTGCCAGCGTTGGTCCAACCGTGGTCCGTCAGGCGGTCAAGGACCGGATGGCAGCATGCCGGATGACCGACCCTCACGTCTATTGGAAATATCTGACCGGCTCCCCGCAGGAGCTGCAGGAGCTGATCAATGCAGTCGTGATACCGGAGACCTGGTTCTTTCGCGACCGCGAAGCGTTCACGATGCTGGCCCGACATGCGCGCGCGAGCAAGCGCGCCCAGCCGATAAAAATCCTGAGCCTGCCATGTTCAACCGGCGAAGAGGCCTACTCGGTCGCCATGGCCATGTTCGATGCCGGCTTTGGCGCAACCGAGTTCAAGGTCGATGCCGTGGACGTCAGCAGCCGCAATGTCGCGATGGCTGAACGTGCCGTCTATGGGCGCAATTCGTTTCGTGGCAGCTATCTCGAATTCAAGGACCGCTATTTCGAAGCGGCCGAGGGCGGACTGCGGCCGAATGCCGAAGTGCTGAAACAGGTTCGGTTCAGGGTCGGAAACCTGTTCGATCCTCGCGCGTCTTTCGGGCAAGAGGTCTACGACGTCCTGCTTTGCCGCAATTTGCTGATCTATTTCAATCGAGAGCTGCAGGATCGCGCATTGATCTGCCTGAAGGACCTCCTGGCCAAGGACGGACTTCTTCTGGTCGGTCCGGCGGAAGCGGCGCTTCCAAGGCTGCACGGCCTCGTTTCCGCTGAATGGCCACTGGCCTTCGCCTTCCTGAAGTCGGAGCCCATGAAGACCGCGGCCCCGAAAGTTTCCGCCGCCGTTCCTGTGCGGCCCCCAACGCCGAAGGTCAACAAGGTCAAGCCTGTTGTTCCGCCTCGGCCGGCAATCGGTAGGGAAGGTCGCGTGCAGGCCACAGCCAAGCCGCTTGACCAGCTCGCGGAAAGCCTGATCGCAGTTGAGCGGATCGCCAATGCGGGCCGGGTAAAGGAGGCACAGGAAGTCGCCGTGGCGCATCTCAAGGCATTCGGTCCTTCGGCGGAAATCTTCTACCTGCTGGGCCTCGTTCAGGATGCGGATGGCGCTGCGCCCGAAGCTGCGCAAAGCTATCGGAGGGCGCTCTATCTCGCGCCAAATCATCGGGAAGCTCTCGTCCATCTGGCCTTGCTGCTTCGAAAGCAAGGCGACCATAGCGGCGCCGAGGCATTGGCCGGCCGGCTGGATCGGGCCCAGAAAAGGAGCGGCACCTGATGGCGGCTTCGACAGGGATCGCTCAGCCGGTGGAGGAGATTGAAATCGACGACTGCTGGCGCCGGATCGGCGTGCGCGGCGACAAGTCATGTCCGCTGCTGGAGCAGCATTTGCACTGCCGCAATTGCCCGACCCACAAGAAGATTGCACGGCGCCTCCTCGACCGTGCAGCGCCCTCGGCATATCGCAGCGAATGGCCTGACAAGTCTGGTCGTGCCGAGCTCGGTTTGGCGAACGACGAGGCGCTGCAGACCGGCGTCCTCTTCCGTTTGGGAGGGGAATGGCTGGCGCTTCCGGTCGGTATTTTTCATGAAGTGGCTGAATCCCGTCGCGTTCATTCGCTGCCACATCGCAGGAACAGTGCAGTGCTCGGCATTGCCAATGTCCGCGGTGAATTGCTGATCTGCCTGTCGCTCGCTGAATTGCTCGGCATAGACGAGCGCAAGGAGGGCGAACAAGGCGCACGAAGCAAGGCATTTCGCCGGCTGGTCGTGGTGGGCGAGCGCGACAAGCGGGTTGCTTTTACGGTCGACGAGATCCACGGCTTGCATCGCTACCGGGAACAAGACACGCTCGCTGTGCCGGCCACGATCGGCAAGGCGCTGTCGGCCGCTACGGTTGCCGTGCTGCCCTGGCAGGGACGAGCCGTTGGCTGTCTCGACCCGGGACAACTGCTTACGATGCTGGATCGGAGCATCGCATGACAGACGAGGACTTCAGCCAGGTTTCGATGCTGAGCCTCTTCCAGGCCGAACTGGAGACGCAATCGCAGGCTTTGACCTCCGGTCTTTTGGCACTCGAACGCGATCCTGTCGCCGCCGACGCTCTGGAAGCATGCATGCGGGCCGCGCATTCCCTGAAAGGAGCTGCCCGCATCATCGACCTGATGCCAGCGGTCAAAGTTGCAAATGCGATGGAAGATTGCCTGGTCGCCGCGCAACGTGGGCATCTCAGGGTGCGACGGGAGCATATCGATGCGCTTCTGCAAGGCACAGACCTTCTGAAATTGATTGCATCGGGACCATCGAGCGAGAGCGTGTCCCCTGAAGTCGAAGCCTTTCTCGCCAAGTTCTCGGAATTGTCTCTCCCCGACGCCACCCACTTGCCCCGCAATTCCGAAGCTGATTTCGCCGATACCCAGGAGGAGCTGGCGACGACCCTTTCAGCGAGCCTCCTGGTGGGGGCGGAACCGCAAAGGCAAGGAAGCATCGGCTCCGACAGAATGGTTCGGGTGACGGCGGACAGTCTGAACCGATTGCTCGGGCTGGCCGGTGAGTCGCTGATGGAAGCGCGGCGGCTCAGGCCGTTCGCCGACGGGCTGCTGCGGCTGAAGCGGCTTCAATCGGACGTCGCAAGTGCGTTCGACGACCTTCATGCAGTGCTGCCGGCTATTTCAAAGGACGAAGCAGTGGTGGAGGCGCTGGCCGAAGCGCAGCGAAAGCTTCGGCTGAGCCAGGCGTTCCTTGCCGAGCGTCTCGATGAACTGGATTCAGTCGATCGAAAGGCCACCGATCTTGCCAACAGATTGTACGACGAGACGTTGGCGAGCCGGATGCGGCCGTTTGAAGACGGCGTGCGGAACTATGCGAGGATGGTCCGCGACCTCGGCCGTACCCTCGGCAAGCGGGCGCGGCTGGAGATCGTAGGCGGCTCGACAGGTATCGACCGTGACATCCTCGAGCAACTCGATGCACCTCTGGGGCATCTCCTGCGCAACGCTGTAGACCATGGTCTCGAACTGCCCGAGGAGCGGGTCGCGGCAGGCAAACCGGCAGAGGGTCTCATCAGGCTCGAAGCGCGGCACAATGCCGGCCTACTGCAAATAGCAGTGGTGGACGACGGCAGGGGGATCGACCTCACGGAGCTGCGCGAGACGATCGTCGCCCGGCAGCTCGCAACCAGGAAGGGTGCCGAGACACTCAGCGAAACGGAATTGCTCGCCTTCCTGTTTCTGCCCGGCTTTTCGATGAAACTGGGCCTTACCGACGTCTCCGGCCGTGGTGTGGGGCTCGACGCTGTGCAGGCGATGACCAAGGAGGTCCGCGGTATCACCAGCGTCTCCTCGGAATTTGGGCACGGAACCAGGTTTCAACTGCAACTGCCGCTGACGTTGTCGGTCCTGCGCACGCTGCTCGTCGATGTCGATGGCGAGCCCTATGCGTTTCCGCTCGCTGCCATTTCGAAGACACTGAAATTGCAGCGGACGCAGATCAATCTCCTTCAGGGACGGCCGCACTTTCGTCTGAACGACCGACAGATCGGGCTCGTCACGGCACGCGAGGTGCTGAACCATGGTGAGCCCGGATCCGAACCGGACGCTCTCTCGGTCGTCGTCGTGGATGCCGGTCAGGGCGAAGCATACGGCCTGATCGTCGATCGTTTCCTCGGCGAACGCGAGCTGGTGATCCGGCCTCTCGATCCCCGCTTTGCCAAGATCAAGGACATCAGCGCGGCGGCCCTGATGGAGGACGGTTCGCCTGTCCTGATCTTCGACGTGGATGACCTGATAAGATCGGTGGAGAAGCTTGCGTCATCCGGCGGATTTCGAGTCCTTCGGCGTGCCGCGGGCGGTCCAGAACCCGGCAGGCGCAAGCGCGTGCTGGTGATTGACGATTCACTCACGGTTCGCGAACTCCAGCGCAAGATGCTGGGCAATCACGGTTATGAGGTCGAAGTGGCGGTCGACGGCATGGACGGATGGAATGCCGTCCGCTCCGGCCCCTTCGATCTTGTCGTCACCGACATCGACATGCCGCGTATGGACGGCATCGAGTTGGTGAGCTTGATCCGAAAGGACGCTCATCTCAAGAACACGCCGATCATGATCGTTTCGTACAAGGATCGCGAGGAAGACCGCTCGCGCGGACTTGACGCCGGCGCGGACTACTATCTGAGCAAGGGCAGCTTTCAGGACGAGGCGCTGATTCATGCCGTCGTGGAGATGATTGGCGAGGCGACAGGATGAGATCGAAATTGGAAGCCAACGAATGAGAATCGGCATAGTCAACGATATGCCGATGGCGGTCGAGCTTCTGCGCCGGCTGGTCGTGTCGACCCGCGAACATCAGGTCGCATGGATGGCGACCAATGGGCGTGAAGCGGTCGAGGCCTGCAGACGTGACCTGCCGGATCTGATACTCATGGATCTAGCAATGCCAGAGATGGACGGCGTGGAAGCGACCCGCAAAATCATGGCAGAAACCCCGTGCTCGATCTTGCTGGTTACCGCCAGTATTGAAGCCAACGTCGCCGGGGTCTACGAAGCAATGGGTCATGGCGCGCTCGACGCGGTCGATATCCCGTCAGTGGGCATCGCAGGCAACGCCTCCTCGCAATCCGCACGGCTTCTGACCAACAAGATTGCAACGATCGGTAAGCTGGTCCGTGATGCGCCATCCAAGGCAAGCGAGCGGATATCAGTTGCGGCCGACCCCTCCCCTCAACGCTTGGTAGCGATCGGCGCCTCGGCGGGCGGGCCGGCTGCCGTTGCAAAGGTGCTCAGCGCATTTCCCATTGATTTTGGCGGCGCAATCGTGCTCGTCCAGCATCTCGATGCTCAGTTCATTCCAGGCCTTGCCGATTGGCTCGGGCAGCATACCCCGCTTCCGATCCGTGCGGCGCAGGAAAAGGACAGGCCTCAAACGGGCACCGTTCTTGTCGCCAGTTCGGATGATCACCTGGTTTTCAAGTCGGCTCAGCAACTTGGCTACACGTCCAGCCCTAAGGACAACGTCTATCGGCCGTCCGTGGATGTGTTTTTCGAAAGCGCGGCGCAATGGTGGCCGGGTTCGGTAATTGGGGTCCTGCTTACCGGCATGGGCAGGGATGGGGCGCGCGGGCTGAAACAGCTCCGCGACAAGGGGCATCTCACGATCGCGCAGGATGAAGCAACCAGCGCCGTCTATGGCATGCCGAAGGCCGCCGCTGCGATCGGTGCGGCGGTTGATATTCTTCCTTTGAGCGCTATCGGCTTACGCATTATCGAAGCCTGCGGGCGCCCCACGTGAAAGGGCTCGTCTGATGACGCAAGATCCAGAGCCGGTGCCGCCACTGGCAGATAATTATTCGTCGATGGTTCTGCTCATCGATGATCAGGTCATGGTTTGCGAGGCGGTCAGGCGCGCCCTGGCCAACGAGCCCGATATCGCCTTGCACTTCTGCACCGACCCGTTGAAGGCGATGGCGGTCGCGGATGAGGTAAAGCCAACCGTTATCCTGCAGGACCTCGTCATGCCCGGGGTCGATGGGCTGCAGCTGGTGAAAGAATACAGGAAGCATGCCTCGACACACTCGGTTCCAGTCATTGTGCTGTCGAGCAAGGAAGATCCAGCTACCAAGGGCGAAGCCTTCGCTGCCGGAGCCAACGACTATCTCGTCAAACTGCCGGATCGCATCGAGCTGATTGCGCGCATTCGATATCACACGCGGGCCTATCTGGATCATGTCCAGCGAGACGCGGCGTACCGCGCGCTGAGGGAAAGCCAGCGACAGCTGATCAGCGCAAATCTCGAGCTTGAGCGTTTGACGCGGATCGATGGCCTGACGGGTCTCGGCAACAGGCGCTATTTTGATGAATATCTGGCGGCTGAGTGGAAACGCGCTCTTCGCGCACAATCCCCATTGTCGCTATTGATGATCGATGCCGACAACTTCAAACGATACAACGATGCCTATGGCCACATGGCCGGCGATGAGGTGCTCAAGCAAATCGCCCGGGTAATCCAGGGCAGTTCCGGCCGCTCCACCGATCTCGCTGCGCGCTACGGAGGCGAAGAGTTTGTCATCGTTCTGGTCGACACTTTGCTGGAACAATCTAGTGCGATCGCTGAGCGGCTCGTCCAGAGCGTGCGGGAGTTGAACATACCCCACGGCCCGGATCGCGTGACCATCAGCGTTGGCGTCGCAACAACGGTCCCCAACGAGAACGAGACGCCAAACGATTTCGTCAATGCCACCGATTTGGCACTGTTTCGCGCCAAATCTGAAGGACGAAATCGTGTGGCGCTTCATATATCCCGCAGCTAGAGAAGCTTCAAGGGACTTCCGAAGAGCGGGTGCGTGATCTGAGGCTAAGATGGCCCGCGAGGAGGCAGCAACATGCCGGTTATCCGAACATTCCGAGCATACATTGAGCGGGCCCGGGGCTCGCCCGGCCTTCAGGAAGTTCTATGCTGACTAGCTCGCTCACTTTGCGGCTGGAGATCGAACTCATCGCCAATGACTGCTGGACGTCCGGTTCTGTGACACGTGCCGACTCGCCTGTTCGCTCGAATGTCTGCTTTTGGGATCCCGCTGGGGCCTGCTCAACGACTGACTTTGGGCGCGTTGCAGACGGGCAGTTTGGGGGCCGCCAGCAGACCGACCGCTTTTCTCCCAACAAGCATGAAGGTTGCCGGTCATCGATTCCGATCCTTCGATCAGAAGTTTTGCGCACGTCCGTCGGCCGCCTCCTTGACCGTCTGCGACACGCTTCCAGATTGTTTCTGAATCCGGAGGCCGACGTTCTATTTCTTCAAGAGGCTCTGGAAGCTATTCAGAACTGTGGTGAACAGCGATCGGTTCGACGGGCTTGGCGCAGTTTTTGCCACTGGTTTCCTGGTCGAGCCGGTTTTTTCCAATGCACCAACTTCAATCATCCGATCCGTGATGTGTTGTATTTGGCGAGCAATTTTCATGATCGTCTCCCCCGTGCGAAATGTCGGTCACCTGGTTCCTGGCATACGTTCCCGATAAGAACGACAACCAGTCGGCGATCAAGCACTGGTTGGCGCGATCGGCATTTCGTGCTTGAGTTGTGAAGAAGCGATATACAGGGCTCGACATCTGCCTCCCTAGATCACTGCTTCTTCGAGAAACGGCTCGTCGCGCGGGATTCGCTCATAACAAAACGGCGATAGATCGAGTGTCTGGAAGGCGCCGTGGATGATCAGTTCCGACACGCCTCGCCCAACCGCAGGCGACTGCTGCAAGCCGTGACCGGAGAAGCCGTTGGCGAACATGAAGTTTTTCACCTCCGGGTGAAAGCCGACAATGCCGTTATGATCGAGCATATTGTACTCGTAATGACCGGTCCAGCTGGTCTGCACCTTCAATGCATCAAAGGCCGGAATGCGGTGCCAGAGTGACGGCCAGATATAGTCGTCGAACTCCTCGAAATGCATTTCGAAATCGTCATAGTCGGCCGGTCCGTCACCTTGCGGCGTGTTGCCGGTGAGAAAAAGCTCGCCTTCCGGGCGCACGAATGTGCCGGAGAGGTCGATGACATTGGGCATCCGACCGGGGATCGGATTGGCGCTGGCGAAGACGAAGCTGTAGCGCTTGTAGGGTGCCACCGGGATGGAAAGACCGGCCATGGCCGCGACCTGTTGCGCGCGTGGGCCGGCGGCGTTGACCACAGTGCCGCAGGCAATCGTTTCGCCGGTCGCAAGACGCACCGAGACGACTTGGCCATCGGCAACGCCCAGTCCGGTCACCGCATTGTCGATATATTCGACACCGCTGGCGCGGGCGGCGCGGCGGAAACCGTTCAGCATGCCCATGGAATCGAACCAGCCCTCCTCGCGCGACCCCCAGGAGCCGCCGCCGAGATCCTCCACATTGAGCCAGGGAAAGCGCTCCTTCAGCGGGCGAGGTTCGAGGAAGACCGTATGGGCGCCGAGGCTGCGCTGCAGCTCGACGCGCTCGCGGGCTGCTTCGACACCCTCGGGCGAACAGCAGTAGAGATAGCCATGCTCGCGAAAGCCGAGATCGGGCGCCGGCTCGTCCTTGTAGAACGGCGCCATCCGCTCCTGGAACCCGCGGATGATCTCGATGCCGAACTGGCTGATCTTCACATTGATCGGATTGGAATATTGCTGGCGGATCGCACTGGTCGACAGCGCCGTCGACGAGAACTCGTAGCTGGAGTCACGTTCGACGACGAGGATCGAGGCGCCGCTGCCCAGAGCCTGGCTCAGCCAGTAGGCCGTCGACGAGCCGATGACCGCGCCGCCGACGATGACGATGTCGTAGGCGGCGCGCGATGGTGCTTTGTAGGGGGGGATCGCCATGTCTGATCTCTGGACTATTGGTTGAACGACGCGACCAGGGCGTCCGAGCCCCGCGCCAGCAGGCCAAGGTCCGAACCGACGGCGACCATGGTGAAGCCGTCGGCGAGGTAGCGGTCGGCGTCGGCCTTCGCCGGCGCCAGGATACCGCTGGCCTTGCCTGCCGCGGCTGCCGCCTTGCGCACCGAGGCGATCGCCTCCTGGACGTGGGCCGCACCGGGATTGCCCATCGCGCCCATGTTGGTGGAGAGGTCGCCGGGCCCGACGAACAGCACGTCGACGCCCTCGACCGCCGCGATCTCGGCGGCATTGGCTACGCCGGCTTCGTCCTCGATCTGCACCGCGAGAAGCTGCCGGGCGCGCGCTGTGGCATGGTAGCCTGCGATGCGGCCAAAGGCGTTGGCGCGGTGGCCGACCGAGAAGCCACGGAAACCGCCCGGCGCATAGGTCATCGCGGCAACGATGGCTCGCGCCTGATCGGCCGTGCGCACATTGGGGATCATCAGGCTGCGCGCGCCGATGTCCAGCGCCTGCTTGATCAGATTGGGATCGTCCGAAGGTAGCCTGACCACCGCCTCGCTGTCGAACGCAGCCACCACCTGCAACTGCGCCATGATGCTGCGCAGATCGTTGGGACTATGCTCGCCGTCGATCAGCAGCCAGCCCGCCCCGGACCCCGCCACGACTTCCGTGGTGAGGGCCGAAGCCAGCGAGCACCAGATGCCGATATGAGGCCTGCCGGCCGTCACCGCGGCCTTCAGCGTGTTGAGGCGCTCCTGCATTTTGCGATCAGACTCCCATGGACAAAGCTGTGTAAAAATTTGTATGATGTCCTATATCATATGCCTAGCCTTGACTGCAAGACACGTGGCACGCGGCAAGTATGGAGTTGAGAATGAAGATCGGTTTCATCGGGTTAGGCGTCATGGGGGCGCCGATGGCGTGGCATCTCGCCGAGGCCGGGCATGAGATCGTCACGGTCCTCAATCGCTCGCCTCTCCCGGCAAATCTGAAAGCAGCGGTCGTCGCCTCCGCCGCTGACGTCGCGCGGCAGTCTGAAACCATCGTGACCATGCTGCCCGACACGCCTGACGTGGAGCGCGTGCTACTGGGGCCGAACGGCGTCCTGGAAGGATTGTCTTCGGGCAAGCTGGTCATCGATATGAGTTCGATCAGCCCGATCGCCACGGCGGACTTCGCCGCGAAATTGCGGGCAGCGGGCGCCGGCTATCTCGACGCCCCGGTTTCCGGAGGTGAGGTCGGCGCCAAGGCGGCGAGCCTCACAATCATGGTCGGCGGTCCGGCCGCCGAGTTCGAGCGGGGGCTGCCGATTTTCCAGAAGCTTGGCAAGAACATCACCCTGATCGGCGAGCACAACGGCGCCGGCCAGACCTGCAAGATCGCCAACCAGATCATCGTCGCGCTCAACATCGAGGCAGTGGCCGAAGCGCTGGTCTTCGCCAGCAAGGCCGGCTGCGACCCGGCGAAAGTGCGAACGGCGCTGATGGGCGGCTTCGCCTCCTCGCGTGTGCTTGAAGTGCATGGCGAGCGCATGATCGCCCGGACCTTCGCGCCGGGTTTTCGCATCAAGCTCCACCAGAAGGACTTCAATCTGGCCCTGGAGAGCGCGCGTTCGCTTGGCGTTTCCCTGCCGAGCACGGCGCTGGCGCAGCAGTTGATGAATGCCTGTTCAGCGCGACCGGGAGGGGCTGAGGCTGACCACTCGTCTCTTGTCCAGGCACTTGAGATTCTGAGCAATCATGAACTGTCAAACGGAAAGGAATGAACCGATGCGCGGAACCGGAAAAGCGGAAGTCTTCGTCATGCTTGCCCATCCTGTAGGGCATGCGAAGAGCCCCGGCATGTTCAACGAGATATTCGAGCAGAAAGGGCTCGACAGCCTGATGGTGCCGTTGAGCTGCCGTCCGGAGGATTTCGACACCTTCTGGGCCGGCATCACGGCGGCGGAAAACATCCGCGGCGTGATCATCTCTGTGCCTTACAAGGTCCCGGTCTATCACAAATCCGCCGCCGCGCACGACCGCGCCGCGCGCGTGCAAAGCGCCAACTCGGTGCGCCGACAAGCGGACGGCACCTGGTATGCCGACAATTTCGACGGCGTCGGCTTCATCGACGGATTGAAGGGGGGCGGGCATCAAATTGCCGGACGGAAGATCCTTCAGGTCGGCGCCGGCGGCGCCGGTGCATCGCTGACCTATTGTCTGGCCGAGGAAGGCGCGGCGGAGATTCGGCTGACCGATATCGACAGAGGTCGCGCTGAGAAGCTGGCGGCGCTGGTCCGCAAGGCCTTTCCAAACTGCCGCATTGAGGTCGGAGAGCCCGATCCCACCGGTATGCATATGGCGATCAACGCGACGCCTTCGGGCCTGAAAGGTACCGATCCGCTGCCCATGGATGTGAGCAAGCTGACGCCGGACATGACGGTGGTCGACATCATCATGGAGCCGGCCGAGACGGCGCTGCTCAAGGCGGCGAAAGCGATCGGCTGCCGCATCCAGCCGGGGCGCCCGATGATGGATTTCCAGGTCGAAGCCATGTCCGCCTTCTTCGACATCGATCGCAAGGATCGCAGCCATGGCTGATGCGCCAACCGCAGTCGTTGTCGGCGGCACTTCCGGCATCGGCCGCGCCATTGCAGTGCGCTTCGCCGAGGACGGCCACCAAGTGGTCGTCGCGGGCCGGGACGCGCCACGCGGCAAGGAGGCGGCGGGTGCTTGCGAGACGGCGGGCGCGCCACGCGCTGTGTTTGTCCAGACCGACGTCGCCGATGCCGGCTCGGTCGAAGCGCTGGCCAAGACTGTCAGCGACGCCTTCGGCACGCCTCATGTCGTGGTCAATTGTGCCGGCATCCTGCAGAGCGGCAAGCACGTCCTCGACCAGGATCTGGACGAAGACGAGAAGATGTGGCGCATCAACTATCGCGGCACGCTTCTGGGCTGCCAGATATTCGGCCGGCTGATGTCGGCTGCTGGGCGTGGAGCGATCCTCAACGTCGGTTCGCTCGCCTCCTTCGCGCCACTTTCCCTCCCCGCTTACACACCGGGCAAACATGCGGTTCTGGCGCTCACGCAAATCCTGGCGGCCGAGCTCGGCCCGCACGGTGTCCGTGTCAATGCCGTGGCGCCCGGCTACACGCTTTCCGATGGGCTGAAGGCCAAGATAGCCAAGGGTGAGCGCAATCCCGAGGCGATCCAGGCCACCACGGCGCTGCGCCGCTTCGTCGAGCCGCGCGACGTTGCCGAGGCAGCCCTGTTCCTCTGCTCGGATCGTGCCGCGTCGATCACCGGCGTCACTCTGCCCGTCGATGCGGGCTGGCTCGTGCAGGCGCCCTACGCGCAGTATTTGCAAGGCAACCCCATTCGGCAAACGCCGGCTACCTGATGAGGACAATTTTGTGAGCGATATCCAGCGTCTCGACTTCGATACCCGCATCCACCACGGTGTCATCTACAATGGCACGCTCTACCTGACCGGCCAGGTCGCGAGACCGGGCCAGTCCGCCGCAAACCAGATGCGCGAGGCGCTCGGCAAGATCGATGCGCTGCTAGCCAAGGCAGGCACCAACAAGACCCTCATCCTGCATGTGCAGATGTGGCTGGACGATGTGCGCGACTTCGACGAGGTCAACACGGTGTGGGACGCGTGGATGCCGAAAGACCATGCGCCGGCGCGCTCCTCCGGCGAAGGCCGCATGGCAAAACCCGGAATGCTGGTCGAACTGATCGTCACAGCGGCGGTTTGAATGGTCCTGTCGGTTCGGGCATCATCCCGAATCTGGCGAGAGGGGAACTGATGACGAAGCGCAAGCCGCTTTCCACCGTGGTGGCGGAGAGCCTGTCCGAAAAGATCCGGTCCGGACAGCTTCCGCCTGGCGCGCAACTGCCGACCGAGGCGGAGCTTTGCGCCGAATACGACGTCAGCCGCACCGTGGTGCGGGAAGCGGTGGCGCGTCTGCGCTCCGACGGCATGGTGGTGCCACAACAAGGGCGCGGCATGTTCGTCAGCGAAACGCCGGTGCCGCGCAATTTTTCGATACCGGACGAGGCGTTGAGAACCTTGCCGGAAACCATCGCCCTGCTTGAACTTAGATTGAGTGTCGAGGTGGAGTCGGCCGGACTTTGCGCGGAACGGCGGACCGACACGGAGGCCGGCGAAATCCGCGCCCTGATGGAGCAGGTCGACGCCCAACAGGCGGATCCGGCAATCGTCCAGATCCACTACGACTATGATTTCCATCTGGCGATCGCCAAGGCGGCGCGCAATGAATTCATTCACGGCTTCCTGAGCTATCTCAGGCCGATGATCGTTCCGCGTTTTCAGCTCGGCTATGTCGTCACGCCCGACCGCAAGGACGCCTACTACGCGCGCATCCACAGCGAGCACAGGGCAATCGTCGACGCCATCGAAAAGCAGGACGGCCGCGTAGCCCGCCAGGCCATGCGCAAGCACCTGCACAACAGTCTGGGACGCGTTCGCGCCCTGGCGAAAGCCTCGGGCATCGAGGCAACCGAGGCTGAACAGAAAGCCGCCGCGGCTTCGTTGTTCACCGAAATGAAAAGGCCCTCCGCGACAGGCGGATAGAGCCCGCGAGGTTCGGTCGCACAGGCAGTCCAGCGGAGCAGATTAGCCACGCATTGCGAAAGCCGTGTTTTTGCCAAGTCGGTCGGCTGAAGGAGCCTCCTGCGCGCTGAAAAGGTTGCTTTCCTTTGGTTTGCGGCTTTCGCCGTTGCGTGGGCGGCGTAGAATGTTTCGAACGTGAAAGGTGTTTTCGAAAGTTTATCTTTCCTTTTTGCTGGTTTTCTTGGTTTCGCGGCGTCGGCCAGCGCCGCACACTGAAAGTCAGGCAAACGGGAAAGCCCACGTGACGACAGCCTTCATCACAGGTGCGACGAGCGGCATAGGGCGGGCGATGGCGATCGCGCTCAGCGACGCCGGCTACGAGGTCTATGCGGTCGGGCGCAGCAAGGCTTCGCTCAAGGAGTTGCAGGCAGAGCGCCCCGGTATCGTGCCGATTGCCGTCGACATCACTGACCGCGAAGCGCTGGAATCGGTGCTGGCCGATCTCACCATCGACGTGCTGATCAATAATGCCGGCATGATGCCGCCGCTCGGCAATTTCGCCGACATGGCCATCGCCGACATCGACACCACGCTGGAAGTGAACCTCAGCGCCGCGATCCTGCTCACCCGCCTCGTCGTTCCAAAGATGCGTGAGCGCCAGTCCGGCCACATCCTGTTCACCGGCTCCGTCGCTGGCCACGCGCCGTTCTCCAATATTGCCGTCTATTCAGCCACCAAGGCGGCGATCTCTGGCTTCGCCGCGGCACTGCGCGCCGACCTCTCCCCGTCCGGCATCCGGGTCACCGAGATCGTCGCCGGCCGTGTCGAGACGCAGCTCTACAAGGACATTCTCGGCGCCGAGGCGCGCGCGGCTATGTACGCCGCGAAAGTGGTGCAACCGGATGACGTAGCCAGGATGGTCGTCGCGGTGCTCGCGCTCCCCGCATGGGCCGACGTTACCCGTTTCGACATAATGCCGACCTGGCCAACCTCGTCAAGCGGCACCAAATAAGGAAAACAGGATGAAAGACCTTTCCGTTCTCATCGTTGGTGGTGGCGCCGGCCTCGGCGCCATCCTGGCAGAGATGGCCGCTGACGCCGGGGCGGCAAAGATCGGCATCATTGACATCAATCAGCATGCGGCCGAAGCCGCGCTTGCGCCGGCGAAGGCCAAGGGTCTGCCCACTGCGGCAGCAGCTTGCGACATCCAGGTCGGCCCGCAGTGCCATACGGCCTTCGATGCCATCGTCTCGAAGCTCGGCCGTGTCGACACGGTGATCAATTGCGCCGCGATCTATCCGCGCCGCCCGCTGCTCGAGATCACCGACGCCGACTGGGATGCCTCCAACGGCATCAACATCAAGGGCACCTACCACATGATGGTGGCCGCCGTTCGCCACATGCAGGCGCAGGAGTCGAAAGCCCATGTGCGCGGGCGGATCGTCAACCTTACGTCGGTCGACGCCTTCAAGGCGCATCCGCAGAACGCCCATTATGCGGCGACCAAGGCGGCCGTGGTCAGCCTCACCCGTTCCTTCGCCCACCACGTGGCCAAGGACGGCATCCTGGTCAATTCCGTCGCGCCGGCCGGCATGGCCACCGAGAAGGCAAGAGCCCTCGGCTTCCTGGAGGAACTGGCCAAGGCGAGCCCCCTCGGCCGTGGCGCCGAACCGACCGAGATTGCCGAATGGGTGCTGATGACGGGCGGACCCAAGAACACTTACATGACCGGAGAAAATGTTATCGTTTCAGGCGGTTACATCTACGCCTAAAAGCGTTCGCGCAGGCGGCGGCGACCGGAATTCAGCAGTGCATGATCAACGGAGCCTCAAGCGGAAGGAGCGGAATTTTCGATGACCGGCAAACTGCGCCTTCCCTCGCTGAATGCTCTTCGCGTCTTCCACGCCGTCGCGCAGCATAGGAGCTTTCGGCAGGCGGCGGATGAATTGCTGGTCACACCGCAAGCGGTCGGCCAGCAGGTCAAGCTCTTGGAAGACACACTTCAGGTCACGCTGTTCGAGCGCAAGGGCCGGTCGATCGAATTGACCGAGTCCGCCATCCTTCTCTCGCACTATGTCAAAGCCGGCTTCGACGAGTTCTCGGAAGGCGTTCGCCGCGTCACGAAGTCGAACTACCGCGACCGCATCAACCTCAATGCAAGCCCCTACTTCGCCACGCACTATCTGCTGCCACGGCTATCGTTGTTTCGCGAAATCCTTCCGGGCGCCGATCTGCGCCTGACAACGATGGTCGACCTGCCCGATTTCGGGCGCGACGATATCGATATGACGGTGCAGTGGGGTTACGGCAACTGGCCCGACTACGAAACCACGCTACTGGTGCCAGACCCGAAGATCATCTGCTGCACGCCGGCGATCGGGGAGAAGATCAAGTCGGCGCATGACCTGACCCGGTTCACCCTGCTCGATACCGTCAAGTCGAAGCGGCTGTGGCCGGACATATTGCGACACCTCGGCGTCGAACTCACGGATGGGGACCGCAGTATCAGCTTTGACGACGCGGCGACCATGCGCCGGGCAACCCTGCAGGGCATCGGCGTCGGCCTCGTCTCCGTCATCGACGCCGAGGAAGATTTCCGGGCCGGCGCGCTGGTCGCGCCGATCGGCCGCGACGCCATCGCCGACATGAGGCCGGAAGAAATTCCGGGCTTCTACCTCGTCGTCCCGCGCGGGCATCTGCGCGTCAAGGCGGTGGCCGCCCTGCATCGCTGGCTCGCCCAGCAGGATTGGCGCAGCGACCTCAAGATCTCCTTGCCCAAACCGACCCCGCTTGCCGACTGAAGCGGCTTCGAGACCGGGCTCCGAAAGCTCTCTTTCGAGGCCCCAACAACAAGAAACGGAACAACCTCAACAGTGGAGAGATCAAAATGAAAATGATGAAATGGGGGGCCGCTGCCATGGCCCTGGGCCTCGTGCATTTCGCGGCGCCGGCGCAAGCCGCCGGCGGCAAGACGCTCGAAGCCGTCAAGGCCCGCGGAACGCTCAATTGCACCGGCCATGACGGCTCCTATCTTGGCTTCGCCGAGGTGGACGACAAGGGCAACTGGAAGGGCATGGACATCGACCTTTGCAAGGCCGTCACCACGGCCGTGTTCGGCGATCCGTCGAAGCTGAAGGTGGTGCCGATCAGCTGGGCGCAGCGCTGGCCGGCGCTCCAGTCCGGCGATGTCGACATCATCATCAAGGCTTCCGGCGGCACGCTGAGCCGCGACACCGAGCTCGGCCTGCAATTCTCCATGTCCTATTACCTCGGCACCACCAAGGTGATGGCGCACAAGGAACTCAACTTGAAGTCGCTCAAGGACGCCGCCGGCGGCACGATCTGCATTCCGGCCGGCACTTCGCAGGAGCAGCAGGTCGCTGCCTATACCGCCAAGCTCGGCATCAAGCTCGAGCCGGTGCTGATCGAAAAGACCGAAGAGCTCGAACAGGCCTATTTCTCCGGCCGGTGCGATCTCTATGCGCAGTGGGGACCGACGCTCGCCATTGCCCGTATCGCCAAGGGCAAGGTCGAGGACCATGTCATCCTGCCCGACGTGCTGGCGGTCGAGCCCGAAGTCATGATCATGCGGCAAGGCGACGACAATTGGGTCGACATTGCCAACTGGATGCTGAGCACGCTGATCTTCGCCGAACAGGAAGGCATCACCTCCAAGAACGTCGACGAGATCAAGGCCAAGCCGACTTCACCGCAGGTCGCCAAATTCCTCGGCGTCACGCCGGGCATGGGCAAGGGCCTCGGTCTCTCCGACGACTGGGCCTACAAGGTGATCAAGAACGTCGGCAATTATGGCGAGATCTTCGATCGCGATCTCGGCAAGGACTCTCCCTACAAGATGGACCGCGAGCTCACCAATCTCTGGAACAATGGCGGCGTCCTGTTCCCGCTGGTGATCGACTGATCCGTTCTGGATCAGGATGACGTTTCGTTGAATCGCCATCCTGATCTAACTTTTTGTTGGAGCATCGCGCCTTGAGCTCCGCCTGGCTCCCGCCGGGCGGAGCCAGCGCCAATCGGGAAAGATCCTGATGGTCAGCCTGCTGAGAAATCAGAAGGTCCGCAACGCGCTGTTGCAGGTCCTCTATGTCGCCTCGCTCGCGGCGCTTGTGCTTGCCGGCGTTTTGATCGCCCGACGGAACCTGGCCGAGCAAGGGATCACCTCTGGCTTCGACTTCCTCTACAAGTCGACGGGCTGGGATGTGAATTTCTCGCTGCTGCCGGCCACGGCCAACGATCCCTATTGGTGGTACTTCCTCATCGGCATCATCAACACGCTGTTCCTGGGCACGGTCGGGCTGGTGCTGGCGACCATCGTCGGCACGATCGTCGGCCTGGCGCGAACCTCGTCCAACGAACTGGCGCAGCTGCTCGGCCGCACTTACGTCGACATCTTCCGCAACATCCCGCTGATCCTCCAGGTCTTCTTCTGGTACGCGCTCATCACGCATCTGCCGCCGCCGCGCGCCGCGCACGAAGGCTGGGGTTTTCTGCTGACCAGCCGTGGTCTCTACGTGCCGGTACCGAATGTCGGCGGCGTGGCAATGGCGCTGGCCATATTGGCCGTGATCGCGGCAATAGCGCTGCCGGTCTGGATGGGCAGGACGTCACGGCTCAGCCAGCCGATCGGCCAGCGTGCCACCATTCAGCTCGCCGGGGCTGCTGCGGCGCTGGCCTGTGCGGCCATCATTCTGTTGGTAGGGCGCCTGCCTGAAGCACCGCTGCTCGATTTCCCCGCCCTGCAGGGCCTCAATTTGAAGGGCGGCCTGCGCATTTCGTCGGAATTTTCCGCTTTGGCCATCGCCATCACCATCTATGGCGGCTCCTACATCGCCGAGATCGTGCGTGGCGGCTTCAAGTCCGTCGGCAAGGGCCAGATGGAGGCAGCGCGCTCACTGGGCTTGAGCCCCTGGCGCGTCTTCACGCTGGTGCGGCTGCCACTGGCGTTGCGCGCCATGTTGCCGATCCTGGCCAACCAGTATGTCTGGCTTATGAAGGCAACCACGATGGGCATCGCGGTGGGCTTCACCGATTTCTTCATGATCGTGGCGCTGGCGATCAACCATTCCGGCCAGACCATCGAAACGATCGGCATCCTGATGGCTGGCTTTCTCGCCATCAATCTCAGTCTCGCCGCCATCTTCAACCGCATCAACAAAGCAATCGCCCTCAAGGGCAATCAACTGAGGGGATAAGAGATGGAGATGGTCGTTATCGCTCCCCCCGCCCCCGGAAGGATCGAGGATCTAAGGCGGCGTTTCTTCGCGACACCGCTTCAGGCGTTGCTGTCGCTGGTCTCGCTGACGATCATGGGCTTTCTGTCCTGGAAGCTCATCAATTGGGCAATCCTCTCGGCCGTGTTCACCACGAGCGGCGGGCCAGAGGCCTGCCAGGCGGCGGCGGGAGCCTGCTGGTCGGTCATCGCGGCCAGATGGCGGATCATCCTGTTCGGCCTCTATCCTTTCGAGGAGCAATGGCGCTCGGCGCTCGCCTGCGTCACCGTGGTGGTGATGACGGTACTGAGCTGTATCCCGGCCTTCTGGACCGGACGTCGGATCGCGCTCGTCTGGGGAGCGGGAGCAGCAACCTACTACGTGCTGATGAAGGGCGGCGTGCTTGGTCTTTCCTACGTCGGTGAGGAAGCCTGGGGCGGACTGGCGCTCACCCTGTTCATCTTCGTCACCACCTGCCTTATCGGCTTCCCGTTGGCCATCTGCCTGGCCCTGCTGCGCCGGTCGGACCTGCCCTGGATTTCCCGCACCACCGGCCTCATCATCGATGGGGTCCGCTCGCTGCCGCTGATCTCGATCCTGTTCACCTTCGCCATCGTCCTGCCCTTCGCGTTGCCGCAATGGATGGTAGGCGACAAGCTCTACCGCGTGATCCTGGGCTCGGCACTGTTCTTCTCGGCCTATCAGGCAGAGATCGTCAGGGGCGGCATGCAGGGCGTTCCCAGTGGACAGGAAGAAGCGGCCATGGCGCTCGGCATGAGCTATTGGCAACGCATCGGCCGCATCCTCCTGCCGCAGGCCATGCGGAACGCTTTGCCGGCGACCATCAACCAGTTCGTCATCTCCTTCAAGGAAACCTCGCTGGTCGTCATCGTCGGCTTCTTCGAGATCCTGGCCTCCGGCAATGCCGCCTACGGAACCGGCGAATGGCGCTTCGCCTATGTCGAAGTCTATGCCTTCATCGCCTTCATCTACTTCGTCTTCGTCTTCAGCCTGTCCCGCTACGGCGCCTATCTCGAGCGTCGCATGTCTGTCGGCGAACGGTAAGGAGGCGCAGATGATCTCGGTCAATTCGAACAAGTCTGACGGGCCAGCCGTCCACATCGAAAATCTCGACAAATACTATGGGTCGTTCCATGCGCTGCGGAAGGTGAACCTGTCCGTGCAGCGAGGCGAAAAGATCGTCATCTGCGGCCCCTCCGGCTCGGGCAAATCGACCATGATCCGCTGCATCAATCGTCTGGAACAGCACAATGGCGGCCGCATCACCGTGCTCGGCACCGAGCTCAACGACGACGTCGGCAACATCGACGGGATCAGGCGCGAGGTCGGCATGGTGTTCCAGCATTTCAACCTGTTCCCGCACATGACGGTGCTGGAGAACTGCATGATCGCCCCGATGATCGTGCGCAAGCAACCGCGCGCGGAGGCCGAGGCCACCGCCCGGCGCTATCTGGAGAAAGTCCGCATCCCCGAGCAGGCGATGAAGTTTCCCGGGCAGCTTTCCGGTGGCCAGCAACAGCGGGTCGCGATCGGGCGGGCGCTGTGCATGCAGCCGCAGATCATGCTGTTCGACGAGCCGACCTCGGCGCTCGACCCGGAAATGATTTCGGAAGTGCTTGATGTCATGGTTACGCTTGCCTCCGAAGGCATGACGATGATTTGCGTCACTCATGAGATGGGTTTCGCGCGCCGCGTCGCCGATCGTGTGATTTTCATGGATGGCGGTGAGATCGTCGAACAGGCGCCGCCCGAGGCGTTCTTCACCGCCTCGCAAAACGAGCGCACGCGGCAGTTCCTGTCGCAGGTGCTGGGTCATTGAGCGGCAATTGGGAAGATGCAACGGTCCGAAGTGTACGCAGATCCCCAGGTACTTCAATGATTGATCCCGTTGTCGTGTTGCGCCAGATACTCGGATCGAAAGGCTGGCTTTCAGGCGCCGACGCCGAGCCTTACCAGCGCGACTGGCTGAACCGGTATGGCGTGGCACCCCTGGGCGTCGCTAGGTCCGCAACCACCGCCGAGGTGGCCGCAGTCGTCAAGGCATGCCGGGAGGCCGGACTGGCAGTCGTCCCGCAAGGCGGCAACACCAGCCTTTGCGGTGGCGCGGTGGCCGAACAACCGAATGCGGTCATCGTGTCGCTTGCACGCATGGCCGCGATCGGTGAGCCGGATCTGGACAGCGGATCGATTGCCGTTGAAGCCGGCGCCGCGCTTGCCGCGTTGCACGAGGCGCTGGAGCCGCATGGCCTGATGTTTCCAATGCATCTCGGTGCCGAAGGCAGCGCCCGGATCGGCGGCCTGATCGGCACCAATGCCGGCGGCAGCCAGGCCTTTCGCTACGGCATGATGCAGGACCTGGTTCTCGGCCTCGAAGTCGTGACCCCGGAGGGCGAGGTCTGGAACGGGCTGCGGGCAGTGCAGAAGGACAATGCCGGCTATCAGCTGCGCAAGCTGTTCTGCGGCGCGGAAGGCACGCTCGGCATCGTCACGCGCGCCATCCTGCGGCTCTACCCCACGCCAAGGCAGCAGGCGAGCGCGCTTATCGTTATGCCCGATTTTGCCGCCGCCGTGTCATTCGGCGCCTTCCTGCGCGGCGAGGCGAGCGAATTCCTCACCGCTCTCGAATTCTTCAGCGATGTCGGCCTGCAACTCGCCCTCAAGCATTTGCCTGATCTCGCCTATCAGCTGGAGACAAGGGGGGATGTCTACCTGCTCGTCGAGCTGGCTTCCAGCTCGCAACGTGTTGCCCTCGACGAAATCCTGAATTCGGCATTGGAATGGGGAATGGAGCAAGGCCTGGTCCTGGATGGCGCGCTGGCCACATCGGGGGCGCATCGGGCGCAGTTCTGGCGGCTGCGCGAAGAGCAGCCTGAAGGACAGCGTCTGGAAGGCGAGCAGCTCAAGCACGACATCTCGGTTCCGTCAGGCGCCATTGCCCGCTTCATCGAGGCGGGTGCGAAGGTGTGCCACGACATCCTTCCCGGTGTGCGGATCAACCCGTTCGGGCATCTCGGCGACGGCAACATCCACTATAATCTGTCGCCGCCGGAGGGCCGGGCCGATTTCGAGGCCAAAGCCGGGCAATTTGCCGAGGCGCTCTCGTCACTTGCCACGCGGATGGGCGGCAGCTTCGCGGCCGAGCACGGGCTTGGCCGCGCCAAGATCGCCTTGGCAGAGCGCAATCGCGGTTCCGTGGAGCGGGAACTGATGGAGCGGCTGAAGAGCGCGTTCGATCCGCAGGGCACGATGAACCCCGGCGTTCTCCTGCGCTCGTCACAGTAAAGAAAAACTTTTCGAATGAACCGCATTTCTTGATTTCGCCCCGTTCCGCCAGCGTGCACGTATCCAAAAAGGCAGGCTCGGTCCGCTTGCCCCCGATCGAGGATGTCGAAAACATGATCCGCAATGGCGGCCGCCTTCTTGTCGAATGCCTGATCGCCCTGGGTGCTACCAAGAGTTTCGGCGTGCCCGGCGAAAGCTATCTGGCGGTGCTGGACGCGCTTCACGACACGCAGGGCAGACTGGACTATGTGCTGTGCCGCAACGAGGGCGGCGCAGCGTTCATGGCCTCGGCGTACGGCAAGCTGACGGGATCGCCGGGCATCTGCTTCGTGACGCGTGGGCCGGGTGTCACCAACGCCAGCATCGGCGTCCATACGGCCATGCAGGACAGCTCTCCGATGATCGTGTTCGTCGGCCAGGTCGGCACCGACATGAAGGGACGCGAAGCGTTCCAGGAGATCGACTACCGGGCGGTTTACGGCACCGTCGCCAAATGGGCGGTCGAGATCGACAACGTTGCGCGTCTGCCCGAGATCGTGGCGCGGGCCTGGACCACCGCCTTGACCGGACGGCCGGGTCCCGTCGTTGTCGCCCTGCCCGAGGACATGCTGACCACCTTGACCGAGGCTGCCCCGCTCAGCGGACACGCCGCGATTTTCGAGCCGGCGCCCGGCCCGGAGGCGATTGCTTCGGCGCTCAAAATGCTGGCCAAAGCCGAGAGGCCGGTGCTGCTAATGGGCGGCGCCAATTGGACGGCTGAAGGACGCGCGGCTCTGCAGGCCTTCGCCGAAGCCTCCGACGTCCCGGTCGTGGCGGCCTTCCGCTATCAGGACCAGTTCGACAATCATTCGCCCGTCTTCGTCGGCGAGGCCGGCGTCGGCATGGTGCCGCACGTCAAGACCCTGATCCGCGATGCCGACGTCATCCTCGCCATCAACGTTCGCTTCGGCGAAATGACCACGGACGGCTATACGCTGCTCTCCGTTCCCGTGCCGCGCCAGAAGCTGATTCATGTCCACGGCTCCGACCGCGAGATCGGCAAGATCTATGTGCCTGTTATCGGCATCCACGCCGGCCCTAACGCATTCGCCAAGGCGCTGATGCCAATCAAGGGCGGTTGGGCGGACTGGCGGGCCGCCGCGCGTAAAACCTATGAAGGGACATTCGCGGCGCCCGTCCAGCCCGGCCCGGTCGACATGGTCGCGATCAGCGCCTGGCTGCGCGAACATTTGCCCGCCGACGTCATCCTCACCAATGGCGCAGGCAATTTCACCGTGTGGCCGAACAAATTCTTCAAGTTCGGGCCGGAGGCGCGGCTGCTTGCCCCGCAATCCGGCGCCATGGGGTATGGCTTGCCCGCGGCGATCGCGGCGAAGGTGGCCTATCCCCAGCGCACCGTCGTCTGCTTTGCCGGCGATGGCGACTTCCAGATGAATTGCCAGGAACTCGGCACCGCCATGCAGGCGGGCGCGCAGCCGATCGTGCTGATCCTCAACAACGGCATCTATGGGACCATTCGCGCGCACCAGGAGCGCCACTATCCGGCGCGCGTCTCGGGAACCTCGCTTGAGAACCCCGACTTCGTCGCTTTGGCGAAAGCCTATGGCTTCCATGCCGAGCGGGTCGAGGCGACGCAGGATTTTGCCGCGGCGTTCGACCGCGCGCAGAAGTCCGCCACCGGCGCCGTTCTCGACATCGCCATCTCGGCGGAAGCGCTCACGCCCCGCCAGACCCTTTCCCAGATGCGCGACGCCGCGCTCGCTTCGCAAAAGGCCAACGCATGACCCCCAGGACTGACGACATTCGTCTCGGCGCGGACATTGGCGGCACCTTCACCGACATTGCCCTCGACCTGCACGGCACGATGTACTCGACCAAGGTACTGACCAACTATGCGGCACCCGAACAGGCGATCCTCGACGGCATTGCCATTGTCACGCGTGACGCCGCGATATCGCCGGCCGAGATCGGCATCATCATCCACGGCACGACGCTGGCAACAAATGCCCTCATCGAGCGCCGCGGCGCGAGGACCGCGCTGATCACGACCGAAGGGTTTCGCGACGTCATCGAGATGCGCACGGAAAACCGCTTCGAGCAGTATGATCTGAACCTGCAACTGCCGACGCCGCTGATCCCGCGTGAGGACCGTTTTACCGTCAAGGGCCGCATCGGTGCCGAGGGCCAGGAACTGCAGCCGCTCGACGAAGCAGCGCTCAAGGATATTACCGGGCGGATCGCTGCCGGCGGCTTCGGCTCGGTGGCTATCGGCTTCATCCATTCCTATGCCAACCCCGCGCACGAGCGCCGGGCGCGCGAAATCCTCTCCCGCAAGCTGAGCATCCCGATTTCGATCAGCTCGGAAGTCTCGCCGCAGATGCGCGAATTCGAGCGCTTCAACACGGTCTGCGCCAACGCCTATGTGCGCCCGCAAATGGCCGACTATCTCGCCCGCCTGCAGATACGCCTGAAGGATATGGGCGCCGAATGCCCGGTGTTCATGATCCATTCGGGCGGCGGCCTGATCTCGGTCGAAACAGCTTCGGAATTCCCGGTGCGGCTGGTCGAGTCCGGCCCGGCCGGCGGCGCCATCTTCGCCGCCGACATCGCGCGGCGTTTTGGGTTGGAGAAAGTCGTTTCCTATGACATGGGCGGCACCACCGCCAAGATCTGCCTGATCGAGGATTTCGCGCCGCGCACCGCCAGGACATTTGAAGTGGCGCGCACCTATCGTTTCAGCAAGGGCTCGGGCATGCCGATCTCTATTCCGGTCATCGAAATGATCGAGATCGGCGCCGGTGGCGGCTCCATCGCCTGGGTCGACGCCATGGGCCGCATCCAGACCGGCCCCGAAAGCGCCGGATCGGAGCCTGGTCCGGCCTGCTACGGCCGTGGCGGCCAGCGTCCGGCGATCACCGATGCCGATCTGGTCCTCGGCAAGCTCGATCCCGACAATTTCGCCGGAGGTGCGATCAGGCTCGACACGTCAGCCTCCGAACAGGCCATCCTGCGCGAAGTCGGCGAGCGGCTGTCGCTCGACGCCATGTCGACGGCGTTCGGCATCTGCGAGGTGGTGGACGAGAACATGGCCAATGCCGCCCGTGTCCATGCCGTCGAGAGCGGCAAGAACATTTCCGACAACATGATGATCGCCTTCGGCGGCGCGGCCCCCTTGCACGCGGCCAGGCTTTGCGAGAAGCTCGGCATCGACCAATGCTTGGTTCCCCAGGGTGCCGGTGTCGGCTCGGCGATCGGCTTTCTCAAGGCTCCCTTCGGCTACGAGGCCCTGGCGTCGAAAATCACCCGCCTGTCGCAGTTCAAGCCGGCCGAAATCAACGCCTTGCTCGGCGATCTCAAGGCCAGCGCCGAAAGCTTCGTCCAGGCCGGAGCCAGCGGCGAGATCGTCTGCGAGATCACCGCCTTCATGCGCTATGCCGGTCAGGGTTGGGAAATCCCTGTGCCGCTGCCGGACGAACCGTTCGGCGACGATGCCGTCACCATGCTGAAGGACCTATTCCAGGCGAATTACCAGCGCTTTTTCGGCCGCGCCATCGACGGGCTTGGCGGGCTTGAAATCGAGATCGTCACCTGGTCGGTCAAGGCGACCGACGTGCGGCCCGCCGCCATCAGGCACGAACTCACGACCGCCAAGCGGACCAGGGCGCCCTCCACCACGCGCCCGGTGTTCGATCCGGTAAGTGGCGAGGCACGCATCTATGGCATCGTCGAGCGGGCAACGCTCTGCGCCGGTGACAGCGTGCGGGGCCCGGCCGTCATCGTCGAGCGCGAGACCTCGACCGTCATCACCACCAGTTTCGATGCCGTCATCCAGAGCGACGGCGCGATCCTCCTGACCCGCAAAGGCAGCCACGCATGAGCGACATCAGCGAAATCCGCATGCAGGTCATGTGGAACCGGTTGATCTCGGTGGTCGAGGAGCAGGCCCTCACCTTGCTGCGCACGGCGTTCTCGACCTCGGTGCGCGAATCCGGCGACCTGTCGGCGGGCGTGTTCGATCCGCGCGGCGAGATGCTGGCGCAGGCGGTGACCGGCACGCCAGGCCATGTCAACACGATGGCAGAGGCCGTGCTGCATTTCATGAACGAAATCCCGCGCGACAACATGTTCGAGGGCGACACCTATGTCACCAACGACCCTTGGCTAGGCACCGGCCATTTGCATGACATCACCATGGTCTCGCCGTCGTTTCTGAACGGCGAACTCGTGGCGTTCTTCGCCTGTACGGCGCATGTGGTCGACGTCGGCGGCCGCGGCTTCGGCGCCGACGCCAAGTCCGTTTACGAGGAAGGCATCCAACTGCCGATCATGAAATTCGCGGAAAAGGGCAAGGTCAACCTCGACCTGGTCAGGATCCTGCGCGCCAATGTCCGCGAGCCCAATCAGGTCGTCGGCGATTTCTATTCGCTCGCCGCCTGCAACGAGGTCGGTCATCGGCGCCTTGTCGACATGATGAAGGAGATCGGCCTGTCCTCCCTGGACGGGCTCGGCGACTTCATCATGTCGCGCACCCGCGATGCCATGGTCGAGCGCATCGCAAACCTCCCCAAGGGAAGCTGGTCGAACGAGCTCATGACCGACGGCTACGACACGCCGGTCAAGCTTGCGGCGACGGTCACGGTTCGCGAAACCGGCGTCGAGGTCGACTTCACCGGCACTGATCCGATGAGCCGCTGGGGCATCAACTGCCCGATCATCTACAGCAAGGCCTATGCCTGCTACGCGCTGAAATGCGTGGTGGCGCCCGACATTCCCAACAATGCCGCGTCACTGGCCTTCTTCACCGTTTCGTCGCCGGTCAACATCCTGAATGCCGTGCGCCCTGCCCCCGTCGCGCTGCGCCACATTTTCGGCCACATGGTACCCGACCTCGTGCTCGGCGCGCTCGCCCATGCGCTGCCCGGAAAGATCCTCGCCCAAGGCGCCGGCGCCTTGTGGAACATCCACATCTCGGCGCGGCCGGTTCCCGGTGCTTCCGGCCGGAATGCCGAAGTGCTGATGTTCAATTCCGGCGGCATGGGCGCGCGCCCTGGCCTTGACGGCCTGTCGGCCACAGCTTTTCCGTCGGGCGTCCACACCATGCCGATCGAGGCGACCGAGCACACCGGCCCGATCGTCATCTGGCGCAAGGAACTGCGCCCGGATTCCGGCGGCGACGGCGAATTTCGCGGCGGCCTGGGCCAAGTTCTGGAGATCGCCGCGACGGACGGCCATGAGTTCGACTTCTCCGCCATGTTCGACCGCGTCAATCATCCCGCCGCCGGACGCAATGGCGGCAAGGCCGGTGTCGCCGGTGTGGTCAGACTTGACGATGGCACGATGATGCGCCCCAAGGGCTGGCAGCACGTACCGGCCGGCCGCCGCTTGATCCTCGAATTGCCGGGCGGCGGCGGCTATGGCGATCCGTCCAGGCGCGGCGCCGACGCTCGCGCCAACGACCGCTCCAAGGGATACATTTCGGAGAACGACAAATGAGCTACATTGCCTCGCGCCTGTCGGCGGTGAAGCCTTCCGCCTCAATGGCTGCCTCGCAGGCAGCCAAGGCGCTGCGCGCCAAGGGCGTCGACGTCATCGATCTCGGCCTGGGCGAACCGGATTTCCCGACGCCTGGCCACATCATCGATGCCGCCCATGTCGCGGCCAAGACGGGACAGACGCTCTACACGGGGGCTGCCGGTACGGCCGAAGTGCGCGAAGCCGTGGCGGGAAAATTTCAGCGCGAGAATGGGCTCGACTATACGGCTGACGACATCGTCGTGGCCAACGGCGCCAAGCAAATCATCTTCAACGCACTGATGGCGACGCTGGAGACTGGTGACGAGGCGATCCTGCCGGCGCCCTACTTCGTCTCCTATCCCGAAATGGTGAAGCTGCTCGGCGGCACGCCAGTTGTCGTCGAATGTCCGGAGACATCAGGTTTCCGGCTGACACCGGAGCTACTGGAGAAGGCGATCACGCCGAGGACAAAATGGCTGTTCCTCAATATGCCGGGCAATCCATCCGGCGCCGTCTATTCGGAGCCGGATTTGCGGGCGCTCGGCGCCGTGTTGGCAAGGCATCCGCATGTGCTTGTCCTGTCCGACGAGATTTATGAACACATCCTGTTCGACGGTCGCGAATTCATCTCCTTCGGCAAGGCCTGCACGGAGCTGAGGGACCGCACCCTGATCGTCAACGGCGTCTCGAAATCCTATGCGATGACCGGCTGGCGGGTCGGCTATGCAGCAGGACCCGCGCCGCTCACCAAGGCGATGGCGACCATCCAAAGCCAGTCCTGCACTTCCGTTTGCTCGATCGCTCAAGCTGCGACCGTGGCGGCACTAAACGGCCCTCAGGACCAGGTGGCACGCTTCCGGCAGGCCTTCGAGGCGCGCCGCGACCTCGTCGTCGAAGGCATCAGGAAGATCAATGGCCTGACGCTCTCACCGCCGTACGGCGCCTTCTACGCCTATATCGGCTGCGGCAGCCTGATCGGCCGCAAGACCCGTGGGGGCGTCGTGCTGCAGGACGACACGGCGGTGGCGAACTATCTCTTGAACGAAGGCCGCGTGGCGTCGGTGCCGGGTGCTGCCTATGGACTTTCACCCTATTTCCGCATTTCGACCGCGACTGGCGAAGACGTGCTGACCGAAGCGATCGCGCGCATCAACGCCGCCGTCGCGCAAGTGGAGTAGACCATGCCGCATTACGAACGCATCCTGATCACCGGCGCCGCCGGGCGCCTCGGCTCGGAGCTGCGAAAGGGACTGGTGCCGCTGGCCAAGACGATCCGGCTGGCAGGGCGCGAACCCTTCGGTCAGCTTGCGTCCCACGAGGAAGAGGCGGTCTTCGACCTCGCCGACATGGAGGCGACGATCGCCGCCACCAGGGACTGCGACGCAATCGTGCATTTCGGCGGCGCGCCGCTCGAATGCGAATGGCAGAAGATCCTCGATTCCAGCATCCGCGGCTCCTACCACATCTATGAAGGGGCGCGGAAACACGGCGTCAAGCGCGTCATCTACGCCTCCTCGGTGCACGCCATCGGCTATCATGAAGTCGAGGCCCATATTGGCGTCGACGCTCCGGTGCGTCCCGACAGCCTCTACGGCGTGTCGAAGAATTTCGTCGAGAGTCTCAGCCGGCTCTACTGGGACAAGTTCGGCATCGAGACGGCGTGCCTGCGCATCTTCTCATCCTTCCCCGAGCCGGCGGACCGCCGCATGCTGTGGTCGTATCTCTCCTTCGCCGATTGCGTGCGTCTGGTCGAAGCGGCGCTGACCGCGCCGCGCGTCGGCCACACGATCTCCTACGGCATTTCCGACAACAAGCTGAAGATGGTCGACAACAGCGGCGCAAACCATCTGGGTTTCAATCCGCAGGACAGCGCCGAGCCATTCCGCGCCGCGGTCGAGGCGAAGTCCCCTGTTCCCGATCCGAAGAAGCCCTCGGTGAAATATCTTGGCGGCTGGTTTTGCGAGCTTGGTCACCCTGACGACAAGCCGATGTGACTGTCGAGTGCCGCAATCAGCACTTTGGTATGATCACCTGGATGTCTGCTTTTGGACACGCACAGTCTTAGGTTGAATGTCCGACAATGGTGCGCAAAGCTGCCGTTCGCGTCTTGGATAGCTTTCGGCTCAGACTCTCCCGTTCCCTACCGATCTTTGCAGCACCGAGATAGGCCCATCACGCCCGACACTGCAGAAAAAATGGCATGCCCTCCGAGTGGGGGGTAAGGCGGCAGCGGTCTCCCGCTATCAGTCCCGCCATAAGTCATTGAAATCACATCAAAAAAAGCAACTTATGGTAGCGCCTCGTCCAAAAAGTCTTGAATGATTTCAAGGCCCGATCTCATATCGCGGTATCATCGAACGTCAGGGGTAAGCCATGCGGACGCTTGGTCACACCAGGGCGAATGTCCTGGGTGGTGCCAAAACCGAAGCTTATAGGCAGGAGACTACGGAAGCGGTCGGTCGCGCGACCATGCTTTGGAAGCGCTATCCTCTAGGCTGTTGTGTCAACGATATCGGCTGCGGCCTTGCAGCGACACAAAACACCAACAGCCTCATTGAGTAACTCAGTGCCGGTCGCGATCGACCTCACCTCGGTACCAATATCTAGAACCCACTGCCAAGCTTCCTTCGCCAAGCGCGCCGATGGCACCACGCCTCACGAACGTGCGCCGCCAAATACAGGAGCAGACGCCTCAGATATTGGCCCGCGTAGCCAGCATCGCGATAGTCCGTAGTGGGAGCGTTGACACTGGGGAGCGTAAACGCCGCTTCCACCTCGTGGCCCTCGCGTTGCAACTTCTTTACCGTGCTTGCTCTGGCGTAATGTGAGCTACCAATGACGATAATTTTCATATCCAGCCTCCTTGCCACGGTTACAGTCCAAGTCTGAAGCACGGCGACGCGCTATCGGGGGCGGCGGGCTGCGAAAGAAGGTGAGCGTTCACGAGCCCAAGACGCGAGTGTCTCAACCTTGGTGGCTTGTGGCATCGAGGGGCCCCCAGGACGGACGCGTCCAAACCAAACGGGCCTCGCTAGCCACTGCCGCGGCAGCGCGAACATGCGACAGCAACGGTCGTCGATTTCGTCGTGCATGTGGCACCGCGAATGACGGATTTGTTGTCGAGCGCGCACCCCGTACTTTGCACTCGATGCGTCGCCGTCACTGCCTTCGCGACCTTTTCCTCAACCGGACCGACCAGCACTGGTTGGTTGTCCAATAAATTCAGATCGAGCACGTCATCAATTTGCTGCCGCAAAAGTTCGGGGCGCAACCCATCGCCGCGCTCGGCAGCGATCGGCTGAAGTGCATGCAAGAATGCCAACATGACGGAAACTCCTCGCTGATTTCGGAGCCAGGCGATCTTAAACGAGACCCTCATCTCTCATAGCGATGCGCACTGCCGGTCGCGCATCCATCCGGTTGCGCAAGGCCGCCAAAGAGGCGGGAAGGGGAACTTCGAAGCGCGCTGCCCACAGCAGCATTACGTACAGATAGCAGTCGGCGACGCTGAGCCGATCGCCAAAGAGATAGTGTGTCTTCAATCCGTCACCGATGAGCTCAAATTGCCCTGCTAAAGTCACTCTGGCCTTGGATTTCTCGGCATCCCGGCCGGGATGCCACATGGGCTTGAAGCTGGGATGAATCTCGGTCGAAATGTAGCTCAGCATTTCCAGGATGCGGGTCCGGCCCAAAAGCTCTGGTACACCCAGCGGCGGATACTGCGATGCGATCCAATCGAGAACGGCGATGTTCTCGGTGACCGTTTCGCCGCTATCCAACACAAGAGCCGGAACGTAACCTTTTGCCGTGACCGCGAAGAAATCTCTCCCGGAAGCCGTTCGTTTCGTCTCGAGATCAACCTCCTCGCGCTCAAAGGAAGCGCCTGCCTCCTCCAGCGCGATGTGGTCAGCCAGGCTGCAGGCGAAAGGGCTGTAGTAGAGTTTCACGATTTCTCTCTTTCTGAACGCAGATGACATTCCGCATCTGGCGAAGCGGGAGGCCGTTAGGCGACCTTCCGCCAGCACCTCGACGGCGCACCCCAGAGCTTCGCACTTGACATGGAGGACGGCTACGACGCCGATCGCCAGGCACGCCTATTCCGAGGTTTGACCGGGCTGAAACAATCGCTCTTTGCTTGCCGCGCGCGCTACGTTCGGCATTAGGAAGGGTAGCTGGAAGAATCCAGGACCCTGCCGCCAAGCATAGCCTCCTCGGTCGTCAGGCCATTCCTTGGCTCAGCAAATCATAAACGAAGGTATTGGACGCATGTGCCCTTGGCACGATGGCTCGCATCCGGCCACGGACTGCATGATTCAATCCGAGACCAGGAACCTTTCAATACGACCGCCGCAGCCTTGCTTTGCTCGATTGCCGCCGGCGCGATGTAGAGACTGTTCCGGCAATAGGAGTCCGTCATCATGACCGATCCTTCCGAACTCGAACGCGGTCCCATTGAGCTCGCGCCCGCTGGGGCACTTGCCTCAGTGGAGGTCGACGTCTCTTCCTTGACGCCTGGAAATTCGCTCGTCGTGCAATGGCGCGGCAAGCCGGTCGTCGTGCACAACCGCACCAGGCAGGAAATGAAGGACGGCGAGGCCGTCGATCTTGCTGCCCTCAAGGATACGATTGCCCGTGACGCCAATCTGCCCGCCGACGCGCCCGCCACTGATGCCAACCGCACCGCGCCCGGCAAGGAAGCCTGGTTGGTGATGGTTCAGGTCTGCACTCACCTTGGATGTATCCCGATTGGCCAAGACGGCGATTCGGCGGCTGGCTCTGCCCGTGCCACGGCTCTCGATACGACAGCGCAGGAAGCATCCGCAAAGGTCCGGCGCCGGAGAACATGGCGGTTCCGGTGTTCCGGTTCATTTCCGATACCAAGATCCGTATCGGTTGACGCAAGGACATTTCGATGAGCGAGGGACATTCGACCTACAAACCCAAGACTGGAATCGAGCGCTGGTTCGACACTCGACTGCCGCTACCACGGCTGGTGCATGATTCCTTCATCGTCTATCCCGTGCCGCGCAATCTGAACTACGCGTACACGTTCGGCGGCATCCTCACGATCATGCTGGCATCGCAGATCATAACCGGTGTCGTGCTGGCAATGCATTATGCTCCCGATACGGGGCTGGCCTTCAATTCGGTCGAGAAGATCACGCGCGATGTAAATTCGGGGTGGCTGCTTCGCTCTCTGCACGCGAACGGCGCATCGTTCTTCTTCATTGCCGTCTACATCCACATCTGCCGCGGGCTCTATTACGGCTCCTACAAGGCGCCGCGCGAATTGCTGTGGATCCTCGGCTGCACCAACTTGCTGGTGATGATGGCGACAGCCTTCATAGGCTATGTGCTGCCCTGGGGGCAGATGTCGTTCTGGGGCGCCACTGTCATCACCAGCTTCTTCAGCGCCATTCCGCTGGTCGGCGACTGGATCCAGCACTTGCTGCTCGGCGGCTTCGCCGTCGACAGTCCGACGCTGAACCGCTTCTTTGCGCTGCACTACCTGCTGCCATTCCTGCTTGTCGGAACAGTGACCCTGCACATCTGGGCGCTTCACGTGGTGGGCCAGAACAATCCTACCGGCATTGAGGTGAAATCGAAGACCGATGTCGTGGACTTCACGCCTTACGCGACGGTCAAGGACGCGTTCGGCATGATCGTGTTCCTGTTTTTCTTTGCATATTTCGTCTTCTATCTGCCGAATTTTCTTGGCCATCCGGACAACTACACGGTCGCCAACCCGCTGAAGACACCTGCGCATATCGTGCCGGAATGGTACTTCCTGCCGTTCTACGCGATCCTGCGCGCCATCACCTTCAATGCGGGACCGATCGATTCCAAGCTCGGCGGCGTGCTGGCGATGTTCAGTTCGATCGCGGTGCTGTTCCTGGTGCCGTGGCTGGACAGCTCCAAGGTGCGCTCTGCGGTCTATCGGCCCTGGTACCGGCTGTTCTTCTGGATGTTCGTGGCCAACGCGCTCTTTCTCGGCTGGCTCGGCTCACAGCCGGCGGATGGCGCCTACGTTACGATGTCCCAGTTGGCAACGCTCTACTATTTCGCTTTCTTCATCATCGTGATGCCGTTGCTCGGGCTCATCGAGACGCCGCGCCCTTTGCCGCATTCGATCACCGAAGCAGTGCTCCAAAAGAATGTGGCCCGCTCAAAGGCAGAAGAATAGACACGTGGGTCTGACGATGGCGATGCTGTCGGCCTCTGACGAGGGCAGGATTGCAGGTCAGCGGCATACGAGTTGCAACACTGCGCCACGCAGACGGTCTTTTCGCGCTGTTCACGTCCAGCCGCTTTCAGCACTCGTCGACTGAACACAAACAAGGATCGATAGTCATGGCTAACTGGCAACGCAGCCTCGCTGGCATCGACACGGTCATCCTCCCAATGGCCCGCGACCAGGCGGACGGCATCAAGATGCGGCGCGCATTGCCTTCCGCCAATCGGCGCATGATCGGACCCTTTGTCCTATTCGACCATTTCGGTCCCGAAGAGCTCGATGCAGATCACGGCTTCGACATGCGGCCGCACCCCCATGCTGGCCTCGCAACCGTGACCTACCTCGTCGATGGAGAGACCATCGGGACAGTCTCGGCAGAGCGCAGAGCATCCTTCCGGGTGAGGTCAACTGGATGACCGCCGGGTCTGGGATTGTCCATTCCGAGGGCGCGCCGACAGAATTACGGGCGTCAGGAAGCAATCTTCTCGGCATCCAAGCCTGGATCGCCATCCCCTCCCGGCACGTGGACATTGCGGCCGACTTCGCACACTACGGCTCACCCAAAATACCGCGGATCTGCGCCGATGGTGTCGAATTCACTTTGATCGCCGGGGCTTCGGAAGGGCTGGTCTCTTCGGTCAAAACCTTTTCCGAAACGATCTATGCCGAAATCGTGCTCACGGGCAGCGCGCAATACCAGTTGAAGCCCGAGCATCGTGATCGTGCGATCTATGTGGTTGCCGGTGAGGTTGGGATTGCCGGCCAGTGTGGGATGTTCGAAGAGGCCGAACTGATAGTGCTGACGCCCGGAGTGGAAGTTGTGCTTCAGGCACCCGCCTTCCACGCGGCGCGACTGATGCTCATTGGTGGTGAGCCGCTCGCCGGGGCGCGCCATATTTGACCACCCCAACCCGCGAATCCAACAGGTAACTAGACGTGCGCGAAGCAGTAATTTGGCGGTGTTCGACAACTCGGAACGATACGGCCGAATATTTTAAACGGCCTTGGCATGCATCCTCTGGTCTCGTGACTGTCCTCCGGGGCTCGCCTGATTATGGGATATTCAGCTGAGAATTCGTCGCCGATCGCACAGCCGGCAACCGCAATGTCACGGTCGTGCCGGCCCCTAGCGTGCTCTGCACAGCGACGCTTCCGCCCGACTCCTCGGCAAAGTGCTTCACCATCGGCAAGCCAACTCCGCCTAATCCTTTGCCTTTGGTGGTGAAGAAGGGATCGAATGCGCGGGCCATGGTCTCCTCGGTCATTCCAATTCCATTGTCCTCGACACGAATATCGATCTGACCGGTTGTAGATCGTTCAGAAGCCAGGGCGGCGCCAACTGAGATCAGACCACCGTCGGGCATCGCGTCCCGCGCATTGAACAGGAGGTTCAAAACCGCATTTTGCAAACCAATCCGATCGCACCTTATCAAAGGCATGTCGGGATCGACTCTGACCTCAAGCCGGATACTGGCATCCCAAGCGCTACGAATGAGTGTCTCGATCTCCGAAAGGCAGTCGCTTACGTTCGCCTGCTGGATGTCAGAGCAGATCCCTCCGGCTGCCCTGATGGTCTGCCTGACCAGGCCGCCAGCTCGTTCCAAAGCCATTTTCGCGCCGGCAATTACAGGCCCAAGATCGGGCGCCGCCGAGACGTGGGGGTCGCGGGCCAAATGGTTCAAGGCGGATGAGGCGACTTGGATAAGATTGCCCAGGTCGTGAACGATGCCGGCGGCCGACAACTGTTTGGAATGGCCACCAGGAGGACGGTCCGGCGGAAGGTAGAAGACATCAACTTTCAGTTCTAAGCCTGACATTCCATTCCCCCGTTTGCTTTGTCGGCACTTGGTATTGCAGGAGTCGCGAAAGTGGAGGGCATGTCCGGTCGATTGGATCGAGGAAGGGTGCAGACCAGACTGTTGCGGTCTGCTGTGACCAGTCCCAATGAGAGTGCGCTGAACCGGCCTACGGACCAATTGTGCGGAAGGGTCTGCCATACAATGCCAAAGTGTAGGATCGGTTGGCTAAATGGTCGGAATCGCAAGTGACACGGCAGCCGTGTTTCTGCATTTCGGGCCGCCAGCACAACCCGGCGGAGATAGCTTTCGGTTCCTAGCTGGAGCCGACGCATAGATACCGACAACCTCTCCGATACTGGCAGCATCCCTTGCCCTTCAGCTTGCACGCCACAATCCTTCGTATGGGTCAGGCGGCCCCCTGGTCTGATCGTATGGCAGGTGCTCCGCTAATATCTTTGGTCGGGTGAATGCCATGGAAATCAACACCGGAGTCACCAAGATGAAGACGATCCTTGTCACCGCCGCTCTCCTTCTTTCAGCGGGAGTCGCCTCTGCCGGAAGCGACCACTGTTGTGGGTCAGGCGCAGATCAGCAGCCCACAATTGCCACTGATACCGTGCACACTTCCTCGACCAAGAAGCCGGATGGCAATTGCGGCGGACCGCAGACCGTGCGGAGGCCAATTGGTCCCCACGAAGAATATGGCCAGGGCATATGGGGCCACTAGTCCCGATGGCAGAAACGTCAAGGACCGGTGCAAGAGACCTCGGTCCCTTCGCCGTCTCAAGCGGCGAAGGGCGCCCCCAATCCTGCTCAGCACGGTGATCGCGGCTTACCGCCAATCGAGACATCGGCGTGCCTGTTTGTGCAGACCCTGGCGGAGATGCGGCTGGGATTCTTGCCCGTAGTGCCGCGTTCGCTGCGCGGCTCCGGCGCCGATGTGGCCGCCTTGAAACCATGGATCTCATGTATGGCTGATCAAGCGGATTCCAAATCCGGTGTCGAGAAGGCCGCCGTCTCGGTCGAGGCCAGCAGTCTCGGCGACCAACTGGCGACGATCAAGCTGGGTCTGAAGACATCGCCGGACCGCAATTGGCTGCTGTGGGCGTCGGTTGGCATCGGGGCGGTCATTATCGCGACATCGATCGGACAGGTCCTGCTCAACAGCTGGAACCAGCCCTTCTACGACGCGCTGGCGCGTCGGGACTTGGCGGTCTTCCTGCATCAGCTCATTATCTTTGGCCTCATTGCCAGCGGACTTCTGGTGCTCAATATCGGCCAGACGTGGCTTAACCAGATGATCCGGCTGAAGCTGCGCGAGGCGCTGACGCTCGACCTGATCGACCAATGGATGCGCCCGGCGAGGGCCTCCCGGCTGGCAAATGCGGGTTCCATCGGCGTCAATCCCGATCAGCGCATGCAGCAGGACGCCGCGCATCTTTCCGATCTGTCGACGGACCTTGGCGTCGGGCTGTTGCAGTCGATCGTCCTTCTTGCGTCCTTTGTCGACGTGCTCTGGCGGCTTTCGTCCGGCTCCGTCTTCCAAATCGGCGATTATTCCCTGGCGATCCCAGGCTACATGGTATGGGCGGCATTCCTCTATGCCGGCATCGCATTGTGGCTGAGCTGGCTGGTCGGGCGCCCGCTCATCAGGCTCGACGGTGATCGCTACGCACGCGAAGCGGAACTGCGCTCCTCCATGGTGCGGGTCAATGAGAACGTCGATGCTATCTCGCTCCACCATGGCGAAACCGACGCCAGGCGACGGCTCGAAATCGACCTCGGCACGTTGCTGGACGCGATGCGGCGCATCTACACAGCCCAGATCAACCTGTCCTGGGTGACCAACACCTACGGCTGGATCAGCGTCGTGGCCCCGATCCTTGTCGCGGCGCCCGTTTATTTTTCGGGCGACATCAGTTTTGGCGGGTTGATGATGGCGGTCGGCGCGTTCAACCAGGTGAATTCCTCGCTGCGCTGGTTCATCAACAACATCGGCGGCATCGCCGACTGGCGCGCCACGCTGATGCGTGTCGCCGATTTTCGCATCGCGCTGGACAAGACCGACGTGCAGCACGACAAGGAAAGCAGTGAGGTTGGCGGCAATGCCGATGACAGCCTAACCTTCCATAACATTGAAGCTCGCTATCCCGAATAGAAGGGGCGACTGCGTCTCGCGCTCGTGGCGAGATTAATCCACCACTCTATTGCCCATGCCCGGCGGGCTGTGAGCCGAGTACTTCGATATCTTCTGCAATCACCGCGCATGGCCGCCCTAGACTTTAGCATCGGCGAACAGGTGCCTGCGTAGAATAGGCTGGTGCACCGGACTGCCCCATTCTCAGCGTACCTGCCACCTCCGTGGTACGGCTGAAGAAGGAGATGAAGATGAGAAGTGATGTGCCAAGCAAGGGGTTGGAATGGACCAGCCTTATTCTCGGCGCAGGCTTGGCCTGCGCTGCAATCATGTTCGTCGGGCTGCCTGCTGCGGCATGGAACGCCGGCGTCGTGGGCACGCTGATTGTGTGCAGTTCTGCCGCCGCCCTCTATCGCTATGGGGATTGGGCGGAATGGTCCAACCTCACCTTAGGGTGCTGGGCGGTGGTAGCTCCGTTCCTGCTCGGCTTCGGATCGGCACAGGGCTCGATGTGGACGCATGTCTTGATCGGGATTTGCGTAGCAACGTTCGCTGCCTTGCAACTTGTGGCAAGTCGCAGGACGCGGGCGCATTCGAGCACCAATTAACTTCGAATACGGGGCGTCGTGGTGCAGCTCACAAGAGCAAGTCATCGGCTTGCTCCTGCGTCTCGGCGCCTCTTCCAGTGTCGGCGTCAATGACACGCCGTCTCAGCCTCGATTGCCGGCTCGCATTTATCGACCATGGCTTGATGTATCCCCGCTAGTTACTAAACGACGCTTCTCGGCGGCCCGGGAAGAATCCTGCGATCATGCCTTCGACCGCCGCCGCGCAATTATTCTGTAGCAAACGCGGTGACGCTGACCGTCTAGATTGCCTTGCGGCGACGGTGTTGTGGCATCCAGTTGAGTGTCGTTCCGTAGGAAAAACCCCGGTGTGGCGAACCCACTCAAGCCGAACCGCTGTAGACCTATACCTAGGTCTAGATCAGCCAATCAAATCTTCAGATGCCAGTCGCCCTTTGTCCCGTTGCGCGGGTTTTCGTCATTCCGTAACGTCAGGACTCCGAGGGGAAGGTGCGATCAGCGCGTCATCTCCGGGCTACCAGTCGCACGAGAATTTTCGCCGAATTGCAGGTGCAGCTTGGTTGACGTGTGAATGACGGGGTTGATAATAGCCGCGCGAATGCGGTCAGTTCGTATTCAACAGAGATTGCGCGGAGGTGAGGAGTATGCGTTTAGCAGATTCGCAAACCACAGACAGCCCCTTAGCGATTCTGGTCGACGATGATGCAGACGTTCGCGACTCATTGGAGGAGTTGCTAAATTCAGTTGGCATCGATTCGATATCGTTTTCCTCGGCTCAGGAAGTGCTCGGCTCAAAGCTCCCAGACCGTCCTGGCTGCATAGTTCTCGATGTTCGAATGCCCGGTACGAGCGGAATGGATCTCCAGCAGCTCCTTGTGACAAAAGAGATACTGACTCCGATCGTATTCTTGACGGGCCATGGTGACATTGCCATGAGCGTCGAGGCTATGAAGGCGGGTGCAGTGGATTTCCTGACCAAGCCGGTACGTGACCAGACGTTCCTAGACGCCGTGTCGACGGCCATCGCTAACGACGTCGCTCGAAGGGCGGCATCAGCCGTGGCTAAAAAGAACTCGGCCCTGTACCAGACACTTACACCCCGCGAGCGGGAGGTTCTGAGGTTTGTGATCTCCGGTGCGATGAACAAGCAGATCGCGTTCGATCTTGGTATTAGCGAAATCACGGTGAAGCTTCATCGCAGCAATATGATGAAGAAGATGGATGCGCGGTCCGTCTCTAATCTATTCAACGTCTGTCAATCGCTTCCACCCGACATATTGTACCAGTTGAAGATGGCTTCCACCGCAGGGAAGGCCGTCTTACAATCGGGGGCAGAGGCGCATTTAACTCATTAATGGGGCGCGACGGCGAGCCGAACGGAGCGGCGGTCTCGAGAGATCTCAAATGCAACTGACGTCATCGCATCAGCGCCGCGTCGCGGCTGCGGCGATAGGAGCGGCGAGCGTCTTGCTTGCTTGGTTCGCACGCGAGCCTTCCGGCTTGCTGGTCGCGGTCACTGCGGTGAGCATCTGCGTCGGCTGGAAGGCTGGATTGGTCTCGGTTGCAACGGCCAGCTTTCTTGCAGGTGCTATCCTGCTGTCACCGGCATATGGGGCAGAAAACGGTCCCGTCCAACTCACGGCATTTGTTGCCGGAGCGTTTGGGTTATGGCTGGTGGTCAAAATCTTCAGGACCATCAGCTTCTATGATCGGGTATACCAGGATCCCGGGCCGAATTTCACCGACATTCCGGGCCTCGGTTGGTCCGCCTATCCGGACGGACGCCTTCGGTTCCTCAATCCCGCAGCTCTTGAGTACGTTGGCGTCACGACCGAAGAAATACGTGAGATCATGAATGCCGACGACTTTTCTTGGTGGCGGAGATTTGTTCATGCCGACGATGTTGAGGCAAGCATGGCGCAATGGCGCCACAGTCTAGAGACGGGCGAGCCGATGATCGTGGAGAAGCGTTTGCGCCGGTTCGATGGCACCTATAGATGGTTTCGCGATACCGGGGTTGCCTCGCGCGATGAGAGTGGGCGAATTATCGGCTGGTATGGGCATACCGAAGACATCGACGACCGGCGCAAGGCGGAAGCCGCGCTGCGCCAGAGCGAGAGGGAACTCAGGCTGCTCGTCGATACTGTTCCCACCATGATCTGGCTGATGACGCCGGCGGGATTGCCGTACTATTTCAACAAACGGTTCGTCGACTGGGCGGGCGTCGACTCGGCCAGGGAGGAGCCGCGAGGCACGCGGCAATTCGCCTTGCATGTGGAGTTGTTCCACCCCGACGACAGGGCAGCGGTCAAGGCAGTGTTCCAGAAGTCCTTTGCGCGTGGAGAGCCCCTCCAACACAAAGGTCGGCTGTGCCGGAAGGACGGAGTATATCGCTGGATCGATTCGCGCTTCGAACCGCTACGCGACGAAGACGGCACTATTCTTCGCTGGTACGGCGTCAACTTCGACGTCGACGACGAGGTCCGAGCCCAGGAATCACTGCGTCTGGCGGACGAAAGGCTCGCGCGCGCTTTGCGCGCCGCAAGTCTGTCCGAACTGTCGGTGTCCATTGCGCACGAACTCAACCAGCCGCTGCAGGCCGTCGTGGCCAACGCCGGCGCGTTCCAGAGATGGCTTAACGCCGATCCGCCAAACTTCGATCACGCCAGCCGCGTTGCTCAGAAAATCATCAGAAACGCCGACGCCGCAGCACAGGTGATCAGTCGCATCCGGGCGCTGTTCAGCAAGACCGAAGGCGAACCGCGCGCGATCGATCTGAATGCGGTGATCCGCGAAGTGTGTGATCTTCTTGGTGAGAGGCTCACATCGAATAGCGTCAAGCTGGACCTCCACCTCGACCCCCGCCTTCCCGAGACGGCTGCCGATCACGTGCAGATGGAGCAGGTCGTCCTGAACCTCGTTCGCAACAGCATAGAAGCGATGCAGGACGTCAGCATCAGCGAACGAAACCTGCGGATCGTGTCGCGGCGTCAGAATGACGGAACAGTTGAGATCGAAGTTCGCGACCGCGGCCGTGGGCTTACCGATCTGGAGGGGATTTTCGAGGCGTTCTATACAACCAAGCCAGATGGAATGGGAATGGGCCTTGCAATCTGCCGCTCGATTGTCGAGGCACACTACGGACGGCTTTGGGCGGAAAATGTTGAGGCGGGGGGGGCATCCATAACCATCAGCCTCCCCATCCGCGCTGCCGACACAACCAAGGCACCCACCAGCGCAACAGCAAGCGCCTGACTGGGTGCTCTCAAAGGTTTATCCGGGAATCGGCCATCGACTGCCCGATTTCGATGAGTGTATTGACCAGAATGTAAAAGATCCCGAACACGATGGCGACACCCAGCACTGCCGGGAGATCGGCGCTGGCAAAGGCTTGGACCGTGTAAAGACCCAGGCCTGGCCACCCGAAAACGCGCTCGACAACAAGCAGATTGCCAAGGAGAAGGCGGACCTGGAGACCGAGCATTGACAAAGGGGCAGTAGCGGCATTGCGCAAGCCGTGGCGCAACAGCACCTTTGTCTCGCTCAGTCCCTTGCCGCGTGCGGTCCGCACATATGCCTGGCCCATGACATTGTGCAGCGCTCCGTTCAGGCTTCGCCCAACCGCTATGCCTATCGGCAAAGCCAGTGCGAGCGCTGGCAAGATCAGATGCCGCAGCGCGTCGACGCTGATTTCGGGCTGGCCGACCAGTATTCCGTCGATGACATTAAATCCCGTGGGACCCGCGAAGTCGCGGTAGGCAGGTCCGAGTCGGCCCGCTCCGGGAAGCCAGTCCATTCGGAACCAGAAAAAATAGGCGAGAAGCAGGGCTGACAGAAAGATCGGTGTGGAACCCATCCCGATTAAAGCGAGCCGTATGCCGGCCGATCCCGGTATGAGGAATTGTAGGGCCGTCATGACACCGGATAGCGCCACTCCCAACGCGATCGAGGCCAACGCAAGTTCAAGGGTAGCGGGAAGATATTGTCTGATGTCATCGAATACCGGCTGCCGGGTTCTTACCGACATTCCCAGATCCGCATGCGCGAGGCGCAATAGAAAGCGCCCGTATTGAACGACAGCCGGGTCGTCCAGCCCGAGCTGCTTACGCATTGCTTCAACCGTTTCTGGCGGAGCACTCGGCCCGGCGATGGCCCGCGCAGGATCGGCAGGGATAACGCTCTGGAGACCGAAAACGATGAAGCTCATCAGCAAGAGAACGACGACGGCGCCGACGATGCTCTTGACGAGGTAAACCAGCATCTACGCCCCCCTCAGCGCGGCGCGAATGCCGTCGCCCGCGAGGTTGGCGAGGAGACAAAGCAGAAAGATGATCGCGGCCGGCAAGATCGGCAGCCACCAATGGACGGTGAGACTGTCGAGGGTGCGCGATGTCATCGCGCCGAGTTCAGGCGCCGGTGCAGGCAGTCCAAGGCCGAGGAAAGACATCAGCGACATCGTCATGATGATGTTGGCGACGTCCAGTGACGCCCCGATGAGCAAGGCTGGGATCACTCCCGGCAACAGGTAGCGCAACAGCAGGCGCGGACCGCGGACCCCGGCTATCCGCGCTCCCTCGACATGAGGACGCGCCTTGAGACGGCGAATTTCGTCACGCGATATGCGCGCATACCAGGGCCACCAGATAATGCCGATCGCGATCAGCGTGTTGACGAGCCCCGGGCCAAGCGAAGCCACGACGGCGAGCGCGATGATTGTTGACGGAAGGACCAGGAACAAGTCGATGATGCGGTCGATGACCAGGTCGACCGTGTCGCCCATCAGGCCCGAAATCAGCCCGGCCAGGGAGCCCACAACAAGACTGAAACTGATGACTGCAAGCCCTGGCAGCCACGTGTATTGAATGCCGAGGATGACGCGTGAGAACAGGTCGCGGCCGATCTCGTCGGTGCCGAACCAATGTCCGGCCGATGGCGGCAGGTAGGCTGCGGCGACGCGCAATTGTGGGTCGAACGGCGCGATCCAGGGCGCCAGCAGGGCGACAATGGTAACCACAGGAATGCCGACAACGCCGACGCTTTCAAGCCAACCGGCACGCCGGAAGAACTCGCGCCAGTTGAACCGAGGCCTCACAGGCAGCGTGTCCGGTCGTATAGTCATCCTTCGTCTCCCGCCTGAAGGTTTGGCATCGCAGCGATGAGAGACTGCGTGTAGGCGGCCTGTGGTGCGGCAATGAGGGCGTCTGGATCGGCAACCTCGACCAACTCGCCGTCCTTCAGCACCGCGATGCGGTCGGCGATGATCCTGGCGGCCGCCAGATCGTGGGTCACGAACAGCATCGCCATGTCCAGTCGCCGCCGAAGGTCACCAAGAAGGTTCAAGGTGGTGGCCGCCAGCGACACGTCCATGGCACTGATCGGCTCATCGCAAAGCAGAAGTTTTGGGGGGACGATTACGGCGCGAGCCAAAACGGCGCGCTGGCACTGTCCGACCGACATCTCGGCCGGTAGCGCGTCCATCAGGACCGGATCGAGGCCGACGAGCTTTATTGCCTCTCCGACGCGGCGGCGGCCATAGTCACTGTCCGGTGAAATAGCCCGCAGACGCTCGCCGATCTGCTCGCCAATCGTGAGCCACGGCGTCAGCGCCGCCACGGGGTCTTGAAACACGATTTGCGGAGGAAACTTGTCGAAGCGGGCAACAGTGCCGCTCTCGGGTTCCACAAGCCCGGCAGCAATCCTTAGAAGGGTGGATTTGCCGGCGCCACTTTCGCCGACAAGGGCGACGCACTCGCCAAGCTTGATCGAGAGGCTGACCGACCTGAGAACGGGCTGCGGTTGGCGCCGCCCCCAAAACGATCTGGCTCCTGTTGGGAACGTTTTTCCGATATTGGACAGCCTCAAGGCGGCGGTTTCCTGGATCGCATGGGCCGGCCATGGTTTCGCACCAGCGCGCTGCGCTGAGAGAAATGGCGTTTGTTCGTGGTGAAGGCAGGCGACTTCGCCACCGTGCACCGAAGCAGGCTCCAGCGGCGGGCGGATCGCCATGCAGTCTGGCTGGGCGATCGGGCAACGCGTCGCGTAGGCACAGGCTCTATCGACGTTGATGGAAGGCGTGCGCTCTGACGGGAGCGTGGGAAGCGGGCGGCGTCGATCAGAGTCCAGATCGTATCGAGCGGCGAGCAAACCGGCGGAATAGGGGTGTGCGGCGTTGCGGGCAACGTCCCGCATGCGGCCGATTTCAACGATGCGTCCAGCGTAGAGAACAAGCACGCGGTCAGCCAGTGAGGCCGCTACGCTCAGATCGTGCGTCACGAACAGAATTGCCGTCTGCTGCTCGCGGGCGAGATCGCGCAACAGGTCGAGGATCTGCGCCTGCACGGTGACGTCGAGCGCGGTGGTTGGTTCATCGGCGATAAGCAGCTTCGGTTTTGCCATCATCGCCATGGCAATAAGCACTCGCTGACGCTGCCCTCCCGACAGGCGATGCGGAAGCGCATCGGCGATGCGGGCCGAGTCAGGCAGGCCGGTTCGGCTGAGCCAGTCTTCGGCCGATCCTTCGGCCCCGCCATTGGATTCCCGCATCTGATGGCGGATCGTCATGGTGGGGTTTAGCGCGCCCATCGGATCTTGCGAGATGGCACGAACGAGGTGGCGACGGGCCGACTGCCAGGTGCGCCTTCCCGCGCCGACAAGCTCTGTCCCCGCAAGCCGGATCGAGCCTGCAACCCGCGGCCGGTATTCGCACGGCAGGAGCCCCTGAAGCGTCAGCCCGATGCTTGTCTTGCCGGAACCGCTTTCGCCAACCAGCGCGATAATCTCGCCAGGAAAAATCTCGAAACCGATGCCATCCAGGACGCGTGAAGGACGGCCTTCGCGGCTGAGAATGACTGAGAGGTCTTTGACGGCGAGGACGGACCCGGTGACGGGTTCGGACATTCTGCGCGAGAGCTTGATCATCTGCGGTGCGAGCCTGACCTACCTGCTTCGGAATGAACCGGATGGCCGGTCTTCAAGGGCTCCAGCGAACGGTGCCGAAGTCGATGTTGCCGGGCGGGTATACGGGACGGAGTCCAAGGTCCGTCAGGCCCTTGGCGTGGACAACAACGTCGTTGACGTCGACGAGCGGGATGACGATGCCGGCATCGAAATACATGTGCCCCGCTCTCTCGTAGAGTGCGTCGCGTTCTTTGACGTCGGTCAACTGTCCGGCTTGGTCCACGATGGCGTCGGCTTCCGGCACGACCCGGCCAAAATAGTTCAGAACACCGCCTTTTGCGAAGAACACCTTGGCCTGGTTTTCCGGATGGGCGGCGTCCGGGCCTGCAATTGTGAGCAGCAAATCGGGAGGGTTCGGGTCATCCTTCAAGGTGTAGGCAGCACCGGAAGGCAGCACGTAAGCCGTCGCTTTCACGCCGATCGACGCCAGTTGCGCTATCATGAGGTCGGCGATGCGGCTGTAACTAGGGGCCGCGCTGTGGAGACCAATGACCAAATTGACCGCGCCACGTTTGGCGATTACGGCTTTGGCTGCCTCTAAGTCCGTCGGAAACCGAATCGGATTCACTGGGTCGAGCATCACGTTCGGATAAACCGACTTCGACAGGCTCGCGAACTGCCCAAAGGCGTCCTTGATCCACAGCGCTGGATTGATCGCTGTCAAAACGGCCTTGCGGACGTCCGCGTCGTCGAGTGGCGACTTCGGCTTAACGAAGAGATAGTACGGTATCATGCTCGGGGCGGTGGTCACCTCCAGCCCACCCGGCAGGCTGGTGAGTTGCGCGAATGGGTAGTTGAGCGGTACGGCATCGATCGTACCCGCCTGCAGTTGAAGTATCTGCTGGCTGATATCGGGCACCACCGAAATCTGGATCTGCTGGAAGAACGGTTTGTCGCCCCAATAGTCGTCGTTGCGTTCGAGCACATAGCGCTGACCGCGTTTGAATTCAGCCAGCTTGAACGGGCCGGTGCCCACTGCGTGCTCGTTGAGCCAGGTCGTCGCAAAGTTGCCGTTGCCATGATCGGCGAGCGCTGCCGGACTTATAACTTTTGGCCCCCACGGACTGGAAAGAGAATCGAGGAACGAAGGCTGAGGATGGCCCAGAGTAAGCACCACCGTCGAAGCGTCGGGCGCCCTCATGTCCCTCACATTGGACAGGAAGTAGCTCAGGATCAGTCCACGATCCCGACGGCGTTCGAACGACTTTATGACCGCCGCCGCATTGAAGGGCGTGCCGTCGTGGAACTTGACACCGTCGACCAGGTGGAAGGTGTACGTCAGCCCGTCATCCGAGATCTCCCAACTCTTGGCGAGCAGACCAACGATCTTGATCGAACCCGGCTCGTACTCGACGAGACCTTCGTAGACGTTGTCGATTGCGCTCATCGCGCCAGTCTCAAACCCGTTGTCCGGATCGAACGTGCCTATGTCGGCCACGTAGGGGATGCGGAGCACCCCGTTGGCGTGGACTGGCGCTACCGAAAGCAGCAAACCGAACGCGAGCAGCAACATCCGCGGACAGAAGCTGCGCTCGCCGGGTCGTTTGGTTAGGTAAGCGTATATCTGCATGAGCATTCCCGTTGGCTCGGTCTCTCAGCGACGGCAGCAAGGCCACCGCGATCAATGCAGGGGCCAACGAGGCATCTCTGGGTTATTGGGGACCCGGAGGGCTCCGATCTCATAATGGTTTCTCCATCCTCGCGGTATAACCAAGCGGTGTACCGCTCAGACGGTACTACTGCCGGTCGGTCGGGGTCCATAGAGTACTGGGCACTGGTCATCCTATGCCTAGGCATAGGATGCTGGCACGTCGCCGGGCCGCCGTGGCCCTTCAAATGCGGATTGGCGCTGTTTCGCGGACGGGTTGCGCATATGCACAGGCCGCCCATTCGGCGGGAGTTTCATGCCTTAGCGGTCGTGGCTCCATTGATCGTCCATCCGCCATTCCGCCTCAGTCGGCGTCCCGCGCCTGACCCAGTTAGCTAGTTCGATGGCGCAGTGGTTCGGTTCTACAATCCGAGACATAAGCCGACAAAACCAGCAATCGGGCTGTCGTTCAGCAATGCGAGCGCACAACGTTTGGCCTCGCGGTCCGCCCGACACGCGATTCAGTGTACGCGAAAGGTCGCCAAGGATAGTCATTGCGAGTTCGCAGAAATTGCTGACGACACGCGATCCTGATTTGAGATTAAGGTGGGCGGCAGTTCTGCGTTCACCTGAGCCCAGCGCGTGGTTGTGATGCCATGCGGCGTCCTTGATCAGCCTCGCCAACTTTACTCGCGAGGCCTTGACCGGGACGATCTGGTCGTCCTGGCCGCAACTAGACGGCATTACATCGCGGCGGGATGCGCCAACGGAGAAGAGTCCATCCTTGTTCATCGTATCCATCCATGATGTGGCCTTGAACATCCGGCTCACCATCACGACTGTCGAATCGACCTGCCGGTCGCATTCGGGAGGGCGGGCGAAGGAGCGATCGAAACTCGCCAGTCGTGATGGCTTACGAGGAGGATGCGCCGATCTGGGCCGCGAACCTATTCTACAGAAGCATCTCTCGTGCAATGCCAAGGTGCAGGACAGGCATGCCAAGATGTCCGGAGGCCTTCGCGGTGAGTAGATCAGGCCCCGGACCTGGCCAAGCTCATGAACCGACGCATCGCGGAATCCGTCGGACATATGGCGATTGCCAAAGCCTATACCAGAGTCTAGGTCGCACCCGCTTCGCGCATCGGCGCGGGCAGTGTTTCCCATGCCCGGATCAACTCGCCGATGGAGGTGGCCTCCATCTTGCGCATGACATTGCCGCGATGCAGCTTGACCGTCACTTCACTGATGCCGAGGTCGAAGGCGATCTGCTTGTTGAGGCGCCCGCGCGCGACTTCACGCAAAACCTCGCGCTCGCGTGGCGTCAGCGCCTCGACGTGCTCGATGTTGCGCTTGACGACAACGGCTTGCGCCCGCCGCGAAGCGTCCATCGCGATGCCAGCCATCACGGCATCAAGCAGCGTTTGATCCCGCACCGGCTTGGTGAGAAAATCCACGGCGCCGGCCTTCATTGCTTGGACAGTCATCGGAATGTCGCCATGCCCGGTCAGAAAGATGATGGGCTTAGGGTTTCCGCTTTTCGCAAGATGACGCTGCAGATCGAGACCGCTCGTCCCCGGCATACGCACGTCGAGGATCAGGCAGCCGGGGTTGTCCAATATCTCGGCGTCGAGCAATTCGTGGGTCGAGGCAAAGCAGACCGGCCGAAGACCCGCGGACAGGACCAATTCGTATAGCGCCTCTCGAACGGCCGCGTCGTCATCGACAATCATGACGAGCGGCTGCTCGCCTACATTTCCCTGATGCCGCGGTGACGGCGCCGATTTCCGTGCGAACGGCTGGTCAACTCTCATGTCTATCCTCCGTTTTTTTGTCGCGTAATGCGTCGCCGACGGCCGCAAGCAGGGCCTGGCCGTCAAAAGGCTTGCGGAAAAACTCGTTGATGCCCTTGGCGCGAATCTGATCCGCTATTTCGTGGCGGCCGGTGATCAGGAACACTGGTAGCTCTGGGCGCGCCTGCCTAGCCAAGTCACGTAGTTCGAAGCCGTCCGTACCAGGCATCCCGATGTCCGTAATAAGCAGATCTAAGCCCGAAAGCCCGGTGATGAGCAGCGATCTTGCCGACGAGAAGCTGCGGGCCACATAGCCCGCGGACTCCAGGAGATCCTCAAGCGACTCAAGCAGCCTTGGATCGTCATCGACTATCGCCACGACAGGTCCACACTTGTTCACACTCAGCTCCCTCCGGCTCGGCGCGAGTGAGTGATCGGTATTTCCAATCGTTCCGCTATACGCACGAGATCGGCCAGCGACGCCGCCACCATTTTCTGCATCACATTCCTTCTGTGGATTTGTAGCGTGACCTCGCTGATTCCCAGCTCAGCTGCTGCCTGCTTGTTAAGAAGACCGCTCACCACGAGCGGCAACACCTCACGTTCGCGCGGCGTCAGGTCGAGATAGCGTTGCCTCAGCATGCCGAATTCGGCGCGCTCTGATCTCTTTCCGCGATCGAGGTTGATCGCCGCATGGATTGCAGCCATCAGGTCCGCATCACTGAAAGGCTTCGTCAGGAAGTCCACGGCGCCGTGCTTGATGGCACGCACCGAGGACGGGATGTCGCCATGTCCAGTTATGAAAACGATTGGTGCATGATCCGCTTCCGCGATCTGCCCTTGCAGATCGAGGCCGTTGATATCCGGCAACTCGACATCAAGGATCAGGCAGGCTGGGACGTTCGGCTTGTCGGCGATCACATAATCACTGGCCGATTCGAACGCGACGGAGCGCATGTCGTGTGAGGCCAACAACTCTACGAGAGCTTCCCGAATGCGCGCATCGTCGTCCACGATGAACACGATTTGGTCATCCGTCGTCATGCCGCCACTTTCGCTTCAACCGGCAAGGTAAAGATGAACTTAGCGCCGTGCGGCTCGTTCTTCTCGACCCACAAGCGCCCGCCGTGCGACTCGACGATCGATCGGCAGATCGCCAAGCCCATACCCATCCCATGTTGTTTCGTCGTAAAAAACGGCTCGAAGATCTTGTCCGGGAACTCGATGCCCCAGCCGCGATCACTAATCTCGGTTTGGATCGCATTCCCAATCCGGCGCACGCGCACACCGAGAACCCTGGCTTGCCCAGTGGAATCCATTGCTTCGGTGGCGTTGCGCATCAGATTAATCAGCACCTGCTGAATCTGGATACGATCGAGCGCCACGAGCGGAAGATCCCGCTCGATATCTGTATCGAGGCGGACACGATGCCGCGCCGCCTCCTCGGCCATAAGATCCAGCGCTTCGGCTATCACACCGTTGAGCGCCATGGAGCTCCGCGTCTCGGCGGATGACTTGAACAGGGCTCGGATGCGGCTAACAACGTCGGCGGCGGCATTTGCATCGCGGATGATCCGCTCGACCGTTTTCTGCGCCCGCTCGATGTTTGGCGGCTCCGCCATAAGCCATCGCTGGCACGCGTGCGAGTTAGCCACCACAGCCGCCAAGGGTTGATTGACCTCATGCGCGATCGAGGCTGAGAGCTCGGCGAGGCTCGCCGCCTGGCTCGCGCGGGCGAGGCTCTCTCGCGCCAAACGCAACTCTTCTTGCGCGCGAACCTCGCTATCGATGTCCAGGCAGATCACGTTCCACTGCACAATGGCACCTTCGGCGTTGAGCATCGGCGCGGCACGCGTCTCGACCCAACGATATTCGCCGTCGAAACGCCTCAGGCGGTGCTTGCGCGCGTACGGCTCGCCAGTGGACAACGAATGGGCATATCTGTCTTTGACACCCGCTAGGTCGTCGGGATGAACACCCGCATCGAGTGTACCGGCCAACCGGGACTTTCCAGTTCCGTCCAATTCTTCAAGGGGATAGCCGAGGAATTCGCGGAGCTGCTGGCTGCGATATCTTGGCTCGCCATCTGGCGCGGCGCAATCGATCATTGCCGGTAGCGTTTCAACGAGCTGCCAGAGAGAGCGTTCTCTCTCGTGTAGCGCCTCCTCAATGCGCAGCTGATCGTCGACATCATGCGAGAGCCCGTACCACTGGGCGATGCGCCCCCTCTCATCCCTCAACGGCTCCGCGGTGCCTTCCACCCAGCGAAAGACGCCGTCCGCACGCCGCAGGCGATACTTCTTGGTGAAGCGTTCGCCGGTGGCGAAAGAATGGTTGAGCGCTTCCTTAAGGCTGGTTGCATCATCGGGATGGACCGCAGCTTCCATGAAGGCCGTCAGCCGGCTCATGCCCGCCTTGTCAGCATCTGCTGTGTCCAGGCCGAGATAATTTATCAGGCGCTTGTTGAAGAACGTCGGTTCCCCCTCCGGACTCAACCGCCAGAGCAGGCTCGGAACCATATCCACGAGTTGCGAGAGTTCCCGCTCCCGCTCGCGCAGCGCTTCCTGTGCGCGCATCTCATCGTCGATGTCGATGGAAACTACGTACCATTGCACGATCGCTTCGCTTTGATCTCGCAGCGGTTCCCCGCGGCCATCAACCCAGCGATACACGCCGTCCGCACGGCGCATACGATATTTCGCGGAGAACGGCTCTCCGGTGGCGAAGGCGTGGCGGGCCGTCCCCAGCAGGCTGGCCGCATCATCGGGATGGACGAGGGTCCATATGATTGCAGCTAGCCGGCTCATGCCCGGCTTGTCCAAAGCCGGCACGTCATCGAGACCGAAAAAGTCCAGCAAGCGCTTATTAAAGAAGGTCGGCTCGCCGTCGGGAGTCATACGCCTGATCTGGACCGGCACCATGTCGACGAGCTGCGAGAGCTCACGCTCCCGATCGCGCAACGCCTCTTGCGCGCGCACTTCGTCGTCAATGTCGAGAGAAACTCCGTACCATTGCACAACCGCTCCGTTTTCATCACGCCGAGGCTCCAACCTACACTCCGCCCAGCGATAGGTGCCATCCTTCTCACGCCAACGAAACCTCATCGCGGAGCCGCCGCCAGTGTCGAAACAATTCCGCAACGTACGTTGCACCTCGGGAGCATCCCCGGGGTGGATCAGCTCTTGCAGCAATTCTTCGATGCGGGGCGCCTCGCGAGCTTCGAAGTTCGCGATGACCGAGCGGAAATGGTCCTGGTATCGCTTGTTGAAGTAGACCGGCCCACCCGAGGGCGTCGCACTCCAGATACGGATAGGCACGGCGTCGACCATCTCTTGGAGCTGCCGCTCGCTCCGTCGCAGCGCCTCTTCGGCCTGCACTTGATCGTCTATATCATGGCACAAACCGTACCACTGGACGATGCGTCCTTGCTGGTCCCGCAGCGGGTCCGCACGGCTCGACATCCAATGGTAGACGCCGTCGGCGCGACGCAGGCGATATCGCATCGCGAAGCTCTCGCCGGTGTCAAGGCAGCGACGGAGTGAACCGCCGAAAGCTGTTGTGTCGTCTGGATGGACCGTCTCCATAACCGCTTCGAGCCTGTTCATCTCGGGTTTATCCAAATCGGCGACATTCAGGCCGAGGAAATCGACCATTCGCTTATTGAAGAAAGTCGGCTCGCCTTCGGGCGTCAGTCGCCAAACATGACTCGGGACCATGTCCACGAGCAGCGAGAGTTCGCGCTCGCGGTCGCGCAGCGCCTCCACGCTTTCACGTAATGTGAGCAGCGCCAGCTGGTGCTGTCGGGATATGGCGGCCACGATGAGTGCTGAAAATGCCGAGCCCCCCAGGAAAAGCTGCAGCATGATCTGGTTGTGCTTCAGGGCTGCCGGATCACCGGCAAACTCGCCCGCGCCGAAGACTGTGAATACCGCTGTGATCAGAGCAAGAACAGTCAAGGCGACGGCGGCGCCCTTGAATTCGAAGCGCACCGCGGCCCAAAGAAGCGGCGGCATAATAATATACGCGAAGGGCAAATAACTGCTCAAAGAAAGTGCGGCGACACCCAGAAAGATTAGCCCCAGGACGCAAACTTCCACCCATCGCGTCGCCGAAAGGTGCCCCCTGGCTCGCCAGTTTTGGAATACAACCAATGCAAGCGGCGCTACGATCAGAACCCCGGTGGCGTCCCCAATCCACCATAGGGGCCAAGCCCCCGTGAAGGTTTGTGATTGCATGTCAAACCAGGCAAGTGTGGCGCTTCCTACCGTCGCGCTTACTACTGGCGCAATTCCAGCGGCAAGCACGACGAATGCGAGAACATCCCGTACGCTTTCCAGTTCCCCCAGCCGCTTGCTTGTCCGGTTCACGAGCCAAGCCCCGACCATCGCCTCAAAAGCGTTGCCGCTATAGATCAGCAAGGCCGCTGGCAAAGGACTATGGAACCACACGAAATTGCTGAACAGTTCGGCTAGACAGCCTACCATCACCCACCATGGCCAGCTGCGCCTAGAGGCAAGGACAAGCGTGGCGATGAAAAGTCCGCTCGGTGGCCAAACGGAAATGGTTGTTCCAGGTACGATTGCGAGCAACTGAGCAAATCCGCAGCCTAGGACATAAGCCGCGAAAAAAAGTCCTAAATACAAGAATTTGGGACGGTGCGACCAGACGCGCATCATCGGCTTCTCCTGCCTGGCATCGACGGCGTAAGGACCGTCAGCGCTGGTATACCACCAAATCTGGGCTCGCGAATTCACACCTCATCCTAGTGCCCCCGTGCCAAAGCCGCATCCTATGGAAATCCATGCATTGCACACTAGGGACACACACCAGCGAATTGCTCTCTGGTAGCGTTCGGGGTTCCCTGCTGATAGGAGCGCGAATTCCTATACCTTTATCGCGACAATCGCAGACTTGAGCCAAGATTTGAACGGACACTTTCCCGTCCGCTCAGCGGCCCCCGGGCTCATCAATCTCGTTGATTGGGGCAACTCAGTGGGCGCCGCCGGCTGCAATGTGGCCGGGCTTCTCCAGCAGCAGGACCGCCGCCAACGCGATCGTCAAGCTAACGCCAAGCAGGAAGAACATGTCGTTGAAGGCCATGACGTAGGCCTGCTGGCGGACTCTAACCGCGATCGCAAGAACTGCTTTTTGTGCGGCGAGTGCGTGGTCGTCGACACCATGCGAGAGGAAGTAAGCCGTGAGCCGCGCGATGCGGACGCGGGTTGCCTCCTGAAACACCGACACCGATTGGACCAGCACGTTCGAATGGTACTGCTCGCGTTTGGTGAGGAAGGTTTGCAGCAGCGCGATGCCGACGGCGCCGCCGAGATTGCGGGTCATGTTGAAAAGGGCCGAGGCCGAGCCGGCATTCTCATTCTCGATGCCTGCTGTGGCGATCGCCGAAAGCGGTGCCAATATAAGGGCCTGGCCGATAGCGCGCACGATGTTCGGCCAGAACAGCTGGTCGCTGGCATATGCTCCGCTCATATGGATGTTCATGAAGTTGGACGCGGCAAACAGGGCAAAGCCGAACGCGATGACGAGGCGGATGTCGAAACGCTTCATGAGACCAGGCACCAGCGGGATCAGCACGAGCTGAGGCAGGCCGGTCCAGGCAAGCACCATGCCGATCTGTTCGGAATTGTACCCCTGAATACGGGCGAGGTAGACTGGCACGATGAAGACCGAACCGTAGAGCGCGACGCCGAGCAGGAAGTTGGCGAGGATGCCGAACCCGAAGTTGCGGCGGACCAGCAGCCTGAGGTTCAACAGCGGGTGGCTCGAGGTGAGCTCAATCCAGACGAACACAGCCAACGACACGGCCGCAACGATCGCCAGGCGCGCGATAAAGGGCGAGCCAAACCAGTCGTCCTTGTTGCCTTCCTCCAGCACCGTCTGCAGCGCGGCGAGGCCGAGGGCCATTGTGGCGATGCCCGACCAGTCGCCTTTGCCGAGAAGGCCAAGCTGCATCGGCTGGCGGTCGAGCGAGAACCACAGCATGCCGACCATGAGCGCGCCGGGCACCAGGTTGACGTAGAAGATGTACTGCCAGCCCCAGTTTTCGGTGAGATATCCGCCGATAGTCGGGCCAATCGCCGGCGCGAATGTAGCCGACAGTGCGAACAGCGCCAGGCCGATCGGCTGCTTGGTTTTCGGGAGCAGTGTGATGACGATGGTGAAGGCGAGCGGGATGAGCACGCCGCCGGTAAAACCCTGGATCGCTCTCAAAACGATCATCTGACCGAGGTTGGCGGCAAAGGCGCAGGCGACCGAGAACGTGAGGAACAGCACAGCATTGGTGATCAGATATGTGCGCAGCGAAAAGACCTGGGACAGCCAGCCGGTCAACGGGATCACCACAATTTCGGCGATGAGGTAGGACGTCGAGATCCAGCCGCCGTCGTCGATGCCGGCCCCAATCGCCCCCTGGATGTCCGCAAGCGAAGCATTGACGATCTGGATGTTGAGTACGGCCATGAATGCGCCAAGGGCAGAACCAACGACCGCCACCCAGACCCTCGCCGAACTGGCGGCACCAGCAGTCGCGGCGGCGTTCTGGGCGCGGGCCGCGGGTGGGAGCGACGAAACGACGGCGGTCATGGTTGCGGCTCCTTGAGCGGATGGATTAATAGGCCCGACAGCCCGTGTCGATCATCACGCGAACGGTGCATAGGGTGTCAGCTCCCACCGCCGTTTGGTGTTTCTGGTAAGCTCGGCTGGGCTCGGAGCACTCGGCCCTTTTCTATCGAGTGCCGACGGCAGCAGCCTCTTGGTTCCGGGCGAGCGTATTGGACAGGGCGAACTTTCTTGCTTCACCCAGAACGGTTGCCTTGGTGTCAATGGTCGGCTCGACGGACATGCCAGCTCTGAGCAGCCCACCGAACTCGTGATTGTCGACAGCGATTCTCACCGGGATGCGTTGCACGATCTTGGTGAAATTACCCGTTGCGTTGTCGGGCGGCAGCAGCGCGAACTCCAGGCCGCTCGCCGGTGACAGACTGTCGACATGCCCCTTCAGTTGGACGTCCGGGAGGCCGTCGACGGTAACGCGCACCGGCTGACCGTCACGGACATGAGCGAGCTGCGTCTCCTTGAAGTTGGCGACAACGTAGACGGCATCCATCGGCACGACGGCCATCAGTTGTGTGCCTGATCCCACATATTGCCCGATCCTAACCGTGCGCGCGCCGACGGTGCCGTCGACCGGTGCCGTGATCGTAGCGTAGGAAAGGTTCAACCGGGCCTGCTCTGCGGTTGCCTCGGCACGGTCCTCTTGGGCCACGGCACTGTCGCGCTCGGTGGCGAGCACGCTGATCTTCGCCTGCGCGGCTGCCACCGAAGCCTCGTCGCGCCGTAGACCGGCGACGAGCTGGTCGGCTTGGGCGCGGCTTGCTTGGGCCTTCTGGGCAGTGCCGGTGCCACTTTTAGCTAGCGTCGTGTAACGCTCGGCATCGGCGCTGGCGAACGTCAGCGAGGCCTGCGTTGCGGCGACGGTCGCCCTTGCCTGCTCGATCAGCGAATGCTGGAGCGCAATCTGTGCGTCGAGGTTACGGACGGCCGCCTCGGCGGCCTTTACCTCGGCATCCGCCTGGGCAAGCGCGGCACGGAAGTCGCGATCGTCAATGCGGGCAAGGATCTGCCCGGCCTCGACCGCCTGGTTATCATGCACCAGCACGGCGGCGATGTACCCCGATATCTTCGGCGCCACAGTTGTGTAGTCGGCCTTTAGATAGGCGTCGTCGGTCGACACCAGGTACTGGCCCTTGGTCCAGTAGCCGTAGCCCCAATAACCTGCCGCAATTGCGGTGGCCAGAAGCACTGTCGCGAATGCGATTCGCTTCAAGCGACGGCGCCCGGACGCAGGCGCGACGACGCCGTCTGGAGTAGCACTCGTGGAAACCGGCAAGCGGCCCGGCTGTTCCGCAGAGGGCCGAGCCGGTTGCTCGACGAGGGCCGCCGGCTGCTGCTGAAGCGCCGCCTCGGGTGCGTTGGGAAAGCTGGTGGTCGCAGGCATCTCGGACATCTCACTGGTCCTGGCGTTCATGGTGCTTTTCACGAGGGTTGCGGTTGGAACGGCGATACTGCCCAAGAAGGTCCGATACGCGTACCCTTAAGGGTCATGACGCCTGCCTCACGGCAATGATGGCGCGGCGCGAGTATGCCGGTCCTGCGCCCCGAATGCATTGGAGATCGGGTTTGAAGAATGGCGAAAATGAATTCGCGGGCCGCGCATGCCGGCGGCATGAATCCTGACATTGCAACGACCGGCCGGACGAAAGCTGGCGCGGCCAGATAGGCGCGGTGCGACGGCATTCCAATGAGACTGCGCATTGCTTTCCTCCGTCAAAGGTGTGTAGCCAGTGGGGAACAGAATGCCCCTCGCTGGAACTAGGAAGCCGGACAGGTAAGACGCTCGCCTGCCTCTTCGTTGGCTGCAGAGAGAAATCGGAAAAACCCCTGCATTCGTCCTCCCCGTCTCGTCCGGTTGACACGGCTCGAAATACATTTTGAAAATATCCGATAAAAAAAGCATCTGTTCCAACGTACAGGATCCGCAATCCAAACTGACAGCGGCGTTATTTTAATTGGATAGACTGACACAATGGGTAGTTTCAGCGAAACCTGCTTCTCAGGACGAACAATCGTTCCAACCGACGGCCGAATAGCCGATCAATTACTTTGGCGAAGGCGTCGCGACCAACAGTTACGCCAGGTTCGTCAGAGCGTCGGTTAGCGCGATGTCGTCCTATTGAAGCGTATTTCCTCTTGGGGCGGCACACAGTCTGCCAAATCGGCATGTGTTCCTGATGCCGGTCTAGGCAGCGCACGTTGATGCTCATGCCGCGCATTCGGTTCGACGCGCCGACGCATAGCGAATCGCGCAACTGCGCCAATCCGCGCGCTCGGCCGATCTCGCGCACGCTAACCGTTGAACACCGCACGGCGATAGCTAGCGATATCCAACCCCGGTGACGTAGTTGAAGAGCATTTGCTCCTCCACCTCTTCCTCGCGGAAAAGAGCTCTCATCGCATCGCGTATGTCCAACACGCCGATAGGCTTTGCGCCGACGTCGAGCACGGGGAGGTTTTGCAAGCTTCGCGAAGCCATGGTCTGGTAGGCGGTGTGGAGATCATCCTGCGGACCGCATGACACGATTGGGCTGGTCATGAGGGCCGATGCCGGCGGCGCTGGCGATTCTCGGCTGGTGAGGTGGCGGATGAGATCGGATTTGCTTAGAACTCCCGCCGCCGCTCCATTGTCGTCGCACACAACGACAAGGCCAATACCGGGCTTCGAAAGTGACAAGGCGGCGGCTTGCACCGCCGCGCTGGCGTCGATCACCATCAGCCGAGCCTTCGTCATCGCGTTGAGTTGTTCGATCTGCATCAAAGACCTCCGAAGGATTGCCTTGCTATGTCGAGCTCACTTTTCGACTGTAGTCAGGTTGGTGTCGTTCGTATCGACAACGAATACGGCAAGCATGCGCGCGGGTTCCGTCTTGCTGGCATTCTCCTCGAAGGTGTGGTGATCACCTGGAAACTCAGAAAAATTTTCGCCGGCGCGATATGTCTTCACCGGACCGTGGTTGACCTGGGTATTGATTGCTCCCTCCAGGACCGTGGCATAGATGAAAGCCGACTTTGCGTGGGTATGCGCCTCGGAACTTCCGCCAGGCCCATATTCGACGAGCACGCCCTTGATGCTCTTGCCTGGCACGTTGGGCAAAGGCTGGTCGTAGACCAGCGTGGCTTTGGGACCGTGCGAATCGTCGGCCAGGGCGGCGGTGACGGAGATGGCTGCGACGGCAGCGATGACGAGGGTCGTTCTGATCATTGTCTTGGCTCCTGTTTGTGAAGGGGGATCGCCGGCCGATGGGAGGGCCGGCCGGCGATCAGGCTCTCGCTGGGGGAACGCGGCGCGAGCCTAAGACCTGATGAAAGCGAGCAGGTCGGGATTCACGGTGTCGGCATGGGTCGTGCACATCCCGTGTGGGAATTTCTCGTAGACCTTGAGTGTCCCGCTCTTCAGCAGCTTCGCCGACAACAGTGCCGAGTCTGCGATCGGAACGATCTGATCGTCATCGCCGTGCATCACGAGCGTTGGCACATCGATGGCCTTGAGATCTTCGGTGAAGTCGGTCTCCGAAAAGGCCTTGATGCCGTCATACTGCGCTTTGGCGCCGCCCATCATCGCCTGCCGCCACCAGTTTTCGATGACACTAGGAATTGGCTTCGCGCCCGGCCGGTTGAACCCGTAGAAAGGACCGCTAGCGAAATCGAGATAGAACTGCGCCCGATTGCCGGCGAGCGCCTTGCGCAAGCCGTCGAAAACTTCGATTGGCAGGCCACCTGGATTGGCACGGGTCTTCACCACGATTGGCGGCACGGCGCCGATAAGCACGAGCTTCGCGACACGACCCTGACGCTGACCGTGCTGCGCGACGTAGTGGGTAGCTTCGCCACCGCCGGTGGAGTGACCGATATGGATCGCATTTCGCAACTCGAGATGCTCGACCACGGCGGCGGCATCGGCGGCGTAGTGATCCATGTCGTGACCTTCGCTCACCTGTGCCGAGCGGCCATGACCGCGCCGGTCATGGGCGATGACGCGGTAACCCTTGCCAAGAAAATAGAGCATCTGCGCATCCCAATCGTCGCCGCTCAAAGGCCACCCGTGGTGGAATACGATCGGCTGGGCATCCTTGGAGCCCCAATCCTTGAAGTAGATTTCCGTGCCGTCACTGGAGTTGATCACGCCCATTATCGTTGTTCCCTTGCTTGCCTTGGAAGATGAAAAACCTGGTGGTCCGGCGCCTGAGCGCGCACCGTTCGCGACGGGCCGGCCGCGACCGCGGCGCCAAAAACGCCCAAGGGGACATCGCGACGGGACGCTCGGCGAACCAAATCGTCTTCGATGTCGCCTACATCGCTGGGGCGATGTTCATGCTGATCGCGCAGTACCAGTTTGCCGTTGCTCCTGCGGCCGCGCATGACGGTCGTACGGTCTGCTTTGGCCATGTAGCGGCCTTCAGTCAGATTTTCGATGTAATGCTCCGCCTCCCAACCTTCGATCCAAGGCCCGGCGACGTACTTGTCGTCGTTGTAGACGTAAAAGCCGGTGAGGCCGTTTGCCATCGCTTGCTCTTTGACGTGGTATGCCATCTGATTTTCTTCTTTCTTGTTTGTCGGCATGTTGTACTGCTGCTGATTTTAGCTTGAAGGACGCGGCATCGAGGACGCGCCCAGCACATCAATGCCGCTGGAGCGGAGCGTTCTTGAACCAATCTTCGAAGCGCGTTGTACCGATGCGCGGATGGTCGCCTGGCACGAGCGAGCGGTCGTCCAGCCGCGTGCCAAAATATTGCGCGTTCGGATCCGCGTTTACTTTGCGCGGATCGTTCGTCGCCTTCAGAAACCGCGCGACCAGCTCACTCATGCGGATCGGTTCCGGGCCTGCGATCTCGATGACGCCGTCGACCGGCGGGGAGAGCGCGACATCTGTCATGATTTCCGCGACGTCGCCAGACGCGATTGGCTGAAAATAGGCACTCGAAACTGTTGTGATGTCTCCGACTGTTCCTGACTGGGCGATGCCGCCCAGAAACTCGAAAAACTGCGTGGAGTGGACGATGGTGTAGGGGATGCCGGAACCTCGGATGAGCTTTTCCTGAGCCATTTTCGCGCGCATATAGCCGCTCTCGGGCAAACGCTCGGCCCCGACGATCGAAAGGGCGATGTGGTGCTTCACACCCGCTACCTTCTCGGCTGCGAGCAAGTTGCGGCCCGAAGTCTCGAAGAACTCCAGAACGGCCTTGTCTTCAAAGGACGGCGAATTCGCCAGGTCGATGACGGTATGCGCTCCGGCAAGCGTTTCGGCGAGGCCCTCGCCGGTGATCGTGTTGACGCCGCCGTTCGGCGACGCGGCGACTACTTCATGGCCCTTCCTGCGCAGCTTCTCGACTGTCTTCGACCCGATCAGCCCCGTGCCACCAATGACGACGATCTTCATGATAAAACCTCCTCGTTCGCGTTTCAGGACTGTCTGATCGAGCGGCCAAGGGCCCATCGCGTCAGCTGTCTTCGTTCCAGACAATGCATCGGGGCTGCATGTCGGGGCTATCGAACGGAGGCATCGACCATGCGATGCGAAGGTCTAGGATAGATGCTTCCCTGGATTGGGGTCTTTAGTCAGCAAGGAGACAGTGAGTTGCGTGCTAGCCAAGCCGGCATGCTGGCAGCGAGCAGTACGGGGCCGCATTCAGGAAGCCAGGACGGCAGTGGGGCTCTCGTCAGTGGAAAAAAGTTGAATCCTTCGACCGAGGCGCAATGCAATGCTGCCTTTCGCGTCGTGGAAAAACTTGCGTCGGCTTCGGGTCAGATTTCCCCGCGCCCGCTGCTGTTGGCAGCACGGATACAGGTCGGATGTTCAACACTGTAGAAAATATTGCGGGGTTCCCCTTGCGGTCGCGGTTGTACTGTAGCGAGCCGAATCCTCGCGCACTTTGCAGAGCGGCGGCACCTGTGTACCCATTTGTCAACGAAAGCCTGCGGCGGCCAAGTCAGGATGGCGAGGACAGCCCACAGCCGTCGCAGGACTGCGCACGCGCGCAACCGAGCGCCTCATCGATGAGGCGGCGGACAGTGCGCGCGCAACGGCCGCACTTGGGGCTGCAAAGACAGCCATAGACATGACTGATCGAACGTGTCCGCTCCGCCTCGACGACGGAGCGGACATCCAGATCGCTCAACACATTGCATGAACAGATGATCATGGCGATGCTTCTCGAAGGCGACCCGATCTAGGGTGGTTCTGCCCTCACTCGGCAGGCGGCTAGTAGTCCCAGACGGCCGGTACGCAACGAAAGGCGTCGCCGTGAACCGCCACATGACAGACTGACGGAAACGGCAGGTGAGTGGCCACTAGGGGCTCGCGGTTCGCCGCAAGCTCCCGCATAAGACTGACGCGCACGCGCGCCGCCTCCTCGGGGTCGTGTTCGAAGCCATTGTGCCAGTCGGGATGATCGAATCCGACCTGGAACACGAGATCCCCCGCGAACGTCAGCCGGTCGCCGCCGGACGCCAGGCGGACCACGCTGTGCCCGGGGGTGTGGCCGCCAGTGCGACGAACGACTACACCCGGCGCCACTTCGTACTCCTGATCGAACGGACGCAACTGGCTGCGGTATTCGTTCGCGAACCGCTTGGCCGCCCGCCGAAGCGCATCCGGAAACCCCTCCGGCATGGAGACGCGCGAGAAATCGGGCGACTCCCAGAATTTGAGCTCAGCGGCCGCTACGTGAATCCGCAGATCCGGACGCAGCCGCTCCTTCACTCCATCGATGAGCAGGCCGCCAATGTGGTCCATGTGCATGTGGGTCAGCACCACGTCGGTCACCGATGCGAGATCGATACCGGCTGCCTCCAGTCGATGGATCAACTGCCCGGCCCGCGGCAGATGCAAGTCCGGATCCGCCCCTAGCCCAGCGTCGACGAGTATGGTCTGGTTGCCGCTGCGCACCACGACCACGTTCAGCGGCCACTCGAGCGTCTCCGGCGAGAGGAACTCGTCCTCCAGCCAGGCTCTCCGGACAGACGGGTCGACGTTGTATGCGATGGTCTGGGATGGAATTGGTAAGATTCCATCGCTGACAATCAGTACGTCAATCTCGCCGACCTTCAGTGCGTAGCGCGACGGAACAAGCTCGTCGGTTACCGGTTGACCGGAGCGTGAAATTTCCTGCAGGCTCATGTTTGTCTCCTGTTGATCGCCACGACCGCATCGGCCGCCACCGCCGCTGTCTCCCGTGGATTGGCACGTGCCTCCATGGACTGCCACCCGGCGTGCAGATGAGATTGCGCCGCGGTCGTCTGCGCGACCATCGAACGGAGGTATCGATCGGGCAATGCGAAGGTCCATGGCGGAGCTGCCGGGAGCACGGGTGATCAGATCACATCCTATGCTGCGGTATCAGTCGTCCCTGCGTTCATGCAGTCGACTGCATGCGCGCCCTCGACAGAGCGTTCTTACATGACTTGGGTCGGCACGCTGGTCGATCGGGCAATGTCGAGCGCGGCGAAGCGCGCCGACGGACAGGTCGGCACGATTAGTGACGGCGCTGCGCAACGGACATCTGCTCGACCGCACAGCTCGGCGTGGCCAGCGTCGTTGTCGATCCCGCGCGCCGACTTCTGGAGTACTGGTCGGTTAGCAGCTCGAGTTATCCCTGGCGTGACAGCCAAACCTTGGATCTCCACGCAGCCTCAGGAAGCCGTACGGATGTCAGCCATTGGCCGCAGTTCTTTTCGCGAGGGTGTGGAAGAGTGACCGGTGACAGCGGAAGGGAGAGCCGGGCCTTGGCCGATAGGGCTGCGGCCTTGGTTTACCAATCCTGGGGTCGTGGCTTGACCAATCCGCTGCCGACCGTAAGCGGGTTTCCCAACAAGGGCGACTAGATTCCATGCAAATCCAACCACTTAATGCCAGTCCAGAATTAACTGTCATTGAGGCCATTGGTAAGAACCCGGTCCTTGGATCGGGAACCCCAATCCTCGGCCTGAAAACCTTCTTGTTTTCAACCGCATAGGCCGAACACCTGAGGCCCTTAATTCCGGACTGGTAAACCCCATGAAATGCCAAATAATTCCGGACATCACAGCGGCTGAATGATTTCTGAGAGTTCCACTCTGTATGTTATGCCGCAAATAGTTCTAGCAGCTATTTAGTAATGCGACAGTTGCCCCAGTTAGAGATGCGACAGTTCCCGCTTCCGAGGCTGGTCAACATGAAGCTGGAAAGGAAGGCTAGCGACTTCACAGAGCCTGGCGTGAGGGCGGGCTTATTGCGGGAGCCGTCATGCTTTGGTCACCTTGTCGCAAAAAGAGCTGCATCGTCTCGAAGCCATCCAGAAGATCCGCGACCGACGGCTGAGCGTCGTACATGCAGCGGAGCTCCTTCACCTCAGCCGCAGTCAGGTTCACCGGCTGTTGCAGGCCTATGACCAGGACGGCGCCGGCGGGCTGGCGTCCAAGAAGCGCGGTCGGCCGAGCAATCGACGCCATGATGAGGATTTCCGCAACACCACATTGGATCTGGTAAGCGATCGCTACCGGGACTTCGGCCCGACGCTCGCCCGAGAGAAGCTGCTTGAATGGCACCAGATTGCCGTCAGCACCGAGACACTACGCAAATGGATGACGGAAGCCGGAATCTGGACTTCACGCCGTGAGCGGAAGCGCCAACTGCATCAGCCGCGCGGTCGGCGTGACTGTCTGGGCGAGCTCGTGCAGATCGATGGCTCTCACCATTGGTGTTCGAGAGCCGCGGCCCCAAATGCGCCTTGCTCGTCTATATCGCGACGCGATCAGCCGAGGCATTAAGGGGGTTCCCGTGGGAGCATCTGTTATGCGCTTCCTTGGATAATTGCGTATATCCGACTTAGCAGATAAGTTCAGGATATTCGATCTAACACATATTTACAAAATATAGAAGCTGACGCATAATTCGAGCATGGTCCTCGCCCGTACCCCTGAGCAAATCGGAAATGCCATCCGCCGCGCTCGCAAGCAGAAAGGCCTCAGCCAAGCCGCGCTTGGCGATCGTGCCGGTATGCGGCAGCCCTCCGTTTCCATTATTGAGAGCGGGAACCCAGCCGCCCGACTTGACAGCGTGCTGGCTTTGCTGGCAGCCCTCGACCTGGAGTTCCAAGTCGCGCCGCGCTCCAAGCGGTCCTCCTCTGAAATAGAAGACCTGCTCAGCTGATGGGTCGGCGGCCCCTTCACGTGCCGTTGCGGGTCTATCTGAACAACCGCCTTGTCGGCCAGCTCAGCAAAGAGTCCAGCGGCGCCGTTCGCTTCCGCTACGAGGATCACTGGCTTGCGCGGCGGGGCGCGTTTCCGGTCTCCCTCTCCCTGCCTTTGCGCGAAGATGCCTACCGGGGTGAACCCGTCAACGCCGTTTTCGAAAATCTGCTGCCTGACTCGGACGCGCTGCGCCGCCGTGTGGCCGAGAAAGTCGGCGCGCGGGGTATAGACGCCTACAGCCTGCTGGCGCGGATTGGCCGCGACTGCGTGGGCGCACTGCAATTCATTGCCGGAGACGATGACTTACCAGATATCGAAGCTATCAGCGGCGAAGCCGTCGATGACGGTGAGATTGAGAAACTCCTCAAGAACCTGGCACAGGCTCCGCTCGGCTTGAGCCGCGATGATGACTTCCGCATCTCTGTCGCCGGCGCTCAGGAGAAGACGGCCCTGCTCCGGCATGACGGACGGTGGCTCAAACCGCACGGCACCACCCCCACCACACACATCTTCAAGACGCAGATCGGCACGCTGCCTAACGGCATCGACCTCACCAACAGCGTCGAGAACGAGTTTTACTGCCTGGCGCTGGCCGAAGCGTTTGGCCTGCCCGTCAACACGGCGCGCATTGCCACCTTCGGCAAGACCAAGGCGCTGGCCGTCGAACGCTTCGATCGACGCTGGACCGAGAGCGGACGCCTCATCCGCCTTCCACAGGAAGACTGCTGCCAAGCCCTCTCTGTGCCGCCGACCCTCAAGTACCAACACGAGGGCGGGCCAGGCATGGCGGCAATCCTCAATCTCCTCAAAGGCAGTGATACGCCGGCAGAAGACCAGAAGACCTTCCTCGCCGCCCAGATGTTGTTCTGGATCCTAGGCGCGACTGACGGCCACGCAAAGAATTTCAGCGTGTTTCTGGCGCCCGGTGGCGGCTACCAACTGACCCCGCTCTACGACATCCTAACCGCTCAGCCGAGCCTCGACTTGAACCAGATCACGCGCAAGCAGATGAAGCTGGCAATGGCAGTGGGAACGAACCGTAACTACCGGATAGACCAAATTCACCCGCGGCATTTCCTTCAGACCGCCGCCGCGGTCAAACTGCCGGACAGCGTGGTGAATGGGGCCATGGCGCATATCGCAGAACGTGGCGAACGCGCCTTCACCCGGGTAACTGAACTCCTTCCTCGTGACTTTCCCGAAGCGATCCACGCCAGCGTCAGTGCCGCCGCCCTACCGCGGCTGAGGGCGTTTGAAGAGGCGGTGTCCTGAGTAGGACAAGAACCACCCCGGATGGATAACAAGTTAGCTCGTGCCGAAAGTTGACGGGCCCTGACTGCATGCATCGTCTTCCTGCCCGGTCGGATCGTCAGGCACGATCTCATCAAAAATCGCGGACCAATTCCGCTTTGCCTTGCCGCTGGATCTCTCGGATACCGTGGTGGTCAGTTGTTTCAGTTTTCGAGCTGCAGCAACAAAGCGCGCCTCTATCGCAGCTCCGGAGGGAGGCGTAGGCGGATGAGCTGTGCCGAATGCTGCAATGCGGCGATCTTCGGACGCGCCCGACTGGGAATAGGCGTCTGTGAGCGCGGGTATCGCAGCCCGCGGCAGCAGCTCCGTCGCTGGTACATCGGGGGTATTGGATCGCGAGAACCGCTCCATTGCCTTGAATGGAGAAGTCGCAAAAAAGCGCAACTTGTCTGCCAAAACAGGCGCCTGCCCTTCTACGAGGATGACCATCTTGTTGGCGGGCATTTGCCTGACCTCCTGAGGCATCATCAGATCGCGTTCGCGCACCTGTTCGACTTTGGTGCGGCGATGCAGCCCCATCAGTTCGATCGTTCTCGACTCCGTCTTGTAACGCACTGTCTTCTTGCCCAGTCCCCTTGAAACGCTCTCGGCCGTGACCTGGTCGTTTGCGCCAAGCACTAGCTGATATCCGCAATTGCCCATAAGCGAATGGCGGGCGGTTTCGCCGTAGATCTCATCCAAGTTTTTGAGGTCTTGGATGATGAAGGCCATTTTTATGTTGTAGCCGGCCACATAGGGCAGTTTGCTGGTGATCTCGGAGACTTTTCTCAGCTGCCGAAACTCGTCCAGCAGGAAGTAGATGGGCAGCGAATTCTGGTCCTGGGTGAGCAGCAGCGTGTCCAGCGACTGTTGGACAAAAAGCGATAGCAGCGGTTTCAGCATCGCCACGTCGGTGATGTTGGGCGCCAGGTATATCGAGATCGGTCGATGCTTCAGCGCACGAAGATCCATGTCGGTGACCTCGGTGGCTGCGACCACGCGCTCGTTGCGAAAGGGACGCAGGGCCTTCTGCACGTCGAGCAGCGCGGACGCAGCGGCGCGCTCCGACAGCGCGATATAGGCGTTGAAGCTTTCGAGCGTAAAGCGCGACAGGTTCGGCTCCTTTTCTTTGATGAGGCTCATCAGGGCCTGCAGATCGACGCCGCTGTTGAAGAATGAAATCACCTCGCCAAGATTGCGGCGGCCGCGATAGGAGTCGCTCTCGTTCACGTAGCTGATAGCCCCAGCCAGCACCAGCTGCGCGGTGGCCTGCCAGATCGCGTTCTCGGAATCGGCACTCTCGGGGACGAGAATGCTTGCTATGTTCAGAATGTCCGTTGTGCGATCGCCCCGGTCGGGCCTGATGAAGTCGAGCGGATTGTAACGATGTGTTCTTTCGCTGCCCGGCGCGAACAGGAAGACCTGGTTTCCGGTTGCCTTGCGATACCCGGCCGTTGAGCGGAAGATTTCGCCTTTCAGGTCGGTAACGATCATCGACCCTTGATGAGTGAGTGCGTTCGGGATGACGTAGGAGGTCCCCTTGCCCGAGCGCGTCGGACCGATGACCAGGTGATGGCGCTCGTCTTGGACGCGAAGGACATGGCGCCCGTAACGCCCCAGAATGTGTCCGTGGCGCCGGAACCATCTGCCATGCCGCAGCGAGGTCGTATTTTGGAAACGAGCATTGCCAAGCGGTTCGGAAGCACGCTTCAAACCGAGAGAGGCGATCGCACCGGCGATGAGGACCGACACGGCGGCTGCCCCCAGACTGGTCCGCTGCAACACGGCGTTGTGAGGGTAACGGGCAAGCTGCTGGAGCGCTGCGAACGGATTGGTTGTCGCGGTGACCTGCAAGATGCGGCCGTCGCCATACAACAACTGTAGCACCACCCCGTAGGCGAGCAGCCAGACGACAAAACCAATCGCGAGGCAGAAAACGAGATAGGCGATGCGGAACGTGCCGGTCATGATCGATCCATTCTTGAGAAATAGATCTCCGACACGCCACGACGTCCGCCCTCGCGCCTCAGCTGGACAACGATCGGAATGACGCTGCGAATGTAGGAAATAAGGTCGGCTTTCGAGTAAGCTGCCGACAGACCCGATTGCATCACCATCATGGCGAGCTGCTCATAGGCGCCGCGAGGCGTGTCGGCGTGGACTGTCGACATCGAGCCTGGATGGCCCGTGTTGACCGCACGCAGGAACGAGAACGCCTCACCTCCTCTCACTTCGCCCACGAACAGCCGGTCCGGGCGCATGCGCAAAGAGGCCTCGAGCAGGTTCTGGATCGTCACACTCGCCGTGCCTTGGTCGCCTTTGGATGAAAGCAGGTGCACGGTGTTGCGCTGGGGAGGAAACAGCTCGCGAGTATCTTCCAGCGTGATCAGGCGTTCGCTCTCGTGGACGGCCTTGAGGCAGGCGTTCATGAATGTGGTCTTGCCGCTTGAGGTGCCACCACTGATTAGCATGGAGACGCGGCTGAAAATGGCGCTACGGACAAAGCCATAGGCGTCGTCCCTCCGCAAAAGCTCCGTCAAGCCGCGATCGGCATCGTTCATGCCGCTGATGGCAACGGATACCTTATTGAAGGCGCCAGCGTCGCGATAATCCTCAAGCGTGAACTCGCCAACGACTTGCTTTCGGATCGAAACCGCGCCCCCCTCGGGCGCTGCCGGCGGCAGCACGAATTGTATGCGCTCCCCAGTTGGAAGGGCTGCGCTGAGGATCGGGTTTGCGGGACCAATGAACTGATTGGTGGCGGCCGCGACCCGTTCGCCCATATGGACGATTTCGGAGGCTGTCAGCTTTGGAATGTGATGGTATTCCATGTGACCGGCACCAAGGCGCTCGACATAGACATGGCCAGGTTTGTTGATCGAGATCTCGACAATCTGTGGATCTGTCAGCAGCGGCCTGAGCGGTTCGAGAGACCGGTGAAGGAAATAGTGCCGGTCATTGTTGCCAGGCTCGATCGAAACCGCGCTCATGACGAATTTCCTCCAATGCCTCTGAAACCGGATCGTCGTAGACAGCGGAAAAGTCGAGGTCCTGGCGCACGAAGACGAAGATCCGCTCGCCTTGCGGCACGCTGATCGTCGGCGGGATTTTCAGGCTCTCGCCAAGCGCCTGGTTGGCCATGTCCGAGAACGTCTGAGCAATCGTCGAGCGTGCGTTATCCTCAGCGCGCCTTGCCTCGTCGCTGCCTGTCGCGGTCTGGCTGCCGTAGCCGGTCAGGTAACTGGCGCCGCCGCCGACGATCGAAAGCAGGATGGCCGCGCCGAAGCGCTCCCGAAACTTGGTGTCGACCCGGCCGGTAAGCCCGGAGCGGCCAAGACTGTCGGCGCCGATCGAGTTCAAGCGGACGCTGACACCGTCATCGCGAAGCAATCGTGTCCAGATCACGAAGATGCGCTTCTGGCCGCGGGTGATTTCGGACTGGTATTCACCGATCAGCCGCGTGCCTGTCGGGATCAGTACACGACGGCCGTCGAATGAATAGACGTCCTCGGCGACGATGGCGCGGATCTGACCGGGAAGGTCGCTGACAACCGCGGTCTCGAGAATGCCGGGAAGGAGCGTGCCTTCCGCAATCAGTGCATCGACCCGGGCGATCTTCCTGGCCCGTGCCGAGCGATCGCCGATGTTGGCCGCTGCAGCGAGAAACTTGCTGTTACGGTCTTCGCCGGCAACGGAGCGCGGTTGCGCATCGCCGGCCGAGGCGCCTTGCTCGTCGCTGGTCGCCCCCTTTTCGTCGAAGACGATCATCTTGGAACGAAAGCGTTTGGGAAACTCATCGCCTGGGGCTGCCGGGGCGTCGGGAGCGGATAGAGGCGCTGCCGGCGGTGGCACATCGAAAGGCGTGACATTGGGACTCGGCACTGGCGGCGGTGGTGGCGGTGGCGGCAATTCCATCACTTCGGGCGCGGTGGGCTTCGCCGGCTGTTCTCGCTCACGCATGAACGAAGGCGGCCGAAAACTGGTGGTCGAGAACTCCTCGTCACCGGCTGGCACGTGGCCTTGCAACGGTTGACGCCCAGCCAAGGTAAAATAGCCCGCCACAAGCCCCAACAGGATCAGGACGGCACCACCGGCAAGCTGCTTGCGACGTACGGACCCGTCCGCAACAGCGGGGTCGTCATTGCCGGCCAAAGCCTCCAGTTCGGGACTTCGCTGGATCAATTTCCGCTCCTCCTGCGGACCGTTGCCATGTCGTCTCGCACTGGCGCCAGCGCGTCGGCATCGGGCGCGCCGAAATCGGGCTTTCGAAGATTGAAGATGCACAGCCACTGATTGCCGTCGCGCAACGTGTATTGGGCGGCGACACCGTCGACGACGATGTACTCGCCTTCCTTGCGGAAGTTCCTCAGCGTCTCCGAGAAATCGGAATTGACGGCGAAGATCGCCGCGGCACGCCGGCCGAAACGGAAGAAAGTCTTTGTGCCGTCATCGAACACTAACGCCGGCTTCAGACCCGCATCGCCGGAAAATGAATAGTCGATGTTGACATTGGCCTTGTCGATCGCGGCGATGTTGGGCCAGGCCGCGCGCTGCTCAGCTTCGCTCCTCAGCGCCGCGTCGCGGTCCTTCTCCGGATAAGCGAAACGAATGCCGAACACCTGTCGGCCTCCTGCGGGAGCACTATCCTTCAGCTCCAGAAAGTAAATGCGCCTGCTGGTCACGACGTTCATGTTCGTCGTCACGTTCCTGGCGATCGGCTTGACGAAAAGGATGTTGCCCTGCTCAGCAGGAACGACCTGCCAACTTTCGCTGTCGCCGAGCGATATGGTCTGAAATTTCTCCTCCTCGTCGAAGACGATCATCGTCGATACGCCATAGCTTGCATGCACTTGGACGACGTTGTTCTCCTGATAGGTGACGCTGGTGATGCGCCCGTCCAGGCGACCGGCCTTCGGCGTCTGCGCGCCGAAGGCCACAGCGGTGAACTCGAAGAGGATCAGATAAGCGACCACGACCAGACCGCGTGCCATCATTCGGAACCGCCCGGTGTCACCGTTTCCTGGTCGCGGCGGTAGCTGTAGACCTGGAAGCCGAGCGGATTTTCGAAGCGCCATTCGTTCTTGAGCGGGCTCTCGGTGTAGCGGAATCTCACCACCGAGATCCAATGCCTGTGAATGGCTTCCGTCTCGCTCTTTTCTGTGGTCGAGAAGCGCACGATCGCCGTACTGGCGTTTGGGAAGGTGACGGACTTGATATCGACAAGCACCCGCTTCAGCCGGCCATAGATCTTCGCCGGATTTTGCGCGTTGGCGGCGCTGAACTGCATCTGCAGGTCGCGGGCCGCCTCGTCGGTCGACAAAAGCGCCGCGATCCCGAAATATTCGTCGATGGCAAAAGGATCATATCCCTCGCGGTTGCGGATGTAGCGAACGACATTGGCCTGGGTGACAGCCTCCTGACCGGTGAGATCAGAGGTCCTCGTCAATCCCGACTTGACCTCGATATAGCCGGTGTTCCTGTCGACCTCGACCACATAGGGCTCGAAGCTCTTCAGCGGCACCATCAGCACCAGCGCCAACAGGGCAAGGGCCGCGATCGAGGCAAATAGCAGCGTGAAAAACCAGGCGATGCGGCTGGAGCGCATGGCGCGCTTGAAGATCTCGTGCTCCCAGACGTCACCGTCCTGGAAGTAGGATCTCAGCTTTTCGTCGAGGGGTTCTGCCATTGGACGTTGCGGAGCGTTGGAGGACAATTCTGTTGCGTTTTGGTGTTACCGCGTCTGTGCATTGGCGGTGATGGCGCGCTGCATGGCCTCGCGCGACGGCGTTTGAGGGCTGCGCAATCGGGCCTGCACACGATTGATAGCGGCCTGCATCTGTGTGGCCGAGCCGGCAACAGCGGCGCGCCCCGAAAGGACGCCGCGGCCGGTAAGGGCTCGCGAACGCTGACCAACCGGCATCGCGAGCCCGCCGACAATGCCTTGCGCCAGCGACTGGATCTGCAAGAGAACGAAACTGCCGGCCAGGCACAACATCACGAAGGCTGCAAGGTCGCTGAGCTTCAGCTCGCGATTGCCCGAGATCTGGTTGATCTTGGTCAGTTCCGGCGCCATCGCCGCGATCAGGAAGGCGGCGATCACGTAGACGAACAACGGGATCAGTGCGTAGAGCAGCGACTGGTTCAACCATCCCATCGCGTAGTTGCGCGTCACATCAAAGAACATGCAGGCGATGAAGATCGGCGCGGTGCCAAGCAGAACCCACAGGATCACCTTGGCCAGGACCAGGATGCCCAGCGCCACGGAGACGAACAGCCCGGCAAAGGCCATGATGATCATGCCGATCAAGGCCGGCAGCACGGAGAAATAGCCGGCCTGCTCGGCAAATGTGGACGCTGCCAGATTGGCGGTCTGCCAGATCTCCGAGAGGCCGTTGCTGGGTTCCGTCACCCCTGTGCCCGATGCGGCCAGTATTGCCCGCCCCGCCGCCTCCGGGACTTTTGTGATCCAGGCATAGACGAGAGCCTGGAAGTGCGACCAGGTGCTGACCAGAACGAGGATCACCATGACGCGGGCGACGCGGCCCACGATCTCGGCAGCGCTGAGCCTCGACGTTCCCAGCACCAATTGCACTCCGTAGAAGAGCACGACCAGCATGAACAGCAGCCGAAGCAGTGGCTCGATGTCCCTGCTCAGAACCTCGAACGCACGCTCGGAGAAATTCTCGCCCGAAGCATCGATGCGCTGCAGCAGTTCGCCGATGAAATTATCCACGTCAGCCCTATTCCGTTCGAGAGGGAAAATCGCCGCCGATCATTGCCCATGCCGCCGCTCTGTCGGGGTTGACCGGCCGCATCGGCCCGCACTCAAGGTGGGTGGCTTGTGCCGCGTAGCTCATCACGGCGGCCGGCCGTTTGCAGGGCGCGGATTTTTCCTTGGGCGTGGCGCACCCGGCAAGCAGCAGCGCCACGACGCTAAGCGCGATCGGTTCGTGCCGGCCTCGTGTCATTCGTAGGTCAGCGCCTTCTTGGTGTTTGAAATATCAGTCAACCTGCGCTGGTTCTCCGCCTGCAGCGCCTGGACGGCACCGTTCATGACGCCGATCATCTCGTTCAGGGTCAGTCCGGTCTGCACCTGCAATTGTGTGTTCTGGTCAATCGAGCCTTTGATGTCCTGAGCCTGGCCGATCCCCTGCCCGGCTCGCTCAAGCGCGGCACGCCGCGTTGCGACAGCCTGTCGCGAGCCAGTGATCAGAGCCGACACGCCGAGCACCGTCTTGACCATCTCCTCGTACGATTTGTCGCTCGCCAGAGAACTTTGCTGTTTGCCAGAAAGCGATTTCACCAGTTGCATGCCGTTGATGAAGGTCGTCGCGGCCTTGGCGATCTCCGGACCCATGGAGCCAAAATCCGGAACGCCATTTTGAAGCACGCTGTCGAAGGAAGGCACCGAGGAGACGCTGAAACCATTGCCGATCGCCAAGTCCTTGAGCGAGCCGACGTCGCTGCCGCGATTGCCGGTAACTGCCTGCAGGGTCTTTTCGACGGTGGTCAGAATATCCCTGTTGGTGTCCAGGATTCTCGCGGCCTTGTCGGCGGTGTCCTTGGCGACGGCATAGTTCGTCCTGTCGATCACCGGAATGTCGGCTTTGGCCGAGGTGACCATCACGGTCGCGGCGACCAGCACAAGAGCACGTTTCATTGGAGACCTCCTTGTTGCGGGTTGAAGAACAGCTCGACCTCTTGCTCGAGCTCGTGGACGCAGGCTTGCGCTTGCCGGCTCCAGACCAGACCGACGCGCGCATCGCAAAATCCGCCTGTCGGCGGCTGGTCGTCGGGCTTCGGACGGCCACCCGAACGGCTGGCGCCTGAAAGGTCGCTCAGCGTCACCGCGTTGCTCGAGTTGACCAGGTCTGCGAAACTGGCGCCCAGTTGGATCAGCCGGTTGAGCATTTCGACATTGGCGTTGCGGGCGCCTGAATTCTTGTCCCAGCTGTCTTGAACCGTGCCGGTGGCAGCCGAGCCGAATTGCTCAAACCAGGACGCCACATCGTTTGAGCCGTCGCCGACCGCACTGGTCAGTCCCATGGCGTCCAGCGTTGCGGTACGCATGCCCTGGAAGGCGGCACCCGTTCCGCCATAGTTCAATGGAATGCCCGACTTGTCCGAGCCGCCAAAGGCCGGCAGCCACTTTTGCGTTATCGCCGCGACATAGCCCTGCGTTTCTCTGAAGGGCGGGATGCCGCCGTACTTTTCGACGCTGCCGGCACCTGCATTGTATGCGGCCAGTGCAAGCGAGGCGTTTCCGTTGAAGCGTTCGAGCTGCTGCTTAAAGTAACGCGCGCCGCCACGCAGATTCTGCTCGACGCTGTTTGCGTCAACGCCAAGCTCCGCCGCCGTTCCCGGCATCAGCTGCGCCAGCCCGATGGCGCCAGCGCTCGATCTTGCACAGGGGTTAAACCTGCTCTCCTGGTAGACCAGGGCCAGAAACTGGTTCTCGTCGACGCCCTCCTCGCGGGCCACCCGCCGGACGAGGCCGGCGATGGTTGGGTTGACGTTGGCGGCGGCAACCGGATCGTCCTTGCGGCCCGGCCGATACATCGCGCATGTGATGCTTTGATCGACGCTGTAGCGATCGCGATCGGCCTTCTCGATTGCCGTGACATTGCCGTTGCGGTCCTTTCGCCTTTCGAGCACCGAGCCGTCGATGGTCACCACATCGGCTGCCGAGGGCGAGGCAAGAAGCAGCAAAAGCAGGGGGAGACGCCGGATCATGTCGATTGCCTCCAACCGCAGAATTCCGCCAGCCAGAGTGCCGGATCATCACCCAGTCGCGCCCGCAGGGCTGCGCATGCCTCGATCGTTTCCTTGCGGCCCGACAGCACTTTGAGGATGTCAGGCATGGTCGAGAGATCAAGTCGGGCAATGACGGAATCGTTGCCGTGCTTGATCAGGAACGTCCGCCGCTCCGGTGGCGTGTTCCTGACAAAGGCGAACTCCTTGGCCGTCAGCCCGAAGCGGCCGACATAGCTCTCCTCATCGGCGCGCGGATTTGGAAAGTGCAGGTTGGTGGAGGACTGCTCGATGAGGGTGTGCGATTGTGGTGCCTTGGCGATGTCGGCCGCCGACTGCGTGCCGAACCCGACGATCCCGTTCAGCTTGCGGATCGTCTTCATCTTGTCGACAATATAGCCGGAGAAGGTCTTGTCCTGCAGAAGCTTCCAGCCCTCGTCCATGAAGATCAGGACGGGATTGCCGGTGAGCAGCTCATCGAGGCGGTGGTAAAGGTACATCAGTGCAGGCGTGCGCACCTCGGCATTGTCCAACACATGCGTCATATCGAAACCGAAGATGCGGCTGCCGGAGAAGGACAGGACATCGCGCGGCGCATTGAACAACCAGGCCCTCTCCCCCTCGAACCATGGCCTGAGGCGTGATTGGAGGTCGTTGGCGTCGGAGCGCGATCGCCCCATCAGCAGAGCCGAGAGGTTGGCGAAGGTGCGCTGCTGCGCCGGCACCTGGCAAATGCGCGCGATCGCGCCTTCCAGCGTATGCTCTTCCTCCTGCGAGAAGCCGCGGCCGTCGGCGGGTTGCAGCATCGCCTTGACCAGCCGCAGCAGGAATTCGCGGTTGGCCGGCGTATTGTCTATCTGCAGCGGATTGAAGCCGGTGGCGACGCCGGGCTCCAGCACTTCATAGGTTCCACCGACGGCGCGAATGAAGATCTCGGCGCCGCGATCCTTGTCGAAGAAGACCGCACGCGGCTCTGGCGAGATGCGAAGCGCCTGCGCGAGCAGGAAGCTCAGCACCACGGTCTTGCCGGATCCGGTCGGCCCGGTGACCAGGAAGTGGCCGATGTCGCGCTGGTGGAAGTTGAACCAGTAGGGTGTCTGCGAGGTCGTCTCAAGCAGCGCGACCGGCAAGCCCCAGTGATTTCCCGTGGCCGTGCCGGTGGCGAAATTGTGCATCGACGAAAAGCCGGCGAAATTCGCGCTCGACAGCATGGAAGAACGGGCGATGTAGCTGTGGTTGCCTGGCAGCTGCGCCCAGAATGAGGCCTCCATATTGAGGTCTTCGCGCAGCCAGTTGATGTTCATGTCGGTGAGGCAGGCGCCGAGTTCCGAGACGGATTTGTCGACGCCGGCAAGGTCGTGCGCCAGACACAGGAGGCTGAAATGATGATAGCCGAACACGGCCTCCTGGTTGACGAGGCTGTTGAAGGCAAAATCGATGTCGGTCTCGACCGTGCTGCCGGCTTCGTCGGACGCCTGGATCTGCCGCTGCAATCTTGCGATCCGTTCTTGCGCGATCGGCTTGTCGGCGATGGTGAAAGATTGCGTCAGGATGAATTCGTGATTGAGCTGCAGCAGCCCGTCCAGCATGCCCGGTCCTGAAAAAGGCGGGTATTCCTTGATCGAGAGCATGGCGCCGAAGCGGTGGTCAGCCGTCGTCGGACCCTGCGCCTGCAGCGTCCTTTTGGAAAAGTGCAGCCGCGAGGTGCCGATATAGTTGCGGATCGCCATGCGCGGCAGCCGCATGGGGGCAGACGTCCCGCAGGTCAGAAGCGTGTTGAAGAACCCGCACGGCTCCGAATAGGGCTGGCCGTCGCGGTAGACGATGCCAAGCGGCCGGGCTCCATATTTCTGCAGGTCGCGTGCGACAGTGGAGACAATTTCCTCCAACTCGTTGATGCGCTCGAGCACCTGCTGTTTCTGGCTGTCCCTGTCACGCGTCCGGCTGAACACGGCAGAAAGGCTATCGGCTACGCCCAGCGCGCCACGCATGCGGGAGCGAACGATGGTGAGGTACAGCTCGTTTGTGAACATGCGGCGCTGCTTGAGCTCGGCCATGTAGCGTGTGTTGAGGAGAGCGCAGAACGGATCCGAGAAAAAACCGCCGATCTCTGGAATGACTTGCCTGCGAATGACGGTCGACCACAGCGAAAACCTGCTCGAGCCTAGGGCCCGGATCATGGTGTTCTGCACGCTGGCCCGCATGTTGAGTTCGGCCTGGTCCTCGGTCTGGAAGAACAAGCCATCGAGCTTGATGACGCTGAGCAGCGCCCCGCTTTCCAGACCGATCACCGTGTTGGCGAGGTGGCGCATGTAGGGCACGTGCATGGCCATTGGTCTGTCGCGGCGCCGTTGGCGTCCGAAGCCCAGTTCTTCGGCGACAATGTTGAGCATGATCAGGGCCCGTAGGAATTGGTTTGCCAAAAGGTCCTGTTTGGCGTGCGCGGTGTGCGGCGCCCCGCGGTCTGGACCAGATCGAGGATGCGCACGTCACGGCTGCAGAGCGCGAACAGGGCGAGATAGGTGACAGGCGCGATTGCGGCTGCCCAGAAACTGCTGGTCACCAGGAACGCGATGAGCGTGATGCCGAGGATGAGGTAGAAGGCGCTGAGCGGGACTCCCCACATCATCGGCGGCCGGGTGAGCCCGATGACCAGCGGTGTCAGTTGCGGCCTGTCGTCAGAATGATCGCTCATGGCTCAGTTGCCGACAGCCGATATCATCTGGTCGACGATCGCCGGCGCGCCGAACACCAGCCCGATGCCGATCACCACGGCGCCCGCGGTGAACCAGGAGAGGCGTCCGGCGAAGGCCAGAAAGCCAAGCCCGATGACGGCGATGATGGCGAGCAGCCGTCCGAATGGGCCGGTTATGAAATCGACGATCATTTGCACCGCGGTTTCGAGCGGTGCAAATGCGCCGGAGGTCTGCGCCAACGCCGGCTCGGCAATGGCGCACAGCGATACGCCAAGGACCAGGGCGGTGCCTGCAATTCGAAATGCCCGTGTCCGTCGAGCGTTCGAGAGGGCTCGCTTCATGTCTTCCTCCGTCAAAATTGCAGGACGCCGCCGACCCACTGCCGCGGCTTGCCTTTAGAGTTCGCTCCGATGAGAGGAGGCGCCTTGCCGGTGTCGGCAGGATCAGCTGCTATGCCGCTGCCGGCCTGCCGCCTGAGCGGCGGCAGCTTCAGCTGCCGATTGATGACGTCGGCGACGAACCGGACCGTCTCCGGGAAGGGTGGCACGCCGTCGTATTGAAGGATTCTCGCCTCGCCGGCGTTGTAGGCGGCGGCAACGATCAGCGGGTTGCGATAGGTGGCAAACAGATCCCGCAGCAGCCGCACGCCGCCGTCGATGTTTTCGGCCGGATCACAGATGTCGCTGACGCCGAAATGGGCTGCCGTCGACGGCATCAATTGCATCGGGCCACGCGCCCCTTTTGGAGAGTTCCGGCTGTGGTCGAGGCGGCTTTCAGACATCGCGACTGCAAGTGCGAAATCGCGATCGACGCCATACCTGGATGCAGCCTGCGCCACGAGCCGTGCGATCTCTTCCGAATTGAGGGGTGATGGCCCGCATTCAGCGTCGCCGGGAAGTCCGTTGTTAGCCGACGCGAAGTCAAATTGACTATGATCGATGGAGCGTGATGCGCTCGCCGTCTGCCCCGGCGGCGCCACATCCACGTCAATGCGCGTGGGGGCTTGGGTTTGACGAAGTCTGCCTTGGCCATCGAGCACATACTCTCCTGCCCTCTCCGCCCAGCGGCTATGGAAAACGCTGTCGATTATGCCGGCCTCTCCCGCGCTGACCGCGGAGACCGTTGAATTGCGCGGCGGCTGGCGCAGGTCGCGGTTTTCCGCCGCGCTGCTTGCGGAGTATGCCGACGGCCAACTCAGGAGGGCCGAACTCAGCAGCAGGAGCAGCCGCCGGTTTGCCAATATGAACAATGGAGAAACCATCGCAAGTTTCCACGCCGGTGGGTCGAAGTTTCGATAAATCGGTAGCTGACGGAAAAAAGAATGTCAAATCGATATTGTTTTTTGTTGCGCAAAGGATCCGTAATTGGCAAGCTGGATCGAAACGAGATGCTATTTGGGAGTGTCAAATATGAGAGCCAGCGTCGGCGGCAGCTTCGTCCTTTGCCTGGCGTCATTGGTGCCGGCCATCGCGGCCGAACCCGTCGATCAGGCCTACATCAGGTCACTCGCCGCGCCGGGAAAGACGGTCCTGGTCGTCGAATACTACGATGGCCAGGGAAGCATTGCCGAGCGCAAGGGCTTCGCTTCGACGAGCGGCTTCAAGGCCGTCTCGCCGATCGACTTCCGCGTCGATTCAAAAACCGTACTCCGCCTCTATGGCATCGAGCCCTGCGAGGGCGATCTGGTCAACCGCCGCGAGGATTTCTCCGGCACCTGCGCCGACTATGCCAGGAAGGGACTGGAGACGCTGTTGCAATCGCCAAAGGTGATCTTCTGCCGGGCCTTCGTCAGCGAGGCGAATGCGCCGCTTCAGGATGCGACCTGCTACGGCTACTACAATTACCCCGGCAGCCTCGACACGGTGGACATGTTCGAGGAGCAGCTGGTTTCGGTTGGTAGCCACCGGGTGGCAAGGAACCCTGACGGCACTGCGGTGCGCAAGGATCTCGCAGAAGCAGAAAAGATCGGTCGCGGCGGTTATGGCATGTGGGCCGATCCCAGGATGAAGGCGCAAGCGCAATGAGGACCGTTCGTATTCTCCTGGCCGGTGCGCTCGCCGCAGGCCCGGCAGGCGCCGCGCCGCCCGGATATTTCGACCTGCGACCGGGCGTGACGCTCGAGACTGGCGATAGTTGGGTCGAAGCCGGCACCAAGTATCGTCTATACGGCACCCAGGCGTGCCTTCGCGGAACTTTCTACACCGATGCCGCCGGCCGCCGTGCCGATTGTGGCGAGGCTTCGCTCGCGGTGTTCGGCGCCCTGATCGCCGACACCAGGCCTGAATGCGCCCCTGTGCTGAGGGTCGGCGACACCGTGCATGTTGCCTGTTTCGTCATGATCGAGGGCGATCGGCTTGATCTCGGCAATCTCATGATCACAAGCGGCTTTGCCTTCGCGGCCCTGCGTGCCGACGGATTGCCCTACCACGCCGGCTACGCCGTCGCCGAGCAGGCGGCGCGCGCCAGACACGCCGGGCTGTGGCAGTTCAAGGACGTCCAGCATCCGGCGATCCTGCTTGGTCAGGCTGCCGGCGCAAAAGCGTCGCGGCCATGACCGCGAGGCATTTGCTTTGGGCGCTGACCGCGCTGGCTTGCTCTTGCCTCCCCTCTCCTTCGCCCGGCGCCGATATCGCCAGAGCGGCTGGGAGCGGGCAAAGTGGTGAGCCTGCTTCCCTGACCGCTGGGCGATCTTCAAAGGCGATTGCGGGACGGGCCAGCGTGATCGACGGCCGCACCTTGTGGTTTCCTCGATCGGCTCAAAAAGTTCGCCTTGCCGGCATCGACAGTTGCGAATTGCCGCAATGGGCCTTCGATGCCAAGCGGCGCGGCGAAAGTGCTGTTCTGAAGCCGGTTCCGTGCGGGGCCTTGGCAAAAGCCTGGCTGAAGCGGATGGTCGGCGACAGACAAGTTGTCTGTCTCCTAGGCGAGTTCCCTGATCGCGACGGTGCCCTCAAAGGCAGGTGTGTCGCCGACGGGCACGACCTTGCCGTGGAGATGCTGCGCGTCGGCTGGGCGCGGGTGGAGACCGGCTCCCCGGTCCACTCGCACTATTTGAAATGGCAACGCTACGCCATGTCGGCGCGCTATGGAATGTGGTCTACATACGTCCTCGACATGGACGAGTGGCGCGCCAAGGCCATCGACAGTAGTTTGGCGCGAAGGCCAGTTGCAGATTCCAATCTAATCGCCGAGCGCAAATATGAGATCACGCCGCCTTTTGTGGACGCCAGAAGGCGCGCTTCCAGCTCGGTTCGGTAGCGCCGGGCCCTCGCAAGTTCGCAACAGCCAAAGTCGCCGCTCTAGATGTGACGCCCACCCACCGGGCACAGTCGAACGGCCACTGACGCGATGAGTACGGCCTCTGGATCACATCAGAGAGTCACGGGTCTTTTCTCCGCAGTAAATCAGCAATGCCCGACTGGAATTCCATGACACTGGCTTTGACTTCGTCGACCTCCGCAGGTCGCAAATGCGTCTTCCGCGCCAGGATTGCAGCAATCAGATAAAGAATTTTCTGCTCGGCCTCGCAGCTTTCAACAGGCTTGCGCTGGACCAGTCGGCGCCACGCAGATCGTTCAAGAGGCCGGCTTACGACCAGAGCCAGCCAGGCGGCAGCCGACAGCAGGCTAAAACGGCTGGCGCACCGTTTCCGGGAGAACCTCTCAACGGCGGCCACGAGGCGCCGGTGGCGTGCGATGCAACGTGCCATCCCGATGGCAGGATTCCCGATTTTGGCGCGGCCGACGTCCGAAGCGGTTGGCGAAACCCGCTCAACGCCCCTGAACGGGTCGCGCTGGGTGGCCGTGTTCCCACTGTGCTCTTGTCCCGTCATTCTTCCCGTCGACCTGAACAGATTGGCACCAGAAGCGATCATCGTGGCCGACATTCCTGTGAAATGAATTTCCTCGCATGCCGGCTTTGGATCTGCTCCGGCCGAAATCGGATGAAAGACATTCTTCCTCCGGGCTCGGCGTCGGTGAAGGATAGCGCAGTCACTCCCGGCGCTGTACTAAAGTTAGATGAAATGGCGTTAAGCGCCGGAAACATGTTGTTCGTGCATTAAGTATTCAGGCCTGTCCGCCACCTGTCTCGCCTCCAGTGAGGCGGCTCGGGGACGTTGCACATCGACTGTGTCGGAACGGGGACATTCGTTCTCAAACAGAGTTCAAGACTGGAGTCTGTTGCCCAGTTTTGAGAAGACCGTGCACCAGAAGCGATAGTCCTCCTCGCGCCCGTCGAAGTTCGCAGTCAGCGCGCACCATGCCGCGGCGGTCGCCGCGTCCGGGCCGTAGAGTTCGACCGCAGCCTCTACCGTCGCTGCTGGATCCGCCAATTCCCAGAGCGTCAATTCGCTGTAGCTGGCGGCGAAATCAGAGTGGATTTTTGGCATGCCAAAGGCCTCCCGCGGATCGGTCCGGCAGGGGCAGCGGTGCGCTGCGGGCCGGACGTTGGGGAACCCACCTGGAGTGAGCCACGATCCCGAGCGGTTACGCTCAGACACTCGTCGTGTCGTCCCTGGCCTTCTACAGCTTCACACGGTGATCGCGGAAACTGGCGCAGATGCAATTGTTGCAGAGCCTTCCTATAAAGACAACCGGTCTGCGCGCGCTGACTTGTGACTGCCCTATTGGCGACCAGCGACAAGACTGGGCTTTGCCTGGCGATGCGATTGCGAGGCGTGGAAAAGGCCTTAGCCGATCGCACAATTCGCGAGGCGCTCGACAGCTTGCGCCATCTGAGATTCGAAGCGCTCTCTCATCCCAAGAGCCTGGTTAGCTTTCCGCGTGGACTGAAGCGCCTCGTCACGCGCTTGCTCATCGCTGAGCAGCCGATCGATTGCCGCGGCGAATTCAAAAGCATCGGATGTCGGCTTCGGCGCAGGGGCTGGAAATCCGGAGGAAGCCCACGAAAGCCAAGTGGCGACGCGACGATCGGACGCCCGGCGGCGAGAGCTTCCAGCGCCTTGATTGCGATCCCCACGCCGGCAATGATCGGCATGGCGACAAGACGCGCCGATGCATAATGAGGCGCCAGGTTCTTAACGACGCCAAGGTATTGCACCTGGTCGTGCAGGAGGCCCTCCCGCTGCGCCATCGTATGCTCGACGGCCGCAAGGCCAGGGGCTGAACCGGGTTGCCAACAAGGCGCCGCAAAGAACTGCAAAGGGCCGACAAGCACGGCTGAGGCGATTTAGGATCAGGCCTGAGGACATCACATTCCCGCTGAGGTCCCTTGTGATCGGACTTAAGTCTGAAACGACAGACGAAAAGGTCCCACTCTCGAAAGCGCCTGGAACCAGCCTCGCTTGGGAATGTTGTCGCTACGAAGGCGGGAGATTCCAACTGAACAGCAGTATTGACTGAGGCGGCGGTTGCTCGCCCCCGTCTCTATCACCGCATTCAGCGTCAAGTGTGGGCACGATCTCGTTGATAACGAGGGTGATGTAGTTAATTATTTACGCAAGGAAACGACATGAACAGATTGATTTGGATCATCGGAGCGGTAGTCGTGGTCATCGCAATCCTGAGCTTTCTTGGTCTGCGATAACGCGATGATCGTCCAGCAGGCCACCTCCCCGGCAGAGAACGACATTCCGAAGCTCAAAGCTGGACAGCCAGCGAGGCGGAGGGCTGTCGAGTCCTCCGAAGGCGGTCGGCCCGGCCTTCCTATTCCATCCGAAGAAAAGCGTTTTCGGGTCATGCTCCTGTCCCGGGAAACCGGCATCGACACCGAGCAAGCGCGGGTCCTTGTCGATAGAATCGAAATGGATGGAGCCGCGCTATTCGATGCTGCTTGGCAAACCAAGCGATTGGACTAGAGGTTGAAGCTGAAGAGCAGCCCCAACCTCCCACATGGGTCTCGTGTGCCGCCAATGGCCGTCCGGTGAAGGCTCCCTCGGAAGGCAAGCCTTATGGGCCTTGCTGGCTCCGGGTGGCCGCCACCAAGGTCATCGGCCGTCACCGTGCGCTTCACGCCGGATAGGGACGAGAATGACTAATCATTGCTTGGTCAACACGCCGGTATAGGTCTTACCGGCAAGCGCGAATGTTTCGGCCAGGGTTCCACCGGGCAGCATCTGAAAACTGACGTCCGCGCCATTCGGAAGACGGCCAAGCCTCAACGCATTCCCTACGATCTTTCCTGTGCCGGCAGCCTCACCTGGATTGTTATCGTCCAGGACGCCCCATGCGTAGTTGACGGTCACCTTCCCGTTTGAGGAAACGGACTGAACATCGAGCCTTCCTTCAGATGTGCTCTCCAACATGCCAACCCAACTGCCCGAAAAGGCGGCATACTTTGCCGGCACGTCCTTTCCAGGAGGAGTGATTGTCGGCGATTGAACCATCGTTGCCGCAGGCAGAACAGCCGGACTCGATGCTGGTTCAACAGCGACGGATTGCCGAACTTCTTGAGGTGATTGGCATGCGGCCAAGGCAAGTGCCGCGAAGACCAGCATAAGATTCCGCATCTCGTTCTCCCCGTATTGCTGGTGAAGGAGGGCAATGAAACACCTGTCCGCTTCAACCCAATCTTGCGTGCCTCGGCCCTGACCTCAAGCTCAATGAGAGCCATCGCCCATAGCAGACTATCTGGAAGCTCGCCGATGGGCCGAAGTTCCATGTCTCACTCATGCCGAACCGATGCAACACCGCCGAGCTTATTGGTCTCTGTGTTGCCCTTAGCTAAGCAGATCTCGGCCGAGCCGTGGTGCAAGCCACAACATCGCAGGCACAAGTCCGCCTTTGGCACAGGTCGATGCTATCCGAGTTCGTGGATCATCACGCCCGGCACCACCGTCTTGGCTATCTCGCACAGATGCTGGTGGTGTGTGAGGTAGATCACCTGGCCGGCATCCGCCATTTGACCAAACAACCTGAAAACCTCCTCTGAGCGGACGTGGTCGAACGTCTCCATGATGTCGTCGGCGATGAAGGGGACCGAGGGGCGAAACTGCGCGAATTCGTAATAGCCGGCAAGCCTGAGCGCCAGGTAGAGCTGAAAACGGGCGCCCTTCGAAAGCGCCTCGGTCACTTTCGACTGCCCGTCGCTTTGCAAGGCGATTAGGACTTCGCCACCTTTCACCGGTTGGGTCGTCAGCCCCGAGTAGCGCCCGCGCGTCATCAGCGCGAATGCATCGGAAGCCCGCGCCATCATCCCGGAGCGATGGCGCTCGCGGTAGGCGCGCAAGGCATTTCCGGCGGACATCACGCCCAGCTTCAATTCGATGTAGCGGACCGCCCTGTCCTCTATTTCCAGCAGGATCGTGCGTCGTTCGGCGTCTATTCGGGCGACGGCGCTGTCGCCGCCAATGGCATCGAGCTTGTCGGCGGCACGCGTCTGCCGGATCAGCTGCTGCTGGATTGCTTCGTCAAGGAGCTGAATCCGTTGCTCCCCTTCCGCTTTCTCAATCGCTATGCCTCCGAAATCGAGCGCATCGAGGATCGAGCGCGCCTGCTCGAATGTCTGAACGCCGAGTTCGGCCGCCAGCTGGTCCTCCAGTTCGGTGACTGTCGCGTGTAGACGGTCGCGCTCACGCAACTGCTCGTCGCGTTCCACCACTTCGGCAAGCGTCGTAACGCCAAAGGCGCTCAGCACCTCGTTCTTGCGGCGCTCGTGTACCGAGATCTCGGCGTCAAGGAGCTCACGGCCGTCGAGGAGGCGCTGCAGATCCGCAGCGAGATTTGCTTTCGCCTCGCGCGCGCGATCGGCATCCGCCAAGCGCTCGCCCAGCCGGATCGCCAGCTGCTCGGCGTCTTCGCCATTTGCCGGCTCGCCGGCTTCAGTTGCTGCCGCGGCGCCCTCGACCACGAAATTATCTCGGTCGGCCTGCATCTTGTCGATGCGCAGTTGCATCGCGTCGCGTTCCTGAAGGTTCCTGGCCAGCTCAGTCAGCTGGTCGAGAACGGTGCCGACGCCCGTTGCGGACAGCCCGTTCTCAAGCCAGGTGCCTCTCAGTGCCTCGACAATGCCGGCCAGCCATTCTTCTTCACGGCGCTCGGCCACGCCAACTGCCCGGCGCCGGGTGGCCAGCTCTTCCTGTCTGGCGGCGACTGTCTTGAGCGCCTCGGCATGTCCGGCGTCCACCTTGCGTTGCCGGTCCAGAAACAACTCAGCAACGCCCATGATCGTCTCAAGACTGTCGCCAGGATCCGAACCAATGCCGACGCTCTCCAGCGCCGTGGCGAGGTCCAGCCTCAGCCGTGCCTCGTCTTCGCTCGCCCGGCCGACCTTCTTGGCGGCCAGTTCGATCTCCTGCCAGGCGGCGAGCGCATCAGCGCGAGCCGAAGTGCGACGCTCGATCAGTTCGATCAGGTCCTCGAGCGATGCCTCCACACGTTCTCCAAGCAGGCCGCTGGCTGCCGCGCGCATCTGCGACGATGCGGCGTTGACCTCCATGTCGACTCGCGCAAGGTTGTCGCCGATACGCGCGATATCGGCCGCGGCTTCCGCAAGGCCGTGCGTTATGGCTCGAATATCGGCGAGCGCGCCCGCGCCAGCCAGCCTGCCTGCATTGACGTCGTCGTCGCGTTCCAACGCCGCGGCGAAGGCGTCGGCTGTTTCGCCGCTCAGCGCCGCACGATGCCTTGTCCACGCTTCGTTGCGGCTACGCCGGCTGGCGGCGGCCACCTCATCGTCGGCGACATCGACCGAGGCGCGAAGCGCGCTTAGACGCGCCGCTAGCGTTTCGTGGTTGGCCTGGAGTTCGGCGAGACGTTCGGACAGGACGGCTTTGTTCTTACCAAGCTGCGCGGCAAGCGTTTTCCAGACGCCAACCTGTCTGGCGCTCGGAACGGCGATGCAGGCCAACGCCTGCGCGTCGCCAGACCACGCATGCAAACCGCCGAGGGCGCTCTCCCATTTGACCTCGCCAGCGTCCTGCGCCTCGCGTGCCGCCTTCATGTCACCGAGGTGGCCGCTCGCCCTCGCCTTCGCCAGGGCCGCGTTCAGCCTGGCCCTGGCCGGCTCGGGCACTGCCCGCTCCTCGCCAACGCGATCTTGCGCCGCCTGCAGCGCATCGAGGGCGGCTGTGGCCTCATCACGGGCAACGCGTGCAGCAGTGGCGATCCCGGACCGTTGCTCGACCATGGCGCGAACAGCCCCTATAGTAGCGGCCGGCAACAGCAGTGCGGTGGGATCGGTCTCTGAAGACCGTCCGAGCGCGGCAAGCGAGGCCGCAACCGCATTGTCGAGGATTTGCAGGTCTATCCTGCGATTGGGAAGGTCCAGGCCCGCCGAGACGTGGCGCACCTTGCTTTCCGCCAGGCCGCGGATGCGCTCGGAGATGCCGAGGATCGCCTCGTCGACATCGACCGCGGCAATCTTTGTTTTCAGTCGCTCGACCTCATCGATATTTGCCGACAGCCGCGTTCTCAGGCTGGCATCGTCATCGATCAGTCCGGCAGCACTGCCGGTCCAGGTCCGCGCCGGTGAAGCCATGTCGGGCAGCTCGGCCAGCCGGGCGGCCTTGCGTCGGACGTCGGCTAGGATCGGACCGACGCGCAGGTACTTGGCAATGGTGCCAACCCTGGCCGACAGCAGCGATCGCTCGGCGATGGTTCGATCATATTGTTGCGCCGCCTCACGACGTTCGGCCTCCAGGCTCTCATAGGCCGAGGCCAAAGTGTCGATCTGATCCCTGCTTGATTTCAGCTCGGCAAGACGCTTCTTGAGCAGCGCAAGCTCGGTACCATGCGCCTGTTTCCGGTATAGCCCATCGGCTTCGGCTTCGAGTGCGCTCAACGTGTCGCTGGCATGTCCAAGGCCGGCACTGGCGGTAAACAGCAGCTTGCCGAGATCGCCGCGCGACTCCAGGATCGACTTGCCGCCGGCTTCCAGGGTTTCGTCGTCCAGGGAAAACATGGTCTGATAAGCATCGCGCGACAGGCCGGCCAGGTGAGCCGATATCGCCATTTCGCTCACCGGTTGGCCAATGGCGTCCAAGAGCGAGTTGCTGCGCTGTTTGGTGCGTGTGAAGGCATGCTCCGTGCCAGCCAGCTCGAGCAACCCCCCGATGCGCATGGCGCTGTACTCGTGCAGGAAATTGTAGCGGCTGCGCTCCTCGATGCCGAACAGCAGATCCAGATAGCCCGACAGCGCCGTCGACTTGCCGGCCTCGTTGAGGCCGAACACGATATGGAGGTCAGGTCCCGATTCCGGCTTGGGTCCGAAATCGATCACGCTGTCGGTGAACTTTCCATATCGGATGAGGTCAAGACGCCGCAGCCTCATTGCGCGCCGCCTGCCTTGAGACGCGCCGTGACCAGGTCGGCGCCGCCGGCCAGCACCTTGTCGAGGAAGAGCTCCAGCCCGGCCTCGTCCTTTCCGGCGAAGTCGCGCCCTTCGGCAGGAAGGTCCGCAATCATTTTCTGCACGAACGCCCTCGCCTCGGACCGGAAAGCCTGCGAGCCGGCATCAGCACGCATCGACTGAGCGAGCTCCAAGATCGGATCCGCGCCCTCCCCGGCCGTTCCGGCCCCGGTCGGAGCAACATCAAGCTCCAACTTTTCCACCCATGTGTCGCCCACCTGTTCGGCTGCCTGCTCGGCCTCGGCGAGCAGCAGGTCGCGGTCGCGGATCAGCGCCCAGGACACAGGTGACGCGCCCGTCAGGCTGAGGCGGATAACGGCATGACGCGACCCAACAAAGGCCCGGGCAGCTTCTAGGGCGGAACGGACACGCCCGACGACGTCAGGCCATTCGACCGTACCGGTCAGGTCGACGCTTGCGCGCTCGAATTGCGCCACACTGGTCAGCCTTTCCTCGATCTCGATCGAACGGTCGTCTCGTATGGTCACCAGGGTAATGGATTTTGCGCCGGCTTCGTTGATGTCCCTGCCCTGCGGTATTCCCGGCATCACCACAGTGCTTCTTCCGGGATGGACCTGGCGCACATGAATGTGGCCAAGCGCCCAGTAGTCGAAACCGTAGCCGTGCAGATCGGCGACACTGCATGGGGCATAGACGTCGTGACCCGGCGACCCGGCCAGGCTGGTGTGCATGATGCCGACATTGACGGCCCCCTCGCGGGCGGGCGGATATCTGGGCAGCAGGCTTTCCGGCGCCTTGGGGTTGGCAAAGCTCAAGCCATGGAACATCACCTCGAGCCCGCCGGCTTTCTGCAGGACGGATTGGGGCCGGCCGCCGAAGATCGTCACGGTGTCGGGAAACACCAGCTGTTTTGATATTCGCGACAGCGCATCATGATTGCCGCGGATCTTGTAAACTGTGATGCCGGCCTGATGCAGGCGCGCCATCTGGGACGCAAGGAAGCGCGCCGTTTTCATCGACGTCTGGTCGCCATCATAGAGATCGCCGGCGATAACCAGCGCATCGACATGCTCGGCAAGACAGAGATCCACGATCGAGACGAATGCCTGGCGGCTGGCGTCGCCGACGAGTTCGGCAAGCTCGGAGTTTCGCAACGCGAGCGAACGCAGCGGCGAATCGAGATGAATATCGGCGGTGTGTACGAATCGAAATGCCATGGGCGGTCTCCGACCATGGAACATAAGGGTGTTCGACGGAGGATCGAGGAAAACTTTCGCTGCGCGGGAATGTCTTGGGGCCTAGCCCACCGGCGCTTTTTTCGGACGTGCTTGTCAGCCGTTGTAGTGTTGATGTGCGCTTGATGCTGGGTCAAACGCGGCAATTACCGCGAAAGGCCAGCTGCCATGCATTAGCCCCGTCGATTGCGACCAGAAGGAGCCTCGGCCAACCGGAAGGCAAAGAACCACCATCTGGTGGCCCTGATTAGACGATCGATGAAGAAACCGCGCGGGTGAAGCGATTCGAACGCTCGACCCCAACCTTGGCAAGGTTGGTTGAAGGTTGAGGCAGCCCTCATTCACGACGCGTGGCCCCGACGAGAGGTCAGAAAAGGCAAATATGTGAGTCCGGCGGAGTGCAGGGTTTGCGAACGTGCCACAGGCTCGAACGAGCTACATCAGGGCGCTTAGCGGACTTCAATTTTGGGGGTCGGCGGCCGCGCCTCGGTAAAAACTTGCCGCCTAGACGCCTGCTGCCTCCCCCATCCGCACCAGATGCTCTAAGCAGGTCTGTTCAGCGCATTTTTGGAGTTCCGCAGTTTGTTCGCCTAACCAGATAAGTGCCTCTTCGCTAATCTCGTAGTGCTTTGAATAACGGGCCTTCACATAGGCTTCGTTCAGCGTGTTGAACCAAGCACGATGGCGCTGCTGATCGCGTGGCCAGGCCTCTGACAATCTTCGATCCTGGTCCTCCGCCAGGGCTCGCAGAAACGTAAGCTTGTGCGACGGTGGACTGTAATTCGTAAGCACCAGCAACAGTGTTGAGTAAGTGTGTTCGATAGCTTGGTGAAGTTGAAACGCCGCTTCTTTCTGTCGATCCTGCTTCAGAACATACAGGAAGGTGTCGAGGAAACCTTTCGCTCCAGGAAGTCGGCTTTCGAGATGTTCTTTGGCTGTCTCATACGCCGCTCTCGGCGTAAGTGGTTTTGGTTCAGCCAGAGGCTCTTCATCGAGTTCGTAGAGGACGACGCCCTCCCGGCGGATGTCCGTGAAAAAATACTGCCCCTGTCGCAGCGCCGTGTTCACGAAGCGGCGGCTGTGGACGATGAAGCTGGTCGGCGTCTTGATGGCGCGGTCGCGCTCCAGCCGGTCCTTGGCCTTGTACCAGTAGGCGAAGTCGGACAGCTTGTTGTTGTTGACGATCACCAACAGATCGAAATCGCTGCGATACCCCTTCATCGTCAGCGGCTCATCGACCCAGTCGCCGCGGGCATAGGAGCCGAACAGGATGATCTTCAGGATGCGGCCGCTCTTCTTCCATTCGGCGGTGCTCTCCGCCAGCGCGTCCTCGAACTCGGCATGCAGGATCTCGACCACGCGGGCGAGCTCCTCCTGCTTGTGCTCCGGCAAGTGGTCGATGCTGGTTTTCATCCTGGTCTGTTCATGGTTTGGTGAATGCTGGCGCGCGGCGACGCGTTGGTTATAGCAGGCTTCGTCATATCGAAAAGACTATGGCGCGTGCATCGGATCACCAGAATCTAGCATGAGAAAATGCCCTTCTCCAAGTCTATGTGGTACGATTGAGTGAGAGTTTGAGGCCGGTTCGCAAGCTTCTGACGTCGAAGCGGCGAACACGGGCATGAGCTTTGATCCGGAGTTATTGCCATCGCCGACCCAATCTGCCATCCTGCCCCCCGGCACGCCGGATTCGATCTGCCAAACTGCTCTGTATCGCGGGCGAAAGACTGGGTGGCCTCATGAAGCCATTGATCGCCATCTGCTCGCAGGATGCCGACTTCTATCTTCTGCTGAGCCACATTCTTGAGGTCGACGGTTTTACTCCCATGCTTGCCGCCTCCATCGACGACGTGTTGGCGCTCGTCTGCGCAAAACCCATCGCGGCGGTGTTGCTGGACTGCAGGGCGGACAACCATTTGGCGGCACAAAGTGGCCGGCTCAAGCAGGATACCGCGGTGGGCGCCCTCCCGTGTGTGGCCCTGGTCCATGCGGGCGCGGAAGCGCAGCTCATCCAGCTCTTGCAGTCAGGGATTGACGAGTGTTTTGTCAGGCCTTTCGCGCCAGCCAAGCTGCTCCAGGACCTGCGCTCCCGGCTCGCCATCGGCCTGACGCCAGAGCCAGCGACGCAGGATGGCCGACCCCTTGCTTACGCCGATGTCGAAATGCGGCTCGATACCCATCGCGTTTCCTGCGCCGGCAAGGAGATCGCGCTCGGGCCGATCGAGTTCAAGTTGCTGCGCCACATGCTGGAGAACCCGGAGAGGGTGCTCAGCCGTGCCGAATTGATCGGCGCTGCCTGGGCGCGCAACCGCGGCGTCGGCGCGCGCACGGTCGATGTCCACATCTCCCAGCTGCGAAAGCAGCTTAGCCAATGTTCTGGGGACGCCGCTATCCGAACCGTCAGGCTCGCCGGATACGCGCTGGCACGCAGTCCGTCCTGATCATCCCAGCAGCTTCCAAATCCCGGCTGATGCGCCGCCTGTAACCCCGATATCTTTGGAGTGATCGCCGTGTTCCTTTATCGGTTAGGCTTAATGCTCTTAACATACTAGACAAACAAGGTGTAACGTATATAGCACAAAAGCTTAGTTTGTTTGTTGTTGCGCGCCGGCGCCTAAAATGAAAGTCTCTGGCAGAGTTTACATCAGGATAATCTAATACGTTGTTCTTAGGGGTCGTCTCATGCTGGACGGAGCTGGAATTGGCGTGGCCTTCGGCCACCACGGCGAATTGGTTCAGGGCCTGTTCGAGGACGACGGCGCTCGGCTGCGGCGCGCGCTGGTCTCGCTCCCCTGTCGTCAGCTGCAATCGAGGGCCAGGTTCAGCGCAGGCGACGGCGATCTCGTGGCTGTGACGCCGGAATCGTGCGACAAAGCCAGGCGCGCCGCGGAATTGACCATCGCAAGGTTTGGCCAAAGGGGCACCGGCGGGAATCTCGCCATAGACAGCAACGTCCCGGTCGGCCGCGGCATGGGATCGTCCACGGCCGACGTGCTTGCGAGCATCCACGCTGTGCTGGGGTGGCTGGAGATCGAGGCGGCGTCGGACGAGGTCATGCGCATCGCGGTCAGCGCCGAGACGGCCTGTGACTCCACCCTCTTCAAACAACAGGCGGTGCTGTTCGCCCATCGTGACGGGATCGTCTTGGAAGCTTTCCGCAGACCTCTGCCTCCTGTCGATCTGATCAGCGTCGACACAACGCCGGATGTGACCGTCGACACACTCGAATACCAGCCGGCGCGCTACGATGCCTCGGAAATCGAGACCTTCCGGCCGCTGCGCAGCCTGCTGCGCACGGCCATCAAGCATGCGGATATCCGCATGCTTGGCCGAGTTGCGACGGCAAGCGCGCGCATCAACGAGCGCTTCCTGCCAAAGCCCGGTCTGGACGAGATCGAAGCCATCGGCTGCCGTTTCGATGCTGTCGGCATCCAGGTCGCCCATAGCGGCACGGTCGTCGGACTGATGTTCGATGGGCTCGATCCAAAAGCCTCGGCAAACATCGATGGCGCGGCGGACGCTTTGAGAGGGTCTGGTTTCGACCCGGCAATCTTCCGTCACTGACCACTTTGGGGCGCGGGGAGAAGCATGATGTCTGTCCACATGTTGATGCGCAGGCTGGAAGAATTCGAGGGTCCTCGCCTCGTTCCGCTCAGCGCCACTCTCTTCAGCGCCTCTTTCTTCCTGATGAAGCTTCTACCGGCTCGCTTCATGCTCGAACGCGCCGTCGAACAGGGACGGTTGAGACCGGGAGGGATAATCTGCGAATCCTCGTCTGGAACCTTTGGCCTTGCCCTCGCCATGCTGGCGGTACAGCACGGCTACAGGTTGATCCTGGTCAGCGACTGGGCGCTCGATCGCCATCTTCATCGGCGCCTTATCGAACTCGGCGCCGAGGTGGCGATCGTCGACAGCCCAGCGCCTGCGGGCGGGCTGCAGCAAGCGCGCCTCGATCGTCTGCACGAGTATCTGCGCGATATTCCCGGCAGCTACTGGCCCTCGCAGTACGACAATCGCGACAACGCGCTCTCCTACGGCAAGGTCGCCGAAAAGTTGATCGACAGGGTCGGCAAGGTGGACTGCCTGGTCGGCCCGGTCGGATCGGGTGGTTCGATGAGCGGCACATCGCATTACCTGCGCACGCTGTTTCCCGATCTGCATGCGATAGGCGTCGATACGCCCGGCAGCGTGCTGTTTGGCCAGCCGAGTGGTAGGCTCAACCTGAGCGGTCTGGGCGGCAACATCCTTCCCGCCAATGTCGATCACAGCCAGTTCGACGAGGTCCACTGGCTGACGCCAGTGGAGGTCTTCCAAGCCACCCATCAGCTTCATCGCCAGCACGGGCTTTTCATGGGCCCGACCAGTGGCGCCGCTTACAGGGTTGCCCAATGGTGGTCTCACAACAATCCCGACAAGAAGGTGGTCGTGCTCTTTCCAGACGAGGGCCACCGCTATGTCGAGACTGTCTACGACCAGCAATGGCTTGCAACGATTGCTGGCTGGCCGAGTCCACTGCCTGCCTTCCCGGTCACTGTCGGCGCGCCGAGCGAGCCGATGTCAGCATGGTCCCGCTTCTCCTGGAGGCGCAGAACGCTGCAACAAGTCCTGGCGCGGGCCGATGATGGGCTTAACCTGGGCGGCGGACAAAGCAATGGATTTTGAGGCTTTCGTGCGCCGATGATGCAATGGCCGGGGTGTGGTGGGCGCCCCACATGCCATGCCGGTCCGCCACCTCTTCCGGGTCTCGCCGGCCTGTTTGCGGCCGCAAGCTGCGCAATCCTGTGATGCAACGGCGCCCTGGTAGCCCCATCGACGCGCCCAGCGACAATGATCGCCGGCTGACCGGGCCATGTGAAGCGAGGACAAAGCCATGAGATCGCCATCGACATCCGGCGCGACGACAACTGGGAAGGTGCGGGCCACGTCGATCGTGTCGCGCCTGGACGGGATCAGCCTGCAGCGCGTGGCGCTCTGCGATCGGGCTGCCATCAAGACGTTGCTGCTCGATCCTGAGCAGGAACAGTTCGCCGGCGACGTGGATGTGGTCTTTGACGGACTGCAAAACAGCCGCTATCCGCAGTTTGAGCACCCCCTAGCCATTGTCGCCGCCGACAAGACGGTCGGCTTCTTCATTCTTCGCGAGAGACTTGCATTGCCCCTGTGGGCGCCAAACGACGCGGTCACATTGCACAGTTTCCGCGTTTGTCGCACCTTGCAAGGTAGGGGTTACGGCCGCGCCGGAGTGGATCTGGCGATCTCGTGGCTGCGGCGGAAGCGCCCCGGGGTCAAGCGGCTGATGCTTGCCGTCAACATCCGCAATGCCGCGGCGAAATCGGCCTATCTCAATGCGGGTTTCAGCGACACTGGTCAAATCTTCCACGGCCCAATCGGCGATCAAACCATTCTGACGGTAAGGATTCCGCGCGGCTGCGGCTGAGCGTCGCCGCGAGTGCGGGCTTTCCATTTTGGCAATGCAGGTATACTAGGTATATTATGATTGATGGGAGGAAGCTATGCGACTCGTGACGCAGCGGTTTGCCGATTTTGCCTGTGATGCGGGGCGCCGGGACCTGCCTGATATGGTCATCGAGAAGACTCAACGCGCCATTCTCGATACGATCGCGGCTCTCCTCGGCGGCGTGCCGACCGAGAATGCGCGGCTGTCGCGCATTGCCGCCAGAGCCTGTTTTGGAGCAGGTGCGGCACATGCCTGGTTCGCCGAGGCCGGGCTGCATCCGCTCGGCGCCCTGTTTGCCAATTGCGCTGCGGCGAGTTCGCTCGACGTCGATGACGGCCATTGTCTTGCGGCGGGTCACCCGGGTGCTGCCATCGTCCCGGCCGTGCTGATGGAAGCGGCAAGGCTGGGCAGCGATGGTCGTGATGTGCTCACCGCGACCGCGCTAGGCTATGATGTTGCCCTGCGCATCGCCGCCGCCCGCCGCTTCACCGATACGATGAGCTTTGCCAGCGGCCAATGGACTGGCTTCGGCGTCGCGGCCGCCATCGGATGGCTGCGCGGTATGCAAGTCGACCAGCTCGCCCATGCACTCGCGATAGCCGGCGCCGAAGCGCCGCAAAACCTGCCGCAAGGCGATTGCCAGGCAAGCTCCGTCAAGGGCAGCAGCCCGTGGTCGACGGTCTCGGCGGTCTTCGCCGCCGGCCGGGCCGAGGCTGGCATGAGCGGCTCGATCGATTTGCTGGACCGGGCCCACGCCTATGATGTCGGCGCCCTAACCGCCGACCTTGGCAGCCGCTGGCTTATCGCCGAGACCTACCTCAAACCCTACGCCGCCTGCCGCTATACGCACCCGGTCATCGATGCCGTGCTCGCGCTCGTTGCGGATCGTGATCCAGGGCTGCCGATCGACCGCCTCGTCGTGGAGATCTTTCCAGAAGCGCGGAAACTGCCCAACGAAATCGCACCGAAGTCGCTCGAAGGCGGACAGTTTTCGGTGCCTTTCGCCGCGGCATTGGCCGCACTGCGCGGCGCGGCCGCCTTCCGCCCCTTGCGTCCGTGCTCGCTCATAGATCCGGAGGTGGTGGCGCTCGCGGCGAAAGTCGAAATCCGCTACCCCCACGACCTGGCCGGGATTTTTCCGCGGCGCACGCCAGCGCGAGTGACCATGGTTGCTGGAGCGCGCGAGCGCGTCATTGTCGTGCCCCTACCGCTGGGCGACGCCAACAACCCGATGGATGACTTGGCCTTAGACGAAAAGCTGCACGACCTCGGCCGCGACATCCTTTCGCGTGCCGAGCTCGATCAACTCATCCGGTCCGTGGGTTTGCTCAAGCAGGGAGAGATCGCTCCGTTGCTCATTTGCCTGGCGCCTCAACCAGGCGCCGAACAGTGAACGCCCTGCCGCTTATGCATTCGCTTTCCGCTTCGCCCGCGCCGGTTTGGGCGGCGGGGCGGCTTTGCGGCCGAGCCCGATCGATTTCGCCAAGGCGGACCGTTGGGCGGCATAGCTTGGCGCGACCATCGGATAGTCCTTGGCCAAGCCCCATTTGGCCCTGTATTCATCGGGCGTCATGCCAAGCAGACCCAAATGACGCTTCATCGACCTGAATTTTCGGCCGTCCTCCAAACTGACGATGTAGTCGGGAAAGACAGACTTCTTTGGGTTCACAGCAGCGACCGGCGCTGGTTTGGCGGCGATCTCCGGCTGCTCCAGCTTCAACAGCGCGGCATGCACGCTGGCAATCAGATCAGGCAAGCCTGCGGTCGGAACCGGATTGTTCTGGACATATGCGGCCACGATCTCGGCCGTCAAACCTATCGGGTCAAAGCTCTCGGTATTGGTCAATTGTAACTCCTGTATTGTCCCCTCGACTTCCCTATTGCGGAATTCGAGGATGCGCAACGACCGGACTTCTGATGGTATGGATCAGCAATGAAATGCGCTGCACGGGGATTCGAGACTTCCGCCTGGCAGTCAGACGAACAAACCTGCCGGCGCATATCGACATTCCAGGTGCCAAAGGCTCCGCGCCGGGGTCGACTTGTGATCTGGGCCTCGACTAAGCGGCGTGCCGGCGGCATGCCCGCTCGATGCATAGCCCCGCGAGGCAGCGGAGACCCAGCCTAGCGAAGCCCGGCGCTTAGCTCGCAGGCGCCTGCGAAGTTGGGAGCAGCTTTGATTTCAGCGAGCCGCTGTCTCAGGTAGGTACTCAAGTCCACCTCGCCGCGCTAAACATACCAAAGCCCGCCACTGAGGGGACAGTGGCGGGCTTTGTTTGAAAGCTGTTCGACCAACTCTCCGCCGCTCCTGTCCGGGGGGTGTCGAGGGGCGCCACCGAATGGACTTGGGCCGATACAATCGGTTCCCGCCGCAAGCAAAAAAGCCCGCCGGCGTGATCCAGCGGGCAGGTGGTGAAAGGCAGATGCTCCGGTTAGTCGATCGCGCCTGAGACGGTGATCGGCGAAGAAGTCGCGGCCGTAGCATCGGACCAACGTTCACGCTTGGTCGGGATGGGTCTCTGGTAGGTTTTCATCGTCGCGCAGCTCACGCGCCGCCCTTGGTTGGGCCGGATACGATGACCAACTGGGCTGCGATGCTGCCCAAGCGCTCGCGCTTCTCCAGTTCTGGCCATTTGTATGTCTTCTTCCATAGTGGTGCTCATCACGCCTGCGGCGTTGCTGGTAGCAACGACGTTGAAGCCGGCGTTGGTCAGCGCGAAATCGAGGTCAAGCAATATGACAGGCTCGTCTTCGACCACTAGGACTTTGCCGTCATGCATCATGGACCATCCATTATACGTTGGCCGCCCTAACGATGAGAGGATGGCTTAGCTCCGGCCCTGTTTGGGAGATCCCACCAGCGGCAAGTGCGGGCAGGATGATGCACAACGGGCCGGCGTCATGTCGGCTTGTCCAGCGGCGCCCTTCTGGTTGGCGGCTTGTAAGCGCTCACCAGCCTGACGACAGCGGCGTCGACTGTGACTGGAGCGCCCAGGTTCACCGTCACGCTGTTTTCGTCGATGTGGATGACGTTGCCAATCAACTCGATATGCTGCCCCTTCTGTACCTTCGTTGTGTGGTCGATCACCGAGTGGGGTTGGCCATAGGAGGGGATGGAAACGCTCACCCGGTCCTCAGTGACCCGCTTGCGCACGGTGGCGGTGATTACGACCTCGTCGCCGATTTTGATGCCCTTTGCCATAACTATGACTCTGGAGCGGCCAATCATTTCGTCAAGCTACTGCTAATATATTGCGTTCGCAGCACCAGGGGTCCAGGCTGATCTCTGCGCGACAACAAACGCGTCGGCCGCCGGGGCGGCATGAGCTTTCTCTACCCCCACCAGGTGAGTATCCGCTCTGTCTCGGTTTACCGGAAGCTACAAGTGCGCTCCTGGCCTCGCCCCGGAACGTTGTGGCCGAGAGCCATCTGCACCTCGGCCAGGAAGTTGCCCAGCTCCTCGTCCCGCGCCTTGGCGTGCACCGCAGCACCACCGCGGCGGCCTTCTGAATGGCCCACAGTGGGAAGACTGAGCAGATGTGCACCCAGGGGTTGAGCGCTACCTAGCTCGCGGTCGACCGGGAACCGGAGCTCCGAATGCTGGAGCGGCTGCTTTAGCCGTCCGGCCGGCTCCTTTCAGCGTCCAGCAGTTCCTCTTCGGTTATCAGACCGTTGATAAAACAGCTTGAGCAGGTGTGACGCGATGCGCTAGGCCTGCTGCGAGTCAAGGGGCGTGCGGTTCTCGTGAATACAATACGGCACACGTGAGAGAGCATATCGATCTCGCAAGGCCCCAGCACTGACCAGGGTACAACATAACCTTCCTCCTCGAAAGCTACGAAACCCGGACAGTGCGACGGCCGTGTGAATGCCACACTTGATTTGGCTTCATCAAGGGCGGTGTCAGGCGCGGTCCGTGTGTACTCGGGACGTGTGGCTGTCGGCATGGCCGCGCTAGAAAGCCCTATCCTGTCTTCAAGGAGCAGCATCGCTCTGAGCTCAGGACGAGATTGGCCAGTACAAAACCGACCGCAAGCGGTAGTGTTGGACAATCAGGGTCAATTCATCGGCACGGGACATTAGGAGGACGGACGTGACCAATTCCACAGGGAGTTCTTTGGGCGTCGCTGTCATTACCGGCGCATCCTCAGGAATCGGCAAAGCTTTTGCCGAGCGCCTGGCCAGCGACGGCTACGACATCGTGCTCGTCGCCCGCCGACGGGACCGGCTCGAGTCGGTAGCCCGCGAGATCAAGGCCGCTGGCGCCTCCGCGGAAATCATCGTCGCCGATCTGGCGCAGTCGCATGGCCTCGACATGGTGGAGCAGCGAATCCAGGCCGGGGACGTGTCGCTACTCGTCAACAGTGCCGGGTTCCAGACTTACATGCCCTTCGTCGACCTGTCGATCGACCGCGCCCAGGAAGAGGTTGCGGTGCAGGTAACTGCGGTCATGCGTCTGTCGCATGCGGCACTTCCTGCGATGATTGCGCGCGGCGAAGGCGCCATCATCAATGTCTCTTCCCTGCTCTGCTTCAGTGGAAGCTTGAAATCCCCGTTCATGCCGAAGCGCTCGGTTTATGCCGCCACCAAAGCCTTCATCACGATGTTCAGCGAGCTTCTCGCGGCTGAACTGCAGGGCAAAGGTATTCTCGTCCAGGCGCTTTGTCCCGCCGTCGTCAGGACAGAATTCCATGATATCGACGGCAAGCCGGTCCTCAGGCCCAATGTGCCGGTGATGGAGCCGGGTGACGTCGTCAACGCATCCTTGGCTGGCCTGCGGCAGGGTGACACGATCTGTATCCCGGCACTGGAGCAAGTGGGTAAGCTCTCCGCTGTCGGGGACGCAAATCGCGCCCTGTTCGATGCCGGTCGCGGGGCTGAACTAGCGCCTCGATATCGCTAATGCCAGGCGACAGGTTGGCTGACGTGTCAGCCCCTTCCTTGGGCTCATGGTCGGTTCCCAGGTCCGAGCGTCCCCAACGCGGACGGGCACCGGTTTGCCGCGCCAAGCGCGGCGAAACTCCGGCGCCAACCTCTAGCGTATATTGGTACTGACCGCCAATGGCCGTTCTGGGCCCGTTCTGTCCCACTTGAGCACCAGAGCCCGGTGGAAGTGCCGCCAGCCGCCGACGCGGCCGTTCACCCACAGGGTGCTCAGCTTGCGCTGTGAACGGGCGGGATAGGCGCAAGCCGCCGTTCGGCGCGGAACACCAAATGCGGCCCAGACGAGACAGCCCGATCGGCTGCGGGCAGGCTGAAGATGATCATCGCCGTTGCTGGTCTAGCGCGTTCTGCATAAGGCGGAAATGCCCTGATGTGACCGCAAGCCGCAACGAAGCTCTGCTAGACTAGTCTGTAGAGGCAATGGCGTTGGGAAAAGCGCGATATTCTGAAGCGCCGCTCGAAGTGCCGACCAGCACGACCGCGGCTTCCCGCCCGACCGTGCGCTGCGCGACCAACTTTCGCAAGCCGGTCAAGGCTGCCGCGCTCGACAGTTCGAGATAAAGACCGTAGCGCGCCAGCCGCGCTTGGTCGTCGTAGGTCGGTTCCTCCTCAACGGCAACTGCCGATCCCCCGCACGCGGCAATCGCCTCAACGGCCTGGTAGGTGACCGTCGATCCGCCGATCGACGTCAAAGCCGAATGACCTTCGAAGTGGCCGCGGTAATCGGCGCCCGCAAGTACCCTTGATATGCGTGCGAAGGGCTCGACGGCATGGATGCGGGGCGGCTCGCCGCTGAGACCGGACCTTTGCAGATCGCGGTAGCCGCGCGCGATGCCCCAAAGCAGATCCGCCCGCGATGTCGGAACGACAACGTCGCTGCATGCCTGGGCGCCAAGCTGAAGAAACAGCTCGAAAGCAAGCGATCTGTAGCCATCCACCCCGAACGGATTGCTGCCTACTGCCGGAACAATGAAGTTGGTGGCCGGATACCAGTCGCCGGCGCGGACGCGATCGGCGAGCACCTGCCAGCGGCGTTGCGGTGTTTGCGCGGCCAGCAAGGTCGCGCCGTGCATTTCGATCGCTCGCCGCCAGTTCGGGTTCATCTCAGGCGTGGTGACGATCACGCAGTCGAGCCCCGCCTGAGCCGCGTAGGCGGCAAGTGACACGCCGGCATTGCCGCTGGAGGCGGCGGCAACCGTCGAGGCGCCGCTCTGCAACGCGCGCTGGACGACAAACCGGCTCATGCGGTCTTTGTGCGACCCGGTTGGATTGGTGCCCTCGTTCTTGACATGGAGCGCGCGGACGCCGACCTCATGTGCAAGCTCGTCCATCCCCACCAGGGGTGTGTTGCCCTCACCCAAGGTCGGACAGGACGGGTAGACCTGCCATTCAGAAGGCCGCTCGAGGCAGCAGGGGAATTCCTCATACTCTATCGCCAGGCTTGCCGGCATGTTCTGTTCAAGACAGGCCGGGCAACCTTCGAAGTAATCCGCCACGGCAAACACGGCGTGGCAGCGAATACAGCGCATCCCACTCACGCGCGGATTGAGCCGAGGCTCCGAGCTAAGCATGTGCCAGCCGATTTGGTCGGGTGTCCAGGTCGGCCATCACCTTGAACAGGCAGTCGCCGGGCTCGGTAAGCGATGGCGCCCTGCGGCACGCGACGAGTCCGGAGCTTTCGAAGAGCAGCGTTTCGGGTTCGCGCGTCGGCAGGTCGGGAAAGTGAATGTGGCCGGCAAGCTGGCCGCCGACCACCTCATCGCAGATATCGGCGGCCGGCTCGAAGATACCGCGCTCGCGGGCGTAGACGAAGGCGCTATGGCCTTTGACGGTCATGACCCGCGTCGGCGGAGCCGGTTGGACGACGACCTCGCGCAAGATTCCGTGGCCTTTCAGCAGGCGCTTCAATCCAGATTCGGCGAGCGCCAGACCTTCTTTGGACAAGGTCGCACCGCCGCCAAGCTCGGTGGTTAGAACCAGCGCGCCCCTGTCCTGCGCCGCCGCCGCCAGGGTGGTCAGTCCGCCACCCCCTGTGCCATCGCTGACAAAGCTTATGGGGGCGCCAAACAGCCGCAATAGACGCAGCAGTTGTTCATGTTCCTCGGCGGTCCGCCCCGGCCGCACGAGCGCGCTCGGCACATAATCGAGTGAGCGCCCTCCAGAGTGAAGATCAACGACGATGTCGGCCATCGGGATCAACACCTCGCACACGTAATGGGCGATCATCTGGGTGGGCGAACCGGCGGCATCGCCGGGAAACGTACGATTGAGATTGCCTTGGTCGAGCGGCGATACCCGGCGGCCGGCGGCGACGGCGGGAAAGTTAAGCGCCGGAAGGATGATCAGCCGCCCCGAAACCTGGTCCCGGCGGATCTCGCGGGCGAGCTTGCAAAGGGCGATCTGGCCCTCATACTCGTCGCCATGATTGCCAGCGATGAGCAGCGCCGTTGGACCGCCGCTATTTTTAATGCAGACCAGCGGTATGGGTACGAAACCGTAAGCGGACAGGTCGGTCGAATGCGGCAGCCTCAGACAGTCCGACTGCTTGCCGTCGGCCTCGTAGTCAACCGGGGTCCAGATCCGTGTCTCAGCGGCCATGTCTACCTTCTCCATTCAGCGAAGCATCTTGTCCAGGAAAAGCCGCGTCCGCTCCTGGCTTGGCGCGGTGAAGAAGGTTGTCGGGGACGCGAGCTCGACAATGCGTCCCTGGTCCATGAAAACGATCTGGTCGGCGACCTCGCGGGCAAAGCCCATTTCATGGGTGACGCAAAGCATGGTGGTGCCGTCCCTGGCGAGGTCGGTCATGACGTCGAGCACCTCCTTGACCATCTCCGGATCAAGCGAAGAGGTCGGCTCATCGAACAGCATGATCTTGGGATTCAGGCACAGCGCGCGAGCGATCGCGACGCGCTGCTGCTGGCCGCCGGACAGCTGGCTGGGATATTTGTGTGCCTGGTCGGCAACCCTCACCCGTTCGAGATGGTGAAGCGCCATGCCTGCGGCGCCGGTCTTCGATTGGCCGAGCACGCGCTTCAGAGCAAGGGTGCAATTGGCCATCACCGTTAAATGCGGAAACAGGTTGAACTGCTGAAACACCATGCCAATCCCGCGCCGCAGTCTCCGCAATTGCCTGTGGTCTCGACTGAGATCCACGCCACCAACCCGAACCGCGCCTTTCTGAAAGGTCTCCAGGCCATTCAGGCATCTGACGAGCGTCGATTTTCCCGATCCGGAGGGACCGCAAATCACAATCCGCGCGCCCTGCGCCGCAACGAGATCGACGTCCTTCAGAGCGTGAAAGCTGCCGAACCATTTGTTGAGCGCTACCGTCTCCAGCGCTGGCGGCTGGGCGGATTTTGGCGCGCCAGCTGCCTGCCCGATATCGGTGGTTTGGGAGCTGCCCTGTCGCATGAGCTCATTCATCTTCTACTCGGCCCAAGCAGCTGGCGTTCAATCCGGCCGACCAGCCATGCGACCGCGAGCGCGAGGAGAAGGAAGGCAATGCCGGCCACAGTCAGCGGTTCGGCATAGCGGTAGGTGTCCGAGGCGATATCCAACGCCTTGCCCAGCATCTCCGGTACGGCGATGACGGCGAGGTAGGGCGTAGCCTTCAGGATCGAGACAAAGTAGCTGCCGACCGGGGCCGCGACGTTGCGCAACATCTGGGGAGCCAGGATGAATACCACGATGTCAGTCTGGCTCAGTCCCAGCGCCTTGGCGGCTTCGGCCTGGCCTGCAGGAATAGCGTCGATGCCCGCCTTGAATACCTCGGCGAGATAGCCGCTGAAATAGACGCTCAGTGCCAGTGTGCCGACCAACAGCGCCGGCAGCGTGATCCCGTAGTGCGGCAGCACGAAATAGAGAAAATAGAGCCATGCCAGCACCGGCGTGGACCGGATGAAGTCGATCATGAAGCGCACCACATAGCCGGCAATGGACGCCGCCCGCCTGGTGATCTCGAGGCAGAAGCCCAGCGCCGACGCTCCCGCGCAACTCGCCAGCGCCACGCCGATCGTGGTTCCTATGACGCTGAGGATGGTGGGGACGGTCGAGAGGGCGAATTCGAGATCAAAGGTCACTGGATAACCTCGTTGCCACGCCGATGCGCTGCTCGACCCATCGGCCAAATAGCGCGACTGGGTAACAGACTACGAAATAGGCGAGCAGAAGCGATGTGTAGACGCCGACGGGATTGTATTGGAGCTCGGCGATCTCCTTTGCCCGAAAGGTCATGTCCGTCAGCGTAACGAGGGAAACGAGCGCCGTTCCTTTAACCAGCTGGATGAACTGGTTGATGAAGGTCGGTGCCATCCTGGTCAACGCTTGAGGGAGTTCGATCAATACAAGGATGTGGCGTCGCGGCAGGCCGAGGGCCGCGGCAGCTTCCATCTGCCCCCGGTCTAGCGACTGAAGTCCGCCTCTGACGGCCTGGCTGGCGTATCCTCCCGCATTGAGCCCCAGCACCATGGCGCTGACAATAGTCGCTGGCATTTGGATACCAATGATAGGGAGCGCATAATAAAAGACGAACAGCAGTATGATGACTGCGGAACTGCGCCAGAATTCGATGATGGCGCTGACGGCGATGCGGGCGATGCCGCGTGTCAGATACTGCGCCACGCCGAAGATCAAGGCGAAGGGCACGGCAAACAGCAGGCCCAGTAGGGTTACCGTTGCCGTGGTCCGGAAGCCGGCGAAAATTCCGACCAATATCTCAACGATAGTCACGCCTGCACATCCCTGATCCTGCCGCTCCGTGCTCCGAGAGCCTGACCGTCCGCGCTGATGCCGCGACGTGTCTTGCCGCCGATCCCCGGGGCGTCCGGTCAGCCCTGCCCCGCGCAAACCTGCTCACTGGTCAGATCCGGTGCTGCCTCCTCATGGCTGAAGCCGTTCTTGGCCATGATGTGGGCCAGGGTTCCGTCGCTCTTCAAGAGTTTGAGACGGGAATTATACATGTCACGAAGGTCGCCATCCTCCTTGCGGAAGGCAATAGCTGAATAGCCGAAGCGTTCCTTGCCGTTCTCCTGCAGGCCTTGGAACGGCAATGCGCGTTCGATGCCGTTGACATTTGGGTCGGACAAGATGCGAGCCACCGTCGGCGCTGAAAATGCGGCGACGTCGATCCTGCCTGTGAGCAGAGCCGAGACATTCGACTGTATGTCGGGAAACAGCAGCATCGTGCTTTCGGGGACACCGGCGGCCGCAGCATTCTTGGCCGTCACGCTGCCTCGCCCAATCCCAAACCTTATCTGAGGATTTGCTGCGATCTGAGCATAGCTGTGGACGTTCTTCGGATTGCCCTTGGCGACCAGGGCGGCGTCGGCGATCTTCAGATCGGGGTCGCTGAAGGCGACGAGCTCACATCGTTGCGGCGTGATGGCGAGTCCGGCCGCGATGGCATCGAACCGCTGCGCCGTCAGGCCGGGAATAAGGGCGCCGAACTCGGTGACCACGATTTCCACCCGATCGACGCCGAGGCCTTTGAACGCAGCTTTGATCAGGTCGGGGTGAAAGCCTTCCGGCTCGCCGTCGGCACCGCGGTATCCCCACGGCGCGCCATTCGAAATGCCGATCACGATCTTGCCCTCGCGCAAGACCCGCTCACCTGTCGTTTCAGCCCTGAGGCTGTTCGCGCCTGCAACGAGAATAGCGCAGGCCGCCGTAGCAGCAGTTGCCATTTTCCTGAGCAGTCCGACCGTGTTGGGCATGCGGTGTTCTCCACGTCAACGTCGAGGTTATCAGGTAGACCAGGTATATCAGGTATGTCAAGATCAGGTGAAGGATAAGTTTTATTTTTGTTAAATCCGCGTTCGGCGCTCCGGCCTGCGTGGGGATGGACATCGCCTTATCGCTGCGCTAGGTATTCCTAGTATACCTTGCGAGGGCGAGAATGGCCGGACAGATCGGGACTGCTCTTCATGAAACCGTACGGCAGGAGATCACGCGCCGGGTGCGGGATGCGCAATACGGTGCCGGTCAGCCGCTGCCTTCCGCCGCAGCGCTGGCCGAGGACTTTGGCGTCAGCGCAATCACCATCAAGCGGGCGCTGCGGGATCTTCAGTCGGCCGGAATCCTGCGGTCGGTACCCGGGTTGGGGACCTTTGTCCGGGAGCAGCGACGGTTCATTCGCGATCTCGATTTTTCTCTTACCTCCTATGACAACGCCCTGCGGCTCGGCCTTAAGCCGTCCATTCAGCTCATCTCGTTGACGCGCGAAAAAATACAAGACCCAGCCTTCGACGTGCTTGAGCCGCCCACTGGATTGATGCTGTGCGTGCGCAAAGTGATCTTAGCCGACGACACACCAATCATGTACGACACATCCTATCTGCCTCACCCGGTGAGCGATCAGATGCTTGAGGAGTTCAGGGACAAATTCATCGGCGATGTCCTGCGCGAGCACGGCACGCGCTTCACCAAGACCAAGCTGCTGATCGATGCCGCGCCGGCCTCGAATGAAGCACAGCAGACGTTCGCGCTTCCGAACGGATATCCGACCCTTCGTCGCCTCTACAGGCTGAGCACCACCGAAAGGTCTGTTTCGGTGTTCGGCATAACCGAATCTCCGTTCGACCGGCTGGCTTGCGTGGTCGAAATCGACGCCGATCACGCAACCCCCAAGCGGCGGACGAGAACCGACCCGGCGTCCGGCTGACGCGACGAGCTTTAGATCAGGAGCAGGCAATCATGCTTCCAGTTTCACCCTCACCCGATGTTGCGGTGGCCGAGCTGACCAGGCGGCTTGCCGCGGTGCGACGCGAGATGGCAGACGAAGATATTGACGCGCTGGTCCTCACCGACCAGAAGAATGTCGAATACTTCACCGACTACAGGACCTTGTCCTGGGGCTATCACTCGCGCCCCTTGTTCCTGGTGATAGACCATCAGGATGTCCGCGTCATCGCCAACAGGATCGAGACCAGAAATCTCGAAGCGCGGCACCGACCCTTCGCGATCGTGTACTACGCGGGGTATCTGGCCGAAGGCGCGCAAACCATCGTCGAAGCGGTCCGAACCGGCGACCTGGCCGCCACTGCACGGGTCGCGGTTGACTATGGACAGGACATGGCCGGTCGCGGTTCGCTGGAGATCGTCGACGGCTTGAGGGCGCGCGGGCACAGGCTTGAGAGCGCGGTCGATATGCTGTGGCGAACGCGCATGATCAAATCGCCGTTCGAAGCGGATCTAAAGCGCGTTTCCTTCGAGATCGTCAATGCAGCTTTCGACGATGCTGTTTCGCAGGCGCGTCTCGGCATTACCGAGGTCGAGCTTTCCCGGCAGATCCAGGCCCGCATCATCATGAACGGCGCCGACCGTGCCGATCCGATCGCCATGACATTCTGCAGGGGCGAGTTCAATTACGGCCGCCCGCCAGGCCTGCATCCCCTGCAGGCTGGCCAGTATGTGTGGACGGATTTTCGCTCGACCTATGGGGGCTACCCTGCCGACAGAAACCGCATCGCTCGCGGCGGGGCGCCGGAAAACTGGGAGATAGAGGCCTACGAACGAACGCGTGCGCTGACCGTGGCCCTTGCAACAAGCGTCAGGGCCGGGATGACGTGCGGGGATGTTTTCGGCGCCTTCGAGCAGCTTTGGTCTGACGCCGGCCTTCCGCCCGCCTATGGGCTTGTTTCACGTATCGGGCACGGTGGAGGTCTCGATGTCACAGAACCTCCGTCCATCTCCAAGGCCAATCCAGAAACGATAAGACCTGGCATGATCTTGCACCTGGAGCCCAAGCTGGAGATCAATGGCGCTGTCTTCCAGTTCGAAGAGGTCATCTATATCCGCGAGGCCGGGGTCCAGTTTTTGAGTGAGCTCTCTCCAGAGCAGTTGCCAATCATCAACTGAACTGAGTTGGCTGGCCCACAGATGTGCGGGACCAGCAAAGCACCCGCGTGCTGAGGAGCTGACTGTCGTCAGGCCAGCGACAGGAAAAAGGTCGAAGCCGGATGTTTTGCAACCCCGGTAGATGGTTGGGTAAACGGGTGCGCACGAGGGACCAGCAACCTACCGAGCGACCCGCCGAACGCGAGCGACGCCATGAAGCCACTGATCATCATATGCTCGGATCACGCGGAGTTCTATCTGATCCTGAGCCACATTCTTGCGGTGGACGGCTTTGAAAGCGCGTTAGCAACCAATGTCGACGAGATGCTCGAGTTGGCCGCCGAACTGTCCGTTCAGGCCTTGCTGTTGGACTGCCGGCCGGACAATCAGATGGCGGATAGCTGCGCCCGGCTTAGACAGGATGACAGGACCAGTACCCTTCCAGTCATCGCCTTGATTGCGCCCGGTGCGGAACCCCAACACATTGTGCTGCTGAAATCGGGAATCGATGAGAGTTTCATCAGACCGCTGGCGCCAGCCAAGCTGCTGGACTACCTGCGATCCAGGCTCGGAGCCGACCGGCGCTCGCGATTGCAACTGCAGAGCGCGCTATCGCTGAGCCATGGCGACATAGAAATGCAGATCGACACGCATCATGTACGCTGCAGCGGTCGGGAAATCGAGCTGGGGCCGATCGAGTTCAAGCTGCTGCGGCATATGCTTGAGCACCCGGGGAAGGTGCTCAGCCGTGAAGAACTGATCGGGGCTGCTTGGCCCAGCAATGTCTATGTCGGCCCGCGCACGGTCGACGTTCACATCAGTCGGCTAAGAAGATCGATCAAGCAGTCTCCTCACCACGACGTCATTCGCACCGTCAGACTGGGTGGATATGCGCTTGAAAGCCCAACAGGCTAGAGCGCTTCTTCCGTGCCTCAACGGCCGGGCGGCCGAACGGAACCCGAAGTAATGCGGCCGCGCGGTTGATGGCCAACCATAGAACCGTGTGTCGGCCGAAATCGAGAGTCCACCTTGTTGGGCGAGCGCGACTGCTCCGTTGCCTACGGTATATTTTTGTCCCGCCAATCGGATTCGCTCCGCGCGCCCGCGGTCCCTCAGATATTTTGCGTCTCCCAATGGGTTCGGCAGGCCCAGGGCAGATTTTCCCAGCCTGGTGGCTCGCGCCTTCTGAGCCTGCGGCTCGAGAGCCTGGTGATGGCAACTTCCGGGTTGACGGCGAGGCTCCGCCAGCGGCACCCAAATTTTCGACGCCATGGAACTTTGCCGAGAAAGCAAGGTTCACGCCTTGGCGATGGCGACCGGGCCTGTCGCGATCTCGGAAAGCAAGGAAAACCTGGCCCAATGGGAGCAGCTTGCTATGAAACACCAGACACTTGAACAACTGAACGTTATCGCGGAGGTGAACGCGGAATATCCAGCAATGACTCGTAGGCAACGCCTTGAGCGCTGGGCAAACCTCCTTGAACACCAACCAGATCGATGCCTTGGAGCGCTCCCGGGCACGGAATATATGAGCCCCCATGACCGCAACGAAGCGCGTTGCCTTTCGTCGCCGATCAGCGTTGCGTTCGAAGACCCAATTCTGAGGGCGCAGGGCCTGGAGGACGATACTTATGGTGCGGCCCGGAAGTTTTTCGAACTGTCCAACTGGCAATTGCACGACATTGTTTGCCATTGTCATGTCGGCGCAACGATGAAGGCCGGATGGGTAGCACTTCGTGTTCGCGCCGCTATGAATGGCGGCATCTTTGCAAGGCTGGGTGCGTTGCTTAGGCCTTGATGAAGGGATTCGACGGGGCTCATTCCTCAAGTCGAGATGCTCGACCACCGCCGAAGCGTCAGCGGCGGCCGCGGAGGTCGTGAGCGACCAGGCGCCGCTCACCTGTCACCTGGGCGGAGATGAAGAGAATCGGTGCGCCCTCACCGCCGCCGACAGGGTTCGTGCGCCCACTTGGTCCACGCCCAGCGTCCCCGCCTGAAGCGGCTGGATCAGGGATTCGGCGGATACTGAGGGATCAAGCCAGCCCCCCAATCGTTCCGCCTCTAGTACGATCCGCCGATCGTGAAACGCGGCTGTGTCCGGACCGGGCCTCCCCAACGTCGTCGGTCTGGGCCAGATCCCCGCCGCGATCTGGTCCCAATCAGGCAAGGCTGTATCCGCGCTTGGCCACGCGAAAGGACTACCATGCTCACTCGATTATCAGTCGTAACGTTAAGCACATGGATGTATTGACTAAAATATTTTCTCGATTTCCGCATACTGTTACATAGGCCGTCAAAAGTACCGGCCTCCGAACCATTGGCTTTTTCTGCCAGATCGCGAAAATTGTGGTTCTATCGGCAGGCACGGCGGCGACAACACCCCGAAAGTCACTTCGGCCGCACCGCCGTCTCTACGCTAGACAACGCCGGCCACGATTCAGCCTCTCGGAATTATAGCGTCACGTGCTTGGTTCGCCACCCCCCTCCCTCAATGGGATGGCTATCGCGCGAGGGCTAGGAGAATTGTAAGCTTCATGCTACATATCTCGCTAATCTGTAGTGTGAAGGTTTCAAATGCCTACACCACATAACCCTCCCGCCGCTGTGCGGCGCGTCCTGCGCAAGCTTGGTGCAGACATCCACGATGCCCGTCGGCGTCGGCGGCTGCCAATGGCTGTCGTCGCAGAGCGCGCCTTCACGTCCCGCTCGACCCTGCAAAAGGTCGAGGCTGGGGACACCAATGTCAGCATCGGCATTTATGCAGGTGTCCTTCAGGCGCTCGGCCTGCTCAACGGTCTTGGCCAGATAGCCGACATAGGCAACGACCCGGTTGGACAAGCGCTGGCCAGCGCGGAACTGCCCAAGCACGTCCATCTCAAGCGAGCAGTCGGATCATCTCGCGATGGCTGACTTCGAGGTACATATCGCCCTGGACGGACGCACGCGCCCTATCGGCCTGGCGAGGAGTAATCGCGTTCGAGGCACGGAGACTATCCTTTTTGAATACGATGGCGCGTGGCTCGCCAATCCAGACCGGTTCTCGCTTGAGCCCGCCCTTGCCCTGACCCGCGGTGCCTTCGCCCCTCCTGCCGGACTGGTGACTTTCGGCTCCATAGGAGACTCAGCGCCCGACGCATGGGGGCGCCGTCTTATGCAGCGCGCCGAGCGCCGTCTTGCAGAACGCGAAGGTCGCGCCGTTCGCACCCTTGCGGAAAGCGATTACCTGCTGGGCGTCGCCGACGAGACCCGCCTGGGTGCCCTCAGATTCCGCTGGGCAGGCGAAGAGACGTTCCAGGCGCCTAGCCGCGCCGGCGTCCCCGCCCTGATCGAACTCGGGCGGCTGCTGCAGATCACCGAACGGATCCTCCGGGACGAGGAGACGGACGAGGACCTTCAACTCATCTTCGCCCCCGGCTCTTCCCTCGGCGGCGCCAGGCCGAAAGCATCGGTCATCGACCAGCACGGACACCTCTCCATCGCCAAATTTCCGAAGGAGATCGACGACTACAGCATGGAGACATGGGAGGAGATCGCGCTGCGGCTGGCCGAGCAGTCCGGCATTACCACGCCGCATCATGAGCTAATCGAGGTTGCCGGCAAGGCGGTGATGCTGTCCCGACGCTTCGATCGTTCCGACTCGATCCGCATTCCTTTCCTGTCAGCGATGGCCATGATGGGCGCCAAGGACGGTGAGCGCGGCAGCTACCCGGAGATCGTTGACGCTCTTACGCAACATGGCGCGCAGGGGAAGACCGACGCTCATGTCCTCTATCGGCGGGTCGTCTTCAACGTGCTGATTTCCAATGTCGACGACCACCTGCGCAACCATGGCTTCCTTTGGCTCGGCAAGGCGGGATGGTCTCTCTCTCCCGCCTACGACCTCAATCCTGTGCCCACCGATCTCAAGGCGCGTGTGCTGACGACGAACATCGACCTGGACGAGGGCACCTGCTCGCTCGACCTGCTTGAGGCGGCTTCGGAGTTCTTCGGCCTCACACTGCAGCAGGCCCGCGCAATCGTCAAAGAGGTCGCGACCGTGACCGCGACGTGGCGTGAAACCGCCAAGGCGGCGGGCGCCCGCTCTGCAGAAATTACACGGATGGCCAGCGCCTTCGAACACGACGATCTCAAGCGGGCGCTGGCGCTATGACCCGAACCTGCACCTACAACTTCACGCCTCCGTCATTTGACCCGTCCCCGGCGCGACCATCGCGCTGGACCTCTCCGAGATCGAAGACGCCGGCATTCGCGAAGTGCTTCAGACGATCTCTGACCCGGCACGCGCGCTATATCTCGGCACGAGCACTTCACAACTCACAACGCGTATCAGACGTTCAGAGCAATGCTGCACTCGCTAGGGGCAGGGTCCGCATCATCACGCAGTCGGGTTCAGGTTAAAGGCCTCGTAGTAAGACGCCGGCCTCTTGAACAGCCAATCCAGTGAACTAAATCATGACCGCCGGCGTCATCGGGGCCGGTATGCCGGCCGGAGAGCATCCGGCGGCCGAAGACCTTGTATCCATATTGCTCAAAGGAGGATGTGGCTATGAGAACCACTCTCGACTTTTCTCCCCTGTTCCGGTCGAGCATCGGCTTCGACCGAATGCTGAACGCGCTGGAGGCTGCGAGCCGCGTCGAAACTATCGACAACTGGCCTCCCTATGACACCGCCAAGACTGGCGAGGACGACTACGGCATCACCATGGCGGTGGCCGGTTTCTCGCAGGACGATCTGACCATCACCCAGGAGCAGAACATGCTCATGGTGTCGGGTCAAAAGGCTGGTGAGGACACCGGCCATTATCTGCATCGCGGTATGGCCGAGCGTTCTTTCCAGCGCCGCTTCGAGTTGGCCGACCATGTGAAGGTCATAGGCGCAAGCCTAGTCAATGGCCTTCTGTCGATCGATCTCAAGCGCGAGATTCCCGAGGAAATGAAGCCCCGCAAGATCAAGATTGCGGCCGGCGAGGCGCTGCCCAAGGTCGAGACGAAGCAGATCGAGACCGAGAAGCAGGCCGCCTAAAGCCGCCCCCAAAGCGCACATTGGGCACGGCGTTGGGCACTCCCCGGCGCCGGCGGGAAAACAAACGAACAAACAGAAGGAGAAGAACAATGAATGTCCGTGATCTGATCCCCTGGAACCGAGGCAACGGCAACCAGGCTCCAACTGTGTTCCGCGATAGCGAGCGCGACCCGTTCCTGTCGCTGCATCGCGAGGTGAACCGGCTGTTCGACGACGTCTTTCGCGGCTTCGGCTCGAACCTTCCCTCTTTCAACACTCCTTCCGCCTTCAGCGGCGGTTGGCCGAGCGTCGAGATTTCCGACAGTGAGAAGGAGATCAAGGTGACAGCCGAGATACCTGGCCTCGAAGAGAAGGACATCGAAGTCCTGCTCGACGACGGAGTGCTGACCTTGAAGGGCGAAAAACACTCCGAGACGGAGGACAAGGACCGGCAGTTCTCCGAGCGTTTCTATGGCCACTTCGAGCGGCGCATCCCACTCGGCTACGAGGTCAAGGACGACAAGGTCGACGCGCGCTTCAGCAATGGTGTGCTGACCGTGACCTTGCCCAAGAGCGAGAGAGCGCAGTCGCAGGTCAAGCGCATCGCCATCAAGAGCTAACCCGTGGCAGGCGCCGGCGGCGGGCAGCTGGCCGCCGCCGGCAGCGTCCTTCAGGCAGGCAGGGATGAACACCAGACAGGTCGACAGACCGAACCAGGTTATAACCCACAGGGGTGGCCGTCGAACGACAACTTGCACAAGCCTTTCGATGAAGCGCTCGCTCTTCCCGGACGATGCGGTCGCGCGCATTGACCACGTCCGGCAAGGCAAGCTTGGGGGGCTGGCGCCTCGTTTCGAGCGAAGCACTGCGCCGTTCGCCGAGCCCTGGTGGGCTAGACGAGCGGCGATGACACGCTGGCCCAGGTCGAGCTTGGCTTTCCGACATTGGAATCGGCCATCCGCTACGCCGAGCAGCAGGGGCTGACCTGCGTCTCCCCGATCGGGCTGGTCGGCAAAGGCCGTTGCCTGCAGCTCGATGAGATGCCTGCACAGGCCGGGAGTTCGACGCGAGCTTTCTCGGATGCTGTGCTTGATCGGCTCGGACTTGCCGTCCTTCAGGAGTGGTGCGGGCGCGCCCTCGACAGTGCGGCCACTCCCGACGATCCTCCGGTTCGGATGGCTGGACATCGCCTATGGACCTGGTCCGCGATCTGACGCTGGCGCTGGAGGCGAAGCGCTCGATCCTGATGAACTAGGCCTAGACCCTAGTACCTGATCGACCAGGCGACCAATAAGGGCATGCCTGAGAACAGTCGGCCGTCGCGTCTCGATGAAGACGAGCAGGCGCTGCTCGCGCTCGAATGCGAGGTTGCCGCCGACGGGGATGGTTCAGGCACGAGAGCCTCGGTCTCAGTGCGGGCCAATGGCTGATCGGCGTGGCGACTGCCTACTGTCCCGTCTCCGCTTTCCCACGACAATGCGCCTCCGCGTCTCAGCCGACGGCAGCGCTCTCATCGAGGCAGCGAGAGTCGAAATGGGCATGGGCACGGCGACGGTGCAGATCCAGCATGCCGCCAAGCGCCCAAGCCTATGGATCGACAAGGTCTCGTTCGAATAGGTGACATCCTCCTGCCAGGTTCTCTTATCGCTGCCGGCGGATCGAGCCAAACCGGCAGTATCATTGCCGCGGTACAGCCCGCCGTCGAAAAGCTGCATCGCCGATTGCCCGCCAGCGCGATCTTTACGGAGTTGGCGAGAGCGAAGCTGGCGAGACCTACGCATCGGTTGTCCGAGCTCGATCGCTATCTCGAGCCTGACGAGAGGATTTAGGCATTCGTGTCGTTCCTATCCGTAGGCGGGAACGAGCCGGGTATCTCGCACCGGAAGCTCCATGTCGAACTGCAACCCATCGGGGTCGTAGACTAAATTGATCTTCGCCTGGCACTGCACAGCGACAACTTTTTCCAGCAGTACCGTGCCAAAGCCCTTTCGCTTTGGTTCTTGCACTGTAGGTCCATCCCTTTCTCGCCAATGCAACGCAACGACCCGGTGATCGCTGGCCCGTTCGATCGACCAACTTACCTCAACCCGCCCGTTCGGCCGGGACAAAGCTCCGTACTTGGAGGAATTGGAGGCGAGCTCGTGAAATGCCATGCCTACAGGAATGGCAATGTCGGCGACCAGCGCTACATCGGGCCCCTCAAGCACGACCCGTGAAGAGCCGCTCGTGTCGTAATGGCGAAGTTCTCCCTCAAGAAGCTGGCGCAAAGACGCGGTCTGCCAGTAGTCGTCAGTCAGAATGGAATGTGTGTCCGCGAGGGAGACAATTCGTGCCGAAAAGTCGCGGACAAAGTCTTCCACCCGCCCGCTCGTTCGCGCTGTGGCGCTCATCATGGCGCGAACGTTGGCAAGAGTGTTCTTTACCCTATGATGGAGTTCCCGGATCAACAATTTCTGGCGATCAGCCACTTCTTGCTTCTGTTCGATGTACGACTTGACTTCTAACTGGCGGCTGCGGGCACGCAGTGCCGAGCGGACCGAGTTGACCAAGCTCGAGGCCAGGAACGGCCGTTCAAGGACGATCAAGTGCCGGTCGAGAAAATTTAGCCGCTTGTCGAACTCCGTCTCCCGCATCACCAGCAATACGATCGGATAGTCCGACCAAGCCGGCTGCATGTCGAGCCAGGCTGCCAACGCAGTACGATCAGCGTGAAGCAAAGCTTCCTCGGTGACGACGAGACATCTGGCAGTCTCGAGTGCTGCCACCACCTCATCAAGGGTTTTGCAGATATGTGTAGAGATCCCGCTTTCGGCGAGAATGGAGGCCGCTAGCTTGGCATCTCGCCCGAGCGGAGCAAGGATTAGCACGTCTCCCTCACGGGCGTTCATGCCCGGTCCTTGTCTTCCAGAAGTTCCGAGGATTTTCCCTCGAAAAGTGGCACGCCCGTCAAAATTCCCCGGAACTCTGCCAGTGGCTCTCCCACAGCAAGACCTTGGCTACCGATCCTGAATTCCCGGATGGTGTCCTCATGCGGCCCGACCCGTTTCTTGACAACAGAGATCGCGCGTCGGAGCCGACCGCCGCTCTCAAAGAACCTAAGCAGCATAACCGCATCGCAGAGGTAAGTGATGTCAATCGGGACGGACATGTTGCCAATGAGCCCGTGATTGGCAAGCAGCAGAATGGTCACAACGCCTTTGTGATTGAGGTAAGTCAAAATTTCATGCATTTGCAGGACAAGATACTGTTGTTCCGCTAGGGCGTTTAAGTATCCGGTGAGGCTATCGATGACAACAATGCGCACGTCGGACAATTCGACGGCCTTTTGAATCAGGGTTGATAGTTCGCCCGGCGACAAATCGGCTGGATCAATCTGTTCGAGGAGAAGCGCCCCTTGGTCAACAAACTTCTGCAGATCCAATCCAACACCGGCAGCACGCGTCAGAAAGATCCGTTTGGTTTCGTCGAATAGGAGCACCAGCACGCGCTCACCCCGCAACAACGCAGCATGGCCATAGGATGAGGCGATAGTGGATTTCCCAACACCAGAGGGGCCAATCAACAGGGTGCTGGTACCCCTTGCGAGCCCGCCTCCCATGAGTGCGTCCACAGAACTGTCGCTGAGGGCTGGGGGACCGTGCAATCCTTCTTCGTGTTCGGCCGCGACAAGCCGCGGAAACACAATCACTCCGCCGGGGCGGATGACAAAATCATGGAACCCACCTCGGATCTCGACACCGCGCATCTTGATGACCCGCAGACGGCGGCGCTCACTGCCATAGATTGGCGATAGCTGCTCCATGCGGATCACGCCGTGGCTAATGGAATGTAGATTGAAGTCGTCATGCTCAGCGGTGAGATCATCTAGAAGCAGGACCGTCGCGTCGTTGAGCAAGAAAAAGCTTTTCAAGGCCAGAACCTGCCGCCTATACCGCAAAGAACCTTGCGAAAGAAGGCGAATCTCCGAAAGAGAGTCGAAAACAACTCTATCAGGCTTCAGCGTTTCTATCTCCGCCAGCGCGGATCGAACGGTTTCGCCGAGTTCCAGGTCGGAAGAGTGCACCAGCGTCTGCAACTGTGATGGATCGAGGCTCAATTCCGGAGGCACAAGTTCAAGGATTACGATGCCGTCGAGGGTCCAGCCGTGACGAGTTGCGACCGCAAGCAACTCACGTTTGCTCTCAGAAAGGGTGATGTAGAGGCAGGTTTCGCCTGCCGCGACGCCTTCGATCAAGAACTGCAGGCCGAGCGTCGTCTTGCCTGAGCCTGGACGTCCTTCGATTAGATGCGATCTGTATCTGGCATATCCCCCGCGCAGGACATAGTCCAATCCTGGTACGCCAGTCGGTGTCGGTGCCGCATCATCCTGGTCCAAGTGGCCCCCTTTGTGGTCTGGTGGACCGCCAACAACGGCCGGTTTTCTTAAAGGTTCCTATGAGGCAATCCTGCGCCCGACGGGCGCTGCGAGTTGTCGTAAAGCCGCTCATCGGTAGACCATCTCGGACGTCACTTAACGAGGTCGCCTGGTGTTCTGCCCGGTCAACAGGGCCGACATTATTCAACTAAACTCAAAGCGTCGCGGTCGCATTAGCTCCCGGGGTTCAATCGGTTGCTATTGAACGAGCAACAAGCCGCCGCCAAAGCATCCTGGCATTGCCTAGACCGGCAGGTTTCCGATCCTGCCCTACCCGAACGAGCCTGCGAGTGGTAAAGAAGCAGACGCGCCCCAGGATGCAGAATGCAGAGGCAGTCGTGCGCCTCCCAAAGGTGCGACCGCGACGGCGCGTCCTCGCTATTGCCAGGATCGCTCTACTTGCGACGACGACATCGAAGGAGGCGCTGCCCTAAACCAGCGCCCCTTGCCTGCCCCGGAGTACCCTTCCCCCGAACGGGCCAAATACCCAGTGAAGGCTTTTTTGGGGACTTGCGTTGCGCCTAGCTCCCTCGTGCGCTTGGTCGTTGCACATATCTTCCCAAAAACAGCTCGGCGTGATTCCCCCACCGAGCTTTAAGTAGGGTTCGTGTCTTTGACCGATTGCCTGAAGGCTGGGCGAACGAACCTAACGCGAAGGCCGATACGTGACTGTCAACTTTACCTTTGCCTATGAAGGTAAATCTCGAAGATGGGCGGAAAGCTATGCGAGCTCTAAATCGCCGAAGCTCACAACAGCCAGTCAGCGGCTAATCCTTGCGCAAAAGGCCCATCGCGGTAAGCGACAGGCTCTATTGGGCTCAGAGGACTAGAACTTGTAGGCGAAGCCTAAGCGAACCTCGCTGGTAGTCAGATCAACAACCCCCGCCGGCAATGCTTCCTTGCCGAAGTCAGTATAGCGATACTCGGCGCGCAGCAGCAGATTGGCCGTCATGGCATAATCCAAGCCCGCGCCTATCGTCCATCCCGTGAATGTATCTCCGAAAGAACTTACGCCGGTGTTACTGCTGATGCCGATGTCTCCAAATGCAACGCCACCCGCGATGTAGGGAAGAAAGCGATCGGCGGCATATCCCAGGCGAAGTCTTGCCGCCCCACTCCAGTTGAGCTCCTCAGTCCCGACGCCGCCCGGAAATGGCAGACCAGGAGCGGCAAATATTTGGCCGCTGCCATCGACATTGGCGGACACGAAGTCCAGTTCCGCACCAATCACGACGTCGTTTGACATCTGATAGTTATAACCAGCGAAGACACCCCCAAGGAACCCGTCAGGGTCTGACTCAATAAACCCCGGTCCATTATTTTGGTGTATGTTGCCATCACTCCAAGCATATCCTGCTTGGACGCCGACATACCCGCCTGTCCAAATAAAAACGGGCGCGGCTTCTCCGACGATGGCGTCGGCAGCAAACGCCGAGGACGCCAGCAGAGACAGCGACAGACCAAGAAGCAGCTTTTTCATAGTGGCCCCCATAACCTGTCCGTTGGTAGCAGAGCTTCCCGGCGCGTGCAGTTGTATTTCCGCCACATTTGACCTGATTCGGGTGCTAGCGCGGTGCGGCTCAGAAAGGGGAGTGGCTTAGCCCAATGGAATACCATCGGTCCGGATGAGAGGGCGTCAAAGGACGGTTGTTCAAACATCACGGAGATCCGTCGGCCTCGGCCGACAAGCGAAGGATCGCACCAACTCGCCCGTGGTGCTGTCGGCGTACTTTTCCTAAATGGCCTCCATTACTGGCGCCGGTCTCGCCGCGGGAGATGACCGGTAGTGGGCGGCCGCCACCATCCCCAACCAGGCACGAGTCCCAGGAAACCCCGCCATGTTGGCCGAGAGCTCCTCGCGGATGATGATCGGATAAGTCCAGGCTTGGCGCGCCGTTTTAAAGTGAGAAGCTGTTTGCCCATCTGTTCGACCTCGGCGGATGAGCGAACTTGAATCCGCATCATTGATCGGGGCGGCCATGGCACGGCGCACCGCGCGTGCTCATTCGGCGATAAGGTCGATCGGCGCTTTGCTTTCCCGGCTTGCCGATGGCGGCCTCGTCAAGCTCCGCCTCTGCTAAGGGGCGCTGCACCCGGCCCTTCTAAAGGCTGTCCGTCGAAGCCCTGTAGCCAGGCCTCGGCATGCTCGTGCCAATACTCAGGCACGGCGCGTTCCTTGCCATCCTTGCGCGCCTGCTGGCCATACATCCAGGCGTAGGCACAGGTGATACGCTCCTGATCATTCTTTGCGACGACCATCTTACTCATTCCTCGCGAAAGTTCTGCAATGTAGCGTGCCGCAAATCCTCCTCGCCTCGCAAATGCTTCACACGGCCGATGATGCCGGGCTTGACCCATTGCGTTGCCGGCCGCTTCATGCCCTTGGGCGCCGGTCGCACATGCTCCTGGACGCGTTTCCACAGCCGTTCTCGGATTGCTCGGCTGGAATTGGTGAAGGTAGAACCGACACACTGGCCGGTCTTCCGATCGGCCATCAAAGCGAAGGCTGGCTTGCCCGGCTCACGTTCGACGCCAAGTACCTCGTATTCAGCCACCGTATGGCATTTTGCTTTCACCCAGTTCATCGATGGGCCGCTCCGGTATATACGGTCATTGCGCTTCGACACCATGCCCTCCAGCCCGGGCTGCTCGACAAGGTGGAAAATGCAGCATCGCCGGGCAAAGGCTGATAGAAGTGGATCCTGGTGTGCGGCGGGATCAAGTCGGCCAGGATGTCGCGACAGTCTTCCAGCGCCACATCCCGAAGGTCATGGCCGTTGAGGTGCAGCAGATCAAAGGCTACGAAATAGAGGTCATGCTGCCGGCTGGTGATGGCATTGCGCAGCGGGCCGAAGTCCGAGATCCGAGCCTCGTTCAGCACGATGATCTCGCCGTTTAAGGTGGCGTTTTCGACATTGAGGTCGCCGGCTGCCTTGGCGAGGTCTCGGTATCTGGCCGTGCAGTCGAGTCCGCGCCGCGTGAAAATCCGCACGCCGCCCTCATCCTTGGTGAACTGAGATCGATAGCCGTCACACTTGACTTCGCGAATCCATTCTTCGCCCTCGGGAGGCTTCTCAACCAGGATCGGCATCAGCCGCTTACTGAACCTTCAAACCCATACACAGCACTCACGAACCGCAGTTCAATCAGTTTTGGCTAAAATGGTTGCGGAACCTTTACCAGGGCGGGATGTTGCAGCCCGCATGACAAAGCTGTCCGAGCTTGGTCCGCCTATTCCCGGCAAGTTGCACAGCGCCCAGCATATTGAAGAGCATCTGCACTTCTACAACTGCACGTCCCCGTGGCCAAAGGGTTGATCAGCGCGATCTGCGCCAAGTCTTCTGGCATGAGCGGCCCGTTCATGAGCCGCTGGAGCCGGAGCCTGGAGGCGAAGGTGATCGCATTTCCAAAGCGGAAATAACAAAGCCCCACCAGCGGCTGGCCAGGCGACGAAGGCTTGTCGCACTGTTTGATGGAGACGTGAGGCAAACCCCGACATTGGCCAGTGCAGGCCCCCGACCGTGCTCTTAAGAATGGTGGAATGCGTGCCTGTGGATAGCAGCGGCTCATTCACCATATGCCGGCAACCCCATTGTAGGCGCCGCTGATGGGCATAGCGTGGAGAAGCGCCGTTGCAAGCGCATCCCTCCGCGCCGGCGTGCCTCCAAGCTCAGCTGACGTTGCCTATAGACGACCGGGGCTTTACGCCGCCGCCCGCTTGCCCGGTCGTCTGCCCCTCTTTTGCGCATCTTCGTTCGCGGCTACAGCCCGCCCGCTCCATGATGAACGATGGCGTCGAGCACTGTTTCGTAAACGCTGCCGGTCTCCTCCTCAATTTCGGTGCTACTGATCCCGATCGCCTTCGCGTCGGCGAAAGGCTTTTCAATCGCCTCCGCAACCGTAATCACGTCTGAACTGGCGAGGCCTGACAGATTGCTGCTTAGCCACCTGTCGAGGAAGTTGACGCCGCGAGTGCTCATCGGGGCATAAGCCGCCGAGAGATGTTACGTTCCGCTCATTGATGCAGCCGCCAAAGAGCGGCCTTTGCGGAATTTCAGGCTCCAGTAACTTTCGAGCCGCCGCTATCACGGCGAACGATGTTGCGAAGGTGGTCCTTGATGGAATCCATGCTTCAGCTGCCTGTTAGCGGCGAAAGCATGATGTTCACTTCCATACGTCCGCTACCGGTAATTCTCGCCGGCGACGGACACCCACGCCTTTAACGTCAATAGCGGAGGCTATTAGCATGGACTAATCTTCTGATAGGTCGCAAGATGCCCTCCATTGAGGGGAACCGGTGAGTTGGCGTTGTGATTTTGGTCGTAGAGGATGAGCCGCTGATCCTAATGGATATCGAATCCGGGTTAGAGGACGCTGGGTTCGAGGTCGTTCGTGCGAAAAACGCGGAAATTGCGATCGAGGTGTTTGACACAGACCCGTCGAATATCCTCGCCCTGGTCACTGACGTTCGTCTCGGGAACGGAAAATCTGGATGGGAACTCGCCAGATATTTCCGCCACGCCTCACCAGCAATGCCAGTTGTCTACGTCAGCGGTGACAGTGCCCCCCATTGGGCTGAACAGGGCGTCCCAAACAGCGTCATGATTTCAAAGCCATTTGCCGTCGTGCAGATTGTAACGGCACTAGCCACACTCCTTAACCAGCAGATGCCGCGCGACCCAGGCACGCCCACCTAAGTGCAATGTCACTGGTGCAGTAAAAGAGCCCGCTGGCGAGAGCTTGCTGGCTTTGAACACATTCCACTTATATCAAGGGACCGGTGGCGGCGGCGGGACTATCGACGCCCCCGACCGGGCAGTCACGGACGACAGTCGCTCGCGGTTGATCAGCCCTGGGGGCTCCTCGCCTTATCCGCGGCGGCGAAACTGCGCCGAGCTAGCGAGTCTTGTCAGCCGCCTGCGATCAAAGGAGAGAGCGCAAACCGGCCGCGTCTATTCACGGCAGCGGCGGCGTCCGTACACAGAATCAAGGCAATTGCCGGACCTTGGTGACCAATGCGGAGAATAGAATGCCATTCGGCGCCATGGAAATTGTGCCGAGATGAAAACAGCATCAAGAAAGCCCGCCGCTCCCGCGACGGGCCTTCCATAGGGCGTGGCACATCCCGTCGGAATCGACCACTGTATGGTGAACCTCCTCCCTCGAGTAGTGTTTCGGGCACGAAAAAGCCCGCTGGCTGGAGCCAGCGGGCAGGGTCACTTGGGAAGGCCGCAGGAGTTGGTGCGGCCCGCTCCCGAACCTTGATTTGCTGCGAACCGATATTAACCTATCTGGATTTTGAGACATGCGACAGAAGGCGAAGAAGTGGACATGTTCCCCCACTAACCTTCCCTTTCCAACGATCTGCCTGAACGGCGAGTGGATCGCCTTGCTTGCTGGATCGCTCAAGTCCGCATCTTTTTCGCTTTGAGCGACGAGTTCGTTTTGCTGAAGGGTCACGTACTCTCGACGCGCGAGTGCCCTCCTTAATCGGGGCACGTGACATTATCGGAAGGCGAAATGCAAAAGATTGTAGCTGCTGTTGGGATATCGCCTGCTGCATCCGCGCCGCGTGACCTGGGCTAAGGAACAATTTCCCGCCCGCGCGAGTTGCTAACGCAGTAGGTTACACATCACGATAAGGCGGCCATTCTCATGCAAAAGATGGACGACACCAAAAAGCTGGTTAACCGCTTGGATGAAACGCAACGCCGCATTAAGGAAACTCAGGAGATTATCGAGCAAAACCAGCGGCTTATAAAGCGATCTCGTAAAATCCTTTCAAGTGCAGCCCAGAATTTCGGCGATGCTCGGCAGGGCTAATCATCTCACTTCGGAAAGCACACCTGGCGATTAGTCGGGTCATTTCTGTCGGAGTTTGATTGCGCTCCCGACCTCGACAACGCTACCTCACACCAGCATCTACCTATATTGCCGCCGGTTGGCTCGATGAGCAGCGCGTCCGCGGCACGGCCCCAGCGGAAGATGCAGCACTGTCGCCACGACGCAGAACCGAGGTCATTGCGACTTGAGACCCGTGCTGCCGTGCTTCAAGACCCAGGGGGCTTCAAACGAGCAATGGCGCGGTGCTCGTCGTTGAACGATCATAGCTATGCAATGGAGCCGCCAAGATCGCGCTATCATCGCGACGCGGGGCGCGATCGCGCTGCGGGGCGGGCAAACAGTCCACCCCCGTTTTTGTTGGCCTCAAAGGCTAAATTTAGCCGCCCATCTTTTTCGCCATAGCGCAGAAATCCGCATGCGCCTTGTTAAGCGTAGTATCGCCGCAGTCTTTCAGTATCGCCTTCTGTTCATCGGGCTTCATGGACATCCAAGCGGTTTTGAAATCCGCCTCCGACCTCAGCGTTTTCATGCCTGCATCGGTGAAGAACGGCGACATCTTCGCCGGATCGTCGAGAGCGGATGTGTTGTTAGCGGCAAGTGCTGAACCACTCATCATGGCAAGCGTCAGCACGCCCATTGTGAGCATCTTGATGTTCATTTGATCCTCCGTGTGGTCGTTGAAGTGACCACAAGAGAAACGTGCATTTTCCAACTGGGTTCCAGCGCATAGCCGTTGAAAACCTAGGATGATAGGCTGCTCGGCGATGATAGGAAATTAGCAACTTCAAACATTGTTACGCACATCCGCGATCACCACGAAGCGTCCGCAGGCGCTATCGGCCGTGTTCAGCAGGGCCCCACCAACCTTCCCAAAACGTACTTCAGTCGCTCCGTTTCAGTGGGCCAGATCATAGCTGTCTCCGACTGGAGTGATACGCCGTCTCGTTTTCGTTGCCTCACTGCATCCATCAGCTCTCGTGTCGCTTGAGCCACCTTGGCGACTGGGGCAATGGACGCTGTAGACCGGCCGGGTTGCCGGGCTTGCACAGATCTGGCGCAACACACTGCAAGGGAACGGCGGCTAGACGATGCGGTGAAGCACCCCCAAGGCCCCATCATTCCCGTTCGCTCCGTGGGAAGTGAGGGCGTGAGCAAAGGCGGCCGCCTAGAATACACCGCCAATGCCGATGCCCCCGGAAATGTCGGGTGGGGGAGCCGCGGGACGTCTCGGCGCGGCTGGCGAGCGCTTTGCAGTCATCCCCCTGGGGGTGTTGCGCGACGGGGCGGCATCCGACGCCACTTTAGCCGGCTTGGCCTTGACGATGACCGGTTGCTTGCAGATTCTGCCTGAGCGCAGAAAGAGATCGCCGAGCAGTCCGACGCTCGGCTCAGTCGTTGCTGCGACCTGCTTGGTGTTTTTGTAGTAGTCAGTGAGAGCACGAATTGAGCCCGTGCCCCAATCCCCATCAACCTGCATCCGGTAGCAGCCCAGGCGACGAAGTTCCGTCTGAATGTTGCGTGCAAGATCGGCCGTCTTGTCCTTGTCCCCCACGCCCGCGGACGCGCCGATTATAAGGGTTTCGAGACCGGAGACGACACTTTGGCGAGCGTCTTCAACCCCTTCAGCGGGCGACAAATTGGCAACCTGAGTGCCAACAGGCTGCGCCAAACTGGATGACGGTGCGGGAATCTCGACCGACCGCAACGTCTGTCCAACGATGACCACGGCTGTTTGCAGGTCATTTGAGGCAAGTTCGACCTGCAACCTCTTCTTTGCTGTGGGGTCTGCCAGGATGCGTGAAAGGCTTGCGCTCAACTGTCCCGGATCGAGCACCTGTTGCTCGGTGAAATAGAACTGCTCGCGCAGGTTGGATTGATCCCAAGGCACTTGACGGCCGACCGTCAGCGCCTCAGTTTCGTTGCGCACACGGATCATCATGTCCGAAATGCTGAGCCCGGGGATCTCGACATTCTTCAGCAGTGCGGTGGTGAACGGGCTGTTTTCGCCGCCGCCATCTGCCGTGACATTTCCAGGCTGAGTGGCAAAGGCAACGAATGTATTTTCACCGACTTCAACTTGCGCCAGACCATTGCTCGCGCCGCTGCCAGAACCGAGCGGATTGTTGCGGCAGGCGTCCAGGAATATGAATGTCTGGCGGTCGCGTCGCGCGAACCGCGCGATCACATCATTTAGCTTGATGGCGCTGCCCGTCAGTTTTTCCAGGCTTTCAGGATCGGGCGTATCAACCGAGAGCAGGTAGTTTTCGCCATTCAGTTGGACGCCGTGACCGGCATAGAAAATCAAAACGGCACTGGCGCTCGGTAACCGCGCTTCAGCGTCTTGCAGGAGTTTGGCAAAACCTTGGGTCGAAAGATCGGTCCCAGTCAGGACTTCAAAATTCAGCCGCTTCAAGCTCCCTGAAAGCCTTATGGCATCGTTTGTTGCATTGGGGAGATGCTCAAGCCGGGTGCTTTGATAGTTCGAATTGCCGATGACGATCGCCAGCCGGTTGCGTGGTTGCGGCGACGCGGTCTGTTCGACCGCCGCGCGAGCGCCGGCCGAGCCAAGGAGCATCAGAAGCAGAAGCAGCGGGATACGAAACAAGAGTCTGAGGCGATGGGTCATGTCAGCATGCTCGGTCCCGCCTGCGTCAATGTTGATCTCGCAGCCTTCCAAACAGCGCACCACGACGCAAAACCCAATCCTGCCCGAGCGTCTGTACCTGCGCCCCCAAAGGCCAGCAGATTTTTATACCAAGAATCGTATCAAAGATAGGTGAAAGGGATTTGTATGCGCTCAGTCGCTGGATTGTGGAGGACAAAATGCCAACCAAGATCAACCTTGCGCTGCCGGTTTATGGAGCCGCTTACAAAAGCGTGTTCGTCCGCAGCCTGTTCGCGGCCCTGACCCACAAGAGCCTGTCCAGCTACGCCTTCACGCTGTCCGAAATCGAGTACACGGATATCCCATTTTCCCGGAACTATTTGCTGACCAATTTCTACTACAACAAACCGGATTGCAGCCACATCCTGATGATCGACAGCGATATGGGCTTTTCGCCTGATCTTATCGCCGCGATGCTGGCGCTTGAGAAGCCGGTGGTCGGCACTTTGTATCCTCGGCGCCTGATCGATCTCCGCAGACTTCACTCGCTGTCGAAACTGCCCTTCGAAAAGGCCTTTGCACGGAGTCTGGAGTTCGTCGGAACCATCATCGAACCCCGCCAGGAGATGAGCGGCTTCGTCCGGGTGTCGCTATGCGGCACGGGCGTCTTTTTGGTGTCCCGCGACTGCGTCACCGAGATAATCGAGAAACTTCCAGAAACGGTGAACCGGTCTCGCTACAAAAACAACAAATACACCGCACAGTTCGACAGCTTTCTGACGCCGTTTTCAAAGATCGTGACGCCCGATGTGGATTTGCCGACCGATTTTTCTTTCTGCCACCGCTGGGCGCAGCAATGTGGCGGCGAAATATGGGCGAGCTTTGACCGCAAGGTCGCCCATGCAGGAGATATGACCGTTTCGGCAGCCTATTCTGAGCTGTAACAGTCTCCTCTGACGTTGATGTACTGCCATGTCAGCAGTTCGATCGGAGTTTTCGATAGTGACCTTGTCGCCACATATGGCGTTACAATGGTCTGAGGGCGAACGCCTTTCCATTGCCATAGGGCAGCGCGCCGCGTACACTTCCGGTCAGCAAGGCATCGAACCCACCAGATGGGTCGCCGAGCGATTTTAATAGCCTAATTTGTGACGGTATCGATTTCTCGTAAGTGAGGTCGAATGAGAGTGCCGCGCAGGGTTTATCAACTGGGGGGTGTCCCGTTGCTTGCGTTAGCGGCAGCGTCCACGTTCCAAATGTCTGGCGCGGCAGCCTGCACCGCCACCGCCGAGGGCGCCTCGACAACAGTCGGGTCTGGCGTCTCCGCCGTAACGACCTTCCAAACGACGTCGGTCACGGCCTCGTGCAACACAGCCGGAACTGTCCAGGACTTCGGCGGCGTATTCACGACGGGGTTCGAGGGTTACCAAGGGCAAGACAACAGTTCGTCGACTGTCATCGTCAACGACTATGACGGCAATGGCGACGACGTTGTGAACATCGTTGGCGGCATCCTGAACAACAGTACGGCGACACCCAGCGTAAGTGGCCTGCCGCCGATAAGCTCGGAGGTAACGACCTCCTTGCAACCGGGCACGGGGACCATTCAACTCCTTGGCGGCAACGACCGGTTCGACATGTCCGATGGGGTTTTCAACAGTGAGCCGTTTGCGCCGCAAGTCGATGCCAATCTCGACACTGGTGCGGGCGATGACACGGTCACCATCCACAGCGGCACCATTCTGAGCGTCTCCCTTGGCGAAGGCAACAATTCGCTGGAGTTGACCGGCGGTGAAATTGGCGGCTCAGTCATCGGTGGCGATGGCGCCGACACCATCATCATAGGACACGATACAAGCTTGGCCGATGGCGACGGCGGCATTGTCGCGGGTTCTGTTTTGACAAATGGCGGCGCCGACAGCGTCACCATCAAGAAGGGCGCCATTATTCACGGCGATTCGGAAGGAGGAGGTGCCCTCGGGCTTGGCGACGGCGACGACCACTTCACCATGACCGGGAGCGTCCTCGACGCTAGTCTGAGCGGTGACGATGGCAACGACACGCTGGCTATCAGCGGTGGCACGGTCCACAGCGCCGTGACCGGAGACGCAGGCAATGATACGATCACGGTATCTGGTGGCACCGTCGACGGCAATGTCAGCGGCGGAGCCGGGTTCGACCAAGTTTCGGTTTCCGGCGGCACCATCAAGGGTGGCATCGACGCAGACCACGTCCAGCTCTCCGGCGGAACCATCGGCGGTGACATCACTGGCCTTGGACCCGACACGCTGATCATCAACGGATCCGGCGCGGTCGATCCGCTCAATCTGAGCGATCACGTTCTTTTCAGTGGAACCAATGCCAATGGCACCGTCACCGATACCGACCTTGCTGCCGGCGGCAAAAGCCAGAATTTCGCCGGGTTCAATAGTTTCTCCGCCGACCAATCCACGCTCCGTTTCAGCGGTGGCACGCAAGGCATCAACCAACTCAATCTCGGCAATGGCTCGACGCTGTTCATCAGCGGCAACGTCACTATGCCAGGTTCGATCATCGCGACGAATTCGCTGATCAACCTGGCGGACGGTGCCGCCGATGACGTGTTGACGCTGGGCGGCCTCACCCTCAATGGAGCAAGCATCGGCCTCGACATCAATCAACAGACGCTGCAGTCGGATCAACTCGTCGGCAACGCATTTTCGGCCACCGGCGTCAACACCATCATCGTCAACCTGCTGGGCACGCCCCAATTCACGCAGGCGACCGATATTCCGATCATCGTCTCGACCGGCGGGCCGATCGCCGGGATTTTCAACATCCAAGGCACTCCAGGCACCCTGGGCTCACTTTTCACCTATGCGATCGTCACTGGCCCGAATGGGGGCTTGTTCCTGCGCGCAACGCCGGCCAATTTCGGTATTGCGGCGGCGCCGATCAGCGCCACCAACGCCGGGGCGGTCACGGTGGCAATCGATGCTCTCTACGGCATAAACCGCGACGCGATCGATGCTGACCTCCCCCTTTCGCCCGCATCCGGGTCTGGAATGGTGCCGGTTTCGTCCAGCTTCGGCGTCTTTGCCTCCGGCCAATTCGCTCATACCGAGCATGACGGCTACACTATCAGTGGCGGCGGTTTGAATGGCCCCGGTCCGAGCTTCGATGCCAATGATTTTTCGGCCGCGATCAGCCTGGATTTCAATGCCGCCAAGCATTTCCAGTTCGACAATGAGTATGGTCTCAACATCGGTATTTTCGCCGGCTATGCCTCGACAGACGTCAACCTTGGCGCGTTCCGTGGATTTGACGCCATAGGCGAGGGCACCAACAAGGCCGGCATGTTCGGCGGCTACGCGCTGTTGCGCAACGACGCCAATTACGCCCTGGTCTCCGCCTCCGGTTTCTTCGGCGGAAGCGACGTGACCAACGGCGTGCTCGGCACCACAGGCAGCTATGACACCGAGGGCTATGCGGTTACGGGATCGGTCGGCCACATCTTCACCTTGGGCGAGCGCACCCGTTTCGACCTGCGCGGTGGCCTGCTTGGCGTGTCATTCCGCGGCGATTCCTTTACCGACAGCGGCGGCAACCAGTTCGGCAAGAGCCGGCTTTCCTTTGGCGCGTTTAAGGTCGAGCCTGGGATCTATGGCGACTACAAGCTAAGCAACGGGATGGTGTTCAGCCCCTATGCACGGGCCGAATTGCAGCAGCGTTTCGGTTACAAGAACACGACCGAAATCGACACCAGGACGATCTCCTTTGACGATGCCGATTTCTCCGCGGCGCTGTCGGCCGGCTTCAACCTGAAGGTCTCGGAGTTGACGACCGTCAACGGCGAAGTCCGTGGTAAGGTGTCGTCCGACAGTTCCACTATGGGCGCCAAGCTCGGACTGAAGGTCGCCTTCTAGTCGCGTGACTCTGCGATCCGAATGAGTTGGCGCGGCGCGCGCATTCGCGCCAGCATTTCGCCACTGCTACCAGATCGCCACCTCCCACTGCTCATTGAGCCGCGCGAACCGATTGCTCGGCCTGCGGTGTCGCACCCGGGTGAAGGCGCAGGGATCAGCCGGGCGCTTACGCGTTGGAGGGAGAGGACGGCCCCCATGGTTCGAGCGCGTCCGTCGAGAGTGAACGCTGGTCCAGCACTGCTCAAGGGTGAGCGTATTTGTCTAGCGTCGATCCAGAGAACGAACATCATACGATACGAGTTACGGATGGCGCTCCTTTGTTCGTTGATTCTGTGACAGTGCGGAGAGGAATTGGGCTGAGGCTCGCCTGACGAATGAGACGCCGTTTCGGCCGGGATGCGAGCCGACAGTCCAAGCCGCAAAGGTGGCGGGCACATTGAACTGGGATGATTTCAGATTTGTGCTCGCGGTCGCCAAGCACGGCACGCTCTCTGCGGCTGCGCGTCATTTGCGGACCACGCAGAGCTCCGATTGGCGGCGAAGGTGCGTTGATTAACGGCGTCCGTCCATGCATTGTGCTTCAAGATCTTAGATTGCGCGAATGCGTGACCGCGAATCCCATCTCGGGCTCTATTCGAACAAGTAGGTAAATCCTTGCGCCGAGGCGCCGACGATGACTTTTGTCATCTTCTTGCCCTCGAGCGTGCGATTGAGCACGCTGCGGCTGAGTTCCGGCAGCAGCGTGTTGGTGAGAATGGCGTCGATCATGCGCCCACCAGATTCGATCTCGGTGCAGCGCGCCTTGACCATGTCCATGACACCCTCGCCGATCACCAACTCTGCTTGGTTGCTGGCTTTGAGACGCCGCGCGATCTTGGCGAACTGGTGTGTGGTGATCGCCTCGATCATCGTGTCCGAAAGCGGGTAGTAAGGGATTGTCACCACGCGGCCGAGGAAAGCGGCCGGAAACACTTTCAGCAGCGGACCGCGCAAAGCAGTGTCCAGATCGTCGATGCCGGTGCGCAGGGTGCCGTTCCTCGTGCGGTCCATGATGACCTCGGAACCGACATTCGAGGTGAGCAGGATCAGCGTGTTCTTGAAGTCGATCCTGCGCCCTTCGCTATCGTCCATCATTCCCTTGTCAAAGACCTGGAAGAAGATCTCGTGCACGTCGGGATGCGCCTTCTCGACCTCATCGAGCAGAATCACCGAATAGGGCTTGCGCCGCACGGCCTCGGTCAGGATGCCGCCCTTGCCATAGCCGACATAACCGGGCGGCGCGCCCTTCAGCGTCGAGACCGTATGCGCCTCCTGGAACTCCGACATGTTGATTGAAATCAGGTTCTGCTCTCCGCCATAGAGCGTCTCGGCCAGCGCCAGGGCTGTCTCGGTCTTGCCGACGCCCGAGGGGCCGCAAAGCAGGAACACGCCGACCGGCTTTTCCGGTGCGCCGAGACCGGCGCGGCTGGTCTGCACGCGCCGCGCGATCATCTCCATCGCATGGTCCTGACCGACCACGCGCTCGGACAAGGTAGCCGCGAGCTTGAGCGCTTTCTCGGTCTGGCTGGACAGCATCCTTCCGGTCGGAATGCCGGTCCAGTCCTGGACAACCGCCGCCACCGCGTTACGGTCCACCGAGGGCAGGATCAACGGCGTCTCGCCCTGCGCTGCGGCGAGTTCCGCCATCAATTCGCGAAGCCGCGCCAGATCAGCGGCGGTATCGGGCGCAGGAGCAGGCTCGTGGGCAGCCTGTGTCCTAGGCGCCTCGCCCGCTGGCGCGTCGACAGCTTGCCCCGGAGCTTCCCCGCTTTCCTGCGCCTCAAGGGGCATGCCCTCGCCACGGAGTTTGGCGCGCAGATCGAGAATCGCGCTCACAAGCGCCTTCTCTCGGTCCCAGCGCTCTTGCGCTGCCGCAAGCGCGGTCTCGGCTTCCGCCAACCCGGCCTTTACGCGCGCCTGTCTGTCGGTCACGTCGATGCCGATCGCCGCCTCGCGGGAGATGATCCCTTCCTCGACCTCGAGCGCCTGGCGACGGCGCAGAATGTCCTCGACCTCGGCAGGCGTCGCGTGCTGCGAGATGGCAACGCGCGCGCAGGCGGTGTCAAGTAGGCTGACCGCCTTGTCGGGCAACTGCCTGGCCGCGATATAACGGTGCGAAAGCGAAACCGAGGCCTCGATCGCCTCGTCGAGGATCTGCACCTGGTGGTGCTGCTCGAGAACGCCGGCGACACCGCGCAACATCAATACGGCGACCGTTTCGGAAGGCTCGTCGATCTTGACGACCTGGAACCGACGGGTCAGCGCCGGGTCCTTCTCGATGTGCTGCTTGTATTCGGCCCAGGTCGTGGCGGCGATGGTGCGAAGCTCGCCGCGCGCCAGAGCGGGTTTGAGGAGATTGGCGGCGTCGCCGGTTCCCGCCGCGCCACCGGCGCCGATCAGCGTGTGGGCTTCGTCGATGAACAGGATGAGCGGGATCTCTGACTGCTGGACCTCGTCGATGACGGCCTTCAGCCGCTTTTCGAACTCGCCCTTGACGCTGGCGCCCGCCTGCATCAGCCCCACATCGAGCATGCGTACGCTGACGTTCTGAAGCGCCGGCGGCACGTCGCCTTGGGCAATGCGCAAGGCAAAGCCCTCGACGACCGCCGTTTTGCCGACACCCGCCTCGCCGGTCAAGATCGGGTTGTTTTGCCGGCGCCGCATCAGGATGTCGATGATCTGGCGGATCTCCGCATCGCGTCCGACGACCGGATCGATCTTGCCGTCGCGGGCGCGCTGGGTGAGGTCGGTGGCGTATTTGGCGAGTGCCGAGTCGCCCCCCCGGCCCCGATTCATCGACGTTTCGGCGGCAACTGCGGCAGGCGGTGAGCCGGCTTCGAGAGAGCCTTCGACCACATCCGAAAAGCGGGCGATAACCCCATCCGCGTCGATCTTGTCGAATTCAGCGCTGATCTTCGAAACTAGACCTTCCAGCACCGGTGTCTTCAGGCATGCCAGAAGAATATGCGCGCTGCGCACCTCCTCGACCCCAAATTCTAGTGTGGCCAGGTTCCAGCCTTCCTGGATGGCGTGGAAGATGTGATCGGAGAATTCCTCCAGCGAGGTCGCGCCATAGGGCAGCTTGTCGACGGCACGGGTCATATCTGCCGTCAGCCGGCTGACATCCAGCCCGGCATTAGCGACGATCATCTGCACGTCCGAGCGCTCAGATAGCACCAGTTGCTGGACGAAGTGGACCAGTTCGACATAAGGGTTGCCGCGCAACTTGGCCGTGTCGGCGGCGGCCTTGAAGGCGCGCACCCCCGTGGGATTGAGCTTCGCAACGAGTTCCTTGCGCTTGAAACTCTGCGACGACCGGCGCTGTTCCATTCGAACCTGCCCCCGAAATCTGCTGACCCTACCCTGCCACAGAAGCGGCTGCTTGACAAAGCCATGTGACGAGCGGGCCCTTTTGGCCCGTTCGGGCGGCACCTTGTCGTTACACAAGACTAGCAAACTCCCGCTAGGAACCAGCACTGCGATGCCAACGACGTTGCGCATACCGGGTCCTCCGATCGCCCATGGGTTTCGTTGAAAGATAACCGAGCATTCAGCTTGTGTGAGTTTTCGAGCATCTGCTCAATTGTCGTGGCAGGGTACCGATGATAACGTTGCGTCACATGGGGGGCACGGGGCGGCTTGCGGGGGGTAGGTGTGATTGATCTCGCACTCTGGCTGAATCCTCTGGACGGTGACAACCCGTCGGGAGCGGATTTGCGCAACGACCCGGCTTTTCATGAGCTGGAGCGGCTCACGGAAGCCCAGCTCAAGGTCGTCCACGACGGCGGCAACAAGGTTTCGCAGTCAACCAGCTCCGTCGACTGGGCGGCCGTCCTCGAAAAATCGGAAGAGTTGCAGTCGCGCGGCCGGGATTTGCGCCTTCTGGTCATCGTCACGCGCGCGCTGGCCAACGAAGAGAAGCTCGCCGGCCTCGCACAGGGGCTGACCCTGATCGCAAGGACGTTCGACCAGTACTGGGATACGATGCATCCGGCTATGCGGATAGGTGCCACGCCCCGCGACGCGGCGCTGCGACGCATCAATGCTCTGCTTGAGCTCCAGAACGGCCAGGAAGGCCTGCTGGCCAACCTCAGGCACACCGTCTTCTTCTCACCGCGCGCCATCGGGCCGATCAGCGGGCGAGACCTGGAACAGGCAGCGCTCGACGAGCGCGTCATGCTCCAGGAAGCTGCCTCGGGCCTCGGAACCGCCGAAAAGGCGGCGCTGACGGCCGCCCACAACCAGCTGCTGAACCGGGTGCGCACGGGATGCGCGGCGCAGATCGATCAGGCCGCGGACACTGTCACGACACTTTTGGCCGATGCGCGCGCCGCGATTTCGGCGCTGGAGGCGGTGGATGCCGCGCTCAATGCTCGCATCGACGGCAACGGCGCGGCCGTTCCGGATCTGAAGAAGTTCCTGCAGCGCCTGCTGACGACGCTGGAGCGGAATTCCAGCGCCGGCGCCATGGCCAACGGTGCGGCAAAGCCTGCCCCGCAGCCGGCCCAGCCGGCATCGACGCCCACCCAAAACGGTCATGGAGCCGAAACGATGGCAAGTGTGGCAAGCTCTGTGGAAGCCAGCGCCGGCCTGCCTGACCGGATCAACTCGCGCGACGATGTCGTCAAATGCCTCGATCTCGTGGTCGCCTTCTACGACCGCACCGAACCGTCCAGCCCTATCCCGCACCTCGCCCGGCGCGTGCGCAGGATGGTGCACATGGATTTCGTGGAACTGATGGAAGATCTCGCCCCGTCGGGGCTGAAGGAATTCCGGCTGCTTGCCGGTGTCGCCGATCCCAAGAAGCCGGCCCAGAAGGATGAAAGGTAACCAGCATGCCAGCAGAGAGCAAAGCCAAGGTCATCGAAAGAAACCGCGCCCCGCGCGTGCAGATCGCCTATGACGTCGAAACCTACGGCAGCCCCACGACGATCGAGTTGCCGTTCGTCATGGCTGTCATGGCCGACCTTTCCGGCGCCTCGCAGACCAAGGAAGCGTCGAAGTCGGTTCTGGACCGCAATTTCGTCGAAACCGACGCCAATCGCTTCCCCAAATTCATGGAAGCGATGGGACCGCGCGTGAAGGCACGCGTGAAGAACACGTTGCCGCAAGCCGAAGGCGCCGAGCGGGACGAGGAATTGGCGATCGATCTCACCTTTTCCAAAATGGGTGATTTCGCGCCCGACAAGATCGCCGAGCAGGTGCCGCAACTGGCCGAGATCCTCAAGATGCGGCGGCAACTCGAGGAACTGCTGGGCTTCATGGATGGCCGCGTCGATGCTGAAAAGCGCATTGCGCAGCTTCTCAACAACGAGCCTTTGCTGAGCAAGATCGCCAGCCAGGCGATGTCCGACGGCAAGGGCGAGGAGTAAGTCATGGCTGAACAGCAAAAGACCGCAGTCGCAACCGCCGAGGCGGAGGCCATAGATCTGGGTGAATTCAGCGGCCTGCTTGAAAAGGATTTCAAGGTCAGGAAGGACGACACCGAGAAGCTGCAGCAACTGGTGCGCAACCTGGCGCTGGCCGCTCAGTCCCGATCCGAGACAACGACCATCTCGTCCAACGCGATCAAGTCGATCAAGTCGCTGATCGCGGGCATCGACAAGATGCTGACGACGCAGGTCAACGAGATCCTGCATGCCCCCGAAGTGCGGGAGATGGAAGGCACCTGGCGGGGCCTCTGGTACCTCATCAACAACACCGAGACGGATACCAAGCTGAAGATCCGGGTGATGAACATCTCCAAGGAGCAGTTGGCCGACACGCTGGAAGACTATGAAGGCCAGATGTGGGACCAGAGCCCAATCTTCAAGAAAGTCTACACCGACGAGTATTCGATGCTGGGCGGCGAGCCGATCGGCTGCATCATCGGCGCCTACGAGTTCTCCAACCACCCGCGCGACGTCGGCCTGCTGCGCAACATCTCGGGTGTCTGTGCCTCGGCGCACACCCCCTTCATCGCGGCCGCCTCGCCGCGGCTGTTTCGGATGGACAGCTGGCAGGAACTGCCGAACCCGCAAGACCTGCAAATGATCGTGAACAACCCGGCCTATGCATCATGGCAGTCGCTGCGCGAGAGCGAGGACGCCCGCTATATCGGCCTCACCATGCCGCGCGTATTGGCACGCCTGCCCTACGGCTCGGAGACCGTTCCGGTGAAGGGCTTCACCTTCGAGGAAGAGGTAAGCGGCGACCACAACAAATATGTCTGGATGAACGCCGCTTTCCCGATGGGCGTGAACATCAACCGCAGCCACAAGCTCTATGGCTGGGGAACGCAGATCCGCGGCGTCGAGAATGGCGGCACGGTGCTCAACCTGCCGGTGCACGCTTTCCCGACGGACGACGGTTCGATTGCGATGAAATGCCCGACCGAAGTTGCCATCGACGACCGGCGTGAGGCGGAACTGGCGAAGCTCGGCCTGATGCCGATCTTGCACCGCAAGAACACCGATCTCGCAGCCTTCATCGGGGCGCACTCGCTTCAGGACGACGAGACGCGCGCCGGGCGTCTGGTCGACCCCGACGCCCAGTCGAACGAAAGGCTGAGCGCCAACCTGCCCTATCTCTTCCCGGTCTCGCGTTTTGCCCATTACCTCAAGGCGATCGCGCGCGACAAGATCGGCTCGTTCAAGGAACGCACCGACATGGAGACATGGTTGACCGAATGGATCAACCGCTACGTGCTGGCCAATCCCGCCTTTGCCGACGACAAGGCGCGAGCCAAGCGACCGCTTGCTGCGGCCGAGGTTCAGGTCGACAGCGTCGAAGGCAGACCCGGTTACTACAACGCCCGTTTCTACCTGCGTCCGCATTACCAGTTGGAGGGCATCAACGCCTCGCTGCGGTTGGTGTCGGAACTGCCGTCCGTGAAGGGCTAAAGTGCAGCGAAGTCATCATCCTGTTTCATTTGAAAGCGGTGGAGAAAGACAATGCCGACCACAGACAGAAGCGATGCTCCTTCAATGAAGATTGATGGTTTTTTGAAAGTTCCCGACATCAAGGGGCCCAGCAAGCGCGACGGGCATGAAGACGAGATCGAAGTGCATGGCGTCGATTACAAGATGATGGCGCCTTATGATCCGAATTCGCTTTCAAGACGCGGCCGTGTGTCGATGGGAATGATCAAGTTCTTCAAGCACTACGACAAGTCGTCGCCATATCTGAAGAAGGCGTTGTTCGAGAACAAGGCGCTCGACGAGGTGGTGTTTTCGGCACGCCGCACCATTGACGGCGAGACCAGCGACTATCTGGTCGTGACGCTCACCGACGCGTCGATCATGGAATACGACATGCGGCAGGCTCCCGACGAGGCGGACCTGATCGAGGAAGAAGTCAGCTTCGCCTACAAGAAGATCAAGTTCGTCTACGACAAGGACGACGAGATCGAAATGGACGTCTATGTCGGCAAGTGAGACCAGGCGGCCTGGCGCGAGAGCGCAGCCTGGCGGCAGTTCGCGGGCAAGGCGCGAGGCGGTCCAGCCATCCCTTTGGGATCGCCTCGTCAACGACTTGCCTGGACTGACGTCGGAGATCGAGGGGCTGCGCCGTCTGTTGGATGAAGAACTCGGCGCCGAGCGCGTCGAGGCTCTTCTTGCCGGCAGCGCACGCGCCATCGACGCCGACGCCGAACTCACATCCGAGCAAAAACGGCGCCTGCACCGGCTGGTCTTCCAGAGCCAGCATCGCGCCGAGATCGAAGGCCGCGGCGTGGTCGTTTCGGCACGCGTGTTGAGAGAGGCCGTGCGCCGCGACATCGAGGCCCTGTTCAACACCGAGCGCTTCGAATCCGTACCGATGCTCTCCGACGCCGAACACGAACAGCCCCTGGACGAACTGCCCTCGCTCGCTGACTTTCCGCAGGTGCGCCGCAGCGTGGTCAATTTCGGGGTGCCGTCTTTTTCCGGCCGTTCGTCGCGGGATTTCGACCGCGATTCCCTGGCACGAGAGATCCGCGCGGTGCTCGCCACCTTCGAGCCGCGCCTGAAGGAGAGTGCCACAATCGTCAACGTCACGCTCGGCGACAAAAACATCGGCCTGAAGATCGAGATCGACGCGGTGCTGATCATGGCCCCCACACCGGAGCGTATGCGGCTGCGCACCACGATCAATCTCGACAACGGGCTGGCACGAACCGAATTCAGGGAGACCTGAGATGGATCGGGTCTTTGTGGAGTATTACGAAGAGGAGTTGACCCATATCCGCGCCCTGGCGGCGGAATTCGCAGACATGCATCCGGCGGTCGCCCGCAATCTTTCCCTCGACACGGTCCCATGTCCCGACCCTTATGTCGAACGGCTGCTCGACGGCGTCGCCTTCCTGGCGGCGCGGACCCGTCTGAAGGTCGACGCGGAGCGCTCGCGCTTCTCGCGCGCAGTGCTCGATGTGCTTTACCCCGATCTGGTCGCGCCAGCGCCGGCGACGGCGATGGCGGTCCTGAAACCCGGCCAGCAAGTGCAGTCGATGCTCGCAGGTCACGCCATCGCGCGCGGCACACGATTGGTCTCTGCCCTGCATCCAGGGCTTTCGACACGCTCCACCTTTACCACCGCGCAGGAGGTGACGCTGTGGCCGATCGCCGTCACCTCGGTCAGCTATTTCCAGGATCGCAGTGCGCTCGCCGCCGCCGCAATCGCGCCGATCGGCGGCGTGCGCGCCGAGGCGGCGTTCCGGGTAACGCTCGCCCGGACAGGAAAAGGAAAGCTCAGCGACTTGTCGCTCGACCGTCTCGACCTTTATTTCGCCGGGCGCGCCAAGGCGCCGGTGCTTTTCGATGCAATCTTCGGCGCCTGCTCGGCGCTCGGCGCGCGCGCGCAGGGCAAGGCCAATCCGATAACAGCGCTGCCCGAGCCCGAAATGATAGGCATTCGCGACGACGAAGCGTTGATGCCACGCACCCGTGCGACCTTCGAGGGCTACCGGCTGCTGCGCGAATACTTCATGATCCCGGAGCGCTTTCATTACGTACGGGTCTCTGGCCTCCAGCCGGTGGTGCGCACATGTGAGGCGGCGATCGAGATCATCTTCCTGTTCCGGCGTGCGGTGCCAGAACTCGCCGATGTGACGGCTGCCGATTTCGAGCTGTTCGTGACGCCGGTCATCAATCTCTTCGAACGCGAATGCAACGACATCGAGATCGATCCGCGCAAAACCCGTCAGGTGCTGCATGCCGACCGCACCCGGGCGCGGGATTTCGAGATCTTTCGGGTCACACAGGTCGAGGATGCCGACGCCGAAAGCAGCGAGGCGACGATTCCCGAATTGTTCAGCCTGGGGCAGAACCGCGGCAGCGGCTGGGTCTATTCGACCGAGCGGCGTCCGCGCCGGGCCACCGAGGACGAGCGGCGCGACGGCCTGACCCGCACCTCCTACACCGGCGACGACGTCTTTATCGCCGTCTCGCGGCCCGCAGGAAGCGTGCCAAACCGGCTGCTCAAGCGTCTCGGCATCGTGGCGCTTTGCACCAATCGCGACCTGCCGATCCTGGACGACACGCCGACGCTGACTCTGGAGACGGCAGATCCAGTCGAAGCGGTGCGCTTGCTTGGAGCGCTGCGGCCGCCGCAGCCGGCGGTCCCGGCATCCCTGCCGGGCGGCGCTGAAGGCGAATCGCGCGCCGACAATCTCGCCTGGCGTCTGGTGGCCCAGCTCTCGCTCAACTTCCTCAGCCTTGCCAAGGAAGGTCGGGGAGTCGATCCGCTGCATGCCTTGCTCGACCTCTATGCCGATCGGGGCGATCCGGCCCTTGCCCGCAACGTGCATTCGATCGTGCGCATTGATTCGCGCCCGGTGATTGAGAGGCTGCAGATTGACGGGCCAATGTGTTTTGGACGCGGCACCGAGGTAACACTGCATGTCGACCAGTCCGTGCTGGCGGGGCAAAGCTCACTGCTGCTTTCGGCCCTGCTTTCGCGGCTGTTCGCCCGCCATGCGGGGATAAACGGTTTTGTGCGGACCCGTACGCGGTTGCTGCAGAAGCAGGAGGATGTGCCATGGCCGATGACGCCCGGCAATCGCTACCTGATCTAGCGCAGCCCGCAACGGTCGCGGCCGAAATGTTGTCGGAGGACTTCGACTTTTTCGAGTTGCTGCGACGGCTGGAGCAGCGCCGCGGGTTGTTCGGCCATTCCGGAACGGCCGAGCGCGAGCCGGCGAGGCTAGGCCAGCATGTGCGTCTGAGCTTCTCGGCGCGCGACGTCGTCAAGTTCCAGGAGGGCGGGGACAAGGCCCTGGCAAGGGTGACCGTCGCCAATCTGGGGCTGCTTGGACCGGAAGGACCGATGCCGCTGCATCTGACGCGCTGGGTGCTCGATCGGCTTTCGCAGCGCTGGTTCACCGGAGCCGACGCCGAGCAGACCAGCGACACGACCTTCGTCGATTTCGTCAACATCCTGCAGCACCGCATGATAGCGCTCTACTACCGCGCTTGGGCCGACGCGCATCCAGCGGTGCAGGTCGAGCGTTCCGTTGGCGGGCGCGTTCGCGCCATGCTGGAGGCCATGTCCGGCATCGGCCTGCCCGGCACGCAGGATCCCGAACTCGACGCTGTGCGACTGCGACAGGCTGGGTCGCTGGCCAGTCAGGTCGACGGCGTGGAGCGGCTTACTTTGTTCCTTGCCACCGCCTTCCAGGTTCCGGTGCGGATCAAGGAGTTCGTTGCCGCCTGGATCACCATACCGTCGGCATTGCAGACGCGTCTCGGCAAGGCCTATGCCGGGCTCGGACGCGGCGCGACGATCGGGCCGCGGGTGTTCAGCCGCCAGAGCAGGATCGAATTGCGCGTCGGTCCGTTGAGCCTCGACGAGTTCAAGTCGTTCTTGCCTGGCGAGCGGCGTCTCGGCCTGTTCAAGAAGGCGGTGCGCGATATCATCGGCGAGGCGCTCGATGTCGATTTGCGCATCGTGCTGGCGCGCGATGCCGTACCGCCGCCCCGGGTCGGGACCGTCCAGCTTGGCCGCACGGCCTGGCTGCAACGGCCCGCGAGTATGGGCGACGCCGACGATCTGAGATTGCACACTATCGTCGGCTGGCGGCCGCAAATGCCGGAGGCGGCCGCATGAGCCTGCTGCTGACCCTGGAACAAGGCCCCCGCTCGCAAGTCGTCCGGCAGAGCCGGCTGGACGAGGGCGAGTTGGTGATCGGGCGCAGCGCCGATGCCGGCTGGCAGATCGACGACCCGGACATGTTCGTGTCGCGCGCGCATTGCACGATCAAGGGCGACCGGGACGGCTATTTCGTGACCGACACGTCGAGCAGCGGATTGTTCGTCGACGAAGCCGAAAGCCCTCTTGGACCTGGCAGGTCGATGCGGCTGCAGAATGGCATGCGGCTGCGCATGGGCGACTATGTGTTTCATGTCGAGGTTCAGTCCAAAATGAGCCAGACCGCGGTCGGCCTGGCCCCGGCCGCCAGCCGACCCACGCCGGCGTGGTCGCCTCCGGGAGCGCGAACGCCGGCCAGCATCGGCGGCGACGACTTCTTCTCAGTCAAGATCGAGGAAGAACCGCGCAAGCCCCGCCCGGCGGATCTGCCGAACCCGTTCGAGCAGCCTGTCCCTGGGGCTTACGATCGCGCATCGAACCAGCGCAGTTCGCCTGCCTTCGATGACCCCTTCAGCCTCGATCCGGTGGCGACGCCGCAGGCCGGTGACGGCCCTGCTGCGGGTCAGCCGGATCCGTTTGGGCTGAGTGACATGTCTTCGCGCAACGATGCGTCCTGGCAGCCGGCGAAGCCGGCCAGCTTCGATGACGATTTCAGTTTCGGGCCCTCCGTTACGCCGCCTGTCACCAACGGCGCTGATCGGGCAGGACGTGCCCGGCACCAGGTTGAAAAGCCGCGCGCCGACAATCCTTGGGACATGCCGGTGCAGGCAGCCGCATCGCCGGCGCCGCGCCGCGCAGCGCCAGCGTCGAAGCCGGCGCCCGCTGCGCAGCCAGCGCCAAGCGATATGGCACTTCGTGCCGCGTTCTTGCGCGGCATAGGCGTCGAGGAGGCTGATTTTCCCGGGCGCGATGCGATCGCCGAAATGGAAAAATTCGGGCGTGAATACCGGCTGATGCTGGATGGCCTGATGCAGCTGCTGCGCAAACGCGCCGAGGAGAAGGGAAGCGCGCGCGTCGCCCAGACTGTGGTCGGCGCCTCCGAGGTCAATCCGCTTAAATTCCTGCCCACGGTCGAGGATGTCGTCGTCACCATCATCTCCGAACGCAGCCCGGGCTTTCTCTCAGGCGAGGCGGCGATCAGCGACGCGGTGAAGGACCTTGCACAGCATCACGTACGCGCCTGGCGGGGCGTTCAGGCGGCACTTCGGCGCATGATCGACCGTTTTGATCCAGCCGCTATCGAAGAAGAGCTCAAATCCAATTCCGCCATCAGCAATCTGCTCTCGGGCGGGCGCAACGCCAAGCTGTGGGAGCTCTATCAGAGACGCCATCGCGACATCGCCCAGAGTGCCGAATCGAGTTTCCTGGGCGAGATCGGCGCAGACTTCAGGGACGCATATGAGGAGGAGTAGAACATGATCGACAGACGCGAATTCGTCGTTGCCCTCGGCGCTACGGGGCTGCTTGCGGCTTGCCAGAGCGGCCCGCCGAAACCATCGGTTATTTCCGTCAATGTGACCGGCGGTGCGGGGATGAATCCAGGGCCGGGCGGCGGCGACCGGCCGGTAACGGTGCTGGTGATGCGGCTTGCCAGCACCGGCAAGTTCAACTCGGCCGACTATTTCGCGCTGCAGGGCGACGCGGGCTCGGCCCTCGGTGCCGACCTCATCGGCTCCGACGCGATCTCGGTTGCGCCTGGCAAAACGGTGGCCAAGACCATCACGGTCGAGCCAAACGCGACGGCGCTCGGCTTCGTGGCACTGATCCGCGAGCCAGGCGGACGCAACTGGCGCACCACCAAGTCGGTGTCGCCAGGGTCGAAATTCACCGTCAACGTCAGCCTGGGCAAGGGCGGCATTTCCGCCTAGCGGCAAGGCAGCATATAGTTGCATGCAGAAAGTAGCGGCATGAGCGATGCAAACAGGGTGCTGTGGTCGGAGGGCCTGTTTCTCAGGACCCAACACTTCCAGCAGCAGGATCGGTTCTTCGAAGGCATGGTGCGCGGCGCATTGCGGGCCGGCCAGCTCCATACTTTCGGCTTCCAGCAACTGACCCTCGACCAGTCGCTGCTCGACGCCGGTCAGGTTTCGATCGTGTCCGCCCGGGGCATTTTCCCGGACGGCACGCCTTTTTCCATTCCCGACCTGATGGATGCGCCGAAGCCGCTGCCGGTCACGCCCGACACGGGCGCCGGGCCGGTGCTGGTCGCACTGCCGCTCGAGCCCCCCGGAGGCGTGGGATTCGACCCGGCGCATGCGGCGTCGACGGGCGCGCGTTACCACGGCAAGATCGTATCGGTGCGCGATGCCGTCCAAAGTGGCGGCGATCCCGAGGAGATCGAGATCGCAAGGCCGCAAGCGGCGCTGCTTGCGCCCGGCAAATCGGTCGGCGGCTATACCGCCTTGCCGATCGCCGACATAAAAGGTGTACGCGCCGACGGCGGCATCTCGCTCGACGAGACGTTCCTGCCGCCGACGCTGATCACCGGCGCGGTCCACTGGTACAGGCAATTGCTGCAGGAGGTCGTCACCGGCCTCGAGCAGATCGGCGAAGCGCATGGCAAGATGGTGATGGGCGGCGCCGGCCGTAGCGTCGAAGACCTCTTGATGCTGCACCTGGCCAATGCCGCTCGCCCGCGCCTTGCCCATATGCTGGCGCAGGATGTCTTTCATCCGGCCGAGCTCTATCTCGAACTTGCCGGACTCGCCGGCGAGATGGCAACCTACGGCTCGAGCTCGCGCCGGCTCGGCGACCTGCCGGCCTACGACCACATGGCCCCCGGCCCCGCCTATATGGCACTGGCCGACGCCTTGCGTTCGCTCATCCTCAGCCTGCGCTACATCGAACCGAAATCGCGCGCGCTGCCGGTCATGCGGCACGCGACCAATGTCTGGAAAGTACGCATCGACAACCCCAAGCTTTTGCTCGCCAGCCGGATCGTCATCCGCGTCGGATCGGAGCTTTCGGAAGACGCGCTGCGCAAGATCTTCGTCAACCAGGCGACAGTCGGCGCCGCGGACCAGTTCGAAGGGCTTTGGAAGTCGCGCCTGCCGGGAATTCCGCTCAAACCGCTCCATTCGCAGCCACGCGAGATTCCCTATGATGGCGACCGGCTGTGCCTGGAGCTCGACCAGAAGAGCGAGCATTGGGCCTCCTTGCTCGACGCGCCCGGATTCGTCATTGGCGTTTCCGGTGTCCTGGACAGCGAGCCGCAGGTCGACTGCTATTCGGTGAACAGGTGATGAGCCGGGATGATCCTTTCGGCCTGTCGGAGGATCGCGAGCGCACGCGCATCAGGCTGACGGGCGTCGCGCCGCGGCCGCTGGCGCCGCTGACGCCAGGCGCTCCGGTCAAGAGGGCGCGCGTCCATCCCAACCCGCTCATCAACATCTTCGCGCCACTGCTCGAATTCGCCCCCGAGCTCGAAAGCGCTCTGGCGCCGGAAAACCCCGAAGCAATGCGCACACGCCTGCTCGACGAGTTGGTTCAGGCGCGCGACGCCGTTATGGCAGCGGGCTCCTCGCTGGAGCGCGCCGATCAGGCGGCATGGGCCGTGGCGGCATTGCTCGACGACCTCGCGCTCAACACGCCATGGGGCGGCGCCAGCGCCTGGCCGCGGCAGCCGCTCGTGGTCATGCTGCGTGGCGACGTCGATGCCGGCACCCAGTTTTTCACCCGCCTTGACGAGCTCGAGCGCCATCCCAACCGTGACCGCGAGATGCTGGAGCTTCAGTATTACTGCCTGGCGCTCGGCTTCCGTGGCAAGTATCGGGTGCCCGGCCGAGCCGGCGACCGCTCGCTCAATGGCGTGCGTGTGGCAGCCGCGCGCGTCTTTCGCAATGCCGACGCCGACAGCGCGCCGCTGTCGCCGAACTGGAAAGGCGTGATCGCTTCCGACGAGCCACAGCGCTTCATCGTCCCGATATGGGTGATGGCCCTTGCTGCAATTGCCATCGCCGCCGCCGCTTATATCGGTCTATCGATGAGCTTGAGCAGCCAGGCGGTTGAACTGTCGGCACTGGTCCGCACCCTGCCGCCGGCTTCTCGGGCGGACGTTACCCGCGCCGCACCAAAGCAGGATGCGCCCGAACCTGAACCGCCACAGGCGGTCGATTTCGCGCTTTTGCCCGCATTCAAGGCCGAAGCGCCGGCAGGCCTCAAGGGCGCGCTCAGCGGCACCGAGAGCGTCTCGCTGGCCAAGCTGATCATCCAGTCCTCCAACCCAGAGCTCTTCCAGTCCTCGCGGCCGACACTGTCCCAAGGTTATGAGCCGTTGATCGCCTCGATCGCCAAGGTGATCCTCGCCAACCAGGAGCTGACCGGAAACATCACCATCATCGGCCATACCGACAATGTGCGCCTGCAGCGGTCCAACCCGCTGGCGAGCAACCAGCGGCTCTCGGAGGCACGCGCGCAGACCATAGGGGACCTCCTGGTGCAGGCTGGCGTGCCACAGGCGCGCATCCATTCCGAAGGCCGCGCCGACACCGATCCGGTGGCCGACAACTCGACCCGCGAGGGCCGCGCGCTCAACCGGCGCGTCGAGGTCCTGGTCGAGAAGAGGCTCTGAGATGTTCATCCTGCGCTTTCTATGGGCGGTCATCACCTCGCGATTTCTGTGGACCCTGATCGGCATTGCACTGCTTTCGCTGTTGATCTGGGTGTTCGGCCCGATCGTAAGGGTCGGTCCCTACGCGCCATTCGAATCCGACAATGTGCGCATCGCCATCGTCGTCGGACTGATCTTCTTATGGCTGATCTGGCTGATCATCGCGCAACGGCGCGCCATTCGCGCCAATCGCATGTTCGTCGCCGAGATCGCAGCTCCGGTAGCCGAAAAACAGCTCACCCCTGGCGAGGAGAGCGTTGCAGCCGTCGGCGCCAAATTCGGCGAGGTGATGGCCGAGCTCAAGCGGCGCAAGCTCGGCGGACGCAAGTTCCTGCGCGAAATGCCGTGGTATGTGATCGTCGGACCTCCGGCCACCGGCAAGACCACGGCGTTGCGCCAATCGGGTCTCAATTTTCCAATCGACCTCACCGATGATTTGCAAGGTGTTGGCGGCACGCGCAATTGTGACTGGTTCTTCTCCGAAAACGCGGTGCTGATCGACACCGCGGGCCGCTACGTCCAACAGGAGAGCCAGCCGGACGTCGATGCTGCGGAATGGCTGGGCTTCCTTGATCTTTTGAAAAAGCACCGCGGCCGCCGAGCGCTCAACGGCGTCATTGTCGCGCTGTCGATCGATGCGCTCTCGGAGGGCGAGGAAGCGATCAAGACGCACGGCCGCAAGATCCGCCGCCGACTGGCCGAGCTGAATGATCGGCTGGAGGTCCGCCTGCCCGTCTACCTGATGCTGACCAAGGCAGACCTGATCAAAGGCTTCGAAGCCTTCTTCGGTGGCTTGTCGACAAGCGCGCGCGAGCAGGTGTGGGGGACAACTTTTCCGCTCGAGGCCCAAGTCAACGCCGGCACGATCCAGGCGGAGCTATCCAGGCTCGCCACCGAGCTGGAGCGGAGGTTGGTGCCACGCCTGGAAGACGAAGACAAGCTCGCCTCGCGCGCCGAGATCTTCCGCTTTCCAGCCCAGCTGGCGAGCCTCGGCGAGCCGATCAAGACATTGATCGAGGCAATATTCGGCGAAAGCCGCTATGAGGAAGCCGCCTGGTTGCGCGGCCTTTATCTAACATCGGCGACCCAGGAAGGCGCTCCCATCGACCGGCTGACCGCGGCGTTGTCGTCCTCCTTCGGCCTGCCGCCGCGCCGCGCCATGCCGGCGGCGCGGGTCGAGAGGCGCAGCTTCTTCCTCAGGAACCTTCTGACCGAGGTTATCTTCAAGGAGGCCGGCCTTGGTACGTTCGATCCGCTGGCGCAGCGTCGCCGCGCCTGGATCTGGCGCGGGGCTGCCGCCGCCTGTGCGCTCGCGGCTCTGCTGGCCGGCGGCCTGTTCACCTGGTCCTACCTCGACAACCGCAATGCGATCGCCGAACAGGCTGGCCAGTTCGAAGCCCTGCAGCGGCCGCTCACCGAGGTGGCCGCCATGCCGGCTGCGGTCGAGCAGCCGACCTTGGATGGCGCGCTGGCGGCGATGGGCGCAGTCGCGACGGCACGAACGCCGCCGCCAGACGGCGTCCATAACCTGCTCGGGCCGACCGCGTCGGCGGAGTTGATGCGCGCACAGACGGATACCTACGACCATGCCCTGCGCAACGTGCTCGAGCCGCATATGGTCGCCCTGCTCGAGGCTACGATGTGGCGGCAAATCCGCGATCCGGATTTCATGCTTGGCGCGCTGAAGACGTACCGGATGATGACTGGCCTGTCGCAAATGGACACCGATTTCGTCCAGAACTGGTGGGTGAACAGTCTGCCACAATTCGCGCCGGCGCCGCCCTTCCCCACGGCCGACGCCGAAGAGCACCAGCTTGCCGCTATCGGCCGCATGGCAGTCGATGACAGCTACATCGCCCCCGACAAGCAACTGGTCGCAGAGGCGCTGAAGACCGTGTGCACGATCTCGCTGCCCGAGCGCGCCTACAGGCAACTCCTGGCCGACCCGGAAGTAGCAGCCGTCAAGGAATGGGTGCCGGCCAATTTCGCCGGGCCGAACGGAGGCAAGGTGTTCGCGCGCCGTTCCGACAAAACACTGCGTGTTGGCGTTCCAGGCCCCTATACCTATGCCGGTTTCCATGACGCGGTCCTCGACCGAGTCGAGGATGTCGCCGGCCAGGCCGCGTTGGACCGGGCGGTGTTTGCCGGCGGCTGCGCGGAGAATTCGGAGACGTCGGTCTCGGCGCTCTCCCAGGACATCCTGAAGCTCTACTACGACGACTATATCGCGCAGTGGGACTCTTTCCTGCGGGACATGCGGCTTTCACCGCTGACCGATCTCAACATTGCCAGTGAGAACCTCAAGGATCTGTCAAGCGCCGACTCCGCGCTCAAGCGCCTGTTGACGGCAGTGGTGCAGGAGACCGACCTCACCCGTTCCGACGAGGCGCCGGCCGAGGGCCAAAGTGGCGCTGCCGCCAAGACCGGTTCGAAGCTGCTGAGCAAGCTTGGCAAGCTCGGCAAGGTGGTGACGTCAGGCGCCAAGCTCCTGCCTCGCGCCGGCTCAGCCAACCAGGTGGACATGACCGGCAGCCTGGTGGCAGACCATTTCAAGCCGCTCAAGGGCACCATCGCACAGGTCGACGGCCAGCCGCCGGCGCTCGACGCGGCGATCGTCGCGCTTACGGCGCTGTCGAACGTTCTGCAGACGGTCACCGCCAATCCCAACCCGCAGGATGCGATCAAGAAGCAGGGAGGCCTTGCCGAACTGACAGGCGCGGTTGCGAGACAAGCACAGATCCTGCCCTCGCCCGTCAACGACTGGCTGGGCGGTATTGCCGGCGACACCAGTGGCCTGTCGCAGAAGGCTGTAACCAACGAGCTCAATGCCATCTGGAGGGCCGACATACTCCCCTTCTGCCAGGCGGCGCTCAACAACCGCTATCCATTCAGCGCCGACAGCGCGGTCGACGTTAATGTGCGCGACTTTCAGCGCCTGTTCGGGCCGACGGGCCTGATCGATGCTTTCATCAACGACCATCTGATCAACTACGTCGACACCGCCAGCGAGCCGTGGAAATGGCGGGCCGATTTCGGTCTCGACCCGGCGGCGCTCGCAGCCTTCGAGCAGGCCAGGCATATCCGCGACGACCTGTTTCCAGGCGGCACCGGCCCGGTGATGAATTTCACCCTCGAACCCAAGGACCTCGCACCCGGCGCGGCGCGGGTTACGCTCAACCTCGATGGCCAGAACCTCGTCTACTACAACAATGCCACCCGGCCGCAGCCGATGACGTGGCCCGGCAAGGACGGCACCGGGGTGATCTCGCTTGCCTTCCAGCCGGTCGACGGCTCGCCTGAAGTGATGCTCAACGAAACCGGCAGCTGGGCCTGGCTCAGAATGCTGCGCGGCGGCCGCTTCGCCGCGACCAAGCTCACCGACGTCTACAGCCTGCGGCTCGGCACGAAGGGGATGTGGGCCGACTTCGAGCTCAAGGCGGCCAGCGTCGAAAACCCCTACACGCTCGAAATGTTCAAGAAATTCACATGTCCGCCGCAGATCTGATCGTGCCCGGCTTTTACGGCAAGATGCCCGCCACCGGCGATTTCGTGACCCGGCGGCTGCCGGCGGATTTCGTGCGTGGATGGGACCGCTGGCTGGCGCAGCATATCGTGCCGCTGTTCGGACTTGAAACCTGGCCGCAGCACATTGCGCTGCGTTTCCTCAGCGGGCCTGGTTCCTTCGGCGCCGCGGCCGGCATTGTACTGCAAAGCACCGACAAGGTCGGCCGGCAATTTCCACTGAGCGTTGTCGCACGTCTTGATGAAGCACCGCTGAAGCTTGCTTATACCGATGCCTGGTTCGAAAATATCGAAAAAGCTGCCTTCGCCGCGCAACGGGGCGAGATGACGCCGGACGAGCTCGACGCGGTGCTGGCCAGCCTACCCGCGCCGGTCGTCGATGGCGAGGGCGATGTCATCGACGATCTCGTAGCGTGGACGGCGCGTACGGATATTTTCGATGTCGACCAGCTGGCGCCGCAGCCGGTGCTGGAGCAGATCGCCGCCAGCCATATGGAGGCGAGCTGATGCAGATATGGAACCAGATGGGCTATCCGCATCAGTTCACCATGGGCATGGACAAGGCCGGCCACGAATGGATCGTGGTCGTGGTCAAGGGCACTTTCGATTTTCCGACGAAGCCTGGCGGGTTGGTGCAGAAATCGGCCGAACAGGTTCCGCTGGTCATGGCCGACACGCAAACCGGCGTGCCCGGCTATTCGGCAACGTTGTGGGAGACAGACTTCGCCTTCCGCAAGCCGCGCTGCGATGTGATCGCCAATGGCTGTGCCTACGCGCCGGGCGGGCGTCCAGCCGAGCGCGTGCCGGTCGGCATCAAGGTCGGCAACTGGTCGAAGCTGTTCGAGGTCGTCGGGCACCGCGAGTGGCGCGCCATCGGGCCTTTGTTTACCGCTACGGCTCCGCAGCCCTTTCTGAAACTGCCGATTTCCTACGACGTAGCCTGGGGCGGCGTCGACCGACTGGACCCAGAGGACAAGCTTCCCGCCAGCTACAAATACAACCCGGTCGGAACCGGCTGGTCGCGCACCAAGAACCAGCGTCTAGTCCCGGGCCTGCGGCTGCCCAACACGCAGGCGGTCGGCGAGGAAGTGCGCTCACCCTTTGGGGACTACAGGCCGATGAGTTTCGGGCCGATGGGGCGCGGCTGGCCCGGCCGCATCGAATATGGCGGCACATATGACCAGAACTGGATCGACAATATTTTTCCGTTCCTGCCGCCGGATTTCGATGAACGCTATTTCCAGATGGCGCCACCTGACCAACAGATCGACTCTCCGAGAGGCGGTGAGGACGTGCAGCTGATCAATCTGACGCCGATGGGCAAGGAGGTTTTCCGCCTGCCGGCGCCGGCGTTGCAGATGACCTTGTTCAAGGAGCAGGACAAGGTGTTCGACGGTGAACTGTCTCCGGACACAATCCTGTTCGATCTAGAAAATCGACGATTCTCGCTGGTTTGGCGGTTGCAGCAGCGGCTCAAGCGCACGATCCTCGATTTTTCGGAATGCTGGATCGGGCCGCCGACGCAATCCATGCTGCGCGCACGAGGGACCGGGCGAACTTATGTCCGTGCAAACGGTGCTGACGCGGAAGAAGAAATCGAGGAGGCATGACACTCGAGCTCGACATCATTTCGATCGGCATGGTGACCGCGGTCGGTCTCGACGCCCCCTCGGCGTGCGCCGCGATGCGTGCCAAACTCGACGGCTTCCAGGAAACCCGCTTTGTCGGCCCGGGCGGCGGCTGGCTGGTCGGCGCCCCGGTGCCGCTGCCGCGCAAGTTCACAGGGGAGAAACGGCTGGCCCACATGGCTGCGGCCGCCATCATCGAGGCCTTCGAGCTCGTTCCCGAGGCACGTGGCACCGCAGCGCTCATCCTCTGCCTCGCCGAAGAAGACCGGCCCGGCCGGCTCGCCCCGGAAGCCGCACGCCTCGCTGCGCGCATCGCCGAGATCACCGGCATCGCCTCGCCGTATCGAACGCGAATCGTCGCCCACGGCCGGCCCTCCGGCCACGTCGCACTCGACCAGGCCCGTCGGCTGCTGGCCGACCGCAGCGTACCTTACGTGATGATCTGCGGCGTCGACAGCTACCTGGCGGGACTAACGATCGACCACTATCTGGCCGAACGGCGCCTGCTCACCCCAGACAACCCTAATGGCTTCATCCCCGGCGAAGCTGCCAGTGCTATCCTCTGCACCCGCCCAGGCAGCGGCACCATGCGCCTCCTCGGCCTCGGCCTGGCCCGCGAGCCGGCCTATATCTACAACCGTACCGATCTTCCTCTCCGCGGTAACGGCATGACCGCAGCCTACCGCATGGCTCTGGACGCCTCGGGGATGGAAATGCGCGATGTCGGTTACCGGATTTCGGATCTTATCGGCGAGAGCTATTTCTTCAAGCAGGCAGCGATTGCCTCGTTGCGGCTCGTCCGAGGCCATCATGGTTTCCAAGACTTCTGGAGCCCAGCTGAAAGTCTCGGCAATGTCGGAGCCGCTGTCGTGCCGATGACGGTTGGCATGGCCATAACCGCTGCCATGAAAGGCTACGACCGAGGCGATCCGGTGCTGATCGAGTCTTCGGGCGACGACGGCGCCTGCGGTGCGATGCTGTTGACCGCGGGACGAATGCCGCGGAGGCGGGTCGCCGCATGACCGTGTTCGCGAATGGGCTCGAGATCGCTTGCAAGGCGCAGACCAATCAGGTGATCGCGGCCTTTCCAGATGTCTGCTTCACGCCGCCGCAGACGCCGGCTACGCCGCCCGGCGTGCCGATTCCCTACCCAAGCTTCGGCACGGATTCCGACACGGACAAAGGGACGAGCACAGTCAAGATCGGCGGCAAGACCGTCACGCAGAAGAACCAGTCCTACTACACCAAGACCACGGGGACCGAAGCGGGGTGTGCGCCGAAAAAGGGCGTCGTCAGCTCGCAAAACACCGGCAAGGAGTACGCCGAAGCTTGGTCCGGCAACGTCAAGATGGATGGAGAGCCGATCAGCCGGTTTACGGACATCTCAACGAATAACCATGCCTCGCCGGTCGGCAATGCGCCGCCCTGGCCGAAGGTCGCGGCCGCCGACCTGAAACCCGGCCAGGACGCGGACTGCCTCGTCGGTTCCTATGATGACATCGCCGCTGCCTGCGCGAACGCGAAGCCTCCCGGCGAGGCGCATCATGTCGTTCCGGACAAGACCTGCCGCACGGGCACGCGGGACCAGGCGATTGCCGCTGAGGCGGCCGGCGCCTCGACTATCACGCGGACCTTCGGCAGGCAGAAGCGGAACATCGGCGAGCGCGTGAAGAACGCGCCGTCGATCGGTGAAGGCGTCTGCATCTGTGTCAGCAAGTCGGCGCACAAAAAGATCCACAAGAAGGAGCGGGCAGCGCTCAAGAAGCTCGGGCAGAAGGTACCGGCCAATCTGAAAGGCGCGGCCAAGAAGGCGCATATTGAGACCATGAAAAGCAACGGCACCTGGAACACCGCGAAGCTCGGTGACATTATCGCTGAGTCGAAGAAGTCGATAAGCGACATCAAGCAGGATAAGAACGGCAATCCAACGGCCGCGTGCATCGCGAAGGCGAAGGCCGCGGTAACCAGGCAGACCGCAAACATCGGGCCGAACCAGGTCGGCCGCACGTCAGGGACGCTTCCTAACAAGGCGGCGGCGAGCAAAATGCTGAACACGACAATATCATGAGCGACTACGATATCTGGGCGGCCTGTGCGCTGTCTGCCGACGGCTTCGCAATTTCGACCGGCCTGCTCGAGGACGGGCCGCAGTTCAGCAGGCTTACGCTCCACCGAGCGCCGGGCATGCCTGAATGGAACTATTTGCATTTCGAATCGACGCTCGTGTGGCTGACGAGACTCGACGGCTGGCGTCACGGGGCGTTGCTCGCGGCCCTCGGCATCGACGGCGATGTCAGCTTCGTCGGCCAGCAATTTGCCAGTGAGCAGATTCCGGATGCGGGCGCCGGCGACGACGAAGAGGGCCGTGGCTCGATGAGCCAAATTCGGCAATTGGGCGACGAACTGATTGCCTGCGGATACGGTTCGCAAGTCTATGTGCGCGACACACGGGACGCGTGGACAAGAATAGCCGGCTCGGATGACGAGGCTTTGGGCGACAACGCCTTCGAGGCCGTGGCGCGAAACGCGAATGGGGAGTGGGCGGCTTGCGGCAACACCGCCGCAGCCTTCCGTGAGCCGACCGTCGCCGAGCAAGCCGAACTCGACCGGATCGCAGAGACAGGCACGATGCCCCAATACCTTGCCGCGAAGGAGCGCTTCGAGACCCAGTTGGCAGGCGAAATCGGCTGCCTGTACGTGCGGAATAAACGCCGCTGGACGGGCGTGGACCTACCAGGCAACACCTATCTTGAGGATGTTGTCGTGCTAGAGGACGGTCGCCTTCTAGCGGCGGGCGGCGGTGGTCTGATCGTCGCAGGTCGGGATCCCCATGGCTTCGAGGATTTCTCGCAGCCGGGCTTCGCCGAGAACTACCATTCCATCTGCCTAGTCGGTGGCCGGCCCCACCTTCTTGGCGATACGGTGATCCATGTCCTCGGCAAGGATTTGCAGTTGGAAGAGGAGATTGGCCTGCCGGACGAACTGCAGAGCCCGTTGCTCATTGATGTCGCGGATGGCGTGCTCTGGTATTTCGATCACAAGGGGGTCGCCAAACGGCGGCAAAACGCCTGGGTCATCACGGATCTGCCGGACGACGTATGGGAAGAAGTGCGTCACGATGGATAATCGGGCGCGGCAGCTTGGTTAGGATCTACACCCCGTTCGCCCCGAGATATTCTCTGACCTTTTTGAGGTCCAGCTCTGTGACCGGGATCGGGCGCTTCGCCTCCAGCATGCGCACGACGAACAGCTCGCCCGCTTCGGGATATTCGGCGAACCGTTCCTGAGCGATCCGCTTGCCGTCCGGTCCCGCCACCCACAGCCCGTCCAAATGCGCCTCCAGCCGCTCGACCAGCCGCGCGAGCCGCTCAGCGTCCATGTCAGGATTCTCATCCGGGTGAAGCAGGTGCCGGTCGTAGACTGTCCACAGGAACGCCGCCATCTCCGCGTGCTGGCGCACGATTTTCGGAAGGACGGGTGCGCGCGGCATCAGTTGAGGTTGACCGAGCCACCGCGGATACGATTTGCCGCACTGGCATGGCTGGTGACATATGTGCCGCGAATGGTGATATGACCGTCTTTTTCCAGGATGATGGACGCTTTGCCGCAGCGGAGTTCGACGCGTTCCTCACCATGGATCCGCACCTGGCGCCCGTCACTGAACGCCCGCGGCCGCGAGTCGCGGGTCGGATCGACAATGCGTCCGACGATCAGCGGAAGTAGTGGATCCCCCTCCTCGAACAACAGTGCCACTTCGGAGGCGATCGCGTCCGGACCCAGCGCGACGAGGCTCTTCGCCTTGAGTGCGGTCTCCTTTGGATTGCCTGCAAATACGACCAGCGGCGCGGCTTCCTCGAAGCCCAACAGAACGCCGATAACGACACCCTCGATCCGCGATTTCAACGCAACCATTTCGAACCTCAATTCTGCAGGATGTTGCTGCCCTTCATGACGATATCGCTCGAAGCGTCGACATTGATCTTTCCCGAACCTTTGACCGTAATGTCCTTTCCCTTGATGGTGATCGTTCCATCCTTCTTCATAAGGATCTCGGCACCACCGGTCTTGATCGTTATCGAGTCCTTTGCTTCGATGGTCAGGTTCTTGCCGACCACCAACCCCGCATCCTCGCCGACTTGGGTGAGGCTCTTCTTGCCGATCTTGAGTTCGTGCGCCCCGTCGATCTGGGTCGAGGCATCCTGGCTGACCTTGACGGTCCATGTCTTGCCAATCTCGGTGTTCTGCGCGCCGCCGATTTTGAGGCCCTGATCGGCGCCGATCTCGATACTTTGGCTGGCCGCTACATTCCAGCTATCATCCGCCCCAATATCGTGGCTCTGCTCCGCCCCCACCGTAACCGAACGTGAAGCCCCGATCGTGTTCGACTGCGCTGCGCCGACGCTCCGTGTCTCGGCCGCCCCTACCGAATCCATACGCGCCGCGCCCACAGTCACCGTCTGCACCAGCCCCACCGTCTGCGAGTGATTAGCGTCGATGTTCTCCGTCGAATTGGCGACGACGTGGATCGTCTCGTTCGCCATTACCGTCAGCGATCGGTTCTTACCCACCGTCTCGGAATCGTTCGACCCGATATTCGTCGTCTGGTCGACGCCGATCTTGACCGTCTTGTTGTTGCCGACGTCCTCGTCAAGGTTATGGCCGACGGAGTGCTTGGCGTCATGGTCGATGCGGTCGGACTGGTCGTGCTGTACGGTCTTGTTGCGATCGTGCTTGATCAGCAGATGGTGGTCCTTCTGCGCCTGGAAATTGACCAGCTCGGAACCAGCCTTGTCCTCGAACATCAGCTCGTTGTAGCCGCCGCCGCCTTTCGAGGAATTGGACTTCCAGCCTGATTGCGTGGCGTTGCCCGGCAGCGCGTAAGGCGGCATCTCCGATGCATTGTAGACACGTCCGGTGATGATCGGCAGGTCGGGGTCGCCCTCGATGAAATCGACTATGACCTCCTGGCCGAGGCGAGGGATTTGGATGAAGCCCCAGCCGCTGCCGGCCCACGTCTGCGACACACGCACGAAGCAGGACGAGTTCTGGTCCTTCTTGCCGAGGCGGTCCCAATGGAATTGCACCTTCACCCTCGCGTATTTGTCGGTGAAGATCTCCTCGCCTGACGGGCCGACGACGGTCGCGGTCTGCGGCCCGCGCATGATCGGTCGCGGCGTGATCCGCAGCGGCCGGTAGGGCAATTTGGTGGGCGCAACGCCCAGCACGACCCTGAAATTCTCGCTGTGGGCTTCGTTCTGGGTCCGGTAGCCCGGATCGAACAGCCGGTATTCGGCGCTGATCACCAGATAGTCCTGGTTCTGGTCGTCGCGCGGAAAACTTTCCAGCGTGAACTTGCAGCCTGAAAAAAGGCCCCGGACGGTTCCCACCGCCGTGCTGTGCTGGTGCACAGCCTGGAGTTCCTCGCGCCGGATACCGGCAATCTTATCGCCACGCCCGACATCGAGATGCGCGCCGGGCTGACGGTAGTTTTCGCCCGAAGCCTCCTGATGGGCGAAGGGCTGAGCGGATTTCGCCATCAGGTCAGCGCCGGGCTTCTCGAAATCATAGTCTGTATGAACGTAGGCGCCTGGACGCACGGCGCTGCCCGGAATCCATTCGGTAATGTATTCAACATCACGGCGCGAGCCGTGGCCTTCGAAATTGTAAAGCACCTTGTCGTAGCCTGGCGCCGGCTTCAGCTTGCTCATGGCATCGCACAGCACCAGCGTGTGCTTGCCCTCGTTGTGCTCGAAGAAATAGAAGATCCCTTCGTGCTCGAGCAGCCGCTGCACAAAATCGAGATCGCTCTCATCGTACTGCACGCAATATTCGCGCGAGGGATAAGACCCCTGCAGCCGCTTCTCGAACTTGGCGATGCCGTATTTCGAGAAGATCTTTTCAACGATCTCGACAGCGGTCATGTTCTGGAAGATGCGGCAGTCGGTGGTGTTGCCGAGAAACCAGAGCCATGGCCTGACACTGGCCTCGTAATAGGTCAACCGATCCTCTATGCGGGTAAGTTTGAAATCCGACACCAGACCGCTGAACCAGCGCTTTGGATCGGATTCGCCTTCGACGGAAACGACGCCGCCCAGCATCTTCAGCGGATCGATCTCACGGCTCTTGCTGACGAACCCCACGGTATAGGCGAAACATCGGCTGATCTCATCACGGCCAACGAGATGGGTAAATGTCAGCACATCGGCCCCAACCGGCGTCTGTAGAACCGTGGCACGTTCATTCGGCATGGGTCGTGCCCCTCCTCGACGCGGCAGCCGGGATGATGGATTGAAGCCCCGCTCCGTGAACGGCATCACGTTCACAGCATCTGACCGCCGCAAGCTAGCATACCTTCGACGGAGACCAAATAAAAGCAACGCATGAACCTGGCGAGCATTGTTCGTGAAACCCGCCTCTCCCACTGCGCCGGCAAGCTGCTAGAATGCCTTGGGATTTCAGCGGACAGTGGCTTCGAATGTTCATCTCGCTTCAGATCAGCAATGTCGACCGGCTACCGCCAGGGGTCGCCGCGAGCTATGCCGCCCGCGACCGTGGCTTCGAAATCGGGCGCGAAAACTGCGACTGGACGCTGTCCGACCCTGCCAAATTCATCTCGGGGCGGCATTGCGAAATCCGTTATCAGACGGGCTCGTTCTGGCTATACGACCTCTCGCGCAACGGCACTTTCGTCAACGGCTCCAGCCAGCGCCTGAATGCGCCGCATCGATTAATCCGAGGCGACCGGCTGCTGATTGGCCATTATGTCATCACCGTTTCGATCGACGAAGAGCCCGTTGGCGCCGGTCATCCGCAAGCCAGGACCGGTTCGACGCAACGCGAGTTGCCGGCCTCGACGGGACGGTCGCTTGAGCCCGGCAGCGCACCGTTGCCCACTCCGGCAGAACACAGCCCTGGCCAGGCAGCGAAAATGTCGATGTCGTCGGCGCCGAGCCCCGGCCCTGACGTCCCAGTCAAGCAGCCGGCGGAAGCCGACCGGATACTTGGCGATATCGCCAGGGCGGCCGGCTTGTCGCCGGAGCTGTTGGCGTCGCGCGACCCGCATGACGTCGCTGCCGAGATCGGCGCGGTCTTGCGAACCACAGTCGAGCAGTTGTCGTTGCTGCTCAAGGCGCGCGCGGCGGCCAAGGTCCTCGCCAAGAGCGCGCATCGCACGATGATCGGCGCCGCGGACAACAACCCGCTGAAATTCGTGCCGGGCACCGACGATATGCTGGAGATCATGTTTGCCAAGCGGCGGGCAGGTTATCTGGATGCCAGACGCAGCATCGAGGATGCGTTCGACGATCTGAAGACCCACGAGATCGCAACCTACGCAGCCATGCAGGCCGCGCTCTCAAGGCTGCTCGACGACTTGTCGCCGGAGGCAATCGCCAGAAGAATCCCGCCCGCCTCCTTTTCATCCAGGAAGAGCCACGCCTGGGATGCGGTCGTCGCGACGTGGCGGACGATGGAAGACAAGCACGAAAACGGCATGCTGGATGTCTTTCTTGCCTATTTCGCCGAAGCCTACGCCAAGGCTGGCAAGCAGAAATAGCCTTGCACCAGATGGCGTTGCTAGCACTCGCTATGCAACATCATGGAAAAGCCGCTTCCTTGACATCCTGCTTTCCGATTTCAATCGGCTTCCTGTGCGACTAGAATGGCATAGGAGCGCTTGCCAGGCTGGCAAGCGGCGCGGCTTGGGGCGTGTGCAGGAATGTCATGTTTCGGCAAGATCAGACCTTCGATCCGGCTCGCTGCTGATACTGAGCCTCGTATGCCGCTTTCCTCCTGTCTGAAAGACCCCCGTTGGACTTCGGCGGTGGTGCGCCGATGAGCTCGAAGGACGATTCCTCCGAGCCTCCGGATAAAACCGTCATCCGCGTGCCACGGCCGAGGCAAAGGCCGCTCGTGGCTCCCGCTGGTTCCGGTGTGCAAAGCGTGCCCCCTGTCCCCTCACCGGCCAGGGAATCGACCGTGTTCGACCCCGGCGCCGGCCGCCAGTTGCCCCCCGGCTGGTCGTCGGGAACTGTTGTTGTTCAAGACAACGAAGCGGTGGCTGCAAAAGGACTGTTGCAGCAGGATGCCTTGCTCCACGCCACCGCTGGCGTGAAGTATGCCGCGGCCAATCCCATCCTTGCCGCCGCAGCCCCCTTGCTCATGCTGTTCGGCCAGTTGCGGCTGATGCCGGTCGAACGCCAAGCGGCCGCGTTGGCCGAGCATATCGCGGACAACATCGATAGCTTCGACCGTGCCACGGCCAAAGCCGGAATTGCCGAACAAGACGCGCGGATCGCCAAGTTTGCGCTTTGTGAAACCGCTGACGACCTCATCGGCAATCTGCCCTGGCCGGACAAGCATACCTGGCTGCGGCACAGCATGGTGATGAAGTTCTTCCACACGCAGCCGACAGGGACCGGCTTTTACGAGGCGCTGAACAATATCCTCGCCAAGCCTGAAAGCCATTGCGACCTGCTCGAATTGATGCATGCCTGCCTTTCGCTGGGCTTCCAAGGCCAGTATCGGGCATTGTCGGGTGAGCGCAACACACTCGAGCGCGTCCGGCGCGACGTCTACGACACACTGCGCTATTTCAGGCCACGTGCCGCAGACGAGATTTCGCCCAGGTGGCAAGGCATGGCGGCGGCGATGCCCAGGCCAGCAGGGCGGCTGCCGCTGTGGGCGATCGCAGCGGCAGGCGCGACCCTGGTGACGATAGCCTTTTTCTGGCTGAGGATATTGATCACTGACGAAGGCGATGTCACTGCCAGCGAGTTGCTGGCGCTCAATCCATCCAGCCCGGTTATGATTGAACGGGCCAGCGTAGAGGCGCCCGCCGAGCCGGCGCGAGCCGACCCGCCACCACCTACGCCTGCGAACACCACGCAGATCGACCGCATCCGCACCGCACTCGCCAAGGAGGTCGCGGGCGGTGGACTGAGCGTCGGCACCAAGGGCGACTTCATCGTCGTAGAGATCAGCAGCCAGCTCTTGTTCGTGCCCGGCCAGGCCGGGGTAACGGTACAGTTCCAGCCCATCGCGACAGACATCGCCTCGGCGCTCGATGCCGAACCCGGACCGATCAAAATCGTCGGCCATACCGACAACGTGAAGCCGAAGAAGTCGAGCCCATTCAAGTCGAATTTCGATCTTTCTGTTGCACGTGCAAAAGCGGTGCAGGCCATGATGGCCAAGCAATTGAAGGACCCGTCGCGCCTGAGCGTCGAAGGCAAGGGCGAAGACGAACCCATTGCCGGCAATGCGACCGCCGACGGCCGGGCCAAGAACCGCCGCGTCGACGTGATACTCCCAAAGCAGGACGCGTTATGAGCCGGCGCGGCGAGGAGCTGATCGGCTGGGTGCTGCGGATCTTCAGCGCGCTTGCCCTGGTCGGCTTCTCGGCCGCCGTCTGGTATGCCGGACCCCTGATCCGCTTCGCCGACACCCGCCCGCTTGGGTCGGTGTGGCTCAGGGCTCTCATCATCGGCACGACCGCCATCGTGCTTGCGTCTTTCTACGGCATTCGCTTCTGGCAAAGACGCAAGGCGCAACAGGCGCTCGAAACGGCCATTGTGCGCGGCGACGAGCGCAACGACGATTCACTGGTGCTCGAAGCGCGCATGAGCGAAGCCATCGCGACGCTCAGGCGGACGAGCCGCAAGCGCAACTTCCTTTATGATGTCCCCTGGTACATCGTCATCGGTCCGCCAGGCGCCGGCAAGACGACGGCGCTGGTCAACTCCGGCCTCAACTTTCCGCTTGCGGGCTCCGGCAACGCCCAGCCGGTGACTGGCGTCGGCGGCACGCGGTCATGCGACTGGTGGTTTACCGATGAAGCCGTGCTGATCGATACGGCCGGCCGCTACACGACGCACGAATCGGACCGCGAACGCGACCAGGCGAGCTGGCTTGCATTCCTGGGATTGCTGAAGAAAACCCGCCCCAGGCAACCAATCAACGGGGTGATCCTCGCCATCAGCCTCGCCGATGTCATCAGCCTCGACGACCAGCATATCGATGCGCATGTCACCGAGATAAGGAGCCGTCTGCGCGAATTGCACGAGACGCTCAAGATCCAGTTTCCCGTCTATCTGCTTTTCACCAAGGCCGACCTCTTGTCGGGCTTCATGGATTATTTCGGCGGCTTTGATGACGTGCGCAGGCGCCAGGTATGGGGCGCGACCTTCCAGACCGCCGATCGCACAAGGAACATGGCCGGCGAGGCAGCGGCTGAGTTCGACGGCCTGGCGCAGCGCTTGGCAGAAGAACTCGTCGAGCGCTTGCAGGAAGAGGCCGACCCGGTGGCGCGCATCGCCATCTTCGACTTCCCGGCGCAGTTCGGCGCCCTCAGGAACCGGACCGCGCATTTCATCGGCAGTTTGTTCGATGCCTCCCGATCGCGGGTGAATGTCAGCTTGCGGGGCCTCTATTTCTCCTCGGGTACTCAGGAAGGAACACCGTTCGACCAGGTACTGGGCACAATCGGGCGCAGCTTCGGCACCGCCTCGCAGGCGCATCTTTCGGGCACCGGCAAGAGCTTCTTCCTGCACGATCTCTTGACCAAGGTGATCTTCCCGGAATCAGGTTGGGTATCTTTCGACCGGGTGGCCGAGCGGCGCGCCAGACTTGCGAGATTTGGTGGCCTCGCCACGATTGCGCTGGCGACGTTGACGGCGCTCGGCGTGCTTGGGCTGAGCTTCTTCGCCAACCAGTCCCTGATCACGTCCACCAGGCAGTCCATGGCCCACTATCGCGACAGCGCCGATGCGCTGCTCAAGAGCACTATGGTGAGCGACGTCGACCTCGAAAATGTCATCGGCGCGCTCGACCAGTTGCGCAACCTGCCAGCGGGATTCGAGACCGGCGACCAGGGAAAGCCGATCGAGGAGACGTTCGGGCTTGGCCAGCGCGACAGGCTGCTGTCGGCCTCCAAGGATGCCTATCGGCAAGCGCTCGAGCGGACATTCCGCTCGCGGCTCCTGGTGCAGGCGGAGCGGACCATCCAGGCCAAGATTGCCGATCCAATCGCGCTCTACGAGCCGCTGAAGATCTACCTGATGCTCGGCGGAAAGGCTCCGAAGGTCGATAACGAGTTGATTGTTTCCTGGATGAAGCAGGATTGGGAAGTGAACCGCTATCCGGGCGAGAACAACCGCGAGGGCCGCGCGCAGCTCGAAAAGCATCTGCGCGCGATGCTTGCCCTGGACGACGCCTACGATCCCGTCTTCGAGCTCAACCAGCCATTGATCGAAGCCGCGCAGCGCTCGCTTGGCCGCATGAGCCTTGCTGACCGCGCTTCGGCGCTGATCAAGTCGGCGGTCTACGCGGCAAGGCTGGAGAGCTTCCCAGTCGCAGCAAAAGCCGGCCCAGAGGCACAGCTCGTGTTCGAACGCGCGGATGGCGGCGATCTCGCGGATCTCGACATTCCCGGGCTTTACACGCGCGACGGCTTCAACCGTTTCTTCCTGCCACAGCTCTCGCGCATCGCGCAAATCCTCGTCAACGACCAATGGGTGCTTGGCGGCGGCGGGGAACAGGGCGGCATCGACCAGGACCTGCCCAAGCTCGGTCCAGAACTAATCGATCGCTACGGCAAGGAATTCTCCGCCGCATGGAACGGCGTCCTTGACCAGCTGATGTTCAAGGCATTGCTCGAGGACAAGCCGCGATATCTAGCGCTTTCCGCTCTCGCCGCGCCAGACTCGCCTCTTGCTCAGCTCTCCACGGCGATCGCCGACGAGACCGCGTTGACAAAGGATAAGATGATCGAGGGCGAAGGCGGCACGGCGCAAGAGGATCTCGCCAGCATGGCCAAAGGCCTGGCTCGCATCGGCCTGCAGATCGCCGGCGGCAAGTCGCAGAGCCGTGCCGGCTCTGGCTCGGCTGTCGCACACAGTGCCGGGGCGAACGTCGAGGCGCAGTTTCGATCGTTCCAGTCCCTGGTCAGCGGCGCAAACGGAGGGCGGCCAATCGATGCGTTGACGCGGAATTTCCGCGATATCTTTCAAAGCCGGAGGCTTTCGGCCGATGATCCTTCACAGACCGAACGCGTCAACGCCAACCTGCAGCTGCAGATCTCCACGCTGCGCGCCAATGTCTCGCGTCTTCCGAAGCCGCTTGCGCGCATGGTCAACGCGGCAGCGGACGAGTTTGCTGGCAATGTCGCCGAAGCCTCGCTGGCCAACCTCAACCAGAACCTCGACCAGACGGTCACACGAGCCTGCGAGGAGGCGGTAGGCGGTCGCTATCCCTTCGCAAGGGACGCCACCCAAGAGATTTCGATACCGGATTTCGCCAAGCTTTTCGCACCGGGCGGGCTGATTGACCGTTTCTTTGCGCAGAACCTTGCGTCGCTGATCGACATGAGCGGTCAGGAATGGACCTGGAGACAGGATGCCCGCGCCGGCCACGACTTGGCGAAATCGACCCTGAAATCCTTTCAGTCGGCCGCAGAGATCCGCAGCGCCTTCTTTCCGTCCGGCGGCTCTGTGCCCTCGGTTTCGATGACCATCACGCCGTCTACGCTCAATGGAGACGCAGACAACGCCGTTCTCAACATTGACGGCCAGACCGTCCAGAGCAGCCAGACGGGCAACGCGCCCAGCACGGTGACGTGGCCAAACAGCACTGCCTCGGCTTCCGCCAGCCTCACCTTGATGCCGCAAATGCCCGGCCGCGACTCGGCTATCAAATTCGAGGGACCTTGGGCGTTCAAGCGTCTGCTGGACAAGGCGACCATCACCGCCGGCGGCGAAGCCCGCTTCGTGATCGGCGGACGCGACGTCGCTTACATGATCCAGACCGGACCGGCGGCAAATCCCTTCCTGTTGCCAGCCCTGGTCGACTTCAGCTGTCCGAAGGCGTTCTGACATGGCCTTGTTCAAGCGCAGCGGTGGCTGCGGCACTCATTTTGGTACTCTAATGGATGCGCTTATGGCAAAGTGGCCTGGGCACGCTGCCCGGGGTTGGTCACAGGGGACGCTCGCGAAGCGCTAGGTGGCAAATTGAGCACTGTCGCCCTTTCCATCGAAAGCTTCGGCGTGACCCATAGAGGCTGCGTTCGCGACCACAACGAGGACAACTACCTGATAGAGCCGCAGACCGGTCTCTGGGTGGTGGCGGATGGCATGGGCGGGCACGAAGCCGGCGAGGTCGCGTCGGCCAGCATCGTCGACCATCTGGCAACGATCGGCATCGCGAGCTCGGCACCCGACCTTCGTGCGCGCTTCGAGGACCGGCTGAGCCGCGCCAATTCCGAGATCCGCGAGATCTCGCGATCCCGCGGCATCACCATCGGCTCGACCTTCGCCGCCTTGCTTGCCATGGATGGACGGTTCGCCGGCCTGTGGGCCGGCGACAGCCGCATCTATCTGATCCGTGACGGGATAATCTTTCAGGTCTCGAAGGATCACACCGAGGTCCAGGAACTGGTGGATCGCGGCATGATCAGCGCGCAAGAGGCGCTTACCTGGCCGCGCCGCCACGTCATCACCCATGCAGTCGGGGTGAGCGACGAGCTCGAGATCGATTTCCAGCAGGGCGAGCTGATGGCGGGGGATGTTTTCGTCCTGAGCACCGACGGACTGACGGCTCATGTCAGCGACGCCGAGATCGAAGCCGCAGTCAGATCGGCAACGCCACAGGCGGCGTGCCGGAGCCTGCTCGAGACGGTGCTGGCGCGCGGCGGCACCGACAATGTAACCATCGTACTCGTGAAGATCGGCGGCGGGCGCAACGGTGCGCCCCATCTGGATCGGTCCGGACCGGAGAGCCTGGCGAGATGAGCGACGACGATAAGACCCGGATATCGACCAACGTCACCTATGCCGGCGCCGGCACGCAGCTCAGCGGCATCTACGAACTCGACGAGAGGATCGCGTCCGGCGGCATGGGAGAAGTCTATCGCGGCCACAACATCCAAACCGGCGATCACGTGGCGATTAAGATCGTCCTGCCCGAATTCGCCCGTGACCAGACGATCCTGTCGCTGTTCCGCAAGGAAGCATCGATCCTCAACCATCTGTCGCATGACGCGGTGGTTCGCTATCACGTCTTCACCATCGATCCGAAGATCGGCCGCCCCTACCTGGCAATGGAGTTCGTGGACGGCCAATCACTGTTTGACGTGATGCGTCACGGAGCGATGCAGGGGGAAGACGTGCGGCGCCTTTGCCATCGCTTGACCTCGGGGCTGGCGGCTGTTCATCAGGCGGGCGCGATTCACCGCGACCTTTCGCCGGACAACATCATCCTGCCTGGCGGGCGGGTGGAGCACGCCAAAATCATTGATTTCGGTATCGCTCGCTCGGCGACCGCAGGCGGTGAAACGCTGATCGGTGGGAAGTTCGCCGGCAAATACAATTACGTATCGCCCGAACAGCTCGGCCTCTATGGCGGCGAGGTCAGTGAACAGTCCGATATCTATAGCCTCGGCTTGGTACTCGCCGCCGCACTGCGCGGAAAGCCACTCGACATGAGCGGCTCGCAGTACGAGGTCATCGAAAAACGCCGGACCGTCCCAGACCTGTCTGACATCGATCCCGAGTTCCACGATCTCCTGGGCGCCATGCTGCAGCCCGACCCGCGCGATCGGCCCGCCAGCATGGCCGAGATCGCCAGGGCGACGCGTGGCGAGGATGTCGAGCTCACATTGCCGCCCGTATCGTATGGTTCGCGGGAACGCTCCGGCTTGCCGCGCGCCGGCTGGACGGCACTGCCCACCTCCAGGCTCGAGCCTTTGGCATCTCCGGGCGAACAACGCTTTGTCGAGCATGTCCGGCCGGCGCATTTGTCGCAACCAGAGTCGGCGCCGACGCCCGGCACGACCGTTCCGGCTAAGCCGCGAAAGCCGGGGCGGATGCCGGCCATCGCTGGCGCCCTGGTGACGCTGGCGGTCCTGTTGGGGGGCGGCCTTTATGTCAGTGGCATCCTGGCGCGGCCCCCGGCCGAAGAGACCCTCAAGCCTCTGACATCAAAACCGGTGGTGCAGAAGCCGCAACCGGAAGCATCGCAATCGCTGCCATCATCACCGCTGCAGCCGGAGCCGTCAAAACAAGACAACGCTGCCACCGACCAAACGGCAATGCCACCTGCGCTGCCGGATGCTCAGGTGAAGACCACAATACCGGCCGCGGACCAGGCGGACGCAGCAGGCAAGCAGAAACCGCAGCAGGCCAAGCCCCTCGAAATGCCGGTGCCGACCCCGCGCCCCGAGCTGCCATCGGCAACAAAATCACAGCAGGTCGCCGGCCAGGAGCCGACGGGCCAGCCGGTGACCGCCGACAGGCAGGCGCCTATGGTGCCGCCCATCGGCGAGACCGCACCATCCATGGCTCAACCCGAAGCAACGGCTACTCCGCCGGTCGAGATCAAGCCTGCCGAGACGCCAACCGCGACCCGGTCAAACGCGGTGTCGGTGCCAAAGCCCGAGGCGAAGGCGAACCCGCCGCAGCCAGTCGGCGAGCCGCCGGGGACGTCGGCGCCAAGCCCGACGCAGGCAGAGGGCAAGCCGGCGCGGGAAGCAAACCCGCCGGCGACGAAACCAAGCGCAACCGAGCTGGTCGATAAGCTTTCCAAAATGGCAAAGCCGGAGGCTTCCTCGCCGACGATTGCGCAGAGCCCAGTGCCGGCGCTGCCGGCCAGCCCGCCGGCTCAGCCGGTGCCGCCGACTGCGATCGCCAGCAAGCCGCTGCCAGCTGCGCCGTCCGAAGCGGCGAACACGCCGCAGCCGTCCCAGCAACCGCGGCCGCCGTTGACCACGCAGCCCGAAAACACCGACGTCGCCATCAACATGCCCAAGCCGGCGGTGCCGCCAGCCGCGGCAGTCGACGAGACGGCGCAACGTGCGTCGTGGGTGCGCGACTTCAGTGGCGGCGACTGTTTCTACGCGTCGCTGACTTCCCAAAGCGCCAGCGCCGCCGCAATCGAAGGCTTCGCAACAGCCGTGCAGCCCTTCGAGCAGATGCTCAATGACTTTCAGTCGAGGTTCCATCTCGAGCCCGACATCAGCGTCCGTGTCATCGACCAGCCCCAGTGTGAAGTGACCAGGTTCCTGCGCTTGCTCGACCGCAACCAGGTGGAAAGGCCGCAACTGGTTCTCGACCGGACGGCGGTGCCGGACGGCGCGCCGATCATGGGCACGCTGGCAACCCATGGCGGGCTCGTTTCCAACGTCATGCTGATCGACCACAGAGGCATCGCCTTCAACCTTGATGACCGCATGGTGGCGCAAGCCGACAAGGCGACTTTCAGCATACCGATTGGTTTGGGCGCCGCCGACAAGGCGGCCGGCAAAGCCCTGCCGCAGATCATGCTGGTGATCACCGGACCGCACGACATTCGGGCCGCGAGCTTCTCCAGGCCGACACCAGCGTCCGACCTTTTGCCAAAGATTCTCGAGGAGATCGAGGCCGACGGCTCGCAATTCTCCGCCGCCGCGAAGTATTTCAGGCTCGGCGGATAGATATGAACGCCGATGGACCTTCGCGCCTTGCATTTATTTTGCCCGCCTTCCGCACGCAAAAAGCGTAGCTGGTCTGGACGCTTGCTGGCCAACCGCGCCGCGTTTTCCGCGCTGTTGGGCGCAGCACTGCTCCTTGCCGTCTCGACCGACCGCGCGCATGCGGAATTCACCGTCTGCAACCAGACCCTCGACGTCGTCAATCTCGCCGTCGGACAAAAGATCGACGATGCCGACCAGACCGACGGCTGGTGGACCATTGGCGCCAACCAATGCGTGAACGTCATCCGCGAGGAACTGACCAACCGGTACGTATACCTCTACGCGACCGACGTGTTCGGCCATGCGATCCTCAGCGGATCGACCGAAATGTGTGTTGATCGACACCGCTTCTCTATCCGTGGCATCGACGAGTGCTGGCAGCGCGGTCATATCGCGGCCCCTTTCGTCGAAGTCGATACGCTCGAGCAGGTGCGCTGGACCTATTTCCTGACCGGAAACGGCCCGTGACGCACGGTATCGACACGAGCTTCAAACAAAAGAAGCTGGCGCGCCAGAGCGAGCGCAGGCGCAAACTTTGGCACCGCTTTCTTGCAGGCCTTGCCGCGCTCACCGTCATCGCGATCGCCACCGGGTTTTATCTCACCCGGGATGACTGGTCGTTCGGCGACGAGAATGAAGAGCTGCATCCCGTCGAAGGTATGGATGACATACCCCCCGACGCCTCAGTCTATGTGCCGGCCATCATAGATCTTGCCGGCGACCCGATGTGGATCACGCTGGCACCCGATGACGAGACCGCCACGAAGAGCCGCACGATTGCGCGCCCGGCCGAACTCGACAGTTCCGGGGCTTCGCCGCAGATCGAGATCCTGTCCGACGTGATGTTGAGCGCCAGCGAGAAGTTCATGACGACGATCCCCTCCACGCAGGAGGATTTTGCCTTCTTCCAGGCGCAGCGGCAGGCTGCTCCGAAGCCCTCCGCCGCGGCACCCGAGGGCCACCAGCCGACCGCGCCCGAACCTGCCGTCGCGTCCCAGGATCAAAGCGATGATCTGGCGAACGACCTGCAGGCGGCGCCTGAAGGGGGGGAGATGTCCCCGGGTTCGGCGCTCAAAGCTGACGCGGACGACCCCGAGGCCGGCTGGGGCGAGACCATTGACCAGGGCGAGAAAGCGCTGCCCGCCTTTGAGAAGACCGCCATTGAGAACAACACCACGGTCGCGACCGTCATCAGCGATTATCAGCGCTACGAGGCCACAGAGGACACTTTCGTGAAAGTCCTCAACGAGCGCAGTCTGGACAGCGTCGCGCTCGACGCGCATTTCTCCGCGGACGATTCCAGGCTTGCGGGCGAGGCGCTGAAAGCGGTGTTCAACCGCGATCGGCTGGAGCCTGGTTTTGTGGTCGCCCTGCGCGGTTTCCGGCCGAACCGTGAGACGACGACCATGTTGCTGATGCAGGTCTCCGTCTACGCAAGGAACCTTTACGTCGGCACACTGACCCGCAACGCCGGGGGCGCCTTTGTTGCAGGTGTCGACCCCTGGGTGCGCGAGGACCTCTTCAACTATTCCGGTGGTTCGGATCAGGGTGGGCCGAAGCGGCAGTACCGTCTGCTCGACGCAATCTACTCGACGGCGGCGCGCAACAAGGTGCCGACCAGCGTGATCGGCGAAGCCATCATGTATCTGTCGAGAGGACAGGATCTGGACGCCTTCGCCGGCGAGGACCAACGCCTGGTGCTGATCTACTCGCAGACCCCGCGCGGCCAAGGCGAGATTTCCGGACGGGTGCTTTACGTCGGCGTCCTGGGTAAGGACAAAAACCTCGACTGCTTCGTCTACCAGCAAGCCGACGGGCAGTATGCCTGCGTCACCGGCGATGATCAGGTTCGTTCGCAGACGGTCACCAACGGCATGATCACGCCAGTGAGCGGGGTGATGACGTCGACCTTCGGCCCGCGTAGGCATCCAATCCTCGGAACGGTTCGAATCCACAAAGGCGTCGACTGGGCAGCCCCGGTGGGCACGCCCATCATGGCCGCCTATGACGGCGAGATCAGCTTCCAAGGCGACGGCGGCAGCTATGGCAATCTGGTCAAGATCACCCATTCAAACGGGCGCGAGACGCGCTACGCCCATATGCAGAAATTCGCCATTGCCAGCGGCGTCGGCACCAAAGTGAAGGCAGGCGACGTCATCGGCTATATTGGCACGACCGGGCTCTCGACCGGACCGCATCTGCATTTCGAACTTTATCAAAACGGCGAGGCGATCGATCCGCTCGGGACGGTCACCACGGTTGCCAGCGCTGAGTCCCCCAGCTCTGGCCGATCCGCAGGCTCTGGCGATGCCGCGGTCGAAACGCTAACCGACCGGATCGTACATGTTGAAAGCGGCGGCAGCGCCCGCGCCAAGAATCCCAACTCGTCGGCAACCGGGGCTGGCCAGTTCATCACCAAGACCTGGATCCGGATGATGAACACCTATCGTCCCGATCTAGCCCGTTCGCTCTCGACCGCCGACCTGCTCGCGCTTCGCTATGACGTGACGTTGTCGCGTGAAATGGTGCGCAATCTGGCGCGCGAAGGCGAAGCCTATCTGCGCGCCCGCGGCCACCAGATAACCGCGGGTCGCCTTTACCTGTGCCACTTCCTTGGCATGGAAGGAGCGCACCAGGTGCTGGCCGCGTCCGGCACGTCGCAATTGAGCGCCGTTTTGGGTTCAGCGGTGATCGAGGCCAATCCCTTCCTCATCGGCAAGACCGCTGGCTATGTCATCGACTGGGCCGAGCGAAAGATGGGTCAAAAAGTGCCGCGCGTGGTGACGGATGCGGGCCAGCCGGCGACGACCACCGAAGTTCGGCAGACGTCACCGGAGTTCGAAAAATACAAGCAGGCGATAACAGCGCTGCTCAATTCTGTCCAAGGTGTGCTTGAGCCAGGCTAATGCATATCGTTGTCAAGGATCGTCGGCGAGCCTACTCGGTCCTGACACGCATCTCCACCCGGCGGTTGACCGGATCGTAAGGGTTGGCGACCCGCGGATGCGATTTGCCAACGCCGATTGCTTCCAGTCTGGCAGGTTCTACCCCGTTGGCTGTCAAGAATGCCGCCACCGATTGAGCCCTTCTCTGCGAAAGGTCCTGGTTGTACCGATCCGAGCCGGTCGCATCGGTATGCCCCTCGACGACAAAGCTGAACGTGCTCAGCCGATTGTCCTTGAGGGCCTTTGCGAACTCATCGAGTTCAGTGCGCGCGATCTGGTCGAGTTGAGCCGAATCAAGGGCGAAATTGATCATCATGTCGAGACCAGCTTTTTGTGGGGCTGAGACGGTCTTCTCCGCCTTGCTCTTGCACTCTTCCTCCGTACCGACGCAGATGCCGCGCGAGGCACCGAGTTTGCCGGGCTGATTGGCGAAGAACTTCACGATGTCTTCCGACTTTTGAAGCGGATCGGCACAGACGTGCGTTGCAAGAAGCATGGCCGCCAATGCCAAGGCTGAACTGACCCATCGCATGACCGTCACTCCAGTGTGAGTGGATTTGCTGGCGCCTACCATAGCAAATCAGGAAGCGATTGTCTGTGAACAAACGCATGCTGCTTGTGGCGACCACCTGTTGAGGTCTGACGCTTGACCGGCGCTCGCTCACAGGGTTGAGTGCTTGTCTGCTGGCTCGTGGGGATGTGGCAGCCATGGCTAATGAACTCGGGTACAGAACGGCACGGGATCTGTTCATTGCTTGTCCCGCCATCGCCAGGGATATGAAATCGCTGGCCACGGGTCAGCCGCCCCTAGATTTTTGCCGTAGCCTGCTTGCCGGGCGCGTACCGGAAGAAGCAGTCACGTTCTGTGCCTACCTGCTACCCGAGCGAGCCGCCGTCTGGTGGGGACATGAATGCTTGAGCAATGTCGCCGAGCTGCTCGCTGGCCAGGACCTCGAATTGCTGGCGCTTGTCCATGCCCGCGTCGGCGAGCCTGACAATCTTCAACATCAAGCAGCCTTGAGCAATTCCTTGCAGCTGCCGCCGGCAACGCCGGCCGCCTGGATCGCACTGGCAGCGGTATGGCGTCACCCGACCCTCAAAATGGAGTCCAGCGGGTTCCCCGCCGCCCATGCCGTCAATGCCGCAATCCTGGCGGGACTGGCCCGCGCGGCGCTGGCGGACCGATTTACCTTGCTTTCCGCCTTTGTCGAAATGGGCATCGAGATGGCTCAGCTTGAGGCGTAACGGGTTCGCCGTTCGCCTCCCCTGCTTGCCCTCCCTGGTTGCTGGCACCAGCCCAGCACTTCTACTGGCAGCCGCCTTGCGCCCATCTGGCCAGCGCGACCTTGAATCGGGTACCCAGCGGATGCTGCAGGCGAAGGACCGAGACGTCGTTGGCAGCGAAATTCTTCGCCTGCTCGCAAAGCCGGGCTTCGTTCCACTCATGGCAGCTGTCGCAGTGCTTGCCTTCCCACACCGACTTGTCGAGACCTTCGACCGGACTGAAAAGCGGTTCGCCCTTGATCAATTGGGCGATGCTCTTGCCGTCGATCACCGGATCCCCGAACGTGACCGGGCGATCGAAAAAGATTGGCCCGTCAATAGCAAGCTTCGGGATCTTGGCTCGAAGAACATCGAGCGCAAGCTGGTCGTCAGTCTGGGCTGACGAGCCGCCGGTGTTGCGCGTCCCGGAGCTGGCTTCATCAGGCGGGGTGTTCGCTTCACCCACGATCAGCGGCGCGTTGAGATCGACCTTGTGCAGGACAACCTCGGTGGTCAGGGAGACCTTGGTCCAGGGGCGCTGCTTACCGCCTGTCGCCCTGAAGACGTCGCTGGTTACCCTGTTCATCGCTTCGGTAATGGAGACATTCGATTCCCCAATGTGCTGAAGCAACGCCGTCGTGAAGGGCGAGTGGTCGCCGGACCCATCATAGGCGAGCTGGTCGGGACTGGCAGCGAACGCAATGAGCGTTCCCGCACCGCCATTGTCAATCCCAATTTCCGCAAGCCCGCTGCTTGCACCTTTTGTGCCCGCGATCTTGGCCAACACATCAACCAAAGGATTGTCCCCGCCTGCGTCCAGAAACACCAGCCTGATGCTGGTCTCGCGAGACATCTGACGCAAAATGAAATCGACCGACACGGCCTCAAAGTCGAGCGAGGTTTTGTCCTCGAGTGCGGCATCCACCGGAAGCAGGTAGTTCTTGCCGGAGACCTGCAAGCTATGCCCGGCATAGAAGAAAAGCGCGATATCGGCGCCGCGCACCTGCTTGGCGAACTGGGCGACGGTCGCTTGCGTCTGCTGCTTGGTAAGGTCGAAACCCGAGACCACCTCGAAACCAAGGTTCTGCAGGCGCTCGACCATGGCCTGCGCGTCGCGCGCGGGATTGGCGAGCGGCGCGGCGTGCTGATATTGCGAGTTGCCCAGCACCAGCGCGACACGACGCTCGGCAGTGGCGGCGGTCAAGGTGAAAAGCAAGACCATCGCGACAAGGCCAGTGCCGCGAAACAAGCCTGCGCAAAACGCCAATGGACGGGAGCCCACCCTGCCCTCAGTTCGCGAGCTTCGTGGCGGAGAATTCGATGCGCCGATTGAGCGCCTTGTTGTTTGCCGTATCGTTGGCGGCAACCGGCCGCTCCTCGCCGTAGCCGGTGGCGCTGATCTGGCGGCGCTGCACGCCATCGGCGACCAACGCATCGGCAACCGCCTTTGCGCGCCTTTCCGAGAGCGCCTTGTTCGCCTCTGGCGAACCGTCCGAGTCCGTATAGCCGGCGACCTCAACATTCAGGGTCGGGCATTTGCCGACCACCCCCTCGACCTCGGCGAGCAACGGGCGGCTCTTGGCATCAAGTCGGGCGCTGGCTGCACGGAAGTAGATGGCTCCGGTGCGCGACAAAACAGCAAACCGGTTGAGGCACTCCTCGTCGCTGAAATTGGCTTTCGCGGCGTCGGTGGCCACGGGACCGACTTCGGCGGCGTTGGCCGCGACTGTCTGCACAGCACCCGGCTTGCTGCCCTCGGCAACAAAGACGAAGTCGAAGGACACTGACGCAGTGGGCACTATGTTCGTCACATTGGCGGCCTGCTGCAGCTTGTCGACATTCGGCAGCAGGCCGAAGTCCTCCACATGCACCGCAACGGGAGCCTCGGAAGCAACCGAAACCTGAGTGTCGCTGATCATGGTGATGACGACGCTCGCCTCCAGATCCTTGTCGACGCCATGCAGGCTGAGCCGGAAGGGCAAGCTTGCCTTGATGCGGCGCTTGGCTGGCAAGTCGGCAAAGGCCGCCGGGTCCACCTTTGCCGTCAGCTCGGCCGTCGGGTACTTGAACGTTTCGAAGAACAGGAAGCGCATGCGCACATTGCGGAGGTCGACGCCGGTGTCGACGGAATTGAGATCGAAGCTGACCTTGGCATCACCGGCGGAAGTCAGCGTGCCGGTGATATTCCTGATCTTGTTGGTCTCGACGATCGTGTTCTTCTTGACCGACTGATAGGTAAGCACCGAAGCGTCCGGATCGAGCGTCCAGTTCGGCGCGGCACTCGCCGATTCCGGTGCGAGGAACAGAAATCCAAGTATCGCTAGGACGATAAGGCCAGGACGCTGCGCTTTTGCTCGCGCTCGCCAGAATGCAACGACTTCGAACATGGAACGCCCCCGCCAGGCACCGATCTCGCTAACGGCACAGCGCAACCATAGAGCACTTGTCCCTGCTTGGCGAGCGTTGGCGAAAGTGACTACGATAGGCCTGCACTGCCTCGCGCGGTAGAAGCGCTATCCCCAGCCACCGCCACCCCCGCCGCTACCGCCGCCCAAGGGCGCAATGACAGGCGCGGTTTCCTTCTTGACCGGTGTGAGCAGTTTCTTGGCGGTCACATTTTTGTGCTTCACCACCTTTGGCGCGGTCGTCGTGCGAACCGACTTCGTACGATGTTTCGTAGTCGTCGGCTCAACGGGAGGCGCGATGGTTGTGCACCCTGCCACCGTAAGGAATAGGACGATTGCGACGATTACCTGTTTTAGTGACCAGCCCACCTGTTGCCTCCATGTTGTCAGAACAAGTCCCGGCGCGGGTTGGCTTGCTCCCAGACCGCCCTGGCGGTCTTGATCAGTTGATCGTCCAACGAACCGTTGGCCGAAATCTTCGCCTTCAGGTCCCCACGCATCTGCTTCAAGGCCGCCGACTTCGCCTTGGCGCCAAACTTCGCCAGGGTATTCCTGGCATCGGGAGTCTCGTTGCGAAGATCGAGCGCGGCCGCGAAGGCAAGATAGCGCACCGCCACGGCCTGGTCCGCTTTTTCGCCCCTTTGCATCTCCAGAGCTGCGCGATCATACGCAGCCGACTGATCGCCGCGCGCCGTCGCCAGCTCGAACAATCTTTGCGCTTCTTCAAGATCCTGCTGCACGCCGACACCGTCCCTGTACATGCGCGCAAGGCTGCCGGGAGCGTAGGGCTGGCCGAGATCCATCGATTTCTGAAAAAGCGAGAGCGCTGTCTTGGGGTCTTTCTCGACCCCCGTGCCAGCGAGATAATTGCGGCCGAGCAGGTTCATCGAGTACATGTCCTGCCGCTCGACGCCAGCCTTGAGGAAAGCCACGGCGCGAGCTGCATCGGCAGGCACACCATTACGGCCTTCGGTGAAGATGGCGGCGAGATCGTTCATGGCATAAGTGTGCCCCATCGCCGCCGCCTTGAGTAGCAGATCCAGCCCTTTGGCGGTGTCACGTTCGATGCCGTATCCGTTGAACAAGGCGCGACCCCACGAGGTCATCCCATAGGGATCGCCCTTGTCGGACGCTTCAGCATAGAAGTCATTGGCCTGCTTGCGATTGACGGGCATTCCCGTTCCCGTCGCGTTGAGGTAGCCCAGCTCGAACCCTGCGCGCACATGCCCCTTGTCGGCAGCATCCTGGATCACCTTCTTGGCCTCATCGACCTTACCAACCGCAAGCAATGCCCGGCCGAGCTGGTAGTGGAATCGAGCAACATCGGGATAGGCTTTCACCGCCGCCCGGCAGACGTCCACGGCGTTGCTGCTGATCTCATTCGGCAACAAACCGGGGACGACGCCCTGCAGGTCAAGTGGCTCACCGGCCTCCCTGTCGCAGGGGTCGACGCTTGGCGAGAGCTTCATCGTCGCCGGCTTCGACGACGTGTTGTCGGCCCTGATCTCGAAGCCGACGATCAGTGGCTGGACGGCGCCGATCTGGGGTTCGTAGCGTAAGTGATCGACTTCATCGGCCATCAGGCTCGAATCCGGCGACAAGGTCCGATCCGGCAGCGACAGCGTTCCCGTTGCCGGATAGCCCGCAAGTTTCAGGCTGACCGCCGGATCCGCGGTTGGGAAATCCAGTTGCAACGGAACCGGGCCGACGCCAACTGGAACATGGACTTCACGATTCTCGATCTCTTCGGCGGCGCCCGCAATGTGAATGCCGCGTTCCACCGCTTGCTGCTTCTGCTCGGACTCCAGCGAGGCTATAAGTTGCTTGCCCTCGGCACCCTCACCATTCTTGACCCGGAACACCAGGATGCCCTGGGATTCTCCACCCCAATTGTCGCGCGTTGAATAGGCCAGCATGTCGACTTCTTCCTGGGCACCGGCACCTTTGGGCACGTCCATTCGCAATCGCGGGAAATCCTTGCCGGCAATCGGCTCCCCCGCCGCAACCGGCTTGCCGTCCAAAATCAGACGCCCTAGCGCTGGCTGCCTGTCGATGCTGACGGTGACCGCACCGCCATCGACATCGACCGGCTCCGGCAAGTCGAGCGCGACAGGCCCGACGCCGGACGGCACGACCTTTTCCAAGACGGGCGGCAGTGCAGGCCGGTTGGCGCGGCGCATGAGGACAACCTCGTCGATCAGCGATGAGTTTTCCCAAGGCACCTGCTTACCGGCCGTAGCCTCGACCACATCCCTGCGAACGGCCGCCATGACCGAGCGTATCTCCTGGTTCGGCGCCAGCGCGCGACGGGAGAAGGCGGAGGAGAAGGGGCTGAGGTCACCATTTCCGTCATAAGCGACGGCGCCGGGCTCGGTGGCGAAGGCTATAAGCGTGTTCAGCGAACTTTTCACCTGCGCAAGGCCGGTGTTGCCAGCAACGATCAGCTGGTCTCGCAACCAATAGTCCTTGCGCGGAAACGGATTGTTGCGGCAGGCGTCCAGGATAATCACCTGGATCTTCGATTTCGTCCGCAACTGCTGCAGCACATCGTCGAGCTTGACGGCCTGGACCTCAATGTCGGCCGCGTTCTTGAGCGATGCATCGACCGGGATGAGGAAATTTTCTCCGCCGATCTGAAAGCCGTGGCCGGAATAATACACGATTGCCAGGTCGGCACCGTCCGCCGCTGCGAGGTAGTTGCGGAACTGCTTTTCGAATTCGATCTTGGTGAGATCCTTGGCGACGAACACATCGAACCCGGCCAGCCGAAAGGTGTTCGACACGTCCTCGGCATCCTTGTCCGGGTTCTTGAGGGCCGGAATCTCGCGGTACTCGGAATTGCCGATGACAAGGGCCACCCTACGATCGGCACAAGCTTGGAATGCCGTGAAGCTCGCTAGCATCAGGGCCGCAATGAACGCAAAACATCGCAGCATGGCGCATCCCTAACTGCTCATGACCTGGAGGGCACAAGACACAGCTTGCGACTACCTGGTCTGTTAAAGACTTCACAATCTGCCCAAAACAGCAAGGTCGCACCCGCGATGGATGGCAGGTGCTGTTCCCACAACTCCTAAAATAACCCAGTGGCGTGGGTACCGCAACAAGCGGGGTGAATGCGACCGAGGCTGCGGCGTGATCGGACCTTGTAGGGCTGGTTGCTGTCGCCCGCTAGGGTCAACAAAGGACGGGGCTGAATGACATTATCTCGCCTCGGCCCGTTGCGTCGCGGCCGCTGCCCTCCCCGCTTTGGGAGCCATTTAGACTAGCCCCGGGCTTCTCGCGCGGTGTTCCGCAGTCCGATCTGCTGCACGAGCCTACACCGGCAGCTCCGCCGTGCATGGAGCCGCCAATTACGCGATGCCCAATCGCTCGCGCACACTCACCGGCAGTCGGGGCGAGGCCTGCAGTTCGGCACAGCTCGCCTCCCATCGCCTGAGATACTCATCGATCGGAACTCCGGTACGGCCGGGCCAACGATTGAGTGCACCCAGCGCCTCGACGCAATCGGGCGCGCGTTCATACTCGGCTAGGATGGTTATCGACATTGCTTGAGCGAACGGATTGAGGGCGGGTATTTCGATCTCGCTGCGATGGTCGGTGAACCAGGCCGCGGTGTCGCGCGCAAGCCCCTGGCTGTTGGACAGCGCGGTATAGCCTCGGATGATATTCTGGCGATACTCGGCAATGGTATCGCCGAAGGCGTTGTCGCCGGCGAAGGGCGGGTTCTGCTTCCAGTCCTTCGCCAGGCGCCCCAGGCCGCGCAATGAGAAGGCTTCAACCATCGCTTCCTCGAGCCACTGGCAGGGCGGTGCCGGCTTGGCATCGGCTTGCCAACTGTTGGACGCTACATGGCCGAACTCGTGCCCGAACTGGTAGGCGAGCTTCGACCAGTCCCGCTCGCCTATGTCGACGATAATCCAGGCCATGCTGCTGCCGTCCGGATGCAGCCAAATGGACGGCGGGCCGTATGTATGCTCGTCGACGCGCAGCCGCGTCGGCTGGCTGTCGGAAACGAGCCGGACGCCATCCAGGCAGGCATGCCGCATGCGCTCAACGACCTGATCGGCCGAGCGGGGCAGCATGTGGCCCCAGTCGCCGGCGAGTTCGATGGGGGCAGTGAGGAGGGAGGCAGGAATAGGTGGCGCCATGGCTGCGTAGCTCTCCGCGAGGGCGTCTCTGTCCGTCAACCCGGCGGGAACCAGATGTCCGGCCGCTGAGCCTCCCACGAGTCTAAAAAAATCTCGTCTTCGCACTTCGATTCTGATGTCCGACCGCCCGGATTTAAAATACCATGCTAGGCCAATGGCGAAGGCTCGGGAAGCGGAAAGGCATCGGGAATGGAGAGGTTATTTTATCGCAGACCTGCAGCGCCAATAGGTCTCTCAAGCTGGTGTGGCGCGAGAGGTGTCCATTCGCCTTGCAGACGGAACTCTCGGTCTGTCCAGAAACCGAATGGCCCAGCTTGCGCCGCTTGCCTCTATGCCGCCAATCCCCCCATCGCCATGGCTCTTCAAACCTCGCAGAAAAACTTGCAGTGGACACGTTGGTGGGGTGCGGTATCAGTAAAAAACTCGGGCAAATCTTCACCGACTTGATCCGCGCTATCTTGCCAGAACGAGCATCAACCGACCGCATTTCTATCTTTAAAACGCTGGTTCTCATAAGGAGACGAACGTTGAGTGGCAGTCATGACTTCGTGACCTCCGCAATGAAAATGCGGAATCGGTACCTTAACGTTCTTGAGGCCTCCCTGACCGGAACCCTCTACGGCGACGCGCCCATTGATCCATGGACGGGTGGGAAATATGACCCGAACAAGCGTGCTCTTGGGCAGGATTGGCCAGGGCTGGCGCAAACCATGATTGGCTCAGCAAGGATGCGCAATCTGCGGCATTTATGCGAAACCGTGATATTGAATGATGTGCCTGGCGACTTCATCGAGACCGGAGTTTGGCGCGGCGGGGCATGTATTTTTATGAAAGCTATCCTTGCCTCGTACGCCGACACCATACGTCGGGTATTCGTCGCTGACAGTTTCGCTGGCCTTCCTCCTCCAAGCCCGGAAATCTATGCGGCGGACGCTGGGGACGTCCACCACACGCATACGCAACTAGCGATCTCCCGGAAGGACGTTGAAGATAACTTTCGTAGATATGACTTGCTCGACGAGCAAGTTGTTTTCCTTGAAGGCTGGTTCAAGGACACACTCCCTGAGGCCCCGATACAAAGATTAGCGATTCTTAGACTTGACGGAGATATGTATGAATCAACAATTCAAGCTCTTGACGCGCTATATAGCAAAGTGTCTTATGGTGGGTTTGTAATTGTTGACGATTACTTTCTCACCCCGTGCGCCCAAGCTATAAATGAATTCCGGACAAGGACGGGTATTACATCCCCATTAATGCCAATCGACGGCTGTGCGGTGTGGTGGAGGGTTTCCGAGCCTGCGAACCACGATAACATCCCGGCAAGCCGCCTTGCGCACGGTCATCCATAATAGGTCACCTGCGTCTGGCGCATGGCCTTACGGACGAAGTCGACCTGTGATCGGGCCGAAAATGCCTCGAAGCCTTCCTGCGCAAGTGCTGATCGCGCTTCACGGTGGGCGAGCAAAGTCATGCAGACTTCGGGTATGTCGTCGGCACAGGCGAACGCCACGCCGTTCCTGAGCGGTGCTTCCGCGGCGCTATCACAGCCCCGCTCGGAGACAACACATTTGCGGTTGGCGAGCAGATAGGAAACTCGCACGATCTCGAAAAGCTGTGTGCCGTAGTAGTGCAGGTTGAGGACGATTTTGCTCCGAGCGATAAAAGTATCGCGTTCGTCGCCGTAAATGCCGTCGAAAATTCGCTTTACGTTGGCACCGCGTACCTCGATCCGGTTAAGTACCGAATTGCGATGCTCATTGAATGCCCCGAAGAACAGAACGTCGATGTCCTCATGCCTGGACGGAGCGATCCGGGTCAGTTCGGGCATGTATCCGATGCCGCAAAAAGTCGCCTGGACGCCCATGCTGGCGAGCGCGACAACGTTTGCCTCACTGTAATCCCACACAGGGTAGCGCTTCAGCAACGATATGTATTCAGGCTTCATCCACATGCTGTCAGTCGATGGTTCCGAAACCTGTTCAAGGTTAAATAGAATCAACTGCTGCTGGGGCAGCGGCACTAAGTGCAGAAGATTGGTTCCCAGCACGATCGTGGTGTCGCCGAGTTGCGTTGGATTATGAACCACGTAGGTTTCCTGGCCGAGTGCACGGAAAGCAGCGCAAAGCGATACTGCGACCTCATCGAAGGCGCGGCTGTGAACATAGTTGGGCGGGCTAACGATCCAAACGGTAGTCGCCATCGTCGACTCCAAGCGAAATCATGGAATAGTACGATTCCCAGGCGCAGGCCAAGCCACCACCGCGTCACGAGCTGTCTCCCACCCGCCGCCGGCCGGAGCATGCCATTCAGCCCGAGGCCCTTGATGCTCCCGTAGGAGGCGGAAGACGATGTAGCAGAGCCGACGCCGACCTTCAACTCTGCACATCGATGCCACGATCTTGTTCGATTGGAATTCGGTGAGCAGTCGAAAGGAAGTGCTGGTGTCAAATAACGGCCTAACTCACCACAGAACCTGATGTCCGATCTGACTCCTCCCGGATCGACAGTTGGTCATCATCAGAAAACACAAGGGGCGGCATGCAAACAAACGCCTGCATCAATCCGTACGCGGCGCACATGGCGCAGTCTATTCCCGTGTCATCGATAACCACCCCGGCCCCTGGAAATTGAATGGTTCGCCTTTTGATAGGAAGGCAATTTTCAAGAAGTATCCGTGCACCGTTTGGTGTCACGGAATAAGCCATAAGCCCAAATGAATGAGCTATCCTACTCAGTGATCGTGGCGACTTATCATATGCGGCAAGCAAGTCCATATTCTGGCGCTGGCGCGCATAGAATTCCAATTTAGCCTTCGCAAAATCAAGATCCAGCCAAAGGAACAGCGGATCGAAATTGAATCCCCATTTTATGAGATCCCAACCTGCCGGGGCGCCGGATAGAAGTTCGTTTGACCGCGAAATAAAATCTGCTGAACAGTATACATCGTCTTCAAAAATAGTTAGCGGTATATTGCTCGCGACGGCCTCTTTCCATAGAGTAATATGTGAGAGCGCACACCCCAGAGAGCCAGCACCATAAGTGCAATCCCCCCCGATAATTCCATCCCTTAACAATCCCCCCCTGTCGAGCGCAGCCCCTTCAAACGCAGAGACTCTGAGTGTACTACTTAACAAATGGGGGTTGCGTTTCTGATATGTATTCCACCGCGAAACACTGCGGTCCAAATTTATGACGCGAATAGGCAAAGGAGTAGAGCTGGCTTTCGGTTGAGCGTGTTCTCGCTGTGGTCCTCCAATGCGTGCAGCTAATTCTTGAGAAGCCGGAAATTGGCTGCCGATCGTCCGATGTGCTCGGGTCCCTGATTGCGGGTCAAAGAGGTCGATCCATTCACCAATAGAATATTGCCAGTCAAACTGACGAGCGGCCTCCCTCGTTGCGTGGCATTTCTCCACGAACGCCGCGGTGTTTTCCTTGTAGTATCGCAACGTTGCTGCTGTGAACGCCTCGAATTTCGCGGCCTCAATAGGGGCCAAGATCCCACCCCCCTGATAGGCCTTGAGGGGGAAGTGGCCAACCGGCGTCCCAATGATGAGCCTTCCCGCTGCAGCTCCCTCCATTACTGAAAGCGGCCCAGACTCGTTGATAGAGCTTGACAGCACGGCATCCACACTACGGTAGAACTCGGGCATGTCATGAAAAGAAATCTGACTAGCGGTTGAGCCTGCTACCTTGAAGGCTAGGCCGGCCTGTTGAGTCGCCGCTTCGGCGAGCGCTCCGCGTTTCCACTCCACGCCATAGGTCGTCACGGACATCGACGTGGCGTAGCCTACAGTGGTCAATCGCTCGGGCACCGCTGAAAAGAAGCTCTGGTAGTCAATTCCCAAAGGGGCCACCTTGGGAATTCTTGAAATACCGCGCATGGCCGACGCGGAGTACAAATACTCGCTCACCACTCCGTAGTTTGCAAATTTGTCGAAGATTTCGATGCCCTTGCGCTCGATAAGCATCCTCATGTCGAATTCATGATGGGAAATGGCGACTATTTTGTCACAAGGAATACCATAGCTGTCAGTCAACGTGGGGACGCCATCGAGTGCGGTCAGGTACAGATCGTAATAGCCAACAATGCGTCCGATATGTTCGTTATTGTTTCCCTGCCAGTCGAGGATATCGATCGTAAAACCGCACGCGTGGAGGCGCCTAGCGAGATCATAGTAGACGCGTCCATGCGACCACTTCGTGTACCCGTAGACAAGTATCTTCTTTCCCTTGGAGTGTGTGTTTGCTTTGGCCCTAAGGGTTGGATGCACGATGTAGCTTTGAATCCTGCCTTTGTCGAAATGCGCTCCGGCGGATCGCCAATTGCTGCCGTTAACCATGGTCCCTTGTGTGCACCAACTCTCCGAGGCGATGAAGAGTTCCCAAGTGCTGCATACCGGGGCACCTAGCAGGACACGGCCGTCGGGTATCGCCGACAGAAACAGAGCCTCAGCTCTGAGAGCCAGCAACCCGCGCTCAAGCGGGACAAGCTCAAAGAGAGTAGGCATGGCTGCGGGATTGAGGCCGATAGAGTCGCGCAAGATCATTGTCTGATCTGGTATGCAAATCATCGGCTTGAATTTATCGCCAACCCGGCAAATCAGCTGCCCCTTCCAAGCCCCTCCAGCGGATTGCTCAGTCGCAACAAACAGAACATTGGCTGGGCTGCTTTCCTCCGGCCCGTGGCGCAGTTCGCCCTTGGCAGTGTCCACGTACAACACCGTGTTGAACGCTGTCAGCAGCCGTGCTGGCTGACCAGTGGGATCGGTCATGCACTTGCTCGCATCTCATCTCGCCGATGGGTGAAGAACGCCAGGTTGTCCTTGAGCCGCTGATTGTTCGGGTCGAGTTCAAGCGATAGTCGCCCCCACTCCACTGCCCGATCCATTACATTGAGGTGCCACGACGCGATGGCGCCAAGATCATACAGCCGGAATCCCCAGCTGTTCGGGTCGTCCAGATAACTCCCGCTACGGCGCGTCTTCTCGAGCCCATTCGTGCAAGCCCAAAAGAGGTTCAGCCAGTCCGCCTGGCCGTGGAACTCCTCGGCTAGGTCGAGCCAGATTTCGCGCCGGTGAGGCGCTTCCATCCGGGCCTTGTCCAGCCAGGACAATCGCTGGTCCGGGAGCATGCGCGCGATGTAGCGCATGGCCTCCGACCGTTCTTCTGCCCACTTGCTTGTCGGCAATGCGAGGTACCGCTCAAGTAGCGGAACGGCCCTGACGTGCTGGTCGGCCCACATCAAGTCCCGCCCGAGCCAGAAACAGATTTGCGCGTCCTCGGGATTCTCCTTGTGCGCCACTTCCATCAGCGGCAGGTAGTTGCTCCTCGTTGGCTTGGTGAGGTCCTGCACCTCGAACATGACGATGTCGCTGCTGCTGGCCGTGACTTCCCTCTCTCCGGTGAAGACCAGGGCCTCATGGACAGGTCGATTGAACCGATAGCCCCAGCGATGATGAAAATTCTTAGCCGGCCAGCTGCGCAGCGGCGTTGGGTCATCGACACTCGCTCTGTAAATCGTCTGACAATAGAGGGCAGTCGTCTCGGGTGTCCAAGTCGCCTCGAGCTTCGCCCGCCAGCCGGGCTCGAGAAAGCGGTCCATGTCCATCGTGCAGCACACATCGACGTCGGAGGGAATAAGTGCCATGGCCGCATTGCGGGCATCGTCAAAACGCCATGGGCGCACCGCTATTGCGTGTACGGTGACGCCAGAAGCGGTCAGCCGTTCCACCGTGCTGTCGGTGCTGCCGGTGTCGGCCACAATGCGATAGTCGGCATCCACGGCCGAATTGGCCCAGCGCTCCGCGTTTGCGGCTTCGTTCAAGGCGATAGTGTAGACGGCTACTTTCACTCGACACCTTCCATGGGACCTATGCTCGAAAGGAATAGGTGCGGTAGATAAAACGTTTGGCGCCATGCATTTTTGATCGACCGCCTGCAAAAACAATTTCTGCCATACTGCGAAGGATATCATCCTGGTGCGGCGTGGCGTAGTAATTTACGGCTAGGTCGTACTCGCGCTCTTCTTGCGGAATCTCAGAAAAAAAGGAAGGGCGACGCTTCGATCCAGCGCGTATCAGAATCAGATGTCGCCTCGGGTCGCTCGGGACCGACAACAGGTGGATATCGTTCGAATTCTCAAACATTTAGCCGACGGTTCTCGTTCCGATTGTTATCGAATGTCCCCAGTTCCCGCGCTTTGCGGATAGCCACAAGGCCACCAAGCAGCTTTGCCCTGTTCAACTCATAGTGGCTGTCGAAGAACAGGATCTCGGAGAACTGGTCGGCAAGCACGCTCACCCCCAGCGGATCGACGGAGCGGGCCGTGCCGTGCTGTTGGATTTCCCGCAGGAGGGTCTTGGTCGGCGTGATCTTGCCGAGGTCCTCACCGGGCGGCTGCCAGTCGAGGTCTTCCAGGAAATACCAGCCGCCCTCGCCGAGCAGCGGGAAAAACTCGCGCAGCGTCAGTTGTTCGTCGAACGAGGCGTGGCTGCCGTCGTCGATGATCACGTCGAGCGAGCCCGGCTCGAGCTTGGCGGCGATGCCGCGCAGATCGTCCAGCTTGGATTGGTCACCGATGAACGATTTGAACCTTTCGTTGTTGAGCCGCGAAAAATCCGTCAGGTCGACACCGATCACCTGGCAGAAGGGAAAATAGCTCTGCCACAGCGAGACGGATGGGGTCTCGGTCTGGTTGCCTTCGGCCAGACCGCGGCACAGGCCGATCTCCATCAGCCGCTGCATGGACAAGCGCCGGGCCGACAGAAGGCGATCGTAGATCCTCGCATAGCAGTGACGGTTGCCTGTGTGCCTGTTCTTGTCGGTATTGAAGCGGTCGGCGAGGCTCGCGAACGTGGGAAAGCGATCGAGCGGGCGGATTAGCGACGAGATCAGTGGCACCCCTTCGCCGGCATGCCGGGCCTCGTTGCGTGCCGTCCACAGGTGGATGCCGAACACCCGCTCATCGTTCAGATAGTCGGCCAATTCCCCAATCGGCTTCTCGAACCGATCGATCTCATTCCAATCGATGGTGTTGAAGAACATCGGGCTGAACACCCATTCCCGCAGCGCGGCTCCCGCATCGGAAGCAATGTAATCGGACAGAAGCTTGGGGCCGATGTCGCCGAACTCCTTGCCGTGTGCGGCGTGAAAGCTTTCGATCGACAACTCATACAGCGCCCTGAGATGACTGCTGTAGGGTCTGGCATAGATGACGTTGCCGCAAACAAAATGACCCTTGTGCGATCCGCGCCACTGCAGATTGAAGAAGTATTCGCCGCAAAAGGGAAAGGGACGCAGTAGGATGACGTCGGAATCCATCCATAGCCCGCCATGCTCGTAAAGCAGGGCGTAGCGGAAGATATCGCTGAAGTACCGGATCTCGGAACCGGCGACGATGCGCTCGAACAAGGCCCGCGGCATGACGTCGTCGGCATTGCGGACTTCGATACCGTGGGGCACGAGGAAATCGAGCTTCTCGGGCGCGTAGCTCCATACCCGCACCGGATGGCCTGTCGCTCGCATCGACGTTGTGGCGGCGATCAAGGTACGATGCTCGGCCTTGTCGGACATCACCTGGTAAAAGCAGTTGATCTGCGGAAGTGCCGTGTCTTCGCTGCCAAGGAAGCGGGACCTCCGCGCGTCGAATTGGCGCGATCGTTCCCGCCGCTGCAGCGAAGAATCGACCTCGCGCAGAAATGGCGCTAGTTCATGAAAGATTTCGTCTGTCGACTTCATGCCGCTGGCGCCGAGGTCTTTGCCTTCCGACGGCGCTTGGCTTGTGTGGCTCATGGCTCCATCTTCAGCGCGCTCAGGCTTGATCGCTGCTTTCGGTTGCGGAGCGCCATGCCCAGAGGCCAGCGTCAGCCTGGACGCTGTACCGGCCGCGCCCAATGGCAGGGTGTCCACATCCTCCAGCAGCGACCTCACCTCCGCCTCGTCGACGGTCGCGATCCAGGACTCGCTGTCGGTGACGCTGTAGGAAATCAGCAGACGCCTTTCGTCAGGGTGCCACGCCAGCCCGGCAGCGAATTCGACGCCCTTTTTGTCGAAGAAGAACGGACGGCTTACTTTTCGCAAGGTGTTGGCTTCATCGAACCAGACGAATCGATGCAGGTAGTAACGCCGCTTCTCGGCGGCCCGCCACTGGACTTCATGAATCAATGCGAGCCACCCGCCGGCAAATGCGATCAGCTGCGTTCCACCCCTGAAACTCTTGGCGGCAATTGCGGGAGGAGTCTCGCTGAGGGTCGAGCCCCGCTCGTCGACGATCCGGGTGGGATCGCAGAGGTAGATGAATTGCAACGCCCCTGCCCCCACCGTGCCCGCCTTGACTTGAGGCATCCAGTTCTTCTCGTGCACCCGCGGCCCCGCCGGACGGAGCACGCGCCAATCGGCCAGGCGGCAGGAAGCGCCCTCGTCAATGCGCGCGACGACCTGCTCGCACCAACCCTCCTCCGTCAATTCGCGCACGCAAGAGACGCCCCACAACGCATCGCGCCAAGCGAACAGGCGCATGTCCTCAAATCCGAGAACACGGTCGTTAGCGGGTTCCGGCATATCGGCCGGTGGCAAAACCTCGCTTGCGGACTGGATGGCGAACTCATCACTCAATCGGAGAAGGAAATTGCGCGTGTGAACCGGCACTCCACCCGGCGTGTCATATTGCAGGTTGTCTTCGGCCAGCGTGTAATTCACCGTTCGCTGCAAGAGCACGATCTGGTCGCCCAATCGAGCCACCGACGGGTTTGACGACCGATAGCCATCGGGCGCCATGAAGCCGACCGGACGCGCGCTGAAGGACGGCATCATTGTCTTGGCGGGCTGCACATAGAAGAACAGGTTGGACCACGCCAGCTGCCTCGGGCCATCGTCGATCGTCCGGTTCAGCGCCAACCAGTTGCATGCCGCGAAACCACGATCCTTGCGCACGGGATCGCGCGCGTAGTTCGCCGCTATCGCAAACTCCTCCAACAGGCCTGTTGTATAGACGTAGTCCTCGAGAAATAGGATGTCCTGCTCGGGTCGCTTGATCGTCAGCCCCGCTTCGGAAAACAGCAAGCTGGCATCGTTCATTCCCTTGTCGCGGTAGAACCTGGCCAGGTCATAGAGCGGCTCAGCACGTTGCGGCCGTTGATTGAAGGCGGCAAGCGCCTGCTCAACGAAGCCTGGCTCGTCGCCGAGCTTGCGCAAGCAGCGGGCCCCCTGCAGGCGTGCATTCCACGCTTCCTCGTCCCAGCCGCCCATCGCGGCGCGTTTGGCATAGGCCACCGCAGCCTCAGCCGTCCGCCCGGCGTCGCGATATGATTGCGCCAGATAGAACCAATAGCGCTGATTTTCCGGTTCCCTATCAAGAGCTTCGAGCAACAGTTTCGCGTCACGCTCGAACTTGTCGAGCCGGTTCGATCCGCTGGCGTGGTCCTTGTACCAGGCACTGCGCAGTTCCAGCACACCGTCGGGCACGTCGAGATATTCATGGGTCACGCCGTGGTAGCGCGCGCCGGCGTCCCGCCTGACCAGGCGGGTGTTCCAATAGGTCAGGCCGGAATCCGATCGCTGCAGCAGCCGGTAGCCCGGACTGACGAGTTGTTCTCGGAAGCCTACGTCCTCGACCACCAGTTCCATGTCGGCGTCGTCAAATAGCAGATAATCGTAAGCGAGTGCCGAGGCGTAGGCGTGATCAAGTGCCGCATTACGCGCGTGCTCGAAATTCAGGAAGGGAAACTCATGCAGTTCGCCCGGCAGGTTGCGGGCAGCGAAGAACGATTTAATGAAATCCTGGGTCCCGTCGGTCGAGCCGGTATCGCCGATGACCCAGCAGTCGATGTGGTCGACCACCGCTCCGAGGCAGCGCTGAAGGTTCGCCATCTCGTTCTTGACGATCATGTTGAGGCAGAGGCGCTTGCGGCTTGTCATCTGAATCGTCGGCTCCGTGCGGCGGTCCGTCACGCCGCCTCTCGATTAGTTCATCGCCATTTGCCAGGTGTCGTCAAGGTCGAGAAAGTTCTAAGTGGCCGTCCCGCCAGAGGAGGGCCACGCTTGACGTTGATCACATTTGCGACATGGCAAGGGCTGGAGAGGAGACGTTGAGGCCAGGGTTCTCAATGACAATTTTCAGCAACTGCGTTAAAGAATGTCCCGCACCCGCTCCCTGATCAATTATCCGTTCGCTTATAGTTTACAAATCCCTAATTTTCTGTTTACTAATGTACTGCTTTGAGGGCACTCGCGCAGTTGGCGGGTGGGTTGGCGTTCTTGAGAGGGTTTTAGGAGTTCTGGAGTAGCTAGGCCACTTCGCGGCTGAGGCAGGTGCGTTCGCAAAGCGTCCGCTGCCGCGTATACGTTTGTCCTTCTGCTGGAGGCGGACGGGTTCCCGTTCCGGAGATCCCTCTCAAGTTTTCGCCGAGACATCGGCGTGAACATGACGGGAGTGAAGTCGTGAGTCGGGTAAAATGGCGTGCGCATCGCAGGAAACGTGAAGCCTTAGCTTCGCCACCCCCCAACCATTCGTGGCTGGACATCGGAACCGATCTAGAGATCGGATATCGGGCTGCCGCTTGCCAGACGACCAATCAAAAACCAGCGCGGCGCGCCATTGGAACGCGTAACACACAAAGGCGCCCGGCTTCTGCCCTCTCACCCATGATGCCCACCCACCCGCAAGAGCGTCGCGCTCGGTCGGGCGGCTTTTAGAAGGCCGAACGGAAAGGCGCGGCGCTGTCGCCGCTACCGAGGAGGATCAGATGAGCTACATAACAGGGTTTGCAGTCATGGAAGTTGCCGTTAGAGGCGTCTTGCCGATCGGCGACACAACCGAAAATGTGCCTTATTTTATCCTGGACACCGCCAAGAGCGCTATCGTCGGTCAGGTCATTCTTCCAAAGGCCGTCAAGCGAAGCCTCGCCGTCGCTGTCACCGTCAAGGTTCCGGCCACAGCCGGTTCATTTGCGATTGGCACGTTTGACGATGGCGGGAGTTTCCAAGCCTGCAGCTTCCTCCGCGTAGAGAGCCCCGCTGTCGAAAGTCCCGACGGTGCTGTCGGGCCGTCCGGAAGATGACCGCGCCAATCTCCCTCTCCTGACTGCTCGCCGGCCAAGCCGGTGGGCGGTTTCCGCTTGAACAGAATTCGAAGCCAACAGGAGCCAGTCATGGCCCGCGCCTCTGAACTTCTATTTGTCGACTCTTCAGTCTCCGACCTCCAGACGGTTCTCGGCAGTCTGAGGCCAGAAGTCCAAGCAATTGTGCTGGACGGCCGCCGACCGGCGGCACGGCAGATCGCCGCCGCACTGGCAGGGCACGAAGGGCTCGACGCGGTGCACGTCATCGCGCATGGCGCGCCTGGCCGGGTTAGCTTCACCGCGGGAGAATGGTCGGTCGCCACACTGAACGAAGAGGCTGAGGATCTTGCCGCGATCGGCAGGGCGCTTACTGCCGACGGCGAACTGCGGCTGTGGAGCTGCGAGACGGCATCGGGCAATGCTGGCGAGACCTTCGTAGCGGCGCTGGAAGAGGCCGTCGGCGCAGACGTCCGCGCATCGAGATCGCTGGTTGGCGCAGCTGCCCTTGGTGGCTCCTGGGAACTGTCCGCACGCGCGAGCTCGCCCACGCCCCTGCCCCCCCTGACCTCGGATGGAGCGGCAAGTTACAGCGGGGTGCTTGCAGTTGACCTGACGATCACCGGCAACTTAACTATTCAGAATGGTAGCGCCACTATCAACACTTATTACCTAGTAGATACAACATTAAATCCTCATTTGTTGGTTGGCAGTTTCCCACTTCCCCAATCAGGGCACAACATTGTCAGTGAATTTGCTGTAACAATAACAATTCCAGACCCTACACATACTTATCAAATATACGACGCTGGTTTCAATCTATACGGCACACTAACGCCAGGGGTAGGAAATACTTATGTTTTAACGGACGGCCCTGTCGCTGGCCCTGCCAATGGCAACGGAGGCAATCAATTTGATACTGGTACTTTCAGCACCAGTACAGTTGGCGCGACAGGCCCGGCGGGACCTACGGGAGCGACCGGCGCCACCGGCGCGACCGGCGCGGGTGCGACAGGGGCCACTGGTGCGACCGGCGCCACCGGCGCAACCGGAGCAACCGGAGCGAGTGGCTCTACCGGTGCCAGCGGCGGAACAGGCGCGACCGGCGCCACTGGTGCAACAGGAGCGACCGGTTCTACCGGCGCAAGTGGCGGAACCGGCGCGACCGGCGCGACCGGAGCAACTGGCTCGACCGGCGCCACTGGCTCGACCGGAGCCACAGGCTCCACAGGTGCGACCGGCGACACCGGTGCCACAGGTTCGACTGGCGCCACTGGCAACACTGGTGCCAATGGTTCAACCGGAGCTACAGGCTCCACCGGTGCTACCGGCTCGACAGGTGCGACGGGGTCGACCGGTGCGACTGGTTCGTCCGGTGCAACCGGTGATACCGGAGCGATTGGCTCGACCGGAGCGACCGGGGCCACAGGAGCAACCGGCTCGACCGGAGCGACAGGCGCTACTGGTGACACGGGTGCCACAGGTTCGACTGGAGCAACGGGCTCGACGGGCGCGACTGGGTCCACCGGTGCCACCGGTGCCACCGGAGCCACAGGTGCGACTGGCGATACTGGTGCTACGGGTTCGACTGGCGCCACCGGCTCGACCGGAGCAACCGGCTCGACTGGTGCAACTGGAGCCACAGGCGCTACGGGTGACACGGGTGCCACAGGTTCGACTGGAGCAACTGGCTCGACAGGTGCCACAGGCTCGACCGGTGCGACTGGGTCGACCGGTGCGACTGGGTCGACAGGTGCGACTGG
>NZ_VFVT01000005.1:0-560444 GCF_006442275.1 Mesorhizobium sp. B2-3-10
GGGCACATGATCTGGGCCGAAAGGCTGTTCAACCACGACCTCAGCTGCGACGATTTCGCCGCCGAGACGTAGTATGGCTTCCTGAACACGGGCGACCAGAACACGGGCTTCTTCAACACCGTCAAGCCCGACGACATCCTGGTGTTCAATAAGCCCTGCAAGCGCTCTGTATGGGACAAGGCTGACGTGCCGTCGTTCCTGCGCTTCGCCATCACCGAGTGGGTCTATGACGACCGCATGACCGATGCCGAGAAGAAGGCAAACCCTCTCTTCTACGTCGCTGGCGGCTATCTCAAGAAAATCCCCTACCAGGAGGCTTTTCAGGAGGCATGGCGCAAGGCATCGGTATCCGACCGCAAGCGCGTGCTGGCGCTGCCGAACTTTGACGCTGCGGTGTTCAAGGACATCAGCGGCATTGATGTGGAGGCGGTGTAATGGCTCGCGTTCGTCAACCCGAAATGACCGGCTGCAAACCACTGCCGCTCAAGTACAAAGAAACTCCGGTCGTCAACGCGGCCGGAACACCCCTCGGCATGTGCGAAAAGTGCCAAGGCTCCGGTGAAATCTGCACGGCCGAGCGCAAGACATTCGACAAGCGCACCGGCGCGGCGGTGTTCGAATGCCTGCCTGAATTCCCTGGCTCCCTCCGCCGTCAACGCGAGAGGGGGGGGTATACAGTTGTTGGCACATGTTGCACCGGATGCAAAGGAGCTGGGCTCTACACGAAGGGGAGCGTTAAGTCATGAACCTTATCTCCTCCCTCAAGAGCGTCCTTGGTTTCGGCCCTGCACTGCCACGGGTGCCGACCATTAAAAAGAAATGCCGGAAAACCCGGGCTATCTGGTTGACCGTCCGGCAGGGCCACATCACCCAACGGGAAATCGCCAACATGGGCGATAACTGCCCATCTAAAACCATCCACCGCTTGCGACTGGATGGCGTGCTGTTCGCCGACCCCGACGACCCGAAGGGGTTTCGCTGGGCGAAGAGCGCCAACGGCGGCCCGGACCACAAGATCTACCTGTGGACCAACAAGCTGCCTCCCGCGCTGGAGCGCCGTAAGAAGCCTCGGCCGTCCGGCAACAGATGAGTTTGCAGCTCTTCTTGCTGGGCCTCGCCTTGTTCATGATCACCGTCATCTTCATGGCCGTCCATGTCCTGACAAGGCAACCACGTAAACTAACGAAAGACGACTAAGTGAAACTCGAAACTGTCCAATGCCTGGCAGAGGGCGAACCCCTCCGCCTGCTCCAAGCCGAAGTCGATGCCGACGACGGCAACCAGACAACTGCGGCTGCCCGGCTGGGCCTGTCACCCAGCCTGGTCAATGCCACCCTGCGCGGTGCCATCGCGGTCGGCCCGCGCGTGCTTTCAGCCCTCGGGCTGGAGGCGCGCCGGGTCATCATCGCCAAGCCCAAGGGAAAGTAAGCTGCATGTGCACCAACCTAGCTTACTGCTTGATGAGCGACACGCCCGGAGGCACATCATCCCAGCCCTGAAGGCATCTGGTGTCGTCAATCGTCAGGATTTGCTTGTCCACTGACACCTTGCATCGGCGAGAGGACCCAGCGGGGTAGGTCACCTGCAACTCGCCGCTGGTCAGGCGCATCCATTTCGCTTCGACGACCATAGCTTGCTTGTTTAGGAATGAGATGGCGCCCCCGTCCTCGACCTGCACGAAGAGTGGCTTGTGCGCCCGGCTAAATTCAGGGCTTTCCCACCGGCCCAGCAGCTCCTTCTGGGGGTCGGGTTTGACCTCTTCGGCGGGGGATTGGCTGCATGCGGTTAGAAAGCCCAAGGCAAAGAGGGCTATGCCGGCGCTACGTTTCAAGCGTCACCTATGAATGAGGGTTCGAACGTGGACGCTTATCCAAAAATCACGAGTTTTGACGGGCCACCGCCGAGGGCTCTGAATCCACCTCGACAGTCAAAATCATGGTGATTCCGGCACAGAATCGCCGGTATTAACCGACGTAAAGCCCCGTTAAAGAAGTAGTCGCCGTATTGCAAAACTCGTAACATCTGCGGGCATGGAACAAACTGCCCGCAATCCGCGTATATTCTCTTCGCCGCCGCCAAAGGGTGGGGCCATGATTTACGGATACGCGAGAGTTTCTACAGAAGGACAGGACCTGGCCGACCAGCTTGAGCGGTTGGCCAAGGCAGGATGTCAGCAGATATTTCATGAGAAGCGCAGCGGCAAGAACGCCGATCGGGCAGAGCTTCAGTCCATGCTTTTGGGTCTGCGGGCAGGCGACACGGTACTCGCCACGGTCACCGACCGCATCGCGCGCGACCCCTTGGACATGCTGACCATCCTGCGCACGGTGAAGGGAGCCGGCGCCGGCCTGCGGCTGCTCGATGAGCCATTCATCGACACCACATCGGAAATGTCAGACCTTATCCTGTATGTCGTCGGCTGGGCCGCTCAGTGGCAGCGGCGGAACATCCTGCGTAACACCGCTATCGGCCGTGAGCGGGCTATGGCTCGGGGCGTGAAGTTCGGGCGCAAACCAAAGCTGTGCGCGGACGCTCGGCGGGCGGCACTGGACCGGCTCAAGGCTGGGGAGAACCCGCGCCAGGTGGCAGCAGCATTCGGGGTGAGCGAAAGCACCATCGCGCGACTGCGAGAGGTTAAGCCAATATGATGGTTTTCAACGTGTCCCGCGCTGCATTGAGAACGAAAAACACCTCATTATACACATAGCCATAGTCTCGCGGGTGGCCTCGCTTCATGGCGATGGGTAAAGCTTTGGTAAGCTGCTGGCGGGTCCAGCCTAGGCGCTGGGCGGCACGTAGGTAGGCGTGTTCGGTGATATACATGGCATAGGGCTTCTCGTTCTATGCCTTATACCTCGGGGCATTAAGCCGTCTGGCACAATTCCTGACAAGTGAGCTTAATCCTTGCCAGCCGAATCCAGCCGCCCCTATAATCAATCATCGCAAGTACTGGACGCCCTTCTGGTTATAAGCCTGAGTTTATTGGTCAGGCCGAAGAGCTGTGCCGTATCGGCGCCATTGACCTTGACCTGGCTGAGCACTTCGGCGTTCACGTTGATACCATCTACGAGTGGAAGAAAGCGCACCCCGAGTTTTCCGAGGCCATAAAGAGGGGCAAGGCGGTTACTGACCGGCGCGTGGCTGAAAAGCTCATCGACCGGGCTATGGGCGCCCATTATTTCCAGCAAAAGGAAGTGAAGCTCAAGAGCGTCAAGTACGATCCGAAAACCTCCAAGAAGGTATCGGAAGAGGAGCGTGTCGAAGTCGTCACACTTGAAATGACCGCACCGCCTGACACACCCGCCATCATCTTCTTCCTGAAGAACCGCCGGCCAGACCTTTGGCGAGACAAGCAGGACCTCACCCTCGGCGGCGACCCCGAAAAACCACTGGTCGTTAAGTGGCAAGACTAGCCTATCGAAATCATCCTGCCCTACCGGCCTCGGGCGCAATTCAGGGCGTATCACCAGCGCACCGAGCGCAATGCCCTGCTCGTCGCACACCGGCGCTTTGGCAAGACGGTCGGCTGCATCAATGACGACATCCGCGCCTGCCTGGTCTCATCCCACTGGCAGACCGGTGAACGGCTGCCCAACTACCGCGCCGCCTATATCGCCCCGCTGCTCAAGCAGGCCAAGGCCATCGCTTGGGATTATGTCAAGCAATACACCGCTCCCATCCCCGGCATTGCCTACAACGAAACGGAACTTCGTTGTGATTTCCCCAATGGCGCCCGCTACCGGTTATTCGGCGCTGATAACCCCGACGGTATGCGCGGGCTCTATCTCGATCGCGCGACGGAAGACGAGCCGGCCGACATGCGGCACGGCTTCCATACCACCATCATCCTGCCCTCACTGGCCGACCGGCAAGGCCGCTGGACGAAGATAGGGACGCCCAAGGGCCACAACGAGTTCTACGACGACTACCAGCGGGCACTAGGCGACCCAGACACGTTTGTAGGGCTCTACAGGGCCTCAGAGACCGGCGTATTGCCCGCGGCCGAGTTGGCAATGCTCCGGGCGTCCATGAGCGCCGACCAGTATGCGCAGGAGCTGGAATGCAGCTTCGAAGCCGCCATCCAGGGCGCCTATTTCGCCCGTGAAATGCAGACGCTGGAAGAGAATGGCCAGATTACCGCCGTGCCTCACGACCCGGCCCTGCTGGTGGACGTGTGGTTCGACCTGGGCTTCAACGATGCCACCTCGATGTGGTTCATCCAGAGCGAGCGCAACGGGTTCCGGCACCGTGTCATCCGCTACTACGGGAACAGCGGCGAGAAGATGGCGCACTATGCCGGCATCCTGAACGACCTGAAGGCCAAGGGCTACAACTTCGGGCGCATCGTCATGCCGCATGACGCCAAGGCCAAAGACCTTCGCACCGGGCAATCCATCGAAGAGATTATGGCCGGTTACGGCATCAAGGTGGAGGTGTTGCCCCGGACTGACGATGTGGTGCGGGACATAGAGCTGTGCCGGACGATGCTGCTGCGGTGCTGGTTTGACCGGGAGAATACCAAGGAGGGCGTCGAGGCGCTTAAACAGTACCGGAAGCAATATGACGACAAGCGCAAGGTGTTCCAGTCACACCCCTACCACGATTGGACCTCCAACCCGGCCGACGCTTTCCGGCAGTTTGCCGTGGGTTTTCAGACCCAAACCTTTACCGCGAATTGGCGTGGCGGCAACGGCGGCAGCGCTTGGACGCGATAAAGGTATTGCGGTAAACCTTTACTTATTGTCTACTTGGGTACAACGAAAGTAATAAACATGCCCACCGCACCACGCTTTACGAATAAGAACGAAAGCCTCGGCCTTCCCGCCGACGCCACCAAGGAACAGATTGCCGCCGCCAAGGCCAAGCAGAAGCAGGAAAATGAAGCCGCAGCAGCCGCCGACGCTGAAGCGGCTCGCGTGGCGGCACAGACCGGTGAACAGCAAGCCATTGCTGCCGAAGACGAGCTGTACGCCAAGGCGCTGAACGAGCGCGCTGACCTGACCCTCGTCCCGCTCTCCAAGATTGAGGGCAACCACACCGTCAAGCGCGTGGGTGACAAGGTCTACCCCGGCAACATGGTCATTGCTGAACGTCTGTAACGCACATCGACTGGCGAGATACCCGCAACGAGGCTGACCGGCACCAATATGCCCGCGACCTTTTCGAGAGCTTCATAGGCTCTCCGCTGTATTGCGCCTTTTTCGATGGGGCAGCCGAGGCCTTTGATTTTGACGAAGGTAAGCAGTGGACGGAGGAAGAGGAGGACGAATTAGCTAGGAACGGCCTCGTCCCCTACGTCTCCAACCAACTCGCCTTCCGCATCGACAACGTAAGCGGCACTGAGGTGATGACGCGCACGCGCTCGCGGTTCGACGCCAAGTCGGCCGACGAAAAGGCCCAGGAATCGGCCACCGCCATCACTGACCTCATCCTGTTCCTCCAGGACGCCAACAACAGCAGCTCCAAATGGTCACAGGCGATGCGCAAGGGGCGCGTGTGCGGACTCGCATGGCACCACATCATCCCGGTCAACGATACCATTGAGGAGGAAATCCCCAGCTCGCTTGATGTGGTTTACGACCCGCTGGACATGTCCATGGATTTCTCGAAGAGCCGTGGGCGCGGCCTGGTTGGCTGGCATACCCGTGATGAGCTGTTCATGAAGTACCCCAATAAGGGTGCCGAGATCGACGCAGCCACCGGCACATGGAACTCCGCGAACATGATGTGCCCCAGGGGGATGGTCAGCAGCCGCATGACCTTTGCTAACTGTGGTTATTTCGACAAGGCATCCAAAAAAGTGATGCTGGTGCGGTTTTATTACCGGGTGCCGAAGAAGTTTTATACCTACCTCTCCAAGGACAACCTCATCGTCAACACCTTCTATAAGGCTGAGGCCGAGAAGGAATCCAAGGACAAGAACGGCGGCTATTCCACGAATGACGGGTATCAGCTGCGCTGCTGCGTGTTCGCAGGCGGTGTCCTGTTTGACGAGTTCGAATATCCCTACCAGCTCGACTATTACCGGGGTGCCTTCCCCCTCACGCCGATCTGCCTGAAACGGGAGGAGAATACCGGCATCCCGTTCGGCATGGTCCGGGCCTCCAAGGACGACCAGAAGCTCTACAACAAGAAAATGAGCAAGCTGAACTGGTATCTGTCCGCCCGGCAGGTGGTGGCGGATTCTGATGCCGTTGATGACCCCAATCAGCTTGTTAGCGAAGTCGCGCGGCCGGACGGCATCATCTTCAAGCGGAAGGGCTCCAGCCTCGAAATCCAGAAGAACCTGGACGAAGTGGCGGCGCACCAAAGCTCCCTGCAAATCCACGTCCAGAACATCGAGCGCAACATGGGCGTGTTTGATGAATCGGCTGGCGCCGAGACCAACGCGTCCAGCGGCAAGGCTATCCAGCTCCGCAAGGCCGGCACACAGACCACCCAGGCGCTGCCGATCGACCTGCTGCGGCTGGCTAAGCGTGATGCAAGCCGCAAGATGGCGACGATGGCGCAGATGAAGTTCGATGACCGCATGGTTTTCACCATTCGCGGTTCGGATGGTCAGCCCCAGCAGCGGGTCATCAACGCGCCGGTGCTGGGCGCCGATGGCAAGCCGGAGAAGGACCCGGATGGCAATGTTGTCCGTCAGGCCGACATTCGCGGGCTCAACTTCGACGTGACACTGGAAGAAATGCCCGACGTTGCCACGGTGGACGAGGATGCCAAGCAGCGCTTGGGCGACATGATCGCCAACGGCGCCAACGTGCAGGCTCTCACGCCCGGAATGCTGAAGACCATCGGCATCCCCGAGACGAACGCGCTCTACCAGGAAGTCGCTCAGGGCTTCCAACAGAAGATCCAACAGGCCGAAGCGACCGCGAAGGAAAACGAGCAGCTCAAGGCTCTCGTTGCCAAGCTTCAGGGCCAACCTATTCAGGGCGCCAAACCGCCCTCAATGCCTGCCGGCGGCGTGCCCGGTAATGCCCAATGAAGGGGATTTGAGTGATGACGACACCTAGCGATGACCAACAACCTTTAGAGCAACCGGGCGAGACGGATGGTGCTGGCGAAGCCGAAGATGGCTGGACCAAGCCCGAGACCGACCCCGCTCTGGTAGAAGAAGCCCCCAAGGCAGAAGCTGAGCCCGAAGAGGAAGGCGAGACAGCCAAGGAAGAGGAAGAGCCCACGGAGGCGGTGACGGACAAGATTCCGGATACCGAATTCCTGAAGCAGCAGACGAAGGACCTTCGCGATAAGTACTCCGCGACGAAAGGCGAAGCGGAAACGCTTCGCAAGGCAATCCGGAAGCTCGAAGCGGACGGCCTGCTCGACCGGGATGAGATTGCAACCGCTGTAGGCGTTGAACGCGGCTACATCGACGCAGTTATTGACCGGAAAGAGCTGCCCGAACCAGGCGAAGACGGCCATATCCAGCAACTGCAAGCCCGGTTTGCGGAGGATTACCATAATCCCACCGTCCAGCGCGGCTTGACGAAGGTATATGGCGACAAGACTGCGCAGGGCGAAATCCTACAGGCTTTTGACTTCGCTGTGGCCAATGACCCGGAACTCCGGGCGAAATACGAGCAAACGTCGCCTGACGACGTGCTTTACTTCGCCATGGATGAAGGTAAGGCCGCGCTCGAAGATTTCCGGGAGGTACAGACGAATGGTGGTGGCGCTCGCGCGCTTGCCGCCAAGCTCCGTGCCGCCAACGCCGAAATCGCTGCGCTGAAGGCAAACCCGAAACCTGTCACCACTCAGGCAGAAACTGAAAACACACCCGCTGCGGAACAAGAGGAGCTTCCGGCGCCTAAGAGCGCCCGTGAGGCTCGTGTTCGAGCGTTTATAAACTAAAAAAAGGGTAAAGTCGTGTCTACAGCGACTATTGCAACTAACGGTACTCTCGCCCGCAAACAGTGGGCGGATACCGCACTTACGCAGCACTTCAACAAGTTCCCGCTGCTCAACATCATGGCCGACGGTAACGGCGGCATGACCCTCAAAGGCGCCATCATCAAGGAAACCCTTGAATCCGGCGAAGGTGACACGAAGGATTACGCTTTCCGCGCTCCGACCAGCACCTCGACGGTGAAGACGGGCGACCAGCGCCTGGAAGGCACCGGCAGCTCCATCACCTACGGTAAGGACAGCATCACGCTGAACGAGTACGGCGATGAGCTTCAGGTGAAAAACCGCACCATGAACAAGACCCGGACCAAGATCGATGTCGATAAGGACACCAGTGAAGCTCTGGGTGAGCAATCTGGCCGCTTTGCCATGGTGAAGGTGCTCCAGGCCCTGACCGACGTGACTGCCGGCCGGACGCAGAAGCGTTACCTCTACGGTTCCGCCGAAGCCAACTACAACGCGACCCACGCGACCGCGCTGGCCAACGTGGATGCGACCGACGACAAGCTGTCGCTGGACCTCCTCGGCGACGCCATCACGAAGTTCCGCACGCAGTCCACCGGCATCGGCTTCATGCAGCCCGCGGAAGTCATCCTCAAGGACGACTCCGTGGTCGAGAAGTTCATCGGTCTCTTCCACCCGGCCGCCATCCGCGACCTGAAGAAGGACACGAACTTCAAGACCGCCGTCCTCCAGAAGGACAACGCGCTGTTCGACGTCATCTCCGGCTCGAACTTCGTCGGCGAGTACGAAGGCTGCCTCATTTACGGTCTCGACCCCGTCGATACCGAGAATGATGTGCTCCTTCTCTCCGGTGTTGGTGCAGCTGGCATCAACGTGGCGCACAACCTCATCCTGGGTAAGGGTGCCATGGTGGTCGCCTACGGCAAGGAGGCCGAACCGGACACGTCCATCAAGTACAGCATGAGCAACAACGGCAACATGATCGTCACCAAGGTAGGTGATGACCATGGCCGCGACACTCTGTGGGCCTGGCGGAACGTGATGGGCTTCAAGAAGCTCGTTGATGGCAACACCAACGAAGACTATGCGGCTGCTCACCTGTTCACGAGCGCCAAGGGCGGTCTGTAGGTGACATCATGAACAAGAACCTCTCTCTGTTCATGGGTCTGGCGATGTTGGGCGCAGCTTTCTGCGCCCACGCCGCCGATACCAGCAGCACCATCACCTCGCGCAAGGCGCCCGATCTGGGCGGAATGGCCCCTATCGTGGGGTACGTCGAAGCGGTCTCCCTGGTTTCCGGGAGCCAGAGCTTCACGTTCGACATTCCCGCCCCGCGTGGCTCCTCCAATATCCTGGGCGTCAACTTCACGACCACGGATGTGAGCGGCACAGCTAAGCCGCTGACGGTTAGCCGCAGTGGCGCGACTGTCACCGTGACCGGCAGCAACGCGACATCCGGTACGCTGGCGGTGGGTGACACCGTCCGTGCCGTGGTGGTCTATCAACGATAACGAAAGTCTCAGAAAATGAGTCAACTCAACCTTCAACTGGCTGACGGCACCGTCCGGCCCTGCGCGGCCGACGTGGCCGTGGTCGCCGTGACCGCTGGCGGCGGAACGAAGACGGTGACGTTCAACAACGTGAAGAAAATTCAGGTTGTGAAAAGCGTCTCCATCACCAGCTCCGCCAACGTCCGTCGTGGCGCTTCCGGTGCGGTGACGATCGGCACCGGTACGAGCGCCAACGTGCTGACGATTGCTGATGGCAGCTATGCCAACGGCGATACCATCATCGCGGAAGTGATCGGCTACAACGGCTAATCCCTTGGGGGCGGGAAAATGCCCCTAGTAAATTTATGAAAGCACGTGGACGTGAATGCTGCTGAGATTATCGCCAACATCAAAAGCCAGGCGCTGGTAGGCAATACCGGTGCCGTTGACGACCTCGACCGCATCCTCCGCTACTTGAACAAGGGCTACAGCCTGGTCTACGCCCGCTGCGCCAAGGCCTGCCCGTCGCTTTACCGCAAGACGCAGGAAGTGACGGTGACGGACGGCGCCGGGGATTTCGCTGAACCCGTTCACGAAGTCCTTGCCGTCTTCGACAAAAACAACGGCTACCGCAGGCTCGATCGACGCTCTACCGCTGATGTCGAGCTTGAAGATGCCGGCCTGTCCGCCACGGGCACGCCGTGCAGTTACGATGTGCGGTTCGGTGGCCTGGAGACTTATCCTCTCAACAGCACCGTCCTCAAAGTGCCTTACATCCCGCCTCCGGCCGCGCTGACGGCGGACACCCTGGAGGCTGACATTCTCATCCCCGTGGTGCATCACGAAGTTCTCGAATGGGCGGCGCTGTATACGCTCGCCTATGATGAACGGGACAAGCTTGTCGGTTCCGAGCTGCAATTCACCAAGGGCACGTTTGACGGCCTGATGGACAGTCTCATCCTGTTCCTGCTCGGCCAGCGCCCGGCTGCTGAAACCCGGGTGAAGGGCCACTAATGGTCGCCACCCGCCCCGGTATCTTTGAGGGAGGGCTGCTGACTCTGTTTCCGCGCCAGCTAGCCAATTCGTCGCTGAGCCCCACGCTGCTCAATTCATCCCAGAACGCCCGCCAGCTCCTCAACATCCTTCCGAACAAGAAGAAGGCGGGTTCCGGGTCGCTGCGCTTCGGCATGGGCAAGAAAGGTCCGGCGGCGCCTGCTGATACGCTGGACGGCTGGCAGTTCCGCCGTGCCGACGGGACGATCGAGACGCTGCATCTAGGGGACGACTTCACCTTGCGTCGCTTTGACGAGAGCCTGAACACCTATGCGACGGTCAAGTCCGGTCTCTCATCGTCTGGCCTTCTCGGCGCCACACAGTTCAACGGAAAGCTGATTTTCTACAACGGCGTCGACCCGAACTTCGCCTATGACGGCACCACAGTGACGGACCTTGGCGAGTATGTGCAAGACCTCCAGGCCTCGACCTATACGTGGGTGGCCAACAACAGCATTTCCCTGGTGCCGGCGCCCGGTCGCACCGATTATCCGGTCGGCAGGAAGGTTCGCGTCACCTTCGCGGTCGCTGGCGTAGTCGTGGGCACGATAACGTCCTCAACGCTCGTCGGAACCGTTCGCACCCTGGTGGTGAGCGGCACACCTTTTCCGGGCTCATCCCAAGCCATCTCGTCAGTGGAATACTTCAACACTCCGCCACCGTTCTCCTTCATGTGGACGGCCAACGACATCCTGTGGGCACTGAGTGGCGGCGTTTCGAAGCCTCGGGTGTACCGCGGGTCTGAGGGCATGAAGGTGTTCTACACCTCCGCCGCCAACAACGAGAATGCCTGGTTCGACCAAGGCACCGTCGATAGCACACAGGAGGTCGCCTTCCTGAACATCCAGAACAAGGCCGGCGTGTTTGACGAGCTTCTGGCTATCTCGGATTTCAACGGCGCGATGGTCTTCCATGGGCGACTGAAAACGTACCTCTACCAGGGTTATGACCCCAGCCAGATCGGCGGCTTCATCCCCCTTAAAACGTTGGAAATCGGCCTCGTCCACCAAAAACTGGTACAGAAAATGCCGAACGATGTGGCGTTCGTCTCGCCCTACGGGTTGCGGACGCTTTCGGTGCAGGTGCAGACGGACGGCGTCGAGGTCACAGCCGACATCGGCAGCAACCAGGATTCCGAATTCGGCCGAAAGATTGCCGCGCTGATGGTCGACGATACCTCTTACCGCCTCGCCCGGAGCTTCAATTATCCGCGGGACGGGCTGTTTGGCTACAAGCTCGATGACGACAACCTGATGGTGTACGTCCTCAACGATAAGGCGAAGGGCTGGACGCAATTCGCCGGCTATTTCGCCGATGCCAATGCATTTATCCCACTCGGCGACGGTCGTCTGATGATTATGTGCGCCGACCAGGCCTATTGCTACGCCAACGGCACCGACCCGCTGGTTGGCGAGGACTATTCGGACGACGGGAACGCCATCAACGCGCTCTGGTGGGTGCCATGGCAGTCGCGCGGTGGGCGGTGGGGTAACAGGGCTTGGGAAATCCTGCTGGAGGATACCGCCAACATCACCTTCAATCTCGATCGCATGGTCGATTTCAACGAGCAGAACGTCGTGACGACTCAGGTTGTTGCTGCCGGGGGCGGGTCGCAATGGGACGAAGCTCAATGGGACGAAGACGGATGGGGCGCCGGTACGATGAACCCCGTCGTCTCCGACAAGTTTCTCGCCGACAAGGCCTTTAGTGTGAGAATATCGTTTTCAGCTACGAGCGGTCCAATAAACCTGCTCGGATTTAGACCAATCGGAAGATAAGTATGTGCGCAGTAAACTCATTCTCTTAGCTAGTGCGGCAGCACTTATAGCTGCTTCTGTCCATGCGGCCAATTGGGAGCGCCCCTCTGGCGGTTATACTCCCACAAACCACTCCGTCAACACGACCAAGTATCAGACAGACCGTGCTAATGGCGTCGCCATTTCCTCGGTCAAGGTGGATGGCGACCTGAACAAGGCCTTTCAGGGCTTAAACGACATCGATGCGCGGACAGCGCCCAGCGTTGTTGGCCAATCGGGCAAGTTTCTCACGAATAACGGAGCGAACTCTGTGTGGGGCTTGGTCTCCACCTCGGCGATCGACAGTGGCCCGGCACCCGCGGGTTACGTTCTTGTCGCTGACGGCGTCAGCGGCACCTCGTTCGGGCTGCTGGACGCCTCCAGCTTCCCCGTCAACGTCACCTCCGGCACCTACGTCCTGCCGACGCTGACGTTGAATAGCGCTGGCATAGTGACCGCGGTCACGCGCACCGACACGGTTTCCGTGACGAACGTTGGCATTTCCAACTCGCTGTTCGTAAGCGGCACCGCCACGGTAAGCGGGTCCGTAACCGTGAATGGCGCGCTGTCGGTTAACGGGAAGGCCACGAACCGCGCTTTTGCCAAAGCGTGGGTTTCTTTCAACGGCGTGGGAGGCGCGACTATCCTCTCCTCTCACAACATCGGATCGGTCGTGAAAAACTCGACCGGCCAGTACACCGTGACGCTCTCGCCAACGATGGCGGACATCAATTATGCGGTGATCATCACCTCTGAGAATGCCTCCGGTGCGTGGTCGGGGCTGGGCAGCCGGTCGTCGTCCGCCTTTGACGTGAAGGTACAGGGAACGGGCGGGTTCGCGGACTCTGGTTACGTCTCGGCGGTCGTCTACGCATATTAATGAACCTCATCCCCGCCACCTTGGGCATGCTGGACTACACGGGCATGTTGGAGCATCCGGAGGCGCGCGAGTTCATGAGCCTTTGGGGTGGCGGAGAATATGCGGTTCTTGATGACGGGGAGCCTTACGGTCTCGTCGCCATCAAGGAACATCCCGAGAGTCCGACCTGGGGCTGGGGTAACGCATGGGTTATTCCTGCCCGCCGTGGTCATTGGCTCACCGACGAAGTGCGCGAGAAGCTTAAAGCCTTTCTATTGGCGCACTACGACTTATTCCTCGCCGCAACCGATAACCCCGTGTGCGGTCGCTTCCTGCGGCGGAATGGCTTTAATATATATTGCCAGAAGGACAGCGTAAGCTATTATTCACTTGCAAGAGAAGTTCAGTAGTTGGGATTAAGCTCACCTAAGACGCCGATAACGCCTATTCCCGCACAGGCTGATTTTGAGACGCAGATTGACAACGTCGCTGGTACCAAGGTTGAGCGCGTAAAACAACCGGACGGCACCTACGCTACGGTGCGCAGTGCGCTCCCCCTCTCGGCCGAAGACCAAGCCCTCCAGGACACCTACAAGGGCATCGCGCAAAGCTCGCTCGACTGGATGACGAAGCTGTCGACCGACTACAACCCCGACGACATCCCGTGGCTCAAGGATTATTTGGCCGACTATAAGGCCACCAACCTCAAGGCCATCAACGACAATGCCGCATCCACGGCCACGTCCGACGAGAAGGCGCTGGCGCGATTCGGGCAGGCGGACAGTACCGCTGCGGCACAGGCGCGGTCAGCGCGGTTCGGCGTTGTTTCCGGTCAGAAAGACCAACTCTCCCGCGACATGAGCGGCATCGCGCAGACCGCCCGCGATTCCGAGCTATCCAAGCAAGGCAGCCTCTACAGCCTCGCGACGGGTGCTCTGAATCAGCAATCCGCGACCCAGATTGGGTCTCTCGCCAATCTGGTCAGCTCCGGACTTACCCAGCAGGGCAATACCCAGAACTTCAACAACAGCGTCGCGGCGACGATTGGCTCCAACAACGCCGCCAAGGCTGCATCGCAACAGGCGGGCTTCAACAATCTGGTCGGCCTCGCATCCCTCGCTGCGGCTCCATTCACAGGTGGCGCCAGTCTCGCGGTGCCCGGACTGTTTGGGGCTGCCGGTGGCGGCGCCTCCGCTGGCGCCAGCACGGGCCTCAGCAGCTTTGGTGGATGGAACACCTACGGCGACGGCACAAGAATCAAATGGAGTTAGGGTCAGACAATGCCACTCGCATCACCGGAACTCGCTAGCCTGACATCGCTCGCAAAGCTTGTCGGCGGCGACAATCTGCCCACTGGGGCACTGCAAACGGCAGCGGAGGCGCCGAACCTCCTGGACGCGCAAGCCAAGCGCTATCAAGGGATTTCCGACCAGTTCAAGGAAGGCCAGCTCACGCCCCTCACGGCCATTATCAAGGGTGTGACCGGTCAAGTGGCGGCGTCCAAGTCCGAAAAAGCCCAGGCTCAACGGGACGCCAAGCAAGCCAAGCTCGATGAACTACTCCAGTGGAAGGCGAATAACGAAAAGCACCAGGCCGAAGTCCAGCAAATGTTGGCGGCGCACCAAGAGGCGTCCCTCACTGGCAACCAGCTCGCTCAATCCATCGACCAGCTCGCCACCGGTGACGAATCCGGAGTGCGCAACTGGCTGGCATCGAACCCAGAGACAGCCAAGATGATGAGCCAGCGCCTCGGTGCGCCGGTGGAGAGCGCGACCTTTACCAAGCTCAACGGCGTCGACACGCTTATTCCCTACGGCCGCGATGCGCAGGGCAACACCGTGACCGGCGAGGCCATCCCGGTCGACACGCTGTTAAAGGGATACGCGCCAGAGGCTTATCAGGCCCGCTACGCCACCCGGCAGGAGCAGGCGCTGAACGACGCCAAGATCAAGACAGAGACGGCCCAGGGGAATTATTATGATGCGCAGGCTGGCGCCAAGACCAATCCACCTGCCAAACCCATCCCGCCAACAGCTGCAAAAATGCAAGGGGAAACGCTACAAATCATCGGCTCTCTCGGACAAACCAACGACAACATCGACAAGATCCTCGCCGACATCAATTCCGGCCAGCTCAAGACCGACCTCGTCAACCGTACGGTTTCAGGCGCAGCCAACTTCACTGGCAACAGCACCCCGCAAAGTCGGGCATTGGCGACCTACCAATCCAACGTCAAAAAAATGGTCAATGATAGCCTGCTGCTGGCGAAAGGTGTGCAGACGGAGGGTGATGCCCAACGCGCCGCCGCCGCCATCATGGCTGCTCCCTTCGACACCGCTGCGGTAGCGGAACGCCTGGCTGAACTACGCCAAATCAATTCTCGTTCGGCCGACCTCCATAAGGCGGCCAACGACCAGATGCGCTCGGAATATGGTCATGACCCTATGGATTACAGCGCCTATGAGCCCCGGACGAAGGCGCCAGCGGCGGCGGCACCGGCAGAGGCAGCGCCCACCTACGCACGGAACCTGAAAACGGGCGAACGCCTGATGTTGCAAGGCGGGCAATGGGTACCGGCAAAATAAATGGCAATTCCACCACTCCCGGCCGGTTTTGAGGTTGAAAACCAGGCTGCTCCGCCGTTGCCGGCTGGTTTCGAGCTGGAGGGAAGCGAAAATGCCGCTCCTCATAGCCGTAAAACGCTTCTCGGGACGGTATCGGCAGGTATTAAAGCCGCTGGCGCCGGTGCCATCGGCACCATGGCGAATGTCATCGACCCCACGCCCATGTTCGGCATGGAAAAGGTCGCCAATCCCATTCGGCCCGACCTCGAAAAGACCAAAACGGCCGCCGCACAGGTTGTCGACCAGCAGCGGGCGCAATATGCGCCGGGCTTTGTCGGCCAAGCCACCGGCTCGCTGGCCGAAGTCGCCGCAAACCCGCTGAACTATGTTGGCGGTGAGGCCAAGGCGTTGGCATCCGGCGCCGAAAGGGCTGCGGTGGGAGTTGGCAAGCGCCTTATCGGCAGTGCCGCTACAGGAGCTGCCAGCGGCTATATTCAGGGCGTCGGCAGTGAGGACAGCCGGAACACCAATGCCGCCGTGGGTGGTGTGCTCAATACAGGTGTAGCAGCCGCAAGTGGGATTGCAAGAGCGGCTAAAAATGGGATTTCCGGATTATTAAACGTCGACGGCTCTGCTGCAACGGAACTCGCCAAGCAGGGCATCGAGGTTAGCCCGGCCACGGCTGGGAGCACGCCCGCCAAAAGCTACGTACGGACGTATCTTGCTAATAGCTGGTTCGGAGGCGGCAAAGTCGCGCAAGCCGCTGGAAGGGTTAGGGGGCAGACGGACGCTGCGCTAGAAAATATCATAAAGCAGGCTGGCAATCCGGATGATTTCTTTACGTCCGGGGCAAAGGTGCGCTCGAGCATCGATGAAAGCCGAAATGCATTCAAAGAGGAAGCTGGGAAACTAGCCGATCAGTGGGAGTCACTCACCGACAAGAGCCAATTGGCCTCTGCACCAAATGTCCTGGGCTTGGGCGCGAAAATAGATAGCTCGGTCGAGGGACTAGCCTCGGTTCAGGCGGTCCGGGGAGCGAACTCAGAGGCGCAAGGTGTCATCAAAAGCGTCACCGATGCCGTGGATGCAGACAGCCGCCGAGGTAAGCTTACGCTCGGAGCCTTATTGCAGATGCGCAGGGACGTTGGTGCCCAGTTGAGCGATCTGCCATTTACGGATGTGCGTCAGGGTGCATTAAAGAAGCTCTATGGAGCGTTATCCGCGGATGTCGAGGGTGCTTTGGCACAACAAGGCACCAAGACGAAAAACGCCGGTTACATCGTCCAATCCAAGGATGGTTATTTCATGCGTCAAGGCTCTTTCGCAGATGGGGGAGCGCAGGGAGACTTTGTTAAGAACCCTGGTGCCGCGACGTTGCTCTCCAAGTCTGATGCTGCGAAGATCGTCGCATATAATCCGGACAAATATGAATTGTCTCCTGCGACGAGCGGAAGCTTCAAGCAAAATGACGCCCTCGCTGGATTCAAACAATTCAACGCGTTCTACAAGCGCGGGATCGGCGATCTTGAACAGCTCGATGCGAAGTTTGGCAATGGCCGGTCAGCGGAGGAGACCTTTAACGCTATCGTAAAAGGGACCAAACAGGACGTCGCGACCACTGGGAGGCTCTTAGAACGTATGTCCCCCGTAGGACGTCAGAACTTGCAAGCATCAGTCCTGCAGCGGCTAGGAGTAAAGCAGGGCGACGCTGCAATCGACAACGTATCGACCGAGACCTTCGTGAACAATTACGCCAAGTTGTCATCTCAGGCAAAGGCGCTTTTAGTACCTGACACGGGACAGCGTGAGCAATTCGATCTCCTAACCCGAAACTGGCAGCGCATCGCCCCTCTGGTGAAGGCGATACCCGAGAACGGTTTCAAGGGAGCTGCAATTGCAATTGATGGAGGCACACTTAGCACCGCCGCCATAGGTGCATTCATAAACCCTGCTACCTTGCTAGCCGCAGCGGCCAAATTTGGCGGCGACAGACTGCTAAGCACAATGCTTACGAAACCGCAGGCAGTGGCAAAAATCAATGCCACCCTCAAGGCCAATTCGGCGCCGGCTGCGAAAACGCTGCTCAAGCTCTTTGCCGACTACGGTATCAAAATGAGTACGGTGGCTATTGGGCGGTCGCTGGCTCCAGACCAGACTACCGAACCCACTGCCCCAGCTACCCCGGCCGCCGCCTCTGCGCTTGTGCCGAGAGGAGACCTCGCGACAACTCCCCCAACCGAACCCCCAAACTTCGGTGTAGGAAATATTGACCTCAACCGGAGACCGGTCGTCAAGAATGCTGACGGCAGCGTCAGCACGGTACGGTCGATCTCGTTCCGTGAGGATGGGCGGGAAATCCTAATACCGACGGTCTCAGACGACGGCCATATAATGTCGGAAGCTGAGGCGATTGACGCCTACCACAAGACAGGAAAATTCCTCGGAAAGTTCAATTCGGTCAGCGAAGCCAACGCGTATGCTGAAAAACTTCATGTGGACCAAGCCAAACTGTATGTCCCAGACCACGTAGTCGACAGGATTATCGGAATTGAGAGCGGCGGGCGCGCCAATGCTCAAAATCCAAATAGCAGCGCGCGTGGCGCCGGGCAGTTCATCAAAAGCACATGGCTGAGCCTGATGAAGGGTGAACCGGAAGCTGACGGCAAATCCCCGCGCGAGATCCTTTCCTTGCGGGATGACCCGGCTATCAGCCGGCGCATGGTCGGGAAGTACGCAAACCAGAATAGCGAGGTTCTGGCCAAGCGCGGTGTGGAAGCCAGCCCGGCCACCATTTACCTGTCGCACTTTCTCGACGGCCCCGTTGCCGCCAAACTGGCTAAGGCGAACCCGGACACTCCGGTCCTGAAGATTGTCGGGATGAGCGCTGTGAAGGCCAACCCGACCATTCTGAAGGGTCGAACGGCCGGAGAAGTGTTAGCGTGGGCAGACCGTAAAACCCGGGCTAAACCAGTTCAAAGCTCCCAAAGTGTTTTACAGGCTCGGTCCCTAATGGTTTAATCAGCCATAATGAAAGTTTTATTTAATGGCTGCTTTGAACGATAGCGTAATGCAATCTTCCTCTACTTCCCCACAAACAGTTCCTTATACCGGCACTGCCGGCTCTTCCACCCCGGTCGCGTCGAACATAGTCCGCTTGGTTTCAAGCTCGGATTGCTATTGGAAAGCCTCAGCTGCTGGCACAGCGGCCACCAGCAGTAACGGTGAATTCTTACCGGCAGGGGTTGTCGAATATAAAAAGGTCAACCTCGGCGACATCATCTCGGCGGTCCAAGCCTCAGCCGCTGGAAACCTCTATGTAAGCCAGCAAGTCTAATGGTGCAGCGCGCCAGCTTTGTTGGGCGGATGGGGCCGCCAAGCCGCAGGCGAGGCACCAGCTACTCGGCATATCCAGCTTTAGCGTCTGCTGTCGCTGCATCCAAGGCTGGGCTCGGCCGCGCGAAAATCCTTTGTGTGGGGGACAGCACCACGGCGGGGTCTGGCGGGCAGGTTGTCAGCAACTCCTACCCGGACAAGCTAAAGAACCTGCTGGCCTCTGATGGCGCCTACCAGAACAACCGCTTCAGCGACGCCAACCTGGCTCTCAGCTTCGATACCCGCATTTCATATGGCGCGGGTTGGGCCACCAACGGCACCAAGTGCCTCGGTGGCTCCACATACCGCAACAGCACCACCAGCAATCCGATTGTCTTCACGCCGCTGACGGCTTTCGATTCCGTCGATATTTACCTCTACGCAGCCTCCAGCGTGAATGTGACCATTGGGGGTGGCACAACGGTCACCGTGTCCGGGGGCGGTGGTGGCGCCATCTACAAGAAAACCGTGACCGTAGCGCAGGCTGGCCTGCCCGCTGGTATCTACCCCGTTTCCATCGTCGCCGTAGGTGATGCCGTCTACGCAGGCGCTGACTGCTACGTGGCCAGCACCGGCATCGACGTGCTGAACGTAGGAGCCAGCGGTTACACTAGCACTGACCTTGCCACCACGCTCTATTCCGTGGCCTCGGTGCTGCCCACCATCGCTCCCCACCTGACCATCATCAACGTCGGAATCAACGATTACAACAATGCCTCCCCAGTGTCGGAAGCTACCTATAAGGCGAATGTGCAAGCGCTCATTGACGCTGCGCAGAACGCCGGTTCTGACGTGCAACTGGTCATTCCAAACCGCATAGGTTCCTCAAACGCAGCAAATGAAGTGGCGTTTCAGCAGTACATCCGCGACCTCGTGACCTTGAACGGCTTACAGCCTGCCCTCGATGTCGGGAGCGTCCTCGGCACCTACGCGGCGGCCAATGCAGCCGGGTACATGAACGATACACTGCACCCCAGCTCGGCCGGCTACACCTTGATAGCGCAGATGTTCTACAACGCGCTGCGGGCGGTCGTTACCTATAACTATGACAGTGCAGCAACGGCCTTGTTCGCCCGCATGACTGCGCCGCCGACCCTTGCCCAGCGCAATCGCATTAATACCCTCATCACCAGCCTCAAAACGGCGGGCGTCTGGGGCAAGCTGGACTGCCTGTATGTCATGGCAGCCCCTAACGCCCAGGCCGCCAATCTCAACTGGATTAGCCCCAACTTCACCCTCACGCCTGTCAACAGCCCAGTATTCACCGCAAACCAGGGTTACTACGGCGACGGCGCATCGAGCTATCTCAAAACCGGCTTTAATCCCGCAGTCGGCACCAATAACTACACGCTCAACAGCGCGTCGTTCGGTGTGTGGATCAATGTGAGCAGCACAGCCTCTGCCACCCTGACCGACATCGGACAATTCGATGGGTCGAACGGCTCGCTGCTTCGGGCCTTCTCCGCCAGCTCATTTGTGGGCAGCCGTCTGAACTCCGCTTCCACTGCCACTACGACCCCGACAACAGTAACGGACGCAAAAGGCATGACCTCGGCCTCTCGGCTTGCTAACGGCAGCTACACGACTTACCGAGACGGCAGCCCCCTGGCCGCGCAATCAGTTGCCAGCTCTGCCATCGCATCGGTTGAATTCGTCCTCGGTGCCCTGAACACGAACGGGACCATCACGCAATATACGCAACGTCCTATGTCAGCCACCGTCATCGGTGGCGGCCTAACAGGTACCGAAGTAGCAGCCCGCGATGCAGCGTTGGCTACCTACCGCACATCCGTGGGGCTCTCATAATGAGTGGAAAGCCGACAGTAGAAAGCATGATGCTCGATGCCATTAACGAATTGAAGCTCACGCTCAGGGCCATTCAAATCGACCTTTCAGCAACCCGCGACCTGGCCGCAGGCGCCCATAAACGCATCGACGTGCGAGAAGGCAAGGAGAAGGGCCTCATGGTCGGCATCGCCATGTCCGGCCTATGCGGCGGTGGTGTGGGCGCCGCCATTGTCAAATTCTTACCACTGCTGTTTTCCTGATGGCCACCGCCACTTGGCCCCTAGCTGCTGCCAAGCTCGGCGTAACCGAAGGCGGTTATTGGGATGACCCAGTAGGCGGACCTACAAATCGTGGCATCACGTTGAACACGCTCCGCTCAAACAGGAAGGTGCTCGGTCTTTCCGCGGCAGACGCGGTGACCCTAGCCACCCTCAAGGCTCTCACCGAAGACGACGCCCGGAAAATCTGGAAGGCAGGATATTGGGACCGCGCTTGCTGCGACCGGCTTCCTGTAGGCCTCGATTATGCGGTTTTCGACGTCGCCATTAACTCCGGCCCGGCAAAGGCCATAGAACTACTCCAAGCAGCACAGGGACTGCATGCTGATGGGATATTTGGCCCGCTGACGGAAAGTTCCATGAAACGCGCCAATATACCCTTGACCATTGCCCGTCTCGGCGCCCTACGCCTGCAATTCATGACCAAACTGAAGAATTGGAAGCCAAACTCGGCGGGCTGGGCGGTGCGGGTGGCGACCGTCACAGCTGATGCGATTGCGCTAGCCTGACGCGATTTCGGCGTGGTATTTTGTTACCACAAGGAAAGAAACTCGGATGAACGATATCAAAGGTATTTTTGAGAGCAAGACCATTTGGTCACTGCTGGTTGGACTGGCTGCAACCCTGCTCCTGAAGGCCGGTTACACGGTTGGTGATGCGGACCAAACGGCAATCGTCAACTACGCTCTGCAGGGTGTAGAGCTGGTCAGCTATGTGGCCGGGATTGTCTTCCGCATCAAGGCCACCAAGGCTATCGCCTAAATGTCATGGACTGCCGCTGCTGCCGCTCTTCTGAAGGCGCTGGAGCCGTATTTTCCAGCGCTGGCGGCTTTCGTGGCAGGCTGGAAGTCGGAAGCGGCTCACCAGGACGCCAAGGAGCTGAAACGTGTTGAAGAAGCCACACGGGCCGCTGCTATTACTGACCATCTGTCTGATGATGATGTCGTGCGCCAGCTCAAGAAGCGCGGCATGTATCGCGTATCAGGCAAATAGGCCGTCCGTGATTGAGGGAGACACCGCGGCTACGCTTCGCGGCGTCCTCAAGCTGGACCTAGCCATGGATGCCGCCTGCCGCTAGCATCCGAGCAGCTTGGCAACCGCGGAATGAGCTATGAACGTCAAATGGTATTTCAAGTTTCGACAGATATCCCCTCGGCCGCCCGGGAAATGGGTTCTTTGCGGGCCGTACGAAAGTCGGGACAAGGCGATGGCGGAACGCGGCAACAGCAAAGCATGGGACGCTGAGGTCACGGTGCCATTTAGCGCGTCTTCGAAAGAAGCGGCAGAGGCGCACCCGGCATAGCTGGGTTCAATCGCTCCGGTCGCTGAAATCAATCAGTGACGCGTGCCGAAGCATCTCTTCGCCGCGTAGGTGCTTCACCTTCCCCACAAGGCCCGGCTGTACCCACTGAGTGGCCGGTCTCTTCATCCCCGCTGGTGCCTGTCCGGGATGCTCCTGCACCCACTCCCAAAGCTGCTCCCGCTTCTCGCGATTTAGGGTGATGAATGCGGACCCGACATATTCGCCCGTCACGCGGTCTGCCATCAAGGCAAAGGCTGGCTTGCCGGTCTCCCGCTCCACGCCCAGCAGGTTGAACTCACCGACCGTGTAGCACTTCGCCTTCAGCCAGCTGGTCGTGTCACCACTGCGGTATTTGCTGCCCAACCGCTTTGAGACCAGGCCTTCCACGCCCGCCTCGCCAACCAGGTGGAATAGGGATAGGGCGTCGCCGGGCATTGGCTCACTGAACTGGATGTGTCCTCCGGCCGGAATCATGCTGGAAAGGATCTCACGCCGGTCCTCAACCGGCATGTCCCGCAGGTCGTGGCCATTCAGGTAAAGCAGGTCAAAGGTCACCAGATACAGGTCTTCCGGGCGCCTTGTGATTGACGAACGGAGGGCGGCGAAATCAGAAAGTCCGGCTTCATTGGTGACAATGATTTCGCCGTCTATTATCGCGTCTTCCACGCTGAGCTTCTGTGACGCCCTCACCAGCGGCTTGTATTTCGCCGTCCAGTCGGCGCCCCTCCGGGTGTAGATGCGCGTGCCGGCGCTCTCGATGATGAGCTGTGAGCGGTAGCCGTCGAATTTGACCTCGTGAATCCATTCGCCGCGCTCGGGAGGCTTCTCCACAAGCGTCGGCATCATCGGCGGTATAAAGGCTAGCCGGCCGTCCGGCGTCCTACGCACCCTCTACACTCCACACATCCCGGCGTATTCAATACCAAGGACGGGTTTCGGTTCCATTAGCAACAGATCATGTTGCCACTATCGTTAACGAGGACCGCCACTATGCCGCTTCGTGGGCTCTTCGCTGGCCGAGGTGGCCGCAAATGAAGTCATAAGCATGAACAAATTATTAAGCGCAGGCATGTAAGGGTTAACGCCAGACAACCATCTGAATGCATCGTGTTCGAGATTCGGACTTGAAAGGCACGACCCATGAGCTACTTCACATACCAGATGCTCCGCGACTTTCTGGCGGACAGCGCAAACCTTGTAAGCGTTGCGACAGCGTTGGTGGCTATCGGCTACTGGTTGCGTCGTCGTAGGGGCGGCCCTTCAAAGTGATTGAGAACAAAAACCCGCCTTAAGGCGGGTTGTGGTAGGCCGAGCGTGATAAACAACGCCCAGAGGGGGCACGTCGCGGTCTGCCATCTGCCTCCGTTGTTGGTGACGGTGGGCTGCACCATAAGCCAGAAGCAAGGAACCCATGAAAGTGGACGTTGGGCTGCTGGACTATTCCCTGCCTGATAAGGCGCGATAGGAACCCCAAAACGATGACGCACCCCTCGGGGCGCGTCAAAGCATTTCGTTATTCGGCCGCCTCAAGCTGCTTCTCCTGCTGGAACGCGGTGTTCCAGAGATAGTCAGCAGCCTGGCCGGCATAGCTCGCCGCGGTGAAGATGGCCCGGTTGTCCTGTTTGAGCACCTTCAGCCAGCTCTCGATGTAGCTGGCCGACCGGAACCCGGCTTCAATGTTAAGCCTGGCGCACAGGAAGGCGCTTCCCAGCTCCGCGATTATCTCCTCGAAGCTGTATTGCTCGTCCCCAAACCGTTTGCCGAGTTTCCGGCCGCACCGCTTCTCATGGGCGGTTGCATGCGTGAACTCGTGCATCAGGGTCTGCCAGTAGGCTTCGTCGTCCACGAAGGTCGACGGCGCCGGCATCTGCACCTCATCTTTCGACGGGATGTAGCAAGCCCGGTTCCCGCCGTGCTGGACGTGAACGCCACAGCCGCGTGCCAGCTTGACCTTGGGCGAACCCTGGTCCTGCGGTTCGGGCTCGGCGCTTTGCTGCGGGCCAAGATAGTCGGCCGGCACCTTGTCGAGTTGGGAGAGGTTGAACACCGGGTAGGTCTTGACGATGGTTCCCGGCTTGCCGTCCTCCTCGCCATCACCCTTGCGCATGACGTGCTTGGTGAAGATGACGTAGGTGGCCTTCTCGCCCTTCTTGACCGAAGCCCCGATGCTGCTCAACTGCTGGTAAGTGCAGAATTGCAGGTTATGGTAGCCAAGGGCTTGGGCAGTCATCCACAGCAACAGGATATTCCCGCCGCTGTAGCGCCTGCCGGTGACAAGGTTGGTAGGAATCATGCCGACGCCATGAAGTTGGTCGTCTTTCCAAGGGCGTACCCAAGGCGGAACTCCGTCTTCAAGCTGCTTAATGACGGTAGCGGTGACAGTGTTGTAGAGGTCGTTGATTTTCATGTGAGCCTCGCTGGAGGCCGCACGGATATCTAGCCGAAGTTTCCTGCGGCCGCACAAAAGGAGGGAAGATGTTTAAGGCTAGATGTGCCTATATTAGCCCATGTCCTTATTCGCAACCATCTTATTCATCTATGGGATTTGCCGGGCTATGAAATTCATGATTACGGCTTTCACTGAACCCTTTCGAATATTATACTGGGTTCTCACGGAGTTTTTAAATCTCCTCCTTGACGGCGGCAAAACCATTGGCATGTATTGGGGTCTGGGGAATAAGAAGCGCGGCATTCATGGTGATGCCAAATTCCAGAGTTGGAAGGACTTAAAGAAGACCAACCATGCTAAACCCGATGGCTGGTACGTTGGCCTTGTCGATGGTCGGCGTGTATTCACTGACAACGAAGCCTGCGCCATCGGCGTAGCCCCGCGCCGCACCGGCAAGTCCAACATGGGCAAGGCCCAAATCCTCGCCCAAGCCGTGCGCAAGGTTAAACCGGACCTGGTGGTGTTCGACCCGCATGGCGATTTAAGACCGGCCACACTCAGCCGCCTTCGGGCTGAAGGCTACAAGGATTATTTCCTGAACTTCGAGGACCCGCTAAAAAGCGATCACCACAATCCCATCTCGTTCGTCCGCACCAACCCCTTCCACCAAGCGAAGGACTGCGACCAGGTTATGAAGCTCGTCATGACGCCGGACAAAAAGTCCGACCACGAGCACTTCACCGATTTCCCCCGGCTGGTGATGGCGGGACTTATCGCCTACCAGCAACGCAAGAACCTTCCTGAAGCCAAGATTCACAAGGTCGTCGACCTGATGATTGCCGACGAGAAAAGCCGTGCGGCCGTCTTTGACGACATGGTGAAAAACGGCGGTGTGGTCGAGCGCGCGGCAGTAACGGCGTTCCGCAATGCCGGTGATAAGGAGCGCGGCAGCTTTGGCACCACCATGGCCCGGAAGCTGGGCATCTGGCTGCGGCCGGGCTTCGTCCACATTACCGGCCAAGACGGCTTCACCTGGCACGACGTATTCCTCGACCCGCAGCCCGTGGTCGTGTTCATCACCACCGGGGGCAGCGATATCGAGGGCGCAGCCGCCCGCCTGATTCTCGGCAATGCCATCAACACCCGTCTCCAGCTCTGGCCGGACGTGGTGGCGAATCACTCCGGCGCCGGGCAGCCGCGCTTTCCGAAGGAGCTGAAGGTGCTGGTGGACGAAACCCGCTTGCTGGGCAACTGCGCGGCCATCGTCACTGCCATCACCGAAACCGGCAAGATGGGCGTGAGCCTGATGATGTGGGTTCTCGGGCTACGCGACATCTTCGACATCTACCCGGAAGCCTCAGTGGTCGTGAACAGCTGCAACGCGCTGATATTCGGCGGCGGCATGGAAATGAGTACCTACGAGGATTTCAGCCGCCGCATCGGCGACTACACCATCGACAACCCCGGCCATTCCCAGAGCGAACACGGCGAAAGCCAGAGCGCAAGTGCGCAGGCCAGACGGCGCCAGAAGGCTGACGAGCTGGCCAACATGCCGAACACAAAGCTAGTGGCCATCATGGGCAACGTATCGGTGCAGCCGGACAAGCCCTTCAGGATTGTGGGTAAAGGCGACAACGCCCGATTGGAATTCCTCTAGGCCGACTTCGGCTTGCGATTGCGCTTGGCGGTCTTGGGCTTATCGACATGGCCATAGGGCATTTGCACCTCGGCCTGGGGTGGCGCGTCCATGTTGTTCGCGTAAACCCCCATGAACGTCTCGTGGTGGCGGGTTTTATATTCGTGAACGCGGGTGTGGTAGGCGTGCAGCTCGTTATGGAGATTGTCGCGCCTGCGCTGGTACTCGTCCTCCAGCCACTGCGGCCTATCCATCGCTCCCATCGGTCTAGTCATCGGCAATGCCAGCCCCTTTCCCCTTGCTGCGCTGCTCAACACTGAGGTCGTAGGCGGCAAGCATCTGCTCCTGCCCGGACGCGACCAGGTAAGCCCGGAACTCGTCAAAGGTAATCTCGTCGCTCATCAAGGCTTCCACCATTTCCTCGGCGGTCACGCCTTGCCCAAGGTTCAGCTCGTTCAATTTATGCAGTTGCCTTTTGATGGAGTTCTGGAACGTTTCCTCGGCCCGGTCCATATCCTGCTCGTTGCCGAAAAGGTCCAACAGCTCGTTACGGCGCAAATGAGCTTCCCGCTCCGCAGCCTGTTCGGCGGCCTCTGCAACTGCGGCGGTATGCTCATACGCCACCTGGTCGCGCTGCAAGATGGTCGCGGCCAGCTTTGCCCGCTCGACGCGGGACGACGCCGCCTCGGCCTCCTTGCGCCCCTGCGTCTTCAGCTCGAAGCCGAGAATGTTGACGCCGAAGCCCTTCAGCCGCCCACGTGAGGTCTGGTGGTCCTTTAAGTCGTGCTCGGCCTGGAAGGCGTTCTGCTTGGCATTTTCGGTTTGGACAAGGTGAACGCTGGCCTCAAGGTGGGCGTCCTCACGTGCCTTGGTCGCTCGCTCTAGCTTCTCCTCGGCTTCCTTTAGCCGGGTGCGCGAGTCCCGCAGATAATTGAGGTTGGTGGTGACCTCGAATATCTTCCGGACCCGGTAGCCGTGGGGCGTGCCGGTATATTCTGCCTCGTCGCCATCATCGATTAGCGCGGCTTGCGCCATCTCTTCCTCGCTGGGCTCTTCATCCTCGCCGGGCAACGTATCAACATCCGGCTCCGCTTCAAGTTCTTCCTCGGGCTGCTGCGGCTCCAGCTCATTGTCATTATCGAAGCCGCGGTGCTCGCCGGCAGGCTCTAACCCGCGCTCAAGGTTGGTGCGTCGGTCGATGCGGATGTCGTAGCCGTGTTCGGCCAGCACATCATTGCACTCCTTCTCCCACACCTTGCGAAGCCATTGCGTGGCGTTCGCCTCAAGCCCGGCCTTCATCCGCTTGGTCCGGCTTGCGCCCATCAACGCCACGCTCTCGCCAGTCTCAATATCCCGGTCGAGCAGGATGACATGGTAGTGCGGGTTATGCGGCTTGTCGGTGTGGTAGAATGCTGCCGCACGGGAGCGGCCCTCGCCGGTGATGGCCCACAGGAATCGCTCCGCCGCTTCCTCGCGGTGTTCCTCGGACATTTCAGCGGGGAGGCTGAGGAGGATCTTGTCACCCAGCCGGGCGTTCTTCCGGGCCAACGCCTCCTCGTGGCGCTCGATGTAATCCCGGATGGCATAGCGATCGGCCGCCATGTTGATGTGGATAATCTTGCCGCACTTGTTGTCATTGGCGGCATAGTTGGCAGACGCAGCAAGGTAGCCGCCACCCTGCTCGGCGCGGTTCACGGATGAGTGCTCTAGGCGGAAATAACCTTGCTTGGCCATGCTCGAATCTACAACAAGCGCAGCACCTGGGGACAATTTGCGGAGCGAATTGTCTAACTGCGCTATCCCTACATGGCCCAGCGTATCGCTAACCCTTCCTCCCCGCACTCCCTACAACGGGGATTAACGGGGCTAGGGTTGGGACTCAGCGCTCGGGGACTTGGTGATGGTGGTCGTAGTGGCCACCCACATGGCGCCGTCCTCGGCTGGTAGGGCAATCACCGCGTCTTCAGGCAGAGGCGGCTCCTCTGGCGCCGGTGGGGCGAGCTGGAACGGGGCCTCGGGAATGAGGTGGTAGTCGTCAAACGCAGCCGCCATCCTTATCGCCCCTGCGCGCTGCACCTGGTCTTCGAGTTCATCCGCGAATGGGTGGACTTCCATCATGTGGCTGCCGGTGGTGAGGCATATACGGTCTTCGAGGGGGTTGACGGGAGGGCGCCCCACCCGTGGCTGAGTCGGCTGCGAGGGGGCGGGGATATTGTCGATGACGGTGACCTGAACGGGCGTGTGGGACGGCTGGGGCGAGGTTGGTGGTGCCCGGTGGACAGGCTGCCAAGGGGCTGCCCGTGGCTGTACTTCGCGCGGAGTTTGCTGCGGTGGCTTTGCGGGCACACTTGCCCGCGACTGCACCCAATAAAAAAGCCGCTTGCTTATCCAGACGGCCACTAACAGGATGATGCCTACAAGCCACGCAATCAACTCCAGCATCAGACCGAAAATCTTCATGGCATCCAACATCCGCAGTAGGTATGCCGCCAAGCTTGCGGCAACAGCGAACCTGAAGCAGAAGTCCCATTCAATCAACTCCCTCAATTCGCTGGTGCTGCTGTTGCCCGCTGGCGAATTTCACTTGGCGATGCTCGACAAAGCAGCAACAAAATTGCCGGTGGTCGGCCATGACGTGACGCTGGAGCAAGTCGCCAAGCTGCATTTCTTCGACGTGCTCAACGATGACGATGAACCGGCCTTCGGGATGACTGAGCCGTTCCTCGTCAGGAAAAGCCACCTTGAAGCTTTGGAGCGGTGGGCGGACTGGAAGACGCTGCAAGGGTATCTGGCGCCGCTGGGTCTTGAACCGGCGATAGTGTTCCGCAACACTCCCATGCGCGTGCAGCGGGGAATCGAGGAGCCATTCTACGTGGGGGACTTGCGCATCATGTTCAACGACGGCCCGGACATCGCCATATCGTAATGGCCGGACAGAAAGCCTACGATTTCAAGCAGGGCGCCACGCTGGTCGGGCTGGCCGTGCTGGTGTGTGCGGCGAACTGGCTCTCGGTCTACTATCTGAAATACCCCTTCCTCTACTGCTGGGGGACGCCGGTGGTCTGGCCGGTGTATCTCGCCTTTGGAAATATCCTCAACGTGGTGGCGATTTGCGTCTTCGCCTATCAGGCATTCAGGTATAACATAAAAGGTATGATAGCGGCCGCAGTGGCCGTTGTTCTAGTCATGGGAATACCCATATACGCTGTGACCCTGTTTAAGCTGGGTGGCAGCTGTGGGGTTTGAGGAGCTGGTGTGGATGCGCGAGGGCATGGCGAAAGAGCGCGGTATTCAGATGTGGCACGAGTATTCGGAGCCCGAAGCCGCAGAGCTGTTTCGCATGAACCTCACCACGCTTAAGGAATTGCGTTATGCGAACAAGGTGCCCCATACCAGTCGCGGCCCTCGGATTAAACGGTATTTCGGGTTTCAGATAATCGACTACATCCTCTTTGGTGATGCATGGCGCGATACAGTAAGAAGCTCTTCCAGTGCGGCGACTTCTGGCTCTCCCAGCGAGAGCGTAGTCCCGCATGGTACCGCACGTCCTACGATGCAAAAGCCCGACGCACAGTCCGCGTTAGCCTTGGCACGGAAAGCCTTGAGCGGGCAAAAGAAGCTTTAACCGAGTGGTATCTGCTCAACCGCAAGCCGGTTGACGAGAAGCCGCAGGACGCCATTCTGGCGGACGTGCTGCGCCGGTACTATACCGAGCACGGCAGCAAGTCCCGCTCGAAGGACCAGGCGCGTGTGGGCGTCAATCACTGGCTCGACTTTTGGGAAACCGCAACCGTCGCCGAACTGCGCGACGTGAAGCGGCAAGAGGAATTTCACGCCTACCTGTTCAAGCGCAAGCTGACCCCCAGCTCGGTCAACCGAATTATTGGCGTGGGCAAGTCGGCGCTCAACCGCGCGTGGAAGCGCGGGGAGCTTCAGCAGCCGCCTTACATCGCCCGCGTGAAGGAGAAGGCTGCCGCGCCTCGCGGGCGGCCGATGACGGTGGAGGAGCTTCAGCAGCTTTATCACCACGCCTCGCCGCACCTGAAAACCTTCATCCGCTGGATGCTCGGCACCGCCGCCCGGCCGGAAGCCATCGTGACGCTAGATAGCTCGCAAGTCTCGTGGACAAGCCGCACCATCAAGCTGAACCCGGACGGCCGGGTGGAGACGAAGAAGCGGCGCCCGGTCATCCGCCTGCCCGAGCCTCTGCATAAGGAGCGATTTGAGGGGCTTTTGGTCAAATACAAGGGCGAGGCGGTCGGCTCCATCAAAACCGCCTGGAACGCCGCGCGGGAGCGTGCAGGGCTGGACGAAGCGTGCAAGCCTTACTCCCTCCGCCACACGGCCTCGAAGTGGATGCGCAAGCATGGCGTGTCCATGGATGAGGTCGGCCAGCAGCTCGGCCACCGGGAGAAGGGTGTTGCCGTCACGGCTATCTACACCGCCGACGACCCGGCGTATCTGCGCAAGGCGGCGAAGGCTTTGGGGGCGCTGGTGGTCGAAGCTACCAAGCCGCCGAAGGTGGTTGCGACCCACTTGCGCGCCACCAAAAAGAAAGTGGCCGAGCTGCCTGCCCCGTAAACCTTTGATTTTATTGGAGGTCGATGGTGCTGCGAGAGAGGATTGAACTCTCGACCTCTCCCTTACCAAGGGAGTGCTCTACCACTGAGCTACCGCAGCCGCTGATGGCGGGGCTTCTGCCATATCGAACCGGCAAGCGCAAGGCCAAGAACAACGCTTCTGTGAATGGCTTTGCCGGATAGCTTTTATTGACATGGCGGCGCCACAATGTTGGCTATCCCTGAAAGCGGGTTGGCCGGGCGCCAGCCGTGGCGGGACAATGAACGACAAGACAAATCCACCGAAGAACAGCGGAACAACCCGCAAGAACCGGCTCGCCGAGCAGTTGCGGGCCAACCTGCAGAAGCGCAAGGCGCAGTCGCGCTCGCGCCGGACAGGCGAGGCCGACCAGCGGCCCGACGGGCTCGGCGCGGCCAAGGAAATGAAGAAAGATTAACTCAAATCGGCCACTCTCAGGCCGGGGTGGGCGAAATCCTATTTCTTGAACCAAATTGGTCAATGGTCTAGACGGGCCGATACTCAAACGATTGAACCGGCCCTTTTCTGGCCGAGAGGGACAGTCTCCAATGGATCGCATCAGAATTGTCGGCGGCAACAAGCTTGCCGGAAGCATTCCGATCTCGGGCGCGAAAAACGCCGCCCTGCCGCTGATGATCGCCTCGCTTCTGACCGACGACACGCTGACACTGGAAAACGTGCCGCATCTGGCCGATGTCGAGCAGTTGATCCGCATCCTCGGCAATCATGGCGTCGACTATTCGGTCAATGGCCGCCGTGAGAAGCAGAATGAGGGCTATTCGCGCACCATCAACTTCTCCGCCCGCAACATCGTCGACACGACGGCGCCTTACGAACTGGTGTCGAAAATGCGCGCCTCGTTCTGGGTGATCGGCCCGCTGCTGGCCCGCATGGGCGAGGCCAAGGTGTCGCTGCCCGGCGGCTGCGCCATCGGCACGCGCCCGGTTGATCTGTTCCTCGAAGGCCTGCAGGCGCTGGGCGCCGACATTGATGTCGATACCGGCTACGTCATCGCCAAGACCCGGAACGGCCGCCTTGTCGGCAACCGCTATGTCTTCCCGAAAGTCTCGGTCGGCGCCACCCATGTGCTGATGATGGCGGCGTCGCTGGCCAAGGGCGAGACGGTGCTTGAAAACGCCGCCTGCGAGCCGGAGATCGTCAATCTCGCCGAATGCCTGAACGCGATGGGCGCCAGGATTTCCGGCGCCGGCACGCCGACCATCACCATCGACGGCGTCGAAGCCCTGTCGGGCGCGCGCGTGCGTGTCATCCCCGACCGCATCGAGACCGGCACCTATGCCATGGCGGTGGCGATGACCGGCGGCGACGTCGTGCTGGAAGGCGCACGGCCGGAGCTGCTGCAGACGGCGCTCGACGTGATTTCCCAGACGGGTGCGGAGATCACCCAGACCAATTCCGGCATCCGCGTGAAGCGCAATGGCGCCGGCATTTCACCCGTCGACGTGACGACGGCCCCCTTCCCGGCCTTCCCGACCGATCTGCAGGCGCAGTTCATGGGCCTGATGACCATGGCCAAGGGCAAATCGCGCATCACCGAGACGATCTTCGAAAACCGCTTCATGCACGTCCAGGAACTGGCTCGGCTCGGCGCCCACATCACGCTCTCGGGGCAGACGGCGATCGTCGACGGCGTGGCGAAGCTGAAGGGCGCGCCAGTCATGGCGACCGACCTTCGCGCTTCCGTCTCGCTGGTCATCGCCGGGCTGGCGGCCGAAGGCGAAACCACGGTCAACCGTGTCTATCATCTCGACCGCGGTTTCGAGCGGCTGGAGGAAAAGCTGTCCAACTGCGGCGCGGTGATCGAACGTATTTCCGCCTGACGGTCGGACAGCAGCAGCTTCTGGCAAAGGGCGGCTCATAGCGCTGCCGCCCGTCTGCCCGCAGCGCAAACCCGAGGCAATGCCTCGGGCGGACGTCGTGGGGTGGTTGCACCGACCGGAAAGACCGCCTAACAGAGGCTGAAACCAACCTGTAGGTCGAAAATCCGGATGACCGCCCTCAAGCTTATCGCGCTCGACGACCAGGATCTGAGCATCGTCTCGGCCCATCTCCAGGACGCCGTGATGAAGGTCTCGGACCTCGAATTCCTGCCCAAGGCCAAACGCTTCGTCCTGACCATGAACCGTTTCGTGTGGGAGGCCAAATCCGGCCTGTTTCGCCAGCACAACGAACGACGGCAGGCCGTGCTGCATTTCGACCGGGTGCTGGGCGCCAAGACCAACGGCATCGCCCGCGACAAGCCCGCCGAAATTCTTTCCTTGCTGGCGATCAGCTTTATCGAGATCAGCAAGCCCGCGGGCATCGTCGAACTGATCTTTTCGGGCGGCGGCACAATCATGCTCGATGTCGAATGCATCGAAGCCCGCCTTGCCGATATTGGCGGTGCGTGGGAAGCCACCTCGCGCCCCATCCACAGGGCTTGAGCATACGATGGCCATCACGCTTGCCCAGTCCGACGCCGATTTCGAGCAGCGTTTCGCCGCGTTTCTCACGACCAAGCGCGAGGTGTCGGCCGACGTCGACGCCGTGGTGCGAGACATCATCGCGCGCGTGCGTGCCGAGGGCGATGCGGCACTGATCGACTACACGCGGAAATTCGGCGGAGGCGACCTCGCCAAGCTCGGCATTGCCGTCTCGGCGGAAGACATCGCCGGCGCCTATGCCGAGGCCGATCCGGCCACGGTCGAGGCGCTGAAATTCGCACGCGACCGCATCCGGTCCCATCACCAGCGGCAAAAGCCCCAGGACGAACGCTACACGGATGCCGTCGGCGTCGAGCTCGGCTCGCGTTGGACGGCGGTCGAAGCGGTCGGACTCTATGTGCCGGGCGGCACGGCAAGCTATCCGAGCTCGGTGCTGATGAACGCCGTGCCGGCCAAGGTAGCCGGCGTCGAGCGCATCGTCATGGTCGTGCCGGCACCGCACGGCGTCGTCAACCCGCTGGTGCTGGTGGCGGCGGATATATCGGGCGTCTCCGAAATCTACCGCGTCGGCGGCGCGCAAGCGATCGCGGCACTCGCCTATGGTACGCAGACGATAAAGCCCGTCGCCAAGATCGTCGGTCCAGGCAATGCCTATGTCGCCGCAGCCAAGCGGCAGGTGTTCGGCACGGTCGGCATCGACATGATCGCCGGCCCTTCCGAAGTGCTCGTCGTGGCGGACAGCGACAACGATCCGGACTGGATCGCCGCCGATCTGCTCGCCCAGGCCGAACATGACGTGTCGGCGCAGTCGATCCTGATCACCGACGACCCAGCATTCGGCAAGGCGGTCGAACGGGCGGTCGAACGCCAGCTGCGGAGCCTGCCGCGCGCGGAAACGGCGGCCCAGAGCTGGCGCGATTTCGGCGCCGTCATCCTGGTTGCGACGGTCGAGGCCGCGCTGCCGCTGGTCGACCGCATCGCCGCCGAACATGTCGAGCTGGCCATCGAGGATGCCGAAGGCTTCCTGGCGAAGATGCGCAACGCGGGCGCGGTTTTCCTCGGCCGCCACACGCCCGAGGTCATCGGCGACTATGTCGGCGGCTCCAACCACGTGCTGCCGACGGCGCGCTCGGCGCGCTTCTCGTCCGGCCTGTCCGTGCTCGACTTCGTCAAGCGCACCTCGGTCCTCAAACTCGGACCGGAGCAGTTGCGCGTGCTGGCACCGGCGGCGATCGCACTCGCGCAGGCGGAAGGGCTTGACGCGCATGGCCGCTCTGTCGCCATACGGCTGAACATGTAGGCCAGTATGACGGGCTCCGGTCAAACCCGCGCAAAACTGATCGATGTCGAACTCGATGAGTCGATCGGCCGTTCGACGCCCGATGTCGAGCATGAGCGGGCGGTGGCGATCTTCGACCTGATCGAGGAGAATAGTTTTCAGCCTGTCAACGACAGCGGTGCGGGTCCCTACCGGCTGAAGCTGTCGCTGGCCGAGTCCCGCCTGGTCTTTGCCGTGGCACGCGAGGACGGCACCGCCGTCGTCACCCACATCCTGTCGCTGACGCCGCTCAGGCGCATCGTCAAGGATTACTACATGATCTGCGAGAGCTATTACGACGCCATCCGCTCCTCGACGCCGAGCCATATCGAGGCGATCGACATGGGCCGCCGTGGCCTGCACAATGAGGGCTCGCAGACGCTGATGGATCGGCTCTCCGGCAAGATCGACATCGACTTCGACACGGCGCGACGGCTGTTCACGCTGGTCTGCGTGCTGCACTGGCGGGGCTGATCCTGGCCCCCGGCGCCCTGCCCCGCTCGGTTCTGTTCCTGTGCGGCATGAATGCCGTGCGCTCGCCGATGGCCGAGCAGCTGGCGCGCCGGATGCTGCCCGCCACCGTCTTCGTCGCCTCGGCCGGCGTGCGCGCCGGCGAGCGCGACCCGTTCGTCGATGCCGTGCTTGCCGAGGACGGGCTGTCGCTGGGTGAGCGTCATCCAAGGACGCTGAACGATCTCGAGGACGACTATTTCGACCTGATCGTGACACTGGCGCCGGAGGCCCACCATGCCGCGCTCGAACTCACGCGCTCGCTTGCCGTCGAGGTGGAATACTGGCCGACGCCGGATCCGACCGATGCCGGCGGCACGCGCGAACACATCATGGCCAGCTATCGCGACGTGCGCGAGCGGCTGAAAGCCCGGATCTACAGCCGGTTCACCGTTCCGAGGCCTGGCGATTAAGCGTGTTCACAAGCGACAGATTATCATATAGGTTCCGCCGAAATTCCAGCCGGGGCGCTGGAACTGCCATCCAAGCAAAGGTATCGAATGCCGAAGGAAGAAGTCCTCGAGTTTCCGGGTATCGTCACGGAATTGTTGCCCAACGCGATGTTCAGGGTGAAGCTCGAAAACGAACACGAGATCATCGCCCATACCGCCGGCCGCATGCGCAAGAACCGCATCCGCGTGCTGACCGGCGACAAGGTTCTGGTCGAGATGACGCCATACGACCTGACCAAGGGCCGCATCACCTACCGCTTCAAGTAAGATCAAGACCCGGCCGGTAAAGCGATGAGCATTTTGCAAAAGCTGGTGCTTGCCTCGGGTTCGCCGCGCCGCATCGAACTCCTGCAGCAGGCCGGCATCGAGCCGGACCGCATCCTGCCAGCCGATATCGACGAAACGCCGCTGCGTGCCGAGCATCCGCGCTCGCTGGCCAAACGGCTGTCGAAGGAAAAGGCCGAGAAGGCGTTCGCGTCGCTGAAGTCCGAGACGGACCATGCGCCGAGCTTCGTGCTGGCGGCTGACACGGTGGTCGCCGTCGGGCGGCGCATCCTGCCCAAGGCCGAGACGCTGGATGACGCCGCCAACTGCCTCGGGCTGTTGTCCGGACGTTCGCACCGGGTCTATTCCGGCATCTGCCTGATCACGCCGGGCGGCAAACTGCGGCAGCGACTGGTCGAGACGCGGGTGCGTTTCAAGCGGCTGCCGCGCGAGGAGATCGACGCCTATGTCGCGTCCGGCGAATGGCGCGGAAAGGCCGGCGGCTATGCCGTGCAAGGATTGGCCGGCGCCTTCGTCGTCAAGCTCGTCGGCTCCTACACCAACATTGTCGGCCTGCCGCTCTACGAGACGGTGGCGCTGCTGTCGGGCGAAGGTTTCAAGACGCATCAAAACTGGTTGTCCGCGCGACCATGAGCCTCGACGACAAGGTCACGCCCCTGCGGCCCAAGCGCCCGTGCCCGGAATGCGGCAAGCCATCGGCGCGCGAGACCTATCCATTCTGCTCGACGCGCTGCAAGGACATCGACCTCAACCGCTGGCTGAAGGGTGCCTATGTCATCTCGGCCCGCGACGACGAGGAAGAACCGGACGCCGACGAGCCGAAGTAGACGAGCGCCGGTCAGGCGGCTTCGTTCTTGCGTTTGACGCGCGCCCAGGCCGGCAGCCAGTCGCCATGTGCGGCCAGGAGATCATCGACCAGTGACCAGATCTGGTCGAGATCGAGTTCGGCCGCGGTGTGCGGATCCATCATCGCCGCGTGATAGATGTGGTCGCGGTTTTCGCTCATCAGCGCCCGCACCGTCAGTTCCTGTACGTTGATGTTGGTGCGGATCAGCGCCGTCAATTGCGGCGGCAGGTCGCCTATATAGGTCGGCTGGATGCCGGACGCATCGACCAGGCACGGCACTTCGGCGGCGCAATCACGCGGCAGCGAGGTGATGCAGCCATTGTTGCGCACATTGCCGTAGATGACCGACGGTTCGCCGGTCCAGACCGAATTCATGATCGAGGAGGCATATTCCTTCGACTCTTCGACCTCGATGCGCTGGGCCGAGCGGTAGGCCTGCGCCTGGTCCTTCCAACGCTCGATCTGCTCGACGCAGCGCTTGGGGTATTCATCGAGCGGAATGCCGTATTTCTCGATCAAATCGGGACGGCCGTCCTTGATGAAATAGGGCGTGTATTCGGCGAAATGCTCCGAGCTCTCGGTGACGAAATAGCCCAGCCGCGTCAGCATCTCATAGCGCACCTTGTTCGGACAGCGCGGATTCCAGCCGGGTTTGGGCGCGCGGCCTTCGCGATAGGCACGCACGAGATCGGGATAGAGGTCGCGATAGGATCCATCCGGCTGGCGATGCTCGAACTGCAGGTAGAAAGCCATGTGGTTGATGCCGGCCGAGCGGTAGCGGATCTCGTCATAGGGAAGGTCGAGATCGTGTGCCAGTTCCATCGCCGTACCTTGCACCGAGTGGCACAGCCCGACCTGCCTGATCTCGGGATATTTCTCCGAGATCGCCCAGGTGTTGATCGCCATGGGGTTGACATATTGCAGCATGATGGCCCGCGGGCAGACGGCAAGCATGTCCTCGCAGATCTTCCACAGATGCGGCACGGTCCTGAGGCCGCGCATGATGCCGCCGACGCCGAGCGTATCGGCGATGGTCTGGCGCAGGCCATATGTCTTCGGCACCTCGAAATCCGTGACGGTGCAGGGCTCATAGCCGCCGATCTGGAAGGCGACGACGACGAAATCGGCGTCCGCCAGCGCCTTGCGCTGGTCCGTGTAGGTCTCGGCCATCGCCTTGACGCCGAGTGTGGCGATCAGTTTGTTGACGACGACGGCGCTTTCTTCCAGCCGCTGCGGATTGATGTCCATCAGCGCGATCGTGGCGCCCGAAAGCGCCGGGCGCTGCAGCACGTCGCCGACGATGTTCTTCATGAACACCGTCGAGCCGGCGCCGATGAAAGTGATCCTGGGATGTCTTGCCACGTTAACCTCCGGCATATGTTCAGGCCACGTCGAAAGCGGCCCTGACGAGCCGTTCGGTGTAGGCGGTCTTGGGATGGGTGAGGACCTGGTCGACAGGTCCCTGCTCGACGATCTTGCCGTGCTGCATGACGATGACGCGGTGGCAGAGCGCCCGCACCACCTTCAGGTCGTGCGAGATGAAGAGATAGCTCAAGCCACGCTCGTCCTGCAGCTTGCGCAGCAGGTCGATGATCTGCGCCTGGACGGAGAGATCCAGCGCCGACGTCGGCTCGTCGAGCAGGATGAATTCGGGTTCGAGCGCGATGGCCCGGGCGATGGCGATGCGCTGCCGCTGGCCGCCGGAAAATTCATGCGGAAACCGCGACAGGATATCGCCCGGCATGCCCGCGCTGACCAACGCCTCGCGCACCCGTTCGACCCGCTCGCGGCGCGTTGCGCCGATGCCGTTGACGACCAGCCCTTCCTCGATGATCTGGCCGATCGTCATGCGTGGGTTAAGCGAGGAGAACGGGTCCTGGAAGACGATCTGCATGCGCGACCGCAGCGGCCGCATCTGCGTTCGCGACAGGCCATGGATCGGCTGGCCATCGAAGCGGATCTCACCGCGTTTCGCTTCGGTCAGCCGGAGCAGCGCCTGGCCGAACGTGGTCTTGCCGGAGCCGGATTCGCCGACCAGCCCAAGCGTCTCATGGCGGCAAAGCTTGAGGTCGAGGTCGTCGACCGCGACCAGTTCACGCCAGTCCGGCTTCAAGAACGTGCCGTGGCGCAGCATGAAGCAGACGCGCACGCCATTCGCTTCGAGGATGGTGCCAGAGCCCGCGGGCAACGGTTGCGGCCGTCCTCTTGGTTCGGAAGCAAGCAATCGCCTGGTGTAGGGATGCCGCGGATCGGCGAACAAGCGTTCAGTGACGTTGTGCTCGCACATTTCGCCATGCTGCATCACATAGACGTAGTCGGAAAACTTGCGCACCACGGTGAGGTCGTGGGTGATCAGGATCACCGCCATCCGCAGCTCTTTCTGCAGATTGCGGATCAGGTTGAGGATCTGCGCCTGGACCGTGACGTCGAGCGCGGTCGTCGGCTCATCGGCGATCAGCACGTCGGGATCGTTGGCGAGCGCCATGGCGATCATCACGCGCTGCCGTTGCCCACCCGAGAGCTGGTGCGGATATTGCTTGAGCCGCGCCTCGGGCTCGGGAATCTGCACATGCCGCAGCAGTTCGAGAGCGCGCGCCCAGGCTTGTTTGCGGCTCACCTTGCGATGCACCCGGATCGCTTCGACGATCTGGCTGCCGACCGTGTAAATCGGGTTGAGCGAGCTCATCGGCTCCTGGAAGATCATCGAGATGCGGTTGCCGCGCAGCTTGCGCCGGGCGCTCTCGGGGAATTTCAGAATGTCCTGTCCGTCATAACAGACGCTCGATTTCGGTGACACCGTTGCGCGGCGCGACAGCAGGCCCATGACGGTGCGCGCCGTCACCGATTTGCCGGAACCGGATTCGCCGACGATCGCGATCGTCTCGCCGCGATAGAGCTGGAACGAGATGTCCTTGACCGCCTCGACGGTACCGTGCTCGACCTTGAAGGCGACCTCGATGTTGCGGGCGTCGATGACGGGCTCTCCCTGGCGCCCATCATGATCGAGGCGAAAGGCTGGTGCGAAGGGCTCGGCGAGTACGACGGTCATTCCTGTCCCCTCAATACGGATCGACGGCATCGCGCAGGCCGTCGCCGAGCGCGTTGAAGGCGAAGACGGTGACCAGCACGAAACCGACCGGCGACAGGATCCAGGGATAGGTACCGATGACGGAATAGGTCGCGGTGTCCTGAAGCATCAGCCCCCAGGAGATCAGGGGCGGCTTGACGGCAAAACCGAGGAAACCGAGGAAGGATTCGAGCAGCACAACCGTCGGGATGGCCAGCGTCACGGCGACGATCACGTGGCTCATCACATTGGGGAAGATGTGCTGCAGGATGATGCGCCGGTCGGTGGAGCCGACCGCCATGGCGGCGCGCACATATTCGATGCGCGCCAGCGCCAGTGTCTTGCCGCGCACCTCGCGCGACATCTGCGCCCAGCCCAACGCCGACATGACGATGATGACAAAGCCGAGGAACACATTGGTCGGCGCGGTGACAGGGATCAGCGTCGTCAGCGCCAGATAGAGCGGCAGTTGTGGGAAGGCGAGCACCAGTTCGACGAAGCGCTGCATCCAGACGTCGAACCGGCCGCCGAAATAGCCCGACACCATGCCGACAGTGGTACCGATGACCGTGATGATGAAGACCACCGTCAGCGCGATCATCAGCGAGACGCGCGAACCATGGATGGCGCGCGACAGCACGTCCCGGCCGAATTTGTCGGTGCCGAGGAAATGCACCGGCTGGCCGTCCGTCGAGGCGAACAAGTGCCGGTTCGCCGGGATCAGCCCGAAGAGCTTGTAGGGCGCGCCCTCGACGAAGAAGCCAAGCAGCCTCGGGTGGTCGTAGTCGGGGCCGACGATGGGCTGGAAGGTGACCGGATCGAGATCGGCCGAATCGGCCAGCGCATAGACCCTAGGCCGCGCGACGAAATTACCATCCTTGTCGTGGAAGGACGGCAGCTGCGGCGGGGCGAAGCCGACATCGGTCGCCTTCGGATCCATCGGGGCCAGGAATTCGGCGAACACGGCCATCACCAGCAGTAGCACGACCAGCCAAAGCCCAGCCATCCCGGTCCAGGAGCGCTTCAGCCGGCGCCAGACAAGCGCCATGTAGCTCTCATTGCCGCGTGCGGGCGCTACTGTGGCTCGCTCGGCCGGCAGTGGCGGTGGTGAAGGCTCTCGCGCCAGCATCTAGCCCTCCCCGAACTGGCGCACGCGCGGATCGAGCAGGACGAGCAGCATGTCGGCGATGATGTTGCCGACGATCAGCGTCGCCGACAGCACCATCATGAAGGTGGCTGTGACATAGACGTCGCCGACCGCCATCGAACCGACGATCGCCGGACCGACGGTCGGCAGCGCGAAGATGATCGCCGTCTCGATCTCGCCGGTCAGCATGTATGGCAGCACCACGCCCTGGTACATGACGAGCGGATGCAAGGCATTGGGCACGGCGTGGCGCATGACGACGGCACTGCCGGTCAGGCCCTTGGCTCTCGCCGTCTCGACATATTGCGCGTTGAGCGTGTCGAGCAGATTGCCGCGCATGACGCGCATATTGTAGGCGAGGCCGCCGAAGGTGGCGATCGCCACCACCGGCCAGACATGCTTGACCAGGTCGACGAATTTGGCCCACGACCATGGCGCGCCGCCATATTGCGGCGAGAAGAATGAGCCGATCTCCGACACGTTGAACTGGAAGACCAGGAAATAGACGATGATCAGCGCCATCAGGAAGCGCGGCACCGTCATGCCGAGAAAGGCGATGGCCGACAGCGTGGAATCGATCCAGGTGTATTGCCGGGTCGCGGCCCATATGCCGAAAGTGATGCCGAGCACCGAGGCGAGCAGATGGCAGACCAGCGCGAGCAGCAGCGTGCGCGGCAGGCGCTCGCCGACGACCTCGGCCACCGGCTTGTTGTAATAGAGGCTGTAGCCGAAATCGCCGCGGGTGACGACGCCGCCGATCCAGTTGAGATACTGGACGGGCAGCGGCTTATCGAGGCCGTGTTCGACGCGATAGGCCTGGGCCTGTGCGTCGGCCTCCGCGAAGGAGGCTCCGCCCTGGTTGATCAGCTGCGAGCGGATGTAATCGGCATAATCGCCAGGCGGCGCCTGGATGATGGCAAAGGTGACGAGACTCAAAATAGCGAGAACCGGGATTGCCGACGCTATGCGCATGAGCAGGAATCGCAGCATGGACGGTCCGCTTCCTCATCTCGCCGGACGCTCCCCTGGAGGGGCGTTCGGAGGGTTGGTTTGTCCCGGCCGCGCCCTCGACGCGGCCGGGTGTCTCTCAGTCGGGGGAGGTAACTTGCATCGGCCCTTAAACTTACATCGGGCCCTTGTCTCCAGGCTTGCCGGGAAGCTCTTCGGGGAACAATTCGTATTTCGCCTGTTTGTCGGCCGCGACGAAGACCCGTTCGCGGATGATCGAATCCTCGGCCCAGTTGAACATGAAGATCGGCGTGCCCTGCGGGATGTTGGAGAAGCGCTTGTTGACGATCAAGGCGCCGGGATATTCCGTCAGGCCGACATTGTAGACGTGCTCGGTCGAGATCTTCTGGAAGTCCCGCATCAGACTGGCGCGCTGGTTGTTATCCGCCGACGAGACGAACTTGTTGACGATGTCGACGAGGTCCTTCTCGAAAGGCATCAGGTCGACCTCGCCGCTTTCCGGCGCGCGGTGATCCCAGCTGGTCTTGGGGCCGACCGGAGCGAGTTGCACGGTGTTCTGCACCACGGAGGTCAGCTCCTGCTCATTGCGCCGGATCAGCCAGTCGAAGCGGCCTGAATATTGCGTGGCATCGCGCTGGGTGCCGTTAAGCCCGTTGAGCACGATCCGGAGGCCAAGCTTCTCCATCTGCGCGACCACGCCTTCGGCGAGGCTCTTGTCGGTCGTGTAGTCGTTGTTGACCAGCATCACGATTTCGACGTTCTTGCCGTCGGCGGTACCGGCCGGGAAGTTGACGATGCCGTCACCGTCTGTGTCCTTCAGACCAGCCTTGGCGAGTTCGGCCTTGGCGCCCTCGAGGTCGAATGGATAGTAGACGGTGGACTTGCGGTCATAGAAGCTGGTGCCCGAGGAGAGGCCGCCTGGATAGATCGCGGTGAACGGCCCCTTGACGAGGGAATCGCCCAACGCCTTGCGGTCAAGCGCCATGGTGACGGCTTTGCGGAAATCCTCGTTGCGGTTCAGTTCGCGGATCGCCTGGCCGCGCTCGTCCGGATTGCCCCAGCCATTGGCGGAGAAGTTCAGGCGCAGATTGTAGCCGATCAGCCGCGGGCCGAAGGCAAGGCGCGCCGGCGCGTTCGCCTCCGCCGCGCGCTTCAGCGAGGCGACGAAGTTTTCCGGCTGCTCGAGGTTGGAGAAGTCGCCGGCGCCGGCGACCGCCTGAACGTCGCGGTCGGCCCAGGTCGACAGTTTGTAATGCAGCTCGTTGAGATAGGGCAGCTGGTTGCCCTTCTCGTCCACTTTCCAATAGTAGGGATTGCGGCGCATGACGATGATGTCGTCGGCCCGATATTCGACCGGCACCCAGGCGCCCATGACAGGCATGTTCATATATTCGGGCGGGAAGGCGTTCTTGAACTGATCGTAGGTGTTCTTCGAATATTTCGGGTGCTGCGGCTTCAAGATATGCGCGGGACCGGGGCAGAAGGTGCCATAGGCCATTGCATAGAGGTGCTGTTTCGGGAAGGCGTCCTTGAAGGTCCATTCGACCGTGTAGTCGTCGATCTTCTTCAGCGTCGTGCCGACGCCGAAGGTTTCCTGGGTGGCGCCATTGAGCGGCGAGACGTTGGGATCCATGACCTCGTCGTCCCAGTAGAACATGACGTCGTCGGCGTTGAACGGCACGCCGTCGGACCATTTGGCACCTTCGACGAGATGCATGGTCAGCTTGTGGCCATCGGCTGACCAATCCCAGCTTTTGGCAAGATTGGGCAGCGGCTCGGTGTCCTTCGCCTCAACCTGGAACAGCGGCGCGGTGCGCGTCAGGCACTCGGAAAGGCCGATGTCGATGCCGCCCCACCCTTGGGTCTGGCCGGCGCCGTAGTTCCAGCCTTCGGGCCGGCCGCCGATGACATGGCGCATCGTATCGCCGTAGACGCCGATGCCGTCCGGCATGTTGGCGGTCTTAAAGACAAGCGGCTCTTTCGGCAGCCGATCTTTCACCGGCGGCAGCTTGCCGGCCTTGACGTATTTTTCCGTGACCCAATCGGGCTCGTGATAGTCGGGCAGCGCCTTGAACTCCAGGATGGAGTCGCGCGGCACGTACTTGATCTTGCCCTCGGCCGGAAACGTCGCCGGAACCGGTGGGATTGTCGGCTCGGAAGCGAAAGCGTTGAGCGCCGGAACGGAGACGCTCAGCGCCAGTCCGGCGGCAATGCCAATGCTGCGTAGGTTCCTCATTGTCTCCTCCCTCCTGTTCACACGTTTGCTGCTGCTCGTATCTTGCCTGGACGGCAGACTGCGGTGGATTTGCCTCCCGTGGATCCGCCGCCGCGCCCGGTTCTCAGACGGCCTGCTTCAGCGCGGCCTTTTCGGCGCGCAGTTCCTCGATCGAGCGCACGCTTCGCCGCGCGGCTCCGGCCCATTCCCGCGTCTTGACCGTGGATTTCGACAGCCTCTCCTTGGCTGCCGGAACCGCGTGGGCATATTGCGGCAGCCATTGCGCCTGGGCGACGACCATTTCGTCTACCATCTGCCAGACCTCCTCCGGCGTCGACACCGCGCCGACCAGCGGATCATGCAGCACGGCAAGCTTCAGAAGATCGATGTCGCCAGATATGGCCGCGTGGACCGACATGCGCTGGACGTTGATCGAGGCCATGCAAGTAGCGGCACAGGCTTCCGGCAACGTGATGCCGGCGGCCATGTTGATGCCGAAACGATCGACGAAACCGGGTGACTCGATGATGGCGTCCCGTGGCAGATTGGTGATCACGCCGTCATTCCTGACGTTGAAGTGGCCACGATAGACGCGGTTGGTTTCCAGCGCCTCCAATATGTGGCTCGCATGCTCATTCGAGCGCCTTGATGCGTCGATCGGTTTCGACGCCGCTTCGAGGAATTGCGGATATTCGGTCTCGAACCAGTTGCGGGTTTCCGTGGAATAGCGGAGGTAGCCGCCGGTCTCGCCATGGATCCAGTCGGACATGTCGATCCAGCGCGTGATCTCGTCGGGGCGCTTGCGGTACCAAGGCAGATATTCGGAGAGATGGCCGTTGCTTTCGGTCGAATAGACGCCGAAGCGCTTGAGCACATCGATGCGCAGCTTTTCCTGCTGGGAATAGACCGGATGTGCCTCGAAGGCGGCAATTAGCTCATCCCTATCAATCTTGCGGCCGTTCAGCCGCAAATCGATGAACCAGGTCTGGTGGTTGATGCCGGAACAGACATAGTCGAGTTCCCGCGGCGATTTCGCGCCCAGCACCTCGGCGATCTGTTCGGCTCCGTGCTGGACGCCATGGCAGAGACCGACCGTGTCGACCTTGCCGTATTCGATCGCCGCCCAGGTGTTCATCGCCATCGGGTTGGCATAGTTGAGGAATTTGGCGTTGGTATCGGCGACTTCGCGGATGTCCTTGCAGAAATCCAGGATCACCGGAATGTTGCGCTGACCGTAGAGAATACCGCCGGCGCAGATCGTGTCGCCGACGCATTGGTCGATGCCGTATCTCAAGGGAATGCGGATATCATCGGCATAGGCTTCGAGGCCGCCGACCCGCACGCAGCTGATGATGTAGCGCGCGCCCTCGAGCGCCTTGCGGCGGTCGGTCGTCGCGGTCACCCTCGTTGGCAGATTGTTTGCCTCGACAATTCTGTCGAGGATCGCCTTGATCATCGCGAGATTGTGCTCGCTGACGTCGGTCAGCGCGAATTCAATGTCCTTGAATTCCGGCACGCACAATATGTCGGTGAACAGCTTCTTGGTGAAACCGACGCTGCCGGCGCCGATAATAGCGATTTTGAAACTCATCACCTTCACCTCGGTCCAATCGAATGCTAGGCAAGGAGCAGCAAGGGAAGAAAGATGGCCACACGCCTTTGGGCGCATGCCATTCAAGCCGGAATCCGGCTTTTCTCTCCTCCGCCCGCTCCTCGTTCGCGGGTTATTCGCGTTCTTCGAGGCGTGATTATGCGCTTATTCGCGGGCGCGACCAGAGAAGGATTATGCTTTCAGGGGTAATTTTGTGCTGCGGGATTTGATCGCTAACGGAGAGTCGATGCGGACGGTCTCGCTGCCGCGCGGCCGCCAGCGCCTGCATGCCATGCCGACGAGTACGGGCTATGAGGTGCGCGAGGACGTGACCTATGACTGGGACGGGCGAAAGCGCGGTCAGACACCGTTCACCGTCCTGCAGCATACGATCGGCGGTACCGGCCGGTTGCGCTACGAAAACCGCGATTACCGCCTGCAGACGAACGACACGCTGCTGGTGCTGGTGCCGCACAACCACCGCTACTGGCTGGCCAGGGGCGAGCGCTGGGAATATTTCTGGATCTCGATGAACGGCGAGGAGGCGTTGCGCGTCCACAAGTCGATCCTCGACGTGTCGGGTCCGGTCTTTCGGCTGCAGCCGGCGACGATCGATCATCTCGCCGATTGCAGTCTGCGTCTTATCAAAGGGGCCGCTTCTCCAGGCGCTGCTTCGGCGATCGCCTACGAGGCGGCGATGGCGCTCTACGACGATGTGTTCGGCTCGCACGCCTTTGCCGAAAAACAGAGTGCCATGCAGCCGGTCATCGATCATATCAACGCCAATCTCGACAAAGCCCTGCCGGTGGCGGACCTTGTCCAGATCAGCGGACTGAGCCGGGCTCATTTCTCACGCTGCTTCGCCGAGAGCGAAGGCCTGCCGCCCGCCGAGTTCGTGCTGCAGCAGCGGCTGCAGCGGGCGGCGAAATTGCTGACCAAGGCGGATTTCCTGCCGGTGAAGGAAGTGGCAATTCTATGCGGGTTCGAGGATGCGAATTATTTTTCGAAGGTCTTTCGCCGCCTCTACGGCACGACGCCCAGCCAGTTCCGCACCACCGGCATGTATGCCAGCTTGCGAACGCCGGCCAGGCGCGGCGCCAAGGTGTCGGACGACGAGACGTGACGCCGCTTGAGACCTAATCAGGCCGCGTGCAGGCTGCCGCCGTCCAGCCACTCGAGTTCGGCCGGCGAAAGCGCGATGTCCAGCGCCCGCAGGCTGTCGTCCAGTTCGCCCAGCGTGCGCGGCCCGATCAACGGGACCGATGGGAAAGGCTGGTTGAGGACATAGGCCAGCGCAATATGGATCGGGCTCTTGCGCAGCCTGGCGGCGAGTTCGATCGCCCGGTCGCGGCGGCCGAAATTGCGCTCGGAGTACCAGACCCGCACCAGTTCCTCGCTGTCCAGCCTGTCGCGCCCGGCGCGGTCGGTGAAGAAGCCGCGTCCCTGGCTCGACCAGGCGAAATTCGGCATCTGCCTGGATGTCAGCCAGGCTTTCCAGTCGTCGGTGGAGGAGGTGATGCAGCCGGCCCAGATCGGCTCCAGCATTTCGGCCAGCGAAAAATTGTTGGAGAGCGCGCCGGGCTTCTGCTTGCCAGTGCGCTCGGCATAGGCAATGGCCTCGTCCATGCGCTGCATCGTCCAGTTGGAGCCGCCGAAGGGACCGCGAATACGCCCGGCCTTGACCTCCGCGTCCATGGCGTCGACGAACTCGCCGACCGGCACGTCCGGATTGTCGCGATGCATGAAATAGATGTCGACATGGTCGGTCTGCAGACGGTCGAGCGACTGGGCAAGCTGCTTTGCGATCACGTCGGGATAGCAGAGCGGCGAGTGCGCGCCTTTGGCGATGATCACCGACTGCTCGCGCACGCCACGGTTTCTCAGCCATTGTCCGAGCAGCGTCTCGGTGTAGCCGCCGCCGTAGACGTAGCCGGTGTCGAACAGATTGCCGCCAGCCTCGAAAAAGGCGTCGAGCAGGATCGACCCGGAGGAGAAGGTGCGGAAATCCTCGAAGCCGAGCGCCACCACGGAGGTGGGTTTCGGCAGGCCCGGAATGGTGCGCTTGCCGATCGCGGTGCCGCCGGGCCGCAGAGGTCGGCCGGAGATGGTGTTGGTGCGCAGCGCGGCCTTCTCGATCTCGTACTCCAGCCCCACCGCCGCGCGCCATCTGTCTAGCACGCGCAAGGTGCCGAGGCTGTCGGCCCAGCCCATGCCCGGCCAGGCGAATTCCTGTCGCCCGGCGCGGATCGCCTCGCCGGCGGCATCGACCTCGAAGGAATAGACATGGCGCTTCTCGTTGACGCTGATGGTCTCTTGCGCGCCGTCGGAGCCGATCACGTCGATCCGGCCGAGGCCGACATCGCGGTCGCCGCCGGCGAACCAGAAGTCCGGCACCTCAATGCGGCCCTTGGTGCCGAAGATGCGCAGGACGTTGTCCTGGTTTAGCGAGATACTGCAGGAAACCTCGGCGACGATGCCACCGGGGAAATGCAGGACAGCGGAGGCCCACTCGTCAACGCCGGACTGGCCAAGGTGGGCGGCGCCCACCACCTTGTCGGGTTCGGCGAATGGCTCTCCCGCGGCAGCGCCGGCAATGAGGCGCACCATCGACACGGGATAGCCGCCGACGTCGAGGATGCCGCCGCCGGCGAGGTCGTTGGCGTAGAGCCGGTGCTCCGGCATGAAATCAGGCATGGCGAAGCCGAAGCTCGACTTGATCATCCTGATCTCGCCGATGACGCCGGACTTGACCAGGCCCACCAGTTGCTGCGTCTGCGGATGCAGCCGGTACATGAAGGCTTCGCCGAGAAAGGTGCCGGCCTTGCGCGCCGCATGCATCATGGCGTCGGCCTCGAAGGCGGTCAGCCCGAGCGGCTTTTCGCAAAGCACATGTTTTCCGGCTTCCGCCGCCCGGATCGCCCATTGCGCGTGGCCGGGATGCGGCACCGCGATATAGATCGCGTCGATTTCCGGATCGGCGAGAAGAGCGTCATAACCGTCGAGGATGCGGGCGCCGGGAAAGCTCTCGGCCAGGCCCGGCTTGCCGGGGTTACGCGCGCCGATGGCGACCAGTTTCCCGGTGCGCGAACCGGCGACGCCGCCGGCAAAAGCCTTGGCAATGCCGCCTGGCCCAAGAATCCCCCAGCGAATGGGCGTTGATGCAGTCATGTCATTCTCCTTGCGGGCTTGGAAAGGGGCGGCCGGTCAGCGCAGCCGCAGCCCCTTTTCGTCGAACAGGTAGGATTTGCGGATGGAAACGGTGACCTCCGAGGTGTCGGGAACCTTTGCCGCGTCGCGCTGGATCACCACATCCTCGCCATGGGTCGTTCGGGCATAGAGAAAGCTCGTGCCGCCGAGGTGCTCGACCACGTCGATGGCGGCGGTGAGGTCGGCGTCGCCTTCACCGGCGCTGCCAAAATGTTCCGGCCGCACGCCGACGATGACTTTGCTACCCAGTTCAGGCCCTGCGCATTTCAACGGTTGCGTGATGCGGGTCTTCTCCTCGCCCGCCAGCTCGACCACGACCCCTTTTTCATCACGCCCGACAATATGGGCCTTGATGAAATTCATCTTCGGCGAACCGACAAAGCCGGCCACGAACATATTGTCGGGATCGTCATAGAGTTCCAGCGGCCGGCCGATCTGCTCGATATGGCCGGCGCGCAGCACGATGATCCGGTCGGCCAGCGTCATCGCCTCGGTCTGGTCGTGGGTGACATAGACCATGGTGGCGCCGAGTTCCTTGTGCAGCCTTGAAATCTCGACCCGCATCTGGACACGCAGTTCGGCATCGAGATTGGAGAGCGGCTCGTCGAACAGGAACACTTGCGGCTCGCGCACGATGGCGCGACCGATGGCGACACGCTGGCGCTGGCCACCGGAAAGTTTCTTCGGACGGCGGTCCATCAATTCGCTGATGCGCAGTATCTCGGCCGCGCGCTTCACCCGCCGCTCGGTATCGGCCTTGGGGTTGCCGGTCATGCGCAGCCCGAAGGAGAGGTTCTGCTCGACGTTCATATGCGGATAGAGCGCGTAGGACTGGAACACCATGGCGATGCCGCGGTCGGCCGGCTCGACATCGTTGACCACCTTGCCGCCGATGGCGATCTCGCCGCCGCTGATGTCCTCCAGCCCGGCGATCATCCTGAGCAGCGTGGACTTGCCGCAGCCCGACGGGCCGACGAAGACGACAAACTCGCCATCGGCGATGTCGATGTTGGCACCGTGGACGACTTCGAACGCGCCGAAGCGCTTGGCGACATTGGTGAGCGTGACGGTTGCCATTCTGCCCCTTACTTGACCGCGCCGGCGGCGATGCCGGCGATGAAATGACGCTGCAGGAGCACGAAGACGATGAGCATCGGCACGGTCAGCATGACCGCGCCCGCCATGATGCCGCCCCACGACACTTTGGTCAGGCCGATCAGCGTGCCAAGCGCCACGGGTGCTGTCATCGAACCCGGCTGGCTGTTGATCAGAAGTGGCCACAGATAATTATTCCAGGAGGCGAGGAACAGGATGATGCAGAGCGCCGCCAGCATCGGCCGCGCCAGCGGCAAGGCGATGAAGACGAAGATCCGCCACTCCTTGACGCCCTCGACGCGGGCCGCATCGAACAGATCGTCCGGCATCATCGAAAAACTCTGGCGCATGAACAGCACGCCCAGCGAATTGAACAGCGGCGGCACGATCAGCGCCACCCAGGTGTTGGCAAGCTTGAAGTCGCGCGCCACCATGATGAATTGCGGGATCAGCACCACCGCATAGGGCAGCGTGATGGTGCCCAGGATGATGGCCACGACCACGCTTTTGCCGAAGAACTGGTAGCGGGCCAGCGCCCAGCCGGCCATCGAGGTCAACAGCACCGACAAGACGGTGTAGGTCACCGCCACGCAAACGGAGATGACGATGGCGCCGACGAAGTCTGTGTCGCGCTGCAAATTGTTGAAATTGTCGATGAAATTGCCGCGCGGCAACAGTTCGATGCCCGGGCTGAATATGCCATTGTCGGGCATGGTCGAGAACACCACCATCATCCACAGCGGAAACAACCAGATCAGCGCCAGCGGCGTCAGGAACAGGTGCAGTGCGATGCTTCGTTTCAGTCTTGCCGACGAGAGCGAACTCATTTCGGTTCCCTCGTCAGCCATAGCTGCACCAGCGTGATGGCGATCGCCAGCCCGGCCATGGTGTAGGCGACGGCAGAGGCATAGCCGAAATTGAGCGAGCGGAAGCCCTGGCGGTAAAGCAGCAGACCGAGTGTCTCGGTGCCGCCGCCCGGCCCGCCACGCTCGGTGATCAGGAACGGCTCGGTGAACAATTGCATGGTGCCGATGATCGACAGCACGGCGCAGAAGACGATGACCGGCTTCAACAGCGGCAGGGTGATGTAGAAGAATTGCTTGAGCTTGCTTACCCGGTCGAGCGTCGCTGCCTCGTAGACATCCTCGGGAATGGACTGCATGCCGGCCAGCAGGATGATGGCGTTGTAGCCGGCCCAGCGCCAGGTGACCGCGATCATGATCAGCGCCATGGCCGGCGTGACATTGGAAAACCAGTCGACCTTGGGCAGGCCGATGCTGTTCAGCAGCTTGTTGACGATCCCGAAATCGAGGCTGAACATCAGCCGGAACACCGCCGAATAAGCGACCTCGCCGACCACCACCGGGGCGAAGAAGGCGAAGCGGTAGAGGCCGCGCGCCTTGAGCAGCGGCGAATTCAGAAGCACCGCCATCACCATGGCCAGCGCCATCATCACCGGAACCTGGATGACGAGGATGAGCAGCGTGTTCTTCAGCGCGTTGAAGAAGGCGGGGTCGCCGATCAGCCGGCCCCAGTTGAAACCGGGCGCGAAGCGCCACGGCACGGTGCGCGTCGCCTGGAACGAGATCAGGAACGAGGAGATGATCGGCCACACCCAGAAGATGGCGAAGATCAGGAGATAGGGCGTAAGGAAGCGATAGGCCGTGGCATTGCGTGCGCGCATCTTTTGTCCTCCTTCATCCCTGGTGTTGAAAGCAAGCGTGCAAGCGGCGGGTCCAGGACGGCATAGCTGCCGTCCCGGACCCCGTCCTGGGAGTTCAGGACTTGACAGGCAGCCCAGTCGCCGAGGCGATCTGGCTGGCGGCATCGTCGAGTGCCGCCTTGGCGTCGGGATATCCGCCGGCGAGATATTTGGTCTGCACGGCGCGCACGATGATCTCGGCATCGCTCTGGAACTGCGTGCCGCGGCTCGGAACGACCTTGGGCAAGGTGCCCAGAATATCCTTCCACACCGCCTGGCCGCCCCAGTAGGGCTGGCCCTGGCTGACATAAGGGTCGTTCAGGGCCGAGACCAGCGATGGGACGAGGCCGAACTCCTTCAGCATGGTGATCTGGCCTTCATTGGTGCCGAGCGTGTATTTCAAATACTCGTAGGCCGCTTCCTTGTTCTTCGACGCCGAGGTGATGGCGAGCGACGAACCGCCGAGATTGGCGGCGTGCGGCCCGTCCGCGGTCAGGCTCGGCATCAGGTAGACGCCCCACTTGCCGTTTTCGCCGGCCGATTCGGTGCGGATGGTGCCTTCGTACCAGCCGCCATAGACCTGGGTGGCGACGGTTCCGGCGGTGTTGTTGGTGATCTTGGTGCCCCAGTCGGCCGACGAGACGATGCCCGCGTCCTTCATCTCCTTGACCTTGGTCATGGCGTCGACGCATTTGGGCTGGTTGACCGTGATCGACTGGCCGTCCTCGGCGAAATAGGCACAGCCCTGTTCGTTGGAGATCATACGGAAGAATTCACTGTCGCCGTTGAAATCGGCATTGGTCATCGAGACCCCTGGATTGGCGGCCTGGATTTTCTTGCCGGCGGCGATGAAATCGTCCCAGGTCTTGATCGATGCCGGATCGACGCCGGCCTTTTCATAGAAGTCGCGGCGATAGAAGGCGGCGACCGGGCCGGAATCCCACGGCATGGCATAGGCCTTGTCGCCGACTTCGAGTTCGGTACGCTTGAAATCGGGGAATTTCTTCTGGTCTTCCGCCGTGTAGCCCAACGTGTGCAGGTCGACGAAACAGTCGGGAAACTGGCTCCAGTAATTCTCGGCCTCGCCGTTCTCGATGGTCACGATATCGGGCAGGCCGACGCCGCCGGCCGCGCACCCGGCGATCGACTTGTCATAGGTCGGCTGGTTGCCGAGATCCTGGACCGTGACCTTGATGTCGGGATGGACCTTGTTGAAACCGGCAACCGTTGCCTTCAGCGACGAGGCGGCGATGTTCCAGCTCCAGATGGTGATTTCGCCGGATTGCGCGAAGGCCGGGGCTGAGCCCAAGGCAAGCGCTAGCGCGGCGCAGGACAGTGTGATGCGCATTGAAATCCTCCCATTTCATTTGCTCTCTCTGCGAGCCTGGCTAGACTAGGCACCGGCAAAGGCCTGTCCCGGACAAAGGGAATACAAAATTGGCGGAAAGTAAGATGCCCGAACGGCCGTTTTACCAGCCTGGTGCCAGCAGTGTGGAAGGCCTGCCGCTGCTGTTGCAGATGTTCCACACCAATCCGCTGGTGATGCTGAAGCCGCATTGGCATGCCCAGGTCGAGGTGAATTTCATCGTCCGCGGCTCCGTCCACTACCGCATGAACGAGCACGAAATCTCGCTCTCGGCCGGCGAGATGTGCCTGTTCTGGGGCGGCCTGCCGCACCAGATGGACGATTTGAGCGACGACGCCGTCTATGCCGGCGCGCACCTGCCGCTGGTGCATTTCTTCCGGCTGCACCTGCCGGCGGATATACGCCACCGGCTGATGACGGGTGCGACGCTGGTGACAAGCGCCACCGATCAATCCGACAATGACAATTTCGCCCGCTGGAACCGCTACGCCCGTTCGGGCGACCCGGCCAAGACCGAGCATGCCGTCAACGAACTCCTGCTGCGGCTGGAGCGGGTGCGGTTCGAGCCCTATCGGCTGGTGCCGGAAAACGCCGCCGGGCAGGAGGCGGGCAGCCCCTTCGACCAGCAGTCCTCACGCAATGTCGGGCGCATGTGCGATTTCATCGCCGAAAATTTCCTCTACGACATCGATTGCATGAACATAGCGGCCGCCGCCGATATCCACCCCAAATACGCCATGAGCCTGTTCAAGAAATCAACCGGCATGACGCTCAACGAATACGTCAACCTGTTGCGGCTGAGCTACGCGCAGGCGCTTCTGATGCATCAGGACGCCAATGTGCTGCGGGTCGCCATGGACTCGGGCTTCGGCTCGCTCAGCGCCTTCAACAAATCCTTCCGCAAGCTGGCCGGCATGACCCCATCCGACTTCCGCAAGGGGCTGCCAAGCGCCAGATAGGCGGGCGCACGGCATGGAAACCGACCCATCGGGCGACATTTCTTTTCCTGCGGGAAATCCACATCTGGGCGCTGGACAGGCCGGATTCCCATGCTATAACCCACGCGCTTTCAAGGGGCGCCCACGGTGCCTTCATGAAATCCGGAGCGCGAGTTTTCGTTAGCCGGAACAGGCCCAGATAGCTCAGTTGGTAGAGCAGCGGACTGAAAATCCGCGTGTCGGTGGTTCGAATCCGCCTCTGGGCACCATCATTTTAAAAATCCAAGCGCTTATGGCGTGACCACCTGATCGCTATCAATCGCATGCGCCTGTTGCAGGCGCGTTCGCGTGTCGTCGCTTAGGTTTTCTTGTCGCCATCGGGATTTGGTGCCGGTGCCTCTCGCACGTCTCGCGGTGGCGGATCGACATGCTCAGGCTCTGACGGCGCTTCGTTGTCCGGCCGACGGACGGGTGGCTGCGGGCCGGGCTTCGGCTGTGGTTCTTGGATCTTGGCTGGCATATCCAGTTAACCGCAACCACAGGCTCTTGTTCCCTTGTGTCTTAAAGAACCGGGAGGCCAAAGCCTTCTGTCGGCTTGGTGCGGGTGCCCGCCCTGTCACAAAGATCGATGGACGGAACGACTTTGCCTTCGCAGGGCTTGTGGAAGATTCAATTTGCTTGGTGATCCCACAACCCTAGGGCAAACTCCCTGCCGGGGCTGCAGGAGGTGAAATGAGAGCACGCGCAGCAACGCTTGGGGATCTCGAGGATGTCTTCCATGGCCTGTCGAAGCGGATGTCGGACGAGTACGCGGCGGCCGGCAAGGACAGCAAGATCGCCTACGACAATCTGATGATGAATTTGAAGGAAGGCCGCGCGCACGCGCTTGTCGAGGGCGAGAAGGCCGTGGCGATCATCGCCTGGCATGAAAACAGCGACGCCGCCGATACGCTGTTCGCCGCGCGGGAGGATTTCTTCCGCGGCTCGACCGTCCGTTTCTGCAAGCGGCATATCAGGCATATCCAGGCGCTTGCCGGCAACCTTCCAATCCACTCGCGCAGTTGGCTCCAAGGGCCCGACGTCGCCAGGTGGTTCGGCATTATCGGCTATGTCGAGCGCGGCCAGGAAAACGGCGCAAAGCTGTTCGAACTGCCGCCTGCGCGCTGAATAGAAATTCTACCGCACCGCGAACGCCGCCTGCACCGCCCGGTTGACCGTCACCGGCAGGATCGACATGTGGTTTTCGCCGGCATGGAGTTCGAAGCTTGCCCGCAGGCCCGGGAGCGCGTCGAGGCGTTCCGCCATCGCCCTGGCGAATTCGTCGGTAAGGATGAGCTTTTTCTGCGCCAGGCGCTTTTCCTCGTCTTCCGCGCCGACCTGGAACGGCGCCAGCTTTTCGGTCTCATACTCTCCGGCCGACAGGATTACGTCGGCCTTCAGGCCGTCGGGAACAGCGGCTTCGAACCTTTCGAGAAAGCGGTCGATAACGCGATCTTCCCAATAGATGGCAGGGCTGGCCGCAATGAAGGTGCTGAATGAGAGCGGGCGGGTAAACAGGGCGTAGAGCGCGAACAGGCCACCGAAAGAGTGGCCGTAAAGTGCCTGGCGGCTCTCGTCGATCCTGGTCCGGGTGGCGACCCACGGCTTCAGCTCGGCTTCGATGAAGGCCAGAAAATCCCCCGCCCCGCCGGTCCTGACTTCCGGCGTGCCCTCGTGGAAGGGCGGATAGGTCCTGCCCGGCGGTGGCCCCAGATCCCATGAGCGGCGCAGCGGGTCATAGGCGCCCTCGACGGGGTAGCCGATGGCGATGATGACGCCCCAGCCGACATTGGTGCCGGCGGGATAGAAGGCCTGCGCGCGCATCGCGTCGACCGCAGTGCCGATAACGGCGTTGCCGTCGGTCATGTAGAGCACCGGCCAGCCGGCCTCGGGCATTGGCCCCGACGGCACATGGATGAAGACCCGCCAGGGATCGCCTCCGCTTTTGCCAACGAAGTCGTGGACGGTGGTGTCGGCAATCAAGGCTGGCGTCGCCATCGGCTTGGATATCTCCACGGGACAAGGCTCAGCGGCGGCGCAAGAGCCACATCAGGACGGGGCCGCCGATCAGCGTCGCGACGAGGCCGGCCGGAATCTGGCGCGGGAAGATGGCGGTGCGGCCGATCCAGTCGGCGCAGACCATGATCAGCGCGCCGGCAAGCATCGCGCCGATCGCTTGCGGCAGCGCACGCGACAGGCCAAGGCGCCACGCCAGGTGCGGCGCCATAAGGCCGATGAAGGTCAGCGGCCCGACGACCAGGGTCGAGGCGGCGGTGAGCGCTGCCACCATCAAAAGCACCAGCAGCCGTGTTGCCTTGAGGTTGACCCCGAGGCTTTGTACCGCGGCGGAGCCGAGCGGCAGCATGTCCAGCCAGCGCAGGAAGAACGGTGCGAGCAGGAACAGGCAAAAGGCAAACGTCGAGGTCAGAAGCGCCGAGCCGGCGTCGACGCCGTAGGTTGAGCCGGTGAGCCAATTGAGCAAAAGCATGGCGCGCGGATCGCCCGTGGCGGTGAGCACCAGGATCAGCGCGTCGAACAGGGCCGTCAAGGCGACACCGGCAAGCAGCAGCCGCTCTGGCGCATAGGCGGTACGGCGGCCGATCGCCAGCGTCACCAGAAGGGCGGCGAAGGCGCCGATCGTGGCGGCCAGGGTCTGTACCGGGCGGCTGGCATCGGCGAGCGCGAACAGCGCCACCATCATGCCGAGCGCAGCGCCGGCGCTGATGCCGAGCACTTCGGGGCTGGCCATCGGATTGCCGGTCAGCCGCTGCATCATCAGCCCGGCCAGCGCCAGCATGGCGCCGGCGGCAAGTGCCGCGGACACTCGAGGCAGCCGCCAGGCCAGCAAGGGCCGCAGCTGATCGCCGGACGCGAATGTCCAACCATCGGTGCCCGGCCCGTAGAGCAGCGCCAGCACGAGCAGCAAAAGCAGGAGGCCGCCGATCGCCGCCAGCACAAGGCCGGGCCTTTTCGTTCTGGGCAAGCGCTCGGCGGCGAGTGCCGGTGCTTCCGCGCCAAGCGCGAGGCGCGGCAGAAGCCAAAGAAGCAGAGGCGCGCCGAGAAGCGCCGTCATCGCGCCGGTCGGCAGCAGGTCGCCCTGTGGCCCGGTCGCGACCTGCACTCCCTGGTCCGCGGCCCACAGCAGTGCCGCGCCGATCAGCGGCGCCATCACCAGTTGCTGGCCTAGCCGGCGGGCGCCGCCGATGCGCGCGAGCGTGGCGGCGGCAAGGCCGACGAAGCCGATGACGCCGATGGCGGCAACGACGAAAGCGATCAGGGCGACCGCCGCCGCCAGTCCGGCGAAGCGATAGGCACCGAGCGGGACGCCGAGGCTGCGCGCGCCTTCGTCGTCGAGGCCAAGCAGAGTCAGCGGCCGCGCCATGAGGCCGATCGCCAGCGCGGCACCGCCAAGGCGCGGCAAGAGCCACCGCGTCACCGACCAGTCCTGCTGGCCGAGCGAACCGGCGCCCCAGAGGAACAGGCTGGCCAGCCATTCATGCCGAAGCACCACAAACGCAGCACCGATGGCGCCGGCATAAAGGCTGACGACCAGCCCGGCCAACACGACCGAAAGCGGCGACAGGCCCTTGTGCCAGGAGAGCGCCAGGACCGCCGCAAGGGCAGTGAAGGCGCCGGCAAGCGCCACCCATTCGCGGCCGAAGGCAAGCAGCGACGGCGCCAGAAGCGTCGCCAGCGCCAGCGCCAGATAGGCGCCGGCCGAGACGCCGACGGTTTCGGGCGAGGCGAGCGGATTGCGCAAAACCTGCTGCAGCACCGTCCCGGCCAGTCCGAGGGCCGCACCGCAGAGAAGGCTGACGGCGAGCCGGGGCAGGAAAGCGTAGTGGACGAGCACCTGCCTGATATCCTCGACATCGGGGCTTGCGAGCGCCCCCAGCCAGAGTGCCGGCGGCAATTGCACGCTCATGTTGGAGAGGGTCGCGGCGCCGGCCGCGCAGAGAAGCACGACGCAAAGCAGGATCGCGCCCAGGGGATATCCGCCTGGTATGCGAGGCGACGGGGTGCGACCGCGGACGAGGACGGCATTGTCGGGCAAGATCGCTTCCTGCTCAACCACGGGCGGTCTCCGCCGTCAGCGCCGCGGCCAGCAGGCGGGCAAAACGGCTCGCCGAGGGCAGCGTGCCGAACATCAGCACCGCAGGCAGGCGCATGATCGAGCCGTTGCGCACGAACGGCATGGCATTCCAGACCGGGCTCTCGGTCAGCGTTCCGCCCGCCCCTTCGGGCAAGGGTTCGAGATAGGCAAGGCGCGCATCATCAGACGTTGCCAGCCCGTCGATGCCGACGGTTGCAAATCCCCAGTAATTGGTCTCTCCGGCCCAGGCGTTGCGGATGCCGATGCGGTCGAACACCGCCTGAAACAGGCTTTTTTCGCCATAGACGCGCACATTGCGCGGATCGAGGAAGCTGACGACATAGATCGGCCGCGCCGAAAGCGGTTCCAGCTGCTGCTTGATGGTCGAAAAATGCGCCTCCGTCGCCGCTATCAGCGCCTCGCCCTCCCTTTCCTTGCCGACAAGCCCGGCCAATTGCCGGGTCGCCTCGATGGCGCGCTGATAGGGCTGACCGCCCGGCGTATAGATGCCGATCGTCGTCACCGGTGCCACGGGCTCGAGCAGCGGCTTGATGCCGTCGAGATAAGGGATGGAGAGGATGATGTCGGGACGAAGCTGTTGCAGGAATTCGAGATTGGGCTCCAGGATCGTGCCGATGTCGGCGACTTGGGGCGGCAGCGGCGGCTCGACCACCCACCTTTCCCAGACCTCACGGTCGGCGATAGCGACCGGCGTGATGCCGAGCATGAGCAAGGTCTCCGCCAAGCCGTCATCGAGGCAGACGATGCGCGGCGGGCTGGCCGCGGCTGGCGTCACGACGCCGGTGAACGGCAGAGTGAACAGCGCGAGCGCGTGGCGACGCGTGATCCGGACGCGCGGACGATTGACCTCTCCTGGCCGGGGTTGATGATCTGTATTCAACTTGGCTTGCCTGTTGCCCGGGGCCCTGGTCTCCGGCGACCAATCCGAGTTGACTATTAAACAGGATATTCTTAGTCAAGTTTTAAGACGAGGCCGGCGGCGACAAACCCCAAGAAGGCAGGTGACGCGATCCGGCAACAGCTCCTAAAATCCGTCAGCAAACTATCCCCGAAAAGGGGCCGGAGGCGGTGCCGGGCGCATCCGCCACAGCGTGATCGGGTTGCGCTCGGCAGGCGTTGATGGTTTGTTGCCGGTCAGCGGAGATCAAGTGATGCGAGAATCCATGGGTCAAGACGAATACGGGTCGGCGAACCCCTTCGATCCGGACGACCTGCCGAATTTGAACGCGATCGGACCAGGGATCGGCAATAACGACTTCGAGAAGTACGCGGTCGCCGTGATCATCGTGTTCGGCGCCCTGATCATCGGCGGCTTGATGGCCGCGTCGATGACTTTCGGCCACCGCAACGGGTTCCTGTTCGCGCTGGGCGGTGCCACGTCGGCCTGGATATCGGGAAACGCGCTGCTGCTCGACCGGCCACGCATCTATGCGCTGTTCGTCGGCATCGCCGCCTTGATGCTGATCGCGTCGACCATCACGCTGGTGACCTGACGGCTCCCGGGCCATGAGGCGGAGGCCGGTCCCGAAAGGCGGAATCCGGCCTCATGCGGAAAGCAACGGTCTTGCGGCCTATCAATATCCGAGCGCTTCGCCGGCTGCCGCGCGGCTGTCGATGGCGCCATTGTAGCGCGCGCCGCCGCCCTTCTCGATTTCCGCCAGGCTCTTGCCGCCGACGAGAATGCCCGCCGCCTGGCCCCAGCTCTGGTCACTGAGATCGAGGCGATAGCCCATCCCGGCCAGCAGTCTTTCTGTATCCGGCGAAAGGCCGAACGGCTCGACATAGACGGTATCGGGCAGCCATTGGTGATGAATGCGCGGCGCGTCGATCGCCTCCTGGATGTTCATGCCGTGGTCGATCACGTTGACGATGGCTTCCAGCGTGATGGTGATGATGCGCGAGCCGCCTGGGCTGCCGATGACCATGAACGGCTTGCCATCCTTGGCCACCACGGTCGGGCTCATCGAGGACAGCGGCGTCTTCTTCGGCTGGATGGCATTGGCTTCGCCCTGGACGAGGCCATAGAGGTTGGGCACGCCGGGTTTCTGGGTGAAGTCGTCCATCTCGTTGTTGAGCAGGATGCCGGTGCCGTCGGCGACCACGCCGGCACCGAACGAACCGTTGAGCGTGTAGGTGACCGCGACCGCGTTGCCGTCCTTGTCGATGATCGAATAGTGCGTCGTCTCCTTCGACTCGCCGAAGCCCTTCGGCATCAGATCCTGCGACACGCCGGCGCGGAACGGATCGATCTTGTCGCGGATGTCCTTGGCATAGGCTTTGTCCAGCAGCCTAGAGACGGGGTTGTCGACGAAATCGGGATCGCCGAGCGCGGAGTTGCGGTCGACATAGGCGTGGCGCATCGCCTCGACCATGACGTGGACGGTCTCGGCCGAGCCGGCGCCGAGATAGGACAGCGGATAGCCTTCCAGCACGTTGAGGATTTCGCAGATGATGACGCCGCCTGAGCTCGGCGGCGGCGAAGAGATGATCTCGTAGCCGCGATAGGAGCAGGTGACGGGCTTCAACTCGCGCACCGCGTATTGTTCGAAATCGCCCTTGGCCAGGATACCGCCCTTGGCGCCGCTCGCCTTGACGATGACGTCGGCGATGGCGCCCTTGTAAAAGGCATCGGGACCTCTCTCGGAAATGGTCGAGAGCGACGCGGCAAGGTCGGGCTGAACCAGCTTCTCGCCGACGCCATAGGGCTTGCCATCGGTTTTGAGGAAGGCCGCCGCCGCCGCTGGGTCCTTCGCCAACCTTTCGGCGCTGCCGGCGAACGAAGCCGCATCGCCCTGGTTGAGGACGAACCCGTCTCTGGCATAGGCGATCGCCGGCGCCATCAGGTCCTGCCTGGACAAGGTGCCATATTTCTGGCGCGCCATCTCGAAACCAGCCACCGAGCCTGGTACGCCGACCGCGAGATAGCCGTCCAGGCTAGCGCCCTTCACCGGGTTGCCGTCCTTGTCGAGATACATGGTCTTGGTCGCGGCAAGCGGCGCCCGCTCGCGGAAATCGAGGAAGGTCGATTTGCCGTCCTTGAAGCGGATGGTCATGAAGCCACCGCCACCGATATTACCGGCATTGGGATAGACGACGGCCAAGGCATAGCCGACGGCGACCGCCGCATCGACGGCATTGCCGCCCTTTTTCAACACCTCGACGCCGACTTCGGAAGCCAGATGCTGGGCCGTGACGACCATGCCGTTCTCGCCCTTGGCCGGTGCCGGCGACGCGGCGAAAGCCGATGGCGAAAAGGCGAAGGCGATGGAAAGACCGAGGGCGATCAATGTCCTACGGGTGAGATGCATGGCGGGTTCTCCAAGTGGTGCTTGCCTAGAAGAGCTACTTGGAGCGATCGAGTCCATCTTCAATAAAGACATTCACGGGTTGGTGACTGCTCGCTTGTGGTGGAGATGCAGGGCAGAGGAGGCATGAAGGATCGCCAACTTTCGGACGTCGGCGCGACAGCGTCCCCTCTGTCCTGCCGGACATCTCCCCCGCAAAGGGGAAGATCGGCTCTACCTCAAACGATCCCGCCGGAACCACCTGCGACGGCTGGCCGCTCCGCCGCGATCTTGGCGCGATAGCCCGCCGCCCGGTATGCGGCGACCGGATCGATGGCGCCACCTGTCTTCAGCCGTGCCATGGCAAGGATCGGCTCGACATCGGTTCGGTAGGCCGCCTTCAGCGTCTGCGTCGCCATCAGCGCGTCATTGCCGTCCTGGAACCCTTCAAGCGCCTTTCGGTCGACCAGCAGCGCCTGCGTATAGGCGCGCTGCACCTCGACCGCCGACAGCATCAGGCTTTCGATCGGATCGGTGACATTGTGGCTCTGGTCGAGCATATGGGCGGGGTCGAACCCCTCGGGGCCTGACAGCTCGGCATCGACCAATTCGTTGAAAACCAGGAACAGCCGATAGGGGTCGATCGACCCGGCATCGAGGTCGTCGTCGCCATATTTCGAATCGTTGAAGTGGAAGCCGCCGAGTTTTTTGAACTGAATCAGCCGTGAGACGATCATCTCGATGTTGACGTTGGGCGCATGATGGCCGAGGTCGACCAGGCAGAAGGCCTTGTCGCCGAGCTCCCTTGATATGATGTAGTTGGTGCCCCAGTCCTGCACGACGGTGGAGTAAAAGGCAGGTTCATACATCTTGTGTTCGGTGAACAGCTTCCAGTCGTCCGGCAGCCCGGCATAGATCTCCTTCATCGCGTCGAGATAGCGCTCGAACGCCTTGGCGAAATTGACCTGGCCGGGGAAGTTGGAGCCGTCGCCGATCCACACCGTCAGCGCCTTCGACCCAAGCGTCTTGCCGATCTCGATGCATTCGAGATTGTGCTCGACCGCCTGACGACGCGTGTCGGCGTCGGCATGCGACAGCGAACCGAATTTGTAGGAAAGCGTCTGGTCCTTCGCGTCGGAAAAGGTGTTGGAGTTCATCGCATCGAAGCCAAGCCCGAAGCGGGAGGCCGCCTGCCTCAGCCGGTTCGGATCGGCCTTGTCCCAAGGAATGTGCAGCGACACGGTCGGCGTCGCCTGCGTCAACTGCTGGATGACAGCGCAATCCTCGATCTTGTCGAAGATGTCGCGCGGCTCACCGGCGCCGGGAAAGCGGGCGAAGCGGGTGCCGCCGGTGCCGACGCCCCAGGACGGGATCGCGACCGCGAACTTTTCCACCTTGTCGCGGATAGAGTCGATGGCGATGCCGCGTCGGTCGAGGCGCTCGCCGAGCGAGGCATAGTCACGCTCGAGGTCAACCTTGCGCGCGGCGTTACTGCTGGCGACGATGTCGGCGGAGATGATGGATTCGGACACTGCTGTTCCTCCCAGAATGCATTCGGTCGGCGGCGCCCCTCATCCGCCTGCCGGAAACTTCTCCCCGTATAGCGACGGGAGAGAAGGGGCCAGCGTGAGCGCCGGCGAGCGGCTACCGCGTAAAGCTCTGTGCGTTGCCGGCGTCGACGTTGATGATGTTGCCTGTCGACTTGGCCGACATGTCGGAGGCGAGGAAATAGATCGCCTCGGCGATGTCTTCCGGGAAGACGGAGCGCTTCAGCATCGAACGCGAGCGGTAGTGCTCTTCCAGATCGTCGGTCGACATCTTGTAGGCGGCGGCACGCTGTTCCTTCCACTCGCCGGTCCATATCTTCGAGCCGCGCAGCACCGCATCCGGGTTGACGACATTGACCCTGATCTGGGCTTCCGCGCCCTCCAGCGCCAGGCAGCGGGCGAGATGAATTTCGGCGGCCTTGGCGGTGCAGTAGGCGGCGGCGTTGGGCGATGCCGCCAGGCCATTCTTGGAGGCGACAAAGACGACGTTGCCGCCGATCTTCTGTACCCGGAACAGCCGGAATGCTTCTCTGGAGACCAGGAAATAGCCTGTGGACAGGATGTCCATGTTCTTGTTCCACAGCGCCAGGGTCGTCTCCTCGATCGGCGCCGACGATGCCAAGCCGGCATTCGAGACCAGAATGTCGATGCCGCCGAACTCGACGGCCGTCTCGGCGAAGCCTGCGACGACCTGGTCCTCCGAGGTGACGTTGATGAGAACTGGGCGGACGAAATCCCTGCCATAGGCTTTTGCCAGTTCCTCGTTGGCGCCGGCGAGTGCCGCCTCGTCGATATCGGCCAGCACGACGCAGGCGCCTTCGCGCAGCAGGCGGTTGGCCGTGGCGCGGCCGATGCCGCCGGCGCCGCCGGTGACCAGCGCGACCTGGCCGGCGAGAGACTTCGGCTTCGGCATGCGCTGCAGCTTCAAATCCTCGAGCAGCCAATACTCGATGTCAAAGGCCTCCTGCGCCGGCAGGCCGACATAGGACGAGACGGTCGACGCACCGCGCATGACGTTGATGGCGTTGACGTAGAATTCGCCCGAGATGCGCGCTGTCGCCTTGTCGCCGGCGAAGGTGAACATGCCGACGCCGGGCATCAGATAGACCACCGCGTTGGGGTCGCGGATAGCAGGCGAGTCCGCATGCTTGCAGCTGTCGTAGTAGGCTTGGTAGCCGACACGATATTCGGCAATGTCGTCGGCGAGTCGCGCGATGACGGCATCGACGTCGGGCTTTGCGGGATCGAATTCGATCACCAGCGGGCGGATCTTGGTGCGCAGGAAGTGGTCCGGGCACGAGGTGCCGAGGGCTGCCAGCGGGCGCAAATCCCTGGAGTTCACGAATTCGAGCACGGCGGGCGAGTCATCGAAGTGGCCAAGCTTGTGGCTCTTTTCCGAGACCAGGCCGCGAATCCTGGGCATCAGCTTGGCGGCAATCGCTCGGCGGGCAGCCGCATCGAGCGACTTCACTACCTCCCCACCGAAGATCGCCACGCCTTCGGAGCGGCGCTCGAACCACTCTATCGCTTGGTTGATCACCGAAATCGTCGTTTCGTAGCACTCCTTCGGCGTATCGCCCCAGGTGAACAGGCCGTGGCTTTCGAGGATGACGCCCTTGGCGGTGGGGTGTTCGACGCAGAATTTCTCCAGCCACAGGCCGAGTTCGAAGCCCGGCCGCTTCCACGGCAGCCAGCCAATGGCACCGCCGAATATCTCGTTCGTCAGCACCCTGGAATCCTTGGCGGCGGCGATGGCGATGATGGCATCGGGATGCATGTGGTCGACAAAAGGCTTCGGCACATAGGCGTGCAGCGGCGTGTCGATCGAGGCCGCGCGCGGATTGAGGTTGAAGGTGCAGTGGGGAAGATAGCCCACCATCTCGTCCTCGTGCTCGACGCCGCGATAAAGCCCCTTCAGCGCCCGCAGCTTGTCCATGTAGAGCGTTGCAAAGCCATCAAGCTTGATCGAGGCGCTGTCGCCGCCCGACCCCTTCACCCACAGCACTTCCACATCCTGGCCGGTGAGCGGATCCTTCTGCCATATCTTCGAGGAGGTGTTGCCGCCGCCATAATTGGTGACGCGCTTGTCGGAGCCGAGCGTGTTCGAGCGATAGACCAGCAGCTCGGGCTCGCTCATCCCCTTCGCCTTCGCGTCGTCCCACAGATTGGCGAGGCGCGAGCCGGAGCGCTTGTCGAGCATAGTAATCCTCCCTTTGGAGCGCGCACCATGCGCTCCTTTTTCGCTCGGGAATGTCTACGCAAGAGGCGAGCTTGTCAATCACAAACGATCAATATCAATCATATTGCACTGCACAATGAAATTATATGATCGGAAATGATTGACACTGCTCGGTTTGGGTGCCTAGATGCTCAGGCAGGGAGGAACCATGCACGAAAAAGAGCGCCACAGGATCATTCTGTCCGCCGTCCAGGAAAAACCTGTGGTGACGGTGCAGGAAATGGTCGACCTGACGGAATCGTCCGAGGCGACGATCCGGCGCGACATCGCGGCTCTCCATGTCCAAAAGCGCCTGCGCCGTGTACGCGGTGGTGCCGAGGCGATCTCGCCGCCGCAGTTCATCGGGCTGGCCGGCCGCCCCTTTTCCGTCAACGAAACCCTCAACGCGGCGCAGAAGCGGGCGATCGCTCGTGAAGCGGTCGAGTTGTGCAAGGACGGCGAGCCGATCATCATCAATGGCGGTACCACCACCTTCCAGATGGTGCATTTCCTGACCGGCCTCCGCATGCCGATCTTCACCAATTCGTTCCCGATCGCCGAGCACCTGCTCAAGCACTCCAAGAACACGGTCATGCTGTCGGGTGGCACCATCTACCGCGAGCAGAACATCATCCTGTCGCCCTTCGACAATGACGTGACGCGCAATTTCTACGCACGCCGCATGTTCATGGGCGCTCAAGGGCTGGGGCCGCTCGGCCTGATGGAAGGCGATCCACTGCTGATCCAGGCGGAGCAGAAGCTGATCGACCAGGCCGACGAGTTGGTGGTGCTGGTCGATTCCTCGAAATTCCGCAAACGCTCCAGCCTGATCCTGTGCGGTCTTTCGCGCATTGCCACCGTCATCACCGACGACGGCATCGAGGACCGCGAGGCAAAGATGCTGGAAGCCGCGGGGGTGACGTTGATCGTCGCCCGCAAGTCGACAAAAGAAGAATCTTCACTGCAGGCCTGAGACACCTCACGCCCGCAGCGGCGATGGAATGCAACGCTCAAGGGAGGAAATTCGATGAGCTTCTTGAAGAAATTGATGGTGACGGCGGCCTTCTCGGCCGCCATGTTCGTGAATGCCGCCTACGCGGAAAACGTCAAGATCGCGCTGGTGGTGAAGTCCCTCGGCAACGGCTTCTTCGATGCCGCCAACAAGGGCGCGCAAGAGGCGGCCAAGGAACTCGGCGACGTCGACATCATCTACACCGGCCCGACCAAGGCGACCGCCGAGGCGCAGATCGAAGTGGTCAATTCGCTGATCGCGCAGAAGGTCAACGCCATCGCGATTTCCGCCAATGACGCCGACGCTCTGGTGCCGGTGCTGAAGAAGGCGATGGAGCGCGGCATCACCGTCATCTCCTGGGATTCGGGCGTCGCCAAGGAAGGCCGCCAGCTTCACCTCAATCCGTCCGACACCGGCCTGATCGGCGAGACCATCATCAAGCTCGCCGCCGACTATCTGCCGGAAGGCGGCGATGTCGCCATCCTGTCGGCTTCCTCTACCGCGACCAACCAGAATTCCTGGATCGAAGCGGCCAAGAAGGTGCTGCCGGAGAAGTTCCCCAAGATCAAGCTCGTCGCCACAGTCTATGGCGATGACGATTCGGCCAAGAGCACGGACGAAGCCAAGGGCCTGTTGAAGTCCTATCCGAACCTCAAGGCGATCATCGCGCCGACCACCGTCGGCGTCGTCGCCGCCGCCCAGGTCGTCACCGACGAGAACCTGATCGGCAAGGTCAATGTCACCGGCCTTGCGCTGCCGTCGGAGTTCAAGAAGTTCATCGACAACGGCGCCAGCCAGGCGGTTGCGCTGTGGAACCCGATCGACCTCGGCTACTCCGCCGTTTACCTCGCCCACGACCTGGCGGTGAAGAAGGAAGAGGCCAAGCCGGGTGCGACGCTGTCGATCGGCCGCGTCGGCAAGGTGACGCTCGACGACACCAACTCGGCCGCGATGGCTCCGCCCTTCCAGTTCGACAAGAGCAACATCGAGAAGTTCTCCAAGATCTATTGATCTCGGAGCTTTCAAGCTGGCGCGGCGGGACTCACATCCCGCCGCGACTTCAAACGGACCTAGTTTCAGGGCTTGATACGGATATGGACACGACGGCCCGACACAGCGAGACTGACGAGCGGCTTCCGGCCTCCGCTCCGCGCCTGGCACTGTCCGGCATCTCCAAGAGCTTCCCCGGTGTCCGTGCCCTGCACAATGTCAGCCTGTCGCTCTATCCCGGCCAGGTGACCGCGCTGATCGGCGAGAATGGCGCCGGCAAGTCGACGCTGGTCAAGATCATGACCGGCATCTACCAGCCCGATGCGGGCACGATCAGCATCGACGGCCAGGCCGTCGCGCTGCCCAGCGCGCACGCCGCCTTCGGCCACGGCGTCACCGCCATCCATCAGGAAACCGTGCTGTTCGATGATCTCAGCGTCGCCGAAAACATCTTCCTCGGCCATGCGCCGCGCACGCGCTTCGGCACCATCGACTGGCGCACGATGCGCAAGAATGCGCGCGAAGTGCTCGACACCATGCATGCCGGCCATATCGATGCCGATGCGCGGCTCAGGGATCTCGGCATCGCCAACAAGCATCTCGTCGCCGTCGCGCGCGCCATGTCGATCGACTCCCAGATCGTCATCATGGACGAGCCGACCGCAGCCCTTTCGATGAAGGAGATCGAGGAGCTTTTCCTTTTGATCGAATTCCTCAAGGAGCAGGGCAAGGCGATCCTGTTCATCAGCCACAAGTTCGACGAGATCTATCGCATTGCCGATCGCTACACGGTGTTCCGCGACGGCGAGATGGTCGGCGAAGGCCTGATCAGGGATGCCGGCCAGAGCCAGATCGTGCGCATGATGGTCGGCCGTTCGGTCGACCACATCTTTCCGCAGCGCAAGGCCGAGATCGGCGCGCCGGTGCTTTCCGTTTCCGGCCTGTCGCATCCGACCGAGTTCAGGGATATCGGGTTCGAACTGCACAAGGGCGAGATTCTCGGCTTCTATGGCCTGGTCGGCGCCGGGCGCAGCGAGGTGATGCAGGCGATTTCAGGCATTACCCGCATAAGCGCCGGCATGATCACGCTGGATGGCAAGGCGATCGCGCCAAAATCGGCCGCGGATTCGATCGAGGCCGGCATCGTCTACGTGCCGGAAGAACGCGGCAAGCAGGGCGTGGTTATCGGCCTGCCGATCTTCCAGAATGTTTCGCTGCCATCGCTCGCCCGCACCTCCAAATCAGGCATGCTGCGGCTGGCGGAGGAATTTTCGCTGGCCCGCTCCTACACGGAACGGCTCGACCTCAGGGCCTCCTCGCTCAGCCAGGATGTCGGCACGCTATCGGGCGGCAACCAGCAGAAGGTGGTCATCGCCAAATGGCTGGCGACCGCGCCCAAGGTGATCATCCTGGACGAGCCGACCAAGGGCATCGATATCGGCTCCAAGGCCGCCGTGCACGGCTTCATGGCCGAACTGGTGGCGCAGGGCTTGTCGGTAATCATGGTGTCGTCCGAACTGCCTGAAATTCTCGGCATGTCCGATCGCGTCGTCGTCATGCGCGAGGGCCTTGTCGCGGCGGTCTACGACAACAAGGGACTGGATGCCGAGACGCTGGTCAGGACAGCAGCAGGGATCGCGGCATGAAAGCTTTCCTCAAATACCGCGAAATCTGGCTGCTCGCGGCCATCGTCGCCTTGATCGGGCTGATCTCGACGCGCTTCCCCGCCTTTGCCGACCCCGGCAACCTGCGCCAGGTGTTCAACGACACCTCGATCCTGATGATCCTGGCGCTCGGCCAGATGGTCGTCATCCTGACGCGCTCGATCGACCTGTCGATGGCGTCGAACCTCTGTTTCACCGGAATGGTGGTGGCGATGCTGAACGCCGCGCACCCGGCGATCCCGATCCCGCTGCTGATCGTCATCGCGCTCGCAGTCGGGCTGGTGCTCGGCGCCATCAACGGCCTTTTGGTGTGGCGTCTGAACATCCCCTCGATCGTGGTGACGCTGGGCACGCTCACCATCTATCGCGGCGCCACTTTCGTCCTGTCCGGCGGCGCCTGGGTCAACGCCGACAGGATGAGCCCGGATTTCATCGGCTTCCAGCGCGCTGCTTTCCTCGGCATTCCGGTTCTGTCCTGGATCGCTATCCTGGTGATCGCGCTGTTCTTCGTGCTGATGACGCGCACCGCGCTCGGCCGCTCGATCTATGCCATCGGCGTCAATCCGACGGCGTCCGTCTACACCGGCATCGATGTCGGGCGGACCAAATTCATCGTCTTCTGCATCTCCGGGATGATCGGTGGCCTCTGCGGTTATCTCTGGATCTCGCGCTATGTGATCGCCTCGGTCGAGGTCGCCAACGGCTACGAGTTGAACATCATCGCCGCCTGCGTCATCGGCGGCATCTCGATCGCCGGCGGCATCGGCTCGGTCGGCGGCGCCGTGCTCGGCGCGCTGTTCCTCGGCATCATCTCCAACGCTTTGCCGGTCATCAACATCTCGCCCTTCTGGCAGATGGCGATTTCGGGCAGCGCCATCATCCTGGCGGTCGTGCTCAACGCGCGCGGCGAACGCCAGCAGGGCCGCATCATCCTCAAGAAAGTGGAAGCGGTGACATGACCGACGTCCCCGCCCCTCGCCACATTCCCGACCGGCTCGACAAGCCGCTCTCTTCGGCGATCTTTTCCTGGGAAGCGCTGCTGGTCGTGGTGGCCATCGCCATCTTTGCCGTCAACAGTTTCGCCTCACCCTATTTTCTCGATCCGTATTCGCTGTCCGATCTGACCTTCAATTTCACAGAGAAGGGCCTGATCGCGTTCGCCATGGCGCTGCTGATCATTTCGGGCGAGATCGACCTGTCGGTGGCCGCCATCATCGCGCTCGCCTCGACCATGATGGGCATGGCGGGGCAGGCCGGCGCCGGCACGCCAGTGCTTGTCCTGATCGGCATCGTCGTCGGGCTCGGCTGCGGCGCCTTCAACGGACTGCTGGTCACGCGCCTCGGCCTGCCTTCCATCGTCGTCACCATCGGCACGATGAGCCTTTTTCGCGGCATCGCCTTCATCACTCTCGGCGACCAGGCCTACAAGGGCTATCCCGAAAGCTTCGCCTTCTTCGGCCAGGGTTATGTCTGGTGGGTGGTGTCGTTCGAACTGGTGCTCTTCCTCATCGCGGCCGTCATCTACTGGTTCCTGCTGCACCGGACTAGCTTCGGCCGCCGGGTCTTCGCGATCGGCAACAATCCGGTCGCGGCGCAGTTTTCCGGCGTGCGCGTCGGCCGTATAAAATTCATCCTGTTTTGCCTGACCGGCCTGATGTCGGGCATCGCCTCGGTGCTGATCACGTCGCGGCTCGGCTCGACGCGTCCGTCGATCGCGCAGGGCTATGAGCTGGAGGTCATCACCATGGTGGTGCTCGGCGGCGTCAGCATCCTCGGCGGCGCCGGCAGCATCGTCGGCGTGGTGCTTGCCGCCCTGATCATGGGGCTGGTGACCTTCGGCCTCGGACTGCTCAACGTGCCCGGCATCGTCATGTCGATCTTCATCGGCCTGCTGCTGATCACCGTCATCGCGCTGCCGATCGTCTGGCGGCGGTTGCGCGGGGGGCGCCTGGCCTGATGCCCGAGAAATACGCATTCAAGATGATGCTCAAACCCGGCATGAAGGCCGAGTACAAAAAGCGCCACGATGAAATCTGGCTGTCGCTGGTCGCGTTGCTGAAGCAGGCCGGCGTCTCCGACTACTCCATCCATCTCGACGAGGAGACGAACATCCTGTTCGGCGTGCTGTGGCGGCGCGATGGTCACGGCATGGACGATCTGCCTAAGCATCCGGTGATGCAGCGCTGGTGGGCTGAAATGGCCGACATCATGGAGACGAAACCGGATAACGAGCCGGTGGCGGTGCCGCTGGAAATAATGTTCCATATGGAATGAGCGCGGTCCGCCACATCGCCGTCATTGACATCGGCAAGACCAACGCCAAGGTGGCGCTGGTCGATCTCGCCACATTGAGCGAGGTGACGCTGCGCCGGATGGCGAACGCGCCGGTGCGACAAGCGCCCTACCCGCATCATGATGTCGGAGCGCTATGGGCGTTCATCCTCGACAGCCTTGCCGACCTCAATCGCGAACAGCGCATCGACGCCGTTTCGATCACCACGCATGGCGCGACCGGCGTGCTGGTCGATGCCACGGGCGAGCTGGTGCTGCCTGTCCTCGATTATGAATACGATGGGCCCGATGAGCTCGCGTCCGACTATGACGCGATCCGCCCGCCCTTCTCCGAGACCGGCACGCCGCGCCTGCCGCTCGGCCTCAATCTCGGCGCGCAATTCTTCTGGCAGCAGCAAAGTTTCCCGACGGAGTTCGCCAGGGCCGCCGCGATGCTGATGTACCCGCAATACTGGGCGCTGCGCCTGACCGGCGTGGCCGCCAACGAGGTCACCTCGCTCGGCTGCCACACCGATTTGTGGAACCCCTGGACGGGGGATTTTTCGGCGCTGGTCGATCGCCTGGGCTGGCGCGAGCTGATGGCGCCGGTGCGGCCGGCTAGGGACCGGCTTGGCTCGATCCTGCCCGCGCTTGCGGAGCGGACCGGGCTCGATCCACAAACCCCGGTCTTTTGCGGCCTGCACGATTCCAACGCCTCGCTGCTGCCCCACCTCCTGTCAGATGCGCCGCCCTTCTGCGTGGTCTCGACCGGCACCTGGGTGGTGTCGATGGCGGTCGGCGGCAAGACGGTGGCGCTCGATCCGGCAAGGGATACGCTGGTCAATGTCAATGCGCTCGGCGACCCCGTGCCCTCGGCGCGGTTCATGGGTGGCCGCGAATTCTCGCTGCTGACCGAGGGCTCGGCGCAGAGCTGGAGCGACAGCGATGTCACCGCGGTGCTGGCGCGCAAGACATTGCTTTTGCCTTCGATCCAGCAAGGCTCGGGGCCGTTTCCGCATCACACCGCCGCATGGCGCAAGGGCGAGGCGATCCCTCCCGGCCAACGCTTTGCCGCCATTTCCTTCTACCTGGCGCTGATGACGGCGACCTGCCTCGACCTCGTGGGCGGCGATGGCCCGACGACCGTCGAGGGGCCTTTCGCGCACAATCAATTGTTCACGCGGATGCTCGCCGCGAGCACTGGCCGCGCCGTCATCGCATCGGAAGCCGCTACCGGCACCAGCATCGGGGCCGCCCTGCTTGCATCGGACCAGCGCGCGGCGCATGGCAAAGGTCAAACACAGGAGCCGCCGGCCGATCCGGCCTGGGCGGAATATATCAGCGCGTGGCGGGCGGCCGTCGAGGCTATTGGCTGATCAGAGAATTCGCTTGCCGAAGGCCGACATGACGAAGTTGACCGCGTCGCTACCGATCCTGGGCTCCAGATCGGTACCCAGGCCGGAGACATCCATCGACAGCAGCCCGCCGGAAAGCGCGATCGCCTCCATCGCCTGATGCGTCTCGCGGACGGTCAGGCCGCCGGAGCCAGCCGCCCAGCCGGCGAATTCGGTCGCCGTGGGCGAATAGCTGACATGAAACCCTTGCGTGCCCGAGGTGGCGACACGGATTGCCTCGTGCATCAGGTCGCGCATGCCCATGGCGTCGATATCGGTCATTGTGAAGGCCGAGACGCGCGAATCCTTCAGGACCCGCACTTCCGCAGGGTCGGCATGGCGCAGTCCGATGATGACGACGTTTTCCGGCGACAGCTGCGGCTGCAGCGCGCCGGCCTTGTGGTCGAGGCCAAGCGAGCGCGCCAGTACCGACGCCTCCGGCAAGTCGATGCCATCTTCGTCCTCCGGCATCAGCGCGGCGATGGAATCGATCCAGATCAGGCCGAAGGAGTGGGTCGCGCGGGCCGTTGCGGTCAGCGCCTTGTGCGCGATGCGTCGATCGGCGCCGGCGGCGAGCCGGATCAGGCCCGAGGGCGGCCGATCGATATCGGCCAGTTCGACGACGTCGAAATTCATCGCCTCCAGCCGGGCGCCGGTTGCTTCGCGCGCGAGGATGCGAGCTGCTTCCGCTTCGGCCGAGATCGACACCATCTTGCGGCCGGAGAAATCCGTGACATCGTGCATCGGTGCTTTTTCGACATATTCCGAGGTCATGGCCAGAAGCATGGCGCCGTAGCTCATGCGGAAGGCGACGCGGTCACCAACGGCGAGCGGCGGGTCGGCATCCTGCACATCGAGCAGCAGATGGTCACTGGAGGCGCCGAGCACCCTTATCCCCTTGGCGATCGGGATCAGCCCTTCGACCAGCACATCCTCGCGGCCGATATTGGCGATGGCACGCAACCTGTCGCCTTCGTCGGGGAAGACAGGCTGGTTGCCGAAGGCGTCGTAGCCGGAGGTGCCGATCGGCCGCGACGGCTTGAGCTTGACCTCGATGACGTCGCTGGTCAGCCGGCAAGCATCGGGTTCGAGTTCCGCCCATGGCGCATCGCGGAAGGTCTCGACACCGCCCTGCAGGATCGCCTCGCCGACGCGCAAATTGTTGATGCCGGCCGGCAATTTGCCTTCAAGCAGCAGCGGCAGGGACGACGACGCGCCGCCGGAGATGAAGTCCAGGCTTTTCCCGGACAGGCGTTCGGTCTTGTAGGCATGAGCGACGAGCTGGCCGAGATTTTCCTCCGTCGGCATGATGGCGCCGAAGCAACCGAGATTGGTGCCGATGCCGGCGATGCGCACGCCCTTCATGTCGAGAATCCGCTCGACGGTGGGGATGAGGTCGTTCGGCCAGATGCCTTCGCGGAGGTCGCCGAGATCGATCATCAGCATGATGTCGTGGACGCGGCCCATACGCTCGGCGATGCGCGAGATCTCGCGGATGATCGTCAGCTCCGACTGCAGGCTGACATCGACGGTGCGCACCACCTCCTCGACGCGGGCCATCGGCGGGCTGCGCAACAGCATGATCGGCGCGCTGATGCCGCTGTCGCGCAGCCGGCGGATGTTTTCGAAACGCGACTCGGCGATCCCGGAGACGCCGCCGCGCAGCATGGCGCGCGCCACCTGCGGCATGCCGCAAGTGCCCTTGGTGACGCCGAAAACCTTGATGCCCGAAAGCGCGCAGCGGTCCACGATGGTGCGCGCATTGCGCTCGATGCGGCCAAGGTCGATGGCGACTTGCGGTCCCGACATCCTATCCCCTGTAGACCAGGCCTTGCGGGTCGATCTCCGGCTTGCGGTCGGCAACGAGGTCGGCGAGAAATTTTCCCGAGCCGCACGCCATGGTCCAGCCGACATGGCCGTGGCCGGTGTCGAGGTAAAGGTTGCGGTATTTCGCCTGGCCGATGACCGGCACCGAGTTCGGCATCATCGGCCGCAAACCCGCCCATAGCTCGGCCTTCCTCTCGTCGAAAGCACCGGGGAACAGGTCCTTGCCGGTTCTGAACATGGTGGCGAAGTCGCTGGGTTTGTGGGTGCGGTCGAAGCCGGTGAACTCGGCGGTCGAAGCCAACCGTAATCGATTGCCGAGGCGCGAATAAGCCATCAGCTGATCCTCGTCGGCGCCGCCCATGGTCGGGCCCTTGCTCTCATCCTCCAGCGGAATCGTCGCGGTATAGCCCTTCACCGGATAGACCGGCAGGTCGAGGCCGTAGCGCCGGCCGAGCAGGCCGCTCTCCGGCCCCATCGATATGACCACTGCATCGCCGGCGATCGGTCCGGACGAGGTCATCACCGCCCGCACCCGGTCGCCCTCGATATCGAGGCCCTCGACCGTCGTCCCATAAAGGAATCTCACGCCGAGCTTTTCGGCGGCATAGGCAGCGAGGTTTTCCACGAACTGCCGGGAATCGCCGGTCTGGTCGATCGGCGAGTAGACACCGCCGGCGATCTTTTCCTTCACCCCGGCAAGACCTGGTTCAAGCTCGACCAGCCGGTCGCGGCCGACGATCTCGATCGGCAGGCCATGCTCGGCAAGATAGCGGTAGTTGTCGGCGCCGGTGTCGAGACTGTGCTGCGAGCGGAAGAAGTAGAGGATGCCCTTCTTGCGCTCGTCGTAGTGGATGCCGGTGTCGGCGGATATGGCGTTGATGCAGTCGCGCGAATAGAGCGCCAGCCGCAGCTTGACCCGGCTGTTGGCCCGCAGGCGGGCCACCGTGCACTGGCGCAGGAAGCGCAGGCTCCAGGCGAGGAAATAGGGATCGAAGCGCAGCCGCACCTTGATGCCGAGATCATGATTGTAGAGCCCGCGCAGGAACGTCTTGAGTGCCGCCGGCGAGGCCCAGGCGGTGGCGTCACCTGGAGACACCAGCCCGGCATTCGACTGGCTGGTGCCTCGCGCCGGCGCCGCATGACGCTCGATCACGGTGACCTCGTGACCGTCGGCGGCCAGATAGTAGGCTGCCGCCGTACCGACGACGCCGGCTCCAAGCACCGTTATCTTCATGCCATCCCCCAAAGCTCTTCGCGGCACCGCCTCCACACGTGTCGCGGATACTTGCATAGCGCGTCGCCGCGCGCCTTGCGAGCCCTGGGCTTGTGAGCCCCTGGGGAAAGCGCGCTCAGCCCCGCGCGGAGTTCTTGCTGGTCAGGATGCGTTCCCAGGCCAGCGCGTCGTTGACGATCTGGTCGAGATCGTCGCGCCGCGGGGTCCAGCCCAGTTCGGACCGGGCGAGATCGGAATTCGCAACCACCGCCGCGGCATCCCCGGGACGCCGGTCGCCCATCCTGACTTCGAAATCATGGCCGAAGGCGCGCCGCACGCTTTCGATCACCTCGAGCACCGAATAGCCATGGCTGTAGCCGCAATTGGCGACGAGGCTGGCGCCTCCGGCGCGCAGCCGCTGCAAAGCCAGGCGATGCGCGGCGGCCAGATCGCTGACGTGGATATAGTCGCGCATGCAGGTGCCGTCCGGCGTCGGATAGTCGGTACCGAAGACCTGCATGAAGGGTCGCTTGCCGAGCGCGGTCTCGCAGGCGACCTTGATCAGATGGGTGGCGCCCGGAGTGGACTGGCCGGTGCGGCCCTTCGGGTCGGCGCCGGCGACGTTGAAATAGCGCAGCGCCGTGTAGCGGATGTCGTGCGCAAGGCCGGCGTCGCGCAGCATCCACTCGCTCATCAGCTTGGACAGGCCATAGGGCGATTCCGGCGCCAGGCGGGCATCCTCGCGCACCGGCTCCAGCCCGGCGCCGCCATAGACGGCGGCTGTCGAGGAGAAGATGAAATTCGGCACGCCTTCGCGGACCGCGGTTTCGATCAGCGTGCGGGTCTTCGAGGTGTTGTTCTCGTAGTAGGCGAGCGGATCGGCTACCGATTCCGGCACCACGATGGAGCCGGCGAAATGGATAATGGCGTCGACATGATTGTCCTGGATGATCCCGCCGACCAATTCCTTATCGGCGACATCGCCGACAATCAGCTTTGCCTCCGGCGCCACTGCCCATTCGAAGCCGGTGGAAAGGCGGTCGAGAACGACCACGCTTTCGCCTGCATCCAGCAATTCCCAGACCATATGGCTGCCGATATAGCCAGCGCCGCCTGTCACCAAAACCGTCATCCCAAGTCCTCGCTTACCCAAGATTTATCGGAAACTGTCTCAACAACCGCCTTACTGGAAAGCCCCGCGGATGGCCATTAGAACGAGAGGTAACCGCCGTTCACTTGATGTGGCATCGTGCGGAAACAAAAGTGATCCACTGAGCGTGTCGTGAAGTGGAATAGGCCACGATCCGCCAACGTTAGGAACAGGTGCGGGGCGTGGCATTTTGACCAAAATGGCCCGGTGGACGGCCAAAAGGCCAATGATTATGATGCCGCGCAAAATTGGGAAGTCGACATGAACTATCAGCGGTTTTTCGAGGAAGCGATCGATCAGCTCCATGCCGAGCGTCGCTACCGCGTCTTCGCCGACCTGGAGCGTATCGCGGGCAAGTTTCCGCGCGCCGTCTGGCGTTCCAACGGCCGCGCCGAGGAAATCACCGTCTGGTGCTCAAACGACTATCTCGGCATGGGCCAGCATCCTGACGTGATCGCCGCGTTCCAGAATGCGGCCGGCAAGATGGGTTCGGGCGCCGGTGGCACCCGCAACATTTCCGGCACGTCCAACCCGCTGGTCGAGCTCGAGCATGAGCTTGCCGGCCTGCATGGCAAGGAGGCGGCACTCGTCTTCACCTCCGGTTTCGTCTCCAACGAAGCCTCGATCTCGACCATCGCGCGGCTTTTGCCCAATTGCCTGATCATCTCGGACGAGCTGAACCATGCCTCGATGATCGAAGGCGTGCGGCGCTCGGGCGCCGAGAAAAAGATCTTCCGCCACAATGACGTCGCGCATCTGGAAAGCCTGCTGCAGACCGCGGGGCGCGAACGCGCCAAGCTGATCGTCTTCGAAAGCGTCTATTCGATGGATGGTGACATCGCGCCGATCAAGGAGATCGTCGAACTCGCCGAACGCTACAACGCCATGACCTATATCGACGAGGTCCACGCCGTCGGCATGTACGGACCGCGCGGCGGCGGCATCACCGAGCGCGAAGGCCTGGCCGACCGCATCGATATCATCGAGGGCACGCTGGCCAAGGCGTTCGGCACGCTGGGCGGCTACATTACCGGCACCAGCGCCGTCATCGACGCGGTGCGCTCCTACGCGCCGGGCTTCATCTTCACCACCGCGCTGCCGCCGGCGATCGCCGCGGCCGCCACCACCTCGATCCGTCACCTGAAGCGCTCGCAGGCCGAGCGCGACGCCCAGCAGCAGCAGGCGAGCCGAACCAAGCAGATCCTGTCGGCGGCCGGTCTGCCGGTGATGGAATCGCCGACACATATCGTGCCGGTACTGGTTGGCGATCCTGAACTCTGCAAGATGGCGAGCGACCGCCTGCTCGGCGTCCACGGCATCTACATCCAGCCGATCAACTACCCGACGGTGCCACGCGGTACCGAACGGTTGCGCATCACGCCGACGCCGTTCCATTCCGATGCGCTGATCGCCGAACTGCAGGACGCGCTGGTCGAAACCTGGGACGCGCTCGGCATCCCCTACGGTTCGGCGGGACGGCCCTCAGTGACCAAGAGCGACCGCATCATTCCACTGCTGGTGCCCAAGTCGGGCGGCTGAAGTCAGGTGGCGGAAGCCGCCGCCGCTCAGACAGTCTTCATCCACCTTGCCAGCCGGTTTGCCGCATCCTCGAGCTGGTCGAGCCGGCGGTGGAAGCACAGCCGCAGGAACGCGTCGCCACCGGGCCCGAAGGCGGTGCCGGGCGCCAGGCCGACATTGGCCTTGTCGACGATTTCGAAAGCGGCTGCCCGCGAGTCCGTGATGCCGTCGACGGTGAAGAACAGGTAGAAGGCGCCCTGCGGCACGGTGAAGCGCGCCTTGCCGGTTTCGCCGAGAATACCGCAGACCAGGTCGCGCGCTTGTCTCGCCCGCTCCACCTGTTCGGCGACGAAGGCATCGCCCTCGTCGAGCGCCGCGACCGCGCCGCGCTGCATGAACTGGGCCACGCCCGAGTTCGAATATTGGATCAGGTTCTCGAACACCTGCTGCAGGCTTGGATGCGTCTTGATCCAGCCGACGCGCCAGCCGGTCATCGCCCAGTTCTTGGAGAAGCTGTTGACGAACAGGATGCGGTCTTCCGCCTCCGCGATGTCGAGGAAGGACGGCGCGCGGCCGTGACCATAGTGGAACAGCGAATAGATCTCGTCGGCGATGATCCACAGGCCCTTGGCGCGGGCGAGATCGAGGATCGCCCGCAAGGTCTCGTGATCGGCGGTCCAGCCGGTCGGATTGGACGGCGTGTTGATGAACAACGCCTTCGTGCGCGGTGTGACCGCCGCCGCTATTTTCTCGACGTCGCATGACCAGCCATTTCCGGAATGGTCGAGCGTGACCGGCACCGGCACGGCACCCGCGATGGCGGCGGCGGCGTCGAAATTCGGCCATGCTGGCGACAGGTAGATCACCTCGTCGCCGGCTCCCGCAAGCGCGTCGAGCGCCAGCTGGATGGCATGCATGCCGGAGCCGGTGACGATGAATTGCTCCTCGGCGAAGGTCTTGGCGAAGTGCCTTTCGTAGTAGCGTGCCAGCGCCTGCCTGAGATCGGGAATGCCCCTCTGCCAGGTGTAGAACGTCTCACCGCCGGCCAGCGCCTTCGACGCCGCATCGGTGATGAAGGACGGCGTCGGGAGGTCGCCCTCGCCGGCCCAAAGCGGGATCAGGCCTTCGCGCAATCTGCCATAGTTGACGACGGCGACGATACCGCTTTCGGGCGCGGCCAGGGCCTCGGGGCGCAGGGTCTGGATCAAGGTCATGGGCAGGTCCATTGTCTCGGGGCGTTCGGAGGTGCTGTTTACCAGATGCGAAAACAGAAAACCCCGGCCGCGAACGACCGGGGTTTTGGTCCAGAAGAACCCTATCCGTCTATCGCCTGGCCAGCAGATCGCGGATTTCGGTCAAAAGCTGCACATCGGCCGGCGGTGGCGCGGCCGCTGGAGCCGGCTTTTCCCTTTCCAGGCGCCTGCGCATGTTGTTCACGGCCTTGACCATGAGGAAGATGATGAAGGCTAGGATGATGAAATTCAGCACCACGGTGATGAAGCTGCCATAGGCAAAAACAGCACCTTGCTTTTTGGCTTCCGCCAGCGAGGTGGCGTTGACGGCCGAGGAAAGCCCAAAGAAGTAGTTGTTGAAGTCCAAGCCGCCGAAGATCGCTCCGACAATCGGCATGATGATGTCGTTGACCAGGGAATCGACGATCTTGCCGAAGGCAGCGCCGATGATGACGCCGACGGCCAAGTCCATCACATTGCCCTTGGAAATGAATTCCTGGAATTCTTTCAGCATTCGACCCTCCTTATCATGGCGGGCCGCGCAGCCGTCCCATCCCGGAAGCACCGCCCCGGCGACACCATAACAAAAACCTCAAGTTGCAACATGGGCAAAAAGGAGAAAACAACCGGTTTCGCCTTACCCTGCGTTACCTCTTTGAAATCAGGTGCCCAAAGCCGTGATGGACTTGGCGTCCAAGCTGTGATTGCGTCTGACCCGGCCAGGTGAAAATCGGCACAGGGAGGATCTTGCCGGCGTGCAGGGCTTGTTCATCGTCATCATCGCGATCGCCTATGTGACGTTGCTGTTCGCCATCGCCAGCCTGGGCGACCGCCGCTCGGCCTTGTCAGGGCCCAGCAGGGCGCGACCTTTCATCTATGCGCTCAGCCTTGCCATTTACTGCACGTCCTGGACCTTCTTCGGCTCGGTCGGCCTTTCCTCCGAACGCGGCCTCGAGTTCCTCGGCATCTATACCGGCCCGGTGCTGGTGTTCGTGTTCGGCTTTCCCTTGCTCAACCGCATCGTGCGGCTGGCCAAGACCGAGAAGATCACCTCGGTCGCCGATTTCCTCGGCGCCCGTTACGGCAAAAGTTTCACCGTGGCCGCGATCGCCACGTTGATCGCCACGATCGGCGCCGTGCCCTATATCGCGCTGCAATTGAAGGCGATCTCCGGCTCGGTCAGCCTGATGGTCGAGCATTATACGGGCTCGCCGCCGTCCTTCGATCCGTTTGTCAGCGACATCTCGCTGGTCGTCGCCATGCTGCTTGCGCTGTTCGCGGTCCTGTTCGGCACGCGCCATGCCGATGCCACCGAACACCAGGATGGGCTGGTGCTGGCGGTGGCGGTGGAGACCGTGGTCAAGCTCGCCGCCTTCCTGGCCATCGGCCTGATGGTCACCTTCCTGATCTTCGGCGGCCCCGGCGACATGTTCGACCGGCTGGCCGAGAATGGCCAGGTGCGGCAGGCAATGGGCTATTCGACATCGCTGGCCACCTGGCTGGTGCTGACGTGCCTGAGCGGCTTCGCCATCATCCTTTTGCCGCGGCAGTTCTACGTCACCATCGTCGAGAACCGCAGCGAGGCCGAACTGCGCACCGCGACCTGGGTGTTCCCGCTGTATCTCGTGGCGATCAACCTGTTCGTGCTGCCGATCGCCTTTGCCGGCCTGACGCTGGTCGGCGCGAGGACGAGCAGCGACCTTTACGTGCTGTCGCTGCCGCTGTTCAGCGGCCACGATTTCCTGGCCATGGCCGCCTTCATCGGCGGCTTGTCGGCGGCAACCGCCATGGTCATCGTGGAGAGCGTGGCGCTGTCGATCATGATCTCCAACGACCTGATCATTCCGCTGTTCGTGCGCCGGCTGTTGCGGACGACCACCTCCGAGAACGAGGATTGGTCGACGCTCATCCTCAATGTGCGGCGGGCGTCGATCTTCATCCTTTTGTTCATCGCCTTTCTCTATTATCGCGAGAGCACCAACAGCGCCCGGCTGTCCTCGATCGGCCTGATGTCCTTCGCCGCGATCGCGCAGTTCGCCCCTGCCCTGATCGGTGGGCTGATCTGGCGCGGCGCCAATGGCCGGGGTGCGGCACTCGGCATGGTCGCCGGCATCCTGGTCTGGGGCTATACGCTGCTGGTGCCGTCGCTCGTCGCGCCCGATACAGGCATCATCGTCCACGGACTGTTCGGCTTCGAGGCACTGCGGCCGCAGGCACTGTTCGGCACCGTCGCCGAGCCGCTGAACCACGGCGTGCTGTGGAGCCTGTCGGTCAACGCGCTGTTTTTCGTCTTCGGCTCACTGTCGCGCGCGTCGGTGCCGCTGGAGCGCATCCAGGCATCGATCTTCGTGCCGCGCGAAGCCGGACCGATGCCGAGCCTGCGCCGCTTCCGCACCGCCATCACCGTCAACGACCTCAAGGATACGATCGCACGCTATCTCGGCGTCGAACGCACCGAGCGGTCGTTTCAATCCTTCGAGAAGAGCAACGGTACCTCGCTGCATGGCAACGAGCAGGCCAGCATGGACGTCATCCGCTTTTCCGAGCAGCTATTGGCCAGCGCCGTCGGCTCTTCCTCGGCACGGTTGATCCTGTCGCTGCTGTTCCGGCGCCACGACCGCGAATCCCGCGACGCCTTCCGCCTGCTCGACGACGCCACGGAAGCGCTGCAGCACAACCGCGACCTGCTGCAGATCGCGCTCGACCAGATGGAGCAAGGCATTACCGTCTTCGACCGCGATTTCCGGCTGATCTGCTGGAACCGCCAGTACCGGGCGCTGTTCGACCTGCCCGACGAGATGGGCCAGGTCGGCGTTTCGCTCGACCAGATCCTTCGCCATCTGGCCGAGCGCGGCGACATTCCCGCCGACCAGCGCGTGACGATGCTCAACCGGCTGACCAGCTTCGTCAGCCCCTGGCAGATGGAGCTGAAGACCAGCGGCCGCATCCTCGAACTGCGCTCCAACCCGATGCCTGACGGCGGCATCGTCGCCACCTATGCCGACATTTCCGGCCGCGTCGAACAGGATCTCGCGCTGAAAAGCGCCAATGAATCACTGGAGCAGCGCGTCAAGACCCGCACCATCGAACTGACTGGGGTTAACGAGGAATTGACCCGGGTCAACGAGGAACTGGCGCAGGCCCAGATGCTCGCCGAGGAGGCCAATCTCGGCAAGACGCGCTTCCTTGCCGCCGCCGGTCACGACATCCTGCAGCCCTTGAACGCCGCCCGGCTCTATTGCTCCTCGCTGATCGAGAAGGCCGGCAAGGGTCCGGCCGGCAAGGCGGCCATCAACATCGAATCCTCGCTGGAATCGGTCGAGACCATTCTCGGCGCCGTGCTCGACATTTCGCGCCTCGATGCCGGCGCCATGAAGCCGGACGATACCGCCTTCAACCTCGACGGCCTGCTCAGCCAGATCGGCAATGATTTTCGACCGATGGCCGCAGCAAAGAAGCTCGAGCTGACCATCATTGCGTCCTCACTGACCGTGATGACGGACCGCAACCTTTTGCGCCGCCTGATCCAGAACCTAGTTTCCAATGCCATCAAGTACACCCGCCAGGGCCGCATCCTGGTCGGCGTGCGGCGGCGCGGCGAACTGGCGGAAATCCAGATCATCGACACCGGCATTGGCATCGCCGGTGACAAGCTGAACACCGTCTTCCATGAGTTTACCCGACTGGACGAAGGCGCACGCGAAGCAGAAGGTCTTGGTCTTGGCCTGTCCATCGTCGACCGCATCGCCAGGGTGTTGCGGCTTGAGATCCGTATCTTCTCCAACCCGGGCAAGGGCACGCGCTTTTCCGTCATCCTGCCCGTGGCGGCCGCGCAGGTGCCGCGACGCGAGGTCGAGACCAGGGCGCCGGCCCGCGCGGCGGCTTCGCTCTCCGGCCTGCATGTGCTGTGCATCGACAATGACATCCGTATCCTCGAGGGCATGCGGCTGCTGCTCGAGGGCTGGGGCTGCAATGTCGCCACGGTGACCGGCTCGGAGGATCTGGAGAGGGCCGCGATCGACCGTCCGGACATCGTGCTTGCCGACTACCATCTCGACCGCGAAACCGGTCTCGATATCATTATCAGGCTGCGAGCCACCCACGGCGACGACCTGCCGGCCGTGCTGGTCACGGCCGACCGTTCCAACGAGGTACGAGCAGCCGCGGCAGGCCTCGACATCCCGATGATCAACAAGCCGTTGAAGCCGGCGGTGCTGCGTTCGATGATGGCCAGGTTCAGGCCGATGGTGCGGGCGGCGGAGTGACGTCGAAGCGCCTGAATCAGGCCTGGTGCTCCAGGGTTTCGAGATAGGCGCAGAACATGTCGGCGAGCGCATCGGAACAGGTCGATGCGGCGAGCCGAAGTTAAAAGTTCCGACTGAGCCAAGCAGCCGGCACTCAGCCCGCCGGCTGCAGCGGGTCGCTGCCTATCTTGGACAGCAGGATCACCGCCTGGGTGCGACTGTCGACGCCGAGCTTTTGCAATATGGCCGAGACATGCGCCTTGATCGTCGCCTCGGAGACGCCGAGTTCATAAGCGATCTGCTTGTTGAGCAGGCCCTCGGCCAGCATGCCGAGCACGCGGGTCTGCTGCGGGGTCAACGTCTGCAATCGTTTGATCAGGTCCGATATTTCGGGATCGCGTTCGACGCCGAGATCGACGCCGACAGGTGCCGCGATATCGCCGGCAAGCACCGACTGCACGGCGCCGCGGATTTCCTCCATGCTGGCCGACTTGGAGATGAAACCGGAGGCGCCGAGATCGAGCGCACGCCGTATGGTCGCCGGGTCGTCATGCGCCGACACCACGACCAGCGGCACCGCAGGATGGATACCGCGCAACGAGATCAGGCCGGAGAGGCCGCTGGCGCCGGGCATCGACAGGTCGAGCAGCACCAGATCGACATCTTCATTGGCCACGACCAGCGCCTTGGCGCTTTCGAAATCACCGGCCTCATGGATGGCGGCGACATTGCCGATGCCGGCAAGCGCCTCGCGCAGCGCGCCGCGAAACAGCGGATGATCGTCGGCGATCACGAAAGAATAGCCTGACGGCAAATGTCCCTCCCCGAATCCCCGATTTACTGCTTTTTGCGGGATCAGTTGGACGATTATGAGGGGCTGCGCACTGTTTTCAAGCGGCAAAGCCAGCGCGCCGCGTTTTCCCTCGTCTATGGCGCTCAGGTCTTCTGCGAGTTGGGCCGGGCGCCGTCGCCGCTGTCCTTGTCCATATCCTTGACGATGCCCATGAAGCTCTTCAGGAAGCGCTCCATGTAGCTCATCGTCGTGTTGAAATCCTCCTCGCTCGGCAGTTTCGATTCGAGACGGGCGGAGAGCGAATTCTCCAGCTTGGTGACGCGCTCGTCCATCGCCTTCATCGAGGCCTGCAAGCGATCGACCTCGTCCTGGTAGGCGGCGCGTTCGTCGGCCGCCATCTTGCAGACGAGCTGGCCCGAACGCTCCTCGCAGATCGACATCGCGCCGGTCTGCGTATCCATGCGGATATAGCCGGTGGCCGACTTTTCCAGCCGGTAGCGGTCCGTTTCTTCCGAATAAGCTGAAGCCGCGACCAGCGAAACGAGCGCGGCGGGGATCAAAATGTGCTGCAGACGCATGTTGTCCTCCATGGCCAAGGCCTCAAATATCGCATGTTTGCGCCGGAAATGGGGAAGACCCTTGGCGTGGCCTTCCCCGCGCGACTGGTTCGGATTATAGCGCAACCATGTCACAGATTATCTACAAGATAACTCCGCAAGCGCCTTGGCGCGAGGCCGAAGCCAAAGGCCGCTTCGCCGGAGCGCCGATCGACACCGCCGACGGCTTCATCCATTTTTCGACGGCGGCGCAGGCCAGGGAAACCGCGGCAAAGCATTTCCAGGGCCAGACCGACCTTCTGCTGGTCGCCGTCGACGAGGCCGTTCTGGGTGATGCGCTGAAATACGAAATCTCGCGCGGCGGCGCGCTGTTTCCGCACCTCTACGGCGTGCTCGACCTGAAAGCGGTGCTCTGGGTCAAGCCGCTGCCGCTTGGGGCCGACGGTACCCACCAGTTCCCGGCCCTGGAGGGGCAATGAGCGTGCTCGACCGGATCGGCCAGAAACTGCTGTTCACCTTCGATCCGGAAACCGCGCATGGCTTGTCGATCGCGGCACTGCGCTGCGGCCTGCCGGGCGGTGCGCGGACGGTACGCGATACGAGGCTGAAGGTCAGCCTTTGCGGTCTCGATTTCCCGAACCCACTTGGCATGGCGGCTGGCTACGACAAGAACGCCGAAGTACCCGACGCGCTGCTTGGCCTCGGCTTTGGCTTTGCCGAAGTCGGCACGGTGACGCCGCTGCCGCAGGCCGGCAACCCGAAGCCGCGCATCTTCCGGCTGACATCGGATGAAGCTGTCATCAACCGGCTGGGCTTCAACAATGAGGGCCATGCGGCCGCCGAAAAAAGGCTTGTGGCGCGCTTGGGGCGCGGCGGCATCGTCGGCGTCAACATTGGTGCCAACAAGGACAGCACCGACCGCGTCGGCGACTATGAGAGCGGCGTTTCCCGCTTTGCTCCTTATGCCAGCTATCTCACCGTCAACATTTCCTCGCCCAACACACCAGGCCTGCGCACCATGCAGGCGCGCGAGCAGCTCGGCGAATTATTGTCCCGGGTCAGGGCCGCGCGCACTGCAGCGTCCGCGCAGCCGCCGATCTTCCTCAAGATCGCGCCTGACCTGGTCGAGGCCGAGCTGCAGGATATCGCCGCCGAGGTCATCGAAAAGCAGATCGACGGCATCATCGTTTCCAACACAACCATTTCCCGCCCGGCGCTGCGCAGCGAGGATGCCGCGCGGGAGACAGGCGGGCTTTCGGGAAAGCCGCTATTCGAGCGCTCGACCATCGTGCTGGCCAGGATGCGCAAGCTGCTCGGGCCCGAAATGGCCATCATCGGTGTCGGCGGTGTCAACTCAATGGAGACGGCTCTGGAAAAGATCCGCGCCGGCGCCGATCTCGTCCAGCTCTACACCGGCATGATCTATGACGGACCGGCGCTGCCGGGCCGGATCGTCGCCGGAATGGCACGTTTTGCCGAGACGGAAAAACTCAGGTCGATGCGCGAGTTGCGCGACAGCCATCTCGACCGATGGGCGTCGAAGCCGCTCAGCTGAACGCGGTTTGCATCCGCAGCCGCAGAATTGTCAGCAGGCTCAATCCACGCACCAGCAGAAAGACGTGCAGCGCCGCCCACAGGCCGTGATTGCCGAAGGCGGGCGCCAGCGTGATCAGCGCGGCGGCAAAGGCGAGGAATGACAAGAGCATCATGTTGCGCATGTCGCGCGACCAGGTCGCGCCGATGAAAACACCATCCATCTGGAAGGCGAGCACACCGCTCAGCGCGGTGAACGCGGCCCAAGGCAGGTATGTGTCGGCCACGGCGCGGACCTGCTGCGACGTCGTTACGACGGCAATCAGGTTGGTGCCGGCCATGAGCAGCACCAGCGTCGCGGCACCGGCCAGACCAAGGCCCCAGAACAGGGTCAGCCGCACCGCCTGCCGGAAGGGCTGTTCGGAGCGCGCGCCGACGGCGCGGCCGGCGAGTTGTTCGGCGGCGGTGGCGAAACCGTCGAGGAAATAGCCGGCGACGAGAAAGAAGTTCATCAGCACCGCATTGGCGGCCAGCGTCACCGTGCCGAACTGCGCGCCCTGGCGGGTGAACAGCGCGAAGGCGGCGAGCAGCGAGAACGAGCGGATCATGATGTCGCGGTTGAGCGACAGCATGCGCAGGAAGGCGCCCATATCGAGCAGGCGCTGCCGAGGCAGGGGCGGGGTGGATCGGAACCGGCGAACCACGATCGCGAGACCAAGCAGCATGGCGAGGAATTCGCCGGTGACGGTTGCCCAGGCGACGCCGGAAACACCCCAGCCGAGCTCAAGGCCGAGCAGGAAGCACAGCGCGATGTTGGTGCCGTTCAGCACCAGTTGGAGGATTAAGCCGAGCCCGCCCTCGCCGCGCGCCAGCACGTAGCCGAGGATGGCGTAGTTGATCAGCGAGAACGGGGCGGCAAGCAGCCTGATCCTGATGTAGACACCCATCGCGTCGCTGACGCGTGGCCCGGCGTCCATGAACCACCGGCCGCCAACGGCGATGAGCGGTGAAAGCGCTGCCAGCACGACACCGGCAACGACCGCGATCAGCACGGCGCGCCAGAACACCGCCTGTTCCTCCAGCGCGTCGCCACGCCCGAAAGCCTGGGCGACGAGGCCGGTGGTACCCGAGCGCAGAAAATTGAAGGTGGTGAAGACGACGTCGAAAGCCAGCGCGCCGGCGGCCAGGCCGCCAAGCAAGGCGGCGTCACCGAACTGGCCGACAACAGCCGTATCGACGAGGCCAAGCAGCGGCGTCGTCAGATAGGCGAGCGTCATCGGCACGGCGATGGCAAGCACCGACCGGTTGGTGACGGAAAACGCCCTGGCTTCGGTTGGGATGGCGCCCTTGTCCAAAGGATTGCTGCCTTGCTGATTTGCGGCTTGATCGGGGAACCGATGTGCCCCATTTTCCGGCCGCCGCGCAATCGCCCTTCCGCGGCGGCCAACCGAAATCCCGCTCTGGCGCGAAACCGTCCGATCCAGTTCATGCCCCTGCAGATCGTCCACCATCCCGACTACGACGCCGGCTTCGCGACCAGCCATCGCTTTCCGATGAGCAAATATCCGCTGCTGATGGAGGCCTTGCGAGCACGCGGCCTGGCCGGAGCCGGGGCGCTCAACACAGCCGAACCCGCGCCTGCGTCGTGGCTTAAGCTCGCCCATGCGACAGATTATGTCGAGCAGGTTCTCGGTTGTTCGGTCCCGGAAAAAATCGAGCGAGAGATCGGCTTTCCGGTCGGCCCGCGCGTCTCGTTGCGCGCGCAGCTTGCCACCGGTGGCACGGTGGCGGCGGCGCGGCTTGCCTTGCGTCACGGCATTGCCTGCAATACCGCCGGCGGCAGCCATCATGCGCGGCGCGCGCAAGGCGCCGGCTTCTGCACTTTCAACGACGTCGCCGTCGCCTCGCTGGTGCTGCTTGAGGAGGGCGCGGCACACAATATCCTGGTGGTCGATCTCGACGTGCACCAGGGCGACGGCACGGCGGATATTCTGGGCGACGAGCCGCGCGCCTTTACCTTCTCCATGCATGGCGAGCGCAACTACCCCGCGCGCAAGATCGCCTCCGACCTCGACGTCGCCCTGCCCGACGGCACGGACGACGCCGCCTATGTCGAAAGGCTCGATACCATCCTGCCGGAGCTGTCGGCCAAGGCGCGTTGGGACATCGTCTTCTACAATGCCGGCGTCGACGTCCATGCCGAGGACCGGCTCGGCAGGCTGTCGCTTTCCGACAAAGGCCTGCGCGCCCGCGACAAGATGGTCATCGGCCATTTCCGGGCGCTCGGCATTCCCGTCTGCGGTGTCATCGGCGGCGGCTATTCCACCGATGTGCCGGCACTTGCCGCGCGCCACGCCATCCTGTTCGAGGTCGCATCGGACTATGCCTGAAGGTCACTTCCGGTAGTTGGCGATCCTGAGCAGGATGAAGGCTGGCACGACGATCGCGGCACCGAGCAGGATGTAGCCGAGGAAGCGGTCGATGGCGTGGAAGCCGAGATTCCATAGATCAATGAAGAACTTTTGGATGCCGTAGAACACGTCCATCGGCGACCAACCGAAAGCGTTCATGACCAGGCCGACGAGAAAGGATACCACCAGCAGCTTCAGAACAATCCTGAGCGGCGAGTCGCCGAGAAAGCGCGTCAGTGCGGACAAGGCCGTCTCCCGATTGAGATGCCCCGACTCATGGGCACCCGTGCAGAGATACGTGCTTGGCGGCCATCCATCAAGCCGGCAGGGGCCGGCGCGGGGGAATTGATAAGCCGCGGCAATGTTGGGCATCGGGAGGGCGCTCTGCCCTGCCACAGCTGGTGAAAGCCGGATCCTGGCGGGCTTATGGCGCGGTGCCCGCATCCGCATGGAACTGCCGGTTCGTTCGTGACACGTGCCATCGGCGCCGCCAAGCGTGGCGGCCGCACGACCCCCGGCTTACCTGTTTTCTGTTTTCTAACCAATTGCCGCTATTGCCATTCCCAAGCGGGAGCCAGGCTTTGGTGGGAACGGGAAAAATCGGCGCGCACCGCGCACCCATGTTGTCGGTCGTCGTGCCTTGCTACAATGAGCGCGACGGCGTGGCGGAGCTTCATCGACGCGTCAGCGCGGCATGCCTCGAGCAAAGCCTCTCCTACGAGGTCGTGCTCGTCATCGATGGAGCGACCGACGGAACCCGTGATGCCGTTTTCGAACTGGCCGAAAAGGACGACCATGTGGTCGCCATCGACCTTGCCCGCAACTACGGCCATCAGATCGCCTTGAGCGCCGGGCTGGAATTCTGCCGCGGCCAACGCATCCTCATTCTCGACGCCGACCTTCAGGATCCGCCGGAACTGCTTGGCGCGATGATGGCGAAGATGGATGAAGGCTTCGACGTGGTCTACGGCCAAAGGGTAAAACGGGAGGGCGAAAGCTGGTTCAAGCTGGCCTCCGCCTCGATGTTCTACCGCCTGCTCGGCCGGATGGTCGATGTCGAGATCGCGCCGGACTCCGGAGATTTCCGGCTGATGAGCCGGCGCGCGCTGGACCATCTGATCGCGATGCCCGAACGCTACAGGTTCATTCGCGGCATGGTGAGCTGGATCGGGCTGAGGCAGGTTGCCTTTCCCTATGAACGGCAGCGGCGCTTTGCCGGCGCAACGCACTACCCGCTGAAGAAGATGGTTCTTCTGGCGGTCGACGCTATGACCAGCTTTTCGATCGTGCCTTTGCGCTTCGCTTCGCTGCTGGGCATGATGTTCGGCCTGCTCGGCCTGGTCGTGCTTGGCTATACGCTGTTCGAATGGTCTATCGGCAATGTTCTGCCGGGCTGGACGAGCCTTGCCGCGATCATGCTTATCCTGGGCAGCGTCCAGCTTCTGGTGCTGGGCATTTTCGGCGAGTATCTCGGCCGCATGTACATGGAGACGAAGCGGCGACCGCTTTACTTCGTCAACGAGATCGTTTCACGAAGCCAGGCGGCGGCCGAGGACCAGGACCTGCCGGTCCACCGCCTCCAGGAAATAGTGAAACGGGCGGCGCGTCGTTGAGGTAAGGGTCGACCGTGGGTAACGGGAACGCCATGGGCAGGATATGGTCGACTGTTCCGGCCGGCTTTTCGCGGATGCTGCGGTTTGGCGCGGTCGGGCTGCTCAACACGGCGCTGGGCTGTTGTCTTATCCTGGCTGGGCTGAAGCTGGGCCTTGGCGACATCGCCGCCAACATGACCGGCTATGCCGGCGGTCTTGTCCTTGGCTTCTTCCTCAACCGCCGCTGGACCTTCGGCCGTGCGGGTGGCTTTCGCTCCGGCACGGCGGTGCGGTATGCGCTTGCCTTCGTTGTGGCTTATACCGCAAATCTGACGATAGTGGTCGCCGCCATGTCCGCCGGCGTCGTCGAAAATCCGTTTGTCCACCTGGCGGGAAACTGCCTCTACTCGGTCCTCTTCTATCTCGGCTCGGTCCGTTTCGTCTTCGTTGGCGCGGCAAAAGACGCTGTCTTGGTCGCGATCGACATGAAGTCCCCTGGAGCGGCGACATGAACAAGGTCGAGGCAATCGTTCCAGTGTTCTCGCCGCTCGAGGACGCACAGCGCGCCAGGCTGATATTCTGCCTGATCGGCGCGGGTGTCATGGCGACGGTTCTGGCAACCTTTGCCAGCGCAACCCTGCAGGACCCCGACAGCTGGTGGCATGTCAAAGTGGGACTGGATTTCCTGGCAAACGGAACGCTTCCGACCGTCGACACCTATTCCTACACCTTCGCCGGCCAACCGTGGATCGCCAAGGAATGGCTGGGGCAGGTTCTGCTGGCCCTTGCCTACAGCGCGGGTGGCTGGAACGGCGTCGTCACGCTGATCATCGGCACGATCTGTCTCGCGGTCTTCCTGTCGGGATGGTTCCTCAGCGCGCACCTGAAACCGGTCCTGGCCGTGGCGCTGGCATTCGTCGCGGCCTTCCTGATCAGCCCGATCTATACGGCGCGCCCGCATGTCTTTACCTTGCCGATCATCGTCGTCTGGACGACGATGCTGTTTCGTGCCGCGCAGGACGAGAAGGCTCCGCCGCTCTGGCTGCTCGGTCTGGTCGTATTGTGGGCGAACCTGCATGCCACGTTCACCCTGAGCTTCATCATCGCCGCCTTCGCCGGCCTCGATCTCCTGGCGCGCACCGGCCTGTCGAAACCCGCACTTTTGGCGAAGTGGGTGGCGTTTGGCCTGCTCTGTCCGTTGGTCAGCCTGATACACCCTTATGGCGTGCAGGCCATCCTGGCCACGCTCACCGTCGCCTATGGCAATGAGGCGGTGCCGCTGATCCTGGAGTGGCGGCCGTTCAATGCCCAGGAACAGGTCCTCCAGGAAGCCGCGATACTGCTGGCCTTTTTCGGGCTTCTGACATCGAGGCTACGGATCGGCTGGGCCAAGGCGTTGTTCATCGTCTTCACCTTGCACGTCTACCTTTCGCATCTGCGGTTCGTCTATCTGTTCTTCCTGCTTGTTCCCCTGGTGGTCGCGGTCGAGGTCGCGCGCCAATATCCCGCCCTGTCCGCAGGCGCCTGGCTGGAAGAAGAGCGCGATGGACTGGAAAAATTCTTCGCCAGCCGATTCCATCTGCTCGGCGGCGCGACGGCGGTGTCGCTGGTCGTTGCGATGCTTGGGCTCAACAATGCCTACCAGGTCGCGCCGAGCCCGAAGACATCAGCCAGCGGCGCCCTTGCGTTCGCCAGGGATCACCACCTCGCAGGCAATGTGCTGAATTCCTACAATTTCGGCGGCACACTGATTTTCCACGACATCAAGACCTATGTCGACGGCAGGACGGACCAACTGTTCCTAGGCGGGTTCACGAAAGCGGATGAGGCGACGGGGCAGACCGGCGGAAAACCACTGCTCGAGGCGCAGTTGAAGAAATACGCCATCGGCTGGGCACTGCTTACAGCCGCGGATACCCGCATCCCCTTCTTCGCCGAGTTGGGCTGGAAGCGGGTCTATGCCGATGACTATGCCGTGATCTACCTGCCGGCAACCTGATCGGGCGCTTCCAAACCGGCTTCGCCGGCGTCCAAAGCATGGCGTTCCGGCTTGACACTCATGTTGCAGTGCAGCAAAATCGTTTCGCAGAGGAGAGCCTGTGAACCCCACGCGTCACGATTTTTCGCACAACCAAGGCATCGTCGCATGAGCGGCGTGGCATGCTTTGCACGAGATCGGCGGGCCGCGAGCCGCGGACTGTCCGAATGAACTACAGGCGCGACATCGACGGCTTGCGGGCCGTTGCCGTGCTGCCCGTGGTGCTCTTTCATTTTGGCGTGTCCGCCATCCCAGGGGGATTCACCGGCGTCGATATTTTCTTTGTCATATCGGGCTATCTGATCAGCGGCAGCTTGCTGGATGATCTCGAGCGCGGCCAGTTTTCGATAGGCCGCTTCTACTGGCGCCGCGCACGGCGCATCCTGCCGGCGCTGACCTTCGTCATCCTGCTTGCAAGCATCGCGGCATGGTTCATCCTCCTGCCGTCGGACCTGCACGAGTTCAGCCTCAGCGTGATCGCTGCCTCGACCTTCTGGTCGAACATCTATTTCTGGAAGACGACGAACTATTTTTCGATCGACGCCGAACTGCGGCCGCTGCTGCACACATGGTCGCTTTCGGTCGAGGAACAGTACTACATCTTCGCGCCGATCCTGGTTTATCTGATCTACCGCTATGCCTCGAAGCGCTGGCTGACGATACTTCTGCCCATCACCATCGGCAGTTTTGCCCTGGCGGTGATGGCGACCACGCTGGCGCCGACCGCCGGCTTCTACCTGCTGCCGACACGCATCTGGGAACTGGCGCTGGGCGCCATGCTGATGCTGAAAAGGCCGCCGCCACTTGCCAGCCGGCCGGCGACGGAACTGATCGGCCTGGCCGGCTTTGCACTGCTCGGCTTCGGCTTCCTGACGATCTCGGAGAGCGACCCGTTTCCGGGCTATAACGCCCTGTTTCCCTGCGTCGGGACGGCCCTGCTGATCTATGCGGGCCAGAACCATGCGAACCGACCCGTGCCCCTCGCCACGCGTGTGCTTCAGTTCGCCCCGATGGTCTGGATCGGCCTCATCTCCTATTCGCTCTACCTTGTTCACTGGCCGATCAACTCCTTCGTCCACTACCTCTCGCTGAAGGCCATCTCGGTGCCGATGATCGTCGCGATGACGGTGGCCAGCGTCGCCCTGGCGACCTTCTCGTGGAAATATGTCGAGCAGCCTTTCCGGCGGAAGCGGGCCTTCACCGCCCCGCTGCCGATCTTCGCCTTTTCGGCGACGGCGATCGCCCTGCTGTGCGTCGGCGGTCTGGCCGGTGTGCTGGGCAAGGGCTTTCCGCAGCGGTTCCCGGATTTCTCGACGCAACGGATCCTGGTGGGCGACTGGCGCAACGGTGTCTGCTTCAATGAGGGTGCGAGCCGGATCGAGGATTGGAACCTTGCCGACTGCACGCGCACGCACGGCTTTGCCACCAATGTGCTGCTGTGGGGCGATTCCTTCGCGGCTCACTACGTATCGGGCCTGGAAGCCAACGCGCAGAAAATCCAGGCCAACGTCGTCCAATATACCTATGCCGGCTGCCCACCCAACCTGAGCTATTTTTCCTATGCCCGGCCGGCCTGCACCCGCTTCAACGAACGGGCGCTGTCGATCATCCGCGATGCCAACATCCAGGCGGTGATCCTGAGCGGTCGATGGACCGACTACCAGGCCAGGGGCTTCGACGGCCTGCAGACGACGATCGACCGGCTGCGCGACATGGGTGTCAAGGTCTATGTCATCGGCCAGTCTCCGGAGTTCATCGCCGACGTCCAGAAGATCGCTTTCTTTGCAAAACACGAGGGCGCCGCGAATACATCCTGGCCGATGGCCATGGATCCCGACATCAACAAGCAGGTGCAACTCTTCGCCAACGGCGCGACCTTCATCGACCCGCTCACCTATCTGTGCGACGCCACCGGTTGCTCCTATGCGGATGCCGGCAGCAAGCAATTTCTCTATTTCGACTATGGCCATTTCTCTTCCGCCGGCGCGACGCTGGCCATCTCGAAATACTGGCCGAGCTTCGCCGCCGGCGGCGAAGTCGCAAAGGCCAGGGAACCAACGCCGACCGTCACCGGTGAGCTGGCGAAGCCCGCCTTGTGAGACCGGTTTGCGATTGCCCGAGGCCATGCCGTCATGATAACGAGGCTGCAGCGCGGGTATGATGTAATGGTAGCCTGTCAGCTTCCCAAGCTGAACGCGCGGGTTCGATTCCCGCTACCCGCTCCAGCTTGATGCGAAAAGCCGATTGCCTAGCCCGGCCCCTGTCCGATTGGCAGCACTATCGGGATTCGCCTAGGCCTGTCCGGTTAGCATCTGCTTCTTGAGGAGGAACCGGGCGAGATTGTTGATGTTCCGCGGCGCCACCTTCCTGGGCAGATGCGCCAGCAAGTCTTCCGATTTGACGTCGTTGCGGAACCGCTCCGCCCAATCTTCGGTGAGATCGTCCCGCTGCAGGCGTAAATTCGTTTCGAACTCTCCGTCCGGCATTTCAACCGACAACTGCCGGGCCACCGACGCAACGTACGGCCGAGGATCGTCCAACAAATCCTCATAAAAAAAGTGATCGTATGCCAGGTCGGCCAGCCGCAGGTAAGCTTCCCAGAAGGCATAGCTCTGCTCGATCAGGAAATAGGCCTGGCAGATGCCGGCGAAGTCGTATCGCGGAACCAGATCGGCGCCGTCCATCGTACTTTTCCAGTGCCCCGACGCCTTTGCCCGGCAATAGGAAATCGCCTGGCGAAGGCGGTCCCGCCGCTCCAACAGGACCAAGCCCATGGCATGGCGCCGGCTGCATTCAGCGAGGAAGTCAACTCCATATCTGGCCTGCGACCAGTGAAGATGCCGCGGAAACAGTTTCACGGCGAACGTGCCGTTTGCGGTTCCGCCGCGATCGATCACGGCGGACATCAGGTCATCGAAGGATTTCGGCTTGCACCCCAGATTGGCCGTATCGAGCCACTCGGCCGACTTGCCCAACAATCCCGTGCTGTTCGTGAGACTGCCAAGCCATTCGGAGCCGCTGCGGGCTTCGGTCAGTATGGCGACGCCCTTCATGCGTGCCGCTTCTCCGCGGCACGCATGATCTTGATTGCAGAATGCCGTTCTTCTTGGTGGTCCCTCGGCCTGGTCAAAGCTCCGCTTTAAACAGGCTTCAACGGACAAAGGCTCATATGGTTCCGCCGATTCGGCGGCAGCTAGGCAAAAGTGCGAGTCCCAAACACGTTACAGTTGGGTAATCAACGCCGGACTTGAAGAGACTGAACACAGGTGCCGGCCACCTGCGGTGGCCGGCTTAGCGTCAGCAAGAAGAGATTACAGCCATACGCGGAGCCAGACGCGCTCGCGCCAGCAGCGGGTACGGCGGCGGCCATGGCGCCAGTAGCTGCGGCAAACTCGTCTCCAGCCGCGGCGACGCCCGTGGCGACGACGCCAGTAGCCATCGTGGCCATGATGGCGGCGAAAATGCCAGTCGCGATGCGAGACCTGCTCTACCTCGACCGCTTCATCCCCTTCGAAGACAGCCGGATCCGGCTTGTCCAGTTCATCGAGAATTCCGTTTCCCTGGGGAACACCGGCTACCGCGCGGCCGGGTCCGGCCACGCTCGCAAACGCCGCTGCCCCCGCGAGGCCAAGCATTCCAGTAAGAAACAACCGACGTTCCATAAAAACCTCCCGAGTTGTTAATCGTCGACACCTCGTTTCCTCGCCCGCAACGGGCTCCAGCGCGCATGCCGAACGGTTTGAACGCGCGGCAGCGGTTCTCGTTCCATCACCCCACTTCGCGCAGGATGAAATCATGCAGCATTTTGGCAGCCGGCGACAGTACGCGATTCCTGACGGTGATCAGGCTGTAAGGCCTGACCTCGATGTCGAATTCGGTTTGGACGACATCGATGGCGCCGGCAAGCCCGTCCGGGTTCTGGATGAACTTCGCCACCTGCACCGAGACCGGCGCGATGGCATCGGATTGCGCGACCATGACCAGCGTGAGCAGCAGCGAACTGGTGTTCAAGATCCGGTCCGGCAGCGCGATGTTGCGGTTCAGGAAGTTGCTCTCCATCGCTTGACGCAAGGGCGAACCGCCCGACTGGAACACCCAGTCATAGGCAGCGGTGTCTTCCAGCCGCACCACATTGCCTCCGGCGAGCGGGTGGCCGCGGCGCACGATCAGGCAGGCCTTCTCGACGCCGATCACACGGGATTCGAACAGTCGTGGATTGAGGTCGTCGGGAATGCGGGCGATGATGAAGTCGTGGCGCGAGCCGATCAGCTCGCGGGCGAGCACGTTCGACGTCTCGACCTGCATGGTGATCTCGATGCGCGGGTAGATGCGGCGGATTTCACGGATCGCCGGCACCGCCAATTCGATCGCCGGCGCGGTCACGGCGCCGAGGAACACCGAACCGCCCTTGCCAGCCTTGAGCTCGGCAATCTCGCGGTCGGCTTCGCGCATCTCGAGCAGGATCGAGCGGGCCCGCCTGGCAAGCGCCTGGCCATAGGGAGTGAGGGTCACTCCGCGCGGCAGCCGTTCGCACAGCTTCACGTCGAGCACCGCCTCCATCTCGGCGATCATGCGCGAAGCGGCCGGCTGGGAGATGTTCATGACCTGGGCCGCGGCGCTCACCCGTCCGTGATCGTCGAGGGCGGCGATCATGCGCATGTGGCGCAAGCTCAAACCACTGCGCAGGAGTGTCTCACCGTCTCCCGGGAGCTTCTCGTAACTTACTGGAATCGCATCCGGATCGCGCAATGCCGCCATGATCTCCAGCTTTCTCGCCGATTGCTTTCCGGATGCTAGATCATACCGGTTTCGGTATAGCAACCACCAAAGATCGCATTTGACAGTTATGGCAAAGGGACCCACCCTTCGCGCGTTCCGGGACGCAAGGGTCGGTAGCGATCAAAATCGTATCGATTGAAACTGCGTCGCGGAGCCGATTGGGAGGATACCGGAGATCGATAATGCCGACAGCGGCGCGTTTGCGCTCCTGTCTGGCTGCGCGGCCCGCGAAGCCCCGAGGTGTCGCGTCCATCAACCAGGGAGAGTAATGTGAAGATTATCAAGACGCTGGCCGCCGTGGCGGCCCTTGGCATCGCTGCCATGACCTATCAGGCGCACGCGGCCGACAAGGGTCTTGTCGGCGTGCTGATGCCGACCAAGACCTCGCAACGCTGGATCAATGACGGCGACGCCGTCAAATCCCAGCTCGAGGCGCTCGGCTACACTGTCGACCTGCAATACGCGCAGGACGACATCCCCAACCAGCTCAGCCAGCTGGAAAACGAAATCACCAAGGGTCCGAAGGCGCTGATCATCGCCTCGATCGACGGCACCACGCTGTCGGATGCGCTGCAGAAGGCCAACGACGCGGGCGTCGTCGTCGTCGCTTATGACCGCCTGATCAAGAAGACCAAGAATGTCGACTATTACACCACCTTCGACAATTTCGGCGTCGGCGTGATCCAGGCAAATTCCCTGGTCAAGGGCCTCAAGGAGCGTTTCCCGAACACCAAGCCGTGGAACGTCGAACTGTTCGGCGGCTCGCCCGACGACAACAACGCCTTCTTCTTCTACAATGGCGCGATCTCCGTCCTGCAGCCGCTGATCGACGACGGCTCGATCAAGATCAAGTCCGGCCAGACCGGCATGGACAAGGTCGGCACGCTGCGCTGGCTCGCCGCTACCGCCCAGGCGCGCATGGACAACCTTCTGTCGGCCAACTACTCGGACGGCAGCCGCGTCGATGGCGTTCTGTCGCCCTATGACGGCCTGTCGCGCGGCATCACCGCCTCGCTGCGCGCTGTCGGTTACGGCACCGACGCACAGCCCTGGCCGATCGTGACCGGTCAGGACGCTGAGACCGCCTCGGTCAAGCTGATCATCTCGGGCGAGCAGTACTCGACCGTGTTCAAGGACACCCGCGAACTGGCCAAGGCCACGGTGCAGCTGGTCGACAAGGTGCTCTCCGGCGGCAAGCCGGAAGGCCTCGACGAAAAGACCTACAACAACGACGTCAAGGTGGTTCCCTCGATCCTGCTGACGCCGCATGAGGTCGACAAGTCGAACTACCAGGCCCTGGTCGTCGACTCCGGCTACATCAAGGCCGAAGACCTGAAGTAATCCCGGTTACAAAGGCAGGGGTCCTGCGCGACGCAGGGCCCCTTTTCGTTCACAAGCGGCCCCGGTATTGTCTCTGCCGGCCTAGAGCCATTCCCGGAAAGTGCGCAGCGGTTTTCCGTCAGGAATCGCCTAAAAAAGAAAGTCTAGGAGGAGCTTGCCCTGATGACCTCGACGATTTTGGAGATGCGCGACATCACCAAGACGTTCCCCGGCGTGAAGGCGCTGTCGAACGTCAACCTCCGCGTCGAGGAAGGCGAAATCCATGCCGTGGTCGGCGAGAACGGCGCCGGAAAATCGACACTGATGAAGGTGCTTTCGGGCGTCTATCCCTCCGGCACCTATGATGGCCAGATCATCTTTCAGGGCCAGGAATGCCAGTTCAAAGGCATTCATGACAGCGAACACAAGGGCATCGTCATCATCCACCAGGAGCTCGCGCTGGTGCCGATGCTGTCGATCGCCGAAAACATTTTCCTCGGCAACGAGCAAGCCAGATACGGCGTCATCGACTGGGACGCCAACGAGGCGCGCACGGCCGAGCTTTTGAAGAAAGTCGGGCTCAAGGAAGACCCCAAGACGCTGATCACCCATATCGGCGTCGGCAAGCAGCAGCTGGTCGAGATCGCCAAGGCGCTCAGCAAGGAAGTGAAGCTGCTGATCCTCGACGAGCCGACAGCATCGCTCAGCGAGAAGGACAGCCAGGCGCTGCTCGATCTATTGCTCGAGTTCAAGCGGCAGGGCATGACCTCGATTCTGATCTCCCACAAGCTCAACGAGGTGAACCGCGTCGCCGACAAGGTGACGGTGATCCGCGACGGGCGCACGATCGAGACATTGCCGAGGAAGGACATCAGCGAGGACCGCATCATCACCTCGATGGTCGGCCGATCCCTCGACGATCGCTACCCGCCGCGCGAACCTAGCATCGGCGACGTCATTTTCGAGGTCAAGGACTGGTCCGTCTACCACCCGATCCATGCCGAACGGCAAGTGATCAAGAGCATCGACCTCAAGGTGCGCAAGGGCGAAGTTGTCGGCATAGCGGGACTGATGGGCGCCGGTCGCACCGAATTCGCCATGAGCCTGTTCGGCCGCTCCTATGGCCGGCGCATCAGCGGCGAGGTGCTGCTCAACGGCAAGCCCGTGGACCTTTCCACAGTGGGCAAGGCCGTGCAGAACGGCATCGCCTATGTCACCGAGGACCGCAAGACCTACGGGCTGAACCTCATCGACCATATCAAGCACAATGTGACGCTGGCCAACCTCGGCGGCGTTTCCAGTGGCGGCGTGATCGACGATATGCGCGAAATGAGCGTCGCCAACGACTATCGCAAGAAGACCAATATCCGCGCCTCCAGCGTCTATCAGCTGACCGGCAACCTCTCTGGCGGCAACCAGCAGAAGGTGGTGCTGTCGAAATGGCTGTTCGCCGACCCGGAAGTCCTGATCCTCGATGAGCCGACGCGCGGCATCGACGTCGGCGCCAAGTACGAAATCTATACAATCATCGCTCGCCTTGCTGCCGAGGGCAAAGCGATCATCGTCATCTCGTCTGAAATGCCGGAATTGCTCGGCATCACCGACAGAATCTATGTCATGAACGAAGGACGCATCGTCGGCGAGATGGCGGCAAGCGACGCCAGCCAGGAAAAAATCATGCGCGCCATTGTTCGCGGAGAAGGAAAAGCATCATGAGCACAGACAGCGCTCCCGCACCTCAAAGCGGCACCGCCGAGGACGTCAAGCAGGGTCCTCGCGTCGCCGTCTCGGCGCTGACGACGAACCTGCGCGAATACGGCCTGATCATCGCGCTGATCGTCATCATGCTGTTCTTCCAGTACACGACGTCGGGAACGCTGTTCAAACCGGTCAACCTCAGCAACCTGGTGCAGCAGAACTCGTTCATCATCGTGATGGCGCTCGGCATGCTGCTGGTCATCGTCGCCGGCTACATCGATCTCAGCGTAGGATCGGTCGCCGGCTTCATCGGCGCGCTTGCCGCCATGATGATGGTCATCTGGCCGCTTGGCATATTCAGCAATCCGCTCGTTGTCTCGATCGTCTGCCTCATCGTCGGCGGGTTGATCGGTGGCGCGCAAGGGTACTGGATCGCCTATCACCGCATACCAAGCTTCATCGTGACGCTCGCCGGCATGCTGATCTTCCGCGGCATCTGCCAGGCGCTGCTTGGCGGCGGCTCCTCGGTCGGCCCGCTTCCCGACAGTTTCAAGGCGCTGAGTTCCGGTTTCATCCCCGATGTGATCGGCCCGCTGACCCTGATCCCGCCGACGGTGAACGCGGCCGGCAAGACCGTTTTGGGCAGTGGCCTGACGCTTCACATGACGACAGTCGTGCTGGGCCTGATCGCGGTGCTCGCCTACGCCTATTTCGGCTTCAGGACGCGACGCAAGCGCGAACTCCACGGTTATGAGGCCGAGCCTTTCACCCTGTTCGTCATCAAGACCTTGGTCGGCAGCGCGCTGGCGCTCTTCCTGGTCTTCCAGTTCGCGACCTATCGGGGCCTGCCGATCGTGCTGCTGGTGATGGGCGTGCTGATCTCGCTGTTCGTCTTCGTCACCAAGCGCATGACCATCGGCCGCCGCATCTACGCCATGGGAGGCAACGCCAAGGCGGCGCAACTGTCGGGCATCAACACCGAAAGGCTGACGCTCTGGGTGTTCGTCAATATGGGCGTTCTGTCGGCGCTCGGCGGGCTGATCATCGCCGCACGTCTCGGCCAGGCCGTGCCGGCGGCCGGCCTCGGCAGCGAGCTCGACGTGATCGCGGCCGTCTTCATCGGCGGCGCCTCGGCGATGGGCGGCGTCGGCCAGGTCATCGGCGCGGTGGTCGGCGGCTTCATCATGGGCGTGATGAACAACGGCATGTCGATCATGGGCGTCAATGTCGACTGGCAGCAGGTGGTCAAGGGCCTGGTGCTGCTCGGGGCCGTGATCTTCGACGTCTACAACAAGAACAAGGCTTGAGGGCCGGGGGCGAGGACTAGGAGGCATACGGGTTCTAGATCGCGAGGCTGCCGGCAGCCCGTCGGCACCAAGAAGTCCGGGGAAGGACCAGGCTCGCGAACGCAATCCGGACGAAGCGTTTCAACCGTGGCGCGTTTCCGCGCCGCGCCGGTCAGGATTTGCCCATCGGCAGCCGGATACAGATAAATGAGAGAGGACTGATCATGCTGATCTCGCAGATTCTCGACGACGCCGAGACGATCCGTGTCGTTGCCCGCAGCGGCGGGAAGACCCGGATCATCAACGGTGCGCGCAGCGTCTATTCGCTGGCGATGGAAGCCGCCCGCACCGGCGTCGGCCTGGCCGCCCTGATCGAACGCAAGGGGCTTGGCGAGACGATCGATCTCGACGCCGCCTACAAGCGGGGGCGCCTGCTGTCGCCGATCAATCACCCCGACCCAGCGCATCTGCACCTGACCGGCACCGGGCTGACGCATCTGGGGTCGGCCGCGACGCGCGATTCCATGCACAAGAAGCTCAGCACCGACGGCGAGGAGCAACTCACCGATTCCATGAAGATGTTCCGCATGGGACTGGAAGGCGGCAAGCCTGCGAAAGGCCAGGTCGGCGTGCAGCCGGAATGGTTCTACAAGGGCAACGGCACCATGGCGGTCGCGCCTGGCGCGGCGCTCATGTCACCGGCCTTTGCCAAGGATGCCGGCGAGGAACCCGAGGTCGCCGGAATCTATGTCATCGGCGACGACGGCGCGCCATTCCGCGTCGGTTTCACCTTGTCGAACGAATTCTCGGACCATGTGACCGAGCGCGTCAACTATCTCTTCCTCGCCCATTCCAAGCTGCGCAATGCCTCCTTCGGCCCGGAGATCCTGATCGGAGACCTGCCTTCGGACATCCGCGGCACGTCGCGCATCCTGCGCGACGGCAAGGCATTGTGGGAAAAGCCCTTCCTGTCGGGTGAAACGAACATGTCCCACACCATCGCCAATCTCGAACACCACCACTTCAAATATTCGGCCTTCCGCCAACCTGGCGACGTGCATGTGCATATGTTCGGCACCGCGACGCTATCCTTCGCCGACGGCATCAAGACGGAAGCCGGCGACGTGTTCGAGATCGAGGCCGGGGATTTCGGACTGCCGCTGCGCAACCCGCTCGAGATCGAAAAGCCGGTGAAGGTGTCGGTGAAGGCGCTTTGAAGCCATGAGCGCGTGATTCCCCTCTCGTGGGGAATGGCTGGCAAGCCAGAGCGGGGCGCTGTCCCGCCGATCTAGCAATAGGTTTCCGTCACGCCTTCGGCTCTCAACAGATCGCAGGGATGAATGAGGGCAGCAACCCTTCGCGTCCCCTCTGCCCTGCCGGGCTTCTCTTCCACAAGGGCCCCTCGTGGGGGGATCGGCAGCTTCGACCTTAGCGCACGGCGCGGAAATGCTTTGACAGCTTCAGGCCCTGCGCCTGGTAGTTCGAGCCGAGATCGGTGCCGTAGAGCGCCTGCGGTCGCTTCAGCATATGCTCGTAGACCAGCCGGCCGACGATCTGGCCGTGGTCGAGGATGAACGGCACTTCGTGGCTGCGCACTTCGAGCACCGCCCGGCTGCCGGTGCCGCCGGCCGCCGAATGGCCGAAACCCGGATCGAAAAAGCCGGCATAGTGGACACGAAACTCGCCGACCAGCGGATCGAACGGCGTCATCTCGGCGGCGTAGAGCGGCGGCACATGCACCGCCTCCTGGCTGACGAGGATGTAGAACTCGTCGGGATCGAGCACCAGTTCGCCGGCGCGGCTCTTGTGGATCGGCTCCCAGAAGTCGAGGACATCCTGCGCGGCGCGCTTGTCGACATCGACGAGGCCGGTGTGGTGCTTGCCGCGATAGCCGACCAACCCATCCTTGTCGCCATTGAGGTCGATCGACAGCGCGATGCCGCCGCCGGAAATGTTCGGCGGCTCCGTGGCGACCAGCATCTCGGCACGATGCAGCTCATGCAACTCGGCTTCCGAGAGCAGCGCGTTGCCGGTGCGAAAGCGGATTTGAGACAGGCGCGAACCCGTGCGCGCGATGATCGGAAAGGTGCGCGGGCTGACCTCGAGATAGAGCGGACCGTTGTAGCCGGCGGCGATCTTATCGAACTCATGGCCCCGATCGGTCATGACGCGGGTGAAGATGTCGAGCCGCCCGGTCGAGCTCTTCGGATTGGCCGAGGCCGAAATGTCAGCCGGCAGGGCCAGACTTTCGAGCAGCGGCACAATATAGACGCAGCCGGTTTCGAGGACCGCGCCTTCGGTCAGACTGATCTCGTGCAGTTGCAGCCGATCGAGCTTTTCCGACACCTTGTGGTTGGGACCGGGCAGGAACGAGGCGCGAACCCGCCAGGCCTTTTCGCCCAATCTGAGATCAAGGCTCGCCGGCTGGATCTGGTCGGCATCGAGCGCACGCGGCGACTTCAGCGCGCCGGACCGGAACAGCGCCGAAATGTCCTGATCGGGAAGAATGCCTGTCTGCCGCAAAGTCTGGCTCCGCCCCAAGACTGGTCTCTTTCGTTGCAGGTTCTTGTTTGTTGCAGGTTCTTGCCGCAAAACCGCCGGGCACTTCTGCGGAACCTGCCTTGGTACAAACGTCTTAATGAAGCCGGCAATTGACGCAAGCGTGGCGCGGGTCTAAAGGGTCGTTATCCCGTGGTGATTTGGCCGGTCGGCTTGCAGCCACGTTAAACAAGTCGCTAAAGGACCGTCGGGCCGCAAGGCCGTATGGACCGGTTGCGACTTTCGCGGCCGGTTTTTTTGTGTCTGGAACAAAGCGATGAGCACCAAGAAGCGCAACTGGAAACCTCAGACGGCACTCGTGCATGGCGGAACCCTGCGTTCCGGCTTCGGCGAAACCTCCGAGGCGATGTACCTGACCCAGGGTTATGTCTATCAGACGGCGCAGGCCGCCGAGGCCCGCTTCAAGGGCGAAGAGCCTGGTTTCATCTATTCGCGCTACGCCAACCCGACCGTCGACATGTTCGAAAAGCGCATGTGCGCGCTTGAAGGCGCCGAAGACGCGCGCGCCACGGCGTCGGGCATGGCGGCGGTGACGGCTGCCCTTCTGTGCAGCGTCAAGGCCGGCGACCACATCGTGGCCGCGCGCGCGCTTTTCGGCTCCTGTCGCTGGGTCGTCGAGACGCTGGCGCCGCGCTATGGCATCGAGGCGACCTTGGTCGACGGCACCGATATCGCCAATTGGGAAAAGGCGGTCAGGCCCAATACCAAGCTGTTCTTCCTGGAAAGCCCGACCAACCCGACGCTGGAAGTCGTCGACATCGCCGCCGTCGCCTCGCTTGCCAATTCGATCGGCGCGCGGCTGGTCGTCGACAATGTCTTCGCCACGCCGCTGCAGCAGAAGCCGTTGCAGCTTGGTGCGCACATCGTCGTCTACTCGGCCACCAAGCATATTGACGGCCAGGGCCGCTGCCTTGGCGGCGTCATCCTGTCAGACAAGAAGTGGATCGACGAGAACCTGCACGACTATTTCCGCCACACCGGCCCGAGCCTGTCGCCGTTCAATGCCTGGACCTTGCTGAAGGGCCTAGAGACGCTGCCGCTGCGCGTGCGCCAGCAGACCGAGAGCGCCGGCAAGATCGCCGACTTCCTGGCCGAGCAGCCGCAGATCGCCCGCGTCATCTATCCCGGCCGCGCCGACCACCCGCAGGCCGATATCGTCAAGAAGCAGATGTCGGGGGGCTCGACGCTGATCTGCCTCGACGTCAAGGGCGGCAAGCCGGCGGCCTTCGCCCTGCAGAACGCCCTCGACATCGTGCTGATCTCGAACAATCTCGGCGACGCCAAAAGCCTGATCACCCATCCGGCGACGACCACCCACAAGAACCTCAGCGACGAGGCCCGCGCCGAACTCGGCATCGGGCCAGGTACGCTCAGGCTGTCGGTCGGCCTGGAGGATACGGACGACCTGCTGGAAGATATCGCCCAAGCATTGAAGGCCGCCAAATAGGTTTCGTCCAGGCAGCGTCGTCAGCAGCGATCAGGCGCTCGACGGCGTCTCCTCCAGTTCCGCCGTCTTGGTCCGGATGGTCATGGCGTTGCCGCGCCAGTCGACAGCGCCGCCGAGCCAGCCGCGCGCCCAGATGGCCGGGAGCATGACGTCCCGCGCGACCGTCGCCGCGATCATGCGCGTCGAGACGTGCCAACCCTTGGCCAGGGCCAGAGCGCATTCCGGAAGATAGAATGCCGCCAGCACGGCAATCGCGGTCGCCCAGAGACTGACGCCGGCGCTCGCCGCGGCAATCAGCGCAAGAACCAGCGGGACCGCCGCACCAGTCAGGATCTCGGGCGCGAAGAACAGCGGGAAAGTGACGCGGCGCAGGCGCGCCCAGCGGGCCTGGCGCGACCAGATTTCGCCAAACGTGCGCTGGCCGAGGGGCTGCTCGAAGGGCGCCGCAACGAGGTTGACACGCAGGCCGAGGCCGTTCACCAGCTTGGTTGCGGCGGCGTCCTCGGCGATCTCGGCGGCCAGCGCGCGGATGCCGCCGTTGGCGTCGAGCATCGGCTTGTTCCACAGCATGCTCTTGCCCTGCGCGAAGCCGAGGCCGAGCGCCGCACCGGCATACTGCCAGCGGGCCTGCAATGTGTTGAGGAAGGCGCATTCGACGTCGGCCCAGAAACCATCTGGCCTGGAGCCGATCGGCGTCGAGCAGACAAGGCCGGTACCGTGCTGCCACGCCGCCATCATGTGCTCGACATAGTCCCTCGGCATCAGAACGTTGGAATCGGCAAGAATGACCCAGGCGTGGCGCGCCGCTTCCCAGCCTTTGACGCAATTGTTGAGCTTTGGATTGGCACTGACACGGTCGTCGCCGATCAACAGCCGGGCCGGCACCTGCGGAAACCGGGCAATCGCCCTGTTTATCAGTTTGACCACCGGGTCGTCGGCATGGGCGACGCAGAAGATCAGTTCGTAGCGTGGCCAGTCGAGCGCGAAGGCCCGTTCCAGCGTCTCATGTGTGAACGGCTCGACGCCGCGCGACGGGACGACAATCGACACCGCCGGCGATCTGCCCGCCGGCGGGGCGATCGTGGTGCGCCGTTTCAGCTGTGAAGCGGCAAGCAGGATGCTGGCAGCGTTCGAGAGGATGAGGGCAGTCGAAAGCGAGGCGGATATGAGAGTGAGTTCCATCGAGATCTGGTCACTCCGGAAGTCGGCCCGCGTCGCGGCCGTTTTCAACAGTTCGACAGAGGGCCGAGTCGCCCGGTTCGCGCACACCACCATTGTCGTGTGTCACTTAAATGACATTCTTTGCCGGCACCTGCGTTTCAATCCCAGGCGCGACAAGACGCGCACGTTGACCTGCTCACCGCGAGCGTCGAAAGTCGTCGGATTGTTTTGGAGCCGCTCATGTACCGCGCCGTGACGCGCAACATCGAAGTGCAGGTCAGGCCGTTCTATCTGGAGGATCGTTCGGATCCCCAGGAGAACCGCTACGTCTGGGGCTATCAGATAACGATCGACAACCAGTCTGACGAGTTCGTGCAGCTTCTGTCGCGCTATTGGCACATCACCGATGGTGCCGGCCGGGTCGAGGAAGTCCGCGGGCCGGGCGTTGTCGGCGACCAGCCGGAACTCAATCCCGGCGACAGCTATCAGTACACGTCCGGCTGCCCGCTCTCGACACCCTCCGGGATCATGGTCGGACGCTACACGATGCGCAACAAGCGCGGCGAGACGTTCGACATCGCCATCCCGGCCTTCTCGCTCGATCTGCCGGGGACAAGGCGCACGGTGAACTGAGGGCCGACGGTCGCGTCGCCCCTCATCCGCCCTTCGGGCACCTTCTCCCCGCAGAACGGAGAGAAGGAAAGGCTTTACTGAGCCGCAAACTCGGCTGGATCGAAGTCGTACTGCGTCGAGCAGAATTCGCAGGCGACATGGATGCCGCCATCCTCGGTGCTGTCCTTGATCTCCTGCGCTGAGAAGCCTTCGAGGATGCCACGGATCTTGTCGCGGGAGCATGAGCACTGGTCGGCCACGGGAACGCCGCCGAAGACGCGCACGCCATGCTCATGGAACAGACGATAGAGCAGCCGCTCGGCGCCGATGGTCGGGTCGATCAATTCGGTCGGCTCGATGGTGCCGAGCAAGGCCAGGAGTTCCTGCCAGGAATTATCGGCCGGATCGTGGACTTCCTCGCGCGGATCGCCGTCCCCACCCGGCAGGTCCGGAATGCGCATGCGCTCGGGCGATTGCGGCAGGAACTGCGCCAGGATGCCGCCGGCGCGCCATTGCTCGCGCGCGCCGCCGATCCCGGGCGTCAGCAGCTTGGCGACCGAGAGCCTGATATCGGTCGGGATCTGTTCCGACTGACGGAAATAGGTGCGCGCCGCGTCTTCCAGCGTTTCGCCGTCGAGCTGGACGATGCCTTGATAGCGCTGAGTATGGGCGCCCTGGTCGATGGTCAGCGCCAGCACGCCGCTGCCAAGCAGCGTCTGCTGGGACGTCTCGCCTGCCGCGACCAGTGCTTCGAGCCGATCCGCATCGAAGCGTGCATAGGCGCGCAGTGCCGAGGGCGTGGAGAAGTCCGCGACCAGCATGTCTACAGGCCCGTCGGTACGGGTCTGCAGGATGAACTTGCCTTCGAATTTGAGCGAGGTGCCGAGCAGAACGGTCAGCACGCAGGCTTCCGCCAGCAGGCGGGCGACCGGCTCGGGATAATCGTGGCGGCCAAGGATGGCGTCGAGCATCGGCCCAAGCTGGACCGTGCGGCCGCGCACGTCGAGCGGACCGACCTCGAAGGGAACGACGTGATCGTCGCCGGCGTAGCCGAACTCGCCGAGTTTGGGGTGATGTTCAGTCACTTGATGGCTTTCCAACATGACAAAGCTCCAGGGCGCGGCCATGCGGCCCTGGTGGGCACATGCGTCCAAACGCGCTTGATTTGCGTGATGCGGCGCAGATAGGCATCGCGCCGCCGCAGATCAAGCGCCTGGGCATTTCAGGCGCCTGGGCATTTCGGGCGCCCAAGACACTTCAAGCCCCAAGACACTTCAAGCACCAAGACACTTCAAGCACCGAGGCACCAGGCAAGCACTGCCTTCTGGGCATGGAGCCGGTTCTCGGCCTCGTCGAAGACCACCGAATGCGGCCCGTCGATGACCTCGTCGGTCACTTCCTCGCCGCGATGGGCCGGCAGGCAGTGCATGAACAATGCATCCGGCTTGGCCTTGGCCATCAGCGCCGCGTTGACCTGATAGGGCGAGAAGACATTGTGCCCGCGAGCACGGTGTTCCTGCCCCATCGACACCCAGCAGTCGGTGACGATGCAGTCGGCCTGGTCGACGGCTTCCTCGGGCGAGCGGGTGAAATGCAGCTTGCCGCCATGCGCCTTGGACCAGTCGACATGCTTCTGCGCCGGTTCGCTGCCTTCGGGCACGGCGACGTTGAGGTTGAAGCGGAACCGTGCCGAGGCCTCGAGCAGCGAGTGCAGCACATTGTTGCCGTCGCCGGTCCAGGCAATCGTCTTGCCGGCCACCGGACCGCGATGCTCCTCGAAAGTCATGATGTCGGCCATCAGCTGGCAAGGGTGGGTGTCGTCGGTCAGTCCGTTGATCACCGGAACGGTGGCATTCTCGGTCAGCTCCAGCAGCCGCTCATGCGAAGTGGTGCGGATCATGATCGCATCGACGTAGCGCGACAGCACCTTGGCGGTGTCGGCGATTGTCTCGGAGCGGCCGAGCTGCATCTCGGTGCCGGTCAGCATGATGGTCTCGCCGCCGAGCTGGCGCATGCCGACGTCGAAAGAAACGCGCGTGCGCGTCGACGGCTTGTCGAAGATCATGGCCAGCACCTTGCCTTCGAGCGGCTTGGTCCGCTCGCCGGCCTTGAGACGCGCCTTTCGCGTCACCGCATCATCCAGCATGAAGCGCAAATCGCCTTCGGAAACGGTGGAAAGATCGGTGAAATGGCGAACTGACATCAGGAATGGTTCCGGATTACTTCGCGGCGGCGGAGGCGATCGCCTCCGACAGGCCCTTGGCGCCGGCGCGGATGCGGTTGAGCGCTTCGTGAATCTCGGCGTCGGTGACGGTGAGCGGTGGCAGCAGGCGAATGACGTTGTCGCCGGCCGGAACCGCCAGCAAATGCTGGTCGCGCAGCGCCATGTTCACCTTGCCGTTGGGCATCGCGCATTTGAGGCCGAGCATCAGCCCGGTGCCCCTGATATCCTCGACGATTTCGGGGAATTCGTCGGCTATCGAGGCTAGCCCCTGCTTCATCAGCAGCGCCTTGCGCTGGACATCCTCCAGGAAGCCGTCTTCCAGAACGACGTCGAGCACGGCGTTGCCGACCGCCATTGCGAGCGGATTGCCGCCGAATGTGGTGCCGTGCACGCCGGCGGTCATGCCGACGGCCGCCTCGTCGGTGGCAAGGCAGGCGCCCATCGGGAAGCCGCCGCCAATGCCCTTGGCGATTGCCATGATATCGGGCGTCACCGCGGACCACTCATGCGCGAACAGCTTGCCGGTACGGCCAATGCCGCACTGGACCTCGTCGTATATCAACAACAGGCCGTGCTGTTCGCAGAGCTGCCGCAGCCGCTTGAGCGACTGTGTCGGTACTGGGCGGATACCGCCCTCGCCTTGCACCGGCTCGATCAGGATCGCGGCGGTCTCGGGCGTGATCGCCTTCTCGGCGGCGTCGATGTCGTCGAAGCCAACCTGGTCGAAGCCTTCGACCTTGGGTCCGAAGCCTTCGAGATATTTGTACTGGCCGCCTGCCGCGATGGTCGCCAGCGTGCGGCCATGGAAGGCGCCCTCGAAGGTGATGATGCGGAAGCGCTCGGGATTGCCCTTGACGAAATGGTAGCGCCGCGCCGTCTTGATCGCGCATTCCAGCGCCTCGGCGCCGGAATTGGTGAAGAACACCTTGTCGGCGAAGGTGGCATCAGCCAGCCGCTCGCCAAGCCTGCTCTGCCCCGGGATCTCATAGAGATTGGAGACGTGCCAGAGTTTCGCCGCCTGCTCGGTGAGGGCCGCGACAAGGTGCGGATGGCCATGGCCAAGCGAATTGACCGCGATGCCGCCGGCGAAATCGAGATATCGCTCGCCCTTGTCGGTAACCAGCCAAGTGCCTTCCCCATGGTCGAAGGCCAGGGGTGCGCGAGCAAAGGTCTCGTAAAGCGCCGAACCGCTCATTATATGCGTCTCCGGTACCGGAAAATCAAAAAAGCCGCCAAAGCGGCGGCCTTCTGCGGCTTATCGTGTTTTTCGGCCATGAAGTCAACGAAAACGTCGCGTAGTGGCGCGCGGCAAGCTCCCCGACGCAACGCCGGCTCATGAGCGACCGGGCAAGTTGGGGAAAACCGAAAAAACCGATTCGTGTTGCACTTGGGACTCTTGTCACCGAGTCAGCGCATAGAGTAGTTGTAGTTGAGAATAACTAGATTTCGTGCGGCGGACCTAATCACCAGATATATGTGGTGTCTGCCCCAGCAGTGGTGCTGGGTCGGGAATGGATTCTGATTGCCGCACGCTTATGAGGAGCGCGGTCATGAACTGGACTGACGAGCGGGTAGAACTCTTGAGAAAACTGTGGTCGGAGGGTCTGAGCGCAAGCCAGATTGCTGCGCAGCTTGGAGGGGTCAGCCGCAATGCCGTCATCGGCAAGGTGCACCGGCTGAAGCTGTCGGGTCGCGGTCGCGCAACGGCGACGCCGGCGCGCCAGAAGAAGGCTACGCAGGGATCGACCGTCCAGAAATCGGTGGCGCGCGCCGCAAGCACGGCACGCCACGTCACGACTTCGATCGGCGCGACGGCCCTTCAGACGCAATTCGACGCCGAACCGGTGGCGCGGCACTACATCCGTCCGGTCGAGAACGTCGTAGTGCCGATCTCACGGCATCTGCAGCTCGTTGAACTGACCGAGCGCACCTGCAAATGGCCGAACGGCGATCCACTTTCGGAGGACTTCAATTTCTGCGGCAACGAAGCCGCTGAAACCGGTCCCTACTGTAAATACCATGCCCGCGTGGCGTTCCAGCCGGCGGCGGAGCGGCGGCGGAATAGATAAGCGGTGAGTAGTGAGTAGTGAGTAGTGAGTAGTGAGTAGTGAGGAAACAAGCGCTCCCACCAACCACTACCGACTACTCACTACCGACTACCGACTACCGTCCACTGACTACTGACTTCCTCACAGCCAGCCGTTCTTCCTGAAGCGCCAATAAAGGAAGCAGCAGATAAGCGCGATGGTGGCCAGCACCATCGGATAGCCATATGCCATCTTCAGCTCCGGCATGTCGGTGAAGTTCATGCCGTAGATGCCGGCGAATGCGGTTGGCACCGCCAGGATGGCCGCCCATGAGGCGAGTTTCTTGGAGATCGCCGTTTCCTGGCTTTGGCCGACCAGAAGACTGGCCTCGAAGGCAAAGGCCAGCACCTCGCGCAGACTGTCGATCTTCTCCTGGACGGTACGGATATGATCCGTAACGTCGCGGAACAGCGGGTGCATGGCCGAATGGATCTGCGGCAGGTCGGCGCTGGTCAGCCGGCGACAGACTTCCACCAGGGGCAATGCCGCGTTGCGCAGGCGCAGGAGGTCGCGGCGCAGCATGTAAAGGCGTTCGATGTCGGGGCCGGTCATTGGCTTCAGCAGGACCTTGTCCTCGATCGCCTCGACCTCGTCCTCGATCTGCTCGAGCACGGGCATGTAATTGTCGACGATGAAGTCGAGAATGGCATAGAGGACGAAATCCTCTCCCTTGGCCAGCGAGTGCGGGCAGCTTTCCCAGTGCTGCCGCACGGCGGCATAGGATGTCGAAGGACCGTGCCTGACGCTGACGATATAGCCTGAGCCGACAAACAGATGTGTCTCGCCGAAGGTGACGCGCCCGTCGATCAGCTGCGCCGTGCGGGCGACGATGAACAGCGCATCGCCATATTGCTCGATCTTTGGCCGCTGGTGCGGATGCTCGGCATCCTCGATCGCCAGTTCATGCAGATGAAACTGCGCCTTGACGCGCAGCAGAAGTTCGCGGTCAGGCTCAAGCAGCCCGATCCAGACGACATGTCCCGACTTCTTGGCCCATTCGCCCGCTTCCTCGATCGGAATATCGGCGATGCGGCGCCCGGCGGTATAGACACCGCAGGCGATGATGCCCGATGTCGGCGGCGAGGCCTTGAACTCCCGGACATATTCCATGGCAGCCTCCCGAAAGCGTTGCCTTCCCTGGGGAACCAGCAAGCTTATCTCGGGATAGTCTAGCGCAATATGATCAAGCGTTCGAGAGGACGTGCGTTCACTTCACCGGCAGCGCCTCGGGGAGGCCGATCTTGTCGGTCTTGTCGCCTTTCGGCCGGTCGGCGGGCATCTGGTCGCCGGTGACGATATAGTAGATGGTCTCGGCGATGTTGGTGGCGTGATCGCCGATCCGCTCGATATTCTTGGCGCAGAACAGCAGATGCGTACAGGGCGTGATGTTGCGCGGATCTTCCATCATGTAGGTCAGCAATTCGCGAAACAGCGACGTGTACATGGCATCGATCTGGTCGTCACGGTCGCGCACGAAGCCGATCTTGTCGACTGAGCGCGATGCATAGACGTCGAGGACTTCCTTCAGCTGGGTCAGCGCCAAATTGGCCAGAGCCTCCAAGCCGCGAAACAGGCTGGTCGGCTGCCGGCCGTCGGTAACGGCAACCACCCGCTTGGCGACGTTCTTGCCGAGGTCGCCGACGCGCTCGAGGTCGGCCGAAATGCGGATGGCGCCGACGATCTCGCGCAGGTCAGTCGCCATAGGCTGACGCCTGGCGATAATGATGATCGCCTTGTCGTCGATCTCACGCTGTCCCTCGTCCAGGACGGCGTCGTCTCGGATGACCTTCTGAGCCAGCCCCGGATCGGCATTGACCAGGGCGGCGACCGCCTGCTCGACCATGCGCTCGGCGTGCCCACCCATCGCGGCGATGCGCTTCGAAAGATATTTCAGTTCCTCGTCATAGGCGCTGACAATGTGAACGGACTGCATGGATGAAATGCCTTCCCACGGGATCTTGTCTTTGAGTCGTTTCCTCGAATCCCCGCTGATACGCTAACGGGATGACAGAAAAAAGAAACGGCCCCGTGGAAAACTAGGGCAGTATCAGTGCGCCGGCAAATGGACCGAGAAGGCGGCGCCCTTGCCGACCTCGGACCTGATCGTCAGCCTGGCGTTGTGACGCGTCAGGATGTGCTTGACGATCGACAGGCCAAGCCCCGTGCCCTTCTGGGTCCGGCTGGTCTCGACATCGATACGATAGAAGCGCTCGGTGATGCGCGGTATGTGCTCCTCGGGGATGCCGGGACCAAAATCCCTGATCGTGACGTCGATGCCAGGTTCGGAACCATCATCGCCGCGCGTGATCGACACCACGACACGGCCGCCCGACTGTCCGTATTTGCAGGCATTTTCCAAAAGGTTCTCGAACACCTGGAACAGTTCATCGCGATCGCCCGGCACATTGAGAGGACCGGCTGCGAATTCGCGCTCGATGGCGACACTGGTTTCGCGGGCGAGCGGGCCGAGCGAATCGATGACACTGTCGACGGTCTGGCGCAGATCTACTTCGGTTCCCGGCTTCAGATAGGGCTTCATCTCCAATCGCGACAGCGACAGGAGGTCGTCGATCAGGCGCGCCATGCGGCCGGTCTGGTTCTGCATGATCTGGAGGAATTGCTCGCGCGCCGCCGGATCGTTGCGGGCCGGTCCGCGCAGCGTTTCGATGAAGCCCGCGATCGAGGCCAGCGGGGTGCGCAATTCGTGACTGGCATTGGCGATGAAATCGGCGCGCATGCGGTCGATACGCCGCGCCTCGCTCTGGTCCTTGAAAACCAGCACATAAAGATCGGTGCCATGCCCAACCGACGATGCGCTGACACGGTAGGCCCGTTCGACTGGCAGTTTCTCGGTGTAGTCGACGACATCCGAGGCGACAGTGCCCGACAGCACACTGTCGAGCAGCGCCTGCATTTCCGGCGCCCGGAATTTCAGCGGCAGCGATATGCCGGGCGCGATGCCGCCAAAGGCGGCAAAGGCGGCGGCGTTGGCGTGGACGATGGTGGCGGCGTGGTCGAAAATGATCAGCGGGTCGGCGACGGCGGCCGCCAGATATTCACCGGACAGGCGCTGCAAGCCAATCGCCTCGATCGCCGCGGCGTTCCCCGCGGAATGGCGGGCGCCGGTGACCGGCAATATTGCCGCGGCCAGCAGCAGGAGCAGCGCCGGCACCAGCACGTAGGCGGAAAAGCCCGCGAAGCCAAAGGCGATCAGAACCGCCACGACACCGGCCGCAAGCAGCCAGCGGCTGTGCCACAGCCGAGCGGCCACAGCTTGCCCCGTGCTCTTCTGCTCTGCGCCCAGCTCGGTCATTCGCGCGCCCAGCCTCCACCGGTCAGACGGCGGCGAAAACTTCCGCTGGACCGCAAATCAAAAGTGCTACAGCCTCCTTTGCGCGTCCAAACGGAGGCGCGGCGCTGTAGTGGCTCCCAATAGCATGAGTCCAGACACTTAAAAGGGTTCGTCTGCATGAAAAAAGCCAACGACAATTCGGTCACTCCAACCTCAGGCCCGCTGAAAATCAGGATCGGCGGCAAGGAACGGGAGTTCGATATCGAGAATCCCGAGCTTCCGGACTGGGTCGAGGAGAACAAGCTGACCGCGGGCGGATATCCTTACGACAAGAAGATGAAGAGCGAGGAGTATGACGAGACGCTCGAGAAATTGCAGATCGAGCTCGTCAAGGCGCAGGCATGGCTGCAGGCGACCGGCAAGCGGATGATGGCGCTGTTCGAGGGTCGTGACGCTGCCGGCAAAGGCGGCACGATCTTCGTGCTGCGCCAGTATCTTAACCCACGCACGGCGCGCAACGTCGCGCTGACCAAGCCAACCCCGACGGAACTGGGGCAATGGTACTACCAGCGCTATGCCGACCATTTCCCGACAGCGGGCGAATTCGTCACCTTCGACCGCTCCTGGTACAATCGTGCCGGCGTCGAGCCGGTGATGGGGTTCTGCACCCCCGAACAGCACGAGAAGTTTCTCGACGAGACGCCGCATTTCGAACGCATGATCGTCAATGACGGCATCCATTTCTTCAAATTCTGGCTGAACATCGGCCGGGAGACGCAGCTCGAGCGCTTTCACGATCGCCGCTACAGCCCCCTGAAGAGCTGGAAGTTCTCGCCGATCGACATTGCCGGCATCACCAAGTGGGACGATTACACCAAGGCGCGCGACACCATGTTCGAGCGCACCCACAAAGAGTTCGCGCCATGGATCATCGTGCGGGCCAACGACAAGCGCCGCGCGCGGCTGGCGGTGATGCGCCGCATCCTCCTGTCGCTGCCCTATGAGGGGCGCGATCTCGACGACATCGGCAAGGAAGACAAGAAGATCATCGGCGAAGGGCCGTCATTCCTGGGCAAGGAAAGTTGATACCGCCGTGCCGCGTGATGGTCCGCGCGGCACGGCATTCCGGGCAGTGGCTCAGGCAGCCAGCCTGGCGATCCGCTGCAACCGTCGCAACGTGGCGTCGTCCTGCAGCGCCTGCTGGAACAGCGATATCTCCTCGTCGATGCGCTCGCAAAGCGCGGCGGTGTTCCCCTTGAGCAGGCCGCGTGTCTGCAGCAAAGCGGCAACCGGCTTTTTGGCGAGCTGCCTGGCTCGGCCAAGCGCCGCTTCCTCGACGCTGCCTTCCGCGACGATCTCGGCAACGAGGCCGAGCGCTCTGGCGTCTTCGGCAACAAGCGTGTCGCCGAGACAGAAGAAGCGGAAAGCACCGGCATAGCCGAGTTTCTGCGGCGCCAGGATGCTGGTTGCCGCGTCCGGCACCAGGCCGAAATCGACGAACGGCACCCGGAACGTGCTTTTTTCAGATGCGATCACCATGTCGCAATGGAACAGGATGGTGCAGCCGACGCCGACGGCATCGCCGTCGACACAGGCCAGGATCGGCTTTGGAAACGTCGCCAGCATGCGGAACATGTCGGTGACGGCGGCGATCAGCTTCTGGTGCTTGGCGGCATCCAGGAATTCGGAAAAATCACCACCGAGGCAGAAGCAGCCCGCCAGGCCGCGCAGCACGACGACCCGCACCTCGTCATTCTCGGCGGCTTCATGGAACGTCCTGGCAAGGCTCTCATAGGCCCTCCGGTCGAGCACCGGCCGGCCGTCGTTCGACGACACAGTGACGATCAGTGTGTGGTTGCGCAGTTCGGGTTGCGGGTGCGCGTTCATGACGCCCTCCTTTGACCGAACATGTCGGGATATCCCCTGGCTAGGACGGGTGCATGATGATTGCGGCGCGAACGCACCACGTCCAGCGTGTGCTCGTTGAAGGTGAGCAGCGTCGCCACGACCTGCTGGTTGCCATAGGTGCGCTGATAACCGAGCGGCGTCGCCAGGAAGTGCAGTTGCAATGCGCGCAGCACCCACATCGGCTCGAACTCGATGATCACCTTGTCGACGCCGCGCTTCAGACCCCACTCGACGAAGCCGGCTATCAATTCCGTGCCGACGGTCGAGACGCCGCGCCGGCCATCGCGAAAACCCGGAGCCACCGCGTAGCGGGTCAACTCCCAGATGTTGGGACCCGCCGGCGGCGTTCCTTCGGAGAGATCGGTCAACACCTCGGTCAACAAATGCGGCCGTGTGGTCGGCAACATCCTCTGATAGCCCGCGACTTCATTGCCCCTGATGACGATCTGATGCACCGCCTCGTCATGATCGAACTGGTCGACTTCAAATCCGTCGGGGCGCCGAAGGTCCTCCCATCCCATCTCCTCGACGAATATCCGGTAGCGCAGCCGATGGACGGCCTCCCAAAGGTCGGGACGTTCCATCAATTCCTTGGTCGTAAGACAAAAAAGCATTCCGTAGTCTCCTGTGGTTCAGGGGAAGATACGGCCGTGCTTCGATGCGAAAATTGCGTGATCACGTAGGCAAGAAGTTCTAGGCCTGCACGGCCGACCTAGCTAATGTAGCCGCGCCTTATCGCCTCGGCGACTGCCTGGACCCGGTTGACGGCACCGAGTTTGCTTTTGGCGTTAAGAAGATGTTTCTCCGAGGTGTGCTCGGAGATGCCGAGGATTTGGGAAATCTCCCATTCGGACTTGCCGACGGCAGCCCATTGCAGGCATTCGCGTTCGCGCGGCGTCAGCTCGATGTGATCGATCGTCGTGGTCGCCATGGTGTGGAGTTGCATGGCGCGGCCGACGGCATAGGTCGAGACCAGGGAGACCAGGCCGAACTCGGCCGCCGACAGTTCCACGGCCTCGCCCCCCAGCGACACCATGACGATTTCGCCGTCGAGCGTGATCAACGGAAAGGCCAGCCCGTCGCGCAGCTTGAAGGCGCCGGCGTCGCCCATCACTTCGCCGCTGCTCTTGTCGATGCGGATGCCCTGGGCGGCTTCCCGCCACTGGAACGGCGCTTGCAGCTGTTTCATGTGACTGACGACGGGATCGTGATCGACATAGTTGCGCGTCACGTAGCGCTCGAGCCATTCGACCGGCCAGTCGCAGAGCAGCACATGCTGCTTCTGCTGGCCCGTCGGTGTGCCCGGCTGCGGAACGGTTCCGGCCATCAGCGCGGTCAGGCCGAACTCCGACGTTACGCCCAACAGTTTCTCGCAGACCGCGGCCGCCGTTGCGGCGTGCTGCAGTTGATCTATGTATTCCAGCGTTCGATCGAACTGACTCATCGCAACATCAACCCCATGTTGCCTCATGCATTAAGTCCATGGTCCGCGCCTTCCCGGCACTTCGCCACCGACCACGGATTGCAAAGCGCCCGCTTCCGGTTGTGGTTCTCGACCCTGGCATCCCACCAGGGCAGCCACCGCTGTTTGCAAACCGACCGAACCATATCCTGAAATCGAAGCGTTGAAATCAAAAAGCATTGTGCCTGCATCGTTTTCGTACCAAAACCGGCACGAGCACGGGTGCGGCGGAGTTTTATCGTGGCGTTCCAATGGAGGTCCCATGTCCTGGCAGCGGCGCTCATCGCCGCATTGTCATGGGTTTCCGGCGCGGGCGCGGCGGAGCCGCAGGTGCCGGTGTTGTGGGATGCCAAGGAGCGGCTTCCCAAGCCCGACCTTTCGGCGCTGCCGCGGCTGCGGTTCCTGACGACCACGGATTTTCCCCCCTTCAATTTCCTCGACGGCGCGGGGAAGCTGTCCGGTTTCCACATCGACCTGGCGCGCGCCATCTGCGCGGAACTCGGCATCGTCGACAAATGCCAGATCCAGGCCTTGCCTTGGGCGGAGCTTCAAGGCGCGCTTGAGAGGGGCGAAGGTGAAGCTGTTATCGCCGGCATTGCCCCAACGCCACAGTCGCGCCAGACATACGCCTTCTCGCGCGCCTACCTGCAGTTCCCGGCGCGCTTCATCACCGCGAAGAACAAGGCGCTGGCGGAACCGCTCTTCGACAAATTGCACGGCAAGCGCGTCGGCGTGATATCGGGCTCGGCCCATGAACGCATGCTGCGCGACTATTTCGGCACGGTCCAGGTCGTCCCCTTCGACAAGCCGGAAGCCCTCTATGGCGATCTCAAGGCCGGCAAGATCGACGCGGCCTTCGGCGATGGCATGCGCTTCGCCTTCTGGCTCGGCGGCTCCGATGCCGCCGGCTGCTGCCGCTTTGCCGGCGGCCCCTACCTGGCGCCCGAATATCTGGGCACCGGCATGGCCATCGCCACGCGAGCGGACAATCCGGCGCTGGCCGCGGCCCTCGACTACGCTTTGCAAGAGATTTCGATGAAAGGCACCTTTGCCGAATTCTACCTGCGCTATTTCCCGGTCAGTTTCTTCTGATCAGGTCCGGTCAGCTTTTCTGATCCGGCCGTAACCTCGTCAGGTCAGAGTTCGCAGCCGCGCCTTGGCCGCACGACCGATGGCCGCCACGGTCAGCGTGTCGAGATCGAGCTGACGACGGATCAACTGCAGCACCCGCACTTCCTCCAGCCGCATCTCCAGATCGACGGCGGCCACTTCGAAGGCCGCGGCATAGGCGGTGTCGCGCAACCGCTCCGGCAGCGCCTCCGAGACCTGGGTCAGGACACCTTCGAGCCCACCCTTCTCATGCAGCATCTTCTGGCAGGCCTGGGCCACGGCAACCAACCGGTCCTGCTTGAAATCCTCGAACACCGGCCACGAGCGAACAACCTCACCGATCCTGGCCAGTTCGACATCGGTCATGTCCCGGTCGGAGGCCGAAGTGATGACCATCAGATAGATCAGGGCTTCGTGCGGGGTGGGCGACAGCATTCTTTGCTCCTTGAACGGGCTCCGAAGGTAGGAAGGGGAGCCTGAGGCCGCAAGGAAAAAGCGCCCGACGCGTTGACGCTCCGGCCACGCACGCCTAGAGACCGGTTGAAAATGCACTTGCGGCTATTGCCGGGATACAATCTGGAAAACTGTGACATGGCGGGATCAAACATCATCGATCTCAATCCCGAACTGCTGACGGCCGCGGCCGAGAGCAAGGCATGGCCGTTCGAGGAAGCCAAAAAGATTATCGAACGCTACAAGGGCGCCGATTTCCCCGAAACGATCCTGTTCGAGACCGGCTATGGACCGTCGGGCCTGCCGCATATCGGCACGTTCGGCGAAGTGGCGCGCACCTCGATGGTGCGCCATGCGTTTCGCGTGCTGACGCAGGACAAGGTCGCGACCAAGCTGCTGTGCTTTTCCGACGACATGGACGGCATGCGCAAGATACCCGACAGCGTGCCGGACCGCGCTGCGCTCGAGCCATATCTGCACAAGCCGCTGTCATCGGTGCCCAACCCCTTCGGCGGCGACTATGCTAGCTTCGCCGACCATAACAATGCGATGCTCTGCCGCTTCCTGGACACGTTCGGCTTCGATTACGAATTCGCCAGCGCGACGCAATACTACAAGTCAGGCCGCTTCGATGCGATGCTGTTGCGCGCCGCCGAACGCTATGACCAGATCATGGCGGTCATGCTGCCGACGCTCGGACCTGAGCGGCAGGCGACCTACAGCCCCTTCCTGCCGATCTCGCCAAAGAGTGGGCGCGTGCTTTACGTTCCCATGAAGCATGTCGACGCCAAGGCCGGTACCATCACCTTCGACGATGATGGCACCGAAACCACGCTGCCGGTCACCGGCGGCCGCGTGAAGCTGCAGTGGAAGCCGGATTTCGGCATGCGCTGGGCGGCACTCGGCGTCGATTTCGAGATGTTCGGCAAGGATCATCAGACCAATGCAGTGGTCTATGACCGCATCTGCAACATACTGGGCGGGCGGGCGCCGGAGCATTTCGTCTACGAACTGTTCCTCGATGAGAATGGCCAGAAGATCTCCAAGTCGAAAGGCAACGGCCTGACCATCGACGAATGGCTGACCTATGCGCCGACCGAGAGCCTGGGGCTCTACATGTACCAGCGGCCGCGGCAGGCCAAGAAACTCTATTTCGACGTCATCCCGCGGGCCGTGGACGAATATTACACCTTCCTCGCCGCCTATCCCCGCCAAGAGTGGAAGGAGCGGCTGGGCAACCCGGTCTGGCATATGCATGACGGCAATCCGCCCGCCATCGACATGCCAGTGCCGTTCTCGTTGCTGCTCAACCTTGTCAGCGCCTCCAATGCGCAGAACAAGGACGTTCTGTGGGGTTTCATCTCGCGTCACGTCGCGGGTGTGACTCCGGCGACCCATCCCGAGCTGGACCGGCTGACGGGCTACGCGATCCGCTACTTCGACGATTTCGTGAAGCCGACGAAAACCTTTCGCCCGGCCGACGAGGTCGAGCGCGAAGCGCTGGTGGCTCTCGAAAAGGCACTTGGCGACTTGCCGGCGGGCGCCAGCGGCGAAGCGATCCAGAACGCTTCGCTCAACGTGGCGCGCAAGATCGAACGCTATCAGGATCATTCCAAGCAAAGTCCTGAAGGTGGCCCGGGTGTCTCAGGCGCCTTCTTCCAGATGATCTACCAGGTGCTGATCGGCCAGGAGCGTGGTCCACGCTTCGGATCGTTCGCCGCCCTCTACGGCGTCGCCGAGACCCGCTCGCTCATTCAGAAGGCGCTGGCTGGTCAGCTGGCTTGAGGACGCCGCCGTCCTCCTCCAGGATCGAGCCCGGCGCCTGAGGCGCTGGGGTGGGTGCGGCCGGCATCGCCGAGATGCCGGCAAGGTTCGGCGCCGACCCGAAAATGCCTTTCTTCGCGCCTTGTGCCTTGTCACCGGCCTCGACATAGGGTCCGCCCTTGGCGGCACGCGCCCACCCGTTTTCGACCAGCCATTGACCGACATCCTGCTTGCCGATCCGGCATTCCGCCGCGATCCGGTCGCGTCCGCCTTCCGGCGGCACCGTGCAAACCACGGCGCGGCCGCGCAGAAAGGCGCGGAATGCCGTGCGCGCGCGGATGCCGCACGGCCAGGATTTCCCGTCGGTGGTGCAGGTCTCGTCCTGCCTGACGACATCGATGCCGGAAATCGCGACCGAATACCCCTTCGCCTCGATCAGGCCGGCGGCCGGAGCGACCGGCTGGAACAGCTTCGTGCCGTTCCAGTCGTCGGGCATTTTAGGCTTGGGCGGCACGGCGAGCGCCAGCTTGCTCAACGGCGCACGCGGCTCGACCCGCTCGAGTTCGCCGGTGGGCAGTTCCGGCGGCGCGACCACGTCCGGGTCGATCGCCCGCGAATGCACCGCCGGATTTGGTGGCTGCGCCGGTGCACGAATCGCTGAGGTGGACGGTTCCTCGGGCGTCGCATCCCTATCTGCCTCAGCGGTAGTGTCGGCGCCGGGATCGATCTGATCCACCGCAACAGTGCTTTCGCTGCCTTTCAGCGTGCGTCCGCCGGCAACGACCAGCGCCGCCATCGCCGGGATCATCAGAACCGCCAGGACAAGATGAGGAAGTCGCACCCGTTGCACCTATTGGCTTGCCCAGACGATCCGCGCCACCCACTCGACCTCGAGCATGGGGATATCGCGGTCCGGATGCTCCGGATTGAGCGAGACCAGCGCGATCGACTTGACTGTCTGGCGCTCGAGCACCTTGGCCATCACCTCGCCCGAAGTGGTCTTGACGACGACGCGGTCGCCCTTACGGGTGGCCGCACCCGGCTCGACGATGAGGACGTCGCCATTGCGGTATAGCGGCAGCATAGAATCGCCCTGCACCTGCAGCGCATAGGAACTTTCGGTCGATTGCGCCGGCAATTCGACGAGATCCCAGCCCTGCCCCGCCGGAAAGCCGGCATCGTCGAAGAAGCCGCCGGCGCCGGCCTGGGCGAAGCCGAGCAACGGCACCGCGCGCCGGCTGGCGGGCGATGCGCCACGGCCTTCGATCAGCCCGGTGAATTCGTCCAGCGAAGCGCCCGTCGCCTCGATGATCTTGGCCAGCGATTCGGTCGAAGGCCAGCGCGGCCGACCGTCCGAGGACAAGCGTTTGGATTTGTTGAAGGCGGTTGAATCAAGTCCCGCGCGCCTTGCCAGACCCGAAGCCGAAAGCGAATAGCGCTCGGCAAGAGCATCGATGGCAGCCCAGACTCGGTCGTGCGAGAGCATGACGTGCTCTCCTTCGAAACAGGAAAAAATGCCTCTTCCTGTCTAACGCGCAACGGCTGCGTTGTCCACCAGCGGGCCGGCGGATCACGAACAAAGCTGTGTGCCGCAACGACGGCACAGTGTCATGGCCGAAGCCGCTATCCGGCCAATGCCGCCATCGCCCTCGGCAGGCCTTTCTGGAGCTCGTCGACGTTCATCACCGGGATCAGCTCGACGGTGGCATTGAAGGCGAAGAAGAACCGCTCGGCGACATAGGGCATGTCCGAACTGTCCTTTACCTCCAGGAAAAGGTAGGCCGTCCGCCAACCACCGTCTGCGGTAAAATAGGCAGCCTCCGGCTTGAGATCGGACAGGGTTTGCTCGATGATCTTGCCCATGCTGCCGTCCTTGATCGCCTTATTGCCTTCCTCGGCCGGGATGGAAACTCTCAGCATCATACGCATGATGATTACTCCTCCGCCAACATCATGTTAGCGATATCTAATATATCATCCACGCCTGGTTTGGGGAAGTCGATCGAATCCTGCTTACCAACGGGTTGATCAGCCGGACGATTTGGCCAGGCCGCGCAGTCCCTGGTGCGATGTCATGAAATTGCGTTCTGCCTCGGTCGGTGGCCGCGGTTCACCGCACGGCCAAGTGCGGCGACAACCGCGTCAATGTCGAGGAAGCGGCGCGCCTTGCGGCCATAGTCGGTCGGCAGGCAGCGAAAGGCCAGCCGGCCTTCACCGCCCATCATGTAGGGGCCACGGCTTCGCGCCGTGGCCAGCATGCGCGCCCAGACATAACATGACGCTCTGTCAGGCTGCCTGCTTCACATCGCCCTTGGCATAGGGGTCGAAGCGTTCGTAGAAGGTCTCACCTTTCTCGGCCATGTCGAGGAGCAGCTTGGGCGCCTTGAACTCGGCCCCATACTTCTTCTGCAGCGCCTTGGCGATCTTGACGAATTGTTTGGCGCCGATGCCGTCGATGTAGGACAGCGCGCCGCCGGTGTAGGGCGCAAAGCCGAAGGCCAGGATCGAGCCGACATCGGCCTCGCGTGGATCGGTGACGATGCCCTCTTCCATCACGCGCGCCGCTTCGAGCGCGATGGTGACCAGCAGGCGCTGCTGCAGCTCCTCATAGTCGACCTTCTCGGCCGCGAGCTGCGGATAAAGGTCCTTGAGGCCGGGCCACAGCTTCTTCTTGGCCGGCTTGGCCGGATAGTCGTAAAAACCCTTGCCGTTCTTGCGGCCGAAACGGCCGTGATCGTCGACCATGGTGTTGATCAGCGCCATCTGCCTGGGGTCGACGGCCTTTTCGCCGAGATCCCTGATGGTCTGCTTCATGATCTTCTGGGCAAGGTCGATGGCCGTCTCATCGGTCAGCGCCAAGGGACCGACCGGCATGCCGGCGGCCTTAGCCGCATTCTCGATCATCGGCGCGGGCACGCCTTCGATCAGCATCTTGTAGGCTTCCGACATGTAACGCAGCACGCAGCGATTGACGTAGAAGCCGCGCGTGTCGTTGACGACGATCGGCGTCTTCTTGATGGCCCGCACGAAGTCGATCGCGGTGGCCAGGGCCTTGTCGCCGGTTTTCTTGCCAAGGATGATCTCGACCAGCATCATCTTGTCGACCGGCGAGAAGAAGTGGATGCCGATGAAATTCTTCGGCCGCGCCGAATTCCTGGCGAGGCCGGTGATCGGAATGGTCGAGGTGTTCGAGGCGAAGATCGCCGACGATTTCAGCACGGCTTCCGCCTGTTCGGTGGCGTTCTTCTTGACGGCGGAATCCTCGAACACGGCTTCAACGACGAGATCGCAGCCGGCGAGGTCGGCATAGTCTGCCGTCGGCGTGATCAGAGACAAGAGCTTGTCCTTGTCCTCGGGCTTGGCACGGCCCTTCTTGACCTGATCCGAGATCAGGCCGTCGGAATGCGCCTTGCCCTTTGCGGCCGCCTCCATGTCCCGGTCGAGCAGCACCACCGGAATGCCGGCCTTGGCGGTGACATAGGCGATGCCCGCGCCCATGAAGCCGGCGCCGAGGATGCCGATCTTCTTGAACTTGGTGTCGGGCACGCCGGCCGGGCGGCGTGCGCCCTTGTTCAGTTCCTGCAGCGACACGAACAGCGAGCGGATCATCGCCGCCGCTTCCTTGGTCTGCATGATCTCGGTGAAATAGCGCTGCTCGATCCTGAGCGCCGTGTCGAAGGGCACCAGGAGGCCCTCATAGACGCATTTCAGGATCGCCGCGGCGGCCGGATAATTGCCATGGGTCTCGCGGCGCAGGATGGCGATGGCTGGCGGCCACAGATTGGCACCGGCCGCCGAATAGACCGGGCCGCCGGGCAGCTTGAAACCCTTCTCGTCCCACGGCGCCACCGGCTTGAGGCCGTTCCTGATCATTGCCTTGCCGGTCTCGACCAGCTTGGCCGGTTCGGCGATCTCATGGATCAGGCCCATCGCCTTCGCCTTCTGCGGCGACAGGGTCTGGCCGGAGGTCAGCATTTGCAATGCCTGCTGCTGGTCGGTCAGCCGCGGCACACGCTGGGTGCCGCCGGCACCGGGGAAGATGCCGATCTTCACCTCGGGGAGTGCCATCCTGACCTTGTCGGAGTCGGCCGCGACGCGGCCATGGCAAGCGAGCGACATTTCGAAGGCGCCGCCCATGCAGGTGCCGTTGATCGCCGAGACCCATGGCTTGCCGCAGGTTTCCAGCTTGCGGAACAGGCCGGTCATGATGCCGGCGTTGTCGAACAGCGCCTTGGTCGCCTTTTCGACATCCTTGACCTTGTCGGTGGCGAAGGTGGTCAGCATCTTCTGCAGCAAGGTGATGTCGGCACCGCCGGAGAAGGTGTCCTTGCCGGAGGTGATCACCGCGCCCTTGATGGCGGCGTCGCTGGCCACCTTGTCCACGATGTCGTTCAACTCGCGCATCACCTCTTCGGTGAAGACGTTCATCGAGCGGTCCGGGCTGTTCCAGGTGACCAAGGCGATGCCATCGGCGTCGATGTCGAGGGTGAAATTGGTGTAGCTCATCGTTCTCTCCCCGTCAGACGCGTTCGATGATGGTTGCAGTGCCCATGCCGGCGCCGATACAGAGCGTCACCAGCGCGGTGTTGAGGTCGCGCCGCTCGAGTTCGTCCAACACGGTGCCGAAGATCATCGCGCCGGTGGCGCCGAGCGGGTGACCCATGGCGATGGCGCCGCCATTGACGTTGATCTTGTCGTGCGGAATTTCGAAAGCCTGCATGTAGCGCAGCACCACCGAGGCAAAAGCCTCGTTCAGCTCGAACAGGTCGATATCCGACAGCTTCATCTTGGCGCGCTTCAGCAGTTTCTCGGTGACATCGACCGGACCGGTCAGCATCAGCACCGGCTCGGAGCCGATGTTGGCGAAGGTGCGGATGCGCGCGCGCGGCTTCAGGCCCATCGCCTTGCCGGCCTTCTTCGAGCCGAGCAGCACGGCCGCCGCGCCATCGACGATGCCGGACGAGTTGCCGGCGTGGTGGACGTGGTTGACCTCCTCGACCTCCGGATGCTTCTGCACCGCCACCGCGTCGAAGCCGCCCATTTCACCGGGCATGACGAAGGACGGGTTGAGCGAGGCGAGCGACTGCATGTCGGTCGACGGCCGCATATGCTCGTCATGATCGAGAATGGTGAGACCATTCTGGTCCTTGATCGGGATGACCGAGTTCTTGAAGCGGCCATCGGCCCAGGATCTTGCGGCGCGCTTCTGGCTCTCGACCGCGTAAGCGTCGACGTCGTCGCGCGAGAAGCCGTATTTGGTGGCGATCAGGTCGGCCGAAATGCCTTGCGGCACGAACCAGCCGGGCAGGCCGACCGAAGGATCCATGAACCAGGCGCCACCGGACATGCCCATGCCGACGCGCGACATGGATTCGACGCCGCCGGCGATGACGATTTCATCGGCGCCTTGCGCGATCTTGGCGGCGCCGAAATTGATGGCGTCCAAGCCGGAGGCGCAGAAGCGCGAGATCTGCATGCCGGGTGCCTTGGTGTCGTAGCCGGCCTCGAAGGCGGCGGCGCGTGGAATGACGGAACCCGCCTCGCCGACCGGGTCGACGCAGCCGAAGATGATGTCGTCGACGTTTGCAGTGTCCAGCCCGTTGCGATCGCGCAGGGCCTCGAGCGTCCTGGCGGCGAGCCGTACCGCCGGCACTTCGTGCAGCGATCCGTCCTTCTTGCCCTTGCCGCGCGGCGTGCGCACGGCGTCATAGACATAAGCTTCGGTCATTTTTCATGCTCCCTGGGGTTCGCTGAAAAGCTGCTCAGAGCGAGCGTCCGATCAGCAATTTCATGATCTCGTTGGTGCCGCCATAGATGCGCTGGACGCGAGCGTCGCGGAACATGCGGGCGATCGGATATTCATTCATGTAGCCATAGCCGCCATGCAATTGAAGGCATTCGTCGACGACTTTGCCCTGGAGGTCGGAGAGCCAGTACTTGGCCATCGAAGCGGTCACCGGATCGAGGCCGCCATTGGTGTGGCGGGTGACGCAGTCATTGTAGAAGACGCGGCCGATGGTGGCCTCGGTCTTCAGCTCCGCCAGTTTGAATTGTGTGTTCTGGAAATCGATGATCGCCTTGCCGAAGGCCTTGCGTTCCTTGACGTAGTCGATGGTCAGCGCCAGCGCCCGCTCGATCATGGCGATCGCCCCGGTGCCGATCTGCAATCGTTCCTGCGGCAGTTGCTGCATCAGCTGGACGAAGCCCTGTCCCTCTTCATGGCCGAGCAGATTGGAAGTCGGTACACGCACGTCGTTGAAGAACAGCTCCGACGTGTCGTTGGCCTTCAGCCCGATCTTGTCGAGGTTGCGGCCGCGTTCGAACCCCTCGACCTCGTCGGTCTCGATGACCATCAGCGATGTGCCCTTGGCGCCCTTCTCCGGATCGGTCTTGGTGACGACGATGATGAAGTTCGCCAGCTGGCCGTTGGTGATGAAGGTTTTGGAGCCGTTGATCTTGTACTGGTTGCCGTCCTTCTCGGCACGGGTCTTGACACCCTGCAGGTCGGAACCGGCGCCGGGCTCGGTCATGGCAATGGCGCCGATCAGTTCGCCGGTGGCGAGCCTGGGCAACCATTTCTTCTTCTGCTCTTCCGAACCGTAATGGAGGATGTAGGGGGCGACGATCGAATTGTGCAGGCCGATGCCGAAACCGTCGACGCCGACATGGCCGATCGCCTCGATGATGGCGCTCTCATGCGCGAAGGTGCCGCCGGAGCCGCCATATTCCTCCGGCATGGACGCGCAGAGCAGGCCGGCGGAACCAGCCTTGAGCCAGCTTTCGCGGTCGACCATCTCGTTCTTCTCGAACTCGTCGTAGCGCGGCGCGATCTCCTCCGACATGAAGCGGGTAGCCATGTCGTAGAGCATGCCGACCTCGTCGGCCGCCCAGGCTGGTTTCGGCAAAGAGAGCACTTCGGCGGGATTTGTCGCCACGATTTCCTCCGCGTATCGACAGACAGAAAGGCTAGCGAGACGGAGTTTAGAACGCTTCCGCCGGCAGGGCCATCAGCGTATCGGCACCACTCGAAATACGGGCGAGGTGCGCCGAGGTCTCCGGCATGATCCGCTCCATGAAGAAGCGCGCCGTCACCACCTTGTTATCGTAGAAAGACTGGGAGCCGTTGGCATCAGTCTTGCCCTGTGCCGCCTTGGCCATCTGCGCCCACATGTAGCCCAGCGCGACGAGGCCGAAGAGATGCATGTAGTCGGTCGAGGCCGCACCGGCATTATCGGGCTTGGCCATGCCATTCTGCAGCAGCCACATGGTCGCCGCCTGCAAATCGTTGAGGCCCTTCTTCAGACCCTTGGTGAAGGGCGCCATCTTCTCGTCCGCGCGGTTTTCCTCGCAGAACTCGCCGACCTCCTTGAAGAAGGCCTGGATGGCTCGGCCGCCGTTCAAGCCGAGCTTGCGGCCGACGAGGTCGAGCGCCTGAATGCCGTTGGCGCCTTCATAGATCATGGCGATGCGGGCATCGCGCACGAACTGGCTCATGCCATGTTCTTCGATGTAGCCGTGACCGCCGAACACCTGCTGCGCCATGACGGCGTGATCAAAACCCTTGTCGGTCAGCACGCCCTTGACCACCGGCGTCATCAGGCCGGTGTAATCGTCGGCCGCCTGGCGATCCTTGTCGTCGGCGGAGCGGTGCGCGATATCGGACTTGATCGCGGTCCACAGCGCCAGTGCACGGCCGGCCTCGTTGAACGCCTTCATGGTCATCAGCGAGCGGCGGATGTCGGGATGAACGATGATCGGGTCGGCCTTCTTGTCCGGCGCCTTCGGGCCCGACAGCGAGCGACCCTGCAACCGGTCCTTGGCATAGGCGGCGGCATTCTGGTAGGCGATCTCCGACAGCGACAGGCCCTGCAGGCCGACGCCGAGGCGGGCCTCGTTCATCATCGTGAACATCGCCTTGAGGCCGCCATTGGCCTCGCCCAGCAGCGTGCCTTCGGCCTCGTCATAATTCATGACGCAGGTCGAGTTGCCGTGGATGCCCATCTTCTCCTCGATCGAGCCGCAGGAGACGGTGTTTCTCGTCCCCGGATTGCCCGATGCGTCGAGCTTCAGCTTGGGCACGATGAACAGCGAAATGCCCTTGACGCCCTCCGGCGCGCCTTCGATGCGGGCCAGCACCAGATGGACGATGTTGTCCGACATGTCGTGCTCGCCGGCCGAGATGAAGATTTTCTGGCCTGAAATCTTGTAGGTGCCATCGCCGTTCGGCACCGCCTTGGTGCGCAGCAGGCCAAGATCGGTGCCGCAATGCGGCTCGGTCAGGTTCATGGTGCCGGTCCAGCTGCCCTCGACCATCCTGGGCAGCCAGGTCGCCTTCTGCTCGTCGGTGCCGTGGGTGATGATGGCGGCGATCGCGCCCTGGGTCAGGCCCGGATACATCATCAGCGACATGTTGGCCGACACCATGTATTCAGCCACCGCCGTGTGCACGGCATAGGGCAGGCCCTGGCCGCCGAACTCGACGGGCGCCGCCAGGCCCATCCAGCCGCCTTCGCGATACTGGTCGAAGGCTTCCTTGAAGCCCCTGGGCGTGGTCACCGAGCCGTCGTCATGGCGCATGCAACCCTCCATGTCGCCGACACGGTTGAGCGGATGCATGACGTTCTCGGCGAGCTTGGCCCCTTCGGCGAGAATTGCCTCCAGCACGTCAGGCGTTGCGTCGGCGAATCCCGGAAGGTTCGAATAGCGCTGATAGCCGAGCACCTCGTTGAGCACGAACAGCGTGTCCTGGACCGGGGCCCTGTAGATCGGCATGCTTTTCCTCCACCATGCGGATTGACCCCGAAATCAAGCCGTGCGCGGCAAGCGGGCCAATGTCGAAGCCGCAATAGCAAATATTGACGTTTGCGTAAACGTCAATATTTGCGCTGCGGCAAGATTTCCGCCACCACGGGCGCAATCGGCCAAGCGTCACGGCAATGCGCAAGCCAGCGCGAAGCACGCAGGCCAGACAGCGAAAAAGCCGCGCGGCATGGCCACGCGGCTTTGTGGTGAAGGGTCCGACAGTATCGGAGGGCGGCTTAGCTCGCGACGCTCGCTTGCGGCGCCGAACGCTCGGCCAGCATCTGACGCACCGCCGACATCGAGCCGCCGAGCTCATTGATGGCGTCGTCGATCAGCGCCCGCTGCTTCTGCAGGCGAGCGAGCTGCTTTTCCGACTTGTCCAGCGCCAGCCGCAACTGCTTGGTGTTGGAACCGGTCGGATCGTAGAGGTCCATCATCTGCTTGACGTCGCGCAACGAGAACCCAACCTTGCGGCCGAGCAGGATCAGCTTCAGCCTCGCCTTGTCGCGGCGCGTATAGAGACGGGTCGAACCGTCGCGCTGGGGGTTGAGCAGGCCCTTGTCTTCATAGAAACGGAGCGTGCGCAGCGTCACGCCGTACTTCTTGGCCATCTCGCCGATGCGGGAGAGATCCTCGCCGGCTTCAACGGTTGCATTATTGGTGTTGGCCGCGGTCTCGCCGGCCGAGATAAGCTTCATGGTCACTGGCTTCCCCGTCTGGTGGCGTCGCGGTCCCGGACCATGCGTCGCCTGACTGGAAGCGGGGGCGTGCTTCCGGCCGTGGTTTCGACAAACAAATCGAAAACAGCGCAGTTGATACGCCATTTACGTTTACGTCAATTCTATACCGGTAGCCGTCTCATGACGCAAGGGCGTTCTGAGAACGGTGCTTTATGCCGCACCGGAAGTCACGTCAGCCAACTTCCTTGCAACTTCTTAAGCTTGGTTAACGCGTTGTTTACCACGTTGGGCGAAATGTGCGCGTGTCGGCTACCCGTGGTTATCCTGTATCGAATTTTCACGGTTTTTCGGAGCGCGGGGAAACCCGGGAAGCTTGTCTTCCACCGTGGCATCGAAGCGCGGTCGCCTCGTTCCGGCAGGGACTTGGGGAGCTGGCCGCAAGCCGGCCAATCTGAAAGACGGACGCACCGATGAACAGCAAGCGGTCCTACCTCGATACACTCAATGCTGGCAGGCAGCGCAAGCCGCAGACCACGCTCGAGCAGCTGAACCGCTCCCTGGAGACGCTGGAACAGCGCCTGGGGCAGACGCGCGAGGACGCGACGGCACGACCCGCTCCTCGCCAATATGGCGCCGAACCGCGTTACCCCGCCTCCGACCCGCGCTATCCCGCTGCGCAGCCGACGGCCCAGCAGCGCTGGTACGAGGATCCGCAGCCGGCACCGCGTGCGCACAACCCGGCGCCCTCCCCTGCACCCTTCGACCAGAATTATCAGGCGATCGCGCGTGACATCGACCGCGTGCGCGGCCAGGAAGACAGCGTCGCCATGGTCGGCAAGATCGCCGGCGAACTGCGCGGCATGCGCGAGGAACTGCGCCACCAGGTGACTTCAGGGCTGCAGCGCGAATTCGACGCGCTGCGCAAGGACATCGACCGCGCCTTCCAGTCGAACGCCAAATCCGGGACATCGGGTAAGGGCAGCGCCGAACTCGGCGTGGAATTCGAGCGGCTCTCCGGCGCCATCAAATCGCTGTCGGAGAAGAGCGACGACAGGAGCGTCAACCTGCTGCGACTAGAACTCGAACAGGTCAAAGCCGCGCTCGACACGCTGGCGCGCGAGGAGAGCGTGCAGAAGGTCGACCGCCGCTGGGACGAGTTCGACCGCCGCTGGACGGCCTTCGAGGACCGCGTCGACGCCGACCAGCGCAAACGCTCCGACGACCCCGCCCTTGCCGCCTTGACCGACCGGCTGGAGCAAATCAGCAACGCCGTCAACAACCTGCCGGAATCGCTGTCCCTGCGTTCGCTGGAGGAGAAGGTCCGCACGCTGGCCGGGGCGGTCGACCATTTCGCCAGCCAGCAGGACAATCGCGGCGGCGGCACGCTGGCCATGATCGATGAGCGGCTGGACGAGATTTCCCGCGCCATCGTCGCCTCGACAGTCGCCGCACAGGCGAATTCAGTCGACCACGAAGCCTTCGAGCGCATCGAGAAGCGGATCGACTCGCTCGCCCAGCAGATCGAGGAAGTGGCGCAGGACCGTCCCGCAAATGTTGTGATCGACCGGCTGAACACGCTGTCGAGCCGGGTCGACGACCTCGCCGGCCGCGCCAACCTGCCCGAGCAGGCGATGGAACGGCTCGCCAAGCAGATCGCGCTGATCGCCGACAAGATCGATCAGGCGCCGGCCATGCCCGACGCCGACTACATCTTCCACGGGCTGGAGCAGCGCTTCGACGTGCTGTCGGGCATGATGGAGCGGCGCCAGGGCGACGCCATCGAGCAGGGCAACATGCTGTTTCGCGATCTCGAGCGCCGGCTGGACGAGGTTGCCGACCGGCTGGACCAGCGCAGCATGCCGCAGGTCGACAGTGCCGGCATCATGGACGCCATCGACGCTCGCTTCACCGCACTGGCAAAGCGCATGGAGACACGCGCTCCCGATCCCGCCGGCGAGGCGGCGATCCGGGGCCTGGAAAGCCGGCTCGAAGATATTTCAAGCCGGCTGGACGCTTCGGCGGCCCAGGTGGCCGGCATCGATCCGGCGCTGATCCGCAGCCTGGAGGCGCAGGTCGCCGGCCTGTCGGCGCATCTTTCCAAACCCAGCACGCCGCTGCCGGACTTCGAGGACATCAGCCCTCGCCTCGACGAAATCGAAAAAGCGCTGGCCGGGACCCGCGATTCCATCCTCGGCGCGGCACGTGAGGCGGCCGAGAACGCGGTGCGCTCGCTGGCCGGAACGAGCACCAATACGGCCGCGGTATCCGGCCTCGCCCAGGATCTGAAGACCCTGGAGACGCTGACGCGGCGTTCCGACGAGCGCAATTCGCGGACCTTCGAGGCCATTCACGACACACTGCTCAAGATCGTCGACAGGCTGGGCTCGCTGGAAACCAGCGACCCGTCCGAGGCGGTAAGCGAGCTCCTGGACGCGGCCTCGATCGAACCCAGTGGCTGGCGTGGCTTGCAGCGGCCCAAGATGGCCGTGAACGCACCATCCATGACCATGGACGAGCTGCCGCTGACTGGCGACATGGCCGATCTGGACGCGCGTGCCGCGGCCATAGTGCGCACCGAGCCCGGCGAGCCCGCACTGCACGTTGGAACGGGCTTGTCTCCCCGGCCGGGCACGCGCTCGCCGGCGGAAGCCGCCGCCGCCGCCGCGATGGCCGCACTCGGTTCCGACACCACCGCCGGAAAGGACCAGCCGGCAGGCCGCAAGTCGATGTTCGGCGGTCTGGCGCGGGCCTTCAAGGGCAAGAAAGCGGCGGATGTTCCGCCGCTGGCCGGCTCGGCGCCGAGCGCCGACATCCCGAGTGTCGATCTCGACGAGCCGCTCGACCCGAAGGTCGCCAACCGCCCGCTGGAGCCGGGCTCCGGCGCGCCTGACCTCAATGCCATCATGAAGCGCGTGCGCGACGAGCGCGGACAACCGGCAAAGCTCGGCGACAGCGACGCGGCGAAATCGGATTTCATCGCCGCCGCCCGGCGCGCGGCGCAGGCGGCCGCGGCCGAGGCCGACGCCCTGAAGCGCCAGTCGACGATGAAAGGCCCGGTCAAGGCGCTCAGGATAGGCGACCTGCTCAAGGCGCGGCGCAAGCCGATCCTGATGGCGGCGGCAGCGATCATGCTGGCGCTTGCCGGCCTGCAGCTCGGCAAGGCGTTCCTTTCGGATCCCGCCCAGGTGGCAAGCAACGACGCATCCCCGATCGTCGCCCCGCAGCCGGTTCGGACGGCATCTCTCGATACCGCCAGCCAGCCGAAGACCGAAGTTCAGCCGACGACGATGAACAGCGCGCCGGCCCGTCCGGCCAGGCAGGCCGAACAATCCGCGCCCGCCAGCAAGGACGATATGGCGGCGCGGACCGTCGTGGCCATGCCGTCTGATACGGACGCGATGCCGGACACAGCGCCCACGGCCGACCCCGCTTCGCCGGTCACGTCGGCCATGGCTTCCGGCCCGAGCGCCCCCGACGCGATGGCTTCGGCCGCGCCGGTTGCTCCGATGACCGCTGCCCCGGCCATGACGGATCCGGCAGCAGCCGCCGGCGCTACGCAGGCGACGGATGCCGATCTCCAAGCGGCCCCTGCCGCGCCAGTGGCGACCGAGGCGACGACCAACGACACGACTGGCGCCGTTGCGCCCATGGACAAGCCGGCGGCGACAGCCGCGATCAAGTTCGACATTCCGGCCGATGCCGGCCCGGTCGCCTTGCGTGACGCCGCCGCCGGTGGCGACGCCAAGGCGCTGTTCGAGGTCGGCTCGCGCTACGCCGAGTCGCGCGGCGTCAAGGAAGACATGCCGGCTGCCGCCAAATGGTACGAGAAATCGGCGGAACTCGGCTTCGCGCCGGCTGAATACCGCATCGGCAATTTCTACGAGAAGGGCATCGGCGTCGCGCGCGACATCAAGAAGTCGAAGACCTGGTACCAGCTCGCCGCCGCGCAGGGCAACGCCAGCGCCATGCACAATCTGGCGGTGCTGTTCGCCATGGCCGCCGACGGCGCAACCGACAATGAATCGGCCGCGCATTGGTTCCAGGCGGCCGCCGACCTCGGCGTCAAGGACAGCCAGTTCAATCTTGGCATCCTCGCCGCCAAGGGCGTCGGCATGAAGCAGAACCTGGAGGAATCCTACAAATGGTTCGCGCTCGTCGCCAAGACCGGCGACAAGGATGCCGCGGCCAAGCGCGACGAGATCGCCAACGCGCTGCGGCCCGAGCAGCTCGAGCGGGCGCGCGCGGCGACCGAATTGTGGAAGGCCAAGCCGCTCAACGCGGCGGCCAATTCGGTGGACATTCCCGAATCCTGGCAGGAAGGCACGCCGCAGACGACGGCCGGCATCGACATGAAGAAGGCGGTCAAGAACATCCAGCTCATCCTCAACAAGAACGGCTATGACGCCGGCGGCGCCGACGGCGTGATGGGCGGGAAGACCAAGAACGCGATCATCGCTTTCCAGACCGACAACAAGCTGCCAGCGACGGGCGCGGTCGACGAGAAGCTGGTCAAGGCATTGCTGGCGCGCAAATAACGGCAGAAGCGTCGTTTCCACGACGCCCTTGCCTTACATTTGCCTGTTAACTGATTGAGTTGTTTTTTGTTTCGGCGCGGTGACGGGGTTTGGTCCCGCTGCCGCGTCGGCGCAAGAGAAAATTGGCTTTTCGATGCGATAGTGCCCGCAGCGGCTTTATTCGCCGACAGGCAAACTGATCGAGACAGACGGGTGGGCATCTATCTCCCGATCGCGGAAATTTCCGTCAACGTCTTCGTGCTGCTGGCCATGGGCGCCGCGGTGGGCTTCCTGTCGGGCATGTTCGGGGTGGGCGGCGGCTTCCTAATCACGCCGCTCTTGATCTTCTACAACATCCCGCCGGCGATCGCGGTCGCCACCGGCGCCAACCAGGTCATTGCTTCTTCCGTCTCCGGCGTGTTGTCGCACATGAAGCGAGGGACGCTCGACTTCAAGCTCGGCAGCGTGCTTCTGGCCGGCGGCGTCGTCGGCTCAACCGGCGGCATCTATGTGTTCGGCTTCCTGCGCAGGCTCGGCCAGCTCGACCTGTTCATCTCGCTGCTCTACGTCGTGCTGCTCGGCACCGTCGGCGGGCTGATGCTGGTCGAGAGCATCAACGCCCTGCGCGCCACGCGCAGCGGCGCGGCGCCGGTGCTGAAGAAATCCGGCCAGCACAACTGGATCCACCGCCTGCCGCTGAAGATGCGCTTCCGCGCGTCGAAGCTGTTCGTCAGCGTCATTCCGGTGCTCGGGCTTGGCGCCGGCATCGGCTTCCTGTCGTCGATCATGGGTGTCGGCGGCGGCTTCATCATGGTGCCGGCGCTGATCTATCTCTTGAAAGTGCCGACCAATGTCGTCATCGGCACCTCGCTGTTCCAGATCATCTTCACCTCCGCCTATACGACGCTGGTCCACGCCACCACAAACCAGACCGTCGATGTGATGCTGGCCTTCCTGTTGATGGCCGGCGGCGTGGCCGGGGCGCAATATGGCGCCAAGGCCGGCCAGCGGCTGCGCGGCGAGCAATTGAGGGCGCTGCTGGCGCTGCTGGTGCTGGCGGTGGCGATCCGGCTTGCCACCGATCTGTTCGTCACGCCGCCCAACCTTTATTCGCTGTCCGGCCTGGGCCTCAACTGATGAATGGCCTGAAAGCGCTCGCAGCCGTCGCTCTCCTGTCCCTGACCGCCGCCGCGCCGGCGAAGGCGCAGACGCCGCTGACGGAAGGCATCCAGATCGGCCTTTCCACCGACGCGGTGTCGATCACCGCCGGTTTTTCCGGGGCCGACCTGACCATCTTCGGTTCGCTGGAAAATCCCGACCCGCTGGTCGCACGCCAGGGCCGTTACGACGTCATCGTCGTGCTCGAAGGGCCGCCGAAACCGGTGGTCGTGCGCCGCAAGGACCGGGTGCTGGGCGTCTGGGTCAATTTGGATTCCGAGACCTTCGAGAACGTGCCGGTGTCCTATTCGGTCGCGACGACGCGGCCGCTGCAGGACATCACCGAACCCAACAGCTACAAGCAGCTGTCGCTCGGCGCCTCCAACCTCTACATGCAGCCCGCCGAAGCCGGTGACAGCCCGGCGACGATCGAGGAATTCACGGCCGCGTTGCGCGAACGCAAGGCCGCCGCCGGCCTCTACAGCGAGAATGTCGGGGGCGTGCAATTCCTGTCGCAGAACCTGTTTCGCGCTACCGTCAGGCTGGCGCCTGATGTCTCGGTCGGCACGCACAAAGCACGCGCATTCCTGTTCAAGAGCGGCCTATTCGTCAAGGAGAGTTCGGCGCAGCTCGAAATCCGCAAATCGGGCTTCGAACAATCGATCTTCCGCGTTGCCCACGACTATTCGTTCCTCTACGGCGTGTTCGCCGTATCGCTGGCCATGGTGACGGGCTGGCTCGGCCGGCTGGTGTTCCGCAAGGATTGATGCCGCGGGAAAAGAGGGGTTCCCCTTTTCGCCGCCATGCGATAAACCGCCGCCTCCCAACCCAGGGGCAAACAAGCACATACCGTTCGCCAGGAGCGGTCCGGCCATCCCGATGACAGCGCGACGCTGTTTTGCCGCCACGAAACAATGACAGGAGGCTGCGATGCATCAGGCATTCGGCGGCATTGACTTCGGCACGTCCAATTCCACGGTAGGCGTCATCCGGAACGGCAAGGCGCGGCTGGTCCCGCTGGAGGGCGAGCAGCCCACTTTGCCAAGTGCCGTGTTCTTCAATTTCGAGGACGGCCATACTTATTTCGGCCGCCGCGCGATCGGCGACTATACCGACAGCATCGAAGGCCGCCTGATGCGCTCGTTGAAGAGCGTGCTCGGCAGTTCGCTCGCCCACGAGAAGACGCGGATCAAGGCACGCCAGATCGGCTTCATCGACATTATCGGCCTGTTCATCGGTCATCTGAGGACGCGGCTGGAAGAGGACGCCGGCGGCGTGGTGGAGAGCGTGGTGCTCGGCCGCCCGGTGCAGTTCGTCGATGACGACGCGCAAGCCGACGCGGAGGCGCAAGGCGAACTCGAGAAGGCTGCCCGTGCCCAAGGCTTCAAGCATATCGCTTTCCAGTTCGAGCCGATCGCGGCGGCGCTCGATTACGAGCAGAAGGTGACACGCGAGGAACTGGCGCTGATCATCGACATGGGCGGTGGCACGTCCGACTTCTCCATCGTGCGGGTCTCGCCGGAGCGCGCGCGATCGACCGATCGCAAGGACGACATCCTGGCCAGCCGCGGCATCCATATCGGCGGCACTGATTTCGACCGGCTGCTGAGCATCGCCCATGTCATGCCGCAGCTCGGCTACCTCTCCGCGACCAAGGACGGCAAGCGCAATCTGCCGGCCAGCTACTTCATCGATCTCGCCACATGGCAGCGCATCAATCTGGTCTACACCGCCAAGGCGATGACGCATCTGCGCCAGATCCGCTACGAGGCCGCGCGCGCCGACCTGGTCGACCGCTTCATCCATATCGTCGAGCACCGCTACGGGCACGCGCTGGCGGCGCTGGTCGAGAAAGCCAAGATAGAGCTGACCGACATGTCATCGGCGGACGTGGCTGTGAAGCTGCCGGGCGCGGCGTTCGCCGCCGGGATCACACGCGACGGGCTGGAGGCGACGATCGCTCGGGACATCGAGCGGGTTACCGAAACGGTGGCGCAGACCATCCGCGACGCCGGGGTCAAGCCCTCCGACATCACCGCGGTGTTCCTGACCGGCGGATCGACGGCGATCCCGCTGGCAAGGCGGGAAATCCTGTCGCTGGTGCCGCGGGCTTCCGTCATAGAAGGCGACATGTTCGGATCGGTCGGGCTCGGCCTGGCGCTCGATGCGCAGCGGAAGTTCGGCTGAACCTACCCCAACGTGGACCGGTTCGCCTCCGCGGCCAGATGCGCCTTCAGCGCCATCTGGGCCAGGCTTGCCTGACGGTCGCGGTGGGTGATCATGGCGAAGTCGCGCTTCGGCAATTCAATCGGCACGGCTCTCAGGCTCCCCTCGGCGACCGCGCGCCCGACCACCAGCTCCGAAATGATGGTCGCGCCGGCACCCGCCTCGACAGCTTGGCGAACCGCCTCGTTGCTGGGCAGCACCAGGAATATCCTGAGGTCGGCAAGCGAAATCCCCTCGCGGCGCGCCAGATCCTCCAGCACCTCGCGCGTGCCGGAGCCGCCCTCGCGGATTATCCAGCGCAGGCCGGTGATGTCGGGGCGGCCCGGCGCGATTTCGGCGATCTCTGGATGGGAGCTGGCAACGACCAGCATCAACCGGTCGGTATCGACCTTGACGCGGCGCAACAAGTCGGACTCGGTGCGCCCTTCGACCAGGCCGAGATCGGCGGTTCCATCCAGCACGCTGGCCTCGACCTGCCTTGTGTTGCCGATGGTGACGCTCAGCCTGACGGCCGGATAGGCCTCGTGGAAAGAGGCCAGCCGGCGCGGCAGCCAGTAGCTGGCGATGGTCAGGCTGGCAGCGATGGAGAGGCTGCCGGCGACCGTCTGCGAAACATGTTCCAGGACATTGCGCGCGGCTGCGGCCCGCTCCAGCACGGCCTTGGCCTCCGGCAGGAACCGATGGCCGGTCTGGGCCAGCTCGATGTTGCGGCCGACGCGGTTGAACAGATGGACACCATGCTGCTCTTCCAGAGCGCGAATGGCCGCCGACGCGGCCGACTGGGAAATGCCCAGGAGCTCCGCCGCCTTTGTCATGTGGCCGCGCTCTGCGACGGCGACGAAAATGCGCAACTGATCCAGGGTCATGCCTGTATTAAGAACCAATATCGATCGAATTTACAAGAACAACTGATTAGACGGATCGATAGCTTTATTCTACTTTTCCTGCGGAATTTAGAAAAAATTAGCCTGCAGGTCGCAAAGAGCAAAATGATCGGGCGGTTCAGATCCCTGCTTGCGCATTGGAGCCGCGGTATAAGGCGACGGCTGGCCGGCGACCGCTACCATCCCGAAGAACATTATATGCGCGGCCCCGGGCCGAAGACGCGAGCCAAATCCGCTGACCGCGCGAGCACCACGGGATCATGATGCAAGGACCGCCGCGCGGCGCCAATTCAGCCCCCTCGCAACGCCCGCTTGCCGACACGCGGGCGCCCGATGAAGGCGACGGTGTCGACACCTCGCCTGATGTTTCCGACAGCATCGCCAAGACGACCTGCTACATGTGCGCCTGCCGCTGCGGCATCGACGTGCACATCAAAGACGGCAAGGTCCGCTACATCAACGGCAACAAGGATCATCCGGTCAATCGCGGCGTGATCTGCGGCAAGGGCAGCTCCGGCATCATGCAGCACTACAGCCCGGCCAGGCTGAAGAAGCCATTGCTGCGCACCGGGCCGCGCGGCTCGGGTGAGTTCCGCGAGATCGAGTGGGAGGAGGCCTTCTCGATCGCCACCGAGCGGCTGTCGAATATCCGCCGGACCGATCCTAAGAAACTCGCTTTCTTCACGGGCCGTGACCAATCACAATCTCTTACAGGGTGGTGGGCGAGCCAGTTCGGCACGCCGAACTTCGCCGCTCATGGCGGCTTCTGTTCGGTGAACATGGCGGCGGGCGGGCTCTACACGATCGGCGGCTCGTTCTGGGAGTTCGGCGAGCCCGATTGGGACAACACGAAGTACTTCATGCTGTTCGGCGTTGCCGAGGACCATGATTCCAATCCGATCAAGATCGGACTGGGCAAGCTCAAGGCGCGCGGCGCCAAGGTGGTATCGATCAATCCGTGCCGGACCGGCTACAATGCGATCGCCGACGACTGGATCGGCATCCGGCCCGGCACCGACGGCCTGTTCGTGTTCGCGCTGATCCACGAACTCTTGAAAGCCGGCCGCGTCGATCTCGATTATCTGCTCCGCTACACCAACGCGCATGTCCTGGTTATCCAGGAGCCGGGCGCGGCCGATGACGGGCTGTTCATGCGCGACAGCGACGGCAATCCGCTGGCATGGGACAGAGTGGCGACGACCTCCGTCAACGCAGTCGATTCAAATGCCAAACCGGCACTGACCGGCAGCTTCACAGTCGACGGGCGCAGGTGCCTTCCCGTGTTCCAGCTGATCGCGGACCGCTACATGGACGTCAGCTATTCTCCCGATGCGGTCGCGGAGCGTTGCGGCATCCCGGCCGGAACGATCCGGCGGATCGCCGCCGAACTGGCCCATGTCGCCTTCGAGCAGGCGATCGAACTGCCGGTCGCATGGACCGACTGGGCCGGGCGCCGGCATCAGACGATAAAGGGACGGCCGGTTTCGATGCATGCCATGCGCGGCATCTCGGCCCATTCCAACGGCTTTCACACCTGTCGCGCCATCCACCTGCTGCAGGTTCTGCTGGGCACGGTGGATGTGCCGGGCGGCTTCCGCTTCAAGCCGCCCTATCCCAGGTCGGCGCCGCCCGGCCCGAAGCCCTGCGGCAAGGATGTCAGGCCGATGACGCCGCTCGACGGCATGCCGCTCGGTTTCGTCTGTGGACCCGACGATCTGCTGGTCGACGAAGCGGGCACGCCGCTACGCATCGACAAGGCCTATTCCTGGGATTCGCCGCTTGCGGCGCATGGGCTGATGCACACAGTCATCCGCAACGCCTGGGCCGGCGATCCCTACCCGATCGACACGCTGATGATGTACATGTCGAACATGGCCTGGAATTCCTCGATGAATACCGTCGAGACCATGGCCATGCTCACCGATCGTGACGAAGCGGGCAACTACAAGATCCCCTTCATCATCTATTCCGATGCCTATTACTCCGAGACCGTACCGTTCGCGGACCTGGTCCTGCCCGACACCACCTATCTCGAGCGTCATGACTGCATCAGTCTGCTCGACCGGCCGATCAGCCATGCCGACGGGCCGGGCGACGCCATTCGCCATCCGGTCGTCGAGCCCGACCGCGACGTCAGGCCCTTCCAGTCGGTGCTGATCGACCTCGGCGCGCGGCTTGGCCTGCCCGGCTTCGCCGATAACGAAGGCTCGCCGAAGTACCGCGACTATGCCGACTACATCGTCAATCATGAACGCACGCCCGGCATCGGCCCGCTCGCAGGCTGGCGCGGCAAGGACGAAACCTCGGTCGGCAAGGGCGACGTCAACCCCAACCAGTTGCAACGCTACATCGACAATGGCGGGTTCTGGCACCACGATTTCACCCAGGACCAGCGCTACTACAAGATGGCTAACCGCTCCTATCTCGACTTCGCGGTGCAACTGGGCTTCATCCCCAACGCCGAGCCGATCGTCTTCCAGCTCTATTCCGAACCGATGCAGCGTTTTCGGCTGGCCGCGCGTGGTCATGGCCGGGTGGTGCCGCCCGAAAGCGAACGCAAGCGCGTCGAGACCTACATGGACCCGCTGCCGTTCTGGTACATGCCGTTCGAGGAAGCGTCCGTCGACCAGGAAGAATACCCGCTGCACGCGCTGACGCAGCGGCCCATGCACATGTACCATTCCTGGGGTTCGCAAAATGCATGGTTGCGGCAGATCACCAGCCAGAACCGGCTGTTCGTGCATCAGCGAACCGCCGCCGGGCTCGGCCTTGGCGACGACGACTGGGTCTGGATCGAAAGCATCAACGGCAAGGTGAAGGGGCAGATCAAGCTGGTCGAAGGGGTCAACGAAAGCACGGTGTGGACCTGGAACGCGATCGGCAAGCGACGCGGCAGTTGGGGGCTCAAAGACGATGCCGCCGAAAGCAATCGCGGCTTCTTGCTCAACCACATCATTGGAGACCAGACCTTGGCCGACGCGCAGGGCAAGCGTTATTCGAATTCCGATCCGGTCACGGGCCAGGCGGCGTGGTTCGATCTGCGCGTGCGCATCGTCAAATGCGCGGCGGAGGAGGCCGGCTTCACCGAGCCGCAATTCGAGCGTTTTCAACAGCCGCCGCATTTCGAACCCTCGCCCGACAAGCTCACTTTCGGCGCCGGGTTTCGGCAGGCAAGAGAGGCAACCGAATGACCTGTCTTCCAAGTCCAGGCGGCAAGAAGCTTGGCCTCGTCATCGACCTCGACACCTGTGTCGGCTGCCAGGCCTGCGTCACCGCTTGCAAGGAATGGAACACCGGCGGCCACATGGCGCCGCTGACCGACATCGACCCCTATGGCGGCCATGTCGACGGGGTCTGGTTCAACCGCGTGCACAGTTACGAGCACATCACCGAGATGGGGGGGCGCACGGTCAACTTCCCGCGTTCCTGCCTGCATTGCGAGACGCCGGCCTGCGTCACCGTCTGCCCGACCGGCGCCTCCTACAAGCGCGCGTCGGACGGCATCGTGCTGATCGACGAGGACAAGTGCATCGGCTGCAAATTGTGCAGCTGGGCCTGCCCTTACGGCGCGCGCGAATTCGATGGCGATGTCGGGGTGATGAAGAAATGCACGCTCTGCGTCGACCGCATCTATAACGACAACCTGGCCGAGGGGGACCGCGTGCCGGCCTGCGTCGCCGCCTGCCCCACCAGCGCCCGGCATTTCGGCGACCTCGGCGATCCCCAATCCCCCGTTTCGCAACTGGTGGCGGAGCGCGGCGGTGTCGACCTGATGCCCGAACTCGGCTATCGCCCGACCAACAAATACCTGCCCCCGCGCCCTCACACGCAACGCGCCGCATCGGTGATCGCTCCCGCGCTGGAGCCGCTACGGGCCGAGGGCGGTTTCCTTGGCTGGGTCGACCGCATGCTTTCGAGCTGACCATCCATGCATCCGGCTTTTTCGGTCGTCTTCTTCACCACCGCCACGGGTGCCGGCTATGGCCTGCTCGCGCTGCTGGGCGTGCTCGGCCCGGCCGGCTTCGTCGCGCCCGATTTCTGGCCGGGCTTCGTCGGCATGGGGCTGGCGCTCGGCCTGATCGCCGCCGGCCTGTTGTCATCGACCGGTCATCTCGGCAGGCCCGAACGGGCCTGGCGGGCGTTCTCGCAATGGCGCAGCTCATGGCTGTCGCGCGAAGGCGTTGCCTCGGTCGCCACCTTCGTCCCGGCGGGACTGTTCGGCATCGGCTGGGTCCTTTTTGGCCGGGTCGATGGATGGGTCGCTGCTGCCGGACTTCTTGCCGCGATTGGCGCCATCGTCACCGTCTGCATGACCGGCATGATCTATGCCTCGCTGAAACCGATCGCCCAGTGGCACAGCCCCTATACCTTGCCCGGCTATCTCATCTACTCGGCGATGAGCGGCTGCGTGCTTGTGAATGCCCTGCTGCAAGGTCTTGCGCTCGGCTCGACTATTCTCCTTGCAGCTTCCGTGCTGCTCACCTTGCTTGGCTGGGGCTGGAAGCTCGCGACCTGGCGCCACAACGACCGGCTTGAAATCCCGACCAGTGCCAACACCGCGACGGGGCTGATCGGTGGCACGGTGCAGTCGCTGGAGTGGCCGCATACGGAAGAAAACTACCTGCTCAAGGAAATGGGCTTTCGCATCGCGCGCAAGCACAGCGCCAAGCTGCGCCGGATCACGCAGGCGCTGGCCTTCGGTTTGCCGATCCTGTTGCTGCTTGCCGCCTTCGCCTTGCCGTGGCCGCTCGCGGCGGCGCTATCGGCGCTGGCCGCGATCGCCCAGTTTGCCGGCATGCTGGTCGAACGCTGGCTGTTCTTCGCCGAAGCGAAGCACACGGTCATGCTCTATTATGGGCGATAGATATCAGCCTGGCCGCAGCATCGAGTGCGAGATGGCGAAGATGCGCTCGGTGCCGAGCATGTAGGCCATCAGCGACTCCAGGCGAAACAGCCCGGCATAGGCGCGGTCGAGCACGTTGAGCGAACCGGTATAGGCGCCGAAGGCCGGCATGATCATGCGGCCGCCATCGCCGGCAAAGCAGCGCCTGCGCACCGAGCGGCCTTGTTGCACGATACGGGCGCAGGGATGGAGGTGGCCCGATATTTCCCCCTCTACCCTCACCTTCGATGGCTCATGCCGGAACAGCAGCGAGCCTATGGCCAGTTCCCGCACGGTCTCGCCAGGCAGATCCGCCGGCGCTTCGGGGTCGTGATTGCCGGCGACCCAGAACCAGTCACGGCCTGCCATCTGCGCTTCCAGCCGTTCGCGAAAGCTCGAATGCATGCGCGCTGCGCCGCCACCGTCGTGGAAGGAGTCACCCAGGCTGATGACGATCGACGGCTGGTAGTCCGATATGACCGCCTGCAGCCTGAGCAGGGTCGCGCCAGTATCGTAGGGCGGGATGAGCGTGCCGCGCCTTGCCAGGGACGACCCCTTCTCCAGATGCAGGTCCGATACCGTCAGCAGCTTGAGCTCGGGGAAATACAGCACACCGCGCGGATCGCAGACCGCGCGCTCGCCCGCGATGCCGACGAGATCGGCCTCGGCGATCAGCGATGCGCGCGCCAGCGAGAAATTCATTCATCAACCATCCCGGGCCCCATGGCCTCTTCGACCAGTGTCGCCGCATCCATAAGCAGCGTTTCATCGGCCTCGCCGTTCACCGGCATCTTGCCGATCTCGAGCATGATCGGCACGGCAAGCGGCGATATCTGTTCGAGCGCCTTATGCATGATTCGACCCTGGATGCGCGAGAGCATGTCCGCAAGTCTGCTGACATCGAGCAGGCCGGTCGCCGCATCGGCACGCGTCGCCTGAAGCAGGATGTGGTCCGGCTCATGGCTGCGCAGCACGTCGTAGATCAGGTCGGTCGACACGGTGACCTGCCGGCCGCTCTTCTCTTGGCCGGGGTGGCGTTTTTCGATCAGGCCCGAGATCAGCGCGCAATTGCGGAAAGTGCGCTTGAGAAGCCAGCTGTCGGCCAGCCAGGCTTCGAGATCGTCGCCCAGCATGTCCTGATCGAACAGCGCGCTCAGTGAAGGTTTCCTGGCTTTGAACATCGCGCCCATGTCGCCCAGCGACCATATGGCCAAGGCATAATCAGTGGCGACAAAGCCGAGCGGCCTGACGCCCGCCCTGTCGAGGCGACGGGTGAGCAACATGCCAAGCGTCTGGTGCGCCAGCCTGCCCTCAAAGGGATAGGCGACCAGATAATGGCGATTGCCACGCGGAAAGGTCTCGATCAGCAAATCGTCGCGCTTGGGCAGCATGGATTTGTCCGACTGGAACCGCAGCCAGTCGGCCACCTGCTCCGGCAGCTTCTTCCAGCGCTGCGGATCGTCCAGCATGATGCGGACCTGCTCTGCGAGGTAGGTCGAGAGCGGGAACTTGCCGCCGCCATAATATGGCACCTTGGCGTCGCTGCCGGGCGCGTTCGACACGAAGCACTCATTCTCGCGGATGCCCTCGAAACGCAGCACCTTGCCGGCGAACATGAAAGTATCGCCATGCGTCAACGTTTCGAGGAAGGCCTCCTCGATCTTGCCGAGCACGCGGCCACCGTGCGACGCCGCGCCTTTGCTGCCGGCCTTGACGTAACGCACGTTGAGGGCGGGCACCTCGATGATGGTGCCGACATTGAGCCTGTATTGCTGGGCGACGCGCAGATTGGAGACGCGCCACAGTCCATCCTTGTTGAGGCGGATGCGGGCGTAACGCTCATAATTCTTTAGTGCATAGCCACCGGTGGCGACGAAATCGATGACACGGTCGAAGGTCGGCCGATCGAGGTCGGCATAGGGTGCCGCCGCTCGTACCTCCGCGTATAGGTCATCGGCGCGGAACGGTGCGCCGCAGGCGCAGCCGAGCACATGCTGGGCCAGCACGTCGAGCCCGCCATTGACCAGTGGCGGCGTATCCTGCGCGCCGAGATAATTGGCGTCGAGTGCGGCCCGGCACTCAAGCACCTCGAAACGATTGGCGGGGATCAAAATCGCCTTGGACGGCTCATCCATGCGGTGATTGGCACGGCCGATGCGCTGTGCCAACCGGCTGGCGCCCTTCGGAGCACCGACATGCACGACCAGATCGACATCGCCCCAGTCGATGCCGAGATCGAGCGTCGATGTGGCGACGATGGCGCGTAGCGCGTTCTCGCCCATTGCCTTCTCGACGCGCCGGCGCTGGGCGACGTCGAGCGAGCCATGATGCAGGGCGATCGGCAACGTGTCCTCGTTGACGCGCCACAACTCCTGGAACAGCAGCTCCGCCTGACTGCGTGTGTTGACGAACAGCAAGGTCGTCTTGTGGCGCTTGATCTCGCGGTAGATTTCCGGCGTGGCGTAGCGCGCCGAGTGCCCTGCCCACGGCACGCGCTCCTCGGAATCGAGGATCGAGATTTCGGGCTTGGCACCACCCGTCACAGTGATCAATTCCGCCATGTCACCCGGTGGGTTCTGGCTGACAAGCCAGCGCCGCAACTCGTCCGGCTCGGCCACCGTCGCCGACAGGCCGATCGTCTGCAGGCCAGGGACAAAGCTGCGCAACCGCGCGAGGCCGAGCGCCAAAAGATGGCCGCGTTTCGACGTCACCAGCGAATGCAATTCGTCGAGCACGACATAGCGCAGATCCTCGAAGAAGCGTCTCGCGTCGCCTGCCGCGATCAACAGCGCCAGTTGCTCCGGCGTGGTGAGCAGAATGTCGGGCGGCGCAAGCTTCTGGCGCTGGCGCTTGTGGGCGGGGGTGTCGCCGGTGCGCGTTTCGATGGTGACGGGCAGGCCGATCTCCTCGACCGGCTTGGCGAGATTGCGCTCGATGTCGACGGCCAGTGCCTTAAGCGGCGAGATGTACAGCGTGTGAATCCCGCGCCGCGCCTGGCCTGGGTTTCGCCTTGGCCTGACGGCCAGTTCGGTCAGCGACGGCAGGAAGCCGGCCAGCGTCTTGCCGGCGCCGGTCGGCGCGATCAGCAGTACCGATTGCCCGGCCTGGGCCTTCGCCAGGAGCTCGATCTGATGCGCGCGCGGCGACCAGCCTTTCTCGCCGAACCATTTCAGGAATGGCTCGGGCAGGACGACTGCGGCATTCTGGTCGGCGAGGCGGGGCTCAACTGTCACGCGCCAGAGGTAGCGCGGCGACAGGCAATCGCCAAGCAGATTCGGAACAAAAGGGGATCGAAAAAGCCTTACGGGCGCCGGAACCCTGTCGGCCCGCCATAGAGATAGCCGATGCGAGCTATCGCCTCCTTCAGCCCTTCGCGCGACACAAGCATGGTGTGGCCGTTGGCGTGGATCATGGTTTCGGCGTCGGTCATGATGGCGACATGCCCTTTCCAGAACACCAGGTCACCACGTCGCAGCCCCGAAAAATCAGGGCCCGGCCCGAGCGGCTCGCCGATCGAGGCGGCCTGCATGTCGGAATCGCGCAGCACATCCTTGCCGGCCATGCGCATGGCCAGTTGCACCAGGCCGGAGCAATCGATGCCGAAGCCGGAAACACCGCCCCATAGATAGGGCGTGCCTAGAAATGTCTCGGCCACGGACACATAGTCGCCGGCCACTTCGCTGATCGGCTGCAAATGGCCAGCGATCACGGCTTTACCGGAGGGCAGCAACGCATAGTGCGTGCCCCGTGTTTCAGCGGCACCCGTAACGGTTACGGTCGATCCCATGGACAATTGCCCGGCAATCGGAAAGCGCAGGTCCGGACCGGGATAGAGAAACGTGCGTGGCACCGAAACGATATGAGTGGACGCATGGTCACGCCCGCCCAGCATGGCATCGGCGACATAGCCGACATAGCCATCGCGTTCGCCCTGGACCCAGGCCCAGCCTTCAGTTTGCTCGAAGACGAGGACATCGTCGCCGAACAGGAACTGCGTGTTGATGCCGGCATCCGGGCGTGGCGCCTTGCGCACTTCGGCAACGGATGCGGAAATCCGCGCCGGCCGGCCGGCGACGAAACGCTCCGCCGTGACCTCGCCTATCAGGCGCGAATCGGCAAGGTCGGAGCGGAAAGCGTGCAGGCGGGCGTCCCTGGCAGTCAAATCGTCAAATCCGGTCAAATGGAAATCGGTTACATCGGCAGTTCGTGGGCCTTGGCGATGATACCATCTCCGAAGCGCTCGACAAAGAGCGCGCCTTCGACGGTGCGCTTGATCAGGACGTTGCGCTTGTCGAGCTCGTCGCGATGGCGCGACACCAGTTTCAGCGCGCCCATCGTGTCGAGCGCGCGCGTGATAACCGGCTTGGTGACGTTGAGGCGGGCGGCGAGCCCGCGCACGGTGTGCGGCGGCGGATCGAGGTAGATGGTGAACAGGATCGCCGTCTGGCGCATGGTGAGATCAGGCGCGTCCTCGCGCACCTGCGACAGCATTACTTGCTGCCACAGTCGCAGGGCCTGGCTCGGGCGCATCGCAATCGACATCGCGCCAGCATGACGGCAAATTGTTTCGGTTCCGTTTCAGTTTCCAGCAATTTGCCGGCTCTGCTTGCGGGCCGTCCCTTCAGCCAAAGCGTGTCGAAATGACCCGCTCCAGCGCCCGGATGCCTTGCGCTTCACCACCAGCGGGGCCGTGGGGGCGATCGGCGGGGTTCCAGGCGAAGATGTCGAAATGCGCCCAGCTTGCCGTCTTCTCGACGAAGCGCCTGAGGAACAGCGCCGCGGTGATCGAACCGGCGAAACCATCTGATGTGACGTTGTTGATGTCGGCTATCTTCGACGACAGTTTCGCGTCGTAAGGCCGCCATAGCGGCATGCGCCACAGCGGATCCTCGACCGCCAGCGCCGCCGCCGCCAACTCCGAGGCAAGCGCCTCGTCATCGGTGTAGAAGGGCGGCAGGTCGGGGCCAAGCGCGACGCGGGCGGCGCCGGTCAGCGTCGCCATGTCGATGAGAAGCTGCGGCTCCTCGTCGTCGGCCAGCGCCAACGCGTCCCCCAGCACCAGCCTACCCTCGGCGTCCGTGTTGCCGATCTCTACCGTGATGCCCTTGCGGCTCGCCAACACGTCGCCCGGGCGGAAAGCGTTGCTGGCGATCGAATTCTCGACTGCGGGGATCAGCACGCGCAGCCGCACATTGAGCCCGGCGGCCATGATCATCGAGGCCAGGCCCAGCACATTGGCGGCGCCACCCATGTCCTTCTTCATCAACAGCATGCCCGATGACGGCTTGATGTCGAGCCCGCCCGTGTCGAAGCAGACGCCCTTGCCGACCAGCGTCACCTTCGGCGCGCCCTGCCGCCCCCAGGTCATGTCGATCAGACGCGGGGCATCGGACGAAGCGCGGCCGACGGCATGGATCATTGGGAAGTTCTGTGCGAGCAGGTCGTCGCCCTTGATGACCCAGACTTCGGCCTTGTGAGCCCCAGCCAGGATCCGCACCGCCTTCTCCAGATCGTCCGGCCCCATATCGTTGGTCGGTGTGTTGACCAGGTCGCGCGTCAGGAAAACACCATCGACGACGTGGCGAACGCGCTGCGCATCGACGCCGGCCGGCAACTCGAAGCGCAGCGCCTTGCCCGGTTTCTTGCCGTAGCGGGCAAAGACATAACCGCCGAGCACGATTGCAAGAGCCGCCAGTTCCGGCTCCGCAGGCCTGGAGGCAAAATGCCAATCGCCCTCCGGCAAGGTTTTCGCCAGCGCACCGACGGCAAGCGCGCCCTCGCCCTCACCGAGGCCGAACATGGCGCCGCCAAGCGCTCCGTTCTCGCCTGGCAGGACCAGCGTCCTGCCAGCCTCGCCGGAAAAGCCGTTTGCCTTGGCCCATGCGACAATAGACGGCGACAGACCGGCTGCCTCCAGCCCGTCCCTGGCGACCAGATGGATTGGCAGCGGGTTCTTCGGCTTGCTCTCGACCAGTTCAACGGACATCAGATGTTTCTCCTGCCGAGTTTGCGAGTCGGCGCGTCTTAACCCTCCGTTAGGGTTAACAGAATATTTCTGCTGGAGGGAAGATGGCCACGCAATGGCCACGCATGAATGGAGGCCCAGGTGCCGATGCCGACCAACCGCACGATAGACATCCGGGGAAAACGGCTCATTACCACGGCATTCATGCTAGCGCTCGCGGCGGGCGTTGCCGGCTGCGCGACCGACAAACTCACCACAGGCTCGATCGGACGCACCAGCGGCAAGCCGCTGGAAACGATGTCGGCGGGAGAATTGCACAACGCCACGGCCGCACTTGGCCAATCCTACGCGAGGAACCCCAACGACAAGCGGATAGCGACCAACTTCGCGGCGGCGCTGCAGATGGACGGCGATGCCGACCAGTCGCTTGCCGTGATGCGCAAGCTGGCGATCGCCTACCCCAAGGACCGCGAAGTTCTCGCCGCCTATGGCAAGGCATTGGCCGCCAATGGCCAGCTCGAGGCAGCGCTCGACGCCGTGCGCCGCGCACAAACGCCGGAATACCCCGACTGGAGGCTGGTGTCGGCGGAGGCGGCCATCCTCGATCAGGTCGGCCAGAAGGACGAAGCGCGCCAACTCTACCGCAAGGCGCTTGAACTCAAGCCGAACGAGCCATCGATCCTTTCCAATCTCGGCATGTCCTATGTGCTGGAAGGGGATCTGCGCACCGCCGAGACCTATATGCGCTCTGCCGCCCAGCAGCCGAATGCCGACAGCCGGGTGCGTCAGAACCTGGCGCTCGTTGTCGGGCTGCAAGGTCGCTTCGACGAAGCCGAGAAGATCGCCTCGCAAGAACTTTCCCCCGAACAGGCACAGGCCAACGTCGCCTATCTCCGGCAGATGCTGGCCCAGCAGAACGCCTGGAGCCAGCTCAAGGATCAGGACAAGGCGAAAACGGCGAAAACCGCCAACAACTGATCGTCGCGCGGGGCGCCCGATCGCGCCAAACGAAAGAGCCGCGTGGCATTTTCCGCGCGGCTCTTTCGCTTGGATTGTGCGGATGCGCCTACTGGGTGCCGTTGCTTTGCGACTGGCCGAAGATGCCGCGCTGGCTGACCTGGATGCCGGCAGGACCCAGGATGATGGCGAACAGCACCGGCAGGAAGAACAGGATCATCGGCACGGTGAGCTTGGGCGGCAGCGCGGCGGCCTTCTTCTCGGCCGCGTTCATGCGCATGTCGCGGCTTTCCGCGGCAAGCACACGCAGTGCGAGCGCCACTGGCGTGCCGTAGCGCTCGGCCTGGACGAGCGCCTGTGACACGGACCTGACCGATTCCAAGCCGGTACGGCTCGCAAGATTCTCGTAAGCCTGCTTACGTTCCTGCAGGTATGAGAGCTCGGCGTTGGTCAGGATGAATTCTTCCGCCAGGGCCACCGATTGCGCGCCGATCTCGTCGGCGACCTTGCGCAGGCCGGCTTCCACCGACATGCCGGATTCCACGCAGATCAGCATCAGGTCGAGCGCATCCGGCCACGCCAGCTGGATCGACTGCTTGCGCTTGGTCGCGCGGTTGTTGACGTAGAGGACCGGCGCATAGAAGCCGCCATAGGCAACGAGGATGCAGACGAAAAGCCGGATCACCAATGGCTTGTCGGGCAACCCTCCCAGCACGAAAATATAGAACAGACCCAGCGCGAAACCGACAAAAGGAAGCACCAGACGGAAGAACAGAAATCGCGTTAGCGGATTTTGCCCGCGAAAGCCGGCGACCTTCAGCTTTTGCAAGGTGGACTCGTCGGCCAACGCACGGCGCAGATCGAGCCGGTCGACAATGTTGCGCATACCGACCGACTGCTGCTCGCGCAGGCCCTTGCGGCGGCGATCGGCCTCGTTCGCAAGCCGCGCGCGCTGCTTGGCGCGAAGCTCGTCACGCTCCAGCGCGACCGACTTCATGCGCGCCTTGAGCTGGTTTCCGCCAAGGGCCGGCAGCAGCGTAAAAACGGTTGCGAACACGGCGACAGCGACCAGCATCGCAATCAGGAGGCTGGGATCCGTCAGTGATTTGATGACTTGTTCGGTCATGCCACGGCCCTAGACTTCAAAATTCATCATCTTGCGCATCACGAAGATGCCGATCGACATCCAGATGCCGGAAACACCGAGGATCAGATGGCCGACGCTGGTCGTGAACAGCGGCATCAGGTAGTTGGGACTGGAGAGATAGACGAGAAAGGCAACGATGAAAGGCAAGGCGCCGATGATGGCGGCGGATGCTTTCGCCTCCATCGACAGGGCCGCGACCTTGGCCTTCATCTTCTTGCGGTCGCGCAAGACGCGCGAAAGATTGCCTAGCGCTTCGGAGAGATTGCCACCGGCTTGCGACTGGATCTGGATGACGATGCCGAAGAAGCTCGCCTCGGTGCATGGCATGGTTTCGGGCATGCGCAAGGTGGCGTCGGGGATCGACAGGCCCATCTGCTGCGAATCGACGATGCGGCGAAACTCGGTCTTGACCGGTTCAGGGGATTCGTTGGCGATCAGGCGTATGGCATCGTTCAGCGGCAGGCCGGACTTGACCGCCCGCACGATGACGTCGAGCGCGTTTGGAAATTCGTTGAGGAATGACTTGACGCGCCGGCTACGACGAAAAGAAACGAACCAACGCGGCAGGCCAAGCGCTCCGGCGAGCAGCACACCGGGCAAGACAATCATCGGCGCACCGGCCACGAACGCGACCACCGTCAGCGCGAGACCGCAGATGGCCGAATAGATATAGAAACGTTCGATCGACACCTTCATCCCAGCCTGGCGAAGCTGCGCCTTCAGCGGCGGCTTCTTGACGGCGATGTCCTTGGATTTCTGCTTTTCGTCGAGATCCTTCAGTGAATCCTGCACCGATTTGCGGCGCTTGGCGGCGTCGGCCGCCCGGTCGCGGGTGGCCTTGACGACGGAACGGTCCGTCTCGGCGGCCTTGATCGTTTCCAGCCGCCTGCCGGCCTGTTTCTCGTTGCTGATCTGGTTGAACAGAAATACATAGGCGACCGCGCCGGCGCTGAAGCCGGCGAGTACGACAAACGCCAGTACGGTGCCGTCAATTCCAAACATCGACCAGAACCTTCACGCCTGTGAGTGCGTCAGTCAGCACGTTTCTCCATGGCCTCGAGCGCTATTGCGAGGCGCTGCTCTTCGCCGTAGTAGCGCGCGCGTTCCCAGAAATGCGGGCGGCCGATGCCGGTCGAGACGTGTTCTCCCAGCAGCCTGCCGTTGGCGTCCTCGCCCTTGATGTTGTAGAGGACGATATCCTGGGTGATGACGACGTCGCCCTCCATCCCGATCACTTCGGTGATATGGGTGATGCGGCGCGATCCATCGCGCAGGCGTGCCGCCTGGATAATGACGTCGATGGAGCCGACGACGATTTCGCGCACGGTTTTCTGCGGCAGCGAATAGCCACCCATGGCGATCATGGATTCGATACGGTTCAGGCATTCGCGCGGGCTGTTGGAGTGGATCGTGCCCATCGAGCCGTCATGGCCCGTGTTCATCGCCTGAAGAAGGTCGAAGACCTCGGGTCCGCGCACTTCGCCGACGATGATGCGTTCAGGCCGCATGCGCAGGCAATTCTTGACCAGGTCGCGCATCGTCACCTCGCCCTCGCCCTCGAGATTGGGCGGACGCGTTTCCAGGCGCACGACATGCGGCTGCTGCAGCTGCAGTTCGGCCGAGTCCTCACAGGTGATGACGCGCTCGTCGCGGTCGATGTAGTTGGTCAGGCAGTTGAGCAATGTCGTCTTGCCGGAGCCGGTGCCGCCCGAGATGACGATGTTGCAGCGGACACGGCCGATGATCTTGAGAACTTCAGCCCCTTGCGGAGAGATGGCGCCGAACTTGACCAGCTGATCGAGCGTCAGCTTGTCCTTCTTGAATTTGCGGATGGTGAGCGCGGTGCCATCGATAGCCAGCGGCGGCGCAATGACGTTGACGCGCGACCCGTCGGGAAGACGAGCGTCGCAGATCGGGCTGGATTCGTCGACGCGGCGGCCGACCTGGCTGACGATGCGCTGGCAGATGTTGAGAAGCTGCTGGTTATCGCGAAACCGAATGCCGGTCTGCTCGACCTTGCCGTTCACTTCGATGTAGACGTTCTTGGACCCGTTGACCATGATGTCGGCGATGTCGTCGCGCGCCAGCAACGGCTCGAGCGGCCCATAGCCAAGCACGTCATTGCAGATGTCCTCGAGCAGTTCTTCCTGCTCGGCGATCGACATCGCGAAGTTCTTGATCGCGATGATGTCGTTGACGATGTCGCGGATTTCCTCGCGCGCGCTTTCGGGATCGAGCTTGGCGAGCTGCGACAGGTCGATCGTATCGATGAGAGCCGAGAACACCTGGCTCTTGGTGTCATAGTAGGTTTCGCTCTTTTCGCGGCCCCTCCTCGGTTCCGGCGCCATGGGTGGCGCTTCGACCGCGCGCCTGGCCGGCGGCGCGACAGGTGCGCTCGGCTGAGTCGTGGCCGCGGGCCGGGCAAGCACCGCGGTGTCGGCCGGACCCGCGGCGGCCGGCGCAATCGTAGCCGGTGCCGATGCCGGCTGGCGGAATTCCGGCGTGAACCGGTTGCCGTCGTCGTTGCCTCTTTTACCGAACATGACCGACTACCGACCCCATTGCGTCACTTCTTGTTGCGCGAGAGCTTGCCGAGCAGACTGCCCAGGCCAGCTTTCTTCTTCGCCCGGATTTCGCTGCGGCCCGTCAGCACATGGGCAATCTCGTTGATCGTGGCCACAACCGGATTCTTGGCATCCATCTCGCCCAGCATGCGCCCGTTGTTTGCGGCATTGCCGAACAGCAGGGGATCAAAGCCGATGACCGACATTGGTGTCAGGCCGAGCGGTTCGGCGAAATCGGATGCCGAGATCTCGGGCCGCTTGGGCACGCCGGCCTGGTTGATGATCAATTTCGGCGGCGGGTCGTTCGGACGAAGCCGCTTCAACATGTCGACCAGGTTCTTGGTGTTGCGCAGATTGGCCAGTTCCGGAGTCGCCGTGATGACGATCTCGTCAGCCTTGACCAGCGTGTTCTTGGCCCATCCCGTCCAGACATGAGGAACATCGAGCACAAGCAGCGGCACGCTGCGCTGCGCGGTATCGACAAGTTGCGCGAAGGCATCGGGATCGAAGTCGTAGACGCGTTCCAGCGTCGAGGGCGCCGCAAGCAGCGACAGGTGCTCGGCGCATTGGGTCAACAGCCGGTCGAGATAGACTTCGTCTATGCGCTCGGGCGAGAACACCGCCTCGGCGATGCCCTGGGCCGGATCCTGGTCGAAATTGATGTTGGCGGTGCCGAAGGCGAGATCGAGGTCGGCGACAACGACCTCGGATTTGAACAGGGAGGACATTGCCCAGGCGACGTTGTGGGCGATAGTGGAAGAGCCGACGCCGCCCTTGGCGCCGACGAAGGCGACGGTGCGGCCGAGCGGTTCGGCATCCGGATCGACGAAGATCGACGACACGACGCTGACGATGTCGGCCATCGACACCGGCGCGATGACATACTCGGAGATGCCGGAACGGATGAGTTCGCGATAAAGACCGACATCATTGTAGTGACCGATCACCACCACTTTCGAGGATGGATCGCAGTATTCCGAAAGCTGGGCGAGCTGCTCCAGCAATTGCTTGGGTTCGCTGCGCGATTCCAGCAGGATCAGGTTCGGTGTCGGCGCCGACTGGTAGAATTCGATTGCGGTGGCGACGCCGCCCATATGGACCTTGAGATGCGCCTTGGTCATGCGACGGTCCTCCCCGGCGCGCTGGACCGGATTGGCAACGCCCTCGGTCTCGCAGAATGCCTGGATCGAAATGCGCGGAACCGGCCGCAACGCCTGCATCGCGGCGACGTCCTGCGGCGAGGTATCGCCGCCCTCGACGGTGGCGTCATAGGCAAGGCTGCTCATGGTCATGCTCTTTCCGTGGCCTGTTCCTGGCGTCGCTTCTTTCCGAGGGCGGCTTAGTAAGTCACTTCCGAGTTGCCGAGGAATTCATCCGAAATGCCCCTGTCTTGGTAGACACCGATGGCTTTGCTGCGATTTGCCGCATCAATGGTGGTAGACTTGCGCGGCCCGAGAAGGTCGGCCGGATTGGCCATCTGGGCGGCCAGATTGTTCTGATAGGAGCAGCCGAAATCGGCGTAGTGCTTGTTTTCCGACGTTTCCACCAGGTCATCGGGCCAACGTCCGCATTTGTCTGTCTGTGCCCTCACCGCGATATAGGAGACGCGAACCGGGGCTGATGCCTCGCTCGATCCAGCCTGATAGGAGACCACGACGATCCGGTTGCGCTTGATACCGGCGGCGGCCGCGAGCCGGGCGAAATCACGGCCGGCCGCCGTCGCGGCGACTTCGTTGGCGGATCCGCTTGGAATCTGGATCGTCAATGTCGGAGCGGCAGACTTGTCGTAGCCGTCGAGGAACCCCAGAAGCGTGTCGCGCTGCGCGCCGGTCATGCCACGGTCGCCGGCGCCGACGGGAAGATCGATCTTCTGGTTCTTCTCCGCGATGACGATCGGATGATTGGTGCGATAGTCGTCGGGGATGGCGCCGACGGTAATGCTGTCGCGGTGGGCGCAACCGGCCAGGAGAGCCGTCAACGCTGCCGCGAGGATCGGAAGGACCCGCAGGCCCGTTCGAGAACGGCCGGAGCGCATCGCCATGGTCTTTGCCTTCAATACTGACTGAGACATGTCCGCTTTCCCGTTCACTTGTAGATGAAGCCGACAACGCCATGATAGCGGCCGTTGGGCCTGTCGGTCTGCATGGTGCCGTAGACGCGATTGACACGCCCAAGGAACATGCCGGCCCCGTCGCTTGGAGGGTTGAAATTGTCGTCCGGCTTGGCGAGTTCATTGCGCGCCACCGGCTTCACCAGATAGGGCGTAATGATGATGACGAGCTCGGTCTCGTTGCGCACGAAATCCCTGCTGCGGAAGAGCGCGCCGAGCACCGGGATCTTTGTCAGTCCAGGCAAGCCGTTGACGGCTTGCCTGACATCGTCGCGAACAAGGCCGGCGATCATCATGGAGCCGCCGGAGGGCAGTTCCACCGTCGTATCGGCAAGACGCTTGCGCAGAGACAGGACATTCGTGCCGGGACTTGTCACACCCGAGGACAGCGAAACGGACCCTTCGGTGGTCGGCTCGGAAACCGACGTTCTGACTTTCAGGCTGATGCGACCGGGAGACAGCACCACCGGCTGGAACTCCAGGCCGATGCCATATTCGATCTTGTCGATGGTATAGTTCTTCAGGCCAGTCTGGTTGTCGGTCGACACGTTCGCCGTGACGCCGCTCACCATGTTGTATTCACCGCCGACCTTGAAGGTTGCCTTCTCGCCGGATACGGCAGTCAAGGTGGGCTCGGCCAAGGTCTTCATGACCCCGGACTGCTCCATGGCATTGACATAGGCTTGCAGCCCCGAGGCGCCTATATTGAACCCCGAATTCGACAGCTGCTTACCGAGTCCGGTGAAATTGTCGCTAGTCGCTCCATAGCTGATGCCGTTGCTGCCGCCACTGCCGACCATATTGACGCCGAGCTGCTTCATCACGGAACGGCTGACTTCGGCCACCGTCACCTTCAGCGTGACCTGATCATCTCCGATGATCTGCAGCAGATTGACGATCTGGCTGACGCGGCGCTCCTGGTCCGGATTGTTGATGTCGACACCGCTCTGGGCCGAGCCGCCAGCGGCGGTCTGCGAATATTGTCCCGTCGTCGCTTCACCGCCGGACACAAACATATTTGCCAGCTGTTCGGCACGCTTGGCATCCAAGGGGGTATCCACGGTGCCGGTCAGAACCACGTTGTCGTTGAGCAGTTCCACTTTGACGGCCGAGGTCGGAAGGAAGCGCTTGATATAGTCTTCCAGGCCGGCGACGTCGCGCTCGATGGCCAGGTCCAGGCTGGCGATCTGTTCGCCGTTCGGTCCAAAGACGAAGATGTTGGTTTCGCCGACCGACTTGCCAAAGAGATAGATACGCCTTGCGGTACGGGTCACGGCGTCGGCAACGGAGGGATTGGCGACAAGAATGTCATAGGCATCGCTCGGCAGGTCGATGACCACCGACTTGTTGAGGCCAAGCTTGACGCGCTGGGTGGCTGTCGTGGCCGACACCTGCGTGCTCTTCGCCTCGACGCCCTGCACATTCGCTCCGACGAGCAGCAGGCCGAATGCCATGGCTACGATTGCCGGCAGTTTAGCGCTTAGCCTCATTTCCTTGCCCCTACCTCGGAGACTTCGCCCGACTTGATCAGCCTCACCGTTCCCCTGCGACCATTGCCGGAAACGAGATAGTCGGCCTCGTCCACATTCTTTTCCTGGGTGTCCGTGATCGCCCGCAGCGCCAGCGTCAGGCGATCCGCCATCTGCTGGGCAACGGTGATGATCTCCGCCTGTTTGGGTGTCAGCTCCAGCGTGGCGGTCTGGCCTACCCTGGTCTTCTTGCCTTCCTCGTCTTCCTGGATGGTCTGATCGATTGCCAGGACGCGGATATTCTTCAGGATGGTCTCGGTGCTGAAGCCGGCCCCGGTGTTGGCATCGGCCCTGCGGGTCATGATGACGTCGACGAAATCGTTTGGAAGAATGAAGCCGCCGGCCGAGGTGTCGGCCGATATGGTCGTGGCGACCGCCCGCATGCCGGAAGGCAGGATGGACGACATGAAGCTTTGCCCCTCGCCGATCAGCTTGGAGCGCCGCACGGGCTCGCCCGCATACATCGGCACACGGGCAATCGACGCTTTCAGCTTCTCCAGGGCATCGGGAGCGGTGGCCTTGGTGATGAAATTCGCGTTGATGCCGTCAGCGGGCCAGGATTGCCAGGCGATGCTGTTCTGGAGCGCGTTGCCCATCGCGACATCACCCGAAAGCACGAGCACATCCTGCAGGGATACCGCCGGGGCCTGGGGGCCAGAATCGACGACGATCTGAGGCGGCGGAGCGACCATGTTTTTTGCGACATAGCCAGCACCGCCCGCCGCGGCCACCGCCACGCTCAGAATAATCAATCGGGATGCTGGCATCTGTCCGAACCCTCGCCCTTGGCAAACCACCTAGCCAAGCCGGACTTTGCAGCGGCAATCGTCAAAACAAGGTTAATGCAATGCTTACGATCGTGATTAATTTAAGGTTTACATAAATTGGATGGATCGCGCCGAGATGCGTGGAAATGCTGGGCCGCTGCTCCGCAAGACGGCTTGCAAGGCACGCCAGCCGACGAAAAATTGATGAATTCAGTTCGCCAGCCTTGCCAGCGCCCATACCATCATGGGGGAATCGGGGAAGGTCAGCAGTCCGCCGAGGCCGAGCGCGATCCCATAGGGAACACCGGCCGACTCTTCGGCGAAATGACGCAGGAATGGATTGCGGCCGGTGAAAACCGCCAGCGTCGACTTCCGGTAAAGCAGGATGGCGATTGTCAGAAGGCCGCCGATGAATGTCGAGACGACCAGATATTCGACGAGATGCACGTTGAGCCCCATCCACACGGCCGTGGCGGCCAGCAGTTTGGCGTCGCCGCCGCCCATGCCACCCAAGGCGAACAGGCCGAACGTCACGGCAAGGACGATGGCGCCGGCGGCGAAATGTCCGCCATAGGCTGCCCAGTCCATGCCCGTCAGCGGCGCCACCAGCGCGAAGACGACGACAAGCAGCACCGGCACGCGATTGGCGATCGTCATCGACAGCATGTCGGAGATCGCGGCGAACAGCATGCAGAACGGGAAGACGACGAAGATCAGGGCTTCAAGCATCGGCGCTTATGCCTATTGTGCGGATTTCCAGGATACTCAATCTAGGTCGGTTCGATTAACGATTGATGAGGTCCGCATGAAAAGACGGTCGTTGTCGGCAGCACTCTGGACCGGTCACAGAGAAACAGGGGCCGCAATGTGGCGACCCCTGTCCAGAATGCAATCCAGGTGATCAGCAAATAAGCAGATCAGCTGCCGCTGCTGTTCAGCGTTGTACCGATGGTCGTGAACTTGGCGTTGATGGCATTGCCGAGCGCGCCTGCGCCGGTGATGATGGCGAGCGCGATGAGAGCGGCGATCAGACCATATTCGATGGCGGTCGCGCCGGATTCGTCCTTCACGAAACGTGCGATGAGATTAGACATTCGAGAGCTCCTACTCCACGTGTTACAGCACTTCCGTCAACTTCTGTGATGGTTGATCGGATGCTGCAAATCTAGGGAGAAGCTCTTTCGATCGGCTTAATAAACAGCCTTACCGATTCCTTTCCCGGCTAGAACATGTTGCGTGGTTAACTCCACACTAAGCGCTGGCTAATGTTCTGTTTTGCAGGTCGACGCCGCAAACGGCAAGGGCTTGGGCAGGCTTGCGACGCCTGCACGAGTCCGATGGTGCGCTCGGCCATGCCGACCGCCATATCCGGGCGCAACAAGTCAACTTAACCGTTGGTTCACCAATCTCGTTCATGTTCTGTTGAACAGTCCGCTTGCGTGGAGCGCCTTGATGGCCGTGCCGAGATCCTCAATTCTGATTGCCCTGCTTCTTGCCGCCGCCAGCTTGACCGCGCCCGCCAGGGCCGGTGCCGGGATCGAGGTCACCATGAACCAGGCCAAGATCGTGAAATTGTCGCGCCCCGCCGATACGATCGTCGTGGGCAACCCGGCAATCGCCGACGCCTCCGTCCAGGATGCCTCGACGATCGTGCTCACCGGCAAGGGTTTCGGTGTCACCAATCTCGTCGTTCTCGACCCAGAGGGCAGCCCGATCGTCGACGCACAGGTTACCGTGGTCCGCCAGGCGGCCTCGTCGGTTCGCATTTACCGGCGCGCGGAGGTCCAGACCATGTCGTGCACGCCCTATTGCGAAAGCTCCTACAAGAGTGACGCGGAGAAATCGTCCGAAGCCGAGATGAGCGTCAGCAAATAAGCCATGCGGGCCGTGCCAGCGCCCAGGTTACTGCCTGGTTAAAGCGCCTGCGCCGAGTTTAACGATCATTCAAACCGGACCTCAATTGGTTTGCACTAATACACCTGTCAGCACCGTCCAGGATGGCAGGAACATCGCATGAGCAAGGAATTCGGCTCGACAGATCAATGCAAGATCGAGCGCGCCAGGCCTTTCCAGCGCTTCGTGCGCGACCGGCGCGGCGCCACGGCGCTGGAGTTCGCGCTGCTTGCGATGCCGTTCGCGCTTCTTGTCTTCGCCATCCTTGAAAGCTGCATCTCGTTTGCCAGCCAGGAGGTGATGGCCAACATTACCGACGATGTCGCGCGCCGGCTGCGCACCGGCCAGTTGAGGGCCGCCGATGTTGCCGGAGATAATTTGAAGAACATGATCTGCGGCAAGCTGGAAATCATCGTTTCGCAGGATTGCCCCAATCAGTTGAGCGTCGATCTTCGCCAGTACACTGCATTCGCCGACGCGGCCCAGGCCGGCTTCAGGATTCAGGGCGGTAACATCCAGTTGACGAATAGCGGCGCCGATGTGCCCTTTACCGTCACGGCGGGTGCGGCGGAGTCAAGGAACATGCTGCGGGTTTTCTACAAATGGCCCATCATGACCAACCTGATGGCGCAGTCGATGGGCGGCAACAGAACCCTGCATTTCGCTTCGGTGACCTGGCAGAACGAGCCGTTCGACAATTGAGACCATCAGCGAAGCAACAATAAGAAAAAAGGCAGTGAATATGATGCGTGCGGGGGCACATCAGGGAATTGCTGGGCTCTGGGGCAAATCAATGCTCTGGGGCAAATCAACCCGGTTCTGGTCCAATCGTCGCGGCGTCGCGGCGGTCGAGTTCGCGCTTATCGCGCCTATCCTGCTGGTCATGTATTTCATGACCATGGAGGCTTCGCAGGCCATCGAGACGAGCAAGAAGGTCAGCCGTGTCGGCAGCATGGTCGCCGATCTCGTCACACAACAGCCGACCATCGCCAAAGTGGACCTCGATGCCATCATGAAGATCGGCACCTTGACCCTTCAACCCTATAACCGCTCCGTGCCGGACATCACCATCACGGCCATACAGGTCACCACCGATGCCACGCCGCAGGTCCTGGTGGTGTGGTCGCGCAAGGTGGTCAACGGTGTGAACGGCGTCGGGGCCACCGCCGGCACCGCCACCACGGTTCCGGCAAGCCTCAGGGTCCCCGGAACCTTCCTCGTCCGCGTCGACAGCACCCTGGCCTATAAGCCGATCATCAGCTGGACGACCGACAGCCAACAGAAGCTCGGGTTTGTCGAGACGCTCGCCAAAGGCATGACGATGAGCGAAACCTATTATCTGCGTCCCCGCAGAAGCGTCACGATCCCTTGCAGCGATTGCTGAAGGACTTATTGCCGCCCATCGACCGATACCATCCGCACGATGGCCTCCGCCGCCGCATAGTCCTTGGGAGCCACGGGCATGAAGCCGCCAGCATGCTTCGGCTCCAGAAGGTCGTAGACATCCGGCGTCGTCGATTTGAGGTTGGTGAGGAACACGGTCAGCCGACGCTTGGCTTCCGGATCGAGGTCGCCGCGCACCGCATGGGGACCGTATCTCAGCAGACCCGACGTCCACACGACCTGAAGGGCCGAGGCCGAAAGGCCCGACGATTCGAGCCTTGCCTGCGTACCCCCAGGCAGTCGCGGCTGACCGTCGGCCGCTGCCTTCACCCAGCCGAACATGGCGTCGGCCTTGCCGTCGACGAGCATGGTTTCAGCCGCCGACGCCGACGGGGCATGGACAAGGAATGGTGCGTCTTCGGCGATCCTGACATGCTCGGCGGCCAAGCCCGCCAGCGGCAAAAGCGAACCGCCGACGCTGTCCGGCGGCGGCATGGCGATCCGGCGGGTCTCCATGTCAGCCAGGCCGGGCAATTCGCCGTCCCTGGTCAGCAGTACCGAGCGGATGCCGGCCGCACCGTCTGAATCGACCGGAGCTACGAGCGGCTCGACGCATTTGCAGCGTTGCAGCGCCGTGGCGTAAGCGGTCGCCGAATAGATGGCGTATTCGATCCGCGCATTGGCCTGTGCCTCGATCAGTGCCGCGTAATCGCGGGCAACGACGAATTCCACCTTCATGCCGAGCGCATCGGTAAAGGCTTGCATCAGCACGGCCAGCCCCGGAACGGTATTGCCGGCGCCGGGTTCGGCGACGATACCGATGCGAAATGTGCCGATATCGTCGCGCCAGTCTGCCCACGCCGGTCCACAACAGAACGCGCTGTTCACAGCCATGAGGGCAGTCCAGGTCTTGAGCGCAGCCTTCATGACGGGACCGCCTTGCCTCTTGTTTCGTCCATGGGCGCCCAACTGGTCGCGACACCTGATCTTTGCGCCTTCCGAATTGCCAAGGCCGCCATGGAACCCTATGTCTTGAGGTCCACACTGGCAACAAATGACCCGATGGCGCGTGCATTCCTCTTTGTCCTGGATTCCTTCGGCATCGGCGGCGCGGCCGACGCAGAACGCTATGGCGACGCCGGTGCAAACACGCTGGCGCACATCGCCGAAGCTTGCGCGGAAGGGCGCGCCGATCGCGACGGGCTTCGTCAGGGACCACTGTTCGTCCCCCACATGGCATCGCTGGGACTTGGCAAGGCGGCCGAGACGGCGACAGGACTGGGTTTTGCTCATTTCGGGACGGACCTGCTCGCCAATGCCTTCCATGGCGCGGCGCAGGAGATTTCGAGCGGCAAGGACACGCCTTCCGGCCACTGGGAGATCGCAGGCCTGCCAGTACGCTTCGACTGGGGTTATTTCCCGGATACGGTTCCCGCCTTTCCGGCCGACCTGACCGAGGCGATCATCCGCGAGGGCAAGGTTTCAGGCATCCTCGGCAATTGCCATGCGCCAGGCACCGAGATCATCGAGCGGTTCGGCGAGGAACACATCCGCACGGGCAAGCCGATCTGCTACACGTCGGTCGATTCCGTCCTGCAGATCGCCGCGCATGAGATCCATTTCGGCCTGGAGCGGCTCTATGAATTGTGCCAGGTGGTGCGCCGGCTGGTTGACCCGCTGAGGATCGGACGGGTGATCGCGCGCCCCTTCGTCGGCGAGACGTCAGCCACCTTCGAACGAACCTACAACCGCCACGACTACGCCGTGCCGCCACCCGAAGCGACATTGCTCGACCGGCTGACGGCGCGCGGCAGCCGCGTCATCGCCGTTGGCAAGATCGGCGACATCTTCGCCCATCGCGGGATTTCGCAGGTGCGCAAGGCGGCGGGCAACATGGCCATGTTCGACCAGGCGCTGGGCGCCATGGACGAGGCCGGCGACGGTGACCTCGTGTTCGCCAATTTCGTCGATTTCGACACCGAATTCGGCCATCGCCGCGACGTCGCCGGTTATGCCGCCGCACTCGAGGCCTTCGACCGGCGTCTGCCGGAGGCGTTTGCGAAGCTGAAGCAGGGCGACCTTCTCATCCTGACCGCCGACCACGGCAACGATCCGACCTGGCGCGGCACCGATCATACGCGCGAACGCATTCCGGTCATCGGCACTGGACCCGGCCTCAAAGGCGGCGACATAGGGCTGAGGGCGACATTCGCCGATATCGGCGAGACGGTTGCCGAACATCTGCGGCTGGCGCGCGGCCGTAACGGCACGTCCTTCCACGCCACGATTGGCGGCCATGCCTGAATTGCCCGAAGTCGAAACGGTCCGGCGCGGCCTGCAGCCGGTCCTGGAAGGTGCCCATCTGGCCAAGGTCGAGATGAGACGACCCGATCTGCGCTTCCCCTTTCCCGAACGGTTCTCGGAGCGGCTGACAGGCAGGACGGTCACGGCGCTTGGCCGGCGCGCCAAATATCTGACCATGCATATGCAAGGTGGTCCGGTTCTGATCTGCCACCTCGGCATGTCGGGCTCCTTTCGCATCGAGACCGGCGACGACGACGAGACACCGGGCGTGTTCCATCATGAGCGTTCGAAGAGCGCGGCGCACGATCATGTCGTGTTCCATGTCGTTTCCGCGGCCGGCGCGCGCTCCCGGGTGATCTTCAACGACCCGCGCCGCTTCGGTTTCATGCTGTTTGCGGAAGAGCCGCCGGAGACGCATCCGATGCTGGGCGGGCTGGGTGTCGAGCCCACCGGCAATGCGCTGGACGGCGGTCTGCTTGCCTCGCTGCTGAAAGGCCGCAGAGCGCCGCTCAAGGCAGCGCTTCTCGACCAGAGGCTGATCGCCGGCTTGGGCAATATATACGTCTCGGAGGCGCTCTGGCGCGCAGGCCTATCACCCCTGCGCGAGGCAGGCACCATCGCCAAGCCAGGCAAGAAGGCCAGGGAACAAAGCGAAGGCCTCGCCGAGGCAATCCGTTCGGTCATCGCGGACGCCATCGCGGCCGGCGGGTCTTCACTGCGCGACTATGTGCGCACCGATGGGTCGCTGGGTTATTTCCAGCATTCCTTCGCCGTGTACGACCGCGAGGGTGAGCCTTGCCCCAAGCCCGGCTGCAGCGGCCATGTCCAACGTATCGTGCAGAGCGGACGCTCGACCTTCTATTGCCGGACCTGTCAGAGGTAAGCTAGACCGCCATCGAGCAAGGAGAAGCAGCCCATGGACTATGAGACGATCATCACCGAGACGCGTGGCAAGGTCGGGCTGATCACGCTGAACCGGCCAAAAGCGCTCAATGCGTTGAATTCCCGGATCCTTGCTGAACTCGTCTCGGCCGTGAACGGTTTCTGCGCCGATCCTGGCATCGGCGCCGTGGTTGTTACCGGTTCCGACAAGGCCTTTGCCGCCGGCGCCGACATCAAAGAAATGCAGGCGATCTCCTACGCGGATGCCTACAGCCAGGACTTCTTCGTTGGCTGGGAAGAGTTCACGCGGGCACGAAAGCCGATCATCGCGGCGGTGGCCGGCTATGCCCTGGGAGGCGGCTGCGAACTCGCCATGATGTGCGACTTCATCATTGCCGCCGATACGGCCAAATTCGGCCAGCCCGAGATCACGCTCGGTGTCATTCCCGGCATGGGCGGGTCGCAACGCCTGACCCGGTTCGTCGGCAAATCGAAAGCAATGGACATGTGCCTGACGGGACGAATGATGGATGCCGCCGAGGCCGAACGTTCGGGCCTGGTGTCGCGGGTCGTTCCGGCCGCCGAGCTGGTCGAAGAGGCCGTCAAGGCGGCGGCCAAAATCGCGGATTTCTCGCTGCCATCGGTGATGATGGCCAAGGAAGCGGTGAACCGGGCCTATGAGACGACGCTTGCCGAGGGATTGCGCTTCGAACGCCGCCTGTTCCACTCGCTTTTCGCGCTCGAAGACCAGAAGGAAGGGATGGCGGCGTTCGCCGAAAAGCGGAAGCCGAATTTCACCAACCGGTAGGGCGTGGCGGGCCAGCGTCCGAAACCCGTGGCATCGGCAAAAAGAACGCCCGTCGGCGTTGACGCGCCGGAAAAGCTGAACTATAAGCCGCACCAACCGAGGCGGCCCCGTGGCTGCCCGTTTGTTTTTTGCGCCCTGCGGCACGCCGCGTGCGCCGACCAGATCAGAAGAGAGGCATCATGGCCAACACATCCTCGGCCAAAAAGGCAACGCGCAAGATCGCCCGCCGCGCAGCGATCAACAAGAACCGCCGCTCGCGCGTCCGCACCTACGTGCGCCAGGTCGAAGAGGCACTCGCCTCCGGCGACAAGGCCGCCGCACAGGCCGCCTTCAAGGCAGCCGAGCCGGAATTGATGCGCGCCGCAACCAAGGGCGTGATGCACAAGAACACAGCGTCCCGCAAGGTGTCGCGCCTCGCCCAGCGCCTCAAGGTGCTGTCGGCCTGACATCGCCTTTTCAGGACGATCTTCTTCGAACCCGGCCGATCGCGCCGGGTTTTTTCGTTTGCCGGCAAGTACTTAAAAAGAATAGCCGCAGACAGCCCCAAGTGCAGATTCCCGAGTGCGAAATGATTTGCCGGCACATACATGCCCGCTGATGACCGGCACGCTTGAAAAGCGCCGACTGAAAAAACTACGCTCCGCACAAATAGCTATTTTTTTTCAATCGGTTAGCGGCAGTCATCCACAGCTTGTCCACAACGCGCCGAAGAGACGGGAGGACAACTGGCTGTCAAGTGAATTATTTCAGAAAATTTCGCGCCGGCCCGGCTTTTTCATATTCGTCGGAAAAGGGTTTGAATCCCAATGGCTTTGTCAAAATATGCCGCTGCGGCATGGCGCTCCAACCTGCCCGAGGTAACCAGATTCCTTAAAAATCCGTTAGACGTGGCCTTGCCCTATCCACAGCGATTTCGGTAATGTCGATCTATCGAACGGGACGGGCCTCTGGCCCTAACCCAGCCTTACGCGGCCAGCTTAAATTGGCGGGATTTGCGACGTGGATCAAGTCCGCGAACGGGTATGGTTTGCTCTTTTTCGATACGGTAGGGGACTGGCGTAACTAGACATGGCAGGTAGGACGGCGCGCCGGCGCTCTTTCGCCGGACGGCGTTGTATTGCCCTGACATACCCAACGCGGACTGGCTTCCATGGGCCGGCACCGGTTCCCGTCGGATAGTGGGCGACGTTCATTGCCGGCGGCGGCAATGGCCATCGTAGCGAAGACACGGTCGCCGGAAAAGGATGCAGGAGGCGCATCCCCAGCGAAAAACAGGTACAGAAAGGCAAGGAACTCGATCATGCAGAGCGGCATCGAAAGGGAGCTTACGGGCGACCTCCCATTTCCTGGAACTTTGATCGGAGCAAACGAGATGGCGGTCTCCAGCGACGCGGAACAGAAGTTCGACCGGGTCAAGGCCCAGTTGAAGGCGCGCCTGGGAACCGAAGTCTATTCCAGCTGGTTTGGGCGCATGAAGGTCGCGGAAGCGTCCAAGGGCATTGTCCGCATCTCCGTGCCCACCGCATTCCTGCGCTCGTGGATCAACGGCCACTATCATGATCTCATTTCAGAGCTGTGGAAGCACGAGGATCCCGAGCTTCTCAAGATCGAAATCGTCGTGCGCACCGCAACCCGTCAGGGGCGCGGCCAGCCCGAACCGGAATTGGCGCCGGCCCGCAAGATGACGCGGCAGACGCAGACGGCGCTGGCCGCCGGCACCGTCAGTCCAAGTAGGGTGGAGCGGTCTCCGATGCCGCGTCCGGGCGTGCCGGTCGAGAGCGAGTTCCGCCACAATGTCCTGGGATCACCGCTTGATCCGCGTTACACGTTCGGCTCCTTCATCGAGGGACCGTCGAACCGCGTTGCCTTCGCCGCCGCCAAGGCCGTGGCGGAATCGCAGTCGAGCGCGGTACGCTTCAACCCGCTTTTCCTGCATGCCACCGTCGGGCTCGGCAAGACGCACCTGCTGCAGGCCATCGCGGCGGAATCGCTGAAGCAGAACCCGAAGTCACGCGTCGTCTACCTCACCGCGGAGTATTTCATGTGGCGCTTCGCCACGGCGATCCGCGACAACAACGCACTGACGCTCAAGGAGCAGTTGCGCGACATCGATCTCTTGATCATCGATGACATGCAATTCCTGCAGGGCAAATCGATCCAGCATGAATTCTGTCATCTGATCAACATGCTGCTCGACAGCGCCAAGCAGGTCGTCGTTGCCGCCGACCGGCCACCGTCGGAGCTGGAATCGCTCGAACCGCGGGTCCGTTCGCGTCTCAATGGCGGCGTCGCGCTCGAAATGTCGGCGCCCGATTTCGCCATGCGGCTCGGCATGCTCAAACTGCGTCTGGCCACGGCCAGGATCGACGATGCATCGCTGGGCATTTCCGAAGAGATCCTCAACCACGTTGCCCGCACCGTGACCGGCAGCGGACGTGAACTGGAGGGCGCCTTCAACCAGCTCCTGTTTCGCCAGTCGTTCGAGCCGCAGATCACCATCGACCGCATCGACGAGATCCTCGGCCACATCTATCGCACGGGCGAGCCGAAGCGGGTCCGCATCGAGGACATTCAGCGCATCGTGGCGCGTCACTACAACGTCTCGAAGACGGAATTGCTGTCCAATCGGCGCACGCGCACCATCGTCAAGCCGCGACAGGTCGCCATGTATCTGTCGAAGGTGATGACGCCGCGCTCGCTGCCGGAAATCGGACGGCGCTTCGGTGGTCGCGATCACACGACGGTGCTGCACGCCGTGCGCAAGATCGAGGACCTTTCCGGCAATGACAACACGCTGGCGCAGGAACTGGAATTGCTGAGAAGGCTGATCAACGACCAGGCCTGACCGGCCAGAAGCGCCCGCTTGCGGGGTTGGCCAGCTTTATCCCCAGAAAGCCCGCGCAACCGGCCCGAACCGGTGGCGCGGGCTTGCGTTCACTGGTTTTTTCCTGTCAGTTTGCGTAGATTCTGAAGCCTGTTCAGAGCTTTCGCGGGGCGCCGGCAGCCGGAGACCCGTTCATTCATTCAAGCGAGCCTGTTTCGTCATGCGTGTTATCCTGGAACGGTCAAATCTCCTGAAGTCGCTCAACCACGTGCACCGCGTGGTCGAACGGCGCAACACCATACCGATCCTGTCGAACGTGCTTCTCAGCGCGGACGGCGCCAGCCTCGAAATGAAGGCCACCGACCTCGACCTGGAGGTGACGGAAGCGACGCCCGCCAAGGTCGAGCGCGGCGGCGCGACGACGGTCCCCGCGCACCTGCTCTATGACATCGTGCGCAAGCTCTCCGACGGCGCCGAGGTAATGCTGAAGACGGATGAGGACGGCAACGCCATGACGGTGACGTCGGGCCGCTCGAGCTTCCGCCTGCAGTGCCTGCCGCAATCCGATTTTCCCGAGCTTTCGGCCGGATCCTTCTCGCACATCTTCCGCCTCGATGCGGTGGCGCTGAAGGGCCTGATCGAGAAGACGCAGTTCGCCATCTCCACCGAGGAGACACGCTACTATCTCAACGGCATCTACCTGCACACGCATGAAGTCGGCGGCAAGCTGAAGCTGCGCTCGGTGGCAACCGACGGCCATCGGCTGGCGCGCGCCGAGATTGACGCGCCGGCCGGCTCCGAGGGCATGCCGGGCATCATCATTCCGCGCAAAACAGTGAGCGAGTTGCAGAAACTGGTCGACGATCCGGATGTCGCCGTGACCACCGAACTGTCCGACACCAAAATCCGCTTCACCATCGGCAGCGTCGTCCTCACCTCGAAGCTGATCGACGGCACCTTCCCGGACTATCAGCGGGTCATTCCGACCGGCAACGACAAGAAGCTGATCCTCGACCGCCAAAGCTTCGCCGCCGCGGTCGACCGGGTCTCGACCATCTCTTCCGAACGCGGCCGCGCGGTGAAGCTCTCGATCAGCGAAGGCCAGGTGACGCTTGCGGTCAACAATCCGGATTCAGGCAGCGCCACGGAAGAACTGGCGGCCGACTATTCGGCCGACCCGATCGAGATCGGCTTCAACGCCAAATACCTGCTCGATGTCGCCGCGCAATTGACCGGCACGGAGGCCAAATTCATGTTGGCCGATGCCGGTTCGCCGACGCTGATCCACGACATGGCCGATGAGACCGCGCTTTACGTGCTGATGCCGATGCGGGTATAGCCGGCGCGGCGTCGCTGGCGATACGACCGGCCTTGGTTGCGGCGACTTCTACAGGCGGATAGCGGTTGCCGGCACAAACCCACATAAGTAAGCTCACGCTTACCAATTTTCGCAACTATGCGACCCTTGCGATAGATGTCGCGCCGGGCGCCGTGGTCTTTGCCGGCGACAATGGTGCCGGTAAGACCAATCTCCTCGAAGCGATCTCCTTTTTGACACCGGGACGCGGCTTGCGCCGCGCAGCCTACGGGGATGTGGCCCGTGAGGGTGGCGATGGCGGTTTTGCCCTGCATGCACGGCTCGACGGACCTGAAGGCGAGGTCGAGATCGGTACAGGCATTTCCGGGGGCGACACCGCGGAGAGCGGCAGGCGGGTGCGTATAAATGGAGCCGCGGCGCGGGCCGAGGACATGCTGGAATGGCTGCGGGTCGTGTGGCTGACGCCGGCGATGGATTCGCTGTTCACCGGGCCGGCCGCGGATCGCCGGCGCTTTCTCGACCGGCTGGTGCTAGCGATCGATCCCGGCCATGGCCAGCGCGCACTCGATTACGAGAAGGCGATGCGAGGCCGTAACCGCTTGCTGACGGAAGGCTCGCGGGATGCCAGCTGGTTCGAGGCGATAGAGACGCAGATGGCCGAGACCGGCGTGGCGATAGCGGCCGCGCGCGCCGAGTTGGTGCGCCTGCTGGTGGCCATGATCGACAGGCTGCCCGACACCGGACCGTTTCCGCGGGCCGATATCGGCCTTTCGGGTGAATTGGAGGCCGAGATTGCCGGTGCGCCGGCGGTCGATGTCGAGGAGCGGTTCCGACGGGCGCTTGCCGATGGCCGCGACCGCGACCGCGCCGCCGGACGTACCCTCGAGGGCCCGCACCGCTCGGACCTCATGGTCCGGCACCGGCCCAAGGCAATGCCGGCCGAACTCTGCTCGACCGGCGAACAGAAGGCGTTGCTGGTCGGCATCGTGCTGTCGCATGCCCGGCTGACCGGCGAAATGTCCGGCCTGACGCCGATCCTGCTGCTCGACGAGATCGCGGCGCACCTCGATGGCGGCCGGCGCGCGGCACTGTTCTCGATCCTGGAAGACCTGAACTGCCAGGCTTTCATGACGGGTACCGATGCGGCGCTGTTTTCCAGCCTGCATGGCCGCGCTCAGTTCCTGACGGTCGACCATGGCACGGTTGGGCCAACCGAAGACCCCTGATAAGATTTTTCGGCTGCTATATGGTCCTGACATGACTACCGCCCTCACCGCCGACGAGATCGAACGCTATGCCCGCCACATCGTGCTGCCCGAGGTCGGCGGCGCTGGCCAGCAGAAGCTCAAGCAGGCGCGGGTGCTGGTGATCGGCGCTGGCGGGCTCGGGGCGCCGGTGCTTGAATATCTCGCCGCGGCCGGTGTCGGCACGCTCGGCATTGTCGACGACGACACTGTTTCGCTCTCCAACCTACAACGGCAGGTCATTCACGGCACCGATACGGTCGGCATGCTGAAAACCCAGAGCGCCGGCGCTGCGATCGCCCGCATCAATCCCAACATATCGGTCGAAACGCACACATTCCGGCTCACCGCGGAAAACGCCCCTGCCCTCGTCGCCAAGTACGATATCGTCGTCGACGGGTCCGACAATTTCGAGACGCGTTATGTGGTTGCCGATGCCTGCGCCAGCGAAGGGAAGCCGCTGGTGCATGCGGCCGTCGGACGTTTCGATGGCTCGGTCACCGTGTTGAAGCCTTTCGAGGACGGCAGGGACGGCAAGCCGAACCCGAGCTATCGGGATCTGTTTCCCGAAGCCCCGCCGCCGGGCCTGGTGCCGTCCTGTGCGGAGGCCGGAGTGCTCGGCGCGCTGACCGGCGTCGTCGGCACCCTGCAGGCAATGGAGGCGATCAAACTGGTCACCGGCATAGGCGAGCCGCTGATCGGCCGGCTGCTGCTTTACGATGCGCTCGCCGCCCGCTTCGAGACCATCCGCTACAAAAGACGCTGATCTTGGAACAAACCCGTGTTTCGATCACGCAAATCCCCGCCGATTTCGGCCGCTGGGGTGATGTGCTTGCCCTGATCATGCATGCCTTCGCCTTCATGGACGGCATCATCGACCCGCCGTCGTCGGCTCACCTGCTCACAGTCGAAGCACTGCGCGCCAAAGCCTTGCGGGAGACAGGCTTTCTGGCGCTCGACGGCGACAGGATCGTGGGCTGCGTTTTTGCTCTCGAAAAGGCCGAGGGTCTTTATGTCGGCAAGCTCGCCGTCGCCCCGGACCGGCAGGGGCAAGGCATTGGCCGGCGGCTGATGCAAGCGGCCGAAGATCTGGCCCGCAGCCGCGGCAAGGCCGACATCGAACTGGAGACGAGGATCGAACTGGCCGCGAATCATGCCGCCTTTGCCCGGCTCGGCTTTCGCGAAACCGAACGGACGGCGCATGAGGGCTATGACAGGCCGACGTCCATCACCATGCGCAAGACCATTTCGTAAGCTTCGGTTTATGAGAGCCGGCGCCTGGAAGGTTTTCAGGTCCTGAGCGGCAGCACGCGGTCCGGCGGGCGATGGCCATCGACGAAGGCGCGGATATTGATGATGACCTTCTCGCCCATGTCGATGCGGCCCTCGAGCGTGGCCGAGCCCATATGCGGCAGAAGCACGACCTTGTTCCTGGCGGCCAGCTTCAAGAGCTTGCCGTTCAGGGCCGGTTCGTGCTCGTAAACGTCCAGGCCGGCGCCGGCGATCTTGCCGTCCTGGATCAGCTTGACCAGCGCTTCTTCGTCGATGATGTCGCCGCGGGCAGTGTTGACGATATAGGCGGTGGGCTGCAGCAACGCGAGCCGCCGCGCCGACAGAAGATGAAAGGTAGCGGGTGTCGAGGGACAATTCACCGAGATGATGTCCATGCGGGCCAGCATCTGGTCGAGACTTTCCCAATAGGTCGCCTCCAGCCCATCCTCGACCGCCGGCAGCACACGATGCCGGTTGTGATAGTGAATGGACAGGCCGAAAGCCTTGGCTCGCCTGGCAACGGCGGTGCCGATGCGGCCCATGCCGACAATGCCGAGCCGCTTGCCCCAGATGCGCCGGCCAAGCATCCAGGTCGGCGACCAGCCGGCCCATTTCTTGTCGCCCGTGAGCACACTGGCGCCTTCCGCCAGCCGGCGCGGCACCGCCAGCATCAACGCCATGGTCATGTCGGCGGTATCTTCGGTGAGCACGTTGGGCGTGTTGGTGACGGTGATGCCCCTCTTGGCCGCCGCCGCCACGTCGATCTTGTCGACGCCGTTGCCGAAATTGGCGATCAGCTTGAGATTGTCGCCGGCCTGGGCAATCAGTGCGGCGTCGATCTGGTCGGTCACGGTCGGCACCAGCACGTCGGCTTCCTTGACCGCAGCGACCAGTTCCGGCTGCGTCATCGGCCTGTCCTCGACGTTCAGCCTTGCGTCGAACAGCTCGCGCATGCGGGTCTCGACCGGGTCGGGCAGCTTTCGCGTGATGACCACGAGAGGCTTCTTTTTGCCTACCATTGTTTCCCTCGTTGAGACCTCTTTAACCAAGACAGGCGAAACTGAAAGCCGGTCGCGGTAGCCGATTTACCCATGTAACAAGCGGTGCCGCCGAAGACAAAGAAAAAGGGGTGCCGCAGCCATCGGGCCGGTGCCGAAAGGAACGAAAGTGTCTGGTTTCGCGTCGCTTCGCCTGGCCCTCAGCGCAGCATTTCTCGGCGCTCTTCTCTATTCTCCGCTTGCCGGCGCGCAAAGCGCGGCCGCTCCCGCCCAGAGCGCCATCACGCTCGGACCGAGCGGCCTGCCGCTGCCGCGATTCGTCAGCCTGAAATCCGGCCGCGTCAACTCGCGTGTCGGCCCCGGCGCCAACTATTCGGTCGACTGGATGTACATGAAGGCTGGCCTGCCCATGGAAATCATCCAGGAATTCGATACGTGGCGGCGCGTGCGCGACGCCGACGGCTCGGAAGGATGGATCAACCAGTCGCTGCTTTCGGGCCGACGTACCGCAATCGTCGCTCCCTGGCAGCGCGGCAAGGGCGGCCAGATCAACCTTCTCAAGAGCCCCGAAAAGGATGCCAGAGTGGTGGCGATCGTAGAACCCGGCGTCATGGGCACGATCAAAGCCTGCGACGGCCAGTGGTGCGAGATGACGTTCGACGGCCACACCGGCTGGCTTGCCCAGTCGGTCGTCTGGGGCGCTTATCCGGGCGAGCGGGTCAAGGACTGAACGTTTCGCTTTTGCGCCCGATACGGCCGAGATGGGTATCCTGAAATCCTGTTGACAGCTTCAAGCCGTAGCCCAGCGCGCGGTCGATCGCGATATGCGCGATCCAGATCAGTGCGACGGCGTTGCCGACCGCACTGCCGGCGAGGTGCCCGGCAAGCAACACAAGCACCGGTACGATCAGAATGTGCAAGGCGTTGTAGGCAATGGCGCCGGCGCGTGGGCCGCCGAGATAACCCAGCATCGACAGGTCCGGCGCCAGGATGAGCAACGCGAAGAGCCACCAGGAAACGCCTGTCGCGCCATAGAAGACGATCGCGGCAGCCGCCGCGACGGCCCATTCGAGCCGGACTATCCAATCGAGGAATTTCATCCCAGACCGCTTATTCCGGCCTTGCCGATCATTCCGGACGCTTGGGACGCAGCCTCACCACGATATCGACATTGGCGATCTCCATGCCTTCGGGCGGCTCCGGCAGATTGGTGACGGTTACCGGGCCGTTGGCGATGTCGAAAATCCTGTTTTCGCCTTCGATGTAGAAATGGTGGTGGTCGGAGGTGTTGGTGTCGAAGTAGGTCTTGGAACCTTCGACGGCGAGAATGCGCAGCAGCCCCGCCTGGGTAAACTGGTGAAGCGCGTTGTAGACGGTGGCCAGCGATACCGGCACGCCGGCGGCCTGCGCCTCCTCATGCAGTTCCTCAGCCGACAAATGGCGGTCGCCCTTGGCGAAAAGCAGGTCGGCCAGCGCAATACGCTGACGGGTCGGCCTCAGGCCGGCTTCACGTACCCGCTTGTCCACAGCGACATTTTCCTTCCGGCAGCCCCGGTCCATCTGGTCTTCCAAGCTCGCAGTCCCGCTTCAAGACACGCCCAGAATGGCAAAAAAATGAATGTCTGCCGGAACCGGACCCCTGTTGACATATATTCTGTCGCCCGAATGCGATCAATAGCGCGCATTGACCCGGGCAGACTGGCGGGTTAAGCGCAAACGCCGGTTTCCGGCCTGAAACAGATTGTGTTAGGACACCAACGACAAGGGCGCGCTACCGCCCGGACGATATGGGGACGAAATTGATGGCGGGTTCGAAATCCAGCTACGACTACGAAGACTTGCTGGCCTGCGCTCGTGGCGAGCTGTTCGGAGAGGGCAATGCCCAGTTGCCCTACCCGCCGATGCTGATGTTCGACCGTATCACCGAGGTCAGCGAGACCGGCGGCGCCTTCGACAAGGGTTTCATTCGCGCGGAATTCGATATCAAGCCCGACCTGTGGTTCTTTGCCTGCCATTTCATAGGCAATCCGATCATGCCGGGCTGTCTCGGCCTTGACGCCCTGTGGCAATTGACCGGCTTCTATCTCGGCTGGCTTGGCGAACCCGGCAAGGGAATGGCGCTGTCGACCGGAGAGGTCAAGTTCAAGGGCATGGTCACGCCATCGGTCAAGAAGGTCGAGTACGGCGTTGATTTCAAGCGTGTGATGCGCGGCCGGCTGGTGCTCGGCATCGCCGATGGCTGGATGAAGGCGGATGGCGAGCCCATATATGCGGCGACGGACCTGAAGGTAGGTCTGTCCAAGCAGTCGGCGGTCGCTTGACCGCAGCCCTGGCCCGCGCATTGGCCAGCATCCCTGGAAGGAGTTGCGAATGAGACGTGTCGTAGTCACAGGCCTCGGCATCGTGTCGTCGATCGGCAACAATGCCAACGAGGTGCAGGCCTCGCTGCATGACGCCAGATCGGGCATCAGCTTTTCCGATTCCTTTGCCGAACATGGATTCCGGTGCCAGGTCTGGGGCGCGCCGACGCTCGACCCTTCGGCGATGATCGACCGCCGCGCGATGCGATTCCTAAGCCAGGGCGCGGCGTGGAATCACGTCGCCATGGACCAGGCGATCGCGGATGCCGGCCTCGACGAGAGCGACATCACCAACGAGCGCACCGGCATCGTCATGGGTTCGGGCGGTCCCTCCACCCGCACCATCGTCGAGGCGGCCGAAACCACGCTCAAGAACGGCAGCCCCAAGCGCATCGGTCCCTTCGCGGTGCCGAAGGCGATGTCGTCGACGGCCTCGGCAACCTTGGCAACATGGTTCAAGATCCATGGCGTCAACTATTCGATCTCCTCGGCCTGCTCGACCTCGGCGCATTGCATCGGCAATGGCTACGAGCTGATCCAGTGGGGCAAGCAGGACATGGTCTTTGCCGGCGGCCACGAGGATCTCGACTGGACGATGTCGGACCTGTTCGACGCCATGGGCGCCATGTCGTCGAAGTTCAACGACAGGGCCCCGACCGCATCGCGCGCCTACGACGCCAATCGCGACGGCTTCGTCATAGCCGGCGGCGCCGGCGTACTGGTGCTGGAGGAGCTGGAGCACGCCAGGGCGCGCGGCGCCAAGATCTACGCGGAGATCGTCGGCTACGGCGCCACTTCGGACGGTTTCGACATGGTTGCGCCCTCGGGCGAAGGCGCGGTCCGCTGCATGCGCCAGGCGCTGGCGACGGTTTCCACGCCGGTCGACTACATCAACACGCACGGCACCTCGACGCCGGTCGGCGATTCCAAGGAAATGGGCGCGATCCGTGAAGTGTTCGGCGAGAAGATGCCGTTCATCACGTCGACGAAGTCGCTGACCGGCCATTCTCTGGGCGCGGCGGGCGTGCAGGAATCCATCTATTCGATCCTGATGATGCAAGGCGGCTTCATCGGCGAAAGCGCCCATATCGAGACGCTCGATCCGGAATTCGAGGGCATGCCGATCGTACGCAAGCGCATCGACAACGCAGGGATCGACACCGTTCTGTCGAACTCCTTCGGTTTCGGCGGCACCAACGCGACGCTCGTTTTCCAGCGCTACTCCGCATAAGGCCAAGTTTTTCATATAAGGATTGCCGGCCATGGACGGATTGATGAAGGGCAAGCGCGGGCTTGTCATGGGTGTTGCCAACGATCATTCGATCGCCTGGGGCATTGCCAGGAAATTGTCCGAACAGGGGGCGGAACTGGCCTTCACCTACCAGGGCGAGGCTTTTGGCCGCCGGGTCAAGCCGCTCGCCGACAAGCTCGGCGCTTCGCTGGTCGTTCCCTGCGACGTCGAGGACAGCGCTTCGGTCGCCGCCACGTTCGAGACGCTTGGCAAGGCGTGGGGCGGACTGGACTTCGTCGTCCATGCCATCGGCTTTTCCGACAAGAACGAGTTGAAGGGCCTCTATGCCGATACCAGCCGGGACAATTTCGTCCGCACCATGGTGATCTCCTGCTATTCCTTCACCGAGGTGGCGCGCAATGCCGCGCCCCTGATGACCGCCGGCGGCTCGATGATCACGCTGACCTATGCCGGCTCGGTCCGCGTCATGCCGAACTATAATGTCATGGGCGTCGCCAAGGCTGGCCTGGAGGCCAGCGTGCGCTATCTCGCCAACGACTACGGTCCGCGCGGCATCCGGGTCAACGGCATCTCGGCCGGTCCGGTGCGTACACTGGCCGGCGCCGGCATTTCGGACGCCCGCCACATGTTCTCCTACCAGCAACGAAACTCGCCGCTGCGCCGGACGGTGACGATCGACGAGGTCGGCGGCTCCGCGCTGTATCTCCTGTCCGACCTTGCTTCCGGCGTCACAGGCGAAATCCACTATGTCGATTCCGGCTACCATATCGTGTCGATGCCGACCCTCGACGAGTTGAAGCAGACGGATGGCGGCCGCGACTGACGGCGGCCCCGGTCACGCGGGTTTTTTGCCAGTAAAGAAAATAATCCTCTCCAGTAAAATTGGATTCATTCGCGGAAACTCATTTTAAGAAGGTTTCCGCTATAAAGCTTCCCATCTGGGGACCTTTTCATGCCTGCCGCCATCAACCCGAAGCGAACACCCGTGTTCCGACTGCTCACGATAGCAAGTTCGGGCATTGGCAGTTTCGTCCTCGGAATCTGGGGGCTGAAGCACGGTCTCGGCGACGGATTTGCCGGCATTTCGGCTGATATGATGGTGTCGATCATGGCCGCGCTTTGTGCGCTGGCCGCATCGGTGGCGGCAATGTCCTTCTTTGCTGGTGTCGATGAATCAGCGGATTTCGTCTTCAACGAAACCCATTTCGACAAGCTGACCGGACTGCTGGCCCGCCCGGCGATGGTCGGCAAGATCGCCGAGGCGGCATGCGCGACAAGCCGCACCGGGGAACCGATGTTCCTGATCGACATCGACATCGACCGGTTCAAGCAGATCAACGATGCAATCGGCTACACTCACGGTGACGAACTGATCCGCGCCTTCACCAAGCGGCTGCGCGACTGCGTGCCGGCGCGCGCAATGATCGGGCGGATCGGGGCCGGCGAGTTCGCGGTGCTGCTTCCCGATCACCAGATCCAGGGGACCCTGGAAAGCATGGTCGAGAGGCTCATCGACGAGATGATGGAGCCGTATGAACTCAGCACCCACCAGCAATCGGTGAGCCTGTCGGTGGGCATCGTGGCGATGCCCAAGGATGGGATCGATCCGGTCCTCATCCTGCGCCGTTCCAACCTGGCGCTGCAGAATGCGCGCGCCAGCGGGGTTGGCAACTGGTCGGTCTTCAACAGCGATATGGGGCGGGTGGCCGACCATCGCCAATGGGTCGAGTCCGAACTGCACAATGCGTTCGAGCGCGGCGATTTCGACCTGCATTATCAGCCGCAGCTCGACCTTCCGACAGGCCGCATCGTCGGCTACGAGGCGTTGATCCGGTGGCAGCATCCCGAACGCGGCATGATCCCTCCGATGGAGTTTATCCAGATCGCCGAGGAGACCGGCATGATCAATCCGATCGGCGAATGGGTGCTGCGTAAGGCCTGCAGCGATGCCCGCCATCTGCCGGACGACTGTTTCGTCGCCGTCAACATCTCGCCGGTCCAGTTCATGACCAAGGATTTCGTCGGCCTTGTGCGCGACACGATGCGGAGCACCGGCATCAAGCCGTCACGGCTGGAACTGGAAGTCACCGAGACGGCGATGATGCAGGACCGCGACCGCGCGGCCGCCATCCTGAAAGAACTCGCCGAGATGGGGATCTCGGTCGCCGTCGATGATTTCGGCACCGGCTATTCCAACCTCAGCTATCTGATCGACTTCTCATTCGGCAAGCTGAAGATCGACCGCTCCTTCGTCAGCCGTATCGATACCGATGCGAGCTCCGGCGCGGTCGTGTCGACCATTGTCGGGCTTTCCCGGGCGCTTGGCGTCAGCATCATTGCCGAGGGCGTCGAGACCGAGAACCAGGCGACACTGCTGCGGGCAGCTGGTTGCGAAGTGGTGCAGGGCTATCTGTTCGGCCGGCCGGCGCCGCTCAAATTCAGCGCTGGTGACAGGCACGCCACCGACGAAGTCCGGCGCGTCGCCAATCTACACTGACCTACAACATGTCGCGGCAATAGGATTCGCCCGACCTGCTGTAAGCTTCCGATTTGTTCCCGAACCGATGACACTTCCGGGCGACACGCATTAAATGCATCGCGTCAGCGCCGTGCGACAAACACCTTGAACATGCCGTCGCGGGCAAGCTCGGCGTGGCTGGCAAAGGCGGCCGACAGCACCGGCTCGTAGGGAAGCTGGCGGTTGGCGACCATGAACAGGCGCCCACCGGGCTTCAAGGCCTTGGCCGCGGCGCGGATCATGCCGACGCCGATCTCGGGCTCGGCCGCACGGCTGCGGTGGAAGGGTGGGTTCATTGCGATGACGTCGTAGCGGCGCTCGACAGGCTCGGCCAGCAGATCCGTCCAGAAGAAGCCCTGCGCCACGGTGTTGGCAAGGTTGCCCCTGGCGGCCTCCAGCGCATCGAAATCGGCCTCGTAAAGATCGAGGGCCGACAAGCCCGGACAGCGGGCAGCCATCTCGGCCGCCACATAGCCCCAGCCGGCGCAGAAATCGGCCGCGGTGCCACGCAAATCACCGGGCAGATTGTCGACCAGCAGTTTCGAACCGGCATCGACGCGGTCGAAGGAGAACATGCCGGGTGCGGTGCGGAACCGGTCCTCAACAAGCAAGGCGGGATTGGCGGCGCGAAGCGCGGCGGCGGCTTGCACATCAACCGGACGACGCAGCCAGAAGGCAATGCCGTGATATTTTGGCATGTGGCTATCAAGCAGCACAAGATCGCCGACGCGCTTACGCAGGCTTGCGATGCCATCCTCCTTGCCACCGGCAATGACGATCAATCCGCCCTCCGCCACCCGCTCGAGAGCCTCGGCGATGCGCAGTTCGTTTTCGCCGCGATGGCGGCCGGCGAGCACAAGCACTGCATCGAAATCCTCACCGGCCGATCGCGGCGTGACCGTGAAGCCAGCCGCCTGCAAAGCGCGGAAATACGGGCGAAAGCCCTGTACGAGATGCAGCGTAGCCTCGAAGCCCTGTGGCAAGCGCAGGCCGGGTTCGGCGCCAAGGAAGAGGATGCGCTCGTCCCTGCCCGGCGGGGAAAGAGCCTCGGCCTCGAATGGATGAAAAAGCGTCTTCAACGCTTCAGCGGACATGGCCGTGCTCCATAAACAAAAGCGGGCGCGACATAAGCCGCGCCCGCTTCGATTTTTCCGTCAGAGGCCTCAGGCGGCGTTTTCTTCGCCTTCGGTCTTCTTGTCGCGGGCGATTTCCTTGCCGGTGGCCTGGTCGACGACCTTCATCGACAGGCGGACCTTGCCGCGCTCGTCGAAGCCCATCAGCTTGACCCAGACCTTGTCGCCTTCCTTGACGACGTCCGAGGTCTTGGCGACCCGGTCGTTGGCAAGCTGCGAGATGTGGACGAGGCCGTCACGCGGACCGAAGAAGTTGACGAAGGCGCCGAAGTCGGCGGTCTTGACGACCGTGCCTTCGTAGATCTCGCCGACTTCCGGCTCGGCGACGATGGTGTGGATCCACTTCTTCGCCGCCTCGATCTCCTTGGCGTTCGACGAAGCGATCTTGACCGTGCCGTCGTCCTCGATGTTGATCTTGGCGCCGGTCTTCTCGACGATCTCGCGGATGACCTTGCCGCCCGAACCGATGACGTCGCGGATCTTGTCGGTCGGGATGTGCATGACCTCGATGCGCGGCGCGAACTCGCCGAGTTCAGGGCGGGCGCCGGTCAGGGCATGGGACATCTCGCCGAGGATATGCAGGCGACCGTCCTTGGCCTGGCCAAGGGCGATCTTCATGATCTCCTCGGTGATGCCGTCGATCTTGATGTCCATCTGCAGCGAGGTGATGCCGCCTTCGGTGCCGGCAACCTTGAAGTCCATGTCGCCGAGGTGATCCTCGTCGCCCAAGATGTCGGAGAGCACGGCGAAGCGCTCGCCTTCCTTGATCAGGCCCATGGCGATACCGGCCACCGGCTTGGCCAGCGGCACGCCGGCATCCATCAGCGCCAGCGAGGTGCCGCAGACGGTAGCCATCGAGGACGAGCCGTTGGACTCGGTGATCTCCGAGACGACGCGCAGCGTGTAGGGGAACTGGTCGGCGGAGGGCAGCATCGGACGGATGGCGCGCCAGGCGAGCTTGCCATGGCCGATTTCGCGGCGGCCCGGCGAACCCATGCGGCCGGTCTCACCGACGGAGTAGGGAGGGAAGTTGTAGTGAAGGAGGAATTTCTCCTTGTACATGCCGGTCAGGGAATCGACGTACTGCTCATCCTCGCCGGTGCCGAGCGTGGCAACCACGAGCGCCTGGGTCTCGCCGCGGGTGAACAGCGCCGAACCATGGGTGCGCGGCAGGACGCCGACTTCGGAGACGATCTTGCGAACCGTGCTCAAGTCGCGGCCATCGATGCGCGCGCCGGTGTCGAGGATGTTCCAGCGAACGACCTTCGCCTGCAATTCCTTGAATACCGAGCCGATCTGTTCGGAGGTGTACTTTGCGTCCTCGCCTTCAGCCGGGGCAAACGCGGCCTTGACCTTTGCCTTGACAGCGTCGACGGCGGCGTAGCGCTTCTGCTTGTCGACGTTCTTGTAGGCATTGCTGAGCTCGTCGCCGACGATCTTCAACATCTCGGCCTCAAGCGCGGAATAATTCGGCGCGGTGAAGTCGCGCGGCTCCTTGGCGGCAACTTCCGCCAGCTTGATGATGGCGTCGATGACCGGCTGGAAGCCCTTGTGGCCGAACATGACAGCGCCGAGCATCAGCTCTTCGCCGAGTTCCTTGGCTTCCGACTCGACCATCAGCACGGCATCAGTGGTGCCGGCAACGATGAGGTCGAGCTTGGATTCCTGCATCTCGTCGACATGCGGGTTCAGCACATATTCGCCATTGATGTAGCCGACGCGCGCGCCGCCGATCGGGCCCATGAAGGGAACGCCCGACAGGGTCAGGGCCGCCGAGGTGGCGACGATCGACAGGATGTCCGGGTCATTTTCGAGATCGTGCTGGACGACGGTGACGACGATCTGCGTGTCGTTCTTGTAGCCGGCGGCGAAGAGCGGGCGGATCGGGCGGTCGATGAGACGGGAAACCAGCGTTTCCTTCTCGCTCGGACGGCCTTCGCGCTTGAAATAGCCGCCCGGGATCTTGCCGGCGGCATAGGTCTTTTCCTGGTAATTGACGGTCAGCGGAAAGAAGTCGAGACCGGGCTTGGGCTCCTTCATCGAAACGACGGTGGCGAGAACCTTGGTCTCGCCGTAGGTTGCGAGCACCGCGCCGTCGGCTTGGCGCGCGATCTTGCCGGTCTCCAGGATGAGCGGACGACCGCCCCATTCGATTTCCACTTTGTGGTGATTGAACATGTCTTGTCCTTAATAAGCGGAAAGGGCCGCGCCGTTTCACGGTGCGCGGATGCCCTTTGCCTGGCTTCCTTTCTCGGGCAGCCACGGGCAAGACAACGGGAAGCTCGGGTGATTTAGGCGCGACAAGCGCGCGCGAGCGTCCTGCAATCCTGCCCCATGACCGTCCATGGGCGGTTTCGAACGGCCCTTTGCACGCTCGAAACCGGGTCTGGCCAGCCTGTGCGACTGGCAGAATGCGCGACCGGCGGGCTCTCCGAAGAAAGCCCGCCGGTCAATTCGTCAACGGCGCAGACCGAGCTTCTCGATCAGTGTCTGATAGCGCGAGTCGTCCTTGCGCTTGAGATAATCAAGCAGGCTGCGGCGCTGGGACACGAGAGCGAGCAGACCACGGCGGGAATGGTTATCCTTCTTGTGGTCCTTGAAATGGTCGGTCAGGTTCTTGATGCGCTCGGAAAGGATGGCCACCTGGACTTCCGGAGACCCGGTATCGCCCTTGGCGGTTGCGAATTCACCCATCAATTCCTGTTTGCGCTCGGCAGTAATCGACATCGTGTTTTTCCTTATCTGTTTGAGGAAACGGGTCGCCCGCAGCCGGGATGTCGTCCAGCAGGGGCCGTGCATGCAAAGCGTCAAGGCGCTATGCTGCGGCGCATATAGTGCAATTCCCTGAAAAACACCAGCCCAATTCACAAGCCGGCTTTTGAGGCTCAAATGACAGGTTTAGACCCGGTCAAAGCCATTTCTTCCATTTGAAGAATGCAATCAGCCCGACAGCGACGGCAGCCATGAACAGCAGAGACAATGGATAGCCGTAGTACGCCTTCAGCTCCGGCATATTCCAGGGCGAGCTGGCGGGGTCGAAGTTCATGCCCCAGATGCCGACCAGGAAGGTGAGCGGCATGAAGATGACCGAAACGATGGTGAGATAGGAGATGACGTCGTTGGTGCGGGCCTGGCTCAGCGACAGATGCATTTCGATCAGGCCGGTCAGCATGTCGCGCTGGGTCTCGACCAGCTCTATCAGCCTGAGCGAATGGTCGAGCGTGTCGTTGAGGAAGACCTTGGTCTCGGCTGTGACATAGGCCACGTCGTTGCGGATCAGCGTTGCCAGGGCATCGCGCATGGGCCACAGCACGCCTTTCAAAACATTGGCATCGCGCCGCAATTCGTGCAGCTGCCGCATCTGGTGCTTGTGCGTCGAATGCAGCATCTGGTCCTCAATGCTGTCGACCAGGTCGCCGGCAGCCTCGATCGGCGGAAAATAGCTGTCGACGATGGCGTCGATCAGCGCATAGGCGAGATAGTCGGCGCCGCGCGTGCGCAACCGGTTGGGGGCCGAACTCTCGATGCGCTTGCGCACCGGATCGAACGGATCGCCCTCGCGCTCCTGGAAGGTGACGACGAAGTTCTCGCCGAGGAAGAGAGCGATCTGCTCATAGCGATGCGACGTGACATCGTCGATCATGCGCATGACGACGAAGGCGTGATCCTCGAAGAAGTCGACTTTCGGCCGCTGGCCGGTGTTGACGACATCCTCCAGCGCCAGCGGATGCAGGCTGAAGATGCGGCCGATCTCCTCGATCAGTTGGATGTTGGCAAGGCCGGTGCAGTCGAGCCAGATGACGGGCCATTTCCGGCAACTGACCTCGACGTCGTCGATGCTGGCGTTCTCGATGGTCTTGAACTTCTGCGGCGAGATCAAGGTCAGCCGCAGTTCGGAGCGCCGCGCCGCCGGATCGGCGATCAGCGTGCCGGGCGAGGCGCCAACCGGAGGCCGTCTCGTCTTCACCGGCGCCCGTTTTTTCACCACCTCGGCCTTTGCCATGCCACCACCCGTCGAACCTGCTTGTCCTATACCGCCATCGCGATCAGACCGATCACCCGGCAAAGACCCGCTTGGGCTTGAACATGCCTTGCTCGATAGCGCCGATGGCGACGAGCTTGCCGCGCGCCGTCGCACAGGCTTCTTCCGCCTCCACCGGCGCGTCACGGCCACGAATGATGACCGGATTGCCGAGGCGGATCTTGGTCGCGGCATCGTCGCTGATCGCGATCTGCGGCAGGCAGTCGAGCGCCGCCGAGGTGTCGACGAGAAGCCCGTCGATGGCGCCGAAATCGATAGGCATCTCCACTGCGTCCGCGGCATCTGCCTCCGGATCCGGTTTATCGTCACCTTGCGCGCCGAAGCGCGCGGCCTCGAGTTCGGCGATGGTGACGAAGTCCTCTGGCGTAAACGGCTCGACCTCGACCCGGCGCAGTTCGCTGATATGGCCGAAGCAGCCGAGGTCGCGGCCCATGTCGCGGGCCAGCGAACGCACATAAGTGCCCTTGCCGCATTCGACCTCGAAAATCGTCTGGTCCGGCTTGTGCTCGACAATGTCGAGCCGGCCGATCTCGATCTCGCGCGGCGGTATGTCGACCGTCTCGCCTTCGCGGGCGAGGTCGTAGGCGCGTTCACCCGCAATCTTGATCGCGGAAAATTGCGGTGGCGTCTGCATAATGACGCCGGTGTATTTCGGCAGCAACACCCGGATATCGGCTTCCGATGGACGCTGATCGGCCTCTTTCGTCACCGGACCTTCGAGGTCATCGGTCGACCGCTCCTGTCCCCAGGCAACGGTGAAACGGTAAATCTTGGCGCCGTCCTGCACGTAGGGCACGGTCTTGGTGGCCTCGCCGAGCGCGATCGGCAGCATGCCGGAGGCAAGAGGGTCGAGCGTGCCGGCATGGCCGGCCTTTTCGGCCTGGAACAGCCATTTGATCTTGGAGACGGCCTCGGTCGAGCCCATACCGACCGGCTTGTCCAGCACCACCCAGCCGGAGACCGGCCGGCCCTTCTTCTTGCCGCGACGCCCCATTATTCTTCTTCCTTGTTGCCGTCGCTATCCAGGTCGCGTGCCACTTCGGGTGACTTCAGCAGGTCGTTGATCCTGGCGAAATTGTCGAAGGACGTATCCAGCCGGAAACGGAACTCCGGCATGTACTTCATCTGCCGGAGCGCGCCGGAGACGCGGCCGCGCACGAACTTGGCATGCTTGTTCAGCGCTTCGATCACCGCGTCGGTATCCTTTGCGCCGAGCGGAGAAACGAAGGCTGTGGCGATCTTGAGATCCGGCGACATGCGCACTTCCGACACCGAAACCACGGTATTTTCAATCAACGGGTCGATGATGTCCCCGCGCTGCAGGGTTTCCGAGAGCGCATGGCGCACCTGTTCACCGACGCGCAACATGCGCTGGGATGGGCTTGATGTGGTGGAACGGGGCATTTTTCTCGATCCTGAAAGCGTGAGGCGCGGGATGGGACCGTGCCGCATGTCTCAAATGATTATTCTCAACAGGCTTGTGGTCAACAGGCTTGGGGCGGCGGTCTTTCGACCACCGCCCGACATCGACAAGTCACTCGACCTCAGAGTGTGCGGGTCACCATCTCGACGCGGAAGCACTCGATGACGTCGCCGACGCGCATGTCCTCGTAGTTCTGGAAGGCCATGCCGCACTCCTGGCCGCCCGGGACTTCCGAAACTTCGTCCTTGAAGCGCTTCAGGGTCTTCAGCGTGCCTTCGTGGATGACGACGTTGTCGCGGATCAAGCGTACGCCCGCACCACGCTCGACCTTGCCTTCGGTGACACGGCAGCCGGCGATCTTGCCGACCTTGGTGATGTCGAAGATCTCGAGGATCTCGGCATTGCCGATGAAGGTCTCGCGACGCTCCGGCGAGAGCAGGCCCGACAGAGCCGCCTTCACGTCATCCACGAGGTTGTAGATGATCGAATAATAGCGGATCTCGATGCCCGCGGCCGCGGCCGCGGCACGTGCCTGCACATTGGCCCGAACGTTGAAGCCGATGATCGCCGCGCCAGACGTTTCCGCCAGCGAGACGTCGCTTTCGGTGATGGCGCCGGCGCCGGAATGAACGATGCGCGCACGAACCTCGTCGGTCCCAAGCTTGTCGAGCGCGGCATTGATAGCCTCGATCGAACCCTGCACGTCGCCCTTGATGACCAGCGGGAATTCCTTCAGCCCGCTCGTCTGCAACTGCGACATCATCTGTTCGAGCGAGCCGCGCTGGCCGGCATGCCTGGCCACCGCCTTCTCGCGCGCCAGACGCTGGCGATATTCGGTGATCTCGCGGGCACGGGCCTCGTTGTTGACCACGGCGAAGCGGTCGCCGGCCTGCGGCGTTCCCTGAAGGCCGAGCACCTCGACCGGCATCGCCGGCGGTGCTTCCTTGATCTGCTCGCCGCGATCGTTGACCAGAGCGCGCACGCGGCCCCATTCATTGCCGGCGACGAGGATGTCGCCCGGCATGAGGGTGCCGGTCTGCACCAGAACGGTGGCGACGGGACCACGGCCCTTGTCGAGCTGCGCCTCGATGACGACGCCCTCGGCGGTACGGTCGGGGTTGGCCTTGAGGTCGAGGATTTCGGCCTGCAGCAGGATCGCCTCGAGCAACTTGTCGAGATTGGTGCCCTTGGTCGCCGAAACTTCGACGTCCAGCACTTCACCGCCCATCGATTCGACGAAGACCTCATGGCGCAACAGCTCGGAACGCACCTTCTGCGGATCGGCGTCGTGCTTGTCGATCTTGTTGATCGCCACGATGATCGGGACGCCGGCCGCCTTGGCATGGCTGATCGATTCGATGGTCTGCGGCATGACGCTGTCGTCGGCCGCGACCACCAGGATGGCGATGTCGGTCGCCTGGGCGCCACGGGCGCGCATCGCCGTGAAGGCGGCGTGGCCGGGCGTGTCGATGAAGGTGATCTTCTGACCGTTCTTCTCGACCTGATAGGCGCCGATATGCTGGGTGATGCCGCCGGCCTCGCCGGAAACGACATTGGCATTGCGGATCGCATCGAGCAGCGAGGTCTTGCCGTGGTCGACGTGGCCCATGATGGTCACGACCGGCGGACGCGACACCAGGTCCTCGGCATTGTCGGCGATGTTGAACAGGCCTTCCTCGATGTCGGACTCGGCAACGCGGCGGACCGTATGACCGAATTCGGTGGCGACCAGTTCGGCCGTGTCGGCGTCGATGACGTCGCCCGGCTTCAGGATCTGGCCCTGCTTCATGAAATACTTGACCAGGTCGACAGCACGCTCCGACATGCGCTGCGCCAGTTCCTGGATGGTGATGGTCTCGGGCAGGATCACTTCGCGCATGACCTTCTCGCGCGGCTCGTTGTGCATCGCGCGCTTGAATTTTTCCTGGCGGCGACGCATCGACGACAGCGAACGAGCCCGGGCATCCTCGTCGGACAGCGCGGAGTTCAGTGTCAGCTTGCCACGGCGGCGGTCTTCCTCGCTCTTGGTGGGCTTTGCCGGGCGCGCCACTTCGGGCGTGACCAGACGGCGCACCGGTGCGCCGGCGGTCGCCCGCTTCGGCTTGACCTCTTCCTCCTCGTCGGCGGTCGCCAACTCGGCGGCTTGCGGTGCGCGGCGGCGCGCCTCTTCCTCGGCGCGGCGGCGCGATTCGGCCTCGGTCTGCAACCGTGCCTCTTCCTCGGCCTGGCGGCGCGCGGAATCCTCACGTTCGCGCTTGCGGCGCTCTTCGTCCTCGGCGCGGCGCTTGGCATCCTCGGCGGCCCGCTGACGGTCTTCGACCTCGCGGACCTTCGAGCCCTCGAGCGCCCTGCGGCGCGCTTCCATCTCGCTGCGCGACAATTCGTTCAGCACCATGCCGCTGCGCTCGACCGGAGCCGGCGGCGGGGGTGGCGCCTTGGGCGCTTCCTGGACGACAGGCGCCGCCACGACCGCCGGCTTCGGCGTGAAGACGGGCGCAGGCGGAGCCGCGGCCGGCTCCGGCTTGTCGCCGGGCAGCGAGAACTTGCGCTTCTTGGTCTCGACCACGACCGACTTGGTACGGCCGTGCGAGAAGTTCTGGCGCACGGTGCCCTGTTCCATGCCGGGGCGCTTCAGCGTCAAGGTCTTCTTCGGTGTAACACTCAACGTCTTGTCGTCGCCCGATTTCGTATCGCTCATTCCATATCCTCTGCGGCATCATCTTCGTCAGCAACGGCCGCAAGCATTGCAAGATCGTCCGGGGTACCGCCCCGATATCGGTCGAGCGCAACCATGCGCTTCTGGACCGCCTTACCCGCGTCTCCCGCGAGGACGGCAGCATGTATCACATTTGTACCCCCCAATGCCAAGCTCAACTCGGCCTCGGAGAAAAGTTTGTAGGCAAGGATGGAGGGGCCGCCGATATGGACGGTCGCCCGCCGCGCCTGGCTGATCTTGCGCACGCCATCCTCGGACGCTTCGGTCGCGTGGAGCACGAAAAGCGCCAGTCCGCCGCGCACCGCGCTCTCGACCTTGGTAGCGCCTAGCGAAATCGAGCCTGCCTTGCGGGCAAGACCCAGCATACCGAGAGCGTATCTGGAAAGCAGCCCGTCGACCATGCCGCCGAGATCGGGCGGCACGACCACCTGTGCCTTGAAGGCGCGGGCAAAAAGGTTCTTGGCCGCCGCCTTCTCGATATGTAGGCGGTCCGCACTCACCCAGCAACCACGGCCGGGCAGATTTCTCTTGAGATCGGGAACGACGGCCGAATCCGGGCCGACGACGAACCGGATCAGTTCATCCGGTTCGGCCTGTTTGCGGGTGACGATGCAGGTGCGATCGTTCATCTCGTCCAAGGGCGGGTTGTGTGCGATGCGGTTTCACCTCACGCACCAACGGCTTCGTCGGCCGTTTCTTCTTCGGCCGCAAGCTCGTCTTCGGTGATCCAGCCGGCCTTGAGGCGAGCGGCCAGAACCATCTGCTCGGCATCGGCGCGCGAAACGCCGTGATTGGCCAGCACGCCGGGATAGACCTTGGTCTCGCCGTCCTTGCGTTCCTTCCAGCCGGTGAGGTCGTCGGCGGCATAGCCGGCGAAATCCTCGATCGTCTTCACGCCATCCTCGCCGAGCGTCACCATCATGGCGGTGGTGACGCCGGGGAGTTCGCGCAGATCATCCGAAACGCCCAGCGCCTTGCGCTTCTCGTCGTGCTCGGCCTCGATCTTCTCCAGATATTCGCGGGCGCGGGTCTGGATTTCCGAGGCTGTATCCTCATCGAAGCCGTCGATCGAGGCGATCTCGCCGGCATCGACATAGGCGACTTCCTCGACGCTGGTGAAGCCTTCCGAGGCCAGCACCTGGCCGACCATCTCGTCGACATCGAGGGCTTCCATGAACAGCGCCGAGCGCTCGACGAATTCCTTCTGACGGCGCTCGGATTCCTCGGCCTCGGTCAGGATGTCGATGTCCCAGCCGGTGAGCTGCGAGGCAAGGCGCACGTTCTGGCCGCGGCGGCCGATGGCCAGCGACAGCTGATCGTCGGGAACCACCACTTCGATACGCTCCGCATCCTCGTCGAGCACGACCTTGGCGACTTCCGCCGGCTGCAGCGCATTGACGATGAAGGAGGCCGCCGATGGCGACCATGGAATGATGTCGATCTTCTCGCCCTGCAATTCACCGACGACGGCCTGGACGCGGCTGCCGCGCATACCGACGCAGGCGCCGACCGGATCGATCGAGCTGTCACGCGAAATGACGGCGATCTTGGCGCGCGAGCCCGGGTCGCGGGCGACCGACTTGATCTCGATGATGCCGTCATAGATCTCCGGCACTTCCATGGTGAAGAGTTTGGCCATGAACTGCGGATGGGTGCGCGACAGGAATATCTGCGGGCCGCGCTGCTCGCGCCGCACGTCGTAGACATAGGCACGCACGCGATCGCCATATTTGTAGTTTTCGCGCGGGATCAGCTCGTCGCGGCGGATGATCGCCTCGCCACGGCCGAGATCGACGATGACGTTCCCATATTCGACGCGCTTGACCGTGCCGTTGACGATCTCGCCGATGCGGTCTTTGTATTCGTCATACTGGCGGTCACGCTCGGCCTCGCGCACCTTCTGCACGATGACCTGCTTGGCAGACTGGGCGGCGATGCGGCCGAAATCCATCGGCGGCAGCAGTTCGGCGATGAAATCGCCAAGCTGGGCGTCAGGATTGCGCTCACGCGCCGAGGAAATGGCGATCTGGGTGGCGTAATCGTCGACCTTCTCGACCACTTCCATCAGCCGCTGCAGCTTCATCTCACCGGTGTTCGGGTTGATGTCGGCGCGAATGTTGGTCTCCTGGCCATAACGCGAACGCGCCGCCTTCTGGATCGCATCGGCCATGGCGGCGATGACGATCGACTTGTCGATCGACTTCTCACGCGCGACCGCATCGGCGATCTGCAGCAGTTCAAGTCTGTTGGCGCTTACAACCATGTTCTTTCTCCCGAGCCTGTTCGCCGGACCTTTGCGCCCGGCAGCTCAATCAAATTTCCTGTTCGTGTTCTTCCGTGGCGTCCGGTTCCGTACCCTCGGACACATCGTCGTCCGGTTCACCGCGGCGTCTCTTGGCTTCCTTGCGCTCCCTGTTGTCCTTGGACAACGCTTCGCGAATAAGGTCGTCGGTCAGGATCAGCCTGACATCGGCAATGGCATCGTAGGGCACGCGCACCGTCGGCTCCTCGCCATAAGCCGCCTTGTCGCGCTCGATCAGCACGTCGTTCTCACCGGCTTCGGCGATCTTGCCCTTGAAGCGCTTGCGGTCGGCGACGACGACCGATGTTTCCATCTTCACCAGATGACCGGTCCAGGTCACGAAATCCGATTTACGCACCAGAGGCCGATCGATGCCGGGCGAAGAGACTTCGAGGTGATAGGCCTTTTCGATCGGATCATCGACGTCGAGCGCCGGCGACACCGCGCGGCTGACCTCTTCGCAATCCTCGACGGTCATGGTGCCGTCCTCACGCTCGGCCATGATCTGCAGCGTCAGCCCGTTCTGGCCGGACAGATGCACGCGCACGAGGCGAAAGCCGATGCCGCGCAGCACCGGCTGGACGATCAGCGCAATGCGCGCATCGATGCCGCTTTCGCGGATGATGCGATCGTCACCTTCGTTTGCCGTTCCAGTCATCGTTGCCTATCGTTGGTCTCGAACCTATCGGCAGGTAATAAAAAAGAGCGGGACCGGGTGGACCCACTCTTCGTCATACCGACCAAGAATTTGAGGCTGATATAAACGAACACGGTTCGTGTTTCAAGTCCGCAGTCCCGGCCGGACGAAAGCCTGTGGGTTCAGGGTTGTTCCAGGCGCATGGCCGCCATGCGGCAATCCGCCTGTGAGAGCCGGCGGCGCGCTCTTATTTATTAGCCATCAAACGAATTGAATTGGCGCGCTGGCGCGCGAAAGGACAAGACCATGAGCAACCGCAGGATATTCTCCGCCTTGGGCGATCTGTTCACCACATTCGGCAGCGCCGTTGCCGCGTCTCGCGCCGTGGAAGCCGGGCGCAAGCCCAGAGCCGACGACCTGCGCAATCTCGGCATGGATCCGGCCGTATTCAACAGGATCGGTCGTTTCTGACTCCAACAGGCATTCGACCCCGTCCTCCCGGCAGGTTGCCGGTTGGGCGGACCTAGGTCCTGACGAAAGTCAGATAGGCCGGCCGGCGCCCCTCGCGAATGGCCTTTGCCTCATAGCGCGTGCCGGGCCAGCCCTCATAGGAGCGATGCCAGTCCGCCGCTTCCGCAGCCTGCCATGCGAAAGCGCCATGCGCCCGGCAATGCAGCAAGGTCCAGTTCACATAAGTGTCGATGTCGGACGCAAAGCGGAATTTCGAGCCGGGTTTCAGGACGCGTGCGAAACGATCGAGATTGACCGGACTGACGAAACGCCGCTTCCAGTGTTTTTTCTTTGGCCAGGGATCGGGATAGAGAAGATCGATGCCGTCGAGCGAGGCCGGCGGCAACCAGTCAAGCAACTGGGTGGCGTCGTCGTCGTAGACCCTGAGATTGGCCAGCGGCGCTGCCCGCACCGCCATCATCATCTTGGCCATGCCGTTGACGAAGGGCTCGACGCCTATGAAGCCTGTCGCGGGCGCCTCGATGGCGCGATGCAGGAGATGTTCACCGCCGCCAAAGCCGATCTCGAGCCGAACCGCCGAAACCTCTGCTGCAAACAGGACGCGCAGGTCTGGCGGTGCCTCGGCCGTCAGATCGAGCCGGTATTTGCCAAGCCCGCTTTCCAGCGCCGCGGCCTGCTGCGGGCGCACGGGCTTGCCGCGCCGGCGACCGAAGAAGGCTTCGGTCATGCGGCTTGGCCTGTCCGCGTCACTCATCGACTGGCGCCAGTCCTGCCGCCGCCCTCAGGCCGCGACAGCATCCTTGAGCGCCTTGGCCAGATCGGTCCTTTCCCAGGAGAAAGACCCGTCACGGCCAGCCTTGCGGCCGAAATGGCCGTAAGACGACGTCTTGGCGTAGATCGGCTTGTTGAGGTCGAGATGACGGCGGATGCCTGACGGCGACAGGTCCATCACGCTGCGCAGCGCGTCCTCGAGCTTTGCCTCATCGACCTTGCCGGTGCCGTGCAGGTCGACATAGACCGATAGCGGCTGGGCGACACCGATGGCGTAGGAAAGCTGGATGGTGCAGCGCTCGGCGAGCTTCGCCGCGACGACATTCTTGGCCAGGTAGCGCGCCGCATAGGCAGCCGACCGGTCGACCTTGGTGGTATCCTTGCCGGAAAAGGCGCCGCCGCCATGGGGGGCTGCGCCGCCATAGGTGTCGACGATGATCTTGCGGCCGGTCAGGCCTGCATCGCCATCCGGACCGCCGATGACGAACTTGCCGGTCGGGTTGATGTACCACATGCAATCGTCAGCGATCTTGAGGTCGCCCAATGCCTCGCGGATATAAGGTTCCACCACCTTGCGGACCTTCTTGGAATCCCAGCTTGAATCCAGATGCTGGGTCGACAGGACGATCTGCGTCGCCTCGGCGGCCTTGCCGTCGACATAGCGGACGGTGACCTGGCTTTTCGCGTCCGGCCCGAGCTTGCCGGCCTCGCCGTTGTTTTCGTGGCGGGCCGCTGCCAGCAGTTCCAGAATCTTGTGGCTGTAATAGATCGGCGCCGGCATCAGGTCCGGCGTCTCGCGGCAGGCATAGCCGAACATGATGCCCTGGTCGCCGGCACCTTCCTCGCCCTGACGGTCGGCGGCATTGTCGACGCCCTGGCCGATATCAGGCGACTGGCCATGCAGCAGGACCTCGATCTTGGCCGTCTTCCAGTGAAAGCCGGCCTGCTCGTAGCCGATCTCACGGATCGCCTTGCGGGCGACGGATTTGAACTTCGCCGGGTTGACGACGGGGTGGCCCGCGGCATCCTTGAGGATGTTGCCGGCCTTGTCCTTCTTCAACAACGTCTCGGGAACGCGCACTTCACCGGCGATGACGACTCGGTTGGTGGTCGCGAGCGTCTCGCAGGCGACACGGACTTTCCATGGGTCCATGCCGGTCTTCTTGGCTTCACGATAGACCAGATCGACGATTTCGTCGGAGATGCGGTCACAGACTTTGTCGGGATGGCCCTCGGCCACGGATTCCGAGGTAAAGAAGTAGTTCTGCCGCGTCACGGGTGTCCCCTCTTGAAAAACGATCGGCAGGCTGCCGATTTTGGCGCGCCACGTGTTAGCGGGGCAAAGCGCTGCTCGTCAAGCGCTGCCGCGGCTCTGGCCTGAATGTCGGAGGCGATATCTTGTGCCACCGGCGGCGCATGCCGCCGGTGCAAAGCGCATTGCGGATCAGTCGAGATCGTCCTCGGCGAGCGATTTCACCAGGTCAATGATCCTGCGGCGCACCTTGACGTCGGCGATCTTGACAAAGGCCCGGTTGAGCTGAAGTCCTTCGGGACTGCCGCAGAACTCAACAGCGAAAGCCATCGAACTATCCTCGGCAAAGCCGCGGTTGGCGGTCAATTCCTGGCCTGGCGCATCCTCGAAAAAGAAGGCGACGGGGACGCCGAGTATGGAGGCAATCGCCTGCAGGCGGCTGGCACCGACGCGATTGGTGCCCTTTTCATATTTCTGGATTTGTTGGAACGTGATGCCGAGATTCTCGCCCAGCTTTTCCTGGCTCATTCCGAGCATATTGCGGCGAAGCCGGACCCGGCTTCCCACGTGAATATCGATGGGATTGGGTTTCTTCTTGTTTTCTTCTGTCATTTTTTCCTCGCCGAATTTTTTCGGCTTTGTGATTTTTTCCTGCCCAAAGAAAGCCGGAGGCGACTGCCCCAACAGAACGATCCACCAGCTTCGAGAAATTTTCAGGCGGTACAGTATGAGTTTCTAATGTGCCAGCTGTCAATTCACCCGTAGCTTTTGCCTTACGTTCAACAGCCCCCCTACAAGCGCAAACAGCAACATGATCAGCATTCCGTTAATGCGCCGCTGGCTGGACGAAATGACCGTCTGTGCGGAAACAGGCACCTTCACATCGATGGCTCCGCGCGCGTCGATCGCAAGGGCGTCGACGACGCGGCCACGGGCGTCGACCACGGCCGAGATGCCGTTGTTGGCAGCACGCAACAAGGGCAATCCATTCTCCACCGCGCGAATCTGGGCCTGCCTGAAATGCTGATACGGTCCCGGCGTGTCGCCGAACCATGCATCGTTGGTAACGTTCACAATAAGCTGCGATGACGTAGCGTCAACTGCCACCAGATCGGGAAAGATCACCTCATAACAGATAAATGGCAGGGCACGAATGCCGCCCGGAAGCGTGATGGCATGACGCCCGTTGCCGGCCGTGAACGTCAGCGGCCCGGCGACGAGCTGTTCGATGCCGAAACGAGCGAGCAGGTCGGCGAAAGGCAGGTACTCGCCGAACGGCACCAGATGAACCTTGTCCACGGCGTCGGCGATCTCGCCCTTGTCGTTGATCGCCACCACGGAGTTGTAGTAGCGGCTGTCGGCGCTGGCCGCCGAGCCGCCCTCCTCACGCACGACGCCGGCGATCAGCATCTGCCCGTCGCCCAGCATGTCGCCCAGCGCCGTCAAGGCGTCAGGGCGCTCCGTGAAAAGGAACGGTACCGAGGTTTCCGGCCAGAGAATCAATTGCGGTTTTTCGTGACCTGGGTCCGGTGCCTTTGCGGAGAGGCCCAGCAAGGTGGCGAAGATGCGGTCGCGCACCGAGGCATCCCATTTTTCCGACAGATCCACGGCCGGCTGGACGATGCGGACATCGAGACTGCGCGTCGCCGGCTTTTCGGGGGCGTTGAGCCTGACATAGCCAAAGCCGACATGGGCGGCGGCGAACACGACAAACAGCGCGGCGCCCAGCCGAAGATGCCGACGCGCCGCCAGCAGCGCCGGCAGCGCGAAAAGGAAAACCGCGAGCGCGTTCATGCCGATCATGCCGGTCACCGAGACGCTCTGCATCAAAAGCGGCACCGGCATCGCCGCGTAGCCGATGGCGTTCCAGGGGAAACCGGTGAACAGGAAGCCGCGCAGCCACTCCGCCAGCGCAAAACCGGAGGCAAGGGCAGCGATACGGCCGATATCGCTGCTCCACAGGAGCCGCGCGACCACCGTTGCGAAGCCGTAGAAAAATGCGAGCGCGAAGGGAATGCCGACCACCGCGAACGGCAGCGCCCAGGCAAAGTCGTCGGCCTCGACCAGCAGCGCCGAGCCGATCCACCAAAGGCCGGCGAGGAAATAACCGAAGCCGAACCACCAGCCGACGGCGAAAGCCGGCCGCAGGCGCCGCAACAGGCTGCCGGAGGCTTCGCCGGTCGCGCCATCGAGCAGCCAGACCAGCAGCGGAAACGAAATGAAACAGGCGGCAAAGAAATCGTAAGGCGCCTGGCCCAGAACCGTGAGCGCCCCAGCGAAAAACGCCACAAGCGAACGCCGCCAACCCCAAAGCAGAATTATCCGGCCGGCAAGGCGCTCCATGCGTATTTCCGTCGCGCGAATCAGGAGCTAAGATTTATCAGGCCGCGCCGCGCGCTCCAAACGCCGGCGTGGTTACCGGCCGCTCTCTACCGGTGCCAGCCTTCGATGCGCAGGCCACCCAACCGCTCGGCCTCTTCACGAGAAACAGAACCCATCGGTTGCGTGAACGTCCAGACATGGCCCTCGGGATCGCGCGCCCGATACTGGCGTTCGCCGTAGAACTGGTCGGCCGGCTCGTGGATTATTGCAGCACCGGCCGCGCGGGCCTGCTCGCAATGCGCATCCAGGCCGTCTTTCAACCTGACATAGACCGATTGCGTGTTCTTGCCCTGGACCGACGCGGGGCTCGCGACATGATCGGCCCATTCAGAATCGACAATGAGGTAGCAATCGCCGAACCGCATTTCGGCGTGGACCAGCTTTCCCTCGGCATTGCTGACCACCATGCTGCGCTCGAAGCCAAAGGCTGTTTCAAGCCAATCCAGGGCAGAGCGTGGATCTTTGTAAAACACACCGGAGCCGAGGACCGAGTGCTTGAACGGATCTTCGATCGTCATGCGACAGCAGGCTTTCAGGCCTGTTCGGTGCGCGCCGTGGCCCGCCGGCGGCGTTCGCCCTTCTGGCTCTGCACGATGCGAACGCGCTTGACGCGGCGCGGATCGGCGTCCAGCACGTGGAATTCGAAGCCGGGAATGGCCTGCACCACCTCGCCGCGCGCCGGCACGCGGCCGAGCGTGTTGAAGATCATGCCGCCAATGGTGTCGACATACTCGCCATGTTCACCGGCGGCGAAATCCTCGCCGATCATCTTGGCGACCTCGTCGATCTCGGCCTTGCCGTCGACGATAAACACGCCGTCGCCGGTCTGGGTGATCATCGGCTCGTCGTCGTCGTGCTCGTCCTCGATGTCGCCAACCACCATCTCGACGATGTCCTCGAGCGAGACGAGGCCGTCCGTGCCGCCATATTCATCGATGACCAGGGCCATCTGCGTGCGCGTCGTCTGCATGCGGCCCATCAAGTCGGACGCAAGCATCGACGGCGGCACGAACAGGACCTGCCGGATCAGGTTGAGCTCTCCGATGGTGCGCGCGAGGTCGACCTGGGCAAGATCGAGAACCGTGGCGACAGGCGTTTTGCGGGTTGCCCGGCCCTTCCTGACGCGCGCCAGCTTGGTGATATGGGCCAGCACGTCGCGGATATGGACCATGCCGCGCGGGTCGTCGAGCGTCTCGGAATAGACCGGCATGCGGGAATGGCCGGATTGTTCGAACATGCCAAGCAAGTCACCGAGCGACGTGGCGATCTCGACCGCCTCGATATCGGCGCGCGGCACCATAACGTCCTCGACGCGCACCTCGCGCAGGCGCAGGATGTTGTTGAGCATGGCGCGCTCGCCAGGCGAGAAGGATTCGACATCGCTCGTCGTCTCGGCGAGCGCGCCGGCGATCTCTTCGCGCAGGCTGGTGCCGTTGCGTTGCCGGAACAGGCCCAGCACGCGGTTGAACAGGGAGGGGCCGGCAGGCGACGGCTCGATGGCCGCGCTGCCAGTGTTGGCAACACCAGGGGTGACGGTACTCGGACCTGATCCCTCTTCCGACGTATCGGAAGCCTTGATCGCACTGCCGACATCGGGGCGGGCGGCAGTCTCTGGTTTGTCGTTCATCGTCGTCCGGTCAATTGGTCGTTTTTAGTTACGCGTAGGGATCGGGAATGGCAAGCCTTGCCAGCGCGGCGCGCTCGATGGCTTCCATCTCCTCGGCCTCCGCGTCGGTCTCGTGATCATGGCCCATGAGATGCAGCAGGCCATGGATGACGAGATGGCAGATATGGTTCTCCAGCGGCTTGTCTTCCAGTGCCGCCTCGCGCGCCACCGTCTCGGCGGCAAGCACGATGTCGCCGAGCATCGGCGGCAGCGGGCCGCCTTTTGCCGGCGGAAAAGCCGGGAAAGACAAGACGTTGGTGGGCTTGTCCTTGCCGCGCCAGCCGGCATTCAACGTACGGACATGGGCGTCGTCGGAAAAAACAATGCTGAGTTCGGAATGACCCGCCGCACCGGTCTCGGCAAAGGCGGCGTCAACCGCGCGATCGACCAGCCGCGTCAGGCTTGCTTCATCGGGCCAGTCGCCCGCTTCAACCGATATATCGATCTCGACGGGAACCGGGAGGCTCCCGCCGCCGGATGTGTTGTCATCAGGCATGAGGCCGCATCGTCAAGATCAATTCTCGGCACCGAGGCCACGAGCCAGCTTGGCGTCCCGATCATAGGCCCTGACGATTTCCGCCACCAGCGGATGGCGGACGACGTCGACATCGTTGAAGCGCACGGTTACCGCGCCTGCCACACCGTCGAGGACACGCAAGGCTTCGACCAAGCCCGACTTGGTGCTCGGAGGAAGGTCGATCTGTGTCGGATCGCCAGTGACGATCATGCGCGAGTTCTCGCCGAGACGGGTGAGAAACATCTTCATCTGCATCGGCGTGGTGTTCTGCGCCTCGTCGAGAATGACGGCGGCGTGCGCCAGCGTGCGGCCGCGCATGAAGGCGAGCGGCGCGATTTCGATTACTTCGGCGGCAATCGCACGCTCGACCTTGTCGGCCGGCATCATGTCGTAGAGCGCGTCATAGAGCGGTCGCAGATACGGATCGACCTTCTCCTTCATGTCGCCCGGCAGGAAGCCCAGCCGTTCGCCGGCCTCGACAGCCGGTCGCGATAAAATGATGCGCTCGACCATGCCGCGTTCCAGCAGCATCGCCGCATGCGCCACCGCCAGATAGGTCTTGCCGGTGCCGGCCGGACCGATGCCAAACACCAGTTCCGACCGCTCCAGCGCCCGCATATAGGCGTCCTGGTTCAGGGAGCGGGCATAGATGGTCTTCTTGCGGGTGGCGATCTGGGCGGCGGAGACCTTGCCCTTGCGCTCCAATGTCGGCAGCGTGAGCTGGTCGTCGGCGGCGATAGCCATGCGCACGGCCCCGTCGACATCGGACTGGCTGATATCGACGCCCTTCTGCAGGATGCCGTAGAGATTGTCCAAGGCGCGGCGCGCCTGTTCGGCGGCCGAAGCGGATCCCTTGATGGTCAGCTGGTTGCCGCGCGAGCGTATGTCGACGCCGAGCTTCTGCTCAAGCCGGGCCAGGTTTTCGTCGAACTGGCCGTAAAGGGCGCTGGCAAGCTTGTTGTTGTCGAAAGTCAAAACGATGTGCGCCATGTCAGAAGCCCCGGATGCCGGTACCGGGGGCAGATTCTTCAGCTCCGCTGCGCTCAACCGTCTCTCCTCATCTGCCGAGACCATCAGGCCAATTCAGCGAACAGGCTGTTGTAGCCCGTCTTCGTGATTCGCACCTTGATAATGTCACCGATTTCGCCGGCGTTTTCATCAACAATAACTGGCTGCAGCCAAGGCGAGCGGCCGACCTTCTGGCCGGCCTGACGACCGGGCTTCTCGATCAGCGTATCTATGGTGCTGCCGATCAAACTCAAGCCGAAATCCTGCTGTTGTTTCAACAGCAGTGCCTGCAGGCGCTGCAAGCGGTCGTCCTTGACCGCTTCCGGCACGTGGTCGGACATCTCGGCGCCGGGCGTACCGGGACGCGCCGAATATTTGAACGAGAAGGCCGAGGCATAATTTACCTGGCGCACCAGATCCATGGTCGCCTCGAAATCGGCCTCCGTCTCGCCGGGGAAGCCAACGATGAAATCCCCCGACAGTGCGATATCGGGGCGCGCGGCGCGGATGCGGTCGAGCAGCGCCAGATAGTCCTTGGCCGTATGCCTGCGGTTCATCGCCTTCAAAATGCGATCCGACCCGGATTGCACCGGCAGGTGCAGATAGGGCATCAGTGCGGCCAAGTCGCGATGCGCGGCGATCAATTCGTCGTCCATGTCGCGTGGATGGCTGGTGGTGTAGCGCAGCCGCGCCAGGCCGGGGATTTCGGCCAGCCGGAACAGCAGCCGCCCGAGACCCCATTCCGCGGTCTTGCCCCTTTTGGCCTCGCCCTGGCCATGCCAGGCGTTGACGTTCTGGCCGAGCAGCGTCACCTCGCGCACCCCGGCCTCGGCCAAGCGCTCGGCCTCGGCGACGATCTGCGCCACCGGCCGCGACACTTCCGAGCCTCTCGTATAGGGCACGACGCAGAAGGTGCAGAACTTGTCGCAGCCTTCCTGGACGGTGAGGAAGGCGGTGACGCCGCGCTTGATCACCTCGGCACGCTTGGGCTGCGGCAGATGCTCGAACTTGTCCTCGATGGCGTATTCGGTTTCGACGATCTTTTCGCCGCCGCGAACCCGTGCCAGCACGTCGGGGAGACGGTGATAGGTCTGCGGACCGATGACCAGGTCGACGGCCGGCGAACGCCGGATGATCTCGGCGCCCTCGGCCTGCGCCACGCAGCCGGCGACGCCGATCAGCATCTCGCGGCCGGCACTTGCGCGTTCCGCCTTCATGTCGCGGATGCGGCCAAGTTCGGAATAGACCTTTTCGGCGGCTTTTTCCCTGATATGGCAGGTGTTGAGCAGCACCAGATCGGCCTCGCCGATGGCATCGGTCGCCGTATAACCGTCAGCGACCAGCGCATCGGTCATGCGCTGTGAATCATAGACGTTCATCTGGCAGCCATAGGTCTTGACGAAGACCTTCTTGGCTGCCGTGGCGTTCGCCGCCGGCTGTCCGGCCGCAGTGCCGATGTCGTCGCTCTCAATCGTGTTCAAGTCCATCCGGCGGCTTCTAACGCCTTTCCGTGACAAAAAACAGACGATTCTGCCTTGGGCCGCTGGGTTCAGCGGCTCGGGAGCGGATCGGCAAGGGCCGCCTGCATCATCTCGCGCACCCGGCCTTCCATCAGCTTGGCCGTTTCCTTGCGGTTGGAACCCTTGGCAAAGGCGATCGGCTCGCCGAAATGCACCTCGACGTCGAGCGCGCCCTCGGCCATCAGCACCTTGAGATGCGGCATCAGGTCCTCATCGCCGATCCAGGCTGCGATCGGACGGTGGCGGCGGCCGAGCGGCACGCCGTGCAGGCGCGTATAGGCGATCGCAACGGGCTGGATAAAGACCTGCTCGGCCGCGCCTTCGGAGATGGCCATCGAGGCGGCGCCGAACAGGGTGCTTTTGAAGGGCAGGACGACATTGCCGTCACCGGTCGAACCCTCGGCGAACAGCACCATGGCATCGCCCTTGGCCATGCGTCTGGCGATCTCGCTGGCCTGATCGCCAGACGAACGCTTGCGTTCGCGCTCGATGAAAACAGTGCGCTGCAGTTTCGACAGCATGCCGATCAGCGGCCAGCCTTCCATATCGGCTCGGGCGATGAATTTCACATCGGCAAAGGAGCCCAGCACCATGATGTCGGTCCAGGAGATGTGGTTCGAGGCAACCAGCAAGGGGCGTTTGTCGGACAGCGCCCCCCTGACATGGATACGCATGCCGAGCGCCCGGATGATCAGCCGGTGCCAGATCTTGAGGATGAAGGTTTCCGGCCACCAACCGGTCTTCATCGACAGGATCTGCAGCGGCACGAAAACCAGCGACCCAGCGACGACGAGGCCCAGCGCCAGGAAAATCCTGATTTTCTTGATCATCGCCCTACCATTACAGCGCCGCGCGTCCTCTTGGACGCGCAAAGGACGCTGTAACACCTTAATTCTGGCGCATGATCCTCTCCGAAATCGGATTCGATTTTCGGGATCATGCGGCCCCTGGCTAGCGAAGATCGCGGCGCATGACAAGCGCCCCAGTCGGCCCGCGATCGGGCGACTTGTAGTAATCCGGACGCTTGCCGACTTCCCGAAAACCCAGGCGACGATAGAGGGCGATCGCCGCGGCATTGGTCTCATCGACCTCGAGGAACAAGGCTTCGGCGCGCTGCGAATGCAATTCGCGCAGCACTGCGTCCATCAGCTGCCAGCCCAGCCCCTGGCGCCGATGCGACCGTGCCACCGCGACGGTCAGGATTTCACCCTCGCCCGCGGCCAGCCGGGCGAGGACGAAGCCGACAGGCGGCTTGGCGCCCTGCCCGGTTTCGCGCGCGGCATAGCCGAACACGGTGTCCTGTTCGAGCAAGGCGGCGAACTCACCATCGGTCCAGGGGCGGACAAAATCCTCGCGGTGCAGCAGCGAGACCGCGGCGCTATCGGTGATCCTGAGCGGCTCGAGCGCGTAGTCCCGGCGACGTGGCTGAAGAAAAGGTATGCGCATCAATTCTCGTTTTCTCGTCTGACCATGAGCTCTGGACAAACGGAACCGTTTGTCCGCGAAAACCGGCTTCCACTTTTCGGGATCATGGTCTTTGCCTCGAAAGTATAAACCCGGCCTGCGGCTTGGCATCGGCACCGCGCAGATAAAGCGGCTTAGGCCTTTCGCCCTGCCCCTTTGCGGCAGCCAGCCGGGCGTAGGTGAGAATGTCGGCGGTGGCCGCCCGAGGCCCGATGTCAAAGGTACGGCCGGCCGCGTCAGCGATCAGCGTCGCTGCCGTGCCGGCGAGCACCGCGAAACGTTCCGACGCCATCGTCACCGCATCCGCAAGCGTGGCCACGGCCGGACCGTAAGTCAACACCGACATTTCATCGTACAGTGCGGCATGGATTTCCTCGCGGCCGGCATCAAGCGCCGCCAGCACGGCGCGGCCAGGAAAGGCACCGGCCGCCTCGGCGGCCAGTGCCTCAAGGGTCGTCACCCCGATTGCCGGCAGCTTGAGCGCCAGCGCCAGGCCACGCGCGGTCGACACGCCGACGCGCAGGCCGGTGAAGGAACCCGGACCGACAGAGACGGCAATGGCGCCAAGGCCGGCGTAGTCGATCGCGCCGGTCTTCAACGCGTCAGCGATCACTGCCATCAGGTGCTCGGCATGACCCTTGCCCAGATCGAGCACCGAGCGGCCAAGTTCCAGCCCAGCTGCCGCGTCGTAGACGCAGGCGGCGCAGAGGCTGGCGGCACAGTCGATGGCGAGAACTTTCATGAAACGACCGGTTCGAGAAACAATTCCCTGTGCCCGCCATAGCGCGCAACCGCAAGTGTGTAGTGCATAATTTGTTAAGCGGCTTCGGTTTGGCCTGGCAGAAGAGCTTATGCCGCCGGCCCTATGCGCAGCATGTGGTTGTCCCAGACATAGTCCGGCTCCGTCCGCGTGGCACCACCGCCCTCGATGATCTCGCCGGCGCCCGTGGTGGCCATGAAACCTGCCCCGTCGGGCGCCACGCCGCAGACCTCGACCAGCGCGCTGGAGGAGACGAGCCGGCCGCTGTCCGCATCGATCACGACAAGCGAATTGCCTTCCGGCGAGGAGACGGCGACGGTGCCGGCACCAGGATTGGCGGCGACCGAGCCGATATAGTTGCGGAAACCGGACAGCACATCCCGAGGCATGTCGAGCAATGCCAACTCCTTGCCCCGGGCGGCGCGACCGACCAGAAGCGGACGATCGGTGCCGGAGCCCCTGTATTGGCAGCCGAACCAGACGGTGCCTGTCTGGTCGGTATCCATGTGACGGATCGACAATTGGTGCAGAGCGGCCGGCGGTTCATGCTTTTCGATCAGGTCGCCGGTGGCGCGGTCGATCAGCACATAGGAAGGTTTCATGGTGGCAATGTTGAGCTCGGCGCGTCCGTAGTCTGGATGGGTCTCGATGCCGCCATTGGCGACCGCGATCGTCTTGCCGTCGCCCAGCAGAAGAAGTTCGTGCGGGCCTATGCCGTAGGTCGGGAATTCGCCGACGCGATTGAATTTCGCCCGCGCGTCATAGACGCCGACCACGCCAGCGGCGTTGTCGAAGTCGTTTTCGGTGGCGTAGAGCAGAGCGCCGTCGGGCGAAAAGACACCATGACCGAAGAAGTGCCGGCCTGCGATGCTGGCGATGGTCCGCGGGGCGTCGCGCCCGGCGTGATCGAATACGACGGCGAAGGTGCCGGGCTGGCGGGCGAAAACCACCGAACGCTTCGATATCGGATCGTAGGTGACGTCATGACCGCGATCGGGCAGGTCGATCGCATGCAGCACCTTGCCGGCCTCAGACAGGACGGCGGCACCAAAACTGCCGTCGCGCTTGACGAAGGCGGTGGCGAACACGGCATCCGCCGCGAGCGTATTTGCCCAGGCCGAGGGCGTCACGGCGGCGGCAAAGCCAATGCCGGCGGCCCTCAAGAAATCGCGGCGGTCGATGAGAGGCGTTTTCAAGACATGGCCCTCCCCTGCACTGGCCGGCTCCAAGACATGGTAATTTTTAGGGATCGGAGCTGACGCTTGGCACCTGCCGATTCTTCGAATGACTCATCGCAGACGTTGGAAGTTGGCCGAAGCATCCGGAACTTCGTCATCCTTAGGCGGAGCAGGAGCGTAGCTCCGTCGCGGAGACCCAAGTATCCATGCCGTGACTTTCGCCGAGGAATGCAGCAGAGCAGAATTCTGAACCGTTGCAAGGCCTTGCGGTCACGGCATGGATCCTGGAGTCTACGCCGCGTCGCTTCGCCCCAGGATGACGAAGCTATGGGCGTTTCGGCCAATCTCAAGGTCACGCTCAGTCTCCATCCAGCGACGAGAAGCCGGCGGTCAGGCCGAATTCGGCGGTCAGCCTGGTGCCGATCAGGGTCGACAGGCTGGAGGTGATCAGGGCGAGATGCTCGAGTTTTTCGCGCAGCGCCGGATCGGCGAGCGCCTTGTCGATCGGCCCCTGGACGGCCTTGGCGGTCGCAGCGCCGTTGAGCAGCTGGATGTGGATCGACTCTGCCATCCAGCGCGCATCCGGCGGCAGCGCGTTGCCGAGCTTCGACACCTGGAACAGCGCATCGATGCCGGCCAGATTTCCGGCCAGCGCGTTGGCGGTGTTCTGCGAACGCCAGTAGATCGCCTGTTTTGGCTTGTCGGCCTCGGGCTTGGCGCCCAGAAAACCCTTCAGGCGCACATCGCGGACCATTTCCAGTTCGTTGATCAAGACGCCGACCAGTTCGGTCACCGCCTCGTTACCATCGCGATAGAGCGTGTTTTGCGGCCCCGGATTGGCCCACAGTGCCGCGAATCCATCTGGTTTGTCCCAGGCCGCGCTGACGTCCGCGGCGATGGTTTCGATGTTGCCGGCGACAGCCGCCCCGTAAGCGCAGCGATAGGATTCAGCCTTGCCCGTCAAGGCGTCGGCGCCGTCGCCGTAAAGCACGAATTCCAGCGCCCCGAGCCCCTGCATGGCAACGCTCTTGCCCGCAAGCTGGACAGGATCGGTGGCGGCGGGATCCTTGTCAGACAACGCCGCCTGCACCTGTTTCAGGCCGATGCTCTTGCGATCCGGCCAGAACAGCATGCGCTCCAGCCTGTTGTTCTCCTTGATCGGCCCGAAACCGATGATCTCGGCCGATGACCAGGCGTAGACGGTAGCCGAGAACGCAGCTCGCGCCGCTTGTACGTCCGCTTGCGAGGGCGCCTCGCAAAGCTTGTGCATGGCTTTGGTCAGGGCTTTCGCATGCTGGTGCAGGTCCTCATATGCCGGGCGGACAAAGCCGTCGATCGCGCGCTGGATGACATCAGAGGCTTTCACCGCGGCCGATGCGGGCAAGGCGCCCAGCAGAACCAGCGGAAGAACGAGAACCAGCGCGAAACGCTTCGCCATCAAAGTGACTCCAGAAATTTGACCAATGCATCGCGCTCGGTGGCGCTGGTGGCGGCAAAGCGGTCGCGCGCCTTCTGCGCCTCGCCGCCATGCCACAGGATGGCCTCGACCAAAGTGCGCGCACGGCCATCGTGCAGATAGAAGGAATTGCCGTTGACCATTTCAGTGAGGCCGATGCCCCATAGCGGCGGCGTGCGCCACTCATTGCCAGTCGCATCGCCCACAGCCTGGCCGTCGGCAAGATCCGGCCCCATGTCGTGCAGCAGGAAATCGGAATAAGGCCAGATCAACTGGAACGCCTGCGGCTTGTCAGGTGCATCGCGACGGGTAACGAATTTCGGCGTGTGACAGGCAACGCAGCCGATTTCATAAAAGACCTTCTTGCCGGCGAGCACCTCAGGCGAGGCGAGGTCGCGTCGCGCCGGCACCGCCAGGTTGCGCGAATAGAAGGTGACGAGATCCATCACCGGCGCCGGCGCCTCGACCGGGCCGAGGCGCGCCTGCACGCCGTTGGGCATGGCGAGGCACTTTTCCTGCGCGGCGGTGCAATCGCCCCAGTGTTTCGGCGCCTCCGGCGTCGAGATGCCGATATCGCCGGCAAAGGCATCGGCGGCCTGCTGGCGGATCGACGCGGTCTGCGCCTTCCAGCCGAAACGGCCAAGCGTCAGCTCGCCGCTCAGGCCATCACGCACGATGTTGGGCTTGCCGGAAATACCATCGCCATCCCTGTCGTCAGGGTCGGCACGGGCCAGAATGTCGGCCGGCGCGATCTGTTCGATGAGACCGAGGCCGATCATCGGCGGCGTCAGGCGCGGCGACAGCGTGGTGCGCGGATCGAGCGGCCCGTAGCCGAGATCATCGATCGTATAGGCGGGTTTGCGCAGTAAAACCGCGGTGCCGTCCGGCAGTTCCACCTTCCGTTCCCGATAGTCGACACGCATCCTGCCCTCACCCCTGAGACCAGGCACGGCCAGTTGCTGCAATTGCGTGCCATAGACCGGGTCTGGAAGGTTGAGCAGCCGGTGGTCGGCGAGCGCCGCCTTTTCTTCCGCGCTGCTGGCATCGCGCGCCAGCCGCAGGAACATCGAGGTGGTGCCAACATCGGCTTGCGGCGGCCGTCCGCGTCCATCCTTCAGATGGCAGTTCTGGCAGGCGCGTTCGTTGAACAAGGGTCCGAGCCCATCCGATGCCTGCGTCGAGGACGGCGACGAGACCCAGTTCTTGCGGAAAAGCGCATTGCCGAGCTTGAAGGTGCCTTCTTCCTCGAAGCTGATGTTGGCCGAAGATTGCGAGAAGGAATCACGGCTGATGTCTTTCCGCGAGGTGCCTGCGCCACCTTGCATCAGTTCGAAAGGCTCGGGCTTGGAAAAATCCGTGGTCGGCCTGGTAATGGCTGTGACGCGCACCTGATCCTTGGCATTAAGGTCGGTGCGCGTGGTGGCGAGACCGGCGGGTAGAAGGTCGCCGGCGATGGCAGAAGTGGTCAGCGCCAGCATCAGAATAATGCCGTGCCGACCAGCCGAGATGGCTGGCATTTTCCGGAGGCGCGGCGGGCCCTTGGCCCGCCGCAAGCGGCGCAGGACGTCTAAGAGGCGCCGCATTCCCGCATATCCTTAGTCCGCCTCGTCCGCCGGTGCGGCGTTGAGCTGGCCGTACTTTTCCTCACCGATCGAGGCCAGCAGGTCGAGCTGCGTCTCGAGGAAGTCGATATGGCTTTCCTCGTCGGCGAGCAGTTCCTCGAACAGTTTCATCGTGACGTAGTCGCCCGCTTCTTCGCAGATTTCGCGCGAGCGCTTATAAGCAGTGCGCGCGTCATATTCACCGGCCAAGTCGGATTCGAGCACTTCCTTGACGTTCTGGCCGATGCGCAGCGGCGCCACGGACTGCAGGTTCGGATGGCCTTCAAGGAAGATGATGCGGGCGACGAGCTTGTCGGCGTGGTGCATCTCCTCGATCGATTCCGCCCGCTCCTTCTTGGCCAGCTTGGCGTATCCCCAATCCTCGAGCAGGCGGAAATGCACCCAATACTGGTTGACGGCGCCGAGCTCCAGAAAAAGAGCCTCGTTAAGCCGCTCGATGATCTGTGGTTCGCCTTTCATGGGTCCTGCTCCCGTATTGGACGCGCAGGCCTCTGACGCGATCCAGATGTGAAACGATGTCCACGCCGCTTGCCTGCGAGCGGGCGTGGTAGTTCTCGGTGACCCGAATGATCGTTTCGACCACATTTGGGAAGCAGCCGCAACAGCGACCCCGTTTGTGCATGGCGTGATAGACCTTTGCCGGCACGATGAGCTGCCAGGGATCCTGATCCAGCAGGCCGATGATCGTCTGCTCGATCTCCTTCTCGGTGATGATGTTGCAATGGCAGATCAGCATTTCGTCGCTCTGGCTGACGGCGCTCCGATGCGCCGTTTGGCTGGGGGCTTACTTGAACACCTTGTCGGGCGCGTCGAGACTGTCGGAGCCTTCGAAGGCGATGTTGTTCAGCTTCAAGGCGCCGACGGCGCGTTCGATCGACTTGGTCTGGTCGATCAATGCGTCGATTGCCGCCTGCACGGTGGCATTGCCCGCCGTATTGCCCTCGGCGATCTGCTGGTCGTAGGCCTCGCCGGCCAATGCCCGTGCCTTGATGGCTTCCATCTTGGCGACCGAAACATCGAGCTTGTCGGACAGTTCCTTGTCGATTGCCGGATCCGCTGCCTTGACCATGTCGTGCACCGAGGGGCCCGAAACGACGGTACCATCCAGCCGTGTGTAGCTGGCGTGATAGGCGGCGCGAATGCCGACTGCATCATAGAGATGAGAATTGTAGGTGTTGTCGGAGAAGCAGTCATGCTCCTCTTCGGGATCGTGCAGCAGCAGGCCGAGCTTCATGCGCTCGCCGGCCAGTTCGCCGTAGGAGAGCGAGCCCATCCCGGTGAAGATGATCGAGATCGCGGTGTTCGGCTCGCCATCGACGAGGTTCTTGCGCGCGGCGCCGTCTTCCTTCCAGTCGTTGACCATCTTCTGCAGGTCGGAGACCAGAAGGTCAGTTGCCGATTTCAGGTACTGTGCGCGGCGGTCGCAATTGCCGCCGGTGCAGTTCTTGAGGTCGTAGTCCGTATAGGGACGCTCGCCGGCGCCTGGACCGGTGCCATGCAGATCCTGGCCCCAGAGCAGGAACTCGATGGCGTGATAGCCGGTAGCGACGTTGGCCTCGATACCGCCGGCTTGCTGCAAGGTGCCGGAGAGGAATTCCGGCGAAAGCGTCGCGGCGTCGATCTTCTTGCCGTTGATCTCGATCTCCTTGTTGGCGATCACATTGGCGGTGTAGAGCGAATTCGCGTCCGATTCCGTGCCGTAGCTCTTGGCGACATAGTCGATCAGGCCTTCGTCCAGCGGCCAGGAATTCACCTCGCCCTCCCAGTCGTCGACGACCTTGTTGCCGAAGCGATAGACCTCGGTCTGCTGGTAGGGGACGCGGGCCGCCTTCCAGGCGTCGCGGGCGGCATTGAGCGTCTCCGCCGACGGGTTGGCCAGCAGCGCGTCGACCGCCTTGTCCAGCGTCCGCGCCGTGGTTAGCGAATCCTCGTACTTGGCAAGCGCGATGTCGGAATAGGTCTTGATCACCGCCTTCGCATCGGTTTGCGCCTTTGCAGGCAGCACGAACACCGCCGCCGTCAGCAGCGCCGTGGCGCCGATCGCCACAAGCCTGCTGCCATATCGTGCCGTCATTATCGCTCTCCAGTTTCTCGGGAATTCCGCAAACGGCGCGCGCGGCAACCGGCACCAGGCCGTGTGCATGCCACCGGCCGCAAGATATGCCGCGCTGCCGCGCGGCTCAGGGAAGAAAGACACCAAAATGCCTCCAATCGAACGGGTTCAAGGCCCAGACATCAAAGGGATGCGCCAATGCGCAAGCTTCCTTAAAACTTCGAGTTCGATGGAGTCAACGGAAATTGCTGAAAAACCTAATCGAAACAACAGTTTAGAATTATTCTAAACTACAACTGTCAACTTTACGCGTTCCCTTGCACCGACTTTGCGGCCGAACTGTACGATTGACAGTCGCCATCCCGGGTGCGACCCGCAGACATTCTCTTGCGGCGGTGCCAGGCAATTGCCGCTTGGCGAGACGTCCTAGGATCGAATTGGGATCGGAATGCGATGAAGAACGGCGTGGTCATTGTCGGTGCGGGTCATGCGGGCGTGCAGGCAGCCGCCAGTCTGCGCGAGGATGGCTATGATGGGCCGGTGATCCTGGTGGGCGACGAGAATGAACTGCCCTATCACAAGCCGCCGCTGTCGAAGACTTTTATCAAGGATGCCACGGCCAAACCGCAGCCCTTGCGCGGCGAAGCCTTCTACACCGGCAGCGCCATCGACTACCGGCCGGGCATCCGGATCGAGCGCATCGATGTCGGCCGCGGCAGTCTCGACATCGCCGGCGGTGGCGCACTTGTCTTCGACCATCTGATCCTGGCGACCGGATCGCGCCCGCGTGCCTTGCCATTACCCGGCGCGGAGCTGTTCGGCGTGGTGTCGCTGCGCTCGCTGGCCGATGCCCGGCTGATCCGGGACTTGAGCGCGCACAGCGAAGATGTCGTTATTCTCGGCGGCGGCTTCATCGGACTGGAAATCGCCGCGACGCTTCGGGCGGCGGGCCGCACCGTCACCGTTGTCGAGGCGGTCGACCGGCTGCTTGGCCGCGCCGTGGCGCCGGTGGTGGCTAGCCATGTCCGGCAAAGGCTGGAATCGACAGGCGTGCGCATCCTGACCGGCACCTCGATTGCAAGGCTCGAAGGCGAAGACGGCCATGTCACCGCAGCGATCACCACCTCAGGCGAAAGGCTGCCGGCGCGCATGGTCGTGGTGGGCATCGGTGCCGTGCCGAATGTCGAACTGGCGCAGGAAGCCGGCCTCACCATCGCCAACGGCATCCGCGTCGATCACCAGATGCGCAGCTCGGTACCGAACATCCTCGCCATCGGCGACGCCGCCTCGTACCGGCACTGGTTCACCGGCGGCGACGTGCGGCTGGAATCGGTGCAAAACGCCACCGACCAGGCGCGGCTCGCCGCGCGCACCATATCAGGCCACGCCGACGCTTATTCGGCGGTGCCATGGTTCTGGTCCGACATTGGCGACATGAAATTGCAGATGGTCGGGCTGACATCAGGCGGCGACAGCCATGTCGTGCTCGGTGACCTGCCCGACAACAAGTTCTCGATCTACCACTACGCGGGAGACCGGCTGCTCGGCATCGAATCCGTCAACCGCCCCGGCGACCACATGCTTGGCCGCAAGATGCTCGGTGCCGGCTTCTCGCCGACACCGCAGACGGTGGCCACGGGTCCCGAAGGGCTGAAGGCGGCATTGGCACAATTTCACCAGGACGAGCCTGCCCGGGTTACGGGCTAAAGCAGGCCGGGATCTTGCCAAAAAAATCAATGAGCTTATCATAAATTGATAATCGCGGATAAAATGGAAGGCCGTCCCCATGCCTGCGAGCTACAGCATCGGACCTCGCTACGAAACGTTCGTGCGCGAACTGGTTGAAAGCGGCCGCTATGTCAGCGCCAGCGAAGTTGTGCGTGATAGCCTGCGCCTCTTGGAGGAACGCGAGGAGCAGCGGCAAACGAAACTTGCGGCACTGCGTGAGGACATCCGCAAGGGTGTAGAAAGCGGACCGGGCATTCAGGCCAACAGCGTTTTTGACCGGCTGGAGAAAAAATACAGCGGTGGAACCCACAAGTAATGGCCCTCAGTTTTGCGCCTGCCGCGGTGCAGGACATCGAGGAGATCGGCGATTACATCCATGCTGAAAATCCGCCCGCCGCTCACCGTTTTATAGCGGCGCTTCGCGGACGATGTGGCCGCATAGAGAATGCGCCACGCGGAGGCGCACCTCGTTCCGAGCTTTGGCCTGGTCTGCGGTCCGTCGCGTTCCAAAAATGTATAATTTTCTACACCGCCCAGGGCAACGACGTGCGCGTCGAGCGCATTTTGCACGGCGCGCGCGATATTGAGGGCATCTTCGAGGAAGAAAAGATGCCCAAAGACATGTGAATCGGAACGCTCGTCCTTGTCGATCAGGCTGCGCAGACTTCGCGGATCGAGCTTTCCAGAATGTCGAGCGCTTCGTTCATGACTTCGTCCTGGATGGTGATCGGCGCCAGGAAGCGGATGACGTTGCCATAGACGCCGCAGGTCAACAGGATCAGACCCTTGTCGAGCGCCTTCAGGCGGATCGCGTTGGCGATCTCGGCCGACGGCAGGCCCTTCTTGACGTCGTTGAACTCAACCGCGTTCATGAAGCCCAGACCCCTGATGTCGACGATCTCGGGCACGTCGTCACGGATCGACTGCAGACGCTGCTTCAGCCGCGCACCCAGCGTGTTGGCGCGGTCGCAGAGCTTTTCGTCCTCGATGACATCCAGGACGGCGTGTGCCGCGGCGACGCCGATCGGGCTGCCGCCATAGGTGCCGCCGAGCCCGCCGGGGCTGGGTGCATCCATGATCTCGGCGCGGCCGGTGACCGCCGACAGCGGGAAGCCGCCGGCCAGGCTCTTGGCCATGGTGGTGATGTCGGCCGCCACCTCGTGATGGTCCATGGCGAACATCCTGCCGGTGCGGGCAAAGCCGGTCTGCACTTCGTCGGCGATGAGCAGCATGCCGTGCTGGTCGCAGAGCTTGCGCAGCGCCGTCAGGAGTTCACGCGGCGCGTCGTAGAAGCCACCCTCGCCCTGAACCGGCTCGATGATGATCGCGGCGACGCGGGCCGGATCGACATCCGCCTTGAACAGCTTGTCAAGTGCCGCCAGCGAATCGGCGACCGAGACGCCATGCAGTTGCACGGGGAACGGCACGTGGTAGACGTCGCCCGGCATGGCGCCGAAGCCAACCTTGTAGGGCACGACCTTGCCGGTCAGCGCCATGCCCATGAAGGTGCGGCCGTGGAAGCCGCCGCCGAAGGCGATGACGGCCTGGCGGCCGGTGGCGTTGCGAGCGATCTTGATGGCATTCTCCACCGCCTCGGCGCCGGTGGTGACGAAGATCGTCTTCTTCTCGAACTTGCCGGGCAGCATGGCGTTCAGCCGTTCGGCCAGCCGCACATAGCTCTCGTAAGGCACGACCTGGTGGCAGGTGTGGGTGAAGCGGTCGAGTTGCGCCTTGACCGCCTCGATCACCTTGGGATGGCGATGGCCGGTGTTGACGACGGCGATGCCCGAGGAGAAGTCGATATAGCGGCGGCCCTCGACATCCCAGATCTCCGAATTCTCGGCCCGGTCGGCGTAGATTTGCGTGGTCATGCCGACGCCGCGCGAGATCGACTGGTTCTTGCGTTCGGAAATGGCGGAGTTCTTCATCATATCCCTCACCGGGCCGGCGCCCGTTCTGTTTGATGCCGTTGAGTTCCCTTCTGGCCTTATTTCAGGTTTTCCTCAAGCCGGCACCATCGCAGGGTCGATTGGGCCTGACTTAACCAGTCCGGCGATACGTCTACGAGACCGGTTTCCTTTTTTTCGGGATCGACTATCCTCCTGTTATCCGCGAGGGACCGCGATCAGCGACCGGCGCGCGGCCGAGGGGAGCCATGAGCAGGAACGTGACATCGTCCGTCTCGCCGCCATCCGCCAAAACTCCCAGCCTTTTGTCTTTTCCAGCCGCTTCAATTCTCGCCTGCACGGCCCTGGCGCTGCTCGCCGGTTGCCAAAAGCAGGCGGCGGCGGACAAGAAGCTGCCGGTCATGGTGCGCACCGAAACGGTGGCGATGGCCGACTATGCGCCGAGAACCTCGCTGACCGGGGTGATCGCGGCGCGCACGCTGAACAATCTTTCGTTCCGGGTTGGCGGACGCGTCGCCGAGCGGCTTGTCGATGTCGGCCAGCATGTCGATCAGGGGACAGTGCTTGCCCGCATCGATCCGCAGGAGCAGGAATCCGATCTGCGATCGGCGCAGGCCGATCTCGATGCCGCGCAGGCGCAACTGACCCAGGCCGCGGCCACTTTCGAGCGGCAAAAGACGCTGCTTGCCCAGGGCTTCACCACCAGGCGCGATTATGACGCGGCCGACCAGGCACTGAAGGTGGCGCAAGGCAGCGTCGGTGCCGCGCAGAGCGCGCTCGCCAACGCCCGGCAGAACCTGTCTTTCACCGAACTCAAGGCCGGTGCCGCCGGCGTGATCACCGCCCGCCAGGTCGAAGCCGGCCAGGTGGTGCAGGCGGCGCAGACCGTCTTCACCGTTGCCGAGGACGGTGACCGCGACGCCGTGTTCAACGTGCAGGAGACGCTGGTCGCCAGGACGCCGGCCTCGCCGGCGGTGACGATCACGCTGTTATCCGATCCGCAGGTCAGAGCAACGGGCAAGGTGCGCGAGATCTCGCCGGCGGTCGACCCGGCTTCGGGCTCGATAAGGGTCAAGGTCGCCATTCCCGAGACGCCCGCCGGCATGCCGCTTGGGGCGGCCGTCATCGGCTCAGTCGGCGCCAAACCGGCGAAGGCGATCCTGTTGCCCTGGCAGGCCCTGACATCCAGCGCCGGCAAGCCGGCGGTCTGGATCGTCGATCCCGCGACCAAGGCAGTCGCGACGACGCCGGTCGAGGTGCTGGCGTTCGATTCGGGTACCGTCGTCATTGCCAAGGGACTGAGCGAGGGCCAGAGCGTCGTTACGTCAGGCGGGCAACTGCTCAACCCCGGCCAGACAGTCGAAATATCGGGAGCGGCGCAATGAAGCGGCTCCTGCTTGGCCTTGCCGCGCTTGGCACGCTCGCAGCCTGTTCGAAATCGGAGGAAAAACCGCCGGAGATCGTCCGGCCGGTGCTGTCGGTCGTGGTCGAGCCGCGCACCACCCAGATCTTCGGTTTCGCCGGCTCGGTCGAACCGCAGGTCAGTGCCGATCTTGCCTTCCGACTGCTCGGTCGCGTCGTCTCGCGCGACGTCAAGGTCGGCGACATCGTCAGCAAGGGCACGACGATCGCGGCACTCGACCCGACCGCGCTGGAGCTGGCCGTCCAGGCGGCCAGGGCCGAACTCTCCAATGCGCAGGCGCAGTTCGCCAATGCCGCGGCCAGCGAGGAGCGCCAGCGCCAGTTGCTCACCTCGGCCAATACATCGCAGTCTGTCTTCGATGCCGCGCAGCAGGCACGCAAAGCCGCGGAAGCCAGCGTCGAGCGGGCCAAGGCTTCGCTGGCCAAGTCCCAGGAGCAGCTCGGCTACGCCAGGCTGTTCTCGGATTTCGACGGCGTCGTCACCGCCGTCGGCGCGGAGGTCGGCCAAACCGTCTCACCGGGCCAGACGGTCGTCACCGTGGCACGCTCGGACCCGCGTGAAGCGGTTGTCGATATTCCCGACCAGTTGACCAGCGATCTCTCGGCCGGCACGCCCTTCCAGGTCATCTTGCAGTCGCTGCCGACAATCCAGACAGAGGCCAAGCTGCGCGAGATCGCGCCCCAGTCCGAGGGCTCGACCCGCACCCGGCGCGTCAAGCTGACGCTCACCGACCCGCCCCAAGCCTTCAGGCTCGGTTCGACGGTAACCGCGACGCGGATGACCAAGGTCGTACCAACGATCGAACTGCCCATCTCGGCGCTGCTCGAAAAAAACGGTTCTGAAAAAGTGTGGATCGTCGATCCAAAGACGTCGAGCGTGAGCGCGCGCGATATCAAGGTCGCGCGGAAGGCTGGCGGCACCTTCACTGTGGCGGAAGGGCTCGAAGCCGGCATGCGCGTCGTCACCGCCGGCGTTCACAGCCTCGTCGACGGCCAGAAGGTCAAAGTCCCCGCGGGAGGGGCCTCATGAAGGGCTTCAACCTCTCCGACTGGGCGCTCAACCACCGCTCGCTGGTCTGGTATTTCATGCTGGTCTTCGTCGTGGCCGGCGTATTTTCCTATCTTAATCTCGGCCGCGAGGAAGACCCCAACTTCACCATCAAGACCATGATCATCCAGGCCAACTGGCCGGGTGCCTCGGTCAAGGAGACGGTGCAGCAGGTGACCGATCGCATCGAGAAAAAGCTCGAGGAGCTCGACAGTCTCGACTTCACCAGATCCGTCACCACCGCCGGCCAGACCGTCATCTTCGTCAACCTGAAGGACACCACCAAGGCGCGCGAAGTCGTGCCGAACTGGCTTCAGGTGCGCAACATGGTCAACGACATCAAGGCGCAATTTCCGCAAGGCGTGCAGGGACCGTTCTTCAACGACCGCTTCGGCGATGTCTACGGCAACATCTATGCCTTCACGTCAGACGGGCTGACGCCACGCCAGTTGCGCGACTATGTGGAGGATGTCAGGACCAAGATCCTGACCGTGCCCAATGCCGGCAAGGTCGATCTGGTCGGCGCGCAGGACGAGGCCATCTATCTCGAATTCTCGACGCGCCAGATAGCGGCGCTTGGCCTCAACCAGCAGCAAATCGTCGCCAGCCTGCAGGCCCAGAATGCGATCACCCCGTCCGGCGTCATCCAGTCCGGGCCGGAGCGCATCAGCGTGCGCGTCGGCGGCCAGTTCACCTCCGAGGAGAGCCTGCGCGCGATCAACCTGCGCGTCAACGATCGGTTCTTCCGGCTGAGCGACGTGGCGACGATCACGCGCGGTTATGCCGACCCGCCGACGGCCTTGTTCCGCTTCAACGGCCAGAACGCGATCGGGCTTGCCATCGGCATGAAGCCCAACGCCAATCTGCTCAAATTCGGCGAGGCGCTGCATGAGGAGATGAACAAGGTGCTGGCCGACCTGCCGGTCGGCGTCGGCGTGCATCTGGTAGCCGACCAGCCCGTCATCGTCGAGGAGGCGGTCTCAGGGTTCACGCGTGCGCTGTTCGAGGCGGTGGCGATCGTGCTTGCCGTCTCGTTCATCAGCCTTGGCATGCGCGCCGGCTTCGTGGTGGCGCTGTCGATCCCGCTGGTGCTGGCCATCACCTTCACGGTCATGGAGTATCTGGGGATATCGCTGCAGCGCATTTCGCTCGGCGCTCTGATCATCGCGCTCGGGCTGCTGGTCGACGACGCGATGATCGCGGTCGAAATGATGGTGGCGCGGCTGGAGGTCGGCGACAGCCTGCGCAAGGCGGCGACCTATGTCTACACCTCGACCGCCTTCCCGATGCTGACCGGCACGCTGGTGACGGTCGCGGGCTTCATCCCGATCGGGCTCAACTCGAGTGCTGCCGGCGAATACACCTTCACCTTGTTCGTCGTCATTGCGGTGTCGCTGCTGGTGTCATGGATCGTGGCGGTGCTGTTCGCGCCGCTGCTCGGCGTGACCATCCTGCCGGCGACGATGAAGACCAAGCATCATGACCAGCCAGGGCGCTTCACGTCGCTGTTCCGGCGCGTCCTTGTCGGCTCGGTGCGCCATCACTGGCTGACGATCATCGTGACCGTGCTTCTGTTCGCCGCCTCGATCGCCGGCTTCGGCCTGGTGCAGCAGCAGTTCTTCCCACCTTCCGACCGGCCGGAGCTGATCGTCGATTGGAACCTGCCACAGAACTCGTCGATTGCCGAGACGCGCGACCAGATGGAGCACTTCGAACAGCGGGCGCTGGTTGGCAATCCCGACATCGATCATTTTTCGTCCTATATCGGTCAGGGCGCCGTGCGCTTCGTGCTGGCCTATGACGTGCAGCCGGCCAATCCCTATTTCGGCCAGACGGTGATCGTCACCAAGAGCATCGAGGCGCGCAACCGGGTGAAGCCGGCGCTGGAGAAGCTGCTGCGCGCGGAGTTTGTCGGCACCGACGCTTTCGTCAAGCCGCTTGAACTCGGACCGCCGGTCGGGCGGCCTGTGCAGTACCGCGTCGGCGGCCCCGACATCCAGACGGTGCGAGAACTGGCGCAGCAATTCGCCGGCGTGATCTCGGTCAATCCGAAACTCGCGGCGCCGACTTTCGACTGGAACGAACCGCAGCGTGTGCTGAGGGTCGACGTGCTGCAGGACAAGGCGCGCCAACTCGGCATCACCTCGTCCGACATCGCCAGCACACTGAACAGCACGGTGGGCGGCGCGACGATCACGCAGGTGCGTGACGCGACGTACCTGATCAACGTCGTGGCTCGCTCGCGCGAGGCCGAACGCGGCTCGATCGAGACGCTGCAAAACATCCAATTGCCGACCGGAAATGGCGAGGCGATCCCACTCGCCGCGGTGGCCAATTTTCGCTACGATCTGGAGCAGCCCACCGTGTGGCGACGCGACCGCATCCCGACCATCACCGTGCGCGCCGGCTTGGTCGGCGACGTGCTGCCGGCGACCGTCGTCAACGAGTTGAAACCGTCGGTCGACGCCTTTATCGCCAAGCTGCCGGCCGGCTATTCGGTCGAGACCGCCGGCTCCGTCGAGGAAAGCGCCAAGAGCCAGGGGCCGATCGCGGCCGTGGTGCCGCTGATGCTGTTCGTCATGGCGACCATCCTGATGGTGCAGTTGCAGAGCTTCCAGCGCCTGTTCCTGGTGGTGGCGGTGGCGCCACTCGGGCTGATCGGCGTGGTCGCGGCCCTGGTGCCGAGCGGAGCGCCGCTCGGCTTCGTCGCCATTCTCGGCGTCTTGGCGCTGATCGGCATCCTGATCCGCAACTCGGTCATCCTGATCGTGCAGATCGAGGACCTTGTCGCCGAGGGCAGGGATCGCTGGGCCGCGGTCATCGAGGCAACGGAGCACCGCATGCGGCCGATCGCGCTGACGGCGGCCGCGGCCAGCCTGGCGCTGATCCCGATCGCGCGCGAAGTGTTCTGGGGGCCGATGGCGTATGCGATGATGGGCGGCATCATAGCGGGTACCGCGATCACGCTCTTGTTCCTGCCGGCGCTTTATGTGACGTGGTTCAGGATCAAGGAGCCGAAGCGGGAACAGGGCGGCGAAGTAGACCTCGCCGCTGTTGCGGAAACTTAAGGCGAGGTCGAGCTCCCTGGCGTGACGCGGAGAACTATCGTCAGATCTGCTTCGGAGCCGTCCTCACAAACCCGTCACTGGCCCGCAACAGGTTGCGCGTATAATCCTTCGTCACACGGCGCTCGACGAGATCGTTGGCCACCAGATTCTCTACCGCCTCGCCGCCCTGCATCACCATCAGCCGCTCGCACATATGGGTGATGATTGCGAGGTCGTGGCTGACCATCAGGAAGGTCAGCTTGCGCCGCGGGCGGACTTCCTCCAGCAGGTTGAGGACTTCCGCCTGCACCGAGGCGTCGAGGGCCGAGGTCGGCTCGTCGAGCAGCAGGATCGAGGGCTCGAGGATAAGCGCGCGCGCGATCGCCACGCGCTGGCGCTGACCGCCGGAAAGCTGGTGCGCGTAACGGAAACGAAAGCCGTTGCCGAGGCCGACCTCGTCGAGCGCGCGTTCGATCCGCTTTTCGCCATCGGCAAAACCATGGATGGCGAGCGGCTCCTGCAGCAGGCGGTCGACGGTCTGGCGCGGGTGCAGCGAGCCGTAAGGATCCTGAAAGACCATCTGCACTTCGCGGTAAAAGGCCTTGTCGCGGCGCGCGCCGAGCGTCTTGCCATTGACTGTGATGCTGCCCGAGGCGACCGGCGCGAGGCCGGCTATGGCCCGCAGCAATGTCGATTTGCCCGAGCCGGATTCGCCGACCAGGCCGAAGGATTCGCCCTGCTGCACGTCGAGGCTGACACCCTTCAGCGCGCGGAAGCGGTCGAAGATCACCTCCAGCCTGTCGACGGCAATCGCAGAAGTCATGCCGCCCACTCCGGCTTGCGGTCGAGCACCGGCAGCGGGTGACGGTCGGCGCCGATTTTTGGCATGCAGTTGAGCAGCCCCCGCGTGTAGGGATGCTGGGCCTGACTCAATTCCGACGCCTTGAGCTGCTCGACGACCTTGCCGGCATACATGACGATGACGCGGTCGCAGAAGGACGAGACCAAGCGCAGATCGTGCGAGATGAAGATCAGGCCCATGCCGCGCTCCGCGACCAGCCTGTCGAGGATGCCGAGCACGTCGAGCTGCACCGTGACGTCGAGCGCCGAGGTCGGCTCGTCGGCGATCATCATTTCCGGTCCGGCGATCAGCATCATGGCGATCATGGCGCGCTGGCCCATGCCGCCCGACACTTCGTGCGGATGCAGGTCGAAGACGCGTTTGGGATCGCGGATCTGCACCGCCTCGAGCATGGCCAGCGCGCGCTCGCGCGCCTCGGCCTTGCCGACCTTTTCGTGGGTGCGCAGCGTCTCGACGATCTGGCGGCCGATGCTCATCACCGGATCGAGCGAATATTTCGGGTCCTGCAGGATCATGGCGATGCGGTTGCCCCGCAGCGCCCGGCGTTGGCGCGGCGAGATGCCGAGCAGGTCGATGCCGTCGAAAGTCAATCTATTGGCCGATATGCGGGCCTGCGGCGGTGTCAGGCCCATGATGGCGCGGCCTGTCTGCGACTTGCCGGAACCGGACTCGCCGACGATGCCGAGGCGTTCGCGGCCAAGCGAAAAGGAAACGCCGCGCACCGCCTCGATCATGCCGGTGCGGGTCGGAAAGGTGACGCGCAGATCCTCGACGTCGAGAAGCGTGCTCTTGGATCGCTGCTGATCAGGGGGGCCACTCATTGGTCACCGCTGCGGGGATCGAGTGCGTCGCGCAGGCCGTCGCCAAGCAGGTTGAAGCCGAGGCTGACGATGAGGATGGCGAAGCCCGGCGCACCAGCCACCCACCATTGGTCGAGGATGAAGCGGCGACCCGAAGCGATCATGGTGCCCCATTCCGGCAGCGGCGGCTGCGCGCCAAGGCCGAGGAAGCCGAGGCCCGCGGCCGTCAGGATGATGCCCGCCATGTCGAGCGTCACGCGGACGATCAGCGAGGAGATGCACAATGGCATGATGTGGCGAAGCACGATACGGAAAGGCGAGGCGCCCATCAATTGCACGGCCTTGATATAGTCCGAGTTGCGCACGGTGAGCGTCTCGGCGCGGGCGATGCGCGCATAGGGCGGCCAGGAGGTGATGGCGATCGCCAGCACGGCGTTCTCGATGCCGGGGCCAAGGGCGGCGACGAAGGCCAGCGCCAGCACCAGCTTGGGGAAGGCAAGGAAGATGTCGGTGATGCGCATCAGTATGGCATCGGTCCAGCCGCCGGCATAGCCGGCGACGGTGCCGACCAGGAGACCGATGGGAGCGGCGATGATGGCGACCAGGACGACGACATAAAGCGTCCAGCGGGAGCCGTAGAGGATGCGCGAATAGATGTCGCGGCCGAGGTCGTCGGTGCCGAACCAGTGCTGAGCACTCGGCGCCAGCAGCCGCGCGTTCTTCAGGTCACCGAACGTCGGCGAATACGGCGCCAGCATACCGGCAAGGACGGCGACGAGCAGCAGCGCGATGATGATCAGCAGGCCGACAAAGGCCAGCCGGTTGGCGGAAAAGCGCCGCCACGCGACATAGGCGCGGCCGAGCCTTGCCTGCAAGCGCGATGCCGGCCGCTCCGACAGCAACCATTCGCGACGGGAGAAGGTGCGGGCGTCGGAGGCGGTCATGACGATGCCTCTTTAAGCTGTCGACCCCCACTCCGGTCTGCTTCGCAGACCACCTCTCCCCCGTTCGACGGGGGAGAGGAAAGGCGCCAAGCCTGCGACCGCGTTTTCCTCTCCCCCGGGCAGGGGGAGAGGTGGCCCGAAGGGCCGGAGTGGGGGTGATTAGCCGCAGCCAAGCCCGAAAGTGCAATACCTCTACTCATCCTGTCTTCGTCCTCGGGTCGAGCACACGATAAAGCAGGTCGGACAGAAGATTGATGGCGATGAACACCGAGCCGATGACGATGGTACCGCCGAGAACGGCATTCATGTCGGCGTTCTGCAGCGAGTTGGTGATGTAGAGGCCGATGCCCGGCCAGGAGAAGACGGTCTCGGTCAGCACCGAGCCCTCGAGCAGCCCGGCATAGGATAACGCGATCACGGTCACCATCGGCACGGCGGCATTGCGCAGCGCGTGGCCCCAGATGATGCGGGTTTCCGACAGGCCCTTAGCGCGCGCGGCGACGACATATTCCTGGGCGAGTTCGTTGAGCATGAACGAGCGCGTCATGCGGCTGATATAGGCCAGCGAGAAATAGCCGAGCAGCGAGGCCGGCAGGATGATGTGACGGAAGGCGTCGTAAAAGACGTCCCACTGTCCCTGCATGGCGGAGTCGAGCAGGTAGAAACCGGTGATCGGCGTGAAAGTGTATTCGTAGACGACGTCGAGCCGTGCAGGGAAGGCCACCCATTGCAGCTTCGCGTAGAACAGCACCAGGGCCAGCAGACCCAGCCAGAAGATGGGTACGGAATAGCCGATCAGGCCGATGATGCGCACGATCTGATCGACGAAGCTGCCGCGTTTGACCGCGGCCAGTACCCCGAGCGGCACACCGAACAGCGCGCCGATCAGTGTCCCGAATGTCGCCAGTTCCGTGGTTGCCGGAAGGGCGCGGCGGATATCGGTCATGACAGGGTTGGTGGTCAGCACCGAGGTGCCGAAATCGCCGCTCAGCGCATGTTTCACATAGATGTAGAACTGCTCGATCAACGGCAGGTCGAGACCCATCTCGCGGCGCGTGCGCTCCACGACATTGGCGGGTGCCCGGTCGCCGAGAACGGCCAGCACCGGGTCGATCGGGATGACACGGCCAATGAAGAAGGTGACCGCGAGAAGACCAAGATAGGTCGTCACCGCAATGACCAGGAATCGGCCAAGCGAAGATGCAAGGGCTACGGCGCGGGCGCTGCCGCGCCCGCCCTCGTTTTCAATCGCGCTCATGCGGGCGTGTCCGCGAACGCTATTCCTTGGAGACCGGCCCGACGAAGTTGGTGTCGAAGCTCGGACCAAGCGCGAAGTCCTTGAGGTTCTTGCGCAGACCGGCGACTTCCAACTGTTGGTGGATGACGACGAAGGGACTGGTGTCGAGGATCTTCTTTTCGAGATCCTTGTACATATCGGCGCGCTTGCCAGAATCCTTCTCGAGCAGGGCTGCTTCCGTCTGCTTGGTCAGGTCCGGAATGTCCCAGGCATTGCGCCATGCCAGCGTCTTCGACTTGCCAGCATCCGAATTGTCCGGGTTCGAGGCAAAGGTCTGGGCATTGGAGTTCGGATCGAAATAGTCCTGGCCCCACTGGCCGATATAGATGTCGTGGTTGCGGGCACGGTATTTGGTCAGCGTCTGCTTGCCGTCGCCGGGGATGATCTCCAGCTTGATGCCGGCCTGGCCGAGCGTCTGCTGGATGGATTCCGCCATGCCGGTGGTCGGCTGGCCGGTGCGCACGTCCATGGTGACGCTGAAGCCGTCGGGCAGGCCGGCCTTGGCCAGCAGTTCCTTGGCCTTGGCGACATCGAGCTTGAACGGGTTCTCGTCCAGTTCGCCCAGAACGCCCTTGGGCAGGAAGGTCTGGTGGATCTCGCCGATGCCCTTGAGGATGGTCGTGCTCAAGGCGTCATAGTCGACCAGGTATTTGAAGGCCTGGCGGACCTCGGGCTTGGCGAGGTTCGGGTTCTTCTGGTTGAGGCTGATGTAGTAGACGGTGCCTTTCGGCGCGCTGGTGGTGGTGAGGTCGGCATTCTTGGCGATGGCGTCGAGGTCGTTCGGCTCGAGGTTGCGGGCAACGTCGATGTCGCCGGCTTCGAGCGCCAGGCGCTGCGCCGAGCTTTCCTTCATGTTGCGGTAGATGACGCGGGCGAGCTTGGCCTTTTCGCCGTAATAATTGTCGTTGCGCTCCATGACGACCGCCTCGTTGGCACGCCATTCACGCAGCTTGTAGACGCCCGAGCCGGCGTAGCCCGTCTTCAGCCAGGCGTTGCCGAAGTCGTTGTCCCATTTGTAGTCGGCGCTCGGCGTCACCGCCGCGACATGTTCCTTGACCAGCTTGGCGTCGACAATGGAAGCGACGGTGGCCGACAGGCAGTTCAGCACGAAACTTGGCGCATAGGCCTTGTCGACGGTGAACTGGAAGGTTGTGTCGTCGACCGCCTTGGCCTTCTCGGTGACGTTGTCGCCGCTGATGCCGAACTGATCGATGATGAAGGCCGGGCTCTTGTCCAGCTTGACGGCGCGCTCGAACGACCAGGCGACGTCGGCGGCGGTGATCGGGTTGCCGGAGGCGAATTTCAGGCCCGGCTTGAGCTTGAACGTATAGGTCAGGCCATCGTCGGAGACGGTCCAGCTTTCGGCGAGATCGGGCTTGACCTTGGAAGTGTCGCTGAGGTCGAGGCGGACAAGAAGATCATAGGTGTTGCCGGTGACTTCGGCGGTCGACAGCTCGAACGCCTCGCCCGGATCCATCGAGATGATGTCATCGATGGCAAAACCTTCGACAAGCGTATCGGCGGGGGTGACCGCGCCAGCCGGCGCTCCGGCCAAAAGCAGCGCCGACATGGCGGCGCCCGCAAGCAGGATGCGGGATCGTAGAGCAAGCTTTTCCATCATCATGATGATTGTTCCCTGTTTTGTTGTTGGTTGACCTGAGTTCCCGGCTCAGGGTTACGGTGTTCTTTCAAGGCTCGACGAGAGCCTCTGCCCCACTAACGTCGTGGTTTTTGTCCAGTTGGTCAACAGCATATCCGGCGGCCCAGCGGTGGGCAACGAGCATTTATGCGACGGTTCATTGGACCAGAATGGCGGGCGGGCGTGTCGACGCATACATCAGCCAATCGAGGCACCGATCGAGAAAAAATCTGCTAGATTCGAAGCTATTTCAGCGCCGCGACGAGGCCGGCATCGGGAAAACAGGTGGCGGCCTGGCCATTCTTTTCCTGCCATCTGCCGATCGAGCGGCGGGTCTTGAAGCCAGGCAGGCCGTCGGCGCTGCCGACATCATAGCCCTTGGCTTCCAAGGCACGCTGCAAGGCGGCGATATCGGAGCGGTGGAGATCGCCGACCGGACCCCAGCCACCGGTAAAATTCTGGTCGCCATGGGCGATGCGGTCGGCGCCATGGCCGATGAACAGCGCATAGAGGTCGCTGGTGTTGTATTCCTTCAGCACGTAGAAATTGGGGGTCGCGATGAAGGCCGGACCGCTGCGCCCGGCCGGCATCAGCAGGAAACCTTCCGCCTTCAGCTCGCTTGCCGGGAACGCCTTGCCGCCGACGCGCTCGACGCCCATGGCAGCCCATTGTGCAATCTTTTTGCCTTGGTCCGGGCCCTCCAGCGAACAGGAGACGCTCTGGGGCACCATCACCTCGAAACCCCAGCTGCGTCCCCTCACCCAGCCGTAGTGGACAAGATAATTGGCGATCGAGGCCAGCACATCGGGCGTCGAATTCCAGATGTCGACGCGGCCGTCGCCGTCGAAATCGACGGCATGCTTGAGCAACGAGGTCGGCATGAATTGCGGCTGGCCGAGCGCGCCGGCCCAGGACGATTTCATCGCGCCGACCGGCGCCAGCCCACGCTCGACGATTTCCAGCGCCGCCAGCAGTTCTGTGCGGAAGAAATCCTTTTTCGTCGACATGAATGCCTTGGTGCCCAGCACCTCGAAGGCGTCGTAGGGCATCTTCGCCGCGCCGAAGCCGGTTTCGCGGCCCCAGATCGCCAGAAGGATTTCGACCGGCACGCCATAGCGCTTCTCGATCGAGGCAAGCGTGCGGGCGTTGGCGGCTTCGCGGGCGCGTCCACCTGATGTCACCGCACGAACCGTCTTCTCGGCGAAATAGGCGCCGGGCGATCCGAACTCGGCCTGATGCTGCTTCTGCGGCGTCTTCGGCTTCTCGCCCGGCATGACAAGGTCGGGGAGTTCGAGGTTCGGCTTCACGCCGCTGAAGGCGGCGTCGAAAGTCTGCTTGGAGACGCCTTTCGCCTTGGCGTCCGGCCAGAGGTCGGTTTGAAGCCAGGCACGGAACTGGTCGTCGATCTTGGCGGCGGAAGCGGGGATGGTGAGGAAGACGGCGAGGAGTGCGGCTAGAAAGAATGCAAGACTAAATTTGCGAAGGTCGCGTTCTGTGGCAATCATCTCCAGGAACGCCTCAAAACGCCGTCCGCGAGCGCAGTGCCGCGGCCAGCGTGCCTTCGTCGAGATAGTCGAGCTCACCGCCGACCGGCACGCCGTGCGCCAGCCGCGTTATCTTGACCTCGAAACCGGAGAGCTGATCGGTGAGGTAGTGCGCGGTGGTCTGGCCCTCGACCGTCGCGTTGACGGCGAGGATGATTTCCTTGATTTCGCCGCCGGCGACGCGATCGATCAGCGAGCGGATGTTGAGCTGGTCGGGGCCGATGCCGTCGAGCGGCGACAGCGTGCCGCCGAGCACGTGGTAGCGCACGTTCATCGCCGCCGCCCGCTCCAGCGCCCAGAGATCAGAGACGTCCTCGACGATGATCAGGGTGGCGGCATCGCGGCGTGGGTCCGTGCAGATCATGCAGGGGTCCGAGGTGTCGACATTGCCGCAGGTCGAGCAGATGCGCACCTTGTCGGCGGCCTCGCCCATGGCGGCGGCCAGCGGCGAAAGCAGCTGTTCCTTCTTCTTGATCAGGTGCAGCGCGGCGCGCCTGGCCGAACGGGGGCCAAGCCCCGGCACCTTGGCCAGGAGCTGGATCAGGCGTTCGATCTCGGGACCGGCGATTCGCTTGGACATCGCTCTGATCTAGGATTTTTCAGAGCGCTTTGAAACATCCCCCTTCGACGCACGGTTCGCCATGCTGCCATGCGAGAATTAGTTTGTTTCGAGCGGGCGGCCCTGGCTGACAATCATCGCGCCTATGGCATCGGTGTTTTCAGGCGTCGACTGGAATCCCATCGAGGCTTGCTGTGGAGCGTCCTGGATCGAGGAGATGACCCGTTTGTTCGAGGTTCCGCTGTTCAGGGTTCCGCCAAAACGGGCGGCATCCGGCTCTTCCATCGGCTCCTGCATGGCAACTTCCACCGGCTTCGCCGAGACCCGCGCGGATTTTGCCGTCGGCGCCGCGGCCGCGGTCAGATAGGTCTGCTGCGCGGGGGCGGTACGGACGGGCTCCGGCTTGGCCGCCGGTTCCGCCGCGGCGGTCATGTAGACTTGCTGGGCTGGAGCGTTGCGAACTGATGCCTTGGCCGGGCGCACTGTCTCGATGGATGCGACCCGTGTCGCGGGTACCCCCGGCAACGCCGCCGGCTGCTCGGCCGAGGCAATCATCGGCTCATCCGGCAGCGGCTGCCAGTTGCGGCCGCGCTTCTCGTAGAAGGCGTTGCCGCCGGCAACCATGGTGTAGTGCATGTTCTTGTAGGGGAAGCGCAGGCCGGCGGTGTGGAAATACATCGTGTTCTTGAGCTTGGTCTTGCGCTCGCCCTTGAGCACGGCGTCGGCGGCCTCTTCGACATCGGGCATTGCGCGCGAATTCATCGATCTGGTCATGACGCCCGGCGCGAATTGCCCGGGCTCACCGACCACTTGGCAGATGGTGCTGCCATGGTTGCCCGAGCGCAGCCGGTTCATCACCACCGTGCCGACGGCGATCATGCCGTCGCGGCTCGACCGGTTGGATTCGAAGAACATCGCCCGTTCCAGGCATTCCCTGTCCTTCGGCGTATGACTGTAGGCGCGCGAACTCAGAAAGCTCGGCGTGATGGCGTCGGTCAGGCTGGCGACGGACATGCCGTGCGAGGTGGTCTGGCTGCAAGCGGCCAAGAAAAGGGGAGACGTAACGACGCCGAGCAACAGCGGCGTCTTCCATCGCATCGCGATCACAGGTAACCCTCTCACTTCAACGCCCGCCCCCAGGCTGCGGCAAGAATGAGACACTTTCGGGCAAAATGATGGCCAAAACGTTATTAACGGCATACTGTTGCCGAATTGACACAAAATCGAGGCTTTCCAGATAGATCGAGCCATCGTTTCACACTGATGATGACCGTTCTCTCTTCGTTTTGCCGCAATTCCCTTGGGGAAACGCCAAGTGCCTTTCCCGGCAAGACCGCGCCATGCGTTCCAAAACGGCCTATTGCCCGGCGGCGATTGCTGCCGGCCGGCCGGGCTCGATCTCTTCGATCTTCTCTGAAAACAGGCCGCGCCTGAGAAACAGCGCCCGCGCCTCCCTGGCCGTCGGCGCGATCTTGCCCGGCCAGTCGCTGTCGATGAACTCGGCCTTGGTGAAATCAGGATTTGTTTCGGAGGCCGCCTCCAGGAATTCGGCGATTTCCAGCACGATCGCGCGTTCATCTCTTGAAAGCGCCGACGTGCCGGCCTCGATCGACGGCCGATGCACGAAATCCTCGAACAGGTTGAAGTAGCCCTTGATGCCGACGAGATCGACACCGGCATCGCAATCGGCGAGGATTTCCAGAATCTCGTAGATCCTGTTGCGGATACGCTGCTCGATCAGTCTTTCGGACGGCTCGTCGATCATGGGCGCCGGTCTCAGCTTTCATGCATATCGTTGCCTGCGCACCTCAGGGCCGAGCCCGTGGGCATGCTTTTGGGCGACATGCATCAGAAAGGCAGTTTCATTCCCGGGGGAATGGGCAGGCCGGCGGTCAGCGCCTTGGTCTTTTCCTGCATGATCTGCTCGACCTTGGCCTTGGCGTCATTGTGCGCGGCAAGAATCAAATCCTCGAGGATCTCGACGTCGTCCTCCTTGAACAAGGACGGGTCGATCTTCAGCGACTTGATATCGAATTTTCCGCTCAGCGTGACGCTGACCAGGCCGCCGCCGGCCTGGCCGAGGGCTTCGACCGTCGCAATCTCATCCTGCATGGCCTGGAACTTGGCCTGCATTTCCTTCGCCTTGCCCATCAGGCCGAGAAGATCTTTCATGGTCCGATCCTTTGCGGATTAGTGCTGGATATCAGGGTTCGTCGTCATCGGCCGGCGGCTCGACCGGCATTTCGGCCTCGCTCGCGTCGGCGTCGGGCGTGTCGGGAATGCGCACATCGATGATCTTGGCGCCGGGAAAGCGGGCCAGGATGGAGGCCACGGTCGGGTCGTTCCTGGCATCGAGGAAAGCGTTTTCACGCTTCGTCGATTCCATCTCGGCCAGCGTCTGGCCGCCCTCCTCCTTCGACAGCGACACCAGCCAGTTGCGGCCGGTCCAGGCGCGCAGCTTGGTCGTCAGGTCGTTGAGCAGCATCTTGGGCGCATCGTCGGTCAGGCTTACGTCGATGCGGCCCGGTTCGATGCGCACGAGGCGGATGCAGCTCTTGATCAGCACCTTGAAGGCAATGTCGCGTTTCGCGTCGGCAAGGGCAACGATGTCGGCCAGCGATTTCAGCGGTACGGCTTGCGTCTCCGGCGCCGGCTGCGGGGGCGCGACGAACGCAGTCGGAGTAGGCGTGGCCTCGACCAGCCGCATGGTCTGGGCGCCGCCCGAGCCGCCAGGCATGCGCGCCTGCGCCAGGGCGCTGGCGCCATTGTCGCCATTGCCGGGAGTCACGGGGCCGGGGCTCATCGGCGCGCCGTTCGGGCGCGGCGCGGCGCCAGTTGCCGAGGCGCCGCTCTCCAGCGATCTCAGCGCCTCGTCCAATGTCGGGAGGTCGGCGGCATGCGCCAGCCGGATCAACACCATTTCGGCGGCACTGACCGGCCTGTTGGAGGACTGCACCTCGGGAATGCCCTTGAGCAGCATCTGCCAGGTCCGCGACAGCACTCTGACCGACAACGCCCGGGCGAAATCGGCACCGCGCTGACGCTCGTCCTGCGACAGCGAGGCATCGTCCATCGCGGTCGGCACGAAGCGCAGTCTGGTGACGAGATGGTTGAACTCGGCAAGATCGGTGAGCACGGCGGCCGGATCGGCGCCGGTATCGTATTGCGCGCGAAACTCCCCAAGGGCTGCCGCCACATCGCCCTTCATCACATGTTCGAACAGATCGACGATGCGGGCGCGGTCGGCCAGCCCCAGCATGGCGCGCACGGCCTCGGCGCTGACCGAGCCGGCGCCATGGGCGATCGCCTGGTCGAGAATGGAGAGCGAATCGCGGGCGGAACCTTCCGCAGCGCGCGCGATCATCGCCAGCGCGTCGTCGTCGACCGAAATGCCTTCCTTGCCAGCGATCGAGGAGAGATGCGAGACGAGCGCGCCAGCATCGATGCGCCTCAGGTCGAATCGCTGGCAGCGCGACAGGACGGTGATCGGAACCTTGCGGATCTCGGTGGTGGCGAAGATGAACTTGACGTGCGGCGGCGGCTCTTCCAGCGTCTTCAGCAGGCCATTGAAGGCCTGCGTCGACAGCATGTGCACTTCGTCGATGATGTAGACCTTGTAGCGGGCCGAGACCGGCGCGTAGCGCACGCGCTCGATAATGTCCCTGATGTCGTCGATGCCGGTGTGCGAAGCGGCGTCCATCTCGATGACGTCGACATGGCGGCCTTCCATGATCGCCTGGCAGTGCTCGCCAAGCACGGCGAGGTCGACTGAGGGCTGATCCGTGGTGGCGGTTTTATAGTTCAGGGCACGCGCCAAAATGCGCGCGGTGGTGGTCTTGCCGACGCCGCGCACACCGGTCAGCATCCAGGCCTGGGCAATGCGGCCGGTGGCAAAGGCATTGGTGAGGGTGCGCACCATCGGCTCCTGGCCGACGAGTTCGGAAAAATTCGACGGACGGTATTTGCGCGCCAGCACGCGGTAGGCAGCGGCCTTGCCCGTCGCCAGACTATCGGGGCCCGAATTTCCGGCTTCGCTCATTCGCCCGTTAAGCTCCAAAAGGCCGCGCCCACAGGCGCCGATTCCTGCGCATAGTCTCGCCCGCGCTGCAATGCGTCGTCAATGTCGCGAGGAGGGCCGATGAGGTGGGAGGCTGGAACAATGACCCGTTCCGGGCTCGTTAGGGCTGCTTCCTTCCGGACCTGACCCGGTTGGCGAGTGGATCGTCCACCACCAACCTCCCGCTGTCCATATCGGCAATTGCGCGACGAAATGCAAGTGCGCAGGCAAATCGGCACCGCGAACCACCAGATTCGCTTGCAGCACCGGTGCAGCCGCTCTAGCGTTCATGGTTTGAGGAAACCAAGAAAAGCAAGGGAAACGCCGATGCTGCCGGGCCTGAAGGCCGGATTCACGCTGGATGCCCGGCTGGAGGCCGACAGCGAGCAATTGATGTGGCTGGGGCTGTGCGAATTGCGGGTGATGAACGACCGCCGTTGGCCATGGCTGCTCCTGGTGCCGCAGCGGCCGGGCGCGGAGGAGATCCATGACATGACGCCGCTCGACCAGGCGATGCTGACCTTCGAGACCAATATGGTGGCGCAGGCGCTGAAGAAGGTGAGCGGCTGCACCAAGATCAACACCGGTGCGCTCGGCAACATCGTGCGCCAACTGCACGTCCACATCATCGCACGGTCCGAGGGCGATCCCGGCTGGCCCGGCCCAGTCTGGGGGCACGGCCTGCGCGAGCCCTATGAGCGTTCCGATCTGCGCCGGTTTGCCGAAACGATAAGGGCAGCGCTATAAGCCTTGCCGTGTCCATCCCAAGCATGTCCATCCCAAAACACCAGAGTCCATATGACCTTCCGCCTGTTTGACGCGCCCGTGCGCGAGCCGAGCCAGTTCGTCGGCTTTGCCGGCAACACGATCGACCGGCAATCCGAGAACCGCGCCGACGATTCGGTCGACAAGGCGCTGGCCGATCCGACGACGCGGCTGCTGTTGATGAATGGCGGCAGGCTCCTGCTGAAGCCCGGCGAGGGCGGCCGCCTCGACCCATGGTTCGGCATCGCCGAAAGCGAGCCCTTCAGCCCTTCTGTCGACCAGGGCGTGCTGCTCGGCTTTTCCGAACAGGGGCCGGTGCTGGCGGTGCTTGCAGGCGTCGATGCCGAACAGCTGCCCGAAACCGTCAAGGCGATCGATTACCGCTCGGTCTATATGCAAGGGCTGATCGACGAAGCGGCCGCCGGCGCGATGGCGCAGGGCGCCGCCCTGCTTGCCTGGCACGCCAGCCACCGCTTCTGCAGCAAATGCGGCACGCAATCGCAGATGCGGGCCGGCGGCTACAAGCGGCATTGCCCCAATTGCGGCACTGAGCATTTTCCGCGCACCGACCCGGTGGCGATCATGCTGACCACGACGCGGGAGAAATGCCTGCTCGGGCGCGGCCGGCATTTCGCGCCGGGCATGTATTCGGCGCTTGCCGGCTTCATCGAGCCGGGCGAGACGATCGAGGCGGCGGTGCGCCGCGAAACGCTGGAAGAGGCGGGCATCCGGCTCGGCCGCGTCGTCTACCACGCCAGCCAGCCCTGGCCGTTCCCCTATTCGCTGATGATCGGATGCTTCGGCGAGCCGCTCAACGAGGACATCCAGGCCGATCTCAACGAACTGGAGGACTGCCGCTGGTTTTTGCGCGACGAGGTGCGCCTGATGCTGGACCGAACGCACCCCGACAATCTGGTCACGCCGCCGAAAGGCGCCATTGCGCACCACCTCATCCGCGCCTGGGTCGACAGCGAATAACGAATATCGAAGTCATTGCAGGAGAGACAAATGATCCGTCACACCGTCGTCTTCACGCTGAAGCACCCACCGCATTCGCTGGAGGAAAAGCGGTTCCTCGTCGACGCCAGGAAAATCCTGTCGGCGATCCGGGGCGTCACGCATTTCGAGCAATTGCGGCAGGTCAGCCCGAAGAACGACTATCAGTTCGGCTTCTCGATGGAGTTCGCCGACCAGGCCGCCTACACCAGGTACAACGACCATCCCGACCATGTCGCCTTCGTGCGCGACCGCTGGGTGCCGGAGGTCGAGGCCTTCATGGAGATCGATTACGTGCCGTTGGGCTGGTAGCTCAATCCGCCACCTTCCACTGCTCGCGTGACTCGCTGGCTGGATAGACGCCGAGGATCCGCACTTCGCGCGAGAAGAACCGCAGCTCGTCGAGCGCCAGCTTGACCAGCGGATCGTCGGGGTGGCCCTCGATGTCGGCGTAGAACAGCGTCGCCGTGAAGGCGCCGAGCTGGTAGCTTTCCAGCTTTGTCATGTTGATGCCGTTGGTGGCGAAGCCGCCCATGGCCTTGTAGAGCGCGGCCGGCACGTTACGGACGCGAAAGATGAAGGTCGTCATCATCTTGACGTCGGGTGACGGGCGCTCGGCCCATTGCTTGCTTTTGGTCAGGACGACGAAGCGGGTGACGTTGCTGTCGGTGTCCTCGACATTCTCCTCGATGATGTCGAGCCCGTAGAGCGTCGCTGCCAGCGCCGGCGACAACGCGGCCATGGTGCGGTCCTTGACCTCGGAGACCATCTTGGCGGCGCCCGCCGTGTCGCCGGCGACCACTCCCTTCCACCCGTTCTTGCGGATGTATTTGCGGCATTGGCCGAGGGCGTGGATGTGGGTGTGCACGGTCTTGATCTCGTCGCGCCTGACGCCCGGCAGCACCATCAGCTGGAAATGGATCGGCAGGAAATATTCGCCGACGATGTGCAGCTTCGATTCCGGCAGAAGGTGGTGGATGTCGGCGACGCGCCCGGCGATGGTGTTCTCGATCGGGATCATGGCAAGATCGGCCTTGCCGGTCTCCACGGCATTGAACGCGTCCTCGAAGGTCGGGCACGGCAATGGCTCCATAGAGGGATAGACGTTGCGGCTGGCGGTGTCGGAATTGGCGCCGGGCTCGCCCTGGAAGGATATTCTATTGGTCTTTTCAGGCATGCTGATATCTCAGTTGGAAAGGATTTGCCTGGCACGGTCCAGGTCTTCAGGGGTGTCGACACCAAGCGGCAGCGACTGCACGATCTCGGCGTCGATGCGCATGCCGGCTTCCAGGGCCCGCAGCTGCTCCAGCCGCTCGCGGCGCTCAAGCGGCGACGGCTTCAGCGCGACGAAACGCTCGAGTGCCGCGCGTCGATAGGCGTATAGGCCGACGTGGTGATAGAGCGGCCCCTCACCCCAGGGTGCCGTGGCGCGGGTGAAGTAAAGCGCCCGCAACCGCGTGCCGGTGAGCGGCGACCCGACGATCTTGACGACGTTAGGATTGGTCTTTTCCCCCTCGCGGACGATCTCGACGCCGAGCGTGGCGATATCCACCAAGGGGTCGTCGAACGGCCTGAGCGAAGCGGCGATGATGCCGGGATCGATGGTCGGCAGGTCGCCCTGCACATTGACGATCGTTTCGACTTCGCCCCGGGGATCGAGTGCCAACAGTGCCTCGTGGATGCGATCCGAACCCGACTCATGATCCAAGCGCGTCATCACCGCCTCGAAACCATGCGCCCGCACCGCTTCGGCCACGCTTTGCGTGTCGGTCGCCACCACCACACGACCAAGCCCGGCCTCGGCGGCGCGGCGCGCTACGTGGACGATCATCGGGGCGCCGGATATGTCGGCCAGCGGCTTGCCCGGCAGGCGTGTCGAGGCCATGCGGGCGGGGATCAGGATCAAGGTTGACATCGGTCTGGCAAGGCGTTCGAAACGAGGAGGGGAAAGTGGCAAAAGGTCTCACTGGAAGCGCCCTTATAGGTGTTGCAACGCCGGAGCAAAAGACCTAGTTTCCGCCCGATTTGACCGGCTCTGGAGGGCAGGTCTCGATACCGACGGACGGAGTGGACGGATCGGTCCGCCGGAAAAGGGAGCAAGGGGCGTATGGATTCCAACGAAGTCAACAAGCTGCTCGCCGGATTGCTCGGAACCATTTTCGTGGTCTTCTCGGTCGGCATCGTGTCGGACGCGCTGTTTGCCTCGCCCGCTCCGGAAAAGCCCGGCTTCGCCATCGAGGCCGCCGAGCCCGCCGAGGGCGGCCCCGCCGGGCCGGCAGCAGCCGAAAAGCCGATCGCAGATCTTCTGGCCAGCGCAAGTGTCGAACAGGGCGCCGCCATCTTCAAGAAATGCCAGGCCTGCCACTCCGGCGAGAAGGGCGGCCCCAACAAGGTCGGCCCGGATTTGTGGGATCTCATCGACCGCCCCGTCGCCGCGCATGAGGGCTTCGCCTATTCGGCCGGCATGAAGGAGTTTTCCAAGGGCGGCGCCGAGAAGTGGACCTACGACAACATCAACCACTTCATCACCTCGCCGAAGAAATTCGTGAAAGGCACGGCGATGGGCTTCGCCGGCCTGCCCAAGGAAGAGGACCGCGCCAACGTCATCGCCTATCTGCGCACGCTGTCGGACAATCCCAAGCCGCTGCCCGCGCCGGGCGCTGCCGCCGACGCGACGGCGCCGGCCAAGCCGGCTGAAGGTGCCGCACCGGCCAAGCCGGCCGAAGGGGCTGCTCCCGCCAAGCCGGCGGCACCTGCGGCTCCCGCCGCACCAGCTCCGGCCGCCCCAGCACCGGCGCCTGCTCAATAACCCAAATATCGTCTCGACGACCTTGAAAAAGCCGGGTTCAGCCCGGCTTTTTCGTTAGGAAAATCGCATATGCGGCGACAAAGCCGCGCATGGCGGTTTTCACGCGCGACAAATCATCTAGATTGCCTTTCTGGATGATGGCACGCATCGCGAAGAGGACAGTGGATGACGCTTGGCCGGGTGCTTCTCAAATCATTGCTGGCGGCGGCCCTGCTGGCCGCGGGGTTGCAGGCGGCCCTGGCCGACGAGTGGCGCACGACATCATCGCTGATCGGCGACTCCAAATATGGCGACAACTTCCAGCACTATGATTACGTCAATCCGAACGCGCCCAAAGGCGGCACGCTGAATTCGGTGGTGCTGGGCACTTTCGACAGCTTCAATCCCTATATCGTGCAGGGTTCGCCGGCCGCCGGCCTGGTCGGCTTCGGCGGCGGCCTGCTCTATGACACGCTGATGGAGCAGGCGACCGATGAGGGCAGCGTCAGCCATCCTCTGATCGCCGACGCCTACAAATTCCCGGCCGACTATTCCTCGGCGACTTACCGGCTCGACCCCCGCGCCAAATGGCATGACGATCAGCCGATCACCGTCGACGACGTGATCTGGTCGTTCCAGATGCTGAAGGCGAACAGCCCGCAATACAGCCGTTATTTCGAGAACGTCACCGATGCGGTGGCGATCTCCGACCGCGAGGTCGAGTTCCATTTCAACCAGAAGGGCAACCGCGAACTGCCGAAGATCCTTGGGGATCTCGCCGTGCTGCCGAAGCATTGGTGGGAAGGCACGGACGCCAATGGCAAGAAGCGCGACGTCACCAGGCCGACGCTGGAAATTCCGCTCGGTTCGGCTGCCTACAAGATCGCCAGCTTCAAGCCGGGCTCGGAGATCGTCTGGCAGCGCGTGCCCGACTACTGGGCGGCCAAGCTGCCGGTGAAGATCGGCCGCGAGAATTTCAACACGCGCCGATACACCTACATTCTCGACGACAATGCCGCCTGGCTTGCCTTCACCAAGGGTGGGCTGGAAGACATCAACCGCGAATACAGCTCCCGCAAATGGGCTACAGCCTATAATTTCCCGGCCATTCAGGCTGGCGACGTCATCAAGAAGGATTTCCAGACCCGGTCGCCGCAGCCGATGCAGGGCTTTGTGCTAAATCAGAGGCGGCCGCTGTTCCAGGACCGACTGGTCCGCGAGGCATTGACCATACCCTTCGATTTCGAGAGCATGAATCGCACCTTGTTCTTCGGCTTCAACACACGCACATCGAGCTATTTCCAAGGTACCGAACTGGCGTCCAGCGGATTGCCGCAGGGCAAGGAACTGGAAATCCTGGAAAAGTATCGCGACAAGCTGCCGCCAGAACTCTTCTCTCAGGAGTTCAAGCTGCCCGTCTACGACTCGCCGCAAGCGGAACGAAAGTATCTGAAGCAGGCCGTCGATCTCTTCGCCAAGGCCGGTTGGATCATCAAGGGCGGCAAGATGCTTAACGCCAAGACAGGCGCACCGTTCAAGTTCGAGATCCTCGGCTGGAACGACACAGACCAGGTGATCGCCAGCCCCTACATCGCCAACCTGCGCAAGATCGGCGTCGACGCTACCCTGCGCATCATCGACCAGACGCAGTATATCAACCGCGTCAACAATTTCGATTTTGATGTCGTGACGGGTCTGTTCGGCCAGTCGGAGTCGCCCGGCAACGAGCAGCGCGATTTCTGGAGTTCCAAGGCCGCCGATGCGCCTGGTTCGCGCAACCTGATGGGTATCAAGGATCCAGTCGTCGACGCGCTTGTCGATCGCATCATCTTCGCCACAGATCGCGATGATCTCGTCGCCGCCACCCACGCACTCGACCGCATCCTGCTGTGGAACTTCTACGTCGTGCCGCAATATTACCGTTCAGCGGTATGGCTGGCCTATTGGAACAAGTTCAAGTTCCCCGACAAACAGCCTGCCTATGTCGGCGCCGACATCGATTCATGGTGGATCGACCCGGACAAGGAAAAAACGCTGGCGGCCAAATACAAGGGCGGCAATTGATGGGGCGGCAATTGATGGCGGCCCTGCCCCGCCGCGATTTCCTGGCTTTGGGTGGCGCTGCCGCTGCAGCAGCGCTGATGCCGGGCAAAGCCTTTGCAAACGTTGCGACCGGCACCAAGCTGCACGGCCTTTCCGCCTTCGGCGACCTCAAATACAAGCCTGATTTCCCGCATTTCGACTATGTCAAAGTCGATGCGCCCAAGGGCGGCATCTTCAATTTCTCGCCGCCGAATTGGGGTTACAACCAGGATACGCAGACTTTCAACACGCTGAACTCCTTCGCCAACAAGGGCGATGCGCCGCCACGCATGGAGATGTGTTTCGACGCGCTGATGGTGCGGGCGCTCGATGAACCCGACGCGGTATATGGCCAGATCGCGGATGGCGTGACGCTCTCCGACGACCGCAATGGCTTCACCTTCTCGCTTCGACCCGAGGCGCGTTTCCATGACGGCACGCCGCTGACGGCGCAGGATTCTGCCTTCACCTTCAAGCTCTACAAGGAGAAGGGCCATCCCGACCTATCGCTGTCGCTGACGCACATGATCGATGCCGTTGCCGTCGATGACCGCACACTGCGGCTTACTTTTTCCGGCAAGCAATCCGCCCGGACCGTGCTCAACGTGGTGGAATTCCCGATCCTGTCCAAGGCCTTCTACACGGCAAATCCCTTCGATTCCTCGCAATTGAACCCGCCGCTCGGGTCCGGCGCCTACAAGGTCGGGCGTTTCTCGGCCGGCGCATGGATCGAGTACGATCGGGTGGCGGACTATTGGGGTCGTGACCTCGCGTTCAATCGCGGACAGAACAATTTCGATCGTATCCGCATCGAGTTCTACCAGAACCGCAACGCCGGATTCGAAGCCTTCAAGAAAGGTGAGATCACTTATCGCGAGGAATTCGTGTCACGCGTTTGGGCCACCGCCTATGACTTCCCTGCAATGACCGCGGGCAAAGTGGCCAAGCATGAATTCCCGGCCGAAAAGCGACCCTCGATGCAGGCCACCGCGGTCAATCAGCGGCGAGAGCAGTTTCGCGACCCTAGGGTGAGGCGGGCGCTGGCGCTATGTTTCGATTTCGAGTGGACGCGCCGCAACTTCTTCTACGGCTCGTACGAGCGTTCGCAATCCTGCTTCGAGAAATCGGACTTTCGCGCCGAAGGGACACCGTCGCCGCAAGAACTGGCTCTGCTGGAGCCGCTGCGAAGCCAGTTGCCGGCAGAGGTCTTCGGCGAGGCAGTGACCCAGCCCGCGTCCGACGGCTCCGGTCGCGACCGCAAGCTGCTTGGCCAAGCGGCAAAACTTCTGTCCGCCGCCGGGTGGAAGCGATCAGGCGACTTTGTCGTTAACGACAAGGGAGGCCGGCTTTCAGCCGAGTTCATGGTCGATGACGACACCTTCGTCCAGGTCTATTCGCCCTGGGTCGCCAACATGAAGGCGATCGGCATCGACGCCACGATACGGTTGGTGGATTCGGCGCAATACCAGTCCAGGCAGGCGAGTTTCGACTTCGACCTCTTGTCTGCTGCTTTTTCGTTCAGCGCGACGCCGACTCGGGATGATCTCGAAGTCTTCTTCCATTCGAGCACCGTCGGCGTCTCCGGCTCCCGCAACTTGCCGGGTATCTCCGATCCCGCTGTCGACACGCTGATCAATGCCGTGGGCGCGGCAAAGGACCGTGAAAACCTGACCGTGGCGATGCGGGCGCTCGACCGGGTCTTGCGTGCGCGATGCGATTGGATTCCTAGTTGGTTCCTGGCGAATCACCGCGTCGCCTATTGGGACATGTTCGGCTTTGTCGAGCAAAAGCCCGATTACGGCTTTCCGGTCGAGACGCTGTGGTGGTTCGATAAGGGCAAGGCGGCAAAAATTGGCAAAGGCTGAATATCTTGCGGGTGTTGGCGCTGCCCCTCACCTGCCTGCCGGCATCCTCTCCCCGTATAGTGACGGGGAGAAGGGCGCTCTCATCGATAGTTTCGTCAACTGCAAGCGTTGCAATAAAAGCGCCGAGATCGCGGCCAGCCCCTTTCTCCCCGTTACTATACGGGGAGAAATGTCCGGCAGGACAATGAGGGGCGGCGCCCGCGCCGACAATTGGCCTGAAGCGAATGCCTTGGGGGTGTTGCCGGACGCGGTGGCTCTCCTCGAGGAGGATAACACCTGATGGGCGCCTATATACTGCGTCGCATCCTTTTGATGATCCCGACCCTGTTCGGCATCATGGCGATATCGTTCGCCGTTATCCAGTTCGCGCCTGGCGGGCCGGTCGAGCAGGTCATCGCCAAACTGACCAACCAGGGCGGCAGCGACCGCCTCGGCGGTGGTGGCGGCGATGCAGGCGGCTCCAATTTCGATGTCGCCGGCGATGTGAGCTCGAAATATCGCGGCGCCCAGGGCCTGGATCCGGAATTCATCAAGAAGCTGGAGAAGCAGTTCGGTTTCGACAAGCCGCCGCTCGAGCGCTTCGGCATGATGCTGTGGAATTATGCCAGGTTCGATTTCGGCAACAGCTATTTCCGCGATATCTCGGTGCTCGACCTGATCCTGGAAAAGATGCCCGTATCGATTTCGATCGGGCTCTGGATCACCTTGTTGTCCTATCTGATCTCGATCCCGCTCGGCATTCGCAAGGCGGTGAAGGACGGCACGCCCTTCGACGTCTGGACCAGTGGGGTCGTCATCGTCGGCTATGCCATTCCAGGCTTCCTGTTCGGCATCCTTTTGATGGTGCTGTTCGCTGGCGGCTCGTTCTGGGACTGGTTCCCGTTGCGCGGCATCGTCTCGGACAATTGGGACCAATTGTCGTGGCCGGCCAAGATCGTCGATTATTTCTGGCACATGACGCTGCCGCTGACGGCGCTGGTGTTGTCGGCCTTCGCAACGACCACGCTTTTGACCAAGAACTCCTTCCTGGAGGAAATCCGCAAGCAGTATGTGGTGACGGCGCGCGCCAAGGGCCTGTCGGAACGGCAGGTGCTTTATGGCCACGTTTTTCGCAACGCCATGCTGATCGTCATCGCCGGCTTCCCGGGTGCCTTCATCTCGGCCTTCTTCACGGGATCGCTGCTGATCGAGAACATCTTTTCGCTCGACGGGCTCGGCCTGCTCGGCTTCCGGTCCGTGGTCGAGCGCGACTATCCGGTGGTGTTCGCCAACCTTTATATCTTCTCGCTGCTTGGCCTCTTCGTCGGGCTCCTGTCCGACCTGATGTACACCTGGGTCGATCCGCGCATCGATTTCGAGCGGAGAGACATCTGATGTCGGAGGCAAGGGTAACCGCCGGTGTCTTGCCGGAGCGGCTCCCACGGCCGTTCCTGTCGCCGCTCAACAAGCGCCGCCTGCAGAATTTCAAAGCCAACCGGCGCGGCTACTGGTCGCTGTGGATTTTCCTCGTCCTGTTCGTGCTGTCGCTGTTTGCCGAATTCATCGCCAACGACAAGCCGATTATCGCTTCCTACAAGGGCGAGATCCTTTTCCCGGTGATGGTCGCTTACCCCGAGGAAAAATTCGGCGGCTTCTATGCCGTCACCGATTACCGCGACCCGGTTATCCAGGACGAGATCAACGCCCATGGCTGGATGATCTGGCCGCCGATCCGCTATTCCTACCAGACCGTCAATAACGCCATTCCGGAAGCAGCGCCGGCCAAGCCATCATGGGAATATGACGCCAAGACGCGCTGCAACCAATATCCACGAGGAGCCGATGACCCGGCCTGCAATGTCGGCAACTGGAACTGGTTCGGCACCGACGACCAGGCGCGCGACGTGCTGGCGCGCGTCATTTACGGCTTCCGCATTTCGGTGCTGTTCGGCCTGATCCTGACCGCGGGTTCGGCGCTGATCGGCGTCGGCGCCGGTGCCTTGCAGGGCTATTTCGGCGGCTGGACGGATCTGCTGTTCCAGCGCTTCATCGAGATCTGGTCGGCCATTCCCGTGCTTTATCTGCTGCTCATCGTCGCCGCCATCCTGCCGCCGGGCTTCTTCATCCTGCTCGGCCTGATGCTGCTGTTTTCCTGGGTGGCGCTGGTCGGGGTGGTGCGGGCGGAGTTCCTGCGCGCCCGCAACTTCGAATATGTCAACGCGGCGCGCGCGCTCGGCGTGCCCAACCGCACCATCATGTTCCGGCATCTGCTGCCCAACGCCATGGTGGCGACATTGACCTTCCTGCCCTTTTTGCTGAGCGGCTCGATCTCGACGCTGACCTCGCTAGACTATCTCGGCTTCGGCCTGCCGCCCGGCTCCGCCTCGCTCGGCGAACTGCTCAAGCAGGCGCAGCGCAATCTCAACGCGCCCTGGCTCGGCATTTCCGGCTTCGTCGTCATCTCGCTGATGCTGTCGCTGCTGGTTTTTGTCGGCGAGGCGACGCGCGACGCCTTCGATCCGCGCAAGACGTTCAAATGAGCGATGCTCCCTTGCTCAGCGTGCAGGACCTCAGCGTCGCCTTCAGCCAGGGCGGCGGCCAGTCAGTCGCCGTCGACCACATTTCGTTCGACATCGCCAGGGGCGAGACGGTGGCGCTGGTCGGCGAATCCGGCTCCGGCAAATCGGTCTCGGCGCTGTCGGTGCTGAAGCTGCTGCCCTATCCCAGCGCCAGCCACCCCTCGGGCAAGATCCTGTTTCAGGGTGCCGACCTGCTCGCCATGAGCGAGAAGCAATTGCGCCAGGTGCGCGGCAACAAGATCACCATGATCTTCCAGGAGCCGATGACCTCGCTCAATCCGTTGCACACGATCGAGCACCAGGTCGTCGAAATCCTGAAGCTGCATCAAGGCATGGGCGACCGTCCGGCCAAGGCGCGCACGCTGGCCCTGCTCAACGAGGTCGGCATCCGCGATCCGCAGAAGCGTCTGGACGCCTATCCGCATCAGCTGTCCGGCGGCCAGCGCCAGCGCGTCATGATCGCCATGGCGCTCGCCAACGAGCCGGAACTGTTAATCGCGGACGAGCCGACGACCGCGCTCGACGTCACGGTGCAGGCACAGATCCTCGAACTGCTCGCGGGCCTCAAAAGCCGCAAGGGCATGTCGATGCTGTTCATCACCCATGACCTCGGCATCGTGCGCAAGATCGCCGACCGGGTCTGCGTGATGACCAAGGGCAAGATCGTCGAGACCGGACCGACCAAGGACATCTTCGCCAACCCGCAGCACCCCTATACGCGCCATCTTCTGGCCGCCGAGCCGAAAGGCAAGCCGCCGGCCGCCAATGCCGACGCCAAGCCTGTCATGACCGGCAAGGACATCAAGGTGTGGTTTCCGATCAAGCAGGGGTTCTTCCGGCGCACGATCGATCATGTGAAGGCGGTCGACGGCATCGACGTCACCGTGCGCGCCGGCCAGACGCTGGGCGTGGTCGGCGAATCCGGTTCGGGCAAGACGACGCTCGGCCTGGCGCTGGCGCGCATGATCTCGTCGACCGGGACGATCCAGTTCAACGGCCGCGACATCAACCAGCTCACCTTCAACGCCATGCGACCGCTCAGGCGCGAATTGCAGATCGTCTTCCAGGATCCGTTCGGCTCGCTCAGCCCGCGCATGTCGATCGCCGAGATCATCGAGGAAGGCCTGAAGATCCACGAGCCGAAGCTGTCGCCCGACGAGCGCGACGACAAGGTGGCCGCCGTGCTGAAGGAAGTCGGGCTCGATCCGGCGACCCGCAACCGCTATCCGCACGAGTTTTCCGGCGGCCAGCGCCAACGTGTCGCCATCGCCCGCGCCATGGTGCTCAACCCGCGCTTCGTCATGCTGGACGAGCCGACATCGGCGCTCGACATGAGCGTGCAGGCACAGGTCGTCGATCTCCTGCGCAATTTGCAGGCCAAGCACGACCTCGCCTATCTTTTCATCAGCCACGACCTCAAGGTCATCCGGGCGCTGGCCAACGACGTCATCGTCATGCGCAACGGCCAGATCGTCGAAGCCGGCCCTTCCGAACAGATTTTTGGAAATCCGCAAACCGACTATACTCGGGCTCTGATCTCGGCCGCTTTCAAGATCGAGACAGCGCCGACAGGCGTGGTCAGCGAGTGATCCGCACAAGGAAGGACTGAACGAACCGCGATGGAAAAAGGCCGCATCCTGCTTGCCGTCACCGGCTTTCATCCGCAGCGCTGGCGCGACCTGCTGTCGGCCGAACGCGAGGTGGTGCTGGAACCGGATGGAGCCGAGGATCCCTCGATCACCTATGCGGTGGTGTGGAAGCAGAAGCCGAATTTGATGTCGTCGCTGCCCAATCTGCGCGCCATCTTCTCGATCGGCGCCGGCGTCGACCATATCTTCGCCGATCCCGGCCTGCCCGACGTGCCGATTGTCAAGGTCGTCGCCGACAACCTCACCCAGTACATGACCGAGTACGTCGTCTGGCGGGTGCTCGATCACCATCGCCAGGGCCTGCTCTACCGGTCGCAGCAGCCAAAGAAGATCTGGCACGAGCCGCAGCAGAGGCCGGCCGGTGACATTTCCGTCGGCATCATGGGACTTGGCAGTCTCGGCCGCGCGGCAGCCTCGGCGCTGCTGTCGCTGGGCTTTGCGGTCAATGGCTGGTCGCGCACGGACCGGCCAATGGAAGGGGTGGCGACGTATAGCGGCGAGGCCGGGCTGATCCCGTTCCTCAACGCCACCGATATTCTGGTCGTGCTTTTGCCGCTGACGCCGGACACGCAAGGCATCGTCAACTACGGCGTGCTGAAGGAATTGAGGAAACGCAACGGCCTCGGCGGCTCGGTGCTGATCAATGCCGGACGCGGCCGCCTGCAGAAGGACGCCGACATCGTGCGCGCGCTGGATGACGGCACGCTGAAGGAGGCGAGCCTCGACGTGTTCGAGGTGGAACCACTGCCGAAGACCAGCCCGTTGTGGAACCACCCGAAGGTGTTCGTGACGCCGCATGCCGCGGCGACTTCCGATCCAGCCCATCTGGCGCCGCTCATGCTGCGCCAGATGGACGCTTTCGAACGCGGCGAAAGGCTCGACAATCTGGTGGACCGCAAAGCAGGATACTAGAGCGGTTCAGCGTTTTATGGAATCGCCGACCCGCTCTAATTCTTTGTTTTTACGCAATTCCGGACGGAAAACCGCTACGCACTTTTCCTGGAATTGCTCTAGCCAGACGTCCTCGTCACCTGGCCAAATCCCAGTCCTGAAAACATTTCTTGATCGCCCGGACCGACGACAGTTGCAGCTTCGGCAGGTTGACTTGGTCGAACGTCGCCCGGTATCTTGAGCGGTTTTTCGGCGTGGTCACGGCAATGTGGTGGATCATGTCCCATTTGATGCTGTCGCGCCCACCCTCCAAGGCTCCGCGTCTCTCCTTCTCGAACAAGGTACGCCTGAAATAGCGCAGCAGACTTGCCGGGGTGGAAATGTCCAGCAGGATCAATCCGGTCGCGCGCTGGAAGCGTTGCGGCATGCAAACCGAGTAATTTCCGTCCATCACCCACCGTTCGCTGGCGATCGCTGCGTCATGCAAGGCAATGAATTCGTCCCTCGGACGCTGCAGCCAATCCGTGTTGGGCAGGTGAAAGAGCAGATCAAGATGAATGGGTGTCAGGCCACGCTTGCGCGCGATCGCGTCGGCAAGCGTCGACTTGCCGCTGTTCGACGGGCCCAGGATACAGATGCGGTCGCCGAAGTCCGAGAGCTTCATTTGGGCAACACGCATCAGCCAGGCAGCGCGAACTTCTTCTGCTTGTCCGGTTTGCCGCAGTCGCGGCGATCGATCGACCGGTTCATGGCATCGATTTCGCCTGACGCCTTGTCGCTGTCGCGTTGAGCCTTGGAACGCATGTCGGGCGTGAACGGGCCAAAACCCATGGCAGGATTGGAAAAAGTCGGCTTGGCGGTCGTGGGGAGACTATATTGCTGCGCCAATCCGTTGCGCCGCGACAGCAACTGATCGCATGGCACGCTGTCATATTGCAGCGAGGACTCGACGTTGGCGTCCTGCCGCTCGGACGCTGAATTGCCCACGCAGCCGGTGGTTACGAGGCAAGACGCCAAAATCATCACGTTCCAGCGCATAGAAGTGCTCCTCCTGATATCCCGCCCTGATGCGACCAGATCGCAAATATCAGTCGCGCACGCAAATCGGACTTTTTCGCAGCAGCGCAAAGAGTTGCCCTCACAGGGGACCGGCTTTCCATGCCACGACGGCCAGGCCTTTGACAGGCTCGCGGCGATCCCAGCGGATGGTTGTCGGCTCCAGCGCGAGGACCGAGAGGCCGTTGGCCTCGAGGGTCCGTACGACATAGCCATCCGAATGGGCGTAGCGCCGGGAGGGCTGCAGCGCGAACTCGCCACCGCCTTCCGCCAGGCTCTCGACTGAAAAGACAAACAAGCCACCCTCGGCGAGCAGGCCGGCGACCGTTCCCACGAGACCTTCGAGGCCGCCGATGTAGATCAGCACGTCGGCTGACGTCACCAGATCGGCCTTGTCGCCTGAATAGGAAAAATCCTGCAAATCCGCTTTCGTCAGCGCGTCGTAGATGCCTTTTGCCCGCGCCTTCTTCAGCATCCTTGCCGAGATGTCGAACCCCTCCAGCCGGTCGACGATCGGCCTCAGCTTCTCGCCCATCAGCCCAGTGCCGCAACCCAGGTCGAGCGCCAGGCGGAGGCGGCCCGGCTTTGCCTTGCGGATGGCAGCGTCGAGCACCTCAGGCAGCCGGTAGTCGAGCTTGCCTACCAGCATATCCTCGAATGTCTCGGCATAATGGTCGAACAGCGTTTCGACAAAGGCGCTGGGCGGCGCCATAAAGACCGGACCTTTGCCGATCAGCTGCAATTTGAGAGCCGCGCCCTGACGATCGGCCGGATCCAATTTCAACGCCGTCCTCCAGGCCTGCGCCGCTAGGTCGAGCCTGCCTGATGCCTCCTGCATCTCGCCCAGGCGAAACCAGCCCATTGCCCATTGCGGCGCCAGTTCCAGCCCGCCGAGCAGCAACTCGGCGGCAGCGGCATGATCGCCGGAGGCAACGAGCATTTCGGCATAGTCCGCACGGCGATCGGCGTTCGGGTCGCCCGACGAGGTCTGAAGCGGTTTCATGATGATGGTTTCCACCTGCAGGGAGCCGGCCGCCCATCTCTGTAGAGCATGGAATGCCGAAGCTGAACCGAATTGGACAGGCTTTGTCCGGGAGTCAGCAGTCTCGGGCAACAGGCTTTCCGCAGCGGAATTATATCCTATCTTGGCATCATGCGCGCCAGCGACCTGCTTCATCCCCGGCCCGAAGGCCTCTACTGCCCGCCGGGCGATTTCTTCATCGACCCGGTGCGGCCGGTGAACCGGGCGCTGATCACGCACGGCCATTCCGACCATGCGCGTTCCGGCCACGGCTCGGTGCTTGCGACACAGCAGACGCTCGACATCATGGGACTTCGCTACGGCGAGGATTTCGCGGGGACGACGCAGACAGCCAGGCTCGGCGAGACGATTGCCCTCAACGGCGTCGATGTCAGCTTTCATCCGGCCGGCCATGTGCTGGGTTCGGCGCAGATATCGGTCGAGCACCAGGGCAGGCGCATCGTCGCCTCCGGCGACTACAAGCGGCAGAAGGATGCGACCTGCGCGCCCTTCGAGCCGATCCGCTGCGACATCTTCATCACCGAGGCGACTTTCGGCCTGCCGGTGTTTCGCCATCCGCCAGACACGGAAGAGATCGCCCGGCTGCTGAAATCGGCGGCGCAATTCCCGGAGCGCTCGCACCTGGTCGGGGCTTACGCGCTGGGCAAGGCGCAACGCGTGATGCGGCTGTTGCGCGACGCCGGTTACGACAAGCCGCTCTACATCCATGGCGCGCTGGCCAGGCTCAGCGCGTATTACCAGAGCCAGGGCATCGATCTCGGCGATCTCGAGCCGGCGACGGTGGAGAGCGGGGCCAAGCAAGATTTCGCCGGCGCCATCGTGGTCGGCCCGCCATCGGCCTTCGCCGACCGCTGGGCGCGGCGCTTTCCCGATCCGATCTCGTGCTTCGCGTCGGGCTGGATGCGCATCCGCCAGCGCGCCAAGCAAGGCGGCGTCGAACTGCCGCTGATCATCTCGGATCATGCCGACTGGGACGAACTCACCGCCACCATCAAGGAGACCGGAGCCGCCGAAATCTGGGTCACGCACGGCCGCGAGGAAGCGCTGGTGCGCTGGTGCGAACTGGAAGGCATCGCCGCCCGCCCGCTGCATCTGGTGGGCTATGAGGATGAGGGCGATTGACGGCATGAACCGCTTCGCCGAGCTTCTCGACCGCCTGGTGCTGACGCCGTCGCGCAACGGCAAGCTGACCCTTTTGATCGACTATTTCCGCAACGTCGAGGATCCCGATCGCGGCCTGGCGCTGGCGGCCATCACCGGCGATCTCAGGATTGCCGCGGTCAAGCCGGCGATGCTGCGCACGCTGGTCACCGAACGTATGGACCCGGTGCTGTTCGGCTATTCCTACGATTATGTCGGCGACCTCGCCGAGACTGTGTCGCTGGTCTGGCCGCAAACGCCTGGCAGGATCGCCAACCGCGAGCCGACGCTTGGCGAGGTGGTGGCCAAGCTGCAGGCGGCAAGCCGCTCGGATGGACCGAAGGTGCTGACGGGGCTGCTCGACAGCGCCGGTATCTCGGCACGCTTTGCCATCATCAAGCTGGTCACCGGCGGCCTGCGCATCGGCGTCTCGGCGCGGCTGGCCAAGCAGGCGCTGGCCGATTTCGGCAAGGTCGACGTCGCCGAGATCGAGGAGCTCTGGCATGGGCTATCGCCGCCCTACACGGCGCTGTTCGCCTGGCTGGAAGGCAAGGACGAGAAACCGCGCAGCACCGTGATGGCGCTGTTTCGCCCGGTCATGCTGTCGAACCCGGTCGGTGACGGCGACCTCGAAAAGCTCGATCCCGCCGACTACGCGGCGGAGTGGAAATGGGACGGGATCCGCGTCCAGGCGGTGGCCGAAGGCGGCATCCGCCGGCTCTATTCGCGCACCGGCGATGATGTCTCAGGGGCCTTTCCAGACCTCGCCGACGCCATGCGTTTTTCCGCCGCGCTCGATGGCGAATTGCTTGTCGGCGATCCGCGAGAAGCGACGGGAACCTTCTCGGACCTGCAGCAGCGGCTGAACCGCAAGACGGTGACGCCGAAGATGCAGCAGCAATATCCAGCCTTCATGCGCTGTTACGACGTGCTTCAAATCGGTGCCGAGGATCTGCGCGGACTGTCCTTCCGCGAGCGACGCGGCCGGCTCGAAGCCTTCATCGGGACGCTCGACCCGAGCCGCTTCGATCTCTCCCCCTTCGTCGCGTTCACGGATTGGCGGTCGCTCCAGGACCTGCGCCGCGCGCCGCCGCATCCGATCATCGAAGGCGTGATGCTGAAGCGCTGGGATTCGCCCTATGTCGCCGGCCGGCCGAAGGGTCCATGGTTCAAATGGAAGCGCGATCCGCACACGGTGGACGCGGTGCTGATGTATGCCCAGCGGGGCCACGGCAAGCGCTCGAGCTTCTATTCCGACTACACGTTCGGCGTCTGGTCCGGAGCCGAGGGCGAGGAGGAACTCGTGCCGGTCGGCAAGGCCTATTTCGGATTCACTGATGAAGAGCTGAAGCAGATCGACAAATATGTCCGTGACAACACCGTCGAGCGTTTTGGACCGGTGCGCTCGGTGCGCGCCGACCGCGACAATGGCCTGGTGCTCGAAGTCGCCTTCGAGGGACTCAACCGTTCGACCCGGCACAAATCCGGTGTGGCCATGCGTTTCCCCAGGATTTCACGATTGCGCTGGGACAAACCGGCCAACGAGGCCGATCGCATAGAAACCCTGCAGGCGCTGCTCGACCGCTAGGGACTGTCGATGTGTCAGTCGCAACGAATTCAGTTCAGGGTTCGACCGAGACACGGATCTCGTAGACGTCGACCGCCTTGCCCTGCTTGTCGAAATCGGAATTGATGGCGATGGTTCCGGCCGAGCCCGGATGCTTGTCGGGAAACTTCACGTCGAACAGATATTCGTTCTTCTGCTGGCCGACCGCGTAACGCTTGCGGCCGCAATCGCCGAGTTCGCCAAAATTGCAGTCGACGGATATCTGCGTGTCCTTGCCGTCCTCGGCCCGGGCGATGATGTCGAACACGGCGTGCTTGCCGGCGAGTTTTTCCAGCACGCCCTGTCCGACATCGAAGGCGATCGCCGAGCCGGAGGCGCCGGACTGGATGCGCAGGAACGGCCCGCTGTCGTCCTTCATCACCTCGGCCTTGGCGTCGGACGGAGCGGCGACATGCGTCGGGTCGGACGGTGAAAACACATTGATCCAGTCGCGCGACAGGTCCGCGGCACCGGGCTTTGCCGGCGCGTTGGCGCCATCGGTCGGGGTGAAATCGTCGTCCTCTACGGTCGGCGGCGCTTCCGGCGGCGCGGTATTGAGCTGCGCGGCGGTCTTGAACACACCGGTTTGCATGGCAAAGTACAGTCCGATGCCAATCGCCGCGAGCAGCGTCACCGTGAAGAAAATGGCGGTCAGCGGCAGCCGCCGGCCTCTAATGCGCCGCTCATCGCGATCGGGCGCGACTTCCGTGGCGGCACCGGAAGAGGCTGGAACCGACATGTCGATGGCTGGCGCACCGGGCAGGGTCGCATCCGGCATGATGTCGGGAACCACCGGCAGCACGCGCGAGCGCGGTGCGTCGGAAGCGGGCTGCCCGGGACCGTCGACGGTCACAGCGGGCGATGACGCCCTTGGGCCCGCCTCGACCGCGGGCGCCGCGCCGGCCGCGGCCTCGACCGCCGGCGCGTCGATCTGCGGGGCAACACCGGGCACCGCCGGCAGGTACTCGGATTCGATTTCGGTGATTTTTGCCTGGATTGCCTTGCGGCGCTTGATGGCGACTTCCACGGTCACGCCGGGATTGGCCTGGAGCGCGCGGTCGAGCGCGGCGAAGGCCGAACGATAGACCTTCTCGCGGAACGCACGGTCCTCGGCATTGCCCTTTTCCAGGGCGTTCCGGATCGCTTTTTCGATCGCGTCCAAGCGAGATCCCTCTGCAAATTGTCCCAAGCTTTCATGATGGTTAGCCGCAGGCGACCAATCAATCAACGGGCGGGCAGCCGCATTCTGCCTCGACAAGCCGTCCAAAGTCTATTTTCACGATGTTCCGGCAACAAAATCGGAACATGTCGGCGATTCCGGGCATGCAGGGACGCCAGAACGCCGGTTTCGATCGGGGCGCGGCTCTTGCATGATTTGCCAAGTCGCATCTTGAATTCGCGGCCGGTTGAGTCTATCACCCTGCCCATCTTGGAGGCCTTGGCCTCCCGGGCCGCTTTAGCTCAGTTGGTAGAGCACATCATTCGTAATGATGGGGTCAGGTGTTCGAGTCACCTAAGCGGCACCAGTTTTTCAAACCGATGGTCGAAGCTGCCTGGACGCGCGGAAGAGGCCCGAATCCCCGGCCGTTTGCGTTTGCCATGGATGCAAGGATCTGCCCGTCGATCGACAACAACTCGGGAGCGGTGCAGATCTGGCCGAAGACCCGCGAGGCAAGTCGCGACTTGCTCCTGGCTTGGAAAACTCGCGAAAGCGAGCAATCCGGGATTTTCAAATCTCAATAACAAATGATGGACCGCGCATTTCTATTTTTTTGGAACAGACACTTGGGTTGCACATTTCCTGCCGACAGTTCCATGACAGGAGGTTTTGAATTGCCAAGGCGTGTCGACAAGGAAAAGCTGGCAAGAGCGGACCGCGAGGCGAGGCTGGTGCTGGATGCCGAGCGTCACGCAAGGGACGCCAAGACAACCCGCCTGAGGGAGCAGAGACTGCAGCAGGAGGCATTGGCGGACAAGGCCCCGCCTGCGCGCCGACGGGAGCCGACTGGGAAGCCGGCCAGGCGTGTGATCGAGGTGGACTGACCTGTTGGGGGGTTGCCCGGTTCGCCCCGATGGCGCGTCAGCGATGTCTCCGCGTTGCCGCATAAGACAGTAGCCCAGAAGACCCATATGCCATTGTCGGGACCCCCGTTTTGGTATGAAATGTCGGGTGTCAGCATGGGAGGTCCAAATGCCCAACACTTTCAAGACCGGAGACGTCGTCAAGCTGAGGTCGGGAGGCCCGAAGATGACGGTCAGCGACGGCGCCGCTTCCGGCATGTATCTGTGCCACTGGTTCAACAAAGACGGCGACGTGTGGACCCCCCAGCATGCCGGCTTCAAATCGGATCAGTTGATAGCCGCCGACCAATCGACGTAATTCCCGCCTTCGCCAACGGGCGGGCCGGCCCGGCGCAATTCAGATGCGCCGGACGAGGTGTTCTGCCGTACCGTGGGCCGCCAAAGTCCATCATCGCCGGCAAGCGGCGAGATAGGCATGGCGACCGACGGATTTCTGCGATCACGACGTTTAACGGTTGAAGCGTGACCATGGCATCGGGCCATGCAATGCGCCAACCGGAGACGTAAAACATGATACGCCGTTCGATCCTTGCCGCTGCCCTGTGCCTGCTGACCACCGCGGCTCTGGCCCAGACAGGGACACAGCCACCGGCCGCCACACCGCCCCCCGCGACATCGTCGGCCGCCAAGTCCGACATCACGCGGGCCAAGTTCCAGAAACGGCGAGAGAAGGCGATCATGGCCGCCGACACGGACGGCGACGGCAAGATCAGCCTGCTGGAATGGGAGGCCTTTCAGGCCAAGCGCAACGTCAAGGGCGATCCCGCCAAATCCTTCGCGCGCATTGATTCCAACCATGACGGCTTCATCGACCGGGCCGAGCTCGATGCGTTATTCGCCAAGCGCTTTGCCAGGCTGGACAAGAATGGCGACGGCATTCTGACGGGCGACGAGATGCCGGGCCACAAATCCGCTCCCAAGCCGGAGCAATGACCAAGAGGCTATGACGCATGATGGACATTGGGTGTGCGCCAACCCATGAGCCCCGACCCGGACGAGGAGCTGGTTCGCCGGGTCGGCACCGGCGACCCCGCGGCGGTGCGGACGCTCGTCGCGCGCAAGCTGCCGCGCATCCTTTCGCTGGCCGCGCGCATGCTCGGCGATGCGGCGGAGGCCGAGGACGTCGCGCAGGAAACCTTTATGCGCATCTGGCGTCACGCATCGGGCTGGCGGCGCGGCAACGCACGCTTCGACAGCTGGATCCACCGGGTGACGCTAAACCTTTGTTACGACCGGCTGCGCCGGCGCCGCGAGCTGGTGACCGACGACCTGCCGGACATTGTCGATCCCGCCCCGCTTCCCGATGCCCATCCCGGCAAGGAGGCGCATCGGGTCGAGCAGGCCTTGCAGGCAATCGCGCCGCGCCAGCGCGAGGCGATCCTCCTGGTCTACTATCAGGAGATGTCCAACATAGAGGCGGCCGCGATCCTGGAGATCAGCGTCGATGCCCTGGAAAGCCTGCTTTCGCGCGGCCGGCGGGCGCTGCAGGTGATCCTGGCCAAGGATAGTGTCGATGAATGAGAAAGCCGCGATCAAAGGACAGACCGATGCCTAATGGGTCCAGGAACGAACCGGCAATGGATGCCGAGCGCTTTGCGGCTCTGGCGGCAGCCTATGGCGGCGACTTGCGGCGGTGGCCGCAGGCCAACCGCACGACCGGCGCGACGTTCGCAAGGACCGAGATGGGCGCGGCCATATTGGGGCAGGCAGGCAAACTCGACGCCTTGCTCGACAGCTATGATGTCATGGCGCCTGGCGCGGCACTGCACGGCGGCATCCTGCGAATGGCCGACCGGCTGCTCGTCCAGCGCCGGCGCCGACGGGCCTGGTGGCTGGGTCTTGGACTCGCCGGCATCGGCCTGGCCGGCGCCATCGCCGGATTGGCCCTGGTGAGCGTCGTCACGCCAGAGTTTCAGCCCGACCGCTATGTGCTCGATGCCAATGCGACGGCGTTCGGCGATGCCGGGTCCGATGGCGAGACGATCGAGGAGGACCTATGAGCACGCGCCGCAACCTCGTGATCGCATCCGTGGCGCTGAATGTCTTCCTGGCCGGCGCGCTTGCGGGCGGAGCCGTCTGGATAAGAAGCGGCAAGCCCGGCCAGGGCTATTCGCTGGAAGCCGCCGGGAGCCGGCTTCCCCACCAGGAACGCGTGCTGTTTCGAAAGGCGCTGCGCGACGTGCGGCGCGAATCCCGCCAGGTCATCCTCGATGGCCAGCAGGCCAGGCGCGAGGCAGCCGACCTGCTGCGCCAGCCGGTCCTCGACACGACGGCCCTGTCGGCCGCGCTGGAAAGGGCGCGCAATGCCGACATCGCCGTGCGCACACGGCTTGAGCAGCGCATCGTCGAGTTCGCGACGGCGGGTTCGGCCGGGGATCGCGCCGTGCTCGCGGACGGGCTGGCCAGGCGGGCCGGGCCGCAACCGGCGGCAGAGCCGAAAAAATCGCCGTGACCGCAGACGGAAAACGACCGCAAGGCCGTTTAACCAGAGGAAGGGCAGCCTGCCGGACCAATCGGTACGCACAGGTTTTCATTCTCGGAGAACATTCGGAGTAACGTCATGAACCGTCTGACACAGTATACGGCGGCAGCCGTCCTCGCCTTCACCGGAACCGTCGCGACCGTCGCGACCTCCGCCGCCATGCCGCTGGTGGCGCAGCCGGCCGCCCCGGCGCTGATCGAGCACGTGGCCTGGGGTTGCGGGCCTGGATGGCATCACTGGGGGCGCTGCGTTCCCAACCGTGTCGTGGTGTATCCGCGCTACCGCTATTGGCACGGCCCGGCCTACTACGGCTGGCATCCGCACCGCCACTGGCACCGCTGGCACCGCTGGTAAACGCGGGGGGGCCGGGCGGCATCCGCCTGCCCGGCCGCCTGTCCCCGGTTTGAGCTGGGGAAACAGCCGATCGGGCGTCGCGCGCCTCGCGTGAGATTCAACGATGGAGCGTTGACATGGCTGTCGTGACCAAAGTGCCCATGGCGCCAGATCCCGCCCTGCCAGATCCCGCCCTGCCAGATCCCGCCTTGATAGCCTTCAATCGCTTCGGCCTTGGCGCCCGGCCGGGTGACCGCGAAAGACTGGGCGGCGACCCTCGCGGTTATCTCAAGGCGGAGCTGCGCCGGCCCGACGTCGCCATGATATCGCTCGACGATCCCGCCTATGCCGACCTCAAGGGGAGCACGCCGGCCATCCAGGCCAGCATGGCGGCAAATCTCCAGCGCAAGCGGGACCGGCAGCGGATGGCGACGGAGCAGCCGCCAGCGGCCACGTCGGCCGCGGCTTCGGTCATGCCTCCACCCGCCGCACCGGCCATGTCGCCGCCCGTCGCCCCGGCCGCGGCCGCGGCCAAACCGGCCGTGCCGCCTGTCGAGGTTATGTTGTTCCGGGCCGAGGCACAGGCGCGCTTCGACAAGGCAATGCAGGCAGAGGCCGGCTTCGTCGAGCGCCTGGTCTATTTCTGGTCGAACCATTTCTGCGTCTCCGTCGCCAAGGACAACATCGTGCGCGCCAGCGCCGGGGCGTTCGAACGGGAGGCCATCCGGCCTTTCGTGCTCGGGCGCTTCGCCGACATGCTCATGGCGGTGGAGCGGCATCCGGCCATGCTGTTCTATCTCGACAACCAGCAGTCGATCGGCCCGGACTCCCGCGCCGGCAAGAACCGCCAGCGCGGCCTCAACGAGAACCTCGCCCGCGAAATCCTGGAACTGCACACGCTCGGTGTCGGCAGCGGCTACAGCCAAGCCGACGTGACCAGCTTCGCGCGCATCCTGACCGGCTGGATGATGGCCGGACGGGAAGGACGGCTGGGCGAACCCGGCAGTTCCGTCTTCAACGCCAATGCGCATGAGCCGGGTGACGCGGTGCTGCTCGGCAAGACCTATCCGGCTGGCGGCATGGGCCAGGCCGAGGCCGCGCTCAATGACATCGCCCGTCATCCGGCGACCGCGCAACACATCGCCACGCAACTTGCCCGCCATTTCATAGCCGACGACCCGCCGTCGGCGGCGGTCGCCCGCCTCGCCAAGGTGTTCACCAGGAGCGACGGCAATCTCAGGGCACTGGCGGCGGCGCTCGTCGACATGCCGGAAGCGTGGTCGACGCCATTGGCCAAGATGCGCTCGCCCTTCGACTATATCGCGGCCATCCGCCGGGCAGCCGGTCCTGGCCCGACGAACGACCCTGGCCAGTCGCTCAACTGGCTCAACGCGCTGGGCGAGCCGCTCTGGGGGCCGCCGGGACCGAACGGCTTTTCCGACCAGGCGGACAGCTGGGCATCGGCGGAAGGCATGAAGAGCCGCCTCGACATCGCATGGCAGGCCGCCCGGCAAGTGAAGGACGTCGGCAACCCCAACGGCATGCTCGACGCGGTCATCGGTCCCTCCGCCTCGCCCGAAACACGCCAAGCGATCGCCCGCGCCGAGACCAAACAGCAAGGCCTGGCGCTGCTGCTGATGGCGCCCGAATTCCAGCGACGATAGATCGAACGATAGGTCCGGCGCCGACAACTCCCATGGAGACGAAGTCATGAGCCTGCTGTGCGAAACCCCTCACCCTTCCCGCCGCGCCGTGCTGACGACCGGCGGCGCGCTGTTTGCCTGGGCCTATCTGCCGCGCTTCGCCCGTGCCGCCGACAACCGCGACCCGCGCCTGATCGTCATCGTGCTGCGCGGTGCGCTGGACGGCCTGTCGACCGTCGGTCCGGTCGGCGATCCCGACTATGCCGGCCTGCATGGCGACATCGCCCTGTCGCTCACCGGCCCGCACGCGGCACTGCCGCTCGATGCTTTCTTCGCGGTCAATCCGGCGATGCCGGTGTTTGCGCGGCTGTTCAAGAACAAGCAGGCGGCTGTCGTGCACGCCGCCGCGACCGGCTATCGCGAGCGCTCGCATTTCGATGGCCAGGATGTGCTGGAAAGCGGCTTTGCCGGTCCCGGCCATGTCGCCACCGGCTGGCTCAATCGGGCGCTGGAGAACCTGCCGGCGGGCGACCGCGTGGCGACACTCGGCGGCCTGGCCGTCGGACCGTCGACGCCGCTGGTGATCCGTGGCGCGGCTCCCGTGCTCGGCTGGGCGCCGCAATCGCTGCCGGCGCCGGCCGGCGACCTCGCGGCGCGCGTTCTCGATCTCTACCAGCATCGCGATCCGGTTCTGGCCGTCGCGCTGCAAAAAGGTCTCGACGCCGATCGCACGGCGCTTGACGACCAGATGGGCGCCAAGACGATGAAGCCGAAAGGCGGCCTCGACAGCGCCGCCGGCATGCGGCAGGCCGCGCAAGGCGCCGCCAGGCTGATCGCCGCCGATGACGGGCCGCGTGTCGCGGCACTCGCCTTCGACGGCTGGGACACGCATGTCAACGAAGGCGGCGCGACCGGCCGCCTCGCCAGCCTGCTCGGCGGCCTCGACGGTGCCTTCGAGGAATTCAAAAAAGGTCTCGGCGAGCGCTGGAAGGATACGGCAATCGTCACCATCACCGAATTCGGCCGCACCGCGCGGATCAACGGCACGGTCGGCACCGACCACGGCACCGGCACCGTGGTGCTGCTCGCCGGCGGCGCCATCAAGGGCGGCCGCGTCATCGCCGACTGGCCGGGGCTGAAGCCCGCGCAACTTTACCAGCAGCGCGACCTTGCGCCGACCAGCGACGTGAGGGCGGTGCTGAAAGGCCTGCTCGCCGACCAGTTCGGACTTTCGGCCTCGGTGCTCGGCGAGAAAGTGTTTCCGGACTCAGGGGCGGTGAAGCCGATGATGAACCTGATCGCCTGAAGGCTGGCGGCGCCGCGTCTCCTACCGTGGCGCCGTCTCGCTGTCGCCGGCGATCAGGCGGCCTCGACCTTGGCTGCCTGCAAGGCTTCGCCGCGTACCAGCCTGGTTACGCCGACGAAGTCGATCTTGCCCGAGCCAAGCACCGGCACATGCGCCACGACGCGCACTTCAGCCGGCACCATCAGGTCCATGGCGCCGTTTGCCTTGGCGAACGCCAGAAACTCGGCGCGCGTCGCTTTCTCGGCCTCGGTGACGAGCACCAGTTTTTCACCCTTGCGCGGGTCCGGTACGGTCGCGACCGCCGAGAGCGAACCTTTCCACAGCTCGCCCGCCAGAGCTTCCACCGCAGCCAGCGAAATCATCTCGCCGCCGATCTTCGCGAAACGCTTGGCGCGGCCGCGAATGCTGACGAAACCGGCATCGTCGATGCTGACGATGTCGCCGGTGTCGTGCCATCCATTTTGCAGCGGTTGGAGCACGCCCGGCTTTTCGGCCCTGAGATAGCCCGCCATGACGTTGGGGCCGCGCACGAACAGCCGTCCACCGCCCTCGACGCCGATCACCGGTTCCAGACGATATTCCATGCCGGGCATGATTTTTCCGACCGTGCCCGATTTGTTGTACATCGGCGTGTTGATGGAGATCACCGGCGCCGTCTCGGTAACGCCGTAGCCTTCGAGAATGCGCAGGCCGAACTTCTCCATGTAGGTTTCGCGGGTCGAGGCCTTGACCGGCTCCGCACCGGAAAAGCAATAGCGCACCGAGCGGAAATCATAGGGATGCGCTGTACGCGCATAGCCGCTGAGGAAGGTGTCGGTGCCGAAGATGATTGTCGCATTCGAGGCATAGACCAGTTCCGGCACGATACGGTAGTGCAGCGGCGACGGGTAGAAATAGACCGGGACGCCGGACACCAGCGGCAGCACCGTGCCCGCCGTCAGGCCGAAGGAATGGAAGATCGGCAGAACGTTGAACACCTTGTCGCCCGAATGGAAATCGATGCGCGAGGCGGCTTGCGCGGCGTTGGCCAGGATGTTGCGGTGGGTGAGCACGACGCCCTTCGGCGTCCCTTCGGAGCCCGAGGTGAACAGGATCACGGCCGGGTCGGTGGCCTTGCGGGCAACCCTGGGCGTACTCTTGCGCAGCAGGCCGAGCAGCTTGTCCTTGAGGCCGATGGTCGCGCGCAGATCATCGAGCCAGACGATGTTGACCGAGCGGCCGATCTCCTCGACGATCGCGCCAAGCTTGGCCTGCTCGACAAAGGCCCGCGAGGTCAGAATGGTGGTTACCTGCGCCGCCTTGCAAGCGGACAGGATGTTGGCGGCACCGGCGGTGAAGTTGATCATCGCGGGGACCTTGCCGGCGGAGATGACGCCGAGCAGCGCGGCACAGGCGCCATTGGCGTTGGGCAGCATGATGCCGAGCGTGTCCTGTCCGGCATAGAGCGTCTCAAACTTCTCGCCGAGCACGGCGACAGCCGTGAGCAGCTTGCCGTAGCTCAGCGAACCGGCGACCGGATCCTGCGCGGCAAGTTGCTTCATGCCGCGCTCGGTCGCCGTCTCGATGATCCTTTCGAGCACGGTCTTGTCGATATGCTGGGTGCGGAAGACGAGGTCGGACATCACCTGGTAGAGCGCGGCACCGGCGGCGGCCCGACGCTTGCGTCCCTTCAGCTCGTCGTCGACCTTGAGCCTGACCGGCGGCAGTATGGTCACCTTGACTTTCGGGAACAGGCGGCGGCGCACGTGCTGCGCCGTCAGCCGCGAGAAGGGGCTTTTCTCCAGCCCCTCGATGCGGATCGGCACCACCATCGAGCCGGTCTTGTCGGCCACCATGGCGGCACCGTCATAGACCTTCATCAGCCCGCCCGTGACGGTGATGCGGCCCTCGGGGAAGATGACCAGCGGGTCGCCGTTCTGCACGATCTTGATCAGCGTGCGTGTCGACATCGGCTTGGACGGATTGAGCGGCAGCGCGCGGGTCAGCTTTAAAAACGGCTTCATCCACCAGGCCTGCGCAATGGTGTAGTCGATGGCGAAGACCGGCTCCTCATTGGTCAGCGTCAGAGCCAGCGGTCCATCGAGGAAGCTGACATGGTTCAGCGCCAGGATGGGTGCCGGGCCTGCGGCCTTGAGATTGTCCAGGCCTTCGACTTCCAGCCGATGGAAGGCGCGGAAAAGAATGGAGACATAATCGCGGAAGGCATTGGTCGGCAGGTATTTCAGCATCAGCCAGGCGGCGATGGCATTGGCCAGGGCGAGGCCGAACAGGATGCCTCCCGTCGAGACGCCGGCTGCCTGGATGATGGCGACGAGCAAGCCACCGACGGTCATGAAGCCGGCGTTGACGATACTGACCGCGGCGACGACCCGGGCGCGGCGCGCCTCGGGCGACCAGGCCTGCACGGCGGCAAAGGTCGGCACCACGAGGAAGGCGCTGGAAATGGCCATGCCGGCGAGGTCGATCGCAACACGGATCGTGTTTGGCCCGGCGAAGAAGAGGCCAAGGGTTTCGGATCTGGGCGAAGGCTGCATGCTCCAGATGGTCCATGCGAGGTCGAGGCCGAACAGCGCCAGCAGCGCCGTGCCGACCGGTGCGGGCAAGAGCACGATGCGTCCCTGCGACATCCACGCGGCGATTGCCGAGCCAATGGCGATCGAGATAGCGAACACCGCGAGATAGGCGGTGACCGCGATCTCGCCACCGCCGAGCTGATCCTTGACCAGCGTCGGCAGGATCGAAAGCACAATGGCGCCGATCAGCCAGAACCAGGACGTCATCAGGCCGGCGCGCCAGATCCGTGAGTCCGTGCGCAATTCGCTGACCTGGCGCCAGGTCGAGCGAAAGACATTCCTGTCGATGACGAGGTCGGGCGCCGCGGAACCGGTTGAAGGGATGTGGCGGCTGACGGCCCAGCAGCCGACGGCGAGCATCATCATGATCGGCCCGAAGACCGAGACGCCGATGCCATCGGCCGAGACGACGCCCCCGGCGATGGTGCCGCCGAGGATGGCGGCGAAAGTCGCCGACTCGATCCAGGCGTTGGCGCCCGGCAATTCCTTGCGTTCGAGGTGATCGGGCAGGATGCCGTATTTGATCGGCCCGAACAGCGCCGAGATGATGCCGAACATCAACAGCGCGGTCATCAGCACGGGGATGGAGGACAGCGCGATGCCGACGACCGCGACGGCAGCGGCGCCGATCTCGGCAAATTTCAGCCGGCGGGCGATGAGCGCCTTGTCGAAGCGATCGGCGATCTCGCCGCCCAGCGCCGACAGGAGCAGGAATGGAGCCATGAACACGGCGCCGGCCAAAGTGACCAGCGAGGCCGCCTGATCGGCGGCCAGTGTGAAGAGGATCAGGAACACCAGCGTGTTCTTGAGGAAATTGTCGTTGAAGGCGGACAGGAACTGCGTCCAGAAAAGTGGCGCGAAGCGCCGCGAAAGCATGAGATGCGTGTTCATGGCGATTTCCATCTGGCGGAACCCTTCGACAGTGTGCCGATAGGCCCTGCGGGTTGCAGGCGCTGTTCAGTTTTAGTGATAGTCCTGAGCTGGTTAAACTTTCTTGCTGCGCTTTTGCCCATCCGCGGCTTTCGGCCGCTGCGAAATGAACGTCGTTCACAATCGCACTCTATCACGCTTTGAACATCGTTCAAGGGGAAAAATGAACAGCGTTCACCAAACCGGTTGATGGTCCGAATGTCGAAACCAGCCCTCGCAGGACCGAGGGCGCCACGGGGTGACCCTCCGAGGCTTCGAGCATACCAACGGGGCCGATGGCCCGGTGAAGTCTGTCGGGACGTGCGGCTCAGTTGCCCGTTGCCGGGCCCAAGGTCGCCACGGTCTTCAACGCGCCGTCGAGCATGTCGCCCTTCTCGTCCTTCAGCGCCGCCTCGCGCAGGCGGCGGATCCAGTCGGCGGCGTCGGCCCTGCCCTCGAGCAGATCAAGCGCCGACAGCACGCGGTCGAATTTCGAGTGGGCGCGCACATGCGTGTCGCTGTAGCCCTTGATCAGCCGGCGGCAATTGAGGATTTCGACGGCAAGCGCGTAATCCGCCGGCACGTAGCCAAGCGCGAGCGTGTACCATTGGTCAAGATGCGCGGTCTCGACCTTGTGGCGCAGCAGGCGGCGGCGCCAGCGGCGCAGGCCGCCGATGAACCACAAAGCGGCGAAGCCGGCAAAGCTGTCGGTGCGGATGCGGCGGCCCCGGTTGATGCGGCGGTCGAGGAAGGCTGCCAATTTCGGCCGGTCCTCGATGTAGCTGCCCAGCCTCGCCGGCAGCGTGCCGCAGAACTCCTCGATGCGCGGATGGAAGTACTCGGTCACTTGCAGGACCGAACCATCCTTGACGCCAACCTCCTTGCGCACCCGCCTGTCGCGGGTCGAGCGCGTCTTCAGATCGGCGACGCGGATCATGTCGTCATAGCACATGGCGTTGGCCAGATGCTTGGCGGCCGCGATTGACAGCGCATGGGTTGGATCCAAGCTGTCAATCGCGACGGCCTTGTCCAGCCGGTCGAGATATTCGCGCCCATAGGCGATGTCCTGGTAGTCGACGACCTTTCTCAGGCCCCTGAGCGCCATGTCGCGCACGGCAACCGGCAGCAGGTCGATGCGAGCGGCAAGCGCCTGCCATCCCTGCAACAGGTTTCGCGGGCCACTCACATGTCCCGAACCCAAGGCAGATCCGACAATCGCCGGGTTCGCCGTCGGCGCCGCCGTGCCGCGCGCACGATCATACGCAGCCGCGAAGGCGGCGAGGCTGGCCTTGACGCCACGGCCGCCGGTGCCAATCGCCTGCTCGTAGCTTTCACGGGTAAACGGCAGCGCGTCGGAGCCGGCCAGCGCGCCAAGCAGGCTGGCCGAGATCATCGAGCCGTTGTCGGCGGCGATCTTTTCCATGTCGAATGCGATGAAGCGCTTCGATGCGGCCTCGGCCGTGGCGTGGACTTTGGACGACGAAGCGCGGCCATCACCCGGTTCGATCTTTTCCGACACGGCGGCGATGCGGTGCGAGGAAGCGATCAGCGTCGTGCGGTTGGGGGTGACGAAGCCCCTGATGATGGCTCGGCCGGCTTCCATCAATTCGGCGGCGATCAGGATATCGACATCGCCCTGCGAGGGCGACAGCGCGAAGACCGGCAGGCGGCCGGTGTCGCGGGCCATTTCGATATAGTAGATGGTGGCGCCGGTGCGCTGCGCGACGCCGGCGACCGAGGTCGATTGCGCGACAAAGCCATTGCGCTCGGCGACGTCGGTGATCCAGTCGGCGAGCACGCCGCCGCCCTGGCCGCCGACGGCCAGAACGGCGAGCTTGATCACCGGCTCATCGGCAGCACCGGACCGGGGGCGCGAGGAAGGAACAGGATCAAGCATCGGCGAATATCAGGCGCCGGCCTTCGCGCCGCCTCTGCAGGAAACCGATCGTCGCGCGGCGCGCCGTCTCCAGGAAACGGTCCCAGCGGCTTGGATTGTGCACGACGTCGGCACGGTAGAAGGACGGGCACAGCACCGCCGCATCGGCGACCTCGCCGCAATTGCCGCAGCCGACACAGTTCTGGTCGATCGATGCGACCGGATCGTCGCGCAGCGGATCGTCGAGCGACTTGACCGACAGCGATGGGCAGCCGGAGAGCCGCATGCAAGCATGGTCGCCAGTGCAGATGTCCTCGTCGACGCCAAATTTCGGCTTGACGACACGCTCGCCGCCTTTGATCGCCTTGTCGACCAGCGGCTTTTCGCGGCGCTGGCGATTGAGCATGCATTCCGACGAAGCGACGATGACTTTTGGCCCCTTCTCGTCAGTCGTCAGCGCCTCGCGCAGCGTGTCCTGCATCTTGCCGACATCGTAGGTGCGGTCGACATGGCGCAGCCATTTTACGCCCATGCCTTTCACCGCCTCGGCGATCGGATGCTTGGTCGACTTGGTCTTGTTGCCCGCGCGCGACGACAGGATGTCCTGCCCGCCAGTGGCGGCCGAGTAAAAATTATCGACGATGACGATGACGCCATCATTCTTGTTGAACACCGCATTGCCGATCGATGAGGTCAGGCCGTTGTGCCAGAAGCCGCCGTCGCCGACGAAGGAGATCGAACGGCGCTTGGCATCGGGCGCGTTGAACGCCGAGGCCGATGCCGGCCCCAGCCCGTAGCCCATGGTGGTCGCGCCAAGCTCGAAGGGCGGCATGATCGAGAACAGATGGCAGCCGATGTCGGAGGCGATGTGGTGCTTGCCGAGTTCCTGCTCGACCAGCTTGGTCGCGGCGAAGATCGGCCGCTCCGGGCAGCCGATGCAGAAACCGGGCGGTCGTCCTGGAACGACATTGATCAGGTCCGCCGTATCGAGGCCATCGCCGACTTTGTTTGGCGCGCGCACTTCGCCGGGCAACAGGTGCGGCGCCTCGGCGCGCAGGAAGGCGCCGATGCCGTCGAGCATGACCTGGCCGGTATATTCACCGGCCATCGGCAGATGCTCCTTGCCCACCAGACGGGTGCCACGCCCGGCCTTGTGCAGCATGGCGGCGAAAGCCTGTTCGATGTAGTTGGGCTGGCCTTCCTCGACGACCAGCACCGACTGCTTGCCCTCGCAGAACGACAGGAACTCATCGTCGATCAGGGGATAGACGGCGTTCAGCACGTAGAGTGGCACGTCGGTCTCGCCATAGGTGTCGGCAAGGCCGAGACGCTGCAGCGCACGGATGACCGAATTGTACATGCCGCCCTGCATGACAATGCCGATCGAGCCGTGATCCGAGCCGAAGATCTCGTTGATCTTGCGGCTCTTGATGAAATCGACCGCGGCCGGCCAGCGCTTGGCGACCTTCTCCTTCTCATGCAGGAAAGAAGCCGGCGGCAGAACGATACGGCCGGTGTCGCGGCGCGGCGCTTCGAGCGCATCGGCGACCGTCATCGGCGGACGCTTGTTGTCCTTGGCGATGAAATGGCCATGCACGTGGCAGCAGCGGATGCGCACCTGCAGCATGACCGGCGTGTTGGAGATTTCCGACAGTTCGAAACCATCCTCCACCGCCTTGACGATCGACGGCAGGTTCGGACGCGGGTCGAGCAGCCAGACCTGGCTCTTCATCGCGAAGGCATGGCTGCGCTCCTGCATGATCGAGGAGCCCTCGCCATAATCCTCGCCGACGATGATCAGCGCGCCGCCGGTGACGCCACCGGAAGCGAGGTTGGCCAGCGCGTCTGAAGCCACATTGGTGCCGACGGTCGACTTGAACGTCGCCGCGCCCCGGATCGGGTAATGCACCGAAGCGGCGAGCATGGCGGTGGCGGTGGCTTCCGAGGCGCTCGCCTCGAAATGCACGCCGAGTTCGCCCAGAATGTCCTGCGCGTCGGCCAGCACGTCCATCAGATGGCTGATCGGCGCGCCCTGATAGCCGCCGACATAGCCGACGCCGCACTGCAGCAGCGCCTTGGTGATGGCGAGGATGCCCTCGCCGGCGAATTCCTCGCCGGCGCCGAGCCTGAGTTTTTCGACTTCCTTGGCAAAAGACCGTTCGGCCATGTCTGCCTCCTTCCGTTGCCGCCGACAGCTGGCGGCGCCTATATCTAGATGTCGTGCTTGCGAATGTTTTTGAGCATCTTCAAAAGCGTTGCGATGAGTGCTGCATATTCGGCGTCGTCGATATCGTCGAACATCGCCTCGAAGGCGTCATGCATGGCCGGCCAGGCGCGGGTGAACTCGGCGCGGCCGTCGTCGGTCAGGAACACGTGGCGGATGCGGCTGTCGGTGACGCCTTGCTCGCGCCGCACGAAGCCTTGCCCCTCTAGCGTGTCCAGCGTGCGGCTCAGGGTCGATTGCTCGATGACAGTATAGACCGAGAGGTCGTTGACGGTGACGCCGTCGGTGACCGACAGCACCGCCAGCGTGCGCACCTGCGAAATGGTCAGGCCCTGCTTGCGGAAGTCGTCGCGCAAGGTAGCGTTGTAGCGGCCCATGATGCGGTTCATCAGATAGGGAGCGAATTGCTGCAGGCCGATCTGGCCGAGGGTGGAAATGCGCTGGCGTTTTTCGGCGACCTTCTGTTCCATCAGAGCTTCCCTGCCAGCAGGAAGCCGGAGCCACCGCCGAGGCCCGCACCGGGATGGGTCGAGGCGCCGATATGGTAGAGGCCCTTGACGCCGGTCTGATGGTTGCGGCTGGTCTTGAACGGCCGCCACAGGAACGACTGGTCGACAACAGAGGAGCCGCCGTAAGGGTCGCCGCCGACGAGGTTGATATTCATCGCCTCGAGATCGGCCGGCGAATAGGCGCGGCGCGCGATCACGCTGTCCTTGAAGCCGTCGATATGGCCGGCGAGTATCGCTTCAGCGCGATCGGCATAGGCCTCGCGCAGCGCCTCGGTCCATTGTCCGTCGGCAGGCGCATCGAGCTTCCCGGCGGCGTCGCCCTTGATGTGGCGGGGCGCCTCGGGGAGTTGCAGCCACAGGATCGCCTGGCCCTCCGGACAGCGTGATGGATCGAGCGCGTGCGGCTGGCCGACGCAGATGGTCGGCACCTCCGGCAGCATGCCGCGCGCCGCCTCGTTGCAGGCTTTCGAAACGCCGTCCAGTCCGGGCGTCAGATGCAGCAGCGCCACCTTGTCGAGGCCCTCGCCGCGCCAGGACGGCGGCTTGGTCAGCGCGTAATGGATCTGAAAATTGCCCTTGCCATAGCGGTATTTCCGCGTCGCTTCGACGTCGTCCTTCGAAGCGTCCTTGCCGAGCAGACGGCCGTAAAGCTGCGTCGGCGTGACCGAGCAGATGACGCTCTTGTTCGCTGTGATCGTTTCGCCCGACGCCAGCCGCACACCGGCTGCGCGGCCACCCGCCTGGACGACCGAAGCGACGTCGGCGCCGGTGCGGATGTCGCCGCCGCGTTCCCTGATCAGCGCTTCGAAGGCGGCAAGCAGGTTCTTCGCCCCGCCCTTGACGATCGGCGCACCGGCAGCCTCCAGCGCGAAGGCGATCACCTTGGCGATCTGGCCGGAAAACGCATCTTCCGGGCCAAGCCCGGCATGCAGCACCCAGGGCGCCCAGAGCGCCCGAATGGTTTCGGACTGGTAGCTGCTTTCCAGCCAGCCGCGCGCCGGCACCAGCGCTTCGCCAAGAAAGGCGGCTAGGCCGCGCGGACCACGCCGCCAGGTATCGCCGGCCAGCAGCTTCGCCGTCGGGTACGACCAAAGCGCGCCGCCGAGCAGACCGAACAGCAGGCCGGCATTGCGCTCGATGCCGCCGACATCTTCCGCATGCCGGTCACCGTCGCCGGCCGCGATCGCGTTCAGCGCAGCGACATTGGCCGCGCGGCCGGTGCTGAGCACGGCATGGCTGCCGTCAGGCATGAGCACGCCGGTCGGCGTGCCGGTGTGGCAGAACTCCAGCCCGTGCCGGGCGAGGTCGCCGCCCAATGCTGCAAAGGCCGGCGAGGTGATGAACAGCACGAAGGTGGTCGCCATCACGTCGTGGACGAAGCCCGGCGCAGTGATCTCCTCGGTGCGCATGCAACCGCCGATACGGTCGTTGCGCTCCAGAACGAGCACCTTGGCGCCCTTGCCGCCGAGCATCGCCGCGCAGACCAGCGCGTTGATGCCGCTGCCGACGATGATGTGATCGGGGGCGGTCATCGAGGGGTGCTCCCCCGCTTTGGTGGATGATGTTCAATTGCGCGCGGTAGCGTTCCTTGGCGTAGAGCGGCAACCTCACCAGGTCGCCGCGCCCACTTCGTCATCGCGGTACCATTTGCAGCCATGATCTTCTCCCGAAGACCGCCCTCGCTTTATTTCCCCGCCACCAGCGCCAGCGCGCGGATCGGGCTGCCGGTGCCGTGCTCGATCTTGAGCGGCGCCGCGATCAGGATGGCGCCTTTCGGCGGCAGCTGGTCGAGATTGCAGAGGCTGGCGAGGCCATAGCGGTTGGCCTTGTGCATCAGCGTGTGCGCCGGGAATGGCGGCTCCATGCCGCCGGCCTTGCCGGCATCGGTGCCGATCGTCTCCGAGCCCCAGCCCTTGATGTCCTTGCCGATCAGGAACTGGATGGCTTCCGCCGTCGGGCCGGGTGTGTGCGGGCCGGTCTCGTTAGCGTTGAGGAACTCGGCTTCCGAGCCGTTGCGCTTGTACCAGTCGGTGCGCATCACCACCCACTCGCCGGCATTGATCGCGCCATGCTTGGCCTCCCAGGCCTTGATGTGGTCGACGGTGAGCAGGAAATCGTGATCGGCGGCCGCCTCTTTCGAACAGTCGATGACATTGACCGGCCCGATGAAATTCTGCGCCGGAATGGTATCGGTGGCGCCGTCCGGATAATCCTTGCCGCTGATCCAATGCTGCGGCGCGTCGAAATGCGTGCCGGAATGCTCGCCGAGCTTCAGCCAGTTCCACGCCCACCATGGACCGTTCTTGTCATAGCGGGAGATCGAGTGGATCTCGACCTTCGGCGTGTCGACGGCAAGCTCCGGCGGCAGCTTGATCAGCGGTGTGTCGGGCCCGAGCGGCGCCGTCAGGTCGACCACCTTGATGGCGCCGGAAAGGAGCTGGCCGGCAACTTCGCCGAGGAGTTTCTGGGTATCCATGGTCTCTGTTCCCTCTTGTCTGACATGATCAAGGCTCGTCTCGGCCCTTAATATCCTACTAGACGAAAACATATGCATCTGCAATTATCTTTAAGCATAAAGGAAATGGGAACGGGGCGTGAGCGAGTTCGACGCCATCTTTGTCGGGGCGGGCCACAACACTCTGGCATGCGTCGCGCATCTGGCGCTCAAGGGCTGGAAAACCGGGGTTTTCGAGCGCAATACAACAATCGGTGGAGCCGTCCAGACCCGCGAATTCACGCTTCCGGGCTTCCGCCACGATTTCGGCGCGATGAATCTGAGCCTGTTCGCCGGCTCCGCCTTCCACCGGAAATATGCAAATGAATTGAAAGCGCAGGGGCTGGAATTCGCGCCGGTCGCCGATTGTTTCGCCAGCGCGTTCCCGGATGGACGCTGGTTCGGTGTCAGCAACGACCTGGAAAAGACCGCCGGACGCATGGCTGCCTTTTCAGCCGCCGATGCCGCGACGTGGCGCAGGCTGATTGCCGCTTTCCCAGCCGAGGCCGAGCATCTGTTCAAGCTGCTGGGCTCGCCGATGAGCGCCCGGGCGCTTGCAAGCACCGCCTGGAACCTGTGGCGCAAAAAAGGTGTTTCCGGCGCGCTCGACACCGGCCGGCTGTTGCTGTCGTCGCCGCGTGCCTGGCTGGAGGAAAATTTCGAGTCTCCACACATCAGGGCGACGCTCGCCACCTGGGGCATGCATCTCGACTTCGCGCCCGACATCGCCGGCGGCGCGGTGTTCCCCTATCTGGAATCGATGGCCAACCAGAGTTTTGGCATGGTGCTGGGCAAGGGTGGCGCCGACACGATCATCCGGGCGCTGGCCGGCATTGTCACATCGGCCGGCGGCAGGATCGTCACCGGCGCCGATGTCGCCGAGATAACCGTTTCCGGTGGCAAGGCGACCGGTGTGCGGCTTGCTTCCGGCGAGACGCATACGGCCACCAAGGCGGTCATTGCCGGCGTTGCACCCAAGGCGTTGGCCGGCACGCTTTTGCCGAACGGTTCCGGCGACGCCGGCTTCGACACGGCGATGCAAAAATTCCGGCATGCACCCGGCACGATGATGATCCACCTGGCGCTGGACGACCTGCCGGACTGGCGCGCCGGGGCAGAGCTTCGGCGGTTCGCCTATGTGCATCTAGCGCCATCGCTCGAGCAGATGTCGCGCACCTATCAGCAGGCGACATCAGGCATGTTGCCGGACGAACCGGTGCTGGTCGTCGGCCAGCCGACGGCGGTCGATCCTTCCCGGGCACCTGAAGGCAAACATGTTCTGTGGGTGCAGGTGCGCATGCTGCCCGCCGAAATCGTGGGCGACGCCTCGGGCAAGATCGCAGCAGCCCATTGGGACCAGGTCAAGGAGGCCTATGCCGACCGCGTGCTCGACATCATCGAGACCTACGCACCTGGGCTGCGTGCGAAGATCCTCGGCCGCGCCGTGTTTTCGCCGATCGACCTCGAGCGCGAGAACCCGAACCTCGTCGGCGGCGACCAGGTCTGCGGCAGCCATCATCTGGCGCAGAACTTCTTGTTCCGTCCGGCGCGCGGCTATGCCGGCTGGGACACGCCGATCAGCAATCTGCATCTCACCGGCGCCGCGACATGGCCCGGTGCCGGCACGGGTGCCGCCTCGGGCTTCATGCTCGCGCAACAGCTTGGCGGGAGGTAGGCCAGACGATTTCATGAAGGCGACGAGAGGCAAGCGCTGCTGCCGACGAAGCCCTAACCAATGACCGGACGAAGCCGCGCAAAAGACAAATAAACCAACAAGGGGAACGACCATGACAATAAACAGACGCGAATTACTGGGATACAGTGCCGCGGCACTTGGTGTGGCCGCTGTCGGCCTGCCCAAGATGGCCAATGCCGCCGCCGGCGAGTTGACCATCGCCTATAATGTCAACCTGCCGTCCTGGGACCCGACCACCGGACCGTCGGCCGTCAACCCGACCATCCAGGGCCTCTACCAGTCGGTGTTCGACCAGTTCATCCCGCAGAAGCCGGACCTGTCCTTCGCGCCGGGCCTGCTCACCGAATGGGGCTGGAACGAGGACCGCACCAAGATCATGATGACGGTGCGCGAGGGTGTAACCTGGCATGACGGCTCGCCGTTCACGCCCGAGGACGTGGTCTGGTCGTTGCAGCGGGCGGGCGATGAAAAGACCGGCAACCCGATCCAGTTCGTGTGGAAGAACGTCAACAATTTCAAGATCGACGGCAACAAGATCACGGGCGATGTCGTGCAGTTCGACCCGGTCTATTTCAAATGGATGTCGTTCCTCACCGGCTACATCATGCCGAAGGCCTATTACGAGAAGGTCGGTGCCGAAGGTTTCGAGAAGGCTCCGATCGGAACCGGCCCCTACATGGTCGAGAAGTTCGAACGCAACGCCTTCCTGCGGCTCAAGGCCAATCCGAAATACTGGGGCGGCAAGCCGGCATTCGAGAACGTGACGATCAAATTCGTCACCGACGCGGCGAGCCGTGTCGCCGAGATCGAATCCGGTTCCTCGCAGGTGACGCTCGAAATCCCCTATGAAGAGTACGACCGGCTGATCGCCAAGGACGGGCTTGCCGGGTCGATCAAGAATGTTTCCGATATCGGCATGATCTTCTTCAACGACATCGAAGCGATGCTGGACAAGAACGTGCGCCAGGCAGCCGTCATGGCGGTCGACAAGGAGCTTCTGGTCAAGCGGCTGCTGCGCGGCTACGGCCAGCCGCTCGCCACGCTGGAAACGCCGGAATACGCGGCCTACGATGCCTCGATCAAGGTCGAGCACAATCCGGAAAAGGCCAAGGAGCTGCTGGCGGCCTCGGGCTATTCGCTGGAAAAGCCGGTCAAGTTCACCATCCAGACGACCAAGGGCTTCAAGCCCAAGGACTATGAGATGATCCAGGCGATCGTCGGCATGTGGCGCAAGGTCGGCATCGAGGCGACGATCGAGGTCTACGAGATCGCCAAGCACTACGAACTGCGCGCCGCCGACAAGCTCGCGCCGGCGGCCTTCTACAATTGGGGCAACGCCATTGGCGACCCGACCACGTCGACCGGCTTTGCCATGTATGGGCCGAGCCCGCATTCGGTCTGGGACAGCCAGGACCTGATCGACATGATCAACCCGCTGTGGGGAGAGAAGGACGAGACCAAGCGCATCGCCGGGTGGAAGGCGGTCGATAAATACATCGCCGAGCAGGCCTACGTGCTGCCGCTTATGCAGTATGCGCAACCGATCGTGCATGCGAAGGGCGTCAAGGTGGTGCAGCATATTTCCGGCGCGCTGCTGCCGGCCCTGATGACCCCGGCCTGATATCAGCCTGGGCTTACCGCGCGCCGTCCATAGCGACGGCGCGCATTTCTACACGCATATGAGCCTGCGGGCTCCTGCAAAGATTTACATGCTCCTGCAACGATTCCTGATCCGTCTGCTGACGATGCTGATCACGCTGTTCGGCGTGGCCGTCGTCGTATTCGTGGTCATCCGCGTCGCGCCCGGCGATCCGATCGCCATGATGTTGCCGCCCGGCGCCACCAATGACGACATCGCCCGTCTGCGTGCGCTCTATGGGCTCGACAAGACGATCGTGCAGCAGTTCTTCATCTGGCTGTCCGGTGTCGCCAGGGGCGATTTCGGCACCTCGATCTCGCTCCGGCAGGACGTGCTTGGCCTCGTCTTCAGCCGGCTGCCGGCTACGCTGGAGCTTGCCATCGTCGCGCTCATTATGGCAGTGGCGATCGGCGGCACGACGGCGATCCTGGGCGCGCGCGAGCGCGGCACGGCGGTCGAGGCCGGCATCGACATCGCCAGCGGTGCCGCGCTTTCTATCCCCGATTTTCTCTGGGGCCTGGTGCTGATCCTGCTGTTCGGCGTGCTGGTGCCGATCTTCGACATTTCCGGCCGCGTGTCGCCGCAGCTCGACCTGCCCTTCGTCACCCAGTTCTACTTCTTCGAGAGCCTGCTTCGGCTGCGCTTCGACCTCACCTGGGACCTCTTGAAGCACATGCTGATGCCAGCCGTGGCGCTGGCGCTGCCGCTCGCGGCCATCATCGCGCAGCTCCTGAAGCAGTCGCTGAAGGAGGTGCTCGACCTCGACTATGTCGTGCTGGCGCGGGTCAAGGGGTTTTCGGAAACGCAGGTCATCTTGCGCGAGGCGCTGAAGAACGCCGCGCTGCCGACGCTGACGCTCATCGGCGTGCAGTTCACCTTCCTCATCGGCGGCACCGTCATCGTCGAGCGGCTGTTCTCCTATGAGGGCCTCGGCAACATGGCGATCGACGCCGTCATCAACCGCGACCTGCCGCTGATCCAGGGCATCGTGCTGGTCTTCGCGCTGCTGTTCGTGCTGATCAATCTCGCGGTGGACATGATGTACGCGCTGCTCAATCCGAGGCTGCGCCATGGATGAGGCACGCATCATCAGGCACGGATCGAGCCCGAGGCTGTGGCTCGCCGGCGGTTGGCTGCTGCTGGCGCTGCTGGCCGCGATCTTGGCGCCGCTGGTGGCGCCGCAGGATCCGCTGGCGCAGGATTTGATGCTGGAACGTCTGCCGCCGTTCTGGCTCGATGGCGCCGAGCCGGGCTATTGGCTCGGCACCGACAGCCTCGGCCGCGACCTGCTCTCGCGCCTGATCTTCGGCGGCCGCATCGCCTTCATCGTTGCTTTCGCGGCGGCCATCGCCGCCTGCGTGGTGGGCTCCACATTAGGGCTGGTCGCGGGCTATTTCGGCGGCTGGGCGGACCGCATCATCTCGCGCATCGTCGACATCTGGATGGCCTTCCCGCCGGTGCTGTTCGCCATCCTCCTGGTCGCCGTGCTCGGCACCGGCTTGAGCTCCGTCATCCTCGCCATCGCCATCATCGACTGGACGCGTTTTTGCCGGGTCATCCGCGCCGAGGCGATGGGCCAGTCGCGCATGGACTATGTCGAGAATGCCCGCATCGCCGGCTATGGCCGCTTCGGCATCATGCTGCGCGAGGTGCTGCCCAATGTGGTACCGTCGATCGTGGCGCTGCTGTCGCTGGAGATGGGCATCGCCGTCATCGTCGAGGCGATCCTGTCCTTCGTCAATCTGTCGATCTCGACCGACGATCCGACCTGGGGCGGCATCATCGCCGAGGGCCGGCTGTCGATCCATCAGGCCTGGTGGGTGCTGGTCTTCCCGCTGATCACGCTGATCCTCACCGTGCTGTCATTCAGCCAGTTCGGCGAGGCGCTGAAGACGCGTTTCGATCCGGTGCTGCGATGAGCGCCTGTCTCGAGATAAACAATCTAAGCGCGGTGCTGGCCAACGGCCAGCGCGTGCTGCGCTCTGTTTCGCTCTCGGTACAACCCGGTGAAGTGCGCGCGCTTGTCGGCGAAAGCGGCGCCGGCAAGACGATGATCGGCAAGGCGGTGCTTGGCGTGTTGCCATCGAGCGTGCGCATCGTCGAAGGCGATATGAGACTCGAGGGCGAAGACCTCGGCAAACTCCCGCCAAAAGCACGGCGCACGCTGATAGGCGCGCGCACGGCGCTGATCCCGCAGGATCCGCTGACCGCGCTCAACCCCTCGCGGCGCATCGGCCCCCAGATGACCGACCGTCTGGTGCGCATCCTCGGCTGGAGCGGAGACAAGGCCGATCGGCGTATCCGCCACTTGCTGGACGAGGTGCAAATCCGCGACCCTGATCGTGTGCTGAAAAGCTATCCGCACGAGCTCTCCGGCGGCATGCGCCAGCGCGTGCTGATTGCCGCCGCCTTTGCCGCCGAGCCAAGGCTGATCGTCGCCGACGAGCCGACCACCGCCCTCGACGTCACCGTGCAGAAGCAGATCCTGCGGCTGATCGCGGCGTTGCAGCGCGAACATGGCACCGCGATCCTGTTCGTCACCCACGATCTCGGCGTCGTCGCCAAGATCAGCCAGAAAGTGTCGGTGCTCTATGCCGGCAAGGTGGTGGAAGAAGCAGAGACCGCGGCGCTGTTCGCGGCACCTCAGCATCCCTACACCCGAGCACTGATGGCTGCGACGCCGCGCTATACCGATCCCTTCGCGTCGCTGAAGCCGGTGGACGAGGCGGTACTGGCCGGGCTCGCTGCCGAGATTGCTGCCGCCGACCAGGCCTGGAGGCGTCCGCATGGCTGAGCCGCTGTTCTCCGTACGCGGGCTGAAGGTCGCGCTGCCCGACATGACGCGTAAGCCGCTCATCGGCCGCGCACCTTTGGCCGAGATTCTGAAAGGCCTGGATTTCGACCTGCCCAAGGGGTCGGTGACAGGGATCGTCGGCGAATCCGGATCGGGCAAGTCGACGCTCGGCCGCGCTTTGGTGCGCCTTCTGGAGCCCAGCGCCGGCAGCGTCAGTTTCGAGGGCCGCGACATCACGCATCTGCCTGAGGCAGCGTTGCGACCGCTGCGCCGCGACCTTCAGATGATCTTCCAGGATCCGATGTCGTCGCTCAATCCGCGCCGCACCATCGCCAGCATCATCGCCGCGCCGCTCAAGCAGAACGGGCTTGGCGACAATCTCAGGGATCGTGTCGCCGAAGCGCTGCAGCGGGTCGGCCTGCCGCAGAGCTTTGCCAGCCGCTACCGCCACGAACTGTCGGGCGGCCAGCGCCAGCGCGTCGGCATCGCGCGCGCGCTGGCGCTGTCGCCGAAATTCGTGCTGGCGGACGAGATCGTCTCCGGCCTCGACGTGTCGACGCAGGCCCAGATCCTCACCTTGCTGGAGAAACTCGCGGCCGAGATGGGCCTGACCGTTGCCTTCATCAGCCACGACCTGTCGGTGATCCGAAGGCTGTGCCGGCAGGTGATCGTCATGCGCGAAGGCAGCATCGTGGAAGCGAGCGCCACGGACGCGCTGTTCGACATGCCGCGGCAGACCTACACGCGCGACCTCATTGCAGCCATTCCGCTGCCCGAAATCGACGAGAGCTGGCTGGACATTCCTTCCGCCGGCAAAGCGCCGCCATGAATGCGAACGCGCGCCGAAAAGCGGGCCTCGGACGTGCGATTGGAAAATGACGAAGTCCCGCCAATGGAGGAGAAACTGACATGAAGATGATAATCCGAAGTGCGACGCTCGCGGCCGCTATCCTCGGCAGCGCCGGCATGGCCTCGGCGAGCTCGATCCCCGGCATGCGCGGGCACGACCATACCGGCATCACGGTTCCCGACATGAAGCAGGCGGTCGACTTCTTCACCGAGGTCGTCGGCTGCAAGAAGGCGATGTCGTTCGGCCCGTTCGCCGACGACAAGGGCACCTTCATGCAGGACCTGCTCGGCGTCGATCCGAAGGCTGTCATCGAGCAGGTCACCATGGTGCGTTGCGGCTATGGATCAAACATCGAGCTGTTCAAATATACCGCGCCCGACCAGAAGGATCTGACACCGAAGAACAGCGACATTGGCGGCTTCCACATCGCCTTCTATGTCGACGATGTCGCCGCGGCCAAGGCTTATCTCGATGGCAAGGGCGTCAAGACCAGGATGGGGCCGCTGCCGGTCAAGGAAGGACCCGCCGCCGGCCAGACCATCCTTTATTTCCAGGCACCGTGGGGACTGCAACTCGAGGCGATCAGCTATCCCTCGGGCATGGCCTATGAGAAGGGTGCCGAGACCGTGCTGTGGAGCCCGAAGAATCCTGAGAAATGATCTCTCGCGGCGCGCTTGCAGGATGTCCCGGCAAGCGCGCCACGCACGCTCGCATAATCATTTCGACATAAAACTTTAAGCTTGAAATATCTTACCTCCGGCGCGATACTGAGGCATAGCAAGCGAAGAGGAGATCGCACAAATGAAGGTTGCGGTTCTCGGCGGCGGACCAGCCGGCCTCTACTTTGCCATTTCGATGAAGTTGAGGGACGCCGCGCACGACGTGACGGTTTTCGAGCGCAACCGCGCTGACGACACGTTCGGCTGGGGCGTGGTCCTGTCGGCCGAGACGCTCGATAACCTTGCTGAGAACGATCCGGTCAGCGCCGTCTGGATCAAGAAGCATTTTGCCTATTGGGACGACATCGCCGTCATCCATGACGGCGTGCGCACGGTCTCGTCGGGCCATGGCTTCTGCGGCATCGGCCGCAAGCGGCTGCTGGTCCTCTTGCAGCGCCGCGCGCGCGAACTCGGCGTCAGGCTGATGTTCGAAACCGACATCGCCGATCCCCGCCCCTATATGGAGACGCATGACCTGGTCGTCGCCGCCGACGGGCTGAATTCAAGGGCGCGCAACACTTTCGTCGATATCTTCAAACCCGACATCGACACCCGCAAATGCAAATTCGTCTGGCTCGGCACCAACCAGAAATTCGACGACGCCTTCACCTTCATCTTCGAGAAGACCGAGCATGGCTGGGTGTGGGCGCACGCCTACCAGTTCGACAGCGAGACCGCGACCTTCATCGTCGAATGCAGCGAACAGACCTGGGCCGCCTTCGGCTTCGGCGCGATGTCGCAGCAGGAGTCCATCGCGGTGTGCGAGCGCATCTTTGCCAAGCATCTTGGCGGCCACGCGCTGATGACCAACGCCAACCATATCCGTGGCTCGGCCTGGATCAACTTCCCGCGCGTGCTGTGCGAGCGCTGGTCCTACAAGAATCTGGCGCTGATGGGCGACGCGGCGGCCTCGGCGCATTTCTCGATCGGCTCCGGCACCAAACTGGCGCTGGAAAGCGCGGTGGCGCTGGCCGATTATGTCGAGACCGAGCCGGACCTCGAGGCCGCCTTCAGCAAATATGAAGACGCCCGCCGCACCGAGGTGCTGAAGCTGCAGTCGGCGGCGCGCAATTCGCTGGAATGGTTCGAGGAGGTCGAGCGCTATCTCGGCCTCGATCCGGTGCAGTTCAACTATTCGCTTTTGACCCGCTCGCAACGCATCAGCCACGAGAATCTGCGACTGCGCGATGCCGAATGGCTGGGCGGCGCCGAAGAATGGTTCCAGCGCCAGGCGGGTGCCGGTGGCAACAGGCTGCGCCGGGCGCCGATGTTCGCGCCGTTCAAGCTGCGCGACATGCGGCTGCAAAACCGCGTCGTCGTCTCGCCGATGGCGCAGTACAAGGCCGTCGACGGCTGCCCGACCGACTGGCATTTCACCCATTATGCCGAGCGCGCCAAGGGCGGCGCCGGGCTCGTCTATATCGAGATGACCTGCGTCAGCCCGGAAGGGCGCATCACGCCCGGCTGCCCCGGTTTCTACGCGCCCGAGCATGAGGTGGCGTGGAGGCGACTGGTCGACTTCGTCCATGCCGAAACCGAAGCGAAGATCTGCGCCCAGATCGGCCATTCCGGCGCCAAGGGTTCGACCCGCGTCGGTTGGGAAGGCACCGACGTGCCGCTGGCCTCCGGTAACTGGCCTGTGATGGCGGCATCGGCTGTCGCGTGGTCGCCTGACAATCAGGTGCCGAAGGCGATGGATCGCGCCGACATGGATTTGGTGCGCGATCAATTCGTCGCCTCGGCCGAAATGGCCGATCGCTGCGGCTTCGACATGCTGGAGATCCATGCCGCGCATGGCTATCTCCTGTCGTCCTTCATCACGCCGGTCACCAACCGGCGCGCGGACGCCTATGGCGGCTCACTTGAGAACCGCATGCGCTATCCCCTCGAAATCTTCCACGCGGTGCGCGCCGCCTGGCCGGCGGAGAAGCCGATCTCGGTGCGCATTTCGGCCAATGACTGGGTCGGCATCGAAGGCGTGACGCCGGCAGATGCCGTCGAAATCGCTGGGATGCTGCGTGAGGCCGGCGTCGATATCTGCGACGTCTCGGCGGGGCAGACGTCGGTTGCCGCCAAGCCGGTCTATGGCCGCATGTTCCAGACGCCGTTTTCCGACCGCATCCGCAACGAGGTCGGCATGGCGACGATGGCTGTCGGCAACATCTACGAGCCGGACCACGTCAATTCGATCCTGATGGCCGGCCGCGCCGATCTGGTGGCGCTGGCACGGCCGCATCTCGCCGATCCCTACTGGACGCTGCATGCGGCGGTGTCGCTCGGCGACCGCGGTGTCAAATGGCCTGATCCCTATCTGCCCGGGCGCGACCAGATCTACCGGCTGGCCGAGCGCGATGCGGCGGCGGGGCTGAAAGTATGAGTATTTTTCGTTCGCCACGCTGCCCCTCATCCGCCTGCCGGCACCTTCCCGCAGCATGCAGGGGGGCGTCGCGCATGCATGGTCTTGCACTGCGCTGGTCGACCCCCACTCCGTCTCGGCTTCGCCGATCCACCTCTCCCCCGATCGACGGGGGAGAGGAACGGTGCGACCCCTCTGCCGCCGATGCTCGTCTCATGAGGCTCCCTTCCTTTCCCTCCGGAGGAGGGAAAGGTGGCGTTGCGAAGCAACGACGGATTGGGGGAACCACCTGGCAACCAAGCATCGGGCCAATCGCCAGTCCCAGAATGTCTGTGCATGTCATGGCTTCGATCTGGCGCAAGAGGCAGCGCCGACCTTCGAGGATTGCCACATGATCGCGGGCAAGCACGCACTGGTCACCGGCGGCGGCTCCGGCGTCGGCCGGGCAATCGCGCTGGCACTGGCCGGCGCCGGCGTTGACGTGACCATCTGCGGCCGGCGGGAAACGGAGCTCGCAAAGGTCGCGGGTCAAAGCGGCCGCATCTTCACCATTGCCGCCGATGTCACGAGCGAGACCGAAACGGCGGCGCTCTACGCGCAGGCGGAGGCAGTGCGCGGACCGTTCGACATCGTCGTCGCCAATGCCGGCATGGCCGGCAGCACGCCGGCGCACAAGACCACGCTTGCCGACTGGCAGCGGACGCTCGAGGTTAATCTGACCGGCGCCTTCCTGACGGTGAAACCGGCGCTGGCCGGCATGGCCGCGCGCAACGCGGGCCGCATCGTCTTCATCGCCTCCACGGCAGGTCTGAAAGGCTATGCCTATGTCGCGCCCTACGTCGCGGCCAAGCATGGCGTCGTCGGCCTGATGCGGGCGCTGGCCGCCGAGACGGCGAAATCCGGTGTCACCGTCAACGCCGTGTGTCCAGGCTTCGTCGAGACCGACATGCTGGAGGAGTCCATCCAGCGCATCGTCGAAAAGACCGGCCGCTCGGCAGAACAGGCGCGGGCCAGTCTTGCCTCGACCAATCCGCAAGGCCGTTTCATCCAGCCGCGGGAAATTGCCGAAGCCGTGCTTTGGCTGTGTGGCGACGCGGCGCAATCGATCACCGGACAGGCGATTTCGATCTCGGGAGGTGAAACATGGTAGCCGGCCCCCTGCCCCTGCCATCGGGACCCGGCAAGGACCGGCTGCGCCTGTGGATCAGGCTGCTGCGCGCCTCGCGCACGATCGAGGCCGAACTGCGCGAGCGCCTGAAAAAGGAATTCGACACGACGTTGCCGCGCTTCGACGTCATGGCAGCACTTTACCGCGCGCCGGAAGGCATGCTGATGAGCGACCTGTCGCGCTTCCTGCTGGTGTCCAACGGCAATGTCACCGGCATTGTCGACCGGTTGGTTTCGGAAGGGCTGGTGGCGCGCGCGCGCCGCAATGGCGACCGCCGCACCTCGATGGTTCGGCTGACCGAGGAAGGTACGAAGTCCTTTGCCACCATTGCCGCCGCGCATGAGGGCTGGATCGGCGAATTGCTGGGCAAGGTCAGCGAGGAGGATGCGCGCCGGCTGACAGGCATGCTGACCTCGTTCCGCAGCAACTGGGAGGGACGCGAATGACCGCAATGGCCGGCCTCAAGCCGACGCATTTCCTGTGGGAGGTCGAGGGCAGGATCGCCAAGGTCCGGCTTGACCGGCCGGAGCGCAAGAACCCGCTGACCTTCGACAGCTATGCCGAGCTGCGCGACACGTTCCGCGATCTCGTCTATGCCGACGACGTCGACGCCGTGGTGTTCCTCTCCAATGGCGGCAATTTCTGCTCCGGCGGCGATGTTCACGACATCATCGGCCCACTGGTCAAGATGGACATGAAGCAGCTCTTGGCCTTCACCCGCATGACCGGCGATTTCGTCAAGGCGATGCTGAATTGCGGCAAGCCGATCATCGCCGCGGTCGACGGCGTGGCGGTCGGCGCCGGCGCCATCATCGCCATGAGTTCGGATATCCGCATCGCCACGCCGGAAGCCAAGACAGCGTTCCTGTTCACCCGCGTCGGTCTCGCCGGCTGTGACATGGGCGCCTGCGCGATCCTGCCGCGCATCATCGGCCAGGGCCGCGCCGCCGAACTGCTCTACACCGGCCGAACCATGACAGCGACGGAAGGCGAGCGCTGGGGGTTCTATAACAGGCTGGTAGCGGCAGACGTACTTGAGACCGACGCGCTCGACATGGCCGCCCGCATCGTCTCCGGCCCGACCTTCGCCCACGGCATCACCAAGACGCAGCTCAACCAGGAATGGTCGATGGGCCTCGACCAGGCGATCGAGGCGGAAGCACAGGCGCAGGCGATCTGCATGCAGACGCGCGATTTCGAACGGGCGTATCGGGCTTTCGTGGCCAAGGAAAAGCCGGTGTTCGAGGGGAATTGAGGATGAGCGGACTATCGGAGACGTTGGCGGGACAGCGCCCCCCTCTGTCCTGCCGGACATCTCCCCCTCTAGGGGGGAGATCGGCTGTCGCGTACGCTTTCGCAAATCGCCAACGTCGCGGGAAGGGCGCCGGCGCCGGCACTGCCAATCTCCCCACTAGAGGGGGAGATGTCCGGCAGGACAGAGGGGGGCGCCGTAGAGCGCAAGGCTCGAAGTACTGCGGAGGCACAAATGCCTGACCGCTCCTTCCTCAACTGGCCCTTCTTCGAAAGCCGCCATCGCGAACTCGCCGGGCATCTGGACGCCTGGTGCGCGAAAAACCTGCCGGTTGACCACCACGACGTCGACGCCGCCTGCCGCGAGCTGGTCGCGAAACTGGGCAGGGACGGCTGGCTGAAGCCGACGGCGCTCGATACGGACAACCCCGCACCACTCGACGTGCGCGCCCTGTGCATCACGCGCGAGACGCTGGCCCGCCACGATGGCCTCGCCGATTTCGCTTTCGCCATGCAAGGTCTCGGCACCGGCGCGCTCAGCCTGTTCGGCACGTCGGAGCAGCAGCAATGGCTTGCGAGGACACGCGCTGGCAAGGCGATATCAGCCTTCGCCCTATCGGAACCGCGTTCGGGATCTGATGTCGCCAACATGGAGATGGCGGCGACCCGTGACGGCGACAGCTATGTTCTCACGGGCGAAAAAACCTGGATATCGAATGGCGGCATTGCGGACATCTATGTCGTCTTCGCCTGCACCGGCGAGGCGCCCGGAGCCAAGGGGCTCTCTGCCTTCCTGGTGCCGGGCGATGCAAAGGGGCTCGGTATCGCCGAACGCCTGGAAGTGATCGCGCCGCATCCACTGGCGCGCTTGTCTTTCGACGGGGTGCGGTTGCCGACCTCGGCGCTGATCGGCAAGCCGGGCGACGGTTTTCGCATCGCCATGTCGGTGCTCGACGTGTTCCGCTCGACCGTCGGCGCGGCGGCGCTCGGCTTTGCCCGACGCGCGCTCGATGAAAGCATCAAGCGGGTGGCCGAACGCAAATTGTTCGGCGCGCCGATGGCCGAGTTGCAGATGGTGCAGGGCCATGTCGCCGACATGGCGCTCGACGTCGATGCCGCGGCGCTTCTGGTCTATCGCGCCGCCTGGACCAAGGACATGGGCGCTGCGCGGGTGACGCGCGAGGCGGCGATGGCCAAACTGTTCGCCACCGACAAGGCGCAGGAGGTGATCGACAAAGCGGTGCAGCTGCATGGCGGCGATGGTGTCCGCAAGGGCCATATCGTCGAGAGCCTGTATCGCGAGATCCGCGCGCTGCGAATCTACGAGGGCGCATCGGACGTGCAGAAGGTTGTGATCGCACGGCAAGTAATGGGCGCGGCCTGAACAGGTCGTGACCACGGACTGAAATGTTTTCGAGACGGATATTGCGGACCCGATATTGGACAGGCGGAGAGACGACATGCACGAGATCCTGCAGCCGGAAGGCTGGGCAAAACCGGTCGGCTACGCCAACGGCGTGGCCGCGCGCGGCAGGCTCGTCTTCGTGGGCGGACAGGTCGGCTGGAACGGGCAATGCCAGTTCGAGACCGACGATTTCGCCGGCCAGGTGCGGCAGACGCTTCAGAACATCGTCGCGGTGCTGGCCGAGGCCGGCGCGGAGCCACGGCACATCACCTCGATGACCTGGTATTTTACCGACAAGGCCGAATATCTCGGCAACCTCAAGGGGATCGGCGAGGCCTATCGCGAGGTGATCGGCCGGCATTTTCCAGCGATGGCCGCCATGCAGGTGGTGGCGCTGGTCGAGGACCGCGCCAAGGTGGAGATCCAGGCGACCGCCGTTATTCCGGAATAAACGCCCATCGCTTCGTCATCCTGGGGCGAAGCAAGGAGCGCAGCGACGCGGCGCAGACCCCAGGATCCATGCCGTGAAATCAAAGCGTTGCAGCGGTCCGGAATTCTGCTCCGCCGCACTCCGTCGCTAAGATCGCGGCATGGATCCCAGGGTCTCCGCGACGGAGCTTCGCTCCTGCTCCGCCCAGGGATGACGACGTTGAAATCCTGGCTAGGCCACCGATCATCCCCTTGGCATCGCTGCTACCCGCGAAGCCCGGCCTGCCTGAGCAACGGCAGTACGTGGTCGCAGAAATAGGGCAATTCCCTGGTGTAGTTGACGAAGGACAGGGCGATGCCTTGATAGCCGTGCTCCGCAATGGCGGCCATTTCGGCGACGATCGTCTGCGGCGTTCCAACCAGCGGATAGGTGCCGGCGCCGCCGGCGAAACGCTGCCGGTAGCGGTCATAGGCATGCGGGTCGTGCGACTGCGAGAATTCCTTCTTGCCGGCCATATGCGCATCGACCGCCTCGTGATCGGCCAGATCGACGGCATATCTGTTGTAATAGGCCTGCGCCTCTTCCATGGTCGGACGGCAGACGACATGGGCCACGGTGTAGACGCCGACCTGCCGACCAACCTTGTCGGCTCGCTCGCTGATGTCGGCGACATGCTTGCCGGCATCGGCCATCTCGGAAAAGGTCGTGAACAGGTAGTCGCAATGGGCCGCGGCGAAATCGCGGCCGGGGCCGCCGAAAGCGGCGTTCATGGTCACGGGGCGCGGAACCTGCAGGCTGGCCGGCCGGCTAACCGCCTCCTTGAGGTGATAATAGGTGCCTTCGTAGTCCAGCGGCTCCGCCGATGCATAGAGCTTCTCGAGGATCTCGATCCATTCGGCCGCCTGGTCGTAGCCCTTCTCGACCAGCGGCGTGCCGAACATGCCGAATTCCTTCGGGTTCCAGCCGCAGACGATGTTCAGGCCGGCCCGGCCCTGGCTGATGTGATCGACCGTCGCCAGCGCCTTGGCGGCATAGAGCGGATGCATCAGCGGCACGTGCACGGTCATGAACAGGCCGATCCGGTCGGTGGCCATGCTGAGTGCCGCCGCCCAGGTGAAGGTCTCGAAGGACCGCTCGCGCACCTTGTTGCGGCCGCCAAAGCCACGCCAGCGCGCGATCGGCAACATGAACTCCAGCCCGGCGCGATCGGCGATCCGGGCGGCCGTTAGATTGTCCTGCCAGCTCGCCGTCCAGCGTTCCGGCACATCCGATATGGCAAGGCCGCCATCGGCGTTGGTCGAGAAAACGCCAAGCTTCAGTTTGTTGGAGCCGTGCAGCGGATGTGCTTTGTTCATGTCGCGACCTCCCGGCGAAGATCGCACGCTACGGCTCCGCGAAAATATTTCAAGCATGAAATAGCTTAGCCCGGCCCCGGTTTGCCGATATGAATTTGGCGAGATGAGAAAAGGAATAGGCATGAGCGAGTTCCGCCAGAATTGCATCGGCAAGGCCAACCTCATCGGCTCCTTCGCTGCCATTCCTCACCCGGTCGCGGTCGAAGTGATGGCGCTGTCCGGCCTCGACTTCCTCTGCATCGACTGGGAGCATGCCCAGATCTCACGCGACATCATCGAGACCATGGTGCGCGCCGCCGATGTCCACCGCGTGCCGGCGATGGTGCGCGTTCCCGGCCACGCGCCCGAAGCCATCCAGGCGGCGCTGGACAGCGGCGCGCAAGGCGTGCTGGTGCCACGCGTCTCGACACCGGCACAGGCGGCAATGGCCGTGAAAGCATCCCGCTATCCGCCACGGGGCGAGCGCGGCGTCGGACCCGGCCGCGCGGCCGGTTATGGCTATCGCATTCCCGAATATCTGGCCGGCGCCAATGACAGGATCGTCGTGGCGGTCCAGGTCGAGACCGCCGAGGGATTGGCCAACATCGAGGCGATCGCTGATGTCGACGGCGTCGACGTGATCTTCGTCGGCCCCGGCGATCTCTCCGTGTCGATCGATGCGATCGGACCGAAGGGCGCCGACAAGCTCACGGACGCGATCCGCAGGATCGTCGGCGTGACGATCGCGCACGACAAGACCTCCGGCATATTCTGCGCCAGCCCGCAGGCCATCGGCCAATGGGCGGCAATCGGCGCCAGCTTCTTCGTCCTGGCCAGCGACACGATGTACCTGGGTGCGGGCGCCGCGGCCAATTATGCCGCCGCCCGGGCCGAACTGGCACGGGAGGACCCGCGCTAGCGCCCGGTTGCGCAAGCGATCAAGCCAGGAAACTTTTTAAGCTTAAAACTTTTGCCTTGAAAAGCGCCGCGCTTTGGATAAGCATTCAGGATGGATGGCGACTGTCGGCCTGGAGGGCTTTACGGGCAGTTGTCATGGTGCTCCGGGTGGGAGGGGTTTCAGTCCTTGTCGTTTGTGCAGCCCCAATCATCGACCAGCGCGCGCTACGCTTTCGATGGTGCGCGCGCTCAGCTCCACGACCTGCGTACCGAGACCATCGCCAACCTTTCGCGCGTGAATGCGTATGCGACCGCGACAAAATCGCGGCTGCGCTCGAGCGCATGGCCGCCATCATGAATTGACGCCCCGCTGGGAGGCGGGACGGCAAGAACCGTGCGGGCCAGCCCGCCCGATCAACAACCAGAGGGAACACCCCAGAGGGACCACCAATGAAGCTCAATCGTCGCAATCTCATCCTTGTCGCCGCGGCAATCGGCATCGCGGCCGGACCGGCAACCGCCTATGCCGCCGATGTGCTCAATGTCGGCGCCTACCCGACCAATCCGCCCTTTGAATACAAGAACGAGAGCGGCACGTTCGAGGGTTTCGAAGTCGACATCGTCAACGAGGCGGCCAAGCGCGCCGGCATGACCACCGACATCGCCGATCTCGGCTTCCAGGCGCTGTTCGCCGCGACCACTTCGAAGCGCATCGACGTCGCCATCTCCTCGATCACCATCACGCCGGAGCGGCTGAAGTCGCAGTCGTTCACCCAGCCCTATTATGATTCCGACATGGGTATCGCGACCAAGACCGACAGCGCGGTCAACGCCGAGGCGGACCTCAAGGGCAAGATCGTCGGCGTGCTCTCGGGCTCGACCGGCGAGACCTGGGTCAAGGCGCATCAGGAAGCCGACGGCTTCAGCGATGTAAAGGGCTATGACACGCAGCAGAACCTTTTGCTCGACCTCAGCGCCGGCCGTATCGACGCCGCCGTCAGCGACATTCCCGGCATGGAATATTCCTTTACGAAGATGAAGGACCTGAAGGTCAAGCAGCGCATCAAGACCGGCGAGCAGTACGGCCTGATGATGACCAAGGATCATCCGCTGCTCGGCAAACTCAACGACGCGCTGACGGCGATGAAGAAGGACGGCACGTTGGCCGCGATCCACAAGAAGTGGTTCGGCAGCGACGCGCCGGCCGATTCCTCGACCGTCAAGGAAATGCCTATGCCCAAGGCCTGAGCGGCGGCCAGACGGAATGCGTGCCGGCCCCAAGGGGTCGGCACGTCCCGTTTTTCACGCATGACCTTCCCGGGACTGGCATCCGTTCGGCAAAGCCGATCTTGATGTTCCGGGTCGGGCTCTGGCGTCAGATGACGCAACACCGTTCGGGAATGCCTCGATGTCGCTGATCGACACTTTCTTCAACGCCGACGTCATCGCATCGAGCCTGCCGGCGTTGCTGCGCGGCTTCCTGAACACGCTGCTGCTCGGCCTGCTCAGCATCGGCATCGGCATTCCCATCGGCCTGGTGATCAGCCTGTTGCGGCTCTATGCGCCGAAGCCGCTGCGCTGGCTGGCGGTCGGTTACACCGACATCTTCCGCGCCTTGCCGGTCCTGGTCGTGCTGATCCTGATCTATTATGCGCTGCCTTTCCTCGGCATACGCCTATCGTCCTGGGCGTCGGCGGTGACCGCGTTCGCCATTATCATGTCGGCCTATTCGGCGGAGGTGTTCCGTTCCGGCATAGAGAGCATTCCGCGCGGCCAGTTCGAGGCGGCGCAGGCGCTTGGCCTGCCGTTCCTTTTGACCTTGCGCAAAGTGGTGCTGCCGCAGGCGGTGCGCGTCGTCATCCCGCCGATGACCAGCAACTGCGTCTCGATGTTCAAGGACACGTCGCTGGCCTCCACCGTGGCGCTGCCGGAACTGCTCAAGGAAGCGACCAACGCACAGTCGCTCTACGCCAACCCCTCGCCGCTGATCGGCGCGGCGCTGGTCTATCTCATCTTCCTTTGGCCGATGGTTCGTCTCGTCAGCCTGCTTGAAGCCCGCTTCAAGACCGAGAAGACCCGCTGACCACTCACCACCCCGCAAGCACTTCGCAGGAGATATCCTTGAGCAATTCCCAGGTCACCGGCGGCTTTCCCGTCGACACTATCCGCGCCATGTTTCCTGCCCTGCAGCGGGCCGGCGATTTCATCTTCATGGACAACGCCGCCGGGGCGCAGATTCCGCAGAGCGTGCTCGACGCGGTGACCAACCATCTGGTCTCGCACAATGTGCAGCGCGGCGGCCGCTATGGCCGCAGCGTCACCGTCGACCAGTCGGTCGCCGATGCGCGGACAAGCGTCGCACTGTTGATCAATGCTTACAGCCCGGCGGAAATCTGCTTCGGCATGAACGCCACCTCCTTCATCCGCCTGGTCAGCCTCGGCATCGGCCAGATGCTTGGAGAACGCGACCAGATCGTCATCACCGACATGGACCACGACGCCAACATCGCCACCTGGCTGGCGCTGGAATCGGCCGGCGCCAAATTCAAGTGGTGGCGCATGCGTGAGGATGGCAACCTGCATGTCGACGATCTCAAGCCACTGGTTTCGGACCGCACGCGGCTGGTCGCCTGCACGGTGACGGCGCACTCGATCGGTTCGATCGTTGACGTCGCGTCGGTGGCGCAAATCGCCCAGGCCGCCGGCGCCGAAGTGTTCCTCGACTGCGTGCATTACGGGCCGCATGGGCTGATCGACGTGCAGGCCTGGGGCTGCGATTATCTCGTCTGCTCCGGCTACAAGAATTTCTCGCCGCATATGGGCTTTCTGTGGGGCCGCTTCGAGACGCTGAAGCGGCTGCCGACCTTCCGCGAGGATTTCATTCCGGACGAGCCTCCCTACAAGGTGGAAGCCGGCACCTTCATCTACGAGAACGTGTCGGGCATGGATGCCGCCGTGCAATATCTGGAACTGATCGGCCGCAATCTGGCGCCCTCCAACAACCGCTCGCGACGCGAAAACATCGTCGCCGGCATGGGCGCCATCCGCGACTACGAACTCATTCTGGCGCGCGAGATGATGGGCGTGCTGAAGGGCTGCGGCGCAACCATCTACGGTGTCGCCGACGAGGCGCGCATCAACGAGCGCGTGCCGACCTTCTGCTTCAATATCGGCAAGCTGTCGCCGCAGCGGATCGTCGAGGAAATGGCCGAGATGCAGATCGGCATCCGCGACGGCCACATGTACGCGCCGCGGCTGATGAAGCGCCTCAACCTGTCGATGGACAGCGGCGCCATCCGCGCCTCGCTGGTCCACTACAATACGGTCGAGGAGGTGCAAAAGTTCGGCGAGGCTTTGCGGGCTATTATCGCCAAGCTGTCGTGATGAGTCAGGCTCGCGGCAATCGCACCGATCGATCCGGGCCGTCGCGCTGCCCCTCATCCGCCTGCCGGCACCTTCTCCCCGTATAGTGACGGGGAGAAGAGGCTGGCCGCACCCTCGGCACCCTGCTCGCAATGTTGGTGGTGGCGAAACCGGCCGTGAGAGCGTTTTTCTCCCGGTCACTATACGGGGAGAAATGTCCGGCAGGACAATGAGGGGCGGCGCTGACGTCGGCCATTTGCATGGCTTGCGACCTTAGGCGGCCTTCTTCTTCGCCAGCCTCGCCTTGATGCTCGCCACGTCGGCGCGCGGTGTCGCGGCGAACAGCGTCCTGGTGTAGCTGTGCTTGGGGTCGGCGAAGACCTCGTCGCGCGGGCCGTATTCGACCGCCTCGCCGAAATACATCACCATCACGTCGTCGGCGATGTAGCGCACCACCGACAAATCGTGGCTGATGAAGACATAGGTCAGCTGGAATTCGTCCTGCAGGTCGGCGAGCAGGTTGAGCACCTGCGCCTGCACCGAGAGATCGAGCGCCGAAACCGGCTCGTCGAGCACCAGCAGGCTTGGGTTGAGCATCAGCGCACGGGCAATGGCGATGCGCTGGCGCTGGCCGCCCGAGAACATGTGCGGGTAGCGGTTATAGTGCTCGTGACCGAGGCCGACCTTCTTCAGCATCTTCATGGCGAGGTCACGCCGTTCGGCGGCTGGCTTGTCGGTGTTGATGAGCAGCGGCTCGCCCAGCACATCGCCGATCTTCTGGCGCGGATTGAGCGATCCGTAAGGGTTCTGGAAGACGATCTGCACCTTGCGGCGCATCTCCTTCGTCAATCCGCCTTTGGCGATATCGACCTTGTTGCCGTCGATGAAGAGCTCGCCCGACGTCGCGGGATCGATCAAGGTGATGATGCGGGCGAGCGTGGACTTGCCGCAGCCGCTTTCGCCGACGATGGCCAGCGTCTTGCCCTTGTCCACCGTGAAGGAGACGCCCTTGACGGCATGCACGGTGCGCGGCCCGGAGAACAGGCCGCCGCCGATATGGTAGTCGCGAACGATGTTCTTGCCTTCAAGGACGGTGGTGCTCATGCCGAGGCTCCCGCTGCCGAAGGGGCAGGCTCGAACAGCATGTCGGACACAGTCGGCAGCCGGTCGCCGACGGCGTTTTCCGGCAGCGCCGACAGAAGCGCGCGCGTGTAATTGCTTTTCGGCGATTCAAACAGCGACAGCACGTCGGCCTCTTCCATCTTGCGGCCCTTGTACTGGACGATGACGCGATCGGCGGTCTCGGCCACCACGCCCATATTGTGGGTGATCATGATCAGGCCCATGCCGTATTTGGCCTGCAGCGAGACCAGGAGATCGAGGATCTGCTTCTGGATGGTGACGTCGAGCGCGGTCGTCGGCTCGTCGGCGATCAAGAGCTTCGGATTGCAGGCGATGGCAATCGCGATCATGACGCGCTGGCACTGGCCGCCCGACATCTGGTGCGGAAAAGAGCTCAGCCGTTCTTCCGGATCGGCAATGCCGACCAGCTTCATCAGCTCGATGGCGCGCGCCCGGCGCTGGGCGCGATCCATGCCCATGTGAAAGCGCAACACTTCCTCGATCTGGAAGCCGACGGTGAAGCATGGATTGAGGCTGGCGATCGGCTCCTGGAAGATCATCGAGATGTCCTTGCCGACGATCTTGCGGCGTTCGGACGGGCTGAGCTTCAACAGGTCGACACCATCGAAAGCCATACGGTCGGCCTTGACCGTCGCGGTGTTGGGCAACAGCCCCATCACCGCCAGCATCGAAACCGACTTGCCGGAGCCGGACTCGCCGACGATCGCCAGCACCTCGCGCGGCTCGACCGAAAGGTCGATGCCTTGCACGGCCATGAACGGTCCGGCGGCGGTGTCGAAGGAAACGGTGAGGTTCTTGATCTCGAGCAGGGACATGCTCACGACCTCTTCAACTTGGGGTCGAGCGCGTCGCGCAGGCCGTCGCCGATCAGGTTGATGGCAAAGACGGTGATGAGGATGGCAAGGCCCGGGAAGGTCACCACCCACCAGGCGCGCAGGATGAACTCGCGCGCTTCGGCAAGCATGGTGCCCCATTCCGGCGTCGGCGGCTGCGCCCCCATGCCGAGGAAGCCGAGGGCGGCCGCCTCGAGGATGGCGTTGGAGAAGGACAGCGTCGCCTGCACGATCAGCGGGGCGATGCAGTTGGGCAGGATGGTGACCAGCATCAGCCTGAGATGGCTGGCCCCGGCGACCTTGGCCGAGACTACATATTCGCGGGTCTTCTCCGCCATCACGGCGGCGCGGGTGAGCCGGGCGAAGTGCGGCTGCAGCACGAAGGCGATGGCGATCATGGCATTGACGAGGCCTGGGCCGAGCACCGCGACCAGCACCAGGGCCAGCAGCAGCGACGGGAAAGCCAGGATGATGTCCATGATGCGCATGATCAGCGTGTCGACCCAGCCACGGCAGTAGCCGGCGAGCAGGCCGAGGATGACGCCGGAGATCAGTGCCGTGGTGACGACGACGAAGCCGATGGCGAGCGAGAATCGCGAGCCGTAAATCAGGCGCGAAAGCATATCGCGGCCGACGGCGTCGGTGCCGAGCAGGAACTGTGCGTTGCCGCCCGCCTGCCAGGCCGGCGGCGTCAGGAAGAAGTCACGGAACTGGTCATCAGGCGAATGCGGGGCGAGCAACGGCGCGAAGATGGCGATCAGGATCAGCAGGGCGAAGACGAAGAGGCCGATCACCGCGCCCTTGTTGATCGAGAAATAGTGCCAGAATTCGGCGAACATCTGCAGCCGCGCATCCTGCGGCTTGACGACGGTTGCGGCTTCGATGGTGGCTGGGCCTTCATTGGTCATGTCAATTCGCCCGGATGCGCGGGTTGATGACGGCATAGAGCACGTCGACGATAAGGTTCACCGACATGACGATCAGCGCGATCAAAAGCAACCCGCCCTGCACGGTGAAATAGTCGCGCTTGGAAATGGCATCAATCATCCACTTGCCGATGCCCGGCCACGAAAAGATGCTCTCGGTCAGGATGGCGCCGGTCAACAGCGTGCCGACCTGCAGGCCGATCGTGGTGACGACCGGGATCAGCGCGTTGCGGAAGGCATGCAGGCCGATGACGCGCCGCGGCGCCAGGCCCTTGGCGCGCGCGGTGCGCACATAATCCTCGCCCAGCACTTCGAGCATGGCCGAGCGGGTCTGCCTGGCGATGACCGCCAGCGGAATGGTGCCGAGCACGATGGTGGGCAAGATGAGGTGCGACACCGCCGAGCGGAAGGCGCCCTTCTGGCCCGAGATGAGGGAATCGATGGTCATGAAGCCGGTCACCGGCTTGAAGAAATAGAGAAGGTCGATGCGGCCCGAGACCGGCGTCCAGTGCAGCGTGCCGGAAAACACGATGATCAGCAGCAGCCCCCACCAGAAGATTGGCATGGAATAGCCGGCGAGCGCGGTGCCCATGGTCAGCTGGTCGAACCAGGAGCCGCGGCGGATGGCAGCGAAAATGCCGAAGGCGACACCGAAGATGACGGCGAAGATCATGGCGAAGATGGCGAGTTCGACCGTGGCCGGGAACCGCACCAGGAAATCCTTGAGCACCGGCGTCTTGGTTGAAAACGAGGTGCCGAAATCGCCGCCGAGGATATTGGTCAGATAGGTCAGATACTGTTGCCAGATCGGCAGGTCGAACCCGAACTGGTGCATCAGCGCCGTATGGCGTTCGGGCGACAGGCCACGTTCGCCCGCAAGCACCAGCACCGGATCACCGGGCAGGATGCGCACGAAGCCGAAAGCGAGGATGGTTATCCCGATGAAGGTCGGGATGATGAGGGCGAGCTTGCCGAGGATATAACGCAGCATGGCGGGCGAGGTGGGGCGGCGCCTTGTGGCGCCGCCCCGTTTCGCGAACCTTATTCGGCGATATCGACGCCGTCAAAGCGATGGATACCGAGCGGATCCATCGCAAAGCCGGAGACGGTCTTCTGCATCGGCATGAACACCTTGGAGTGGGCGAGCGTCGCCCACGGTGCCTGCTCCTTGAAGATGACCTGTGCCTGTTCGTAGAGCTTGGTGCGCTCGGCCTGGTCGGAAACCGTCTTGGCCTTGTTGATGAGCGCATCGAAGTCCTTGTTGCACCATTCCGCGCGGTTGTTCGAACCAACGGAAGCGCAGCTCAGGAGCACGCCGAGGAAGTTGTCCGGATCGCCATTGTCGCCGGTCCAGCCGACGATGACGGCGCCGTCGTGATCGACCGCGGAAGCGCGCTTGAGGTATTCACCCCAATCGTAGCTGACGATGTTGACGGTGACGCCGACCTTTGCGAAGTCCGCCTGGATCAGCTCGGCGGTGCGGCGCGCGTTCGGCATGTACGGACGCGAGACGGGCATCGCCCAGACGTTCATCTTGAGGTCCTTCACGCCGGCCTCTTCAAGCATCTTCTTGGCGGCATCCGGATCGTACGGGTCGTCCTTCACGTCCTTGTTGTAGGACCACATGGTCGGCGGGATCGGGTTGATCGCCACCTGGCCGGCGCCCTGGAACACCGCGTCGATGATGGCCTTCTTGTTGATGGCCATGTTGAGCGCCTTGCGGACACGCACGTCGTCGAACGGTTTCTGCTGGGTGTTGTACATCAGCGCGCCGACGTTGAGGCCTTCCTGCTCCGCGACCGTCAGGTTCGCATCAGCCTGCAGGCCGGCAATGTCGGCCGGTGCCGGGTAGGACATGATGTTGCATTCGCCGGCCTTCAGCTTCTGCGCGCGCACCGCCGGATCGGTGGTGATGGCGAAGACCAGATCGTCGATCTTCTGCTTGCCGCCCCAATAGTCCGGGTTGGCCTTGTAGCGGATGGCGGCGTCGGTCTGGTAGTCGACGAAGATGAACGGCCCAGTGCCGACCGGCTTCTGGTTGAACAGTTCAGGCGTCTTGTCGGCCTGCAGCTTGTCGGCATATTCCTTCGAGACGATCGAGGCGAAATCCATGCCCAGGGTCGGAATGAAGGTGATTGCCGGTTCCTTGAGGGTGAACTTCACCGTCAGGTCGTCGACCTTCTCGACCTTGGTGATGTTGTCGCCGAACTGGTCATTGTAATACTGGTAGGCGATGCCCGGTATGTACTGGAACCAGGGGCCGTTCTTGTCGACCTGGCGCTCGAAAGAGAACACCACGTCGTCGGCGTTCAGGTCGCGGGTCGGGGTGAAGTAGTCGGTGGGCGCGAACTTGACGCCCTTGCGCAGCTTGAAGGTATATTCCTTGCCGTCGTCGGAAATGGTCCAGCTGTCCGCCAGGCCGGGCGAGACCGAGGTCTTGCCGTGATCGAATTCGACAAGGCGATTGAACACGGTGCGCGAGGACGCGTCGAATGTCTGGCCCGCGGTATACGGCGCCGGGTCGAAACCCTCCGGCGACGCTTCAGCGCAATAGACCAGAGTTTTCGCGTTGGCCACGCCGCCCAGGACGCTTGCAGCCAGCAACGCGGCTGCAAAAGTCAATTTCTTCTTCATTGAGCACTCCCTGATGTTCTTCCAAGCCCCTCTATCAGGCTCGCGAAGCGCGCATATAAGCACCGTTTTTCCGGGTTTGGAACACCCCGTTTGCTTACCCCGCGGGAAGCAGGAAAAAAATCCGCAATTTTGCTAAATGGCAGAAAAAATTAGCACTTTTTTCTATTCACGATATTTTTAACGACCGCATTTTTTTATTGATCAGACGTCCGGCGACAAGGGTGCCGCGCCCAGTATTCATCCGCCGCCGGTGCGGAAAGATGCCGTTCCAGCCGTGGCCGGCGGGAAAGGTTTTCGGCGGCAAATCTTTCGGCATCCTGCCGCTAGGGCAAGACTTGCACCGCCGCCGATAGAGGCAATACATAGATAAACAGGCGGCACAGCGGAGGGACGTCTCCATCAATCCGGAGGCGGCGCGGTAGGGGCCAGCGAGAACAGGCGACCAGGGTTGTCGAGGAGGAACGGGTGGCAAAAGCATCGAAGGCGCCGGTGAAAGCGTCGGCCAAGGCGGGGCCTAGGCCAGCCGCCGGCGGCGACGGGCAAGGCAAGGCCGCGGGCAAGGCCGCGACCGCGAAGGCGGCGGCCGGCAAGAAAGCACCCGCGGCAAAAGCCGTGGCCACCGCCAGGACCGCCGCGAAGCCGGCGTCGAAGGCCGCGCCGGCAAAGGCGCCCGCGACCAAGGCCGGATCGGGCAAGGCCGGAACAGGCAAAACCGCGACGACGAAGAGTTCGCCACCAGCGAAGGCTGCACCGGTCTCCAAGCCAGCCACAGCGACCAGCCAACGGCTGCCGAAGGCGCTCACCGAACTCGCCGCCGGCCTGCCGCAAAAGCCATGGCTCAACAGCTATCCCAAGAACATGCCGGCCGAGATCGGCGCCCTTCCCTACGGTTCCATCGGCGACTTCCTCGTTGGCGCCTGCAAGCAGTTCGCCGGCCAGCCGGCTTTCACGTGCATGGGCAAGTCCATTACCTACGCGCAGCTCGAACAGTCTTCGGCGGCCTTCGGAGCCTACCTGCAGTCCACAGGATTGCAGAAGGGCGCGCGTGTCGCCCTGATGATGCCGAACGTGCTGCAGTATCCCATAGCGATGATGGCGGTCGCCCGCGCCGGCTTTACGGTGGTGAACGTCAATCCGCTCTACACGCCGCGCGAACTGGAGCATCAGCTCAAGGATTCCGGGGCGCAGGCCATCGTCATCCTCGAAAACTTCGCCAACACCCTGCAGGCGGTCGTCGCCAGGACCTCGGTCAAGCACATCGTCGTCGCGGCCATGGGCGACCTGCTCGGCGGCCTGAAGGGCTCGATCGTCAATCTGGTCGTGCGCCGCGTCAAGAAGATGGTGCCGGCCTGGTCATTGCCTGGCCATGTCAAGTTCAACGCGGCCCTCAAGGCTGGCCGCGGCATGGCTTTCAAGCCGGCCACGGTGGCCGCCAGCGATGTCGCCTTTCTGCAATATACCGGCGGCACCACCGGAATCTCGAAAGGCGCGACCCTCTCGCACAGCAATGTGCTGGCCAATGTCGCGCAGAATGCGCTGTGGCTGCAGGACGCCTACACCGTCAAGCCAAAGCCGGCGCATCTCAACCTCGTCTGCGCACTGCCGCTCTACCATATCTTCGCGCTGACGGTGAATGCGCTGATGGGCATGCAGATGGGCGGCCAGAACATACTGATCCCCAATCCGCGCGACATTCCCGGCTTCGTCAAGGAAATGGGCAAGTATCCGATCCATATCTTTCCGGGCCTCAACACGCTGTTCAACGCGCTGCTCAACAATGAGGACTTTCGCAAGCTCGACTTCAAGCCGCTGCTCTTGACGCTTGGCGGCGGCATGGCGGTACAGAAGGGTGTCGCCGAGCGCTGGAAGGCGCTGACCGGTTGCCCCATCAGCGAAGGCTACGGTCTTTCGGAGACCTCGCCGGTGGCGACGGCCAACAAGTTCAGCTCCGGCGAGTTCACCGGCACTATCGGCCTGCCGCTGCCCTCGACCGAAATCGCCATTCGCGACGACGACGGCAACAACGTACCGCTCGGCGAAGTCGGTGAGATCTGCATCAGGGGACCGCAGGTGATGGCCGGTTACTGGAACCGGCCGGACGAGACCGCCAGGGTGATGACCAAGGACGGCTTCTTCAAGTCCGGCGACATGGGCTTCATGGACGATCGCGGCTTCACCAAGATCGTCGACCGCAAGAAGGACATGATCCTCGTCTCCGGCTTCAACGTCTATCCGACCGAACTCGAGGAAGTCGTGGCGGCGCATCCCGGCGTGCTCGAAGTGGCGGCGATCGGCGTGCCGGACGAGCATTCGGGCGAAGTGCCGAAACTGTTCATCGTCAAGAAAGACCCGGCCCTGACCGCCGAGGCCATTACCGCCTTTTGCCGCGAGAACCTGACCGGCTACAAGCGGCCCAGATACATCGAGTTCAGGACCGAATTGCCGAAGACGCCGGTCGGCAAGATCCTGCGGCGGGCGCTGCGCGAATAGTGGGTCTCGTCAACGACGATACGCCGGACCGGCGCCCGCGCCTCGACCCGGCGGAATTCATCAAGGCGAACATGCGCCTGGCATCGGTGCCGGCGCTTCCCGAAATCTGGCTTTATAGCGCCCACCCGAGCAGCGGGCTGAGGCGCCTTGCTGAAGGCGATGACGCCGATTCGCAGGAGCCGCAACCGCCCTATTGGGCCTATGCGTGGGCAGGCGGTGCCGTGCTGGCGCGCTATGTGCTGGACCATCCGGAGATCGTGGCGGGCCGCCGCGTGCTCGACCTTGGAGCCGGCTCCGGCCTTGTCGGCATTGCCGCCGCGAAGGCCAGCGCGTGTGAGGTGATGGCCGCCGAGGTCGATCGGAACGGCGTTGCCGCGCTGGCGCTGAATGCAGCGGCCAATGGCGTCACGATCACGATAATGGGGAACGACATCACCACCGGGCCACCGCCCGCCGTGGACCTGGTGCTCGCCGGCGACGTGTTCTACGGGCAAGGTGTCGCCTTGGGGATGATGCCTTTCCTCGACCGCTGCGTCGCCGCCGGCATCGAGGTGCTGGTCGGCGATCCGGGCCGGGCCTATCTGCCGCGCTCGCGGCTGCGGCTGCTTGCCGAATACAAGGTGCCGGATTTCGGCGAGGCGAAAGACGCCGCGCTGAAGCCGAGCGCTGTCTTTCGCCTCCAGCCCGAACAGTACGCCGCCCTGCCGATCAGACCGTCTCCTTGACCCGCGTCGAAAGGAAATCCGGCAGATCGGCAACCGAATCCAGGATGACATCGGCGATCTCGGCCAGCGATTCGCGCGTGCCGGTGCCGGAGAGCACGCCCACCGCCAGGCCGCAGCCGCCGGCACGCGCCATTTCGAGATCGTGCCTGTTGTCGCCGACCATGGCGATCTCAGACGGCTTGAGCCCCGTAAGATCGCAAAAGGCCTGGATGGTGTCGGGGGCGGGCTTGGGGTTGGCCACCGCGTCATAGCCATAGGCGGCTTCGAACAGTTGCGCGACACCCAGCGTGACAAGCGTCTTTTCCGCGCCGCTGGTCGAATCGTTGGTGGCGACGCCAAGCCGGTAGGATCGCCTGTGCAGCAGAGCCAGCGTGTCGGCGATGCCTGGCAGCGCCACCGCCATCGTCGAGCCCTGCACCGAGGTGATCTCGTTGAAACGGGCAACGGCCAGCATCTGGTCTTCATTGGACAGGCGCGGGAACCACAGTTCGACAACGTCGAGATTGGTGCCGGAGGCAAAGATGGAATCGGGCTTGAAGCGCCGGTTGGCGAAATCGAAGCCCGCGGCCGCGAGCAGCCTGTCGGCTTTCCAGCGGTCGCCGTCGGCCGCGTCCATGGCCATGAAGTCGGCGACGCCGAGCCAGGTCGCGTTGAAGTCGACAAGCGTTCCGTCCTTGTCGAACAATATCCCCTTGATGTCAGCCAAGCGCTTCACTCCGAACCACGCAATTGGTGGATGCGTTCCACAAGGCCCCTGGTCGAGGCGTCCCGGTTTGCGGCGCTTTCCTTGCCTTCCACGACAGGCAGGAGGCCGGTGGCCAATTCCTTGCCGAGTTCGACGCCCCACTGGTCGAAGGAGTTGATGTTGAACAGCGTGCCCTCGACGAAGACGCGGTGCTCGTAAAGCGTGATCAGCCGGCCGAAGGTGCGCGGGTCGAGCTTGCGGTAGAGAATGGTCACCGAGGGCCGGTTGCCGGAGAAGACACGATGCGGCGCGATACGGTCGACATCGGCCGGCTTCATGCCCTTGGCCAGCATCTGCGCGCGCGCCTCTTCCAGCGTACGGCCCTTCATCAGCGCTTCCGACTGCGCCAGGCAGTTGGCGAGCAGCAGGTCATGCTGATGCTTGAGATCAGGCTCGTGGCCGACGGCGGCGGCCAGGAACTCGACGGGGATCAAATCGGTGCCCTGGTGCAGCAGCTGGAAGAAGGCGTGCTGGCCGTTGGTGCCTGGCTCGCCCCAGACCAGCGGCCCGGTCGGCGTCGTCACCGGCGTCCCGTCAAGGGTAACGCTCTTGCCGTTCGATTCCATGTCGAGCTGCTGCAGATAGGCCGGCAGCCTGGACAGGCGCTGATCGTAGGGGATGACCGCGCGGGCCGGATAGCCGCAGACCACGCGGTGCCACCAGCCGACCAGCCCGAGGAGCGCCGGCAGGTTTTTCTGGAGCGGCGCAGTGCGGAAGTGTTCGTCCATTTCGTGCGCGCCGTCGAGGAAAGCGCGAAAATTCCTTGGGCCGACGGCGATCATGACCGGCAGGCCGATCGCGCCCCACAGCGAATAGCGGCCGCCGACCCAGTCCCAGAAGCCGAAGACGCGATCCGGCTCGATGCCGAACTTGGCCACCAGGTCGAGCGCGGTCGAGACGGCGGCGAAATGCTTGCCCACGGCCTCCTTGCCGAGCGCCTTCTGCACCCAGTCGCGCGCCGTCTGCGCATTGGTCATCGTCTCGACCGTGGTGAAAGTCTTGGAGGCAATGATGAACAGCGTGGTTTCGGCGGACAGCCCCTTCAGCGTGTCGTGGATGTGAGCGCCGTCAATGTTGGAGACATAGTGGGCGCGCGGGCCGTCATGATATGGGGCGAGCGCCAGCGTCGCCATGGCCGGACCAAGGTCGGAGCCGCCAATGCCGATGTTGACGATATCGGTGATCTTCTTGCCGGTGGCGCCTGTTGCCTTGCCGGAGCGAATGGCATCGGCGAAGGCGCCCATGGCGTCGAGCACGGATATGACTTCCGCCTTGACGTCCTGGCCGTCAACCGTGACGCCCTTGCCGCTCAGGTTGCGCAGCGCCGTGTGCAGGACGGCGCGGTCTTCGGTGATGTTGATCTTCTTGCCGGCGAACATGGCGGCGCGACGGCCTTCGAGATCGGCTGCGGCGGCGAGCTTCTCAAGGAAATCCATGGTCGTCGCGTCGACGGCGCATTTCGACCAGTCGAGCAGGAGGTCGCCGTCAGCGGCGGAGAATGTCTTGAAGCGCTGTGGATCGGCGGCAAAGGCCTGGCGCATGTCGCCCGGGGCCGCGGCGCGATGGTCGCGCAGGGCGGCAAGCTGTTTCTGGAAGGCTGACTGATCCACTGGCGGGGACTCCTGGCTTTTTCGACGCACCATATCAGACCGGATGTTTCCGGCGCGTGTCGTCGCGCCCCAACTATTGAGCCGAAATCCATCCGGTCAATACGCGGCGATGACGCAGCACATCACGATGCGATGACACAATGTATCGAGCAAGGAGGTGGGTATCGAGGAGCGAGGTGGTGTCGAGAGCGAGGGGCCGCGCCTTATTTCGAGCTTGAAGGATCACTGGCATAAATCCCAAAGATCAGAAAAATTGATTGGCGCAACCCCTTGTGCCACGGTTACGTTCGGCTGGTCCAGCCAAGCGAAAAAAGCTGGCCATCGAGGAACATCTTCCATGCCACAGAGAAACGACACGGCGATATGGTCCGGCCTGTTCCGGATTTCGGCTGAATCCGGCCAGACCCTGCAGGCGCAGATCCGCCAAGCCATCGTGGCCGCGATTCTCGACCGCCAGATCGCCGCTTCGATGCCGCTGCCTTCCTGCCGTATCCTGGCCGAAAAACTCGGCGTCGCACGCGGAACGGTGGTGCTGGCATTCCAGCAGCTCGTCGACCAGGGTTTCCTGGTGGCGCGCGAGCGGCGCGGCCATTTCGTCAATCCGGACGTGCTGGCGACACCCGCCAAGCCGCACCAGAAAGCACCCGACCAGGCCAACGAGATCGACTGGAAGGCGCGCCGGCAGATCGCGGCAAGCGACATGCCGCCGCCCGCCAAGCACGAGAACTGGATCAAGTCCTCCTACCCCTTCGTGTACGGCCAGTTCGACCCGGCGCTGTTCCCGACCGCCGAGTGGCGCGAGTGCAACCGCATGGCGCTGGCCGTGCTGGAGATCCGCAACTGGGCGTCCGACATGGTCGACCGCGACGATCCGCTGCTGATCGAGCAAATCCAGGCACGGCTGCTGCCCCGGCGCGGCATCTTCGCCAATCCCGACGAGATCATCGTCACGCTGGGCGCCCAGAACGCGCTCTATATGCTGGCCTCGCTGCTGATGACCAAGGGCTCGAAAGTGGCGATGGAGGATCCAGGCTATCCCGACGCACGCTCGATCTTCCGGCTCGCGGGCGCCGACATCGAGCCGGTGCCAGTGGACCAGTCCGGTATCGTAACCTCTTCTATTCCCAATGATTCCGGCTTCGTCTTCGTCACCCCCAGTCATCATTGCCCGACCATGGTGCCGTTGTCGGCGGAGCGGCGGCAGGATCTTCTGGCGCGCGCCAACCGGCACAACCAGATCATCATCGAAGACGGCTATGACAGCCAGCTTCTCGACGAGGCGCCGCAGCAGGCATTGAAGAGCCTCGACCGTTCCGGCCGCGTCGTCTATGTCGGCTCGATGTCGAAGACGCTGGCCCCGGGGCTGCGGCTTGGCTACATCGTGGCTTCCGCTGGACTGATCGCCGAACTCAGGGCGCTGCGCCGCTTCATGCTGCGCCATCCGCCGGCCAACAATCAGCGCGCCGTGGCGCTGTTCCTGTCGCTCGGCCATCACGAAGCGCTGGTGCGGCGGCTGTCGAGCGCCTTCGACGAGCGGCGCAAGCGGCTGGTCCATGCGATTTCGGCCTTCCTGCCGGAATGGCGCTCGACCGACTCGGCCGGCGGCACGTCGCTGTGGCTGGAAGGGCCCCGCGGCACCGATTCCCGCGGTTTGGCCGAAGCCGCGGCCTCGCGCAGCGTCATCATCGAGCCCGGCGACCGCTTCTTCGACCGCACCGAGAAGCCTTCGCGTTTCATGCGGTTGGGCATTTCCTCTATCGCTCTGCAGCACATCGAGCCCGGCATCCGGGAACTCGCCACCGCAGCCGGACGCAGGCCGGCCGCCGCCTGATCCATCAAGCCGATTTCGTGACCGGAGCCGCTTCTCAGCGGCTCCGGTTTGTTTTAGGTCTGGCACATGTAGCTGGGCCAGCTGGCTCATAGGATGGGCCAGTGCCGGCGGCATAGTCGGCGTCAGAGAAGAAGCAGGTTGATGGTGGACCAACCGCCACGAGCTCCTGCCGGTAGAGGTGGAGTGCTTCCATGCCAGTGGCTGTCGAAAAGCAGGACATGCCGGCGAACCGTCGTCCACAACGCTCCGGCGACCGCGAAACGGGACGTGCGGTGAAATCAGCCATTCCACCAAACGGGCCACTACACCAAGCCATGGAAGGCGGCAGTTACGGGCCATTGCGCGGAAACGACTGCGAGCGCATTCATGAGGGCGTGCTGACGCTTCTGGAAACGGTCGGCTTCGCCAACGCCATCCCGTCCTGCATAAAAGTCCTGACCAAGGCTGGCGCCATCCATGGCGACGATGGCCGCATCCGTTTCCCCCGTGCGCTCGTACTCGACACCATCAAGCGAGCCGCGCGGCATTTCACGCTGCATGGCCAGGACCCCAGGCACGACATGGTGATCCAGGGCAAGCGCGTCCATTACGGCACGGCGGGTATCGCCGTGCATCTGGTGGATCTCGAAAAACGCGAGTATCGCGAATCGAAGCTGCAGGACATCTATGACGCCGCCCGCATCGTCGATGGACTGAGCAACATCCATTTTTTCCAGCGGCCGATGGTGGCGCGCGACATCGCCGACCCGCTCGATATGGATTTCAACACGCTCTACGCCTGCGTGATGGGGACGTCGAAGCATGTCGGCACGTCCTTCACCGTGCGCGAGAATGTGAAGCCGGCGCTCGAAATGCTCTATGCCATCGCCGGTGGCGAGGAGAATTTCCGCGCCCGGCCATTCGTTTCCAACTCCAACTCCTTCGTCGTGCCACCGATGAAGTTCGCCGAGGATGCCTGCGGCGTGCTCGAGGCCTGTGTCGAAGGCGGCATCCCCATCCTGCTCCTCTCCACCGGCCAGTCCGGAACAACCGCTCCGGCGGCGATGGCCGGCGCGGTCGCGCAGGCAGTGGCCGAAGTGCTGGCTGGCCTGGTATATGTCAACGCACTCAAGCCGGGACATCCGGCGATCTTCGGCGCCTGGCCGTTCATGTCGGACCTGCGCACCAACACCATGGCCGGGGGCTCGGCCGAACAGGCGGTGGTAACGGCGGCCTGCGCGCAGATGGCGCAATTCTACGACCTGCCCGGCGGCTCGGCCGCCGGCATGACAGACTCGAAACTGCCCGATATCCAGTCCGGCTACGAGAAGGGCATCACCAATGTGATGGCCGGCCTCTCGGGCCTCAACCTCGTCTACGAATCGGCCGGCATGCATGCCTCGCTGCTCGGCTTCTGCCTGGAAAGCCTGATCATCGACAATGACATGCTTGGCCATTGCTTGCGCTGCGCACGCGGCATCGAAGTGACGGACGAAGCGCTCTCGATCGACACCATCGCCGATGTCTGCCTCAAGGGTCCGGGCCATTATCTTGATAACGAGCAAACGCTCAAGTCGGCCCGGGCAGAGCGTTTTTATCCCGCCTTCGGCGACCGTTCCTCACCGAAGGAATGGAACGAAAAAGGCCGCCCTGATATATTGGCCCGGGCGATCGACGAAAAGAAGCGCATCCTTGCGGAACGATTTCCGCGGCACGTGCCCAAGCTGGTCGACGACAGATTGCGCGCCCGCTTCGGCAACCTGATCCACCTGCCGCGAGCGAGCATGGGCGGCTAGCCAGAAGACCGACATACAGATAGCCACCGACAGAACCAACCATTGGGCAGAACGACAAATGAGCGTCTATCCTATCCAGCAAGCCGCAAATACCGAAGATGCCATCGATCGGCTGGTGGCCTCGCACCGGCCAGGCTACGGCCTGACGCGCCCATTCTACCACGACCAGGATATTTTCGAGCGGGACATGGAACGTCTGTTCCGCCGCCATTGGCACTGCCTGGCGCATGCCAGCGTCATTCCCAACCCCGGCGACTTCGAACTGTTCAAGCTCGGTGACGAGGCGGTCATCCTGTCGCGTGGCATGGATGGCACCGTGCATGCCATGCTCAATGTCTGCCGCCATCGCGGCGCCGAGGTCTGCACCAAAGAGAAGGGCAACGCGAAAGTGTTCGTCTGCCCGTACCATGCATGGACCTATTCCAATGACGGCTCGCTGCGCGCCGCCAGGCTGATGCCGAAGGATTTCGACCGCACCGCGCACGGGCTGAAGAAGCTCCATGTCCGCGTCGCGACCGGCCTTGTCTTCATCTCCTTCGCCGAGACGCCGCTCGATTTCGATCCGATCGAGCAATCCTTGCGCACGAGTTGCGGACAATATGGTTGGGGCGATGCCAAGGTGGCCTATCGCCAAAGCTATCCGCTCGACGCGAACTGGAAGCTCGCCGTCGAAAATTACGTCGAATGCTACCATTGCGGACCGGCACATCCCGAATATTCGCAGACGCACGCGCTGGAAAAGCCCGCGGAAATGATCGAGCAGCTCAATGCCGCGATGGAACAGCGGACCTGCGCTCTCGGTATCGAGATCGGCAGCGGCGATCGCTGGCAGAATTCGGCCGCCGGCCAGGAGGCGATCCACACCTTCCGCTACGCGCTTTACGACGGCGTTTCGAGCGGAAGCCGGGACGGCTCCCCCGTCGCGCCACTGATGGGCCGCTTCACCGACTATGACGGCGGCGTCACCTCCATCCATCTTGGCGGCACGACTTTCCTCGTCTGCTACCCCGACCACGGGATGATCTACCGATTCATCCCGAAAACGGCTCAGACCTGCGAGATGGAACTGATCTGGCTGGTGCGCGGCGACGCTGTCGAAGGCCAGGACTACGATCTGGAAAAACTGACCTGGCTGTGGAAGGTCACCACGGACGAGGACAAGAAGATCATCGAGCATACGGCGCGCGGCGTACGCTCGCACTATTTCGTGCCCGGACCGATCGCGCCGATGGAGTACAACGAGTTGCGTTATATCGGCTGGTATCTCCAGGAGATAAGCCGGGCTTAGCGTGGTTTCAGCGTTTCACGAAAGCACTCAGTCGGCGCCCAGCCGGAAGCGCTCAACCACCTCGGCGTTGATCAGCTTGGCGTGCAGTGCCATCAGCACGATCTGCGCATCGAGATCGTCGCCGGTTTCGAGAGCGGCCTCGATCCGGCGCTCCGCGTCGAGCCGCTGCTGTGGACCTTGCGCACGCTCGAAGGTTTCCGGTCCCGCGATGCAGTAGCTGAACAGGTTCGCTACCCGCGGATAGGCCTGCGGCGGCGGCTCCTCGGGCCAGTGGTCCCTCATCAGATTGACGATGGTTAGTTTCACCCCTTCGGGCACGAGGGCGGGATGCAGGTCGGCGCCACGCAAGGCGGCATCGAGCTGCCGCAAATCACCCGAGCGGCCGAACATGCCGAGAAAGCCGAGGGAAGAGCGTCGTCCCGCCATTGCTGGTCCAATCCGTTTTCCACCAGTTAGGTGGTTCGGAAGCGGAATACAAAGGAGCCGGAAAATCTAAGCGCGTCGCGTCGAAACGGATTCATGCGACGCGCCTTAGATCTTGTTTCGATGCATGTCGTTTTCCCGAACCGAAGACACTTCCGGGCGACATCCACTAGCCGCCCGCGGCGAGCAGCAACACGCCGGCAAGAGCGCATCCCGCAAGCGTCGGCAGCACACCGGTTTTCCACTTCAGGATGGCGACCATGGCGGCGACCGAAAGCAGCGCGGCTCGCCAGTCGATCGACGAAAGCACCGGCACGTTCATGCCAAGGCCCGTCATGCGTACTTCGCGGAAGACGACGTGCAAGGCGAACCACAGAGCAAGGTTCATGACGACGCCGACCACGGCGGCGGTGATCGCGCCCAGTGCGGCCGACAGGGCCTTGTTGCCGCGCAGGGCCTCAATGTAGGGCGCGCCGAGGAATATCCAGAAGAAGCAGGGTGTGAACGTAACCCACAGCGTCAGCAGCGCTCCAAGCGATCCGCCAAGCAGTGCGTCCAGCGAGCCGGAGTGGCGAAACGCGGCGATGAAGCCGACGAATTGCAACACCAGGATGAGTGGACCCGGCGTGGTCTCGGCGAGGCCGAGGCCATCGACCATTTCACCAGGGGCGAGCCAGCCGAAGGACTGCACGGCTGCCTGCGCGACATAGGCAAGAACCGCGTAGGCGCCGCCGAAGGTGACCACCGCCATGAGGCTGAAGAAGCCGCCAATCTGCGTCCACACGCTGCTCGTCCCGGTGAGCGCCCACAGCAACAGAACCGGCCCGAGCCAAATCGGCAGCCAGATCGCGATGGTGCGCGGCGCATGCCATCGTGTCGGCCTGGTATGGGCCAGTTCGCCGCGTTCGAACATCAGGTCGACCGCGCCCCTGATATCGGGAGCGTCGTTCTTGCCGTGCGCCGCGCCGGAAAACAGGGCTGGCGCGACACGGTTTCCCACCCATCCCACCGATCCCGCAATCAGGACGATGAGCGGGAACGGGATGGCGAGCACATAGATGCCGAGAAAAGCGCAGAGCGCGATCGCCACCATCAACCGGTTCTTCAAGGCGCGGCGGCCGATGCGGATCACCGCCTCGACCACGACCGCGAGCACGGCGGCCTTGACCCCGAAGAACAGCGCCGCGACCAGCGGGACATCACCATAGAGCGCATAGAGAATGCTCAGGGTGAGCATGACCAGTGCGCCGGGCACCACGAACAGGACACCGGCGACAAGGCCGCCGATCGTCCTGTGCAGCAGCCAGCCGATATAGATGGCGAGTTGCTGGGCCTCGGGACCGGGCAGCAGCATGCAGTAGTTCAGCGCATGCAGGAAACGCTGTTCGCCGATCCAGCGCCGGTCCTCGACCAATTCCTTGTGCATGAGCGCGATCTGCCCCGCCGGCCCGCCGAAGCTCAGCAATCCGATCTTCGCCCAGAGTTTCGTGGCTTCGCGGAAGCTCGGGACCGCCGGCGCCTCGACGAGGTCGGCATCATTGCCCGAAATGAGGCTGCTCATGACGGCTTTGCCCCGCCCGGCCAGTTGTGCGTCTCGTCAGTGGCGTCGCGACACCAGCGGAAGAACGCGTCATAGAGTATCGTGCCGGCCTCCAGCTGCTCCAGATCGTCGCGGAACATGCGTGACAGGCCAAGCGAGGCGGCCAGAAATCCGGCTGCCTGAGGAACCAGATCCAGGCGTGCGGTGTCGGCCGCGCGCACGATCGTGGCAAGCCGATCGAGTGCCTGGGATTCCAGCCCGAACTCCTCGATCATCGTGTCGAAGGTGCAGCGCTCGCCGCGATGACTCCAGAACACATTGTCGATGTCGAAAGGCACGGCCTGAAAGCGGTCTGCGACAGCCGGAACTTCAGCGGGTTCGACGAAGAGAAACACCGCGTCGGGATCGATGAAGCGCCGGATCAGCCATGGGCAAGCGATGCGATCGACCTTGGGGCGAGCCCGCGTCACCCAGACGGTGCGGCCCTTTTCATCGCGGGAAGGTATCTTGTCGGCGCGGACCAGAAGCCCGCCGGCATCGCGCCAGGCTTCGAAGCCGCCTTCGAGGGATTCGGCGGCAATGCCTTCATGCCGCAGCCACGCGGCAACCCCTTGCGAAAGCTTTTGCCCCTTCTGGCAAACGACGGCCACTTGGCTGCCGGCAAGGTCGTTTGCCCAAGCCGAGACCGTTTTGAAATTGCGCCGGTGAGAGGCCGGCAGCAGGCGCGGGTCGGCGTCGTAGTCTTCATCGATACGGACATCGACGATCACAGGCGCGCCCGGCAGACCAATCAGACGGGATAGTTGCTGTACGGTGATAGCGGTTGTTGACGGCATGGCGTCCACCTCCTGAAGAAGCCTGGACGCGAACATTGGGCTGACGCCTCACGGGGTCGTCGCGATACACCCCTTGCGATGATGGTGGAATTGTTGGGCTGGCTTGTCAAGGACGGAGCGTTTCCCGGCCCGTGGCCGCGAGACCGGCGGCCTGATCGATCAGGCGCCGGTCGTCGTCATCCATCATCAATGACCAGCCAGGAATAATCGATGACTATTCCCGGGAATAATCAATGATTGTCGCGAGGCACTCCCATCGTGTGGGCCACATCCTGATATTTCACTGCCGGCTTCAGCACCATGCCGGCCGAGAACTGGTCGACCATGCCGCGCTGGATCTCCTGCCAGGGCGTCTGGTGCTGGGGATAGTGATAGCCGCCATCCTTCTGCAGCTCGGCGCGCCGCCGTGTGATCTCGTCATCGCTGACGAGGATGTTCGCCGTGCCCTTCCGCAGGTCGATGCGGACGCGGTCGCCGGACTTGAGCAGCGCCAGGCCACCGCCGACCGCGGCTTCCGGCGAGGCGTTCAGGATCGACGGTGAGCCCGACGTGCCGGATTGGCGGCCGTCGCCGATGCAGGCCAGCGCGTGGATACCCTTCTTGATGAGGTAGGCCGGCGGCTGCATGTTGACGACCTCGGCGCCGCCGGGATAGCCGACGGGACCGGCGCCGCGCATGAACAGGATGGTATGCTCGTCGATGCCTTGCGCCGGATCGTCAATGCGGGCGTGGTAATCCTCGGGGCCGTCGAACACCATGGCGTTGCCCTCGAAGGCTTCCGGGTCGTCCGGGTTCGACAGATAGCGCTCGCGGAATTCCGGCGAAATGCCGCTCATCTTCATGATCGCCGAATCGAATAGGTTGCCCTTGAAGTTGATAAAGCCGGCATTGGCCTTCAGCGGCTCGGCCACCGTGCGGATGACGTCGGTATTCTCGTTGGCGACGCCCTCGCAATTGGCGCCGATCGACTTGCCATTGACGGTCAAGGCATCGGGATGCGGCAGCATTCCGGCCTTCATCAGTTCGGCGACCACGGCAGGCACGCCACCGGCGTGGTGATAGTCTTCGCCCAGATATTCACCTGACGGCTGCAGATTGACGATGAGCGGCACTTTGAGGCCGATGGTCTGCCAGTCGTCATTGTCGAGCGGCACGCCGAGATGGCGGGCGATGGCGTTGAGATGGATCGGCGCGTTGGTCGAGCCGCCGATCGCCGAATTGACGACGATGGCGTTTTCGAAAGCCGCGCGGGTCATGATATCGGACGGTTTCAGGTCTTCGTGCACCATGTCGACGATGCGCTTGCCGGTTTCGTAGGCGATCTGGCCGCGCTCGCGGTAGGGCGCCGGAATGGCGGCCGAACCGGGCAGTTGCATGCCGAGCGCCTCGGCCAGCGAATTCATCGTGGTGGCCGTGCCCATCGTGTTGCAGTAGCCGGTGGACGGCGCCGAGGACGCGACGATGTCCATGAACTCGTCATAGCCGATCTCGCCGGCCGACAGGCGCTGACGCGATTCCCAGACGATGGTGCCCGAGCCGGTGCGCTTGCCCTTATGCCAGCCATTGAGCATCGGGCCGACCGACAGCGCGATGGCCGGGATGTTGACGGTCGCCGCCGCCATCAGCAAGGCAGGCGTGGTCTTGTCGCAGCCGATGGTGAGCACGACGCCGTCGAGCGGATAGCCGTAGAGCACCTCGACAAGGCTGAGATAGGCGAGGTTGCGGTCAAGGGCGGCGGTCGGCCGCTTGCCGGTCTCCTGGATCGGGTGACAGGGGAATTCGAAAGGAATGCCGCCCATCGAGACGATGCCTTCGCGCACGCGCTTGGCAAGTTCGATATGGTGCCGGTTGCAAGGCGAAAGGTCAGAGCCCGTCTGCGCGATGCCGATCAGCGGTTTGCCCGACATCAGCTCGGCGCGAGTCAGCCCGTAATTCAGGTAGCGCTCGAGATAAAGCGCCGTCATTCCCGGATTGTCGGGATTGTCGAACCACTCCTGCGAGCGGAACTTTTTCTTTTTCGTGGGGGCGCCGGCCATCATGGTCTCCGTATTTGTATGACAAATCGATATGACAACGCGCGGATGCAGGCAAGGGGCACGCGTGATCTGAATCCGGACTTTGGTGCGATAGACAGCTATCGAGCCGCACGCTACGACCAATCCGACATAGGCGATGCGGGAGGTTTAGATGGCTTTGGTGATCGAGGGCGAGGAACGTATCGCCGCACCCGTGCAGAAAGTGTGGGAAGCGCTGAACGACCCAACCGTCCTGAGGGGCGCCATTCCAGGCTGCCAGAGCCTGGAAATGAAATCGGCGACCGAGATGGCGGCAACGGTGGTGCTGAAGATCGGGCCGATCAAGGCCACCTTCAACGGCGAAGTGACGCTCAGGAATCTCAAGCCGCCGCATGCCTACACCATCCAGGGCGAAGGCAAGGGCGGCATCGCCGGCTTCGCCAAGGGCGGCGCCGACGTCACGCTCACCGCCGACGGGCCGGACGCGACGGTCCTCAAATATGCGGCCAAGGCAGAAGTCGGCGGCAAGATCGCGCAACTCGGCAGCCGGCTGATCGAATCGACGTCGAAGAAACTGGCCGGACAGTTCTTTTCGGCTTTCGGCGAGAAAGTGGGCGGCTGACGCACTCCCCGTGAGGGTTCACTCAAAGACGATACTCGGCACTGCCGCTTCGGCCGCGCCGCGTTCCTCGTTGACCCTGTCCCAGACCTTGGAGGCGATATCGCGGTAGATTCTCGCCTCGGCGCCATCCGGCTTCGAGACGACCACCGGCGTGCCGGCGTCAGAGCTCTCGCGGATCCCCATTTCAAGCGGCACCTCGCCGAGGAAGGTGACGCCCAGCCTCTCCGCCTCGCGGCGCGCGCCGCCATGGCCGAAGATGTCGTATCGCTTGCCGGTATCCGGGGCGATGAAGTAGCTCATGTTCTCGACGATGCCGAGCAGCGGCACATCGACTTTCCTAAACATATTGAGGCCCTTGCGGGCGTCGATCAGTGCCAGGTCCTGCGGCGTCGAAACGATGACGGCACCCGCCAACGGCACCTGCTGGGCCATGGTCAGTTGCGCATCGCCCGTGCCGGGCGGCATATCGACGACGAGCACGTCGAGCCGCCCCCATTCAACCTCGCGCAGCATCTGCGTCAGCGCCGACATCACCATCGGCCCGCGCCAGATCATCGGCGTCTCCTCATCGACGAGGAAACCCATCGACATCACCTTGAGGCCGTAGTTCTCCATCGGTTTCAGGATCTTGCCGTCGACCGTCTGCGGCCGGCCATGGATGTTAAGCAGCCTGGGCATCGACGGGCCATAGATGTCGGCATCCAGCACACCGACCCGCAAGCCATTGGCGGCAAGGCCGAGCGCCAGGTTGACGGCCGTGGTCGACTTGCCGACGCCACCCTTGCCTGAAGCAACCGCTATGATCGCCTCGATGCCGGGCACGCCGCGCTTGCCCTGGCTCTGCGAAGCGGGAGCATGCGGAGCCGCCCGTGGCGCCGCAGCGACCGGAGCCGTCGGCGCCGGCCTGGGTGCGGGACGCGATGGAACCGACGCCTCCATGCCGCCGCCTTTCTTTTCAGCCGTCAGCGCGACGACCGCACCGGCGACGCCGGGAATGGCCTTCACCACCCGCTCGGCGGCGGCGCGCAACGGCTCCATCTCCTGGGCGCGCGCGGCGGGAACGGTGATCGAGAAGAACACTTTCGAATCGGCGATGAAAATCTCCGAAACCATGCCGAGGTCGACGATGTTGCCGGTAAAGTCCGGCCCGTTCACCGTCTTCAGGCGCTCGGTGACGATTTCCTTGGTGATGGACATGGCTGTTGTTCCCTGGCGTTCGGCTGCAGCTCACATAGTGCAGATCGCGGACCGCTCCAAGCGCCAGGCATGATGGCGGTCGTCAAGCGGCCTGGGCGACCTATTTCCATGAGCAGAGGGAATGACAACCAGGGAAGGAGACGATCATGCTTGCAAACAGCAACGCATCAGCAAACCTCGCCGTGAAGGATCTGGCAAAGGCCAAGGCCTTCTATGAGAGAACACTCGGCCTGGAACAGGTGCACGATGAGGGCGGCGAATTGATCGTCTACAAAAGCGGCGATACCACGATCAATGTCTATCGTTCCGAATTCGCAGGGACCAACAAGGCGACGGCGGTAACCTGGAGGGTCGGCGACGCCATCGCCGATGTCGTCGACGCCCTCAAGTCGAAGGGTGTCGCCTTCGAGCATTACGAGATGCCCGGCCTAACGATGGAGGGCGACCTGCATGTCGGCGGCGGCATGAAAGTCGCATGGTTCAAGGATCCGGACGGCAACATCCTCAATCTCGTGGATCGGTAGATCCGGCGATCGAGGCAGCGCGGCGCGATCGCTTTTTTATGCATGTCGTTGTCCCAAAACCGAAGTCACTTTCGGGCGACATGCATTGGAGGTTTGAGCGCGACACCATCTGGCGCGACGCCACCGCGCCGGATAGCTTCCGCCAATGATCGACAAGCTGGAATTCTTCATCGCGCTGGCCAAGGAAGAGCACTTCGGCCGGGCGGCCGAGGCGTGCGGGGTCACGCAGCCGACCCTGTCGGCCGGCATCAAGCAGCTCGAGGGCCAGCTCGGCGTCATGCTGGTCAATCGCGGGTCGCGGTTCCAGGGGCTGACCCCGGAGGGCAAGCAAGTGTTGGTCTGGGCGCGCCGCATCGTCGGCGACTCCAGGACCATGCGCGAGGAGATGCGCGCCGCCCGGTATGGCCTTTCCGGCCGCATCCGGATTGCAGCAATCCCGACGGCATTGGCGATGGTCGCGAGATTGACGACGCCCTTTCGAGACAAGCACCCAGGCGTCACCTTTTCGGTGCTGTCGCGGACCTCGATCGAAGTGCTGTCGCTGCTTGGCAATTTCGATGTCGATGCGGGCATCACCTATCTCGACAACGAACCGCTGGGACGGGTGACCAGCGTGCCCCTCTATGACGAGCGCTACCAATTGATCACCGCAATCGGCAATCCCTATTCCGACCGCGACAAAGTGACATGGTCCGAGATCAGCCAGTTGCCGCTGTGCCTTCTGACGCCGGACATGCAGAACCGCCGCATCATCGACCAGCACCTGGCGGAAGCCGGCGTGCAGGTGCGGCCGACGCTGGAATCGAATTCGATGATCGTGCTGTTCTCGCACATCCGGACCGGCAAATGGTCATCGATCATGCCACTCAACCTTGCGGAAACATTCGGTTTTTCCGAACCGATCCGGGCCATTCCGATCGTCGAGCCCGATGCCAGCCACACAGTCGGGCTGGTCGCCGCGCCGCGCGAGCCGCACACGCCGCTGGTGCAGGCGCTGCTGGACGAGGCGATGGCGCTGGCAGACGATTTCCGCGCCCACCGCTAGGCTAGACAATGCTGAGCGCAGCTCGTCGATAGAAGATTTCTATCGAGCAACGAAACAGCTTTATTGATTTCGCGGGTTTCCTCTGATTTTGTAAAGACTTAGCGATAAAAGCTATCGACCAGGGAGGGCGCTGCATGACGATGCAGCCTGCAAGTACCGAGATCGCATCGCGCACGGCGGCGATTATCCAGGAGTTGAAGGACCTCGAAGGTCCGCTGCTGCCGATCCTCCACGGCATCCAGGAAGAATTCGGCCACGTCCCGCAGGATGCCGTCCCCGTCATTGCCGACGGCCTGAACCTGTCCAGGGCCGAGGTGCATGGTGTCGTGACTTTCTATCATGATTTCCGCGCGCGCCCGGCCGGGCGGCACGTGCTCAAGCTCTGCCAGGCGGAAGCCTGCCAGTCGATGGGTTCGGACGCGGTCGCCGCCAAGGTCAAGCAGTTGCTCGGCATCGACTTCCATGAGACCACGCGTGACGGATCGGTTACGCTGGAACCGGTCTATTGCCTCGGGCTGTGCGCCTGCTCGCCATCTGCGATGCTGGATGGCGAGGTGATCGGTCGGTTGGATGACGACAAGATCGACGAGATCGTCGCCGAGGTGCGCTCATGACCCCCCGTATCTATATTCCCGGCGATTCCGGCGCACTGGCGCTGGGCGCGGAAAAGGTCGCGAAGGCCGTCGCCAAGGAACTCGCGGAGCGCGGCATCGAGGCCAAGATTGTGCGCAACGGCTCGCGCGGCGCCTATTTCCTCGAACCGATGGTCGAAGTGGCGACGGCCAATGGCCGTGTCGCCTACGGGCCGGTGAAACCGTCGGACGTGAAGAGCCTGTTCGACAGCGGTTTTCTCACCGGCGGCCATCACAAGCGCTGGCTCGGCGCACCGGACAAGATTCCGTTCCTGGCCAAACAAACTCGCTTGACGTTTGCACGTTGTGGCATCAACGACCCGCTGTCGCTCGATGCCTACAAATCGCTCGGCGGACTGAGCGGCCTGCGGAACGCGGTGGCCATGGCGCCCGCCGACGTCGTCAAGCAGGTCACCGACTCCGGCCTGCGCGGCCGCGGCGGCGCAGGCTTCCCGACCGGCATCAAATGGAAGACGGTGCTCGATACGACATCGGAGCGCAAATACATCGTCTGCAATGCCGACGAGGGCGACAGCGCCACCTTCGCCGATCGCATGATCATGGAGGGCGACCCCTTCGTGCTCATCGAAGGCATGACCATCGCCGGCATCGCCACCGGCGCGACCAAGGGTTTCGTCTATATCCGCTCGGAATATCCGCACGCGGTGGCTGTCATGAACAAGGCCGTCGAGATCGCCCGCAAGGCCGGTGTGCTCGGCGTCAATGTGCTGGGTTCGCCTAACGCCTTCGACATGGAAATCCGCGTCGGTGCCGGCGCCTATGTCTGCGGCGAGGAAACCTCGCTCTTGAACAGCCTGGAAGGCAAGCGCGGCGTGGTGCGCGCCAAGCCGCCGCTGCCCGCGATACAGGGTTTGTTCGGCAAGCCGACGGTGATCAACAACGTCATTTCGCTGGCTTCCGTACCCATCATCATGGACAAGGGCGCCGCCTTCTACAAGGATTTCGGCATGGGCCGCTCGCGCGGCACGATCCCGATCCAGATCGCCGGCAACGTCAAGCAAGGCGGCCTGTTCGAAACCGCTTTCGGCCTGACGCTGGGCGAGATCGTCGACGAGATCGGCGGCGGCACGTCCACCGGGCGCCCAGTGAAGGCGGTGCAGGTTGGCGGACCGCTCGGCGCCTACTTCCCGCGCGCACTGTTCGACACGCCGTTCGACTACGAGGAATTCGCCAAGCGCGATGGGCTGATCGGCCATGCCGGCATCACGGTTTTCGACGATACCGCCGACATGCTGAAGCAGGCACGCTTCGCCATGGAGTTCTGCGCCATCGAAAGCTGCGGCAAGTGCACTCCTTGCCGCATCGGCTCGACGCGGGGCGTGGAAACCATCGACAGGCTCGCCGCCGGAATCGAGCCGGAAAAGAACCTCGCTCTGGTTACCGACCTCTGCAACACGATGAAGTTCGGTTCGCTCTGCGCGCTGGGCGGCTTCACGCCCTACCCGGTGATGAGCTCGATCACCCATTTCCCCGAGGATTTCAAGCCCGCGCCAGCGCGCGTGGCTGCTGAATAGGAGCTGGCAGATGAACATCAAGGCCGACTTCCCAACGCTGATCGAAGAGATTGACTACGGAACTCCGGAGTCGAAGGCGCAAAAACAGGTCACGCTGACCGTCGATGGCCGCAGCATCAGCGTGCCTGAAGGCACGTCGATCATGCGTGCGGCGATGGAAGGCGGGGTGGAGATCCCCAAGCTCTGCGCCACCGACATGCTGGACTCCTTCGGTTCCTGCCGCGTCTGCCTCGTCGAAATCGACGGGCGCGGCGGTACGCCGGCTTCCTGCACGACGCCTGTCGGCGAAGGCATGGTGGTGCGCACGCAGTCGGACAGGCTCGACGCCATCCGCCGGGGCGTCATGGAACTCTACGTCTCCGACCATCCGACCGGCTGGCACGAGAAGGCCGGAACTGGCGCCAGCGAGTTCGATGTGGTGGCGAAGTCTGTCGGCCTGACCGAAAATCGCTACGGCGTTGAGGGCCGCAACCACGTCAAGGAAGAAAATGGCGTCGCGCCGGGCCATGGCTCGCTCGCGGTCGACTACATCGCCCGTGATGAGTCCAACCCCTATTTCACCTATGATCCGGCGCAGTGCATCGTCTGCTCGCGCTGCGTGCGCGCCTGCGAGGAGGTGCAAGGCACTTTCGCGCTGACCATCGAGGGCCGCGGCTTCGAATCGCGCATGGTCGCCGGCATGCACGAGGACTTCATTGCCTCCGAATGCGTGTCCTGCGGCGCCTGCGTGCAGGCCTGCCCGACCGATGCGCTGCGCGAGAAGACCGTGCTCGAAAAGGGCCTGCCGGAGCGCTCGGCCGTCACCACCTGCGCCTATTGCGGCGTCGGCTGCTCGTTCAAGGCCGAAGTGAAGGGCGACGAGGTCATCCGCATGATGCCCTACAAGGAGGGCATGGCCAACCACGGCCATTCCTGCGTGAAGGGCCGCTTCGCTTACGGTTATGCCACCCACAAGGACCGCATCCTGTCGCCGATGATCCGCGAAAAGGTCAGTGATCCCTGGCGCGAAGTGAGCTGGGAAGAGGCGATCGCCCATACGGCCAAGGAATTCCGCCGCATCCAGTACCAGTACGGACGCACGGCGATCGGCGGCATCACCTCCTCGCGCTGCACGAATGAGGAGACCTATCTCGTCCAGAAGCTGGTTCGGCAGGGCTTCCGCAACAACAATGTCGACACCTGCGCACGCGTCTGCCATTCGCCGACCGGCTATGGGCTCGGCCAGACCTACGGCACCTCGGCCGGCACGCAGGACTTCGATTCCGTCGAATTCACCGACGTCGCCGTCATCATCGGCGCCAATCCGGCTTCCGCGCACCCGGTGTTCGCCTCGCGGCTGAAGAAGCGGCTGCGCCAGGGCGCCAAGCTGATCGTGCTCGATCCGCGCCGCACCGAAATGGTCAAGTCGGCCCACGTCGAAGCCGACTACCATTTGCCGCTGAAGCCCGGCACCAATGTCGCCGTGCTGACCTCGCTGGCGCACGTCATCGTCACCGAGGGCCTTTTCGACGAAGCCTTCATCCGCGAGCGCTGCGACTGGGCGGAATTCCAGGACTGGGCGTCCTTCGTCGCCCTGCCGGAAAACAGCCCCGAAATCGTCGGCAAGCTGTCCGGCGTCGATCCGGAGTTGATCCGCGGTGCCGCCCGTCTCTACGCCAAGGGCGGCAATGGCGCGATCTATTACGGCCTCGGCGTCACCGAGCACAGCCAGGGCTCGACCACGGTGATGGCGATCGCCAACCTCGCCATGGCCACCGGCAATATCGGCCGGCCTGGCGTCGGCGTGAACCCGCTGCGCGGCCAGAACAATGTGCAGGGCTCCTGCGACATGGGCTCGTTCCCGCATGAGCTGCCGGGCTACCGGCACATTTCGGGTGACGCGGTGCGCGACATCTACGAAAGCCTCTGGGGCGTGAAGCTCGACGACGAACCCGGCCTGCGCATTCCCAACATGCTGGATGCCGCCGTCGACGGCTCGTTCAAGGGCATCTACATCCAGGGCGAGGACATCCTGCAGTCCGATCCCGACACCAAGCATGTCGCCGCCGGCTTGGCCGCGATGGAATGCGTGGTGGTGCACGACCTCTTCCTCAACGAGACGGCGAACTACGCGCATGTCTTCCTGCCGGGCTCGACCTTCCTCGAGAAGGACGGCACCTTCACCAATGCCGAACGCCGCATCAATATGGTGCGCAAGGTGCTGGAACCGAAGGCGCGCTACGCCGATTGGGAGGCGACGCAGGAACTCGCCCGTGCGATCGGCCTCGACTGGAACTATACCCATCCGTCCGAAATCATGGACGAGATCGCCAAGACGACGCCAAGCTTCGCCAACGTCTCCTTCGACCTGCTCGACCGGGTCGGCTCCGTGCAATGGCCCTGCAACGACAAGGCGCCGCTTGGCACGCCGATCATGCATGTCGACGGCTTCGTGCGCGGCAAGGGCAAGTTCATCCGCACCGAATATGTGGCGACGGACGAAAGAACCGGACCGCGCTTCCCGCTGCTGCTGACCACCGGCCGTATACTGTCGCAGTACAATGTCGGCGCGCAGACGCGGCGCACCGAAAATGTCATGTGGCACTCCGAGGACAGGCTGGAAATCCATCCGCACGACGCAGAAAACCGCGGCTTGCGCGATGGCGACTGGGTCCGGCTGACCAGCCGTTCGGGCGAGACGACGCTGCGCGCGCTGATCACCGACCGGGTATCGCCGGGCGTGGTCTACACCACCTTCCACCATCCCGACACGCAGGCCAACGTCATCACCACCGACTTCTCCGACTGGGCGACCAACTGTCCCGAATACAAGGTGACCGCGGTGCAGGTCGGCGCTTCCAACGGCCCGTCGGAATGGCAACGCGACTATGACGAGCAGGCCAAGCAGAGCCGTCGCATCGCACCGCTGCAGGCGGCGGAGTAGTCTTGGCCGCGCGCCGCAAAGCGACGACGCAGATATCGCGACTGGCGCACCGCGCCAGCGGCACGGCTGCGGCCAACCGCATGGTGCCGGAAGAGACGCCGGTGGCGTTCTCCTTCGCCGGCACCACGCATGCGGTGATGATGGCGAGCCCCGCCGATTTCGAGGACTTCGCGCTCGGCTTCTCGCTCACCGAAGGCATCATCGCTGCGCCTGATGAGATCGAAGCCATCGAGGTCGAGGATCATGGCGCCGGCATCGACATCCAGATCCGGCTGAAGGACCAGGCCAATACGCGCTTCGAGGCGCGGCGGCGGCGGCTTGCCGGACCGGTGGGCTGCGGGCTGTGCGGCATCGAATCGATCGAGGAAGCGATGCGCTCGGTCGATCCGGTGGGTGCGTCGAAACTTACGCTTGAGGCCGACGATATCACCCGCTCGGTCAAGCTGCTGTCGAAGGTGCAGCCGCTGCATACCGAGACAGGCGCCGTGCATGCAGCCGGCTTCTACGTCCATGGCAAGGGCGTCGTCATGGCGCGCGAGGATGTCGGCCGCCACAATGCGCTGGACAAGCTGGCCGGCGCGCTGGCCAAGGCCAATATCGATGGCGCATCGGGCGCCGTCGTGGTGACCAGCCGTGTTTCGGTCGAGATGGTGCAGAAGACGGCGGCGATCGGTTCAGCCTTCATCATCGCCGTCTCGGCGCCGACGGCCCTTGCCATCCGCACCGCGGAAGAGGCCGGCATGACGCTGGTGGCGCTGGTGCGTGGCGACGATTTCGATGTTTTTACCCACCCCGACCGGGTGATTTCGGGAGTTGCCCAGCATGTCGCATGACGAAGAGCACATCATGAGCACGGGGGAAAAGCTGGTGCGCATGGCCAACCAGATCGCCGCCTTTTTCCACTCCAGGCCACGCGAGGAAGGCGTTGCCGGCGTCGCCGAGCATATCAACAAGTTCTGGGAGCCGAGAATGCGGCGCCAGTTCTTCGAGATGCTGGACAGCGGCGGTGAAGGCTTCGACGAACTGGTCGTGGTCGCTTCGGCCAGGATCAAACGGCCGATCACGCCGGCGGAGGCCGATCTCAAGCTCGGCCTCGCGGCCTCGCCTGGCGACGTCGCCGCGTCGCAAAAGTAACCGCGTCGGCCGCCGGCTACATTCATTTCCGCTAAAATATAAGCTGCCGCAACCGGCGCGGCTCTGCTATGGTTGGCGATCAGAAATCGTCAGGCCGGGCGGACACCCTCGTGAGGCCGATCGAGACCCGATACGCCCTTAGCGGCGAGGTGCGGATCGCCTATCAGGTGGTCGGCCAGGGGTCGTTCGACCTCGTCTTCGTCCCCGGCTTCATCTCCAACCTCGACCTGCACTGGGAAGACGAGGGCTATACCAGGCTCCTGAGGCGGCTTTCGGCCTTCTCACGGCTGATCCTGTTCGACAAGCGCGGCACGGGTCTTTCCGACCGCGTCGATGTCCATCACCTGCCCAGCCTCGAGACCCGCATGGATGATGTGCGCGCGGTGATGGATGCGGTCGGCAGCGGCCGCGCGTCGATCCTAGGCGCTTCGGAAGGCGCGCCGCTGGCGATGCTGTTCGCCGCCACCTATCCAGAGCGGACGCGGGCACTGGCGCTCTATGGCGGCTACGCGCATTTCCACAAATGGGTGATGCCGCCGGAGCGTCTGGAGGCCTTCATCGCGACGGCCGAGACGGCCTGGGGCACAGGCGCCACCTTGCCCAATTTCGCACCGGGCAGGGTCGACGATACCCGCTTTTCAACCTGGTGGGCGCGCTTCGAGCGGCTGTCGGCAAGCCCTACCGCGGCGGCGACGCTGGCGCGGATGAACGCGGGGATCGATGTGCGCGGCATCCTGGCGGCAATCGGCGCGCCGACGCTGCTGATCCATCGTCGCAACGATGTGCGGGTCGACCCCGACGCCAGCCGCTTTCTGGCCAGGAAAATCCCCAACGCGCGGCTGGTCGAAATCCCTGGACGCGACCACCCGATCTGGACCGGTGATGTCGACCGGGTCGCCGACCTGATCGAGGAGTTCCTGACCGGCGAGCGCGCCGTGGTGGAAGCCGAACGCGTTCTGGCTGCGCTTCTCGTGACTCGGATCTACGACACGGCCCGCCTCGGAGACCGGATGTGGGGCGAACGCAGCCAGCATTTCCATGAGACATGGCGGACCCTTGTGACGCGCCATGGCGGGCGCTGCGCGGACATGCACTCCGAGATGATGATTTCGCGCTTCGACGGCCCTGGGCGTGCCTTGCGTTGCGCGGCGGCGTTGCGGGACGCGGCGCAGCAAATCGGGGTGGCAAGCGCGCAAGGGGCGCATGTCGGCGAGATCGAGTCGCGCGGCCCTCCTGCAGGATTGACGGGCCGCGTGACGATACAACTCGCCGCTCACGCCGGGCGCGGCGAGATATTGGCGTCGAGGCTGGTCGCCGATCTGGCCGTCGGCTCGGGTCTTCATTTCGTCGATCGCGGGCGTGTGGGCATCGACGAGCTGGACGAGCCGCTGGCGTTTGTGCTTGCGATGTCCGAACAGCACCTGGAGCCGGCCTGCCGGCCCAAGACCAAAGCGGCCGAACCGGCTTGCCTGACCGCGCGCGAGAGCGAAGTCGTGAATTTGATCGCCGACGGCAAGAGCAATGCGGCAATCGCCGCCGAACTCAGGCTGAGCGAGCACACGGTCAAGCGCCACGTCGCCAACATACTGCTGAAGCTCGACCTGCCGTCGCGAGCGGCCGCGGCGGCATTTTCCGCCAGGCAGACTGGCCCGGACGGGCCATGAGAGCCATGGCGCTTTCGGGCGAAGCAGGCACACTGCCATAGGCGCTATCAATTCCCCCATGCAGGCCAAGGCGGATATCGCCGGAAAGGCGCTGCGGACGGAGGATGAAATGCCCAAGTCAAAACTGAATGTCAGGTCACTCGTGATCGCGGCGGGCATTGGCGCGCTGTTCACGATCACTCCGGCGAAAGCCGAGGATGCGTCGGCGGCGGCAGCCTACAAGGACATCGAGGCGACGCTCGGCTCGGTGCCGGATATGTTCAAGACACTGCCTGACGTCGCCATCGCCGGCGCCTGGGCCGAGATCAAGGGGGTCCAGCTCAATCCCAAGACCGCGCTCGACGGCAAGACCAAGGAGCTGATGGGGCTGGCGGTCGCGTCGCAGATCCCGTGCCAGTATTGCATCTATTTCCACACCGAGGCCGCCAAGCTCAACGGCGCATCGGACGAAGAGATCAAGGAGACGATCGCGATGGCCGCGATCGTGCGCCACTGGTCGACGATCCTCAACGGCAGCCAGGTCGATCTGGCCACCTTCAAGAAGCAGACCGACGGCGTGTTTGCGGCAGTTAAGGCCAAGTCACAGTGAAAGACACCGCCCGTCGGCGAGCGCCGGGCGACACCTCAAACGTCAAACGCCCGATCGTGAAGACGGGCATAGGGAGGATAAAATGCTGACCAAGACCCAAGCCGTGGATGGCGCGGCGATCAAGAAAGCGATCGAAGGCCGTGACGGCAAGATGCTGTCGAGCTTCTATGCCGATGATGCGCTGGTGCGGGTGATCGACCGCAACAACCCGCCGAGCAAGCCGCGCGAAATCCGCGGGCGCGCGGCGATCACGACGTTCTGGGACGACATCTGCAGCCGGGCGATGACCCACAAGGTCGACACCACCATCGCCCACGGCGACAGCCTGGCATTCACCCAGGCATGCGCCTACCCGGACGGCACCAAGGTGTTTTGCGCGGCGATGCTGGAGCTGAAGAACGGCCTGATCGCGCGCCAAACCGTCGTGCAGGCCTGGGACGAGTAGATCAACCCGCGGCCTGAGCCGCAAGTGATGGAGGAGAACCAACATGTTCAGCGCCAGATGGCAGATCGACGCCAAGTTCGGGCACAAGCAGACGGTGCTCGAGCTGATGCGGAAATGGGAACGCGAGATCGGCTCGCAGGTCGGCCTCACCGAGCTCAAATTCCAGATCATGACCGGATCGATCGGCGCCCGTGAAGCGACGGTCGAGTCGCATCACCAGGTCGAAAGCCTGGCCCAGTTGGAGGCGATGTTCGCCAAGATCGGCAAGATCGACGCGCACGCCAAATGGGGCAAGGAGATGGAGCCCTATGTCGTGTCGGGCACCAGCCTGTGGAACATCTATCGCATCGTGGAGTAGCGGATGGAGTTCTTCTCCCGTTCACGGGAGGAGATGCCGCAGGCAACTGAGGGGCAGCGCCGGCATCGCAGAAGCTTGCGCTGCCCCTGGTCCGGCGCCCGGCCCTTCGCTATGGCTCCGGGCGTTCGTCGCTTCGATCGACAAATCGTTGTCGATTGATCGCCAGCGGCGACCGCTCCTCACCCATGCGCAACCATCACATGGCGCACGGCGGTATAATCCTCCAGCGCATAGAGGGACATGTCCTTGCCGTAGCCGGATTGTTTCAGGCCGCCATGCGGCATCTCGTTGGTCAGCATGAAATGGGTGTTGATCCAGGTGCAGCCATATTGCAGCCGCGCGGCGGTCGCCATGGCGCGCGAAACATCCTTGGTCCACACGGATGACGCCAGGCCGTAATCGCTGTCGTTGGCCCAGGTCACCGCCTCGTCCACTTCCGTGAAGCGGGTTATTGAAACGACGGGGCCGAACACTTCGCGGCGCACGATCTCATCCTCCTGCAGCGCGCCGGCGACGACGGTCGGCTGGTAGTAGAAGCCGGTGCCCTCGCCCGGCTTGCCGCCGGTGGTGATCTCGATGTGCTTCAGCTCCGAAGCACGTTCCACGAAGCTCGAGACGCGGTCGCGCTGGCGCCGCGAGATCAGCGGCCCGATTTCGTTCTCGGCGTCGTCTGATAGATTGTATTTGATGGTCGAGACGGCGGTGGAGAGATCGGCGACAACCTTGTCGTAGATCTTCTTGCCGGCATAGATGCGGCAGGCGGCGGTGCAGTCCTGGCCGGCATTGTAGTAGCCGAAGGCGCGCAGGCCTTTGACGACGGCGCCAAGGTCGGCGTCGTCGAAAACGATGACCGGCGCTTTGCCGCCGAGTTCCAGATGCGTGCGCTTGACCGATTTGGCGGCGGCCTGCAGCACCTTCTTGCCGGTGGCGACGTCGCCGGTGATCGAGATCATGTTGACCTTGGGGTGATTGATCAGCGTGTTGCCGACGCTGTCGCCCCGGCCAAGCACGACATTGACGACGCCCTCGGGCAGGACATCGGCCAGGATCGTCGCCAGCTTCAGCGCCGTCAACGGCGTCTGCTCCGACGGCTTGAAAACCACCGTGTTGCCGCCAGCGATAGCCGGCGCCAGTTTCCAGGCCATCATCATCAGCGGATAGTTCCATGGCGCGATCGAGGCGACGATGCCGATCGGGTCGCGCCGGACCATCGAAGTGTGGCCGGGCAGGTATTCGCCCGCGACCACACCTGGCATAGAGCGCACCGCCCCGGCGAAGAAGCGGTAGCAGTCGACGATGGCCGGGATTTCGTCATTGAGCACCGCATTGATCGGCTTGCCGCAATTCAACGCCTCCAGCGTCGCGAACTCCTGCGCCTCGGTCTCGATGCGGTCGGCGATCTTCAGGAGGTAGCCGGAGCGCTGTGCCGGCGTGGTGCGCGACCACAAGGCGAACGCCTTTTCGGCGGCGCTCACCGCCGCCTCGATCTGTGCCTGGCTGGCCTCGGGCAGATTGAGGATGGTCGCCCCGGTCTTCGGGTTGAGGATCGGCTCCTCGGTCTCGGTGCCCTTCTCGAATTTCGAGCCGATCAGCATCTGGGTGTCCATGGTGTCTCCTTGGGGCAGAAACGAATGGGGTAATTAGTGACTAGTGAGTAGTGAGTAGTCACTACTCACTACTTTCATTTGCCCGAACCGGCGATCTGGTCGCCGTCGCGGGTCAAGTAATAGGCAACCAGGATCGGCAGCAGCGTCACCAGCACAACCACCATGGCCACGACATTGGTGACCGGGCGCTGGCGCGGGCGGATCAGTTCCTCCAGCATCCAGATCGGCACGGTCTGCTGCTGGCCGGCGGTGAAGGTGGTGACGATGACCTCATCGAACGAGAGGGCGAAGGCCAGCATGCCGCCTGCGAGCAGTGCGGTGGCGATGTTGGGCAGCACGACATGGCGAAAGGTCTGGAAGCCATCGGCGCCGAGATCCATCGAGGCCTCGATCATCGAACCGGAGGTGCGGCGGAAACGAGCGACCGCGTTGTTGTAGACGACGACCACGCAGAAAGTGGCGTGGCCGAGCACGATCGTCCAGAACGAGAACGGGATTTCGGCCAGCGAAAAGGCCGAGCGCAGCGCGATGCCGGTGATGATCCCGGGCAGCGCGATGGGCAGGATGACCAGCAGCGAGATGGTCTCGCGGCCGAAGAATTTCGTCCGCGAGACAGCTGCGGCGCAGAGCGTGCCGAGCAGCAGCGCGATCGCGGTCGAGATGGCGGCGACGCGCACCGACAGCGACAGCGCTTCCCAGACATCGGGCCGGTTCCAGGTGACGGCGAACCATTGCGTGGTCAGCCCGGGCGGCGGCCAGACGAAGCTCTTCTCCTCGGTGGTGAAGGCATAGACGAAGATCAGCAGGATCGGCAGATGCAGGAAGAGCAGGCCGCTGGCGGCGGCGATCTTCAGGCCGAGGGGAGCGGATTGACCACGGTCAGAGCGCATCGAAAGCCCCCATTCGCTTGGCGCCCCAGAGATAGAAGCCCATGATGACGATGGGCACCACGGTGAAGGCGGCGGCGAGCGGTATGTTGCCGGCGGTGCCTTGCTGCGAGTAGACGGCCTGGCCGATGAAGAGGCGCGAGGTGCCGATGATCTGCGGGATGATGTAGTCGCCCAATGTCAGCGAGAAGGTGAAGATCGAACCGGCGACGATGCCGGGCAGCGCCAGCGGGAACAAGACGTTGCGGAATGTCTGCCCCGGCGAAGCACCGAGATCGGACGAGGCCTCGACCAGATTGCCAGGCACCCGCTCGAGGGCTGCCTGAACGGGGAGGATCATGAACGGCAGCCAGACATAGACGAACACGATGAAAGTGCCGGTGAACGACACCGACAGCGAATTGCCGCCGACGACCGGCAGTGACAGCCAGGCGTCGAGCAGCCACAACAAATGCAGCTTGGCGAGCAGCCAGGTTAAAATACCTTCCTTGGCCAGGATCAGCTTCCAGGCATAGATCTTGACCAGGTAGCTCGACCACAGCGGCAGCATGACGCCGAGATAGAACAGCGCCTTCCAGCGGCCGCGCGCATAGCGCGCCGCATAGTAGGCGATCGGGAAAGCGACGATGGCGGAGGCAAGCGTGACCAATGCGGCCATCGTCACCGTGCGCAAGATGATGTCGAGATTGGCCGCCTGGAGCAGGTCGCCATAGGTCTTCAGCGTGAATTGGCGATTGATGAGGCCCGAGAATTCGTCGATCGAGAAAAAACTCTGGGCCAGCAGCGCGAACAGCGAGCCGATATAGACGATACCGAGCCACAGCACCGGCGGCAGGAGCATCAGCAGCAGCAGCAGTTGGGGGCGGCGCCAGAAAAGGTCGGAGAGCGCGCCGCGCATGCCGCCGCTGCCGGGCAAGATGGCGGACGCCGTGGCACGCGGCATGGTAGCGTCGAGGCTCATGCCGGCTCGTCCATCAGGTGCAGATGCTCGCGGTTGAAGGTGAGCATGACCGCCTCACCTTCCGCCGGCAGGGGCGTTCCCGCAGGCACCACGGCGTGCAGTTTCAACCCGTCGGCATCGAGCGCCAGCCTTGTCGTGGCGCCGAGATAGTTGGTCGAGACGAGGCGCGCGGCGACGCCTTCGCCGCTCGCCGCGCGGCCGACACGAATGGATTCAGGGCGCAGGCTGCCCCAGCGGTGCTGGCCGGAATAACGCTGGACGAAATCCGGCGGCAGCACGTTGGAGGAGCCGACGAAATCGGCGACGAAACGCGTGCTCGGCCGCTGATAAATATCCTCGGGCGTGCCGATCTGCATGATCCTGCCATCGTTGAAGACGGCGACGCGATCGGCCATCGACAGCGCCTCGCCCTGATCGTGAGTGACGAAGACGAAGGTGATGCCGAGCGCCTTCTGCAGCGATTTCAGCTCTTCCTGCATGTTTTCGCGCAGCTTGAGGTCGAGCGCGCCGAGCGGCTCGTCGAGCAGCAGCACCTTGGGCTGGTTGACCAGGGCACGGGCGAGCGCGACACGCTGGCGCTGACCCCCGGAAAGCTGGCCGGGCCGGCGCGCGCCATAGCCAGGCAGCCGCACCAGCGACAGCGCTTCTTCCGCCGCCTTGTGCCGCTCGGCCTTGCCGACACGCTTGACCATCAGCCCGTAGGCGACGTTGTCGAGCACGTTGAGATGCGGGAACAGCGCGTAGTCCTGGAACACGGTGTTGACGTTGCGGCGGTAGGGCGGCACGCCCTCGGCCCGCTCGCCGAAGATCGAGATCGAACCCGCCGTCGGCTGCTCGAAGCCGGCGATGAGACGCAGGCACGTGGTCTTGCCCGAACCGGACGGCCCGAGCATGGCGAAGAATTCGCCCGGCGCGATGTCGAGATCGACAGCGTCGACAGCGCGAACGCTGCCGAAATGGCGCGAGGCTTTTTGAAAGGAAACGGCTGATGTCATGGGGTGTCCTGATCTTTCAGGCTCATCAAATTTCAGGCGATCGCGCCGCCCCTCATTCGCCTGCCGGCACCTTCTCCCCGTATAGCGACGAGGAGAAGGGACAAGCTCCAACGCTGGCAACTGCCTCTCCCTGTTCTTCACGGGGAGAGGCAGGGGTGAGAGGCAGCGCCTACCTCTCTAGCGAAGCGAACTCACCGGCCGCCTATGACGCCGATGTAATCCGAGACCCAGCGATAATAGGGCACGCACTGGTCGTTCTGGGTGGCGCATTTGGAAACCGGCGTCTTCCAGAACTTGATCTTGTCGAAATTGTCGTAGCCGTTGGTCTTACAGCCTTCCTCGCCGAGCAGCTCGTTGCCCTTGCAGGCGGCCGGCACGACCGGCAGCGAGCCGAACCAGGCGGAGACATCGCCCTGCACCTTCGGCGCCAGCGAATGCTCGAGCCACATATAGGCGCAGTTCGGGTGAGCGGCGTCGGCTTCCATCATGGTGGTGTCGGCCCAGCCGGTGACGCCTTCTTCCGGCACGGTCGAGGCGACCGGCTTCTTGGCGGCGACCAGCGTGTTGACCTGGTACGGCCACGAGCCTGATGCAACGACGCCTTCGTTCTGGAAATCGTCGACCTGGATGGCGGCGTCGTGCCAGTAGCGGCCAACCAGCGTGCGCTGGACGCGCAGCAATTCGAGCGCCGCCTTGTACTGGTCCTCGTTCAATTCGTAGGGATCCTTGATGCCGAGTTCCGGCTTGTGGAACATCAAATAATTGGCGGCGTCCGCTATATGGATCGGTCCGTCATAGGCCTGGACGCGGCCTTTGTTGGACTTGCCATCCGGCAGCTTCATCTCCTCGAAGACGACGTTCCAGCTCTTCGGTGCTTCCTTGAAGACCTCGGTGTTGTACATCAGGATGTTGGGACCCCACTGATAGGGGACGCCGTAATGCACCTTGTCGACGGTGAACCAGGGCGCGTCCTTCAGCCGGTCGTCCACCGTCTTCCAACTCGGGATGAGATCGGTGTTGATCGGCTGCACGCGCTTGCCGGCGACGAGCCGCAGCGAGGCATCGCCCGAAGCTGTGACGAGGTCGAAGCCGCCCTCGTTCATCAGCGAGACCATTTCATCCGAGGTGTTGGCGGTCTTGACGTTGACCTTGCAACCGCTCTCCTTCTCGAAGGCGCTCACCCAGTCATAGCCCTTGTCGGTCTCGCCGCGCTCGATGTAGCCCGGCCAGGCGACGATGTTGACCTGACCTTCGCCCTTGCCGAGTTCCTTCACCTGGGCGATGGCCTGACCGGAGAAGGTCAGCGCGACCGTCAAGGCAGTGCACGACTTCAGGAATGAATGCATATCGATCTCCCATTTTGGCACGTGATCCTGAAACCGCTCCGGTTGTCGCCAGATCACGCGCGGACTGAAAAACTTGTCAGCTCGTCCGTTGGACTTGACGCCACTCTGATGGCAGCTTTGGTCCCTTCAATGGAAGGTGCTTTGAAAATTCCGGTTTCGCAAATTCATTTATCAGAAGGCTGATATCGGTTTTTCCGATATGCCAGCAGCCATCAAGGGCGCTGCCGCACCGTCCGCTGCGACTGGGCAAGACCCACAAAATCGCGCGCCGCGGCGGCCAAGCCAGATCCCCGCCGCCAGACCATGCCAACCTGCACCACCGGCAAGGAACCGGAAATGTCGCGCGATTCGATGCGGTCGCCCTCCAGCGACCAGGGTCGGTAGACGAGGTCAGGCAGCAGCGCCACGCCGGCCCCGGTGGCGACGAGGCTGCGAACGGCCTCCACGGAACGGGTGCGGAAGGCGACATGCGGCCTGGCGCCGATCGCCGTCAGCAGCTTGCCGGTGTTTTCCTCGATCTCGTCAACGGTCAGCATGATCAGCGGTTCGGAGGCGATATCGCCGATGCCGATAATGTCGGCGCCAGCCAGGGGATGGCCGAGCGGCAGCCACAGCCGGTAGGCCGAGACTTCGAGGATTTCCGATTGCAGTGCAGTGCGGTCGCGCAAATTGGAGGTGACCATGACGGCAATGTCCAGCTTGCCGCCGATCAGGAGATGTTCGAGGTAGTCGCCATTGTCCTCGATGGCCGAGACCTCGACGCCGGGATAGGCGCGGCGGTAGCGTGAAAGCAGGTCCGACAGCACATAGCCGGCGACCAGCGAGGTGACGCCCAGTTGCAGCCGCCCGCCCGCCACGGCCTGCTCGCCGGAAAAAGAACGGCGGGCGTCGGACACATCGGCGAGAATCTTTGTCGCGTGGCGCAGGAACTGGTGACCCTTGTGGGTGATGTTGAGGCCGCGCGGATGGCGTTCGAACAGTTCGACGCCAAGATCGCTTTCAAGTTCCTTGATCGCCTCGGTGACCGACGATTGCGAGATGGAGAGGTTTTGCGCCGCGCGCGATACCGTGCCTTGCTCGGCGACGGCGATGAAGAACTGCAACTGCCGGATGGTGAAGGCCATTGCCGGACTAAACACCGCCGCAACCGCGAAGAAAAGCCGATGGCGACTCTTATCCCATGGCTGGATGTCTGGCCGTGGCTCAGCCGAGCATCGGCCGGATGCGCCGCCAGCATGCCGGGCCGTAGCGCAAGGCAAGCATGAATGCCGTTTCCAGCGCCACGACAATAGCGATGATGCGAAAGCCGACGGCGAGCGGGCTCTGGCCGCTGCCATGCAGCGCATAGCCTGTAAGCAGAAAGCCGGCATTCCAGAGCGTGGCTCCGGCTACCGTCGCGACCACGAAAGGTAAGGCTGGCAGGCAGAGCGCGCCGGCCGCGATCGGCAAATAGTTGCGCACCGTCGGAATAAACTGCGCCAGCAGGGAAACCCTGACATGGTTGCGGCGATAGGCCTGGCCAAGCTTGCGGTAGGTTTCGGGGCGCAAGAAGACATATCTGCCGAACCGCTCGACCAGCCTGTCGGCGCGATCGATTCCGATCCGGCGGCCGACAGTGTACCAGACGAGACAGCCTGTCGTTGAGGCCAGCGTGGTCACGCCAAGCAGGATTGCCAGCGTCGCATCGTCGGGCGCTGCCGTCATGCCGAGGAACAGCAGCAGCACATGCGAGGGCGGGATCGGCAGAATCTTCTCGGTAAAGGCGAGGCAGAAGACGCCGAACAGGCCGAAGCCAAGAATGGCCGACAATGGTCCCGTCATGCGAAGCGCCAGTCGTAGGTTCCTGACGTCTTGAGCCTGGCGATGCGATAGACCGTCGCCGGCGGGAAGTTGCGAAAGGTGTGGCCAACCCGCGTAACCCCGAGATCGAGCCTGTCGAGCAGCGACTGGTCGAATGGGCAGCGCCGTCCGAGCGTGAACTGGTAGAGCGCTCCGCCGGGGCGAAGGTTGGCGAAAACACCTTCGAGAATGGCAAATGTCCTGCGCGGCGAAATCAGCCGGAAAGGCAAGCCGCTGACGGCGGCGCCAATCGCAGGCCGGTGGAAGAGCGAGAGATGGCGCAGACCGACGGCGTCCATTTCGAAAATCCGGGCAGCAGGAAAACGACGCATGAGCAGTGCGGCGAAATCCGGATCGGATTCGATCAGCGTCAAATCTTCCTCCTTCACCCCGCGCGACAGCAGCGCCCTCGTGAACGGCCCGGTTCCCGGACCGAGTTCCAGCACGGGGCCAGTCTCGGGTCCAATGTCACGGGTCATCAATGCCGCCAGGCTGGAGCTGGACGGCGTGACGGAGCCGACCCTGAACGGCGCGACGGTCCACGCCATGAGAAAAGACAGAGCATCATTTGCGGGCATGGTAACCTCGATCCCGGACAACATCACGCCAACCAGTTTGGTGTGGCCACGTGGTTTCGTTTCAGCGCCATTTGGTTTCGAGCGTCAGGCCCGACCTGTTGCATATTCGGGCCTGACGCCGTCACGTCGGCGCGAGCGATTCGTGCCGACCCGGCGTTGTTTGCCGCGACTGGGTTGCATAGACATTGCGCAATCTCGCTGAGGCTAAGAAAGTGCCTGTCGACCGCAGTCCTTCGGCTTTGCCATGTTTACGCAATGTTGGCGCGGTAGCGCCCGACGCGGTTTTCTGAGGGATTGTCGATGCGTATCTTGCTGGTCGAAGACGAACCCGAGATGGTTTCGGCCCTGCGTGCCGCGCTGAAGCGTCACGACATGGTGGTCGATCACGCCGGCACATTGCTGGAGGCGGAGGGGTTCGTTGCCGTCGACAGCTATGACGCCATCCTGCTCGACCGCCAATTGCCGGATGGCGACGGGCTGTCGCTGGTGCCGAGACTGCGTTCGGCCAGGAATACCACGCCCGTGCTGGTGCTGACGGCGAGAGGCGACACGTCGGACAAGGTCGATGGGCTGGACATGGGCGCGGACGATTATCTGGCAAAGCCATTCGCGTTCGAGGAACTGCTTGCCCGGTTGCGCGCGCTGCTCAGGCGCCCGGCGCCGCTGCAGTCGCAGTTCATCCGGGCCGGCGATCTGGTGCTCGACGTCGGACATCGCGAAGCGTCGATCCGTGCCGAACCGCTCAGCCTGCCGCGCCGCGAGCTCCTTGTGCTGGAGGGTCTGATGCGCCGCACCGGCCGCATGGTGCAGCGCGAGGCGCTGATGGAGGCGGTGTTCGGTCTCGACGACGAGATCCAGTCCAACGCGCTCGACACGCATGTCTCGCGCCTGCGCCGCAAGCTCGCCGATGCCAATGCCGGGGTGACGATCAACGGCATTCGCGGCGTCGGCTATCTCCTGCGCGAGACGACATGAGCGCCAAGCGATGAGCCTCAAGCGCCCGCATTCGCTGAAATGGAGCTTGGTGCTGCGCATCGCCTTGCTGCAATGCGCCATGCTGACCCTGATCATCGTCGGCATTCTCGGCGCCATGCTGGCCACCGGCCTTATCCCGCACGATTACGAGGACGGCACGATGGACGTGCTGGCGGATGCGGTGACACGCGATGCCGGCGGCAAGTTGGTTCTGCGCGAGACCTCGGACCTGACGAAGCTGCGGTCAGGTGTTCCCGACCTCTGGTTCATCATTCGAGACAAGCAGGGGCAAAGGCTGCAGGAGGGGACCGTGCCGCCCATCTTCCAGCCTTTCAGCGGACTGCTGGACACGATCAGCGACGCCCGTATCAGCCATGCAATCGGACAAGCCGCGCCGCCGGAGGGAAAGATCCGCTGGACCGACACGATGGCCGGCAACGTCCAGATTTTCAGCGGCACCAAGGGCGGGCTTTCGCTGCTGCGTCTGCTCGGCCAGGCGCCGCAATTCTTCCTGCAGGGCATATTGCCGCTCGCCGGGCTGATGGCGCTGGCCACGCTGTTCGCGACGCCATGGGTGGTGCGTGGCGCTTTGTCGGGCCTTGGCCATGCGGCGGCCGAGGCTGAGCGCATCGACATCGACCAGCGCGGCGTGCAGTTGCCGCTGAAGGACGTGCCGGCGGAAGTGACGCCGCTGGTCAAGGCCGTGAATGCTGCCCTTGCGCGCCTGGACAAGGGCTATGAGCGCCACAAGCGCTTCCTCACCGACGCCGCCCATGAGCTCAGGACACCGGTCGCCATCCTCAACACGCGCCTCGCCTCGCTGCCGCCGACACCGGAGCGGGCACGGCTGCTGCAGGACGCGGCCAGGCTTTCAACGCTGACCGACCAGTTGCTCGACCTGCAGCGCCTCGACCGGCAGACGTCGCCGTTCGAAGCGGTCGATCTCGTAGCGACCGCGCGCGGCGTTATCGTCGACCTCGCGCCGATGGCGTTTTCTGCCGGTTACGAAATGTCGTTCGAGCCGGAACGGGACACGATTTTCGCCACCGGAGACCGCACCGCCATCGAGCGCGCGGTGACCAACATCGTCCAGAACGCCATCGAGCATGGCGGCCGCGCTGGCAAGATCACCGTCGGCGTCACAACGCCCGCCATCATCGAGGTCCGGGACGAAGGCGACGGCGTCCCGCCGGGCGAGCGGGAGCGCATCTTCGAGCCCTTCTATCGGCTGCGCCCGCAGGATCATGGCGCCGGCCTCGGCCTCAATCTCGTGCAGGAAATCATGTATCTCCATGGCGGCCGCATCGATATCCTCGATGGCAAGCCCAGCGGCGCCTGCTTCAGGATGAGTTTTCGCGCTTTACCCGTTTAGCCTTGCCGCCAACCTCGCAAGGTCGCTGGTGCGTTTGACATTGCGATAAATCGTAACTAACTAAGTTACATGAAGCGCAATAGCCGACTGTCCTCCACTCTGCACATCCTCGTTCACATGGCCGAGAAGCCCGAGCAGGCTCTGACCTCCGAGCAGCTTGCCACCTTCATCCATACCAATCCGGTGGTGGTGCGCCGGACCATCGCAGGCTTGCGTGACGCCGGCATCGTCACCTCGTCACGCGGACATGGCGGCGGCTGGCTGCTCGGGCGCGCGCCCGAGAACATTTCACTGGCCGAGATCAGCCTTGCCCTGGGCGAGACGCTGCTGCCGTTCAGCACCGAGCCGGAAAGCCCGGGCTGTCTCGTCGAGCAAGCGGTGATCGCCGTGCTCGACGATTTTCGCATCGCGGCCGAGAAGCTGCTGGCGGAGAAGCTCAGCCGCATCACGCTGGCCGACCTGACAGCCGATTTTCGCCGTCGTTTCGACCTCGTTGGAGTTTCCAGCCATGCAGTATGATCTTGCCGTTATCGGCGGCAGCTTCGCCGGCCTGTCCGCCGCCATGCAGGCGGCGCGGGCGCGGCGCACCGTGCTGGTGATCGACGCCGGCCAGCCGCGCAACCGCTTTGCCGCGCATTCGCACGGCTTTCTCGGCCAGGACGGACGCACGCCTGGAGCGATCCTGGACGATGCAAGGCGGCAATTGCTTGCCTACCCGACGGCCAGGCTTGTGACCGCACGGGCGGACAAAGCCATTGCCAACAGCAGCAGCGATTTCGAAATCACCACCGATGGCGGCGAGACATTCGGCGCCGCACGACTGGTGCTGGCAACCGGCGTGCGCGACATCCTGCCGGAGGTTCCCGGGCTTGCCGAGCAATGGGGCAGAACCGTGCTGCATTGCCCCTATTGCCACGGCTACGAGGTTTCCACCGGGCCGCTCGGCGTGCTCGCGACCGGCCCGATGTCCATGCATCAGGCGCAACTGATTTCCGATTGGGGCGACATCACGCTGTTCGGCAACGGACTGATCAAGCCCGATGCCGACGAGATGCATGCGCTTGAGAGCAGGAATGTAAGGTTCGAGCCCGCGACGGTCAACGAACTGAGCGATGATGGCTCCGGCGGCTTGGTTGTCCATCTCGTCGATGGCCGGCAGGCTGGCGTCAAGGCGATATTCACCGCGCCACGCAACACGATGGCGAGCCCGCTGGCCGAACAACTCGGCTGCGGCCTCAAGGACGGCCTGCTCGGCCCGATGATATCAGTCGATGACCGGCAGCAAACGACGGTTCCCGGCGTCTATGCCGCCGGTGACGCGGCACGTGCGATGCACAACATCGCCTTCGCCGTGTCGGGCGGCACCTTCGCGGGCGTGTGCGCCCACCAGTCGCTGGTCTTCGGCTAAATTCCGCCGGCCACGCTGAGGCGCGCCCCGGCTTGCGCCAGTGCCGCGGCAATGTCGTGCGGCGGCGCGCGGTCGGTGGCGAGTTCGGAAAAGCCGTCGAAGCCGCAGACCTGGACCAAGCCATGGCGGCCGAACTTCGTGTGGTCAGTGACGACCAGCGAGCGCTGGCCCCGCGACAGCACCATGCGGGCGAATTCCGCCTCGTCCAGATCAAAGTCCATGACACCGGTCAGCGCATCCACGGCGCCGGTGGAGATGATGGCGTGGCTGACCGAGAAGCGGCTGACGAACTCGATGGCCGACGTCCCGAACGCGGCGCCTGAATCGCTGCGCAGCTCGCCGCCGGCCATATAGACCTTGTTGCCGTTAATGGTGGCCAGGGTGCGGGCGATGTCGGACGAATTGGTGACGACCGTCAGGCGCCGGTGGCCGAGCAGTTCGCGCGCCAGGAACGAGGTCGTGGTGCCGGTGTCGAGCATGATCGATTCGCCGTCGCGGATGGTGGCCGCGACCGCGCGGGCAATGCTTCGCTTGGCGTCGGCATGCTCGCGCATGCGCCGTTCGAACGGCGCTTCGCCGACCATCGACGGCAGGCCGACGGCGCCATGCATCTTCAGAACCGAGCCGTCGCCGGTGAGCGGCTTGACGTCGCGGCGTACGGTCTCGAGCGAAACGCCCAACCGGTCGGCCAGGCTGGCGATAGTGACGGTTCCCTCTTCCTGCAGCAGCCGCAGGATCTCGCCATGTCGTTTCGAGTGGTTCATATGGGCATCCCGAAAATGACCGATTCTAAGGCATTCCTAGCGCTTTTAAAGAAATTGCCCATGCTTTCGGACAAAACACCCAAAAAAAGTCACATCTTTTTATTGACAGAAGAGCAACCCCGGCGTGAAATCCATCTTCAACAGGGTTCGGAACTGCAGCGGGATGTAATTGGCAGAGCTGCAATTCACTGACCCCAGGCAGCCTGTAACGAGTGTGGCGCAAGGAATTTTCAGATCCGCGGGGGCGGATGCCGGGCTCATAAACCTGGCCAAGGGGCTCGTCGGTGCGGTGCGGGATACCGATCCTGGCATCCCGCACCGACGAGATTGTTTGCGTTTCACCCCGCCGTCGTTGCGCCGCCCATGGCGCCATATAGAAGCCCAGCAAACCAGGCCTGCGAACCAGGGATGATCCCGTGATTGCCGAAGACCGCATCCACGCCCTGCCGTGCTGGACGGGCGCCATCGAGATCGCGCCGCTGCCCGGCGGCCTAAGCAACGCCAATTATGTGGTCACCGATGCGGCCGGCAAACATGTGGTGCGTTTCGGCCAGGATTATCCGTTCCACCATGTCTTCCGCGAACGCGAGGTGATGACCGCGCGGGCGGCTCACGCGGCCGGCTTCGCACCGGCGGTACGTTACGCCGAACCGGGGATCATGGTGACGGCGTTTCTTGGCGCCAGAACCTATCTGGCCGAGGACATGCGCGCCAATCTCCGCCGCGTCGCGACGCTGATGCGCGGCTTTCACCGCGAGATGCCCAACCATATCTCCGGCGCCGGCTTCATGTTCTGGGTGTTCCACGTCATCCGCGACTATGCGCGCACGCTCGACGAGGGCAACAGCCGCAAGCGCGGTGACCTGCCGCGCTTTCTGGCGTTGGCCGACGAACTGGAGCGCGCCCAGAAATTGCTGCCGATCGTCTTTGGCCACAATGATCTTTTGCCGGCCAACATTCTGGACGACGGCGGCAGGCTTTGGCTGATCGATTTCGAATATGCCGGCTTCAATACGGCGATGTTCGACCTTGCTGGCGTCGCCTCGAACGCGGGCATGAGCGACGAGGAATCCTTCGCCTTCCTGACCGCCTATTTCATGAAGGAACCGGACGAGGCGATCCGCCGCTCGCACGCCGCCATGCAATGTGCCTCGCTGCTGCGCGAGGCGATGTGGAGCATGGTGTCGGAGCTCTATCTCGACGCCCCCGGGATCGATTACGTCGCCTACACCGAGGAAAACCTGGCGCGGCTCGACGCGGCGCTGGAAAACTACCGGATAAAATACGGGATCCTGAAATCATGACCTTGCCTAGCCAGGCCGAGATCGTCGTCATCGGCGGCGGCATCATCGGCTGTTCGACGGCCTATCATCTGGCGCGTGACCACAAGGCCGACGTGGTGCTGCTCGAACAGGGCAAGCTGACCTCGGGCTCGACCTGGCATGCAGCCGGCCTGGTCGGCCAATTGCGCTCGTCGGCCTCGATCACGCGAGTACTGAAATACTCGGTCGACCTCTACAAGGGGCTGGAAGCCGAAACCGGTCTTGCCACCGGCTGGAAGATGACGGGGTGCCTCAGGCTCGCCACCAATGCCGACCGCTGGACCGAATACAAACGGCTGGCGACCACGGCGAAAAGCTTCGGCATGGACATGCAGCTGCTGTCTCCGGCGGAGGTCAAGGCGATGTGGCCCTTGATGGAGACCGGCGATCTCGTCGGCGCCTCCTGGCTGCCGACCGACGGCCAGGCGAGCCCTTCCGACATCACGCAGTCGCTGGCCAAGGGCGCGCGCATGCACGGCGCCAATCTCTACGAGGACGTGCGCGTCACGGGTTTCGAGATGAAGGGCGACCGCATCACGGCGGTGAAGACCAATCAAGGCGACATCGCTTGCGACAAGGTGGTGAACTGCGCCGGGCAATGGGCGCGGCAGGTCGGCGCGATGGCCGGCATCAACGTGCCGCTGCAGCCGGTCAAGCACCAGTATATCATCACCGAGAAAATCGCGGGGCTGGCAACCGACGCGCCGACGCTGCGCGACCCCGATCGGCGCACCTATTTCAAGGAGGAGGTCGGCGGGCTGGTGATGGGCGGCTATGAGCCGAACCCGCAAGCCTGGACGACCAATCTTCCCGGGGGCGACGTGCCCAATGATTGGGAGTTCCGGCTGTTCGACGACGACTACGATCATTTCGAGCAGCACATGGCGCAGGCGATCGCGCGGGTGCCGGCGCTGGAGACGGTCGGTGTCAAGCAGATGATCAACGGATCGGAAAGCTTCACGCCGGACGGCAATTTCATCCTCGGTGTGGCGCCCGAATGCCCCAACATGTTCGTCGGCGCTGGCTTCAACGCCTTCGGCATCGCCTCGGGCGGCGGCGCCGGCTGGGTGCTGGCGCAATGGGTGGTCGACGGCGAGGCGCCACTCGACCTTTGGGTGGTCGACATCAGGCGTTTTTCCAACCTGCACCGCGACCGGCAATGGGTGAGCGAACGTACGCTGGAAGCCTATGGCAAGCATTACGCGATCGGCTTCCCGCATGAGGAATACACCAGCGGCCGGCCGCGCATCGTCTCCCCGCTCTACGACAGACTGAAAGACCATCGCGCCGTGTTCGGCTCCAAGCTCGGCTGGGAACGGCCGAACTGGTTCGCGCCGGAGGGCGTCGAGCCGAAGGACATCTATTCGATGGGCCGGCAGAACTGGTTCGCCGCCGTCGGCGACGAACATCGGCACGTGCGCGAGCATGTCGGTATCTTCGACCAGTCGTCCTTCGCCAAGTACGAGCTGAGCGGGCCCGACGCGGCGAGGGCCTTGGACTGGATCTGCGCCAACGATGTCGGCAAGCCGGTCGGCCGGCTGACCTACACGCAACTCCTCAACTCGCGCGGCGGCATCGAGGCCGACCTGACCGTGTCGCGGCTGGCCGAGGAAAAATTCTACATCGTCACTGGCACGGGTTTCCGCACCCATGATGCCTCGTGGATCAGCGACCATATCGACCACGGCCTCGATGCCCAGCTCGCCGATGTCACCGAGGATTTCGGCACGCTGTCGCTCATGGGACCGCGCGCCCGCGACGTGCTTTCAGCGGTCACCAATGCGGATGTGTCGAATGCCGGCTTCCCGTTCGGCCATGTGCGCGAGATCACGATAGCCGGTCACACAGTCCGGGCGCTGCGCGTCACCTATGTCGGCGAACTGGGCTGGGAACTGCATGTGCCGATCGCCGCTACCGGCGAAGTCTTCGACGCGCTGATGGCGGCCGGCGGGAAGCACGAGATCCGGCCGGTCGGCTACCGCGCGCTGGAATCGCTGCGGCTGGAAAAGGGCTATCGCGCCTGGGGCTCCGACATCACGCCCAACGACACACCGCTGGAAGCTGGGCTCGGCTGGGCGGTCAAGCTGCGCAAGAACACCGACTTCGTCGGACGGCGCGCACTCGAGAAGATTGGCGGCGCGTCCCTGAAGAAGCGCTTTGCCGGCTTCACGGTCGATGATCCGGAGATCGTGCTCGTCGGACGCGAGACCATCCTGCGCGATGGCCAGCCGGTCGGCTATCTCACCAGCGGCGGCTACGGCTACACGGTGGGAAAGAACATCGGCTACGGTTATGTGCGCAACGCTGACGGAGCAAGCGATGATCTTCTCGCCTCGGGCAGCTATGAACTTGTGGTGGCGATGGAGCGGACGCCGGCTCAAATCCATCTTCAGCCGCTATACGACCCGGCAATGGAGCGCGTGAAGGCTTAACTCACGCGCAAAGCGAGGCCACGGCTGGGGACGGTATCGGCCTCGCCTGGCATTGAGACATATGGCCGTGTTTCCTCGACCCGCGTGACCAGGCCTTGTGCCTCGAGTTCGGCGATGCGCGCGGCAAAACCGTGATCCCACAACGTGTTCTTGACCGTCAGCACGATCACCCCACCCGGCCGGCAGATGCGGATCAGTTCGTCCAGTCCCTCGGCGCCGACATGGCCGGAGGTAAAGACGCCGGCCGAGATGATGCCGGCATAGGTGCTGTCGGCAAATGGCAAGGCGCCGCCGAGCGCCAGACAATGCAGCGCCGAATAGACGCCCTTGCGCGCGGCTTGATCCAGCATGCCTTGCGAGATATCCAGCGCCTCGACCTGGGGATAGCCGGCAATATCGAGCCACTCGCCGATCAGCCCGGTACCGGCCCCGGCGTCGAGCAGCGGGGCTGACCCGCGCGGCAGATGGCGGGCGAGCAAAGCAAGGCAGATGGTCGGGTGGCGGTAGCCGGCTGCCGACATGTCGGCGTCGTAGGTTTGCGACCAGCGGTCGTACAGTGCGGCCACCTCTTCCGGGCGCTTGGCCGCGTAGACCTCGCCGAGCGCGCCTTGATGTTTGCTGTCCGCCACTGTCCACCATCCCTCGTCTCGCCGCGATGATAGCCAAACGGCGAAAATTGTGGAACCGTGCAGCCGAGAAATAACGCGTGGGGACGCAGGCATGGGGACAGACGAGGCGCGGGCAAAACTTGCCGTCATTCCGGTACTGGCCGGCTATACTGGGCCGCTGGAACGGCTCGGCGGCTTGACCAACCTCGTCTTCAAGGCCGGCGATTACTGCCTGCGTATTCCGGGCAAAGGCACCGAGGAATACATCAACCGCGCCAACGAGGCGATTGCCGCGCGTGAGGCGGCAATCGCCGGGGTAAGTCCTGAAGTGCTGCATGCCGACGCCGCCAGCGGCCTGATGGTGACGCGCTACATTGCCGGTGCGGAGACGATGTCGCCGGAGAAGTTCAAGGAGCGGCAGGGCAGCCCGGCCCGAGCGGCCGAGGCCTTCCGCAAGCTGCACGCGTCCGGCGCGGTGTTCCCCTTCCGCTTCGAACTGTTTTCGATGATCGACGACTATCTCAAGGTGCTGTCGACCAGGGATGTCGCCCTGCCCGCCGGCTATCATGACGTGGTGCGCGAGGCCGAGAGCGTACGCTCGGCCTTGGCCGTCCGCCCCTTGCCTCTCGTCGCCTGCCATTGCGACCCGCTGTGCGAGAATTTCCTCGACACGGGCGAGCGGATGTGGATCGTCGACTGGGAATATTCGGGGATGAACGACCCGCTCTGGGACCTCGGCGACCTCAGCGTGGAAGGCAAGTTCGACGCCGCCCAGGACGAGGAGCTGATGCGCGCCTATTTCGGCGGCGAGGCGAGGCCGGCGGAGCGCGGCCGCATCGTCATCTACAAGGCGATGTGCGATCTGCTCTGGACGCTGTGGGGGCTGATCCAGCTTGCCAACGAAAATCCCGTCGACGATTTCCGCGCCTATGCCGACGGCCGCTTCGCCCGCTGCAAGGCGCTGATGGAGACAGAGGAGTTTTCGCGGCACCTGGCGGCGGTACGCAAGGGCTAGGCACCAGAAATCTGGCCCCTAGTTCACGCCTTTCGGCACGTTCTCCGGCGGCACCGTGGTGTCGACCACCTTCTGGCGGTGGAAGATGAACATGCCGGCCACGACGATGATGCCCGAGCCGATCAGGATGCGCGGACCGGGAACGTCGCCGAAGAACACCAGCCCGAACACCACCGCCCACAAGAGCAGCGTGTAGTGCAGCGGCGCCAGCGTCGAGGCCGGCGCCAGTTTCAGCGCCCTGGTGATCATCAGATGCGCCCCGCAGGAAACGATGCCGAGCAGCAGCATGGCGCCGAAATCAAGCGCAGACGGCGTCTTCCAGGCCCCGATGGTGAGGGCGCCGCCAACCGCCAGCGTGCCGATCGTCTGCCATGTCACCAGATTGGTGTCGCTGGTGCCGCGCAGGCGTCGATTGAGGATGATGGCGAAGGCGAAGGCAAGGCTGCCGACAAGTGCGAAACTCGATGACAGCGAAAACGCGGCAGAGGACGGTTTCAGCATGATGACCACACCGCAGAAGCCGAGCAGGATCGCCACCCAGCGGCGCCAGCCGACCTTTTCGCCAAGCAGGAAATGTGACAGCGCCGCCACATAGATCGGCCCGGCCATGTAGAAGCTCATCACATCGGCAAGCGGCAGGTAGACGACGGCGGCGTAGAACAAGGCGGTGTCCAGTGTCGTCGCCACCACGCGCAGGATCTGCAACCCTGGCCGCTCCAGCTGGAACAGTCTGCCGGCGCCCTGGTTGGCGATCATCGGACCCAGCACGAAGAAAGCGCCGATCGAGCGGATCAGCACCACCTGGCCGACGGAGAAACTGGCGACCAGCCACTTGCCCATCGCATCATTGAGCGCAAACAGGAAGTCGCCGGCCAGCATCAGCAGGATGCCGGCCAGGAGGACATTCTTGATTGTGGAATTCCGCGCCACGGGTTGCGTCATGCCTGCCCCGATTCCTCCCTCGCCCGAGCCGCGTCGTAGACGGAAGCGCCGGCTTTGACGAGGAGAAATCGGGAAATAGGTAAGACCAGCGTCGGGAATCGGCTGTATCTAGGTGGATATGTGCCTGCGATTCACCTGCGACGGCCTGCCGGAGATCGAAAGCCTGGTATCCTGCCTCGTCCGCTCCGCCACCACCTTGCCCCTGGCAATGACGCAGATGCGCTCGGCGCGCAGGCGCAGAGCCTCGATCGGATTGCCGGCATCGAGGATCACCACGCTGGCGCGCTTGCCGACGCCGAGGCCGAGATGGTCGAGGCCCATGATCGCGGCATTGACGTTGGTGACCATGTCGAAGCAGCGCGCCATGTCGGCGGGGCTCGACATCTGGGCGACATGCAGGCCCATGAAGGCGACGTCGAGCATGTCGGCGGTGCCCAGCGAATACCAGGGATCGAGCACGCAATCCTGACCCCAGCCGACACGGATGCCCAGCGCCAGCATCTCCTTGACCCGCGTCATGCCACGCCGCTTCGGGAATGTGTCGTGGCGGCCCTGCAGCATGATGTTGATCAGCGGATTGGGGATCGCGGAAACGCCGGCTTCGGCGATCAGCGGCAGAAGCTTTGAGACGTAGTAATTGTCCATCGAATGCATCGAGGTGAGGTGCGAACCGGCCACCCTACCCTGCAGGCCGAGGCGCTGCGCTTCATAGGCGAGCTGTTCGATGTGGCGCGACAGCGGGTCGTCGGTCTCGTCGCAATGCAGGTCGACCATGAGCCCGCGTTTTGCCGCGATCTCACACAGTTCGGTAACCGAGCGTGTGCCGTCGGCCATGGTGCGCTCGCAATGCGGAATGCCGCCGACGATGTCGACGCCAATGTCCAGCGCGCGAATGGTGTTTTTTCGTGCCGTCGGCGAGCGATAGAAGCCGTCCTGCGGGAAGGCCACCAATTGCAGATCGATATAGGGTGCGACGATTTTCTTGACCTCCAGCAGCGCCTCGACGGCCAGCAGCCGGTCGTCGCAGACGTCGACATGGGTTCGGATGGCGAGCAGCCCCATCGACACCGCCCAGTCACAATAGGCGAGCGCCCGGTCACGCACGGCCTCGTGCGTCAGGAGCGGCTTCAGTTCGCCCCATAGCGCTATGCCTTCGAGCAGCGTGCCCGACGCGTTGATACGCGGAAGGCCGTAGGAGAGCGTCGCGTCCATGTGGAAATGCGGATCGACGAAGGGCGGTGACACCAGATTGCCATGGGCGTCGACCTCGGTCCGCGCGGAACCGTCGAGCTTCGGCTCGATCGCGGCGATCGTCTCGCCGCTGATGCCGATGTCGGCGATGCCGCCATCCGGAAGCGTGCCGCCGCGCACAATAAGATCGAAATCCATCTGTCATCATCCTGCTTGAAGAATCACTGCCGCATCGTGTCTCAAAAGACACCCCGCCGCAGCGGTTTCTTTCCATGGCGGCGAAAGGTTCCCTCCGGCGGCATCTCCCTCTATAAGCCGCCTTCGTCATCCCGGCATCAAGGATCAGCCGTTGTTTCGCTTCTTCCGCTCGACGGAGAACCAGCGCCTCGTCGCAAGGCTGCTCCGGGAATCGTTCCGGCAACACAGGGCCGGCTACGCCGCCGCCATCCTGTCGATGCTCGTGGTGGCCGGCATGACGGCCGCCAGTGCCTGGATCCTGCGTGAAATCACCAATGAATTCGTCATCGATAGACGGGTCGACCGCGTCAATATGATCGCCGTGGCGGTCGCCGGGATCTTCATCGTCAAGGGCATCGCCAATTTCGTCCAGGCCTACTTCATGAGCCGCGTCGGCAACGCCATCATCGCCGAACGGCAGCGCAAGATCTATGACCGCATCCTGGCGCAAGGCATCGAATTCTACCATTCGACCTCGTCGTCCGACCTGATCACCCGCATGACCAACAATGCCCAGGCGGCGCGCAACGTGCTCGACCTCATCGTCACTTCCTACGTGCGCGATCTGGTGACGCTGGCTGCCCTGATTGGGGTCATGGTCTGGCAGCAGCCGGCGCTGTCGCTGATCTGCTTCGTCGTCGGTCCGTTGGCCATCTATGGCGTCAACCGCATCCTGAAGCGCGTGCGCAAGTTCGCCGCCATGGAGTTCCGGTCGGTCGGCCAGATCGTGCAGGTGATGCAGGAAACCGCGATCGGCGTGCGCGTGGTCAAATCCTTCAACCTCGAAGGCCTGATGCGCAAACGCATGTACAGGGCGGTGGCGGACGTCGAGGATCGGGCCAACAACATCGCCGCGCTGGAAGCGGTGACCAATCCGGTGATGGAAACGCTGGCCGGCCTGGCGATCGCCGGCGCCGTCATGGTCAGCGGCTTGCTGGTCCTGCAGGGCGGCCAGATGCCTGGCAACATCATGGCCTTCATCGCCGCGCTGCTGCTTGCCTATGAGCCGGCAAAGCGCCTCGCGCGGGTGCGCATATCGCTGGAAAGCGGCATTATCGGCGTGCGCATGATGTTCGAGCTCGCCGACCAGCCGCTGACATTAGCCGAGAAGCCGGATGCGAAGCCGCTTCGGGCCGGACCGGGCGAGATCCGGTTCGATGCCGTCAGCTTCGCGTATCAGAACGGTCCGCCGGTGCTGGACCGGTTCGACCTGACCCTGGCGCCCGGCAAGATGACGGCGCTGGTCGGCCCCTCCGGCGGCGGCAAGTCGACGATCCTGAACCTCATCATGCGCATGTATGACCCGAAGAGCGGCAGGGTGCTGCTTGACGGCCAGGATATTTCCCATGCCACGCTCGCCTCGCTCAGGGAAAAGATCGCCTATGTCAGCCAGGATACGTTCCTGTTTGCCGGCACGATCATGCACAACATCCGGCTTGGGCGCGAGGATGCGACCGACGACGAGGTGATCGCCGCGGCCAGGGCCGCCAACGCGCATGACTTCATCGTCGCGCAGGCGAAAGGCTACGAGACGGATGTCGGTGAGAATGGCGGCCTCTTGTCGGGCGGCCAGCGCCAGCGCATCTCGATCGCGCGCGCCATGCTGCGCAATGCCGAAATCCTGCTGCTGGACGAGGCAACCAGTGCGCTCGACGCCGAGTCGGAAGCGCTGTTCCGCGACGCGCTGCAACAGCTGACGGAAGGGCGCACCACAATCGTCATCGCACACCGCCTCTCGACCGTGCACCAGGCCGACACGATCGTGGTGCTGGAAGCCGGCAAGGTGGTGGAAAGCGGGCCGCACAAGATGCTGCTCGGGCAAGGCGGGCTTTACCAGAAGCTGTATGAATATCAGCTGATGCCTTAATGTGGAGCGGCGCAAGTCGAGGACAGGTAGTCCTGCGGAGTTTGTGCCGCAGCGCCTGCCTGACGAGATTCGAACTTTACTCCGGCACGTGCCTTACCGCCCCCTTATCGGCGCTGGTGGCGAAGGCGGCGTAGGCGCGCAGCGCCGTCGTCACCTTGCGCTTGCGCTTTTCCTGCGGCTTCCAGGCGTCCGCGCCCCTGGCCTCCATCGCCGCCCGGCGCGCATCGAGTTCCGCGTCATCGACGGCAAGGCGAATGGTGCGGTTCGGGATATCGATCTCGATCGTATCGCCCTCCTGCACCAGTCCGATCAGCCCGCCTTCCGCCGCTTCCGGCGAAGCATGGCCGATGGACAGGCCCGAGGTGCCGCCGGAGAAGCGCCCATCGGTGACCAGCGCGCAGGCCTTGCCGAGGCCTTTCGACTTCAGATAACTGGTGGGATAGAGCATCTCCTGCATGCCGGGGCCGCCGCGCGGACCCTCATAGCGGATGACGACGACGTCACCAGCCTTGATCTCATTGGCAAGGATCGCCTTGACCGAAGCGTCCTGGCTTTCGAAGACACGAGCCGGTCCGGTGAATTTCAGGATCGACTCGTCGACGCCGGCTGTCTTCACGATACAGCCATCGAGCGCCAGATTGCCTTTCAGGACGGCAAGGCCGCCGTCTTTCGAGAAAGGCGTATTGGCCGAGCGGATGACGCCTGTCTCGCGGTTCATGTCGAGCTCGTCCCAGCGGCGGTCCTGGCTGAAGGCGACCTGTGTCGGCACGCCGCCGGGCGCGGCGAGGAAGAAGTCGCGCACATTCTGGCTCGAGGTGCGCGAAATATCCCAATGGTCGAGCGCTTCGCCGAGGCTCGCCGTATGCACGGTCGGCAGGTCGCGGTTGAGCAACCCGGCATTGTCGAGCTGGCCAAGGATCGCCATGATGCCGCCGGCGCGGTGAACGTCTTCCATGTGGACGTCGGACTTGGCCGGCGCCACCTTGCATAGCACCGGCACCCGCCGTGACAGCCGGTCGATGTCTTCCATGGTGAAATCGACCTCGCCCTCGTGCGCGGCGGCCAGAATGTGCAGCACGGTGTTGGTGGAGCCGCCCATGGCGATATCGAGCGTCATGGCATTCTCGAAGGCGCCCTTCGAGGCAATGCTGCGCGGCAATGCACTCTCGTCATCCTGCTCGTAATAGCGCTGGGCGAGATCGACGATGAGATGGCCGGCCTCGACGAACAGACGCTTGCGGTCCGCATGCGTGGCCAGCGTCGAGCCGTTCCCGGGCAGCGACAGGCCCAGCGCCTCGGTCAGGCAGTTCATGGAATTGGCGGTGAACATGCCCGAACAGGAACCGCAGGTCGGGCAGGCCGAGCGCTCGATGACCTTGACGTCCTCGTCGGAGATCTTGTCGTCGGCGGCCGCAACCATGGCATCGACGAGGTCGAGCGCCTGCGTCTTGCCGGCCAGCACAACCTTGCCGGCTTCCATCGGGCCGCCGGAGACGAAGACGGTCGGGATGTTGAGGCGCAATGAGGCCATCAGCATGCCAGGCGTGATCTTGTCGCAATTGGAAATGCAGACCATGGCGTCGGCACAGTGCGCATTGACCATGTATTCAACGGAATCGGCGATCAGCTCGCGCGACGGCAGCGAATAGAGCATGCCGTCATGGCCCATGGCGATGCCGTCGTCGACGGCGATGGTGTTGAATTCCTTGGCGACACCGCCTGCCTTCTCGATCTCGCGCGCCACCAGTTGGCCGAGGTCCTTCAGATGGACATGGCCCGGCACGAATTGGGTGAAGGAGTTGACCACCGCAATGATTGGCTTGCCGAAATCGCTGTCCTTCATGCCAGTAGCGCGCCACAGGCCGCGGGCGCCGGCCATGTTGCGGCCATGGGTGGTGGTGCGGGAGCGATAGGCGGGCATGAATTTTCCTTGGCTGTCTGGCTGCGCTCGATGCGGAGCGTGGCGGCGCTGAATTTTGATCGCAGGGTTTATAGACCGCCAAGTATGGTCTGGCCACATTTTTGCAATGCGCCAGGTTCTCCTGAAAAAACGAGCGTCTCAGAAAAATTCGATGTCTATGTCGGGTCGGGCGTATCAGGGCCGTCCTTGGGCAGACGGCAAGAAATGGCACCATTCTCGGAGTCAGCCGTTTCATTGTAACAGCAGGAAGCAACCTAGGAGCACGACATGCAAAAGATCACCACCTGCCTGTGGTTCGACGGCCGGGCAGAAGAGGCGATGAATTTCTACGTCTCCATCTTCAAGAATTCGAAGGTTACGAGCGTTCTGCGTTGGCCCGAGGGTCACGCAGATGCGGGCAAAGTGCTGATGACCACGTTCGAGCTCGACGGCGTGCCGTTCCAGGCGCTCAATGGCGGACCGCAATTCAAGTTTAACGAGGCGATGTCACAGTCGATCGACTGCAAGACGCAGGAAGAGGTCGATTACTTCTGGGAGAAGCTTATCGAAGGTGGCGGCGAACCTTCGCAATGCAGCTGGCTAAAGGACAAATTCGGTGTGTCTTGGCAGGTCGTGCCGGAGCAGCTGCCGCGCCTGCTTCTGGATCCGGACAGGGCCAAGGCCGGCCGGGTGATGTCGGCAATGATGCAGATGAGCAAGATCGATATCGCTGAGATCGAAGCGGCGGCCAAGGGGTGATCATAAGTGAGGTAGTGAGTAGTGAGTAGTGAGTAGTGAGTAGTGAGTAGTGAGTAGGTACGGCTTGTTTCCCATCGCTACTACTCACTAGCAACTACTCACTACTCACTAGAATCACGCCGCCTTGTCTCGCACCTGATAATCCTTGATCGTGGCGAAGCGGATCGCCTTCCAGCGTTCGGCTTCGTAGTTCAGCGAGAAGGCGTGCTGGGCCAGGAAGACCGGGTCGTTGTCGAGGTCGCGGGCGATGTCGCCGCGATGCGCCTCGATGAACCGAAGCACCTCGGCCTTGTCGTCGGCCGATATCCAGCGGCAGATGGAAAAGCGCGACATCTCGAATTCGACCGGCAGCGTGTATTCGAAGTTCAGCCGCTCTTTCAGCACATCGAGCTGCAGCGCGCCGACGACACCGACGATGGCCGGCGAGCCGTCTTCCGGCGAGAACAGCTGGACGACGCCCTCCTCTGCCATCTGGTGCAGCGCTTCCTTGAGCTTTTTCGCCTTCATCGCGTCGCCGAGACGGACGCGACGCAGGATTTCCGGGGCGAAGTTGGGCACGCCGCGAAACAGAATTTCCTCGCCTTCGGTCAACGTGTCGCCGATGCGCAGCGTGCCGTGGTTCGGGATCCCAACGACATCGCCGGCAAACGCCTCGTCGGCGGTGACGCGGGTGCGGGCAAAGAAGAATTGCGGCGCCGAGAGTGACATCGGCTTGCCGGTGCGCACCAGCTTGGCCTTCATGCCGCGCTCGAGCTTGCCCGAGCAGACGCGCACGAACGCGATGCGGTCGCGGTGATTGGGATCCATGTTGGCCTGGATCTTGAAGACGAAGGAGGTCATCTTTTCCTCCGTCGCCTCGATAGTGCGGGTGTCGGCCTCCTGGGCGCGCGGCGGCGGGCCAAAGGCGCCAAGCGCCTCGATCAGGTCGCGCACGCCATAATTGCGCAGCGCCGAGCCGAAATAGACCGGCGTCAGATGGCCCTCGCGAAAGGCCTCGATGTCGAGCGGACGGCAGGCTTCTCGCGCGAGCTCGAGTTCCTCGATGAAGGCCTCGCGCTCGTTTTCCGGCAGAAGGCCGGCAACGCGGTTGGAATCGGGACCGTTGACGGGGGTGCGTTCCTTCTCGTCATCGCCCTTGCGCACGGCGTTCAGCGCCAGGTGATAGGTACCGGAGAAGGTCTTGCCACGGCCGATCGGCCAGGTGATGGGCGCGGTGTCCAGCGCCAGCTTCTGCTCGATCTCGTCCAAAATCTCGAACGGATCGCGGCTTTCACGGTCCATCTTGTTGACGAAGGTGATGATCGGGATGTCGCGCAGCCGGCAGACCTCGAACAGTTTCAGCGTGCGCGGCTCGATGCCCTTGGCGGCGTCGATGACCATGACGGCCGAGTCGACCGCCGACAGCGTGCGATAGGTATCGTCGGCGAAATCCTCGTGGCCCGGCGTGTCGAGCAGGTTGAAGACGTTGTCCTCATATTCGAAGGTCATCACCGAGGTGACGACCGAAATGCCGCGCTCGCGCTCGATCTTCATCCAGTCGGACCGGGTCTGGATACGGTCCTTCTTGGCCTTCACCTCGCCGGCAAGCTGGATGGCGCCGCCGAACAAAAGCAGCTTTTCGGTCAGCGTCGTCTTGCCGGCGTCGGGGTGGGCGATGATCGCGAAAGTGCGGCGGCGCGCCACTTCCTCTGGGATAGTTTCGGGCATTCTCTTGGGATTTCCGTGTGACAGGCCGGGCTTCTAGCAGCGCAGCGCCGGGCTGTCGACCGGTCCGGCGGCGTGAACACCGCCGGTTGCGGGGCTTGCTTCAGGCTGGCTCGTTCAAGCGGCCTGCCTGAACGACCCCCGGAAGCCATCCGGCATGGCACTGCCGCGCCGCGAGATGAAAGGCAAGGGCCGTGCCCCAATCCTGGGCGACCAGCACCATGTCCTGGATGCCGAGCGCGTCGAGGAAGGCATCGAGATAGCGCACATGGTCGAAGAAGCGATGGTGTCAAGATGCATAATTTTGCGCTGCCAATGTTGGCAACGGGCCGCCGGAATGGCACTGGGATGAACCGTCCCCCAATCACGAGGCAAAGGAGCGACCATGACCGAGGCGAAACAAGTGATCGTCATCGGCGCCGGCATCATCGGCGCTTCCATCGCCTGGCATCTGACCATTGCGGGCGCGCAGGTGACAGTCATTGCCGAAAGCGAACGCGGCGGCGTGGCGACCCCTAACTCGTTTGCCTGGATCAACGCAAGCTGGGGTAACCCGGAGCCGTATTTCCGGCTGCGCACCCGCGCCATGGCTGAGTGGGCTCGCCTAGCGCGGGACCTGCCCGGCCTGCCGCTCAATTGGTGCGGCGGCCTGTGCTGGGATCTGCCGGCGGCCGACATGGAGACCTATGCAGCGGAGCATTCTGAGTGGGGCTACGGAATCGAGCGCGTCGACCGCGGCGAGGTGGCGCTCATCGAACCCAATCTCACCGAGCTTCCCGATTTCGCCCTGCATGTCGCAGAAGAGGGTGTCGCCGAGCCTGTCGCGGCCACCAAGGCACTGCTGGCCGATGCCGAACGGCGCGGCGCGCGAATCCTCTTCAGCACGGTGACGGCGCTTGTCCAAAGCGTCGGCAAGGTCACCGGCGTGGACACATCGCATGGACTGTTTGCCGCCGACGAGGTGGTGATCGCGGCCGGCGTGGGTTCGCCAGACATTGCCGCGACCGCTGGCATCAACCTGCCGATCGAGACACCGCCCGGGTTGATCGTCCACTCGCGGCCTTACAAGAAACTGCTCAACGGGCTGGTGCTGGCCGAGCGCCTGCACATGCGTCAGACCGCCGAGGGTCGAATCATCGCCGGCTCGGATTTCGGCGGCGCCGATCCCGGCATGGACGCCGAAGCCACGGCGCGTGAATTGTTCGCGGCCATGAAGGCCATGCTGCGCGACAGCGACGGGCTGGAGCTGGATTTCCACACCGTTGGCTACCGGCCGACACCGATCGACGGCTTTCCGATCATCGGCCGCGCCAAAGGCAAGGAGGGTGTCTATATCGCGGTCATGCATTCCGGCATCACTCTGGCGCCGGCCATCGGTCTGTTCGCCACGCGCGAAATTCTTGATGGCAAGCGCGACACGCTGCTGGCGCCCTATGGATTGGATCGCTTCGCTCAATAGCCGGGCGGACGGCGAAAGCCGCTGGTCAAGGGCATCATCGCCCTGGCGATGCCGAGCAGCCGCGGCTCCGACCAGCGTTTGCCGACCAATTGGAGGCCGAGCATCACGCTGCACGCCATGGTTGAGGTCGCCACTCTACGGCGCCCCCTTTGTCCTGCCGGACATCTCCCCACGCGTGGGGAGATTGGCAGTTTTCGGCGCTTCGCTCTGTCCTGCAACGCTGGGGATTGGCGAAAGCCATTGAGGCATCCGATCTCCCTCCTTGTGGGGGAGATGTCCGGCAGGACAGAGGGGGGCGCTGTCCCGCGACGTTACTCAATGCGGCGAAAGCCTATCCAACCAGCGCCAGTTTTGCCGCGACCGGAGCGAATGGATGTATGTCGATGCCATCCCTGGTCATGGTGACGAAGCTCGATGGCGGAATCGCCTGCCAGTCGCCGCCCTCGCGATCGAAGGGCTCGGAGACGATGCAGCGGCCGGCCCCTTTGCGGAAAATGGACGTGTAAAGCGTCGGAGCCAGGGCATCGGTGGCATAGCGCACCGCATACAATGCCTGTCCGTCGGAAAAGGCGGCGGTCAGTTTCAGCGCCGGCTCGAAACCGGCACGACGCGAGGCTTCCAGCACGCGGCTGGTGGCGCGCGAGACGGCGCCTTGCGGGTCGGCCGAAAGGCCCTCGTCGATCATGAGCAGAAAAAAGAGTTCGGAATCGGTGGTGCCTTCGCGCTGGTCGAAAACGGCGTCGGACAGCGAGTTCTCCAGCGCGCGGCGGATTTTTTCGAAACCGCCGATCTGGCCGTTGTGCATGAACGACCAGCGTTCTGAGATGAACGGATGGCAGTTCATGCGGCTGGTGGCGCTGCCGGTCGAGGCCCTGACATGGGCGAGGAACAGGCTGGACTTGATCTGCCGGCACAGGCTTTTCAGATTGGGATCGGACCAGGCCGGCAGGATATCGCGGTAGAGGCCGGGTTCTGGCCTCTCGCCATACCAGGCAAGGCCGAAGCCGTCGCCATTGGTGGGCGACTTCGCTTCCTGGGCGCAATGGCTCTGGGCGATCAGCGAGTGACAGGGCGCCGTGAGGATGTCTTCGAGAAAGACCGCTTCACCGAGATAGGCCGCCCACCGGCACATCGCTTCTGTCTTCCTCTAGGCGCGATCCGGAAGAGCAGCGGGCTCGTTGATCGCGTGCGTGCCTCTGTTGTGCGTCCGCTCGTAGAGCTCGCGAATGATTCGGCTGGCGGTAGTCTCGAAGAGAAATGGCAAGAAAGCGTGAACAAGAGCTGCTCCCGCCGCCATCAGAAGGCGCGAGGAAAACCAGGCGGCGAAGGCCATATGGCTGAAATAGGTCTCGCCGACCTTGGCCGGATGAGAGGTGAAGATCCTTGCGACCGACATGCTGGTTCCCCTTCAGCGCTTTTCGTTTCGATATGAGTATCCTGACACGCCTCACCGGTTCATTGGTCCCAAAATATCCTTGTATTTTGCTATTCCATGGGACAAATATCCCAATATGAGCTTTGACATCGACGAAATTGATCGAAAACTGCTCGCCGAATTGCAACGTGACGGCACGCTGTCGGTCGACCAGCTGTCGGAGCGGGTAGCCTTGTCGCGGAATGCCTGCTGGCGTCGCGTCAAGCGGCTGGAGGAAGATGGCATCATCACCGGCCGTGTGGCGCTGGTCGATGCCGAGAAGCTCGGACTCGGCCTTTCGGTGTTCATCCTGATCCGCACATCCAATCACGACCCCGACTGGCTGCAGAAATTCCGGGCGGCGGTGAACGGTCTTTCCGAGATCATCGGGGTCTACCGGATGTCCGGTGATCTCGACTATGTGCTGCGCGCCCGCGTCGCCGACGTGAAAGCCTATGACCGGCTCTACCAGCGGCTCATCGCCAAGGTGGCTTTATCCGATGTCTCCGCCTCCTTCGTCATGGAGGAGATCAAGGAGACGACGGTGGTTCCTATGGAACTCCGCTAGGCCACAGTGATGCCTGAAAGAAAGCCGTTGATAGCGCCGCGGTCGAGTTGACCGAATCGACATTCGCGCCGATAGGATCGATTTTATGCGCGCAGCCCTTCAAACACCTTCCGTCATCGGTCCCACCGTCGGCTTCGTCAGGTTGCCGCATGGCGAGGGACTTCCGCTTCCCGCCTATGAAAGCGCCGGCGCCGCCGGCATGGATTTGCGCGCGGCGGTGCCTGAAGACCGGCCGCTTCTGATCCTGCCGGGCAAGCGCGCCTTGGTAGCGACGGGGCTGATCCTGGAAATTCCCGAAGGCATGGAAGGCCAGGTGCGGCCCCGCTCGGGCCTTGCATTCAAACACGGCCTTACCGTCCTCAATTCACCGGGCACGGTCGACAGCGATTATCGCGGCGAGGTGAAGGTGCTGCTGGTCAATCTCGGCGACGAGGATTTCGCGGTGACGCGCGGGATGCGCATTGCCCAGATCGTTTTCGCCGCGGTGACGCAGGTGGCGGTTGAAGAGCGTTCGCTGGCCGGCGGCACGGCGCGTGGCTCGGGCGGATTCGGATCGACCGGCACCGCCTGATGCCTGGCTGTGTTTCGGCACAGTGAACCGTTTTGCCGGGTAGACTGATCTAACATGACTGAAACACGCCCCCTGCCAAAGCTCGTCATCTTCGACTGCGACGGGATCCTGGTCGATACCGAGAACCTCGCCAACCGGCGCCTGGCCGAATGGCTGAGCGACGCCGGTTTTCCAACGACCTTCGAATATTGCCGCAAGAACTTCTCCGGCCGCAGCATGGTCTCGGTGCAGAAGGAGATCGAAGAGACGACCAGCGTCAGGCTCGGCGCCGATTTCGTCGAGCGCTGGAATGCCGGCCTGCCGGATCTGTTCGCTCACGGTGTCGAGGCGATCCCTTATGTCCGGGAGTTCATCGAGGCGGTCCGCGCGGCCGGCATCGCTTATTGCGTCGCCACCTCGGCCAGGATCTCCAAGATGCACATAACGCTTGGCCAGACCGGTCTGTTGCCGCTGTTCGAACATGCCATGTTCAGCGCCACCATGGTATCGCGCGGCAAGCCGTTCCCCGACCTGTTCCTGCATGCGGCCAAAACGATGGGCTTCCCGCCCGCCGACTGCATCGTCATCGAAGACAGCGTCGCCGGCACGCAGGCTGGCATCGCCGCCGGCATGCGGGTGTTCTCCTATCATGGCGACCCCTATTCCGACCTCGACGGCTTGATCCAGGCCGGCGGCATCCTGTTCGACGACATGCGCGAACTCGCCGGGCTGGTGCCGATCCACTGATCCGCTGCACTGGACGCCACGAAGCGCGGTGCTACCTTCCGCGCGCCCGACAATGGGGCGCCGCATGCCAACGTACCTGCTTCGCTTCATCCTCACCTGGGGTGCTGCTGCGGCTTTTGGGGATGGCGGCCTCTGCACAAGCCGTCAGTTTCCCTGACCTCGGCAGCGCGCTGCCCGTCACAAGGATGCCACCTCCGTGCCTGTCGAGATGCGCCACATCGACGCTTTCGAGAAATTGGCAGCAGAGAACGAGAAACGCTTCTGAACCAACCGCATTCGTTTGCCCGGCCGCAAACAGCGCGGTAGCATCCGCCCCAATACTCGTTATGGGGGAGCATTCATGGACAAGGGCAAGATTTTTCGCGACCTGCATGCCTCGACCTTCGTCATGCCCAATCCCTGGGATCCGGGCACGACGAAGCTGCTCGGATCCTTCGGCTTCAAGGCACTGGCCACCACCAGCGCCGGCTTTGCCTTTTCGCGCGGCCTGCCGGATGGGGCCGTGACCTTCGACCAGATGATCCATCATTGCCGCGAGGTGACGGGCGCGACCGACCTGCCGGTCTCGGCCGATCTCGAGAAGGGCAAGGGGGACAGCGCCGAGCAGGCCGCCGAAACCATTTTCGCGGCGGAAGCGGCCGGGCTTGCCGGCTGCTCGATCGAGGATCACACCGGCGATCCTGAAAAGCCCATCTACGAGTTTTCGCACGCGGTCGAGCGCGTCGCCGCAGCGGTGGAGGCGGCGCGGGCGCTGAAGCGCGACTTTGTCTTCACGGCGCGGGCCGAGAATTTCCTCTGGGGCAAGTCCGATCTCGACGACACGATCAAGCGGCTGCAGGCGTTCGAAAAAGCCGGCGCCGACGTGCTCTATGCACCTGGTATCGGCGATGTCGAGATGGTGCGGACCTTGTGTTCGTCGGTCGGCAAGCCGGTCAATGTCATGGCGAGGCCCGGCTTCACCATCGCCGACCTCGCCATGGCCGGTGCCAAGCGGATTTCGCTTGGGCCATGGCTGACCAATTTCGCCTACGGCATGCTGGAGACGGCGGCGCGCGAGATCCAGCAGGACGGCACGTTCGGCTTCACCCGCGCCGCCATGCCGTTCGGCAAGCTGCAGGCGCTGTTCGGCAAATCCCAGGGCTAGGATGGGTTCGGCCGCATGAACCTTACCGTTGTCGACATGCATACGGGTGGCGAGCCGCTACGGATCGTCACGGGCGGTTATCCCGCTATCCCCAAGGGCACCATTCTTGAGAAGCGCGCCTATGTGCGGGACCATCTCGACCATTTGCGCAAGTTGCTGATCTTCGAGCCGCGCGGCCACTATGACATGTATGGCGCTTTGCTGGTCGAGCCCGATTTGCCCGGCGCCGACCTCGCGGTGCTGTTCATGCACAATGAGGGCTATTCGACCATGTGCGGCCACGCCATCGTCGCGCTCGGCCGCTACGCCGTCGATCAGGGGCTGGTGGCGAAGCAGGAGCCGTTCACCACCGTGAACATCGAGGCGCCGTGCGGCCTGGTCGTCGCCTCGGTCGCGGTCAGCGATGGCAAGGCCGGCGCGGTGTCGTTCGAGAGCGTGCCGGCGTTCCTGTTCGCCGGCGATCGACAGATCGAGCTGACAGGCTATGGCAAGATCGGTTTCGACATCGCCTATGGCGGCGCCTTTTACGCGCTGGCCGACTGTCATCAATTCGGGCTGGAGTTCGGCCACGACCGCCTGCGCGATTTCGTCGACGCGGCAACCGCGCTGACGAACCGGCTGAAGGCCGAGTTTCCGCTGTCGCATCCCGATCATGATGACCTCGCCTTCCTCTATGGCACCATCCTGACGGATGGAAAGGACGCTTTTTCCGGAGAGGCCACCAGGAATGTCTGCGTCTTCGCCGAGGCGGAGGTCGACCGCTCGCCAACCGGTTCCGGCGTCACCGCCCGGCTGGCGGCCATGCATGCCAAGGGCGAGATCGCCGTGGGGCAGACGCGAACGTTCGAGAGCATCGCCGGCTCACGCTTTTCCGGTGCGGTGGCGCGAACAGCGCAGGCCGGCCCGCATGAAGCGATCGTCGCCCGCGTCGGCGGCCGTGCCTATTATTCCGGACGAGCCGAATTCATTGTCGAGCCGGACGACGAGTTGGGGCGGGGATTTCTGCTACGCTGAAGAGATTTGGCGCCGCGAGGCGCGCGCGACTTCCCGTGCCGAGATCGCCTTGTGCAGATGCACCATCATGGCGGCGGCGAAGAGCGGCGTCAGCAGGTTGAGCAGCGGCACGGCGAGGAAGGCCGCGACAACCAGCCCGGAGAGAAACACCGTACCGGCATACTGCCTGCGCAGGGCCCGGACCTCTTCTTCCCCGCGAAAGCGCATGGCGGCGAATTCGAAGAATTCGCGTCCGAGCAGGTAGCCGTTGACGATGAAGAAGGCGGCGATGTTGATGCCCGGCACCAGCAGGAGCATCAGCGCCACGACGTTGCCCAGGATGACGACGCCGAAGAATTTTATCGCCAGCACCAGCGAGCGCAATACCGGCATGGCGCGTCCGACTGGGTCGCCGGGATAATCGGTGCGCTCGACCACTTCGGCCACATCGTCGAGGAACAGGCCGGCGATTACCGCCGTGACTGGCGCGATCAGAAGCGCCATGCCGAAGGCCAGCGCGATGGCCGCGACGATGCCGCCCAACCAGCCGGCCCAGGACGGCATGCCGGGCAACAATGTTTGCAGCCACGGCAGGGCAAGCCATTCGACAAGGCTGGTCAAGCCGAACCACAGGGCGACCAACGCCAGCAGGGTCAGGCCGAGCGTCTTGATGAACACGGCGCGAAACGGAGGCGAGAGCAGCTCAAGGGCCGCAGTGCGGGCAGCGTCGAAAATCACGTGCTTCACCCCCAGGTCAGCGGACACAGCCACAAGGCAGGACGCCTCCGAGATAGGCGGTGCGGCCCGCGAGCACAAGCGCGGGCCGTTGCTTGCCTTCGTATGTTCCCCAGATCTGCCTATCGGGCTAAGCCCGGCTTACGAACCGGTATGGTCATGGCCGCCACGCCGGCGACGACAAACCCCATGCCGAGCCAGGCCGTGGGCCCCAGGCTTTCGCCGAGGAAGACGGCGCCGATGCCGACGCCGATCGGCACCCGCAGATAGGCCTGAGACGTGGTGCCGACCGAACCCAGCGTGTGGATCAGGCGGAAATAGATGACGAAAGCCAGTGCCGTCGAAAACACGGACAGGCCGAGCAGGGCAAGGATGGAAGCCGTCGAAGGCGCCAGCGTCCATGGCTGGTCGACCGCCAGGCTGAGCGGTACCAGCATGACAGCGCCGCACAGCATCGAACCGGCGGCGGGAAGCATCGGATCGAGGCCCTTGAAGCCTCGGCCGAAAATGGCGGCCCCGGCATAGCAGATCGTCGCCGCGACGATGGCGATCTGTGCCCAGAGCTGGTGGCCGATGCCGCCAAGCGCCTGCGTGCCGACGATGAGGCAGATGCCGGCGATGCCGGCGCCAACGCCGACCAGCTTGCGCACGGTCACCGGCTCATGACGGGTGATAAGCGCCGTCAGCAGGAAGGTGAAGATCGGCGAGGTGGCGTTGAGGATGGTGGCAAGGCCGGCGTCGACCGAACGCTCGGCCGCGGCGATCAGCGTGAACGGGACGACGCTGTTGAGGCAGGCCTGGAAGGCGAAGCGGCGCCAGCTTGCCGCATCGCCCGGCATGGCAAGCCCGCGCCAGCGGATGATGGCGAACAGGATGGCGCCGGCGATAAGGGTGCGGGCGGCGATGAAGGTGATGGGCGGGATGGTCTCTACGCCGATCTTGATGAAGGTATAGGAGGCTCCCCAAAGCACCGCCAGCACGCCCAGCAATGCCAGGTCGATGGTCGTGTTGTTTTTGGCAGGCATGGGCTCGCGCCTTCGGACCGTGATTGAACAGGCGCAGATGTAGGCGACATCGCGACGAAATGTTTCGGCCACGGTCGAATTGTCGTAGCGCCTGGCTGGCGCGGCAAGGACAGAAAATCGGTTGCCAGTTTTCAGGGTCATGCTGTAGACCCGCGCGGGCATGGCAAGAAGCCGGCCCGGGTTTTTGGCGGAGACATTGATGCCGGATTATGACGTGCTTTGCATCGGCAATGCGATTGTCGACATCATCGCCCAGTGCGAGGAAGAATTCCTCGAGACCAACGGCATCATCAAGGGCGCGATGAATCTCATCGACACGCAGCGCGCCGAATTGCTCTACAGCCGCATGGGCCCGGCTATCGAGGCCTCCGGCGGCAGCGCCGGCAACACGGCGGCCGGTGTTGCCTCGTTTGGCGGACGCGCCGCCTTCTTCGGCAAGGTCTCCAGCGATGCGCTGGGCGAAATCTACGCGCACGATATCCACGCGCAGGGTGTCGCCTTCGACACCAAGCCGCTCCAGGGCGAGCCGCCGACGGCGCGTTCGATGATCTTCGTCACCCCCGATGGCGAGCGCTCGATGAACACCTATCTCGGCGCCTGCGTCGAACTCGGCCCGGAAGATGTCGAAGCCGACAAGGCGTCCGGCGCCAAGGTAACCTATTTCGAGGGTTATCTGTGGGACCCGCCGCGCGCCAAGGAAGCGATCCGGCAGACGGCGAAACTGGCGCACGCGGCCGGTCGCGAAGTTTCGATGACCTTGTCGGATTCGTTCTGCGTCGACCGTTACCGCGACGAGTTCCTAGACCTGATGCGTTCGGGCACGGTCGATATCGTTTTTGCCAACAGCCACGAGATCAAGTCGCTTTATCAGACGTCGTCGTTCGACGAAGCGCTGGCGCGGATCCGCAAGGATTGCAAGATCGCGGCGGTTACCCGCTCCGAAAAGGGCTCGGTTATCGTGCGTGGCGACGAGACCGTGGTCATCCAGGCGACCGCCATCAAGGAACTGGTCGACACGACGGGCGCCGGCGATCTCTACGCCGCCGGTTTCCTGCATGGCTACACACAGGGACGCGACCTCCAGACTTGCGGCGATCTTGGCTCACTGGCGGCCGGATTGGTGATCCAGCAGATCGGCCCTAGGCCAAGGCAGAACCTGCGCAAAGAGGCCGAGCGGGCGGGGTTGCTGTAACAACGCCCTTTCTCTTCGCTCGCTGTTGGGGAAAGGAGGCAAGCGCGGACAGCTTCTCATCGTCGCGCAGTTGTCACATACCGCTCCTACACGCAAATGCGAGCGTGCCGTGACTGACATTTCGACATGCTAATCGGGGTGTGAAGCAATGCAGGACAGCAACCTGTCGGGTCGCTGCATCCGTTGCCGTCGCACTTTCCACGTTCCGCCGTAACCGTTCAACAACCGGCCGCGGCCAAGGGAGGAGAGCGCGCGGCCCAGAAAACAGATGCATGACAAGATTTCAGACCAAGACGACATTTCAGACCAAGACAACCGGCATCACGCAGGACGATTTCGCCGACATGGTGGCGGAAAGGGTCGAGCGTGCGCTTGCCCACTATGACGAAGCCATCAACGGCCCCACAATGGTCTCGGTCGGCAAGATCGCCGGCTCGATAGCGTCCGCCGTCACCTTGCTGTCGCCCAAGCACCAGCGCGCCATCGACGCCATCCATGCCGACCTTCCGGGCCTGGCCCAGAAATTCGTGCGGGCGCTGGCGGCGGAAGCCGCACGCCGCGGCGAAGCCGGCGCCATGACCGCCACGACGCTGTCGGCAGAGGCTGAAACAGTTGCCGCGCTCCCCCAGTCCGACGACCTCGAATCGATGCTGATCGAGGACTGGGCCGGCCGCGTCGCCGGCTCGACCTATCTGGAAGAGAACCTGCGCATCGCCCGCTCCACCCTGCACCGCTGGCAAAGGCGCGGCGACGTCATCGCTCTGCGCAAGGGTGGCCGCAAGCACGTCTTCCCGCTGGCGCAGTTCGTCGATGGCAGGCCGGTCGCGGGCATCAGCGACGTGCTGGAGCTGATCGGCAATCCGAGACTCGCATGGCTGTGGCTGACCCGTCCAGCGGCACAGCTCGACGGCCGCATTCCGATCGACCTGCTGCGGCAGGACCAGGCGGAGGAAGTCGTGGAGGCGGCGCGGGCGTTCGCGCCGGGGTGAAGTCGGCGCGGTCATCCCTTTCGTTCCGCGAGCAGGCCGAGATAGTGCTGCAGCACCGCCGCCCCGGCAAGCGACGTGACATCGGCGTGGTCATAGGCGGGCGCCACCTCGACAACGTCGGCGCCGACAATGAGTGCCCGTGCCGGGAGATAGGCCGGGTCGAGGCAATCGATGTCGAAGGTCAGACGCGAGCCCGATCTTCCACGACCCGGCGCTTGCTGTCCGTGAGGCCGTCAATTGCGGCGGCGTGGCGCTGGCCGACAACATCACGGTCGAGGACCTGCTGGCCAGCGGCCAGCTGGTCGCGCCCTTCACGATCCGCCACGCAATCCCACAGAGCTATTGCCTGCGGCAGAAGCCGGGCAACCGCAATTCAACCAGCGTCAGGCTGTTCCGGGATTGGCTGCTGTGGGAGATCGCCAGCCACAAGCAGGTGATGCGGCTGGCGTGATGCGTCCCACACGGGGGAAGCCCCTCAAGCCCCCGCCGTGTAGGCGGCGATCGCCGCCATGTTGACGATATCGCTGTCCTTGGCATTCAGCGACACGATCTGCACCGGCTTGTTCAGGCCGACCAGCAGCGGGCCGATGACGGTCGAGCCGCCCAGTTCCTGCAGCATCTTGGTCGAGATGGAGGCCGAGTGGAAAGCCGGCATGATCAGGACGTTGGCCGGACCGGTCAGTCTTATGAACGGGTATTGCGCCATGGCGCGGGCGTTGAGCGCGACGTCGGCGGCCATCTCGCCGTCATATTCGAAGTCGACGCGGCGCTTGTCGAGGATGCGCACGGCTTCCTGGACACGCTCCGAGCGTTCGCCCTGCGGATGGCCGAAAGTGGAATAGGCCAGCATGGCGAGCCTTGGCTCGTAGCCCATGCGGCGGGCGAAGCCTGCCGCTTCCTCGGCTATGTCGGCGATCTGCTCGGCGTTGGGCATGTCGTGCACGGCGGTGTCGGCGACGAGCACCGTCTTGCCACGCGCGAGCACGATCGAGACGCCGATGACGCGGTGGCCGGGCTTGGCGTCGATGATGCGCCTGATGTCGTCGAGCGCGGTCGAATAGTTGCGGGTCACGCCGGTGACGATGCCGTCGGCGTCGCCCAGCGCCACCATGCAGGCGGCGAAATGGTTGCGGTCGTTGTTGATCAGCCGCTGGCAGTCGCGGAACAGGAAGCCTTTGCGCTGCATGCGCTCGTAGAGATAGTCGGTGTAGATCGAATTGCGGCGCGACAGGCGCGCATTGATGATCTCGATGCCTTGCTTGTTCAGGTCGATGCCAGCGTGCCTGGCGTTCTCCTTGATGACGTCGTCGCGACCGAGCAGGATAGCGGTGCCGAGCCGCTGGTTCACGTAGGAGACGGCGGCGCGCATCACCTGCTCCTCCTCGCCCTCGGCGAAGACGATGCGCTTGGGCTGGCGGCGCACGCGGTCGTAGATGCGCTGCAGCGTCGAGGCGATCGGGTCGCGGCGGGCGGAAAGCTCCTGCGCGTAACGGTCGAGATCGAGGATCGGCTTGCGGGCGACGCCCGAATCCATTGCCGCCTTGGCCACGGCGATCGGGATGGCCGAGATCAGGCGCGGGTCGAACGGCACCGGAATGATGTAGTTGGGGCCGAATTTCGGCCGGTTGCCCTGATAGGCCGCGGCGACGTCGTCGGGCACGTCCTGGCGCGCCAGTTCGGCCAGCGCGCGGGCGGCGGCGATCTTCATGTCGTCATTGATGGTGGTGGCCCTGACATCCAGCGCGCCGCGGAAGATGTAGGGAAAGCCGAGCACGTTGTTGACCTGGTTGGCGTAATCCGACCGCCCGGTGGCCATGATGGCGTCGGTGCGGATCTCGGCCACTTCCTCCGGGGTGATCTCGGGATCGGGGTTAGCCATGGCGAAGATGATCGGGTTCTTGGCCATCGACTGCACCATGGGGGTGGTCAGCGCCCCCTTGGCCGAAAGGCCGAGGAAGACGTCGGCGCCGTCCAGCGCTTCGGCCAGGGAACGCGCCTCCGTCTTGACCGCATGCGCCGATTTCCACTGGTTCATGCCCTCGGTGCGGCCCTGGAAGACAACCCCCTTGGTGTCGCATAGGATGATGTTTTCTGGCGAAAAACCCATCGCCTTCATCAGCTCGATACAGGCGATGCCGGCCGCGCCCGCACCGTTGCAGACCAGCTTCGTGGTCTTCATGTCGCGGCCGGTTATTTCCAGCGCGTTGATCAGACCGGCGGCCGAGATGATGGCGGTGCCGTGCTGGTCGTCATGGAAGACCGGAATGTCCATCAGTTCGCGCAGGCGCTGTTCGATGATGAAGCACTCCGGCGCCTTGATGTCCTCCAGGTTGATGCCGCCGAAGGACGGACCGAGGAAGCGCACGCAGTTGATGAACTCGTCGGCATCCTCGGTGTCTACCTCGAGGTCGATGGAATCGACATCGGCGAAGCGCTTGAACAGCACCGCCTTGCCTTCCATCACCGGCTTCGAGGCCAGCGCGCCGAGATTGCCTAGTCCCAAGATTGCAGTACCATTCGAGATGACCGCGACCATGTTGCCGCGCGTCGTGTAGTCGAAGGCTTTGGATGGATCCTCTGCGATGGCGCGCACCGGCACGGCGACACCCGGCGAATAGGCAAGGCTGAGATCGCGCTGCGTCGTCATCGGCTTGGTGGCGACGATCTCCAGCTTGCCGGGCCGGCCCATGGCGTGGAATTCGAGCGCTTCCTGCGCGCTGACGGACGGACCGTTGTTCTCGGTTTTCCTGGCCATGGTGCTTTTGATTTCCTCGCCGGTGCGGCACCTCCTTGAAGCGGGTACCTGTGTGCTTGCGAATTAAGACCACGGGCCGCCGCGTGTAAACCACGAAGCTGGGCAAAGCTGCTTCAAAGCGGATACGGCCGGTCAGAAGCCTTTCCGCGCCGTTCCCAATGTCGTGATTTCATCCGCATGCTGGCGGGCCGTTGCCCAGCGCCGCAGCGTCCTGGTTCCGGGAAACGGCCATTGCGTCAGCGGCGGTTGGCTGCTTCCCATCCTCTTCAACAGGTCGGACAGGAACACTGTGAGTTCCTCCCGTTGAGCCCGCACCTTGGCCAGCGTGCGGTTGCGAATCTCATCGCGGGGAATGGCGCGGTCGCGCAACGTCTCGACCGCGCGCCGGATCGCCGCCGGATCGGGCTCGGCGATGATGCAATAGTCCGGATCGAAAAAGACGTCCCGGCCGCCAAGACTGGGCGTGCTCACCACCGGTAACCCCGCCATCAGATATTCCATGCTGGAGCACATCGCCCCTTCCGCCGCCGACAGACAGAGCCCAACCGCGGCCTGGTTGTAGACGCGGTTGACCTCCTGCGGCGCCAGCCAGCCAGTTAGGCCATTGACGATCGGGTTGGCGATACGATGCAGCGGCGATTGCGCCTGCAAGCGACGGACGAAGGCACGGTCGCCGGCCCGCGGCAGCTCGCCGATCGAAAAGGTAATGTGGGCGAGCCTTTCGATATCGAAGGCGAGGTGGTGGCGCTTGGTGTGCGAAATGCGGCCGTTATAGACCGCATCAAACTCGACAGAAATGTCCGGCAGTGGTCGAAATATGTCCTCGCTGACCATCAGATTGTGGTTGGAGAAGATCGCGGTTCCTCCGGCAGCAGTGACCAGACGACGCTCCTCTTGCGTGTTGCAAAGAAAGATCAGTTCGTGAAGCGAGAAGCTCTCACGGTACCAGGCGAGATCCCTGCCAAGCTTCGCGACGACATGGGGCCGCTCAAGCGTCCAACTCGGCATCAGCAGGAACACGGCGCGGCGCGAGGCCAGGCGACGGCCGATTGCCACCACTGAGTTGAGGGGGCGCTCGCCGCCGATCGGCGTGTAGATCAGCAGCGGATCGTGGCTGAGCACGTAAGCTGCAAGCCGAATGCCGCTATCCAGGTGGGACAACGGACCGCTGAGCGGCAGCGCGAAAGGAAGGCGCTTGGCTGCTACAAACTTAAGCCTGCCCAACCGTTGGCTGGCGTGCCGAGCTGTCATGAGCCAGAAGCGCTCGAGCGCCGAGTCGATCGGTCCCACCATCTCCTCGAACGTTTCGTGCCCGTCTTTGTCCATGACGCCCCCGCCATTATTGCCCAAGATGACAGATATTCGCGATCGCCGTGTCGGACAATGCAGCTGAACAGCCGTTCCATGAAGACGGCTCGCGGTCTTCCCCTGCTTTTCGATGGCCTGGCATTAAACCCCGCCATCACATCTGCTAGCGTGCCGCGCCATGAACATGCACAGCCCGAACGAGCCCGACGCCGCCCCCGAGGCGATGACGCCGCCGCAGCCCGGCGTTGCCGCCGTCACACCGATGATGGAGCAGTTCATCGAGATCAAGGCGGCTAACCCGGATTCGTTGCTGTTCTACCGCATGGGCGATTTCTACGAGCTGTTCTTCGACGATGCCGAGAAGGCGAGCCGGGCGCTGGGCATCGTGCTCACCAAACGCGGCAAGCATCAGGGCCACGACATTCCAATGTGCGGCGTGCCGGTGCATGCGGCCGACGACTATTTGCAGAAGCTGATCGGCCAGGGCTTCCGCGTTGCCGTCTGCGAGCAGATCGAGGATCCGGCCGAGGCCAAGAAGCGCGGCTCCAAATCGGTCGTGCGCCGCGACGTGGTGCGGCTGGTGACGCCGGGAACCATCACCGAGGACAAACTGCTGGCGCCGTCGGAATCGAGTTATCTGATGGCGTTGGGTCGGGTGAAGGGCGGCAGCGAGCACAGCTTTGCAATTGCCTGGATCGACATCTCGACTGGTGCTTTCCGCGTCGCCGAGACCACCGCCGACCGGCTGCTGGCCGACATCTTCCGTGTCGATCCGCGCGAACTCATCGTCGCCGAGCCGGTGTTCCATGATCCCGACCTGAAGCCGGTGTTCGACGTGCTCGGCCGTGTCGCCAGCCCACAGCCGCCGAGCCTGTTCGATTCGGCCTCGGCCACGGGGCGGATTGCGCGTTTCTTCGAGGTGGCGACACCGGACAGTTTCGGCACGTTTTCGCGCGCCGAATTGTCGGCGATCTCGGGCGCCATCGCCTACGTCGAGAAAACGCAAAAGGCCGAGCGGCCGCCGCTGTCGCGGCCCGAGCGCGAGGAGCAGGGCTCGACCCTGTTCATCGATCCGGCGACGCGCGGCAATCTCGAACTGCTGCGTACGCTGTCCGGCAGCCGCGAGGGTTCGCTGTTCAAGGCGATCGACCGCACGGTGACCGGCGGCGGCGCAAGGTTGCTCGCCGACCGGCTGATGGCGCCGCTGACCGACCCGGCGGCCATCGGCGCGCGGCTGGACTCCGTCTCGTTCTTCCGCTCCGAGGTCAGGCTTTGCCAGGCGGTGCGGATGAGCCTGAAGAGCGTCGCCGACATGCCGCGCGCCCTGTCCAGGCTGGCGCTCAACCGGGGCGGGCCACGCGATCTCGGCGCGCTTCGCGCTGGTTTCGAGGCGGCCGGTGCCATCGCCGAAACCTTTGCCGCGACCGCCCTGCCCCAGGAGTTGGCCGGCGCGATGGCCGCGATCAAGGCGCTGCCCAAGGCGCTTGCCCAGCATCTCACCCAGGCGCTCGGCGAGGAACTGCCGCTGCTCAAACGCGACGGCGGCTTCGTTCGCGGCGGCTACCACCCGGACCTCGACGAGATGCGGGCGTTGCGCGACGAGTCGCGAAAAGTGATTGCCGGACTGGAGCGGTCGCTGATCGAGGAAACCGGCATCCGCTCCCTGAAGATCCGGCACAACAATGTGCTGGGTTACTACATCGAGGTGACGGCCAATCATCACGCCGTCATGACTGGCAGCGATGGCGCCAAGGCGCGCTTTATTCACCGCCAGACCATGGCCAACGCCATGCGTTTCACCACGACCGAACTCGCCGAGCTCGAGACCAAGATCGCCAATGCCGCCGACCGGGCACTGAGCATCGAACTGGCCGCCTTCGATGCGCTGACGGCGGAAGCGGTCGACGCGGCCGAGGCGATCCGCGCCGGCGCCGACGCGCTCGCCGTGCTCGACGTGTCGGCAGCGCTTGCGCTTCTGTCGGAAAGCGAGGCCTGGTGCCGGCCGGTGGTGGATTCCAGCCTTGCCTTCGAGATTTCAGGCGGGCGGCATCCGGTGGTCGAACAGGCGCTGCGCCGTTCGGGCGAAGGCCCATTCGTCGCCAACGATTGCGACCTCTCGCCGGAGGGCAATGCCAAGAACGGCGCGATCTGGCTGCTGACCGGCCCCAACATGGGTGGCAAGTCGACGTTCCTGCGGCAGAACGCGCTGATCGCCATCCTGGCCCAGACCGGCTCCTTCGTGCCGGCGACATCGGCCCATATCGGCGTTGTCGACCGGCTGTTCTCACGCGTCGGCGCGTCGGACGACCTGGCGCGCGGCCGCTCGACCTTCATGGTCGAGATGGTGGAGACGGCGGCGATCCTCAACCAGGCCGGCGAACGGGCGCTGGTGATCCTCGACGAGATCGGCCGCGGCACCGCCACCTTCGACGGGCTGTCGATTGCCTGGGCGGCGGTGGAGTATCTGCACGAGAAGAACCGCTGCCGGGCGATCTTCGCCACCCACTTCCACGAAATGACGTCGCTCGCCGGCAAGCTGGCGCGGCTTTCCAACGTCACCATGCGGGTCAAGGAGTGGGAAGGCGACGTCGTTTTCCTGCACGAGGTCGGCAAGGGTGCCGCCGACCGCTCCTACGGCGTGCAGGTAGCCCGCCTTGCCGGCCTGCCGGAAGCGGTGGTGGGCCGCGCGAAGGAAGTTCTGCATCAGCTTGAGGAAGGCGAGGTCTCCGGCAAGACCAACCGGCTGGTCGATGACCTGCCGCTGTTTTCGGTGGCGGTGAAGCGAGAGGCGCCAAAGCCGGTGAAGAGCGACGCTGTGGGCGCGGCACTCGGTGAGATCAATCCCGACGAGATGACCCCCAAGGAAGCGCTGGAGGCGCTTTACCGGCTGAAGGGGCTGGCGGGGAAATAGTCAGATCATTTCCAGTCCGCGCTTGCGCGTCGGTGGGGGGAATGCACGGTCGAGATCGGCGAGGTCATCGGCCGTAAGCTTTATGTCCAGCGCGGCAAAATTCTGGCGGACGTGTTCCTGGCTGCTGGCCTTGGGAATGGCGATAACGCCGTCCTGATGCATCACCCAGGCCAAGGCGATTTGCGCAGGGGTCGCATTGTGACGGGTGGCGATGGCCTCCAGCCTGGCATTGCGCGCCAACGCGCCCTGCTCGACCGGCGAATAGGCCATCAGCGGAATGCCGCGCTGGCGGCTCCATGGTGCAAGGTCGAATTCGGGGCCGCGCCGCGACAGATTGTAGAGCACCTGATTGGTCTGGACATTGCCGCCCGAGCGCAAACCGGTGAGCTCTTCCATTTCATCGGTATCGAAATTGCTGACGCCCCAGTGGCGGATCTTGCCGGCCCTCTTCAGAGCCTCGAAAGCGTCGACGGTCTCGGCCAAAGGCACGCTGCCCGGCCAGTGCAGGAGATAAAGATCGATGCGGTCGGTGCGCAAGCGCTTCAGGCTTTTCTCGCAAGCCGCCGGCACGCCGGTGCGCGAAGCATTGGACGGCAGCACCTTGGAGACGAGAAAGAGTTCTTCGCGCCGGCCGGCGATGGCTTCGGCCACCACCTCCTCGGCGCCGCCGCTGGCATACATTTCGGCGGTGTCGATCAGCGTCATGCCGAGGTCCAGCCCAAGCTTCAAGGCATTGACCTCCCCGGCTCGACGGCGGGCATCCTCGCCCATTTTCCAGGTGCCCTGTCCCAGCACCTGGACGGCTTCGCCCGAAGGCAGCTTGGTGGTTCTTGTCGTCGTGGGCATGGGGGCTCCTGGGTAAGCGATCGAGGCGCATGGCATCACAAGCATACGGAGAAATCCAGGATGGAGCTCGGGTTCTCCGGTCGCCGCCGTTGATGCCTTACTTCACCGGATGGGCGGCGAGCCAGTCCTGCATCTGCTTGATTTCGGCTTCCTGCGCGGCGATGACGTTTTCGGCGAGTTTGCGGATTTCCGGATCCTTGCCGTTGGCCAGTTCGACCTTGGCCATGTCGATCGCCCCCTGATGATGCGGGATCATGCCGCGGACGAAATCGACATCGGCGTTGCCGGTATATTGGGAGGCCATCATGTCGGTATGCATCTTGTCCATCGCCGCCTTGTAGCCCGCCGTGGAAGGGCTTTCCGCCCCCATGGCCATGGCACCCATGTCGTGCTTCATCTCCTCGCTCTGCGCCGGCACGCTTTCGAGGAAAACGGCAAGCAGCATTCCGGCGGCCATCAGCAGCAGCACGAGTTTTTTAGCCAAGGTCATTCATGGTCTCCTGTCGGTTGGGTTTCGTATCTGGGGGTTAATCTCAGAGTTTCAACGTTCTCAGGCGCAATGCGTTTGCGATCACGGAAACCGAGGACAGGCTCATCGCCGCCGCCGCCAGCATCGGCGACAGAAGCGTGCCGGTGAGCGGATAAAGCACGCCGGCCGCGACCGGCACGCCAAGCACATTGTAAAGGAAGGCGAAGAACAGGTTCTGCCGGATGTTGCCGATGGTGGCCTGCGCCAGGGTTCGGGCGCGGACGATGCCGTTGAGGTCGCCCTTGACCAAGGTGATGCCGGCGCTTTCGACCGCGACATCGGCGCCCGTTCCCATGGCGATGCCGACATCGGCGGCGGCAAGCGCGGGCGCATCGTTGACGCCGTCGCCGGCCATGGCGACGGCGGCACCCTTGCCGCGCAGTTCCTCGACCAGCGCTGCCTTCTGTTCCGGCAACAGACCTGCCCGAACCTCGTCTATGCCGAGATGTCCAGCGATCGCCCTGGCCGTGCGCTCATTGTCGCCGGTCGCCATGATGATCCGCAGCCCGCTGCCATGCAGCGCCTTGATCGCCTCGGCCGTGGTCGCCTTGACCGGATCGGCGACGGCGACGATGCCGGCCAGCTTGCCGTCGACAGCGACGAACATCACCGTCTTGCCATCGCCCTGCAAGGCTTCCACGCTGGCCAGGACCCCGGAAACGTCGATGGCGAGATCGGCCATCATCGCGGCATTGCCGAGCGCGACCTTCTTGTCCGACACCGTGCCGGAAACGCCTTTGCCGGTAACCGCCTCGAAGCTGCCGGCCTCGGCGATCTTCACGCCGCGCTGGCCGGCTCCGTCGACGATGGCCTCGGCCAGCGGATGCTCCGACCCTTTTTCCAGGGTCGCGGCGCATCTCAGCAATTCGTCCTCGGAAAAGCCGCTGGCAGCCACGACATCGGTCAATTTCGGCCGGCCCTCGGTCAGCGTGCCGGTCTTGTCGACGATCAGCGTGTCGACGGAGGCGAAGCGCTCGAGCGCGGCGGCTTCCTTGATCAGCACACCGGCATGCGCGCCGCGCCCGGTGGCGGTCATGATGGACATCGGTGTGGCGAGACCCAGCGCACAGGGACAGGCGATGATCAGCACCGAAACCGCCGAGACGATGGCGAAGATCAGGCTGGGCTCGGGGCCGAAGATCGCCCAGGCGACGAATGCGGCGATCGCGACCAGGACGACGGTCGGGACAAAATAGAAGGAAACGCGGTCGGCCAGGCCTTGGATCGGGGCGCGCGAGCGCTGTGCCTTGGCGACGAGTTCGACGATGCGCGACAGCGTCGTCTCGGCGCCGATCCGTTCGGCGCGCATGATCAGCGAGCCATTTTTGTTGAGCGTGCCGCCGGTCAAGGCGTCGCCTTCGGCCTTCTCGACCGGCAAGGGCTCGCCCGTGATCATCGATTCATCGATGGAGGAGCGGCCTTCGAGCACCGTGCCGTCGACCGGGACGGCATCGCCGGGACGGATGCGCAGGCGATCGCCGGTCTTGACCTCGTCCAGCCCGACATCGATCTCGGCGCCGTCCTCGGCGACCCGCCGCGCGGTCTTCGGCGCGAGGTCGAGCAAAGCTCGGATCGCCGATCCGGTCTTCTCGCGGGCGCGCAGTTCCAGCACCTGGCCGAGGAAGACCAGCGCGACGATGACGGCGGCCGCCTCGAAATAAACCGGCACCGCACCGCCATGGCCGCGAAACTGATGCGGAAAGATGTCCGGGAAGAACGTGGCGACGACGCTGTAGAGATAGGCGGCGCCGACACCCAGCGAAATCAGCGTCCACATGTTGGGGCTGCGGTTGAGGATCGAGTCCCAGCCGCGATGGAAAAACGGGAAAGCGGCCCACAGCACCACCGGGCTCGCCACGACCAGTTCGATCCAGACCTTCGCGCGATCCTCGACCAGGCCCTCAAGCGACAGGCCTATCATCGGCGCCATGGCGACGATCAGCAGCGGGACCGACAGCACCGCGCTCACCCAGAGGCGTCTGGTGAAGTCGACCAGTTCGGGATTCGGCCCTTCATCGCCCGTCGGCACGCCCATGGGCTCGAGCGCCATGCCGCAGATCGGGCAGGAGCCGGGCTTGTCGCGGATGATCTGCGGATGCATGGGGCAAGTGTATTGCGTGCCCTTGGGCATCGGCGCCGGCGCCGGCCTGTCGCCGAGATAGGTTTGCGGCGCTGCCTCGAACTTCGCCTTGCAGCCGGCGGAACAGAAATAGAAGCCCTGGCCTTCATGGCGGACGAAATACCTGGCGTCGGCGCGGTCGACGATCATGCCGCAGACAGGGTCGACGGCGGTCAGGTAGCGGTCCGGCTCGGCCTGGAACTTCGAATGGCAGCGCTCGCTGCAAAAATGATAGAGGCGGCCGCCATGCTCGAATGTCGGCTTGCCGGCGGGCGGCTCCACCGTCATGCCGCAGACCGGATCGCGCAGAACCGCATCCGAATCTCCGCCCGTGCCCTTTGCCGCGCAGCAGCCGCCATGAGCGCCATGCGTGTGATGATCGTGATCTGAATGCGTCATTTCTAATGCCTCAATGGACCTGCTTCGAGGCAGAGGTAGTGCTTCCAGTAACTGGAAGGTCAAGGGCTGTTTTGAATTCGGTTCTCCGAACCCAGCGGATTGACCAAATGGCGAAAACTGTACACAACCGCGCGCCCACACTAAAAAGCGCGCCGCTTCTAATATATCGTTCGCCGCCCATCCCGCTGGACCTTTGTCGACAATGAAGTGCCTGGTCATAAACCTAGATCGGTCCCCGGACCGACTTGCACACATAAGTGCAGAGTTCGCCCGGATCGGCGTCGCGTTCCAACGCGTTGCGGCGGTCGATGCACGTAGCCACCCTGAACTCGGGCAGCAACCGCAACATCCGATTTATGCGTCCCGGCGTTTGTTGGGCAGCGAAGTCGCCTGCCTGCACAGCCACCGCGTCTGCTGGACGATGCTGGCGCAGGACGAGGCTCGCTACGGCGCCATCTTCGAGGACGACGTGGTTTTTTCAGCAAAGGCCGGTCCGTTGCTTGCTGACGACGGCTGGATTCCGCCAGATGCCGACATTGTCAAATTGGAAACGTACTTCAAGAAGACCCTCATTCACCGACGAAGGATCGCCACCGGTCATGGTTTTTCCGCGTTCAGGCTCTACAAGAACCATCCGGGGACCGGGGGTTACATCATCTCCAGACAGGCCGCGCGCGATCTCCTCGAAGCGACCGAAACGATCAATATCACCGCCGACGATCTACTTTTCACCCCGGCGTTCGGAGTCTCGTCCAGCAAGACGATCTACCAGCTCGTCCCTGCGCTGTGTGTGCAGGACCAGTTCGTCAGCGACCGACTGCCAAGCCTGCTTGGGGAGGAGCGGGATGCCGCAAGAACCGGCAATGAGCTTGTCGCGAAACGCAGAAGGCCGGCGGCTGAAAGAATTATGAGCGAAGGCGGACGGACAGTGCGGTGGGTTCTCGGCTTCTGCAGAGGCCGGCGACACATCGTTGTCCCCTTCGAGACGACTGGGAAGCCGACTAATCTTGCCTGACGGCCGCCAAGTCCATATCCGGCGCCGCAGGAATGCGCTTGAGCTCCGCCCGAAGGCAAGCCCGACCGACATCTATGGCAGGAAGCTCCAAAGCCTGCCAAGATAAATATAGAGCTCCGCGTTGCTTCCACCTTGCCGTGTGGCGAGCGGACACAGAAATTGAATCCTGTTCTATCCAAAATATCGATAGTGATTCCAGCCAGGAGATGGTAAACATCCGTGTTTCCCTGTTTATTTACAAAAACCAAGTCCTTATCATAAATAAAAACTCTGGTTCCGCATGTGCTATAGAGCGCCATAAGAAAAAAGTTTTGTTAAAGAAATGAAGTGTCTGGTCATCAACCTCGATAGATCCCCCGACCGGCTCGCCCATATGACGGCGGAGTTTGCGCGCATCGGCCTCGGATTCGAGCGGGTTGCCGCAATCGATGCAAGGGACCGGCCAGACCTCGCGCTGCAGCGCCAGCATGCACGATATGCGGTGCGACGTCTGTCCGGCAGCGAGATCGCGTGCTTGCACAGCCATCGCGCCTGCTGGGCCATCATCGCGCAAGATGAAGCGCCCTACGGCGCCATCTTCGAGGACGACATGGTGTTTTCCGCGAAAGCCGGTACGTTGCTTGCCGATACGAGCTGGATTCCCGCCGACGCAGATGTCGTCAAGCTCGAGACATTCTTCCACACAACCGTGATCCAGCGGGAGAGGTTTCCCGTCGGCGGCGGGTTTTCCCTGTTCAGGCTCCGCAAGAACCATATAGGGACGGGCGGATACCTGCTCTCCCGGCAGATGGCACGCGCCCTTCTCGAGACAACCGCCGATGTCAATGTGGCGGTGGACAATCTCATCTTCGATCCCACATTCGCGATCTCGACCGGCAAGACGATCTACCAGCTTGTTCCGGCGCTCTGTGCGCAGGACCAGTTCGTGGGCAACAGGTTACCGAGCCTGCTCGAACAGGGTCGGGAGGCCGAGTGGGTCGCGAGCGGGCTCGCCAATGGACACAGGATACGGGCACTCGCGCGTATCCGCAGGGAGGCCAGCCGGGCAGCGCGGCAGATCACCGATCTCTGCAGGCTACGGCGGCAGATTGTCGTCCCGCTCGCTCCAGTCGAGGCAAACGACTAGAGCGTTTGCGGGATTGACAGCAGGCCCATACCCAGCGCCGCGAAAACGCGCTATAGACGCCGCCCAAAAGGCAAGGCCAACCGATATCTATGGCGAAAATCTCCCTGAAGCTCGATGAACTGATCGACGGCGAAGCCTTGCGCCGCGAGATGACCGCGCTGACCACGGCCAGCGCCGGCGACGGTTCCAGCAAGGCCATCCGCTCGGCCGTCCTTCAGCTTCTCAAGGGGCGTCTCGCCGAGGGCCGCAAGACAGCCGAGGCCATGCTGAGACAAGATGGCGGCGGCAATGCCTGCGCCGAACGGCTGTCGCACCTGATGGACGAGCTGATCCGCTCGCTCTACGATTTTGCCGCAACCCATGTCTACCGGGTGAAGAACCGATCCTCGGCCGAACGCATGGCGGTCGTTGCCGTCGGCGGCTATGGCCGCGGCACGCTGGCGCCGGGATCCGACATCGACCTTCTGTTCCTGCTGCCTTACAAGCAGACGCCGTGGGGCGAACAGACGGTCGAATATATGCTCTACATGCTGTGGGACATGGGGCTGAAGGTCGGCCATGCCACCCGCAACATCGATGAGTGCCTCAGGCTGTCGCGCACCGACATCACCATCCGCACCTCGATCCTGGAAGCCCGTTTCCTGTGGGGCGAACGCAAGCTCTATGACGAGTTGATGCTGCGCTTCGACCATGAGGTGGTGCGCACGACCGGCCCGGAATATGTGCAGGCCAAGCTTGCCGAACGCGACGAGCGCCATGCCAAGGCCGGCGAAAGCCGCTATCTGGTCGAGCCCAACGTCAAGGACGGCAAGGGCGGCCTGCGCGACCTGCAGACGCTGTTCTGGATCGGCAAATATTTTTACCGGGTGCGCACCGGCGAGGAACTGGTCGAAAAAGGCGTCTTCACCGAAGCCGAGTACCGCGAGTTCCAGAAGGCCGAGGATTTCCTGTGGGCGGTGCGCTGCCACATGCACTTCCTCACCGGCAAGGCCGAGGAGCGGCTGCATTTCGACATTCAGCGCGAGATCGCCGAACGGCTCGGCTATACGACCCATCCCGGCCTGTCGGCGGTCGAACGCTTCATGAAGCACTATTTCCTCGTCGCCAAGGATGTCGGCGACCTGACCCGCATCTTCTGCGCCGCGCTGGAGGAGGAGCAGGCCAAGCATGTTCCCGGCTTCAACCGCATCTTCCTCACCTTCCAGCGCCGCAAGCGCAAGCTTGCCGGCACGTCGGACTTCATCGTCGACAACCATCGCATCAACATCGCCGACGACGGCGTCTTCGAGCGCGACCCGGTCAATCTTCTCAGGCTGTTCTGGTTTGCCGACAAGCACGGGCTGGAATTCCATCCCGATGCGCTGAAACTCCTCACCCGTTCGCTCGGCCTGGTCAACAAGTCGCTCAGGCGCGACGAGGAAGCCAACCGGCTGTTCCTCGACATATTGACCTCGGATCGCAACGCCGAGCTCAACCTGCGGCGGATGAACGAGGCGGGATTGCTGGGCCGGCTGATCCCCGATTTCGGCAAGATCGTCGCCATGATGCAGTTCTCGATGTACCACCACTACACGGTCGACGAGCACCTGATCCGCTGCATCGGCGTGCTGGCCGAGATCGAGCGCGGCGACGGCGAGAAGGTGCATCCGCTGTCGCATGCGCTGATGCCCGGGCTGAAGAAAAGCCGCGAGGCGCTCTATGTCGCCGTCCTGCTGCACGACATCGCCAAGGGCAGACCAGAGGACCATTCCGAGGCCGGCGCCAGGATCGCAAGGCGGATCTGCCCGCATATGGGGCTTTCGCCGGCCGATACGGAAACTGTCGCCTGGCTGGTCGAGAACCACCTCGTCATGTCTATGACGGCGCAGACCCGCGACCTCAACGACCGCAAGACGATCGAGGACTTCGCCTCGATCGTGCAATCGGTCGAGCGGTTGAAGATGCTGTTGATCCTCACCGTTTGCGACATCAGGGGCGTCGGACCGGGCGTGTGGAACGGCTGGAAGGGCCAGTTGCTGCGTACGCTCTACTACGAAACCGAACTGCTGCTGACCGGCGGCTTTTCGGAAGTCTCGCGCGCCCAACGCACGGCGGCGGCGCGCGAACGCCTGGCCGAGGCGCTCGCCGACTGGCCCGACAAGGCGCGCAAGCGCTATGTCGGGCTGCATTATGAAAACTACCTCCTGACCGTGGACCTGCCGGACCAGCTTCGCCACGCCGAGTTCATCCGTGAGGCGGACGCGGCGGGCAACAAGCTCGCCACCATGGTCAAGACCCACCAATTCGAGGCGGTGACCGAAATCACCGTGCTGGCGCAGGACCACCCCCGTCTTCTCTCGGTCATCGCCGGGGCATGCGCCGGCGCCGGCGGCAACATCGTCGACGCGCAGATCTTCACCACCTCGGACGGGCGCGCGCTGGACACGATCCTGATCTCGAGGGAATTCGACCGCGACGAGGACGAACGCCGGCGCGCCGAGCGCGTCGGCCGGCTGATCGAGGACGTGCTGTCGGGCAAGAGCTGGCTGCCGGAGATGATCGAGAAACGCACCAAGCCAAGGCGCGGATCCAAGGTCTTCAAGATCCCTCCACGCGCCGAAATCCGCAACGCGCTATCGAACCGGTTTTCGGTGATCGAGGTCGAGGGGCTCGACCGCCCCGGCCTGCTGTCGGAAATCACCGGGACACTGTCCGACCTGTCGCTCGACATCGCATCGGCGCATATCACCACCTTCGGCGAGAAGGTCATCGACACCTTCTATGTCACCGACCTGACCGGCCAGAAGATCGACAACCCGGCCCGCATCGCCACCATCCGCAACCGGCTGATAGCGACGCTCGAAGGTGTAGCGCTCGAACGCGGCGGCAAGGCCAAGGCAGCCGCCGAGTGACGGCCATCATCCCCTTCTTCCAATCCCACAGGCAGTTTGCGAACGCATGAGTCTCGTCAAGAAATTCGCTACCGTCGCGTCCGGCACGCTGATGAGCCGTGCGCTCGGTTTCGGCCGCGAGATGCTGATGGCGGCCGCACTCGGCACCGGACCGGTCGCGGACGCCTTCAATGCCGCCTTCCAGTTCCCCAACACCTTTCGCCGGCTGTTCGCCGAGGGCGCGTTCAATGCCGCCTTCGTGCCGCTGTTCGCCAAGGAGATCGAGACACACGGCACCGATGGCGCCAAGCGTTTTTCCGAAGAGGTGTTCGGGGTGCTGTTCACCGCGCTCCTGGCGCTGACCATCGCCATGGAACTGGCGATGCCGCTGATCGTGCGCTACCTGGTGGCGCCGGGCTTTGCCGACACGCCGGGCAAGTTCGAGACGACCGTCACGCTTGCGACGATCATGTTCCCTTATCTGATCTGCATGTCGCTCGCCGCCATGATGGCGGGCATGCTGAACTCCTTGCGGCGCTATTTCGCCGCGGCAATCGCGCCGGCTTTCCTCAACATCATCCTCATCAGCGTGCTTGGCTATGCCTGGTATCACGGACTGGATGCACACGCTGTCGGCTCCGGCCTGTCCTGGGGCGTGCTGGCGGCCGGCGTCGTGCAACTCGCCATCGTCTGGGTGGCGGTGCGCAATGCGGGCATCTCGATCGGCTTCCGCCGGCCTAGGATGACGCCGAACGTGAAGCGGCTCCTGATCCTGGCGCTGCCGGCGGCGATCACCGGTGGCATCACCCAGATCAACCAGCTGATCGGAACGGCCATCGCCTCCGCGCAGGACAGTGCCGTGTCCTCGCTGGCTTATGCCGACCGCGTCTACCAGTTGCCGCTCGGTGTCGTCGGCGTCGCAGTGGCGATCGTGCTGTTGCCCGAACTGTCGCGGGCGCTGAAGTCAGGCAATCTGATCGAGGCAGCCAATCTGCAGAACCGCTCCGTCGAATTCACCCTGTTCATGACCTTGCCGGCGGCGGCGGCGCTCTGGGTGATGGCGGAGCCGATCGTGCGGCTGGTCTATGAGCGCGGCGCGTTCGCCGCCAACCATTCGACACCTGTCGTGGCGGCGATCCTGGCGATCTTCGGTCTCGGCCTGCCGGCCTTCGTGCTGATCAAGGCCTTCACCCCAGGCTATTTCGCCCGCGAGGATACGCGCACGCCGATGATCTTCGCCGCAATCTCCGTGGCGGTGAACGTCGCCACCGCGCTGACGCTGTTCCCGAGGATGGGTGCACCCGGCATCGCCGTGGCCTCCGCCGTCGCCGGCTGGGTCAACGCGCTGATGCTGCTTGCCGTGCTGATCCGGCGCGGCCATTGGGGCCGCGACGTGCCGCTGTTGAGGCGCATCCCACGGCTGGTGCTGTCGGCGGTGGTCATGGGTGTCGCCCTCTATTTCGCCGAACATTTGTTGGCCACAAGGATCGGCCCCGGCTCGCCGCTGGTCGTCAAGGCGACGACGGTGCTGGCATTGGTGGCCGGAGGGGCGCTGCTCTATTTCGTCACCGCTTTCGCCACCGGCGGCGCCGATTTCGGCATGATCCGGCGCAATGTGGGGCGCCGGAGGACAGAAGCCGGCCCGTCCGTGGCAAAATCAGAACTCGACGAATAGATCGGCCGAGCATCCCGCCTGGCCGGTCTTGATCCCGCCCGCGCTCTCGTCCATAAGCGCGCCGTCGCAGACTTTCGCCGCGCGCGGTTTCCAGCCGCCCGATTGGCTCCGAAAAGTCCGCAACTTTCGGAATCACGCTTATACGGCCCTCCACAAGCCATGAGGAAAACCATGTCCGCCTTCAAGCCACTCGTCTTCTCCGGTGTTCAGCCGACCGGCAATCTGCATCTCGGCAACTATCTCGGCGCCATCAAGAAATTCGTCGCCCTGCAGGATACGTCCGACTGCATCTATTGCGTCGTCGACCTGCATTCGCTGACCGCCCAGCTTGTCCATGACGACCTTGCCGACCAGACGCGGTCGATCACCGCGGCGTTCCTCGCCTCCGGCATCGACCCGAAGAAGCACATCGTCTTCAACCAGTCGCGGGTGATGCAGCACGCGGAGCTCGCCTGGATCTTCAATTGCGTGGCGCGCATAGGCTGGATGAACAAGATGACGCAGTTCAAGGACAAGGCCGGCAAGGACCGCGAGAACGCCTCGCTGGGCCTGCTTGCCTATCCCTCGCTGATGGCGGCCGACATCCTGCTTTATCGCGCCACCCATGTGCCGGTGGGCGAGGACCAGAAGCAGCACCTGGAACTGACACGCGACATCGCGCAGAAATTCAACAACGATTTCTCCGACCGCATCGCCGGTCTTGGCGTCGGCGTCGAGATGAGGATAGGCGAGGAGACGGTGAACGGCTATTTCCCGCTGACCGAGCCGGTCATCGGCGGGCCGGCAGCGCGCATCATGTCGCTGCGTGACGGCTCCAAGAAGATGTCGAAGTCGGACCCGTCGGACCTGTCGCGCATCAACCTGACCGACGATGCCGACGCCATCTCGAAGAAGATCCGCAAGGCCAAGACCGACCCGGAGGCCTTGCCGAGCGAGGTCGACGGGCTGGAAAGCCGGCCCGAGGCGGAGAACCTGGTCGGCATCTATGCCGGTCTCGCCGAGATGTCGAAGGCCGATGTGCTTAAGGAATTCGGCGGCCAGCAGTTCTCTGTGTTCAAGCCGGCGCTGGCCGATCTCGCGGTGGAGAGGCTGGCGCCGATCGCCACCGAGATGCGCCGTATCCAGGGCGACCGCGCCTATGTCGACGCCGTGCTGCGGGATGGCGGCGAACGCGCCGGCGTGCTCGCCGAAACGACGATGAAGACGGTGCGCGACATTATCGGGCTGCTGCAGGGCTGAACGCGGCGCACAACACTGGCACAAGGCCGGCGGCTTGCCGCCGGTCAGCGGCGGTGGCAGATTGCGGCCGAAAAGACATCGAGTAGATAGACATGGTCTCCAAACGCCTCAGCCGCGAAGCCGGTCACCGCAGGAAATTCCTGACGATCATCGACGACACGCCGGAATGCGAGCGCGCCGTCGCCTACGCCTCCAAGCGGGCGCAGAGCACCAGCGGCACGCTGGTGCTGCTCTATGTCATCGTACCGGACGACTTCCAGCACTGGCTGGGGGTCGAGAAGATCATGCGCGAGGAGGCGAACGCCACGGCGCGCGCGGCGCTGGACGGCTACGCCAACAAGGTGCGGCAGAAGCTCGGCATCGAACCGGAGATGGTGGTGCGCGAAGGCAAGCCGACGGAAGAGATCCACAAGCTGATCGAGGAAGACCAGGACATCGCCATCCTCGTGCTCGCGGCCGGCGCCGGCAAGGAAGGTCCTGGACCGCTGGTCGGTGCCGTGGCAGGCAAAGGTGCTGCCTTTCCGATCCCGGTGACCGTGGTGCCACAGAATTTGTCGGATGAGGAGATCGACAGCCTCGCCTGAAGTGTATCGACATTCGGGTGATGGCGGCCTGCAAATGGCGGCTTCCTGCGCTTCCGGTGCTCACGTGCTTCAAGTACGCTCCGCTCCGGTTCTCGGAAACCATCATTTTCGACTCGGCCTGACCCGAATCTCGACACACTTCACAGTGCTTGGCATGAGTCGCAAAAAATCATCCGCCAGCCAGCCGTTCCGGCGATGCGTTTCGCTTGAATGTCCCGCCGATAGAGCCTATTTAGAACTATTCCAAACTAGTTGCCCAAAACGGGCATGGAGACGGCCATGTTCATCCAGACCGAGTCGACGCCCAATCCGGCGACGCTGAAATTCCTGCCCGGCAAGGAAGTGCTCCTAGAAGGCACCGCCGATTTCCGCGATGCCGACAGTGCGGCCATTGCCTCGCCGCTGGCTGGGCGGCTGTTCGAAATTCCAGGCGTCACCGGCGTGTTCTTCGGCTACGATTTCATCACCGTGTCCAAGGACGGCCCGGACTGGCAGCACCTGAAGCCGGCGATCCTCGGTGCGATCATGGAGCATTTCATGTCCGGTGCGCCTGTCATGGCCAAGGCCGGCCCCGCCGCCGAGACCAGCCAGACCGGTGAATTCTATGACAAGGCCGACGAGGAACTCGTCATCACCATCAAGGAGCTGCTCGACACGCGGGTGCGCCCGGCGGTGGCGCAGGACGGCGGCGACATCACCTTCCGGGGCTTCGAGAACGGCACCGTGTTCCTGCACATGAAAGGCGCCTGCGCCGGTTGCCCGTCTTCGACGGCGACGCTGAAGCACGGCATCCAGAACCTGCTTCGCCATTTCGTGCCGGAAGTGCAGCAGGTCGAGCAGGTCTCTTAGACGGCAATTTCCCACCCACGGACAACAAAAAACCGGGCCGAATTGCCCGGTTTTCTGTTTGGGACGTCCGTTGTTGCCTAGACGGTCCGCGTATGAAAGGCGACTTCCAGTTAACCACGATCTGCCGGAAAAGCGGACAGGCTTTCCGGGATCATGGTCTAAAGAACGATGACCTTGGCGCCGACCTCGGCGCGATTGTAGAGGTCGATGACGTCCTGGTTCATCAGCCGGATGCAGCCCGACGACATGGCCTTGCCGATCGAGTTCCATTCCGGGCTGCCGTGCAGGCGGTAGCCCATGTCACCGCCCTTGTTGAACAGGTACATGGCGCGCGCGCCGAGCGGGTTCTTCAGGCCCGGATCCATGCCGCCGGCGAACTTGGCGAGTTCGGGCTGGCGCTTGATCATCTGCGAAGGCGGCGTCCAGGTCGGCCATTCGCGCTTGATGGCGATATGGGCGGTGCCGTGCCATTCGAAGCCCTCGCGGCCGACGCCGATACCGTAGCGGATTGCCCGGCCATCGCCCTCGACGAAGTACAGGAACTTGTTCTGCGTATCGACGATGATGGTGCCGGGCTTTTCCTTGGAGTCGTAACTCACTTCCTGGCGATGGTACTTCGAGGGGACCTTCTCGATCGGGATACGTGGCAGCTGGTAACCGGCATCGGTCACCGCGCCATAGTCGTTGGAGAACATCTGCCCGCCGATGGTGCTGCAACCGGCAATAGCAGTGGACAGCGCCAATGCGGCGATTATTGCAAGCGACTTCATGCGCATGTGGTGATCCGGTGCCCCGCCCAAACTAGAGCGGCACGAGTCGGCCGCTTTCTCGCCATCATTCATGCTGGCATTTGCTTTGCTTGCCAAGCACACGATGCCTATATGCGGGGACTTACGTGCTGGTATGCGTATCACTATGGCATTTCGGCAACATACTTCACCGGATTGTGAAGGAAATTCAATGGGCCTGAATCGCAGGCCCGCGAAACTCGAGGATCCGTCATGAATGTCGGCGACGCCGCTCACCGCTCAGGCCTGCCGGCCAAGACCATCCGCTACTATGAGGAGATCGGCCTGATCGCGCCCGCGCGCGCCGCCAATGGCTATCGCGATTATTCGGGCGACGATATCCACCGGCTGGCCTTCCTGCGCCGCGCGCGCAATCTCGGCTTTTCGATAGACGATTGTCGCCAGCTGATGGCGCTCTACAAGGATCGCGGCCGCGCCAGCCACGACGTGCGCGCAATCGCCGCCGCCCACGTCACCGCCATCGAGGAGAAGGTGCGCGAACTGCAATCGATGCGCTCGACGCTGCAGAAGCTCGTTCACGCCTGCCATGGCGACGAGCGGCCGGACTGCCCGATTTTGGATGACATGGCGGGGGCGGCGTTGGCCGGCGGCAAACCCAACCGCGGAAGCGATAGACCACCTGTTGAAGAGGGTGGCCTGGGCGAAGGCGGCGTTAGCCGCCTTGCCACGCGCTCGTGAAGCCGCCAGCATGGGTTCGTGTGGTATATTGCGCGCTCTGATATCAGCGTAGGGTAAAAGTACTGCCGCTGGTCGCCGGCCGGTGACCCCAACACCGGAGAGAGCGCATGACCCGCGACCAGATGCTCGCCCACCTTCGCGCCGCCGATGCGGTCGCCCGCGAGGCTGCCGCGCACGGCCACCATCCGTTCGGCGCGGTGCTGGTCGGCCCCGACGACGCAATCCTCATGCGCCAAGGCAATATCGACACCCTGCATCACGCCGAGACCGAACTTGCGCGGCGCGCGGCGGCAGCCTATCCGCCGGAGTTTCTCTGGACATGCACGCTGGTCTCGACGGGCGAGCCCTGCGCGATGTGCACCGGAACGCTCTACTGGGCGAATATCGGCCAGCTGGTCTATGGCTTCGAGGAGACCGAGCTTCTCGCGCTGACAGGCGACCATCCCGAAAATCCGACGATGAGTCTGTCCGCGCGAATTGTGCTCGGCTCTGGGCAGAAGAAGATCGAGGTCCACGGCCCCTTCCCCGAAATTGAGGATGAACTTGTATCGGTGCACCGTGGCTTCTGGCAGCGGTAGTGGCTCCCCACGTCCCGCGAAAGGTCAGAAAGAGCGGACCGAACATAGGCGCAATGTGGACCACTGCTACATGGACTCGAGCGGAAACGCCGCCCTTCGTTCGAATGACGCCAACCGGTCAACCCTGCGATATCCTGGTCAAAGCTGACGGCGAACTCCCAAATCCCCAAATTTGCCGCCGCCAGTCAGGCTCGGCGGTTTTGCCCGTATTGATGTCCCCCCAAACCGCCGAGCCGCCCCGGTCAGCCGGCAAACTCCCTCCAGGTCTGTCAAATACATAATCGCCGTTAAAAACCGGGTTCAAACCGTGAACAAAGTCTGGCATGGTGCCTGCCATGCCAATCATCTCCCCGATTCTCCTGAACCCTCTGATCGACGGTCGCCAGTCCGAGCGCGCCATGCTGGTGCGGCGGGGCGTGCAGCGGTTGCTGATGCAGATGGGCGCGCATGTGCTGCCCGAGTTGTCGTTGGCCACCGGCCGGCGCGCCGATCTCGTGGCGCTGACGCGGCAGGGCGATATCTGGATTATCGAGATCAAATCCTCGATCGAGGATTTTCGCGTCGACCGCAAATGGCCCGATTACCGGCTGCATTCCGACCGCTTTTTTTTCGCCACACATCCCGGCGTGCCGGCCGAAATCTTTCCCGAGGAATGCGGCTTCATTCTCTCCGACGGCTATGGGGCCGAGATTTTACGCGATGCGCCCGAGCACCGCATGGCGGCGGCGACGCGCAAGGCGCTGATGCTGCGCATCGCGCGCGCCGGCGCGGCGCGCCTGCTGGCGGCGGAGCTGGCGGGGGTCGCGGTGCCGGTGCTGGAGGGGGAGAGCGAGTAATCGCAGCCCTGAAATTGACGCCCGCCAGATGCTCCAGCCCGGAACGGCTACTCCGTCTCTTCCTCGCCACCCACGGCCGGGGCCATCAGCAGCACCGCGGCACCAAGCAGCGCGGCGATGAAGGAACCGGCAAGGATGCCGACCTTGACCGCGTCCTGCAGCGCCACGTCGTTGGCGAAGGCGAGCAGGCCGATGAACAGGCTCATGGTGAAGCCGATGCCGCACAGGAGCGAAATGCCGATCATGTGCGGCCAGCCGGCGTTGGCCGGCAGGTCGGCGAGGCCGAAGCGGATGGCGAGCGCGGAGGAGCCGAAGACGCCGACCAGCTTGCCGACGACGAGACCGGCTGCGACGCCCAGCGTGAGCGGCTCGATCAGGGCGCTAAAACTCAGGCCGGTGAGCGAAACGCCGGCATTGGCAAAGCCGAAGATAGGGATGACGATAAACGCCACCAGCTTGTGCAGGCCGTGCTCGAGCCGGTGCAGCGGCGAATGGTCAAGGTCGTGGCCGATGCCGGCCGAGCGTTCGAGCGGAATGGTCAGCGCTAGTGCCACGCCGGCCAGCGTGGCATGGACGCCGGACTTCAGCACCAGTACCCACAGGATGGCGCCAAGCACGAGATAGGGCACAAGGCTCATCACCCGCATGCGGTTGAGCACAATGAGCACGGCAATGACGGCGAAGGCAGCGCCGAGATAGGCCAGCGACAGGCCGCTGGTGTAGAATATGGCGATGATGATGACGGCGCCGAGGTCGTCGATGATGGCAAGCGCGGTCAGGAAGACCTTCAGCGAGGCCGGCACGCGGCTGCCGAGCAGCGACAGGACGCCGAGCGCGAAGGCGATGTCGGTGGCGGTCGGGATCGCCCAGCCGGACAGTGCGGCCGAATTGTTGCTGTTGATGGCGACATAGACCAGCGCCGGCATCACCATGCCGCCGGCCGCCGCGATGCCGGGCAGCACCCTGCGCGGCCAGGTCGAGAGCTGGCCGTCCAGCATCTCGCGCTTGATCTCCAGCCCGACGAGCAGGAAGAACACCGCCATCAGCCCGTCATTGACCCAGTGCGAGACGCTGAGCGGGCCGAGATAGGCGTGGAGAACCGAGAAGTAGGTCCCGGCGAGCGGCGAATTGGCGACGATCAGGGCAAGGGCGGCGGCCACCATCAGGATGATGCCGCCGGCCGCCTCACTGTCGAGGAACTCGCGGAAGACGGAAACCGGCCGTCGCTTCAAATCCTGCATGTCGCCTCCGTCATGCCGCCTGCCGGCGTGCGTCATTTGCAATGATGCGCAAAGTCCGGCCGCCGGGCAAGCATGGGACCCTTTTCAGCGCCTCGGAGACTGTTTCGAATTCGCTCTGACTGGTCATATGGTGGTTGAGAACCGCAGCGCAGCGGACATTCGTCCGTGAGCAAGGGAAGCGCAGAAAACGCCGCCAGATGGCCGCCAGAGCAGAATTTCCAAACAGTCTCTCAGCGCGGCGCGCGCTTGGCCAGGATCCGCTGCAGCGTGCGGCGATGCATGTTGAGCCGGCGTGCGGTCTCTGAAACGTTGCGCTCGCACATTTCGTAGACGCGCTGGATATGCTCCCAGCGCACGCGGTCGGCCGACATCGGGTTTTCCGGCGGCGCGGCGCGCTCGCCGGTGGTGCGGGTCAATGCCGCAAAGACATCGTCGGCGTCGGCGGGTTTCGACAGATAGTCGACGGCGCCGAGCTTCACCGCCGTCACCGCGGTGGCTATGTTGCCGTAACCGGTCAGGATGATGGTGCGGGAGTCCTCACGCTTCTCGCGGATGGCGGCGACGACATCGAGGCCGTTGCCGTCGCCCAGCCGCATGTCGACCACCGCATAGGCGGGCGGATTGGCGCGCGCCTTGCCCACGGCCTCCTCGACGCTCTCCGCCGTCTCGACCACGAAACCCCTGGTTTCCATGGCACGGGCCAGACGGGTCAGGAACGGCTTGTCGTCATCGACGATCAGAAGCGAGGTGTCCTCGCCTTCAACCATAGGCCCACTGTTCTCATCGCCTGTCATCGTCTCGAAAATTCCTGCTGCCTTATTTTTACGCAGATATAGTTTTGCGGGGCCATTGTCCAATTTACGCAGTGTCAAACATGGTGGCTGGGGCCGATTCCGGGTTCAGGAAGACGCTTCTCGGCCACGAAATCCGCACCACGGCCCCTTCGCCGAGGCCGCTCGAATTGCGAAAGTCGAGCGTGGCGCCCGAACGTTCGAGCAATGTCTTGGCGATAAACAGGCCGAGCCCGAGGCCGCCTCCGGCTTCCGTGCCCTGGCGTGTCGACATGTAGGGTTCACCGATGCGGTCGATGATCTCGGGCGGGAAACCCGGGCCGTCATCGGTGATCGAGAAGGAGACCGTCGCCTCGTCCCAGCTCCAGCGCACGGTGACGCCCTTGCGGGCGAAATCGACCGCGTTCTCGACCAGATTGCCGAGACCATAGATGACGCCGGGATTGCGGCGCCCGACCGGCTCCGGCCCGGTCCGCTCGCCAGGGCGAAGCTTGATCGAGATGCCGAAGTCGCGATGCGGCGCCGTCACCTCCTCGACCAGCGAGGTCAGTGGCAGGCGGGACAGATGTGCCTCGCCCTCCGACGACAGGCTGGTCAGGCGCTTGAGGATTTCACGGCAACGCTCGCTCTGAGAGCGCAGCAGCTTCACGTCTTCCCCGTATTTCGGATCGCTGCCGAGCGCCTTTTCCATCTCCTTGGCGACGAGCGTGATCGTGGCGAGCGGGGTGCCGAGTTCGTGCGCCGCCGCCGCCGCCAGCCCGTCGAGCGCGGAAAGGTGCTGCTCGCGCTGCAGCACCAGTTCCGTGGCGGCGAGCGCGTTGGCCAATAGCCGGGCTTCGGCGGCCACCCGGAAGGCGTACATGGCGGTGAAGGCGATGGAGGACAGCACCGCCATCCACATGCCGGCGACATAGATGAAGGGCATCACAAGGGGCGCGCCTTCGTACCAGGGCAGCGGCAGATGGCGAAAGACCAGCAAGGTCGCCGCGATCATCACCAGTCCGCCGAGGATGGCGGTGAGGCGAAGGGGCAGCGACGTCGCCGAAATGACGACGGGCACGGTCATCAGCAGCGAGAACGGATTGGTCAGGCCGCCGGTCATGTAGAGCAGGCCGGCAAGCTGCAGGCTATCGAAGACCAGGATGCCGAAGGCGGCGAACGGGGTGAGCCGGTGCGCGGCCGGAAAGCGAAAGGCCAGAAACAGGTTCATCCAGGCCGAACAGGCGATGAGGGCAAAACACAGACTGACCGGCAGCGGAAACTTTAGGCCGTAGGCGACGACGAGCACGGTCACGCTCTGGCCGACAATGGCCAGCCAGCGCAGCCGGATCAGCGTGTTGAGGCGCAGTCGCTGGCTTTGCTGGAAGTCGGGCGTGTTCAGGATGTTGATCATGGCCATGGATTACAGCCGCAAACCAGCAAAGGCTAGGTCCCGCGCGGCTTGGCGCGGGCGGTGGCGGCGGCGAGCAATGGGTTTTCCGGCCAGACATGCTTGGGATAGCGGCCGCGCATGTCGGCGCGCACATCGGTCCAGGAGCCGCGCCAGAAGCCAGGCAGGTCTCGCGTCGTCTGGATCGGCCGGTGCGCCGGCGACAACAGTTCAAGCGTCAAGGGGACGGTGCCGTTGGCGATCGACGGATGGCGGTCGAGGCCGAACAATTCTTGCACGCGCACCGCCAGAACCGGCCATTCGCCGTCATAGCGGATCGGCACATGGCTGCCCGACGGGGCATCGAAATGAGTCGGCGCCAGTGCTTCGATCTTGCGTTGCAGGTCATGCGGCACGAGCGACGCCAGCCCGGCCGCGACAGTTCCGGGATCGATGGCGGCCAGGGAGGCCGCACCGGACAGAAAAGGCAGCAGCCAGTCGTCGAGGCGCGCGATGAGCGCTTCATCGGACATGTCGGGCCAGGGCTCGCCCAAGCCCTTGTGCAGCCAGGACAGCCGGTGGCGCAGCGTCTGCGCCTCCTTGCTCCAGGTCAGAAGGGAAAGCCCATGCTCGCGCAGGGCCTCGATGATGGCGCGGTCGGCATCGGCGCCGGCCGGCGGCGGCAACATGCGTTCGGCGAGCGTGATGGCGCCAAGGCGCACGGTTTCGCGCACCCGCACGGCGCGCCTGTCGCGATCGAAACTCGTCTGCCGGCGCGTTTCGATCCTGCCGCCAAGTGCTGCCTGGATGTCCTCCTCACTGCTTGCCGCAGCCGCCGTAATGCGGGCATTCTGCGCCTTGCCCTGCAGGTCCGCGACGACCAGAAACGGCTCGCCCGCCAGCGGGTCGCCGGCGTCGAGCATGGCGCCGGAACCGTTGGCCAGCACGAAACGGCCGCGCTCGCCGCGCGCCTTGGCGACGCGATCCGGCCAGGCGTGGATGAGCAGGGTTCCGGCTGGAACAGCTCCGCTGGTCTTCGCACCGCCTACATGCCTGGCCAGGCGCTCGGCAAGCTGGCGCGCCGACGTGGCACGCGGCGATCTTTCCGTGCGAAAGCGCATCAGTCGCCGTTCGAGGTCGGCACCGTCACCGCCAAGGCCACGCTCGGTCAGCAGCACGGCAAGCATGGCCGCCTCACCACCATGACCGCTGCTGGCCGCCTCGGCGACCATATGCGCCAGCCGGACCGGCAGAGCGAGCTTGCGCATCGCAGCGCCGGCGTCCGTCAGCCGCCCTGCTTCATCGATGGCCCCAAGCGCCCGCAACAGCGCCCGTGCTTCATTGAGCGCGGGAGCCGGCGGCGGATCGAGGAAAGCAAGACTGACTGGATCAGCGACACCGAAGGCGGCGCAGTCGAGCAGCAGACCCGACAGGTCCGCCTCGAGGATTTCCGGGGGTGTGAAGGCGGGAAGTGCCGCCGTCTGCTCGGCACGCCATAGCCGGATAGCGACGCCCGCCTGCGTGCGGCCGGCGCGGCCGGCGCGCTGATCGGCGGAGGCCTTGCTGACGCGCACGGTTTCCAATCTGGTCAGTCCGCTGGCCGGCTCATAGCGCGGCAGCCGCGACAGGCCGGAATCGATGACGACGCGCACGCCGTCGATGGTGATGGAGGTCTCGGCGATGGAGGTCGCCAGCACCACCTTGCGGCGGCCTGGCGGCGCCGGCTTGATCGCCGCGTCCTGCGCCTTGCCGTCGAGCTGGCCATAGAGCGGCACGATATCGGTGTCGGCGCCGATCTTGCCGGCCAGCCGCTCGGCGGTGCGCTCGATCTCGCGCTGGCCGGGCAGGAAGGCAAGCACGCTGCCGCTCTCCTCGGCAAGGGCGGCGCGGATCGCCTTGGCCATGGCGTCCTCGATCGGGATGCCGGCCGGCCGCTCGTCGTATCTGACATCGACGGGGAAGGCGCGGCCCTCGCTTTCGATCACCGGCGCGCCCGACAGGAGTTTCGCGACCCGTGCGCCGTCGAGCGTTGCCGACATCACCAGCAGACGCAGATCCGGCCGCAGCGCGCCTTGCACATCGAGGGCAAGAGCGAGACCGAAATCGCCGTCGAGCGAGCGCTCGTGGAATTCGTCGAAGATGACCGCCGAAACGCCGGGCAGTTCAGGGTCGTCGAGGATCATGCGCGCCAGCACGCCCTCGGTGACGACCAGGATTTTCGTCCGCGCCGAGGTGCGGTTTTCCATGCGCATGGCGTAGCCGATGGTGGCGCCAGGCTCTTCCCCCAGCAACTCGGCCATGCGGCGCGCGGCGGCGCGGGCAGCAAGCCGGCGCGGTTCGAGCAAGACGATCTTGCCCCTGCCCAGCCAGGGCGCATCGAGCAGCGCCAACGGCACCAGCGTGGTCTTGCCGGCACCGGGTGGCGCCACCAGCACGGCGCTGTTGCCAGAGCCGAGCGCCTCGCTCAGCGCCGGCAGCACGGCGGATACCGGAAGTTCCGGCAAGGGTTTGGTTGTCATTACGCCCGCATATCAGCGGTCGCGGGCGCCGTGCAACTTTATCGCATCAGGGCCCGGTTAGAGCCGTGCGCGGGAAAACGGATTCCAGCGCACCGTGCCCAGCCGCACTTCCTCGCGCACCATGGTCAGCAGGCCCGATCCGCCGACGACGGCGAGGCCGACAAGCGACAGCCAGTCCGGATATTCCCGGAAGAACAGCGCGCCGAGGATGACCGCCCAGACGATCTGCGAATAATGCGTCGGCGCAATCCGGTTGGCCGGAGCGTATTTGGCGGCCAGCAACTGCAGCAATTGTCCACAGGCGGTGAAGGCGCCCGCCATCACCAGCCATGCCAGCTGTTTTCCATCCGGGACGGTGAAGGAGGTCGCGGCGGCACCGATGCCGTTGAACAGCAGCCCATAGCCGATCAGCACGCCGAGCATGGTCGTGCGTTTTTCCTGCTGCGCCAGCGACCGCATCAGGATGACGTTGGTGGCGGCGAGGAAAGCGATGGTGAAAGCGGCAAGGTGACCAAGGTGCAGCTCGCGAAAGCCCGGCCTGACAACCAGCATGACGCCGGCAAAGCCGGCGACCACCGCTAGCCAGCGCCAGGGCCCGACCTTTTCCTTGAGGATCACGGTGGACAGAATGGTGACGCAGAGCGGCGCCAGAAAGATGAGCGCATAGGTCTCGGCCAGCGGAATGGTGGTGAAAGCATAGACGCTGAGCACGCCCGACGCGATGCCGGCCCAGGCCCGCGCCTGCACCGCCCAGGGACGTTTGGCGCGCCAGAAATCACGCCAGCGCTCGTTGGCCGGCCGGCTGAAGAAGAGAAAGCAGCCGGCAAACAAAGTCGAGAAGAAGCCGATCTCGAACACCGTGAATTGGCCGCCCAGGCTCTTGATAACGGCATCGCTGCCCGAATAGCTTGCATAGGCGATCAGGGCGAGCAGGATTCCGTTCGGCACGTTTTTCATTTCCGGGAGAGAAAGTTGAAAATACTGGCGCTCGGTGCCCATCCAGACGACATCGAGATCTTCATGTTCGGTACGATGGCCGCCTATGCCGCGCAAGGCGCAGAACTCACTTTTGCCGTGGCTACCGATGGTGCCAGGGGCGGCAAGAGCGATCCCGCTGTGCTGGCTCGTTTCCGGCGCGAGGAGGCAATGGCCGCGGCCGCGCTGCTCGGGGCGGCAGCCCGCTTCCTCGACTTTCCCGATGGCGGGCTGGTGGCCGACGCCGCGCTGATCGATGCACTGAAAACACTGATCAGCGAGATCGGGCCGGACCTGGCGATCACGCACGCGCCCAACGACTATCATGCCGACCACCGCGCGCTGTCGGACGGCGTGCGCATCGCTGCTTCGTTCGGGGTTCCGGTGCTGCATGCCGATACGATGGGCGGCACCGGATTCTCGCCGACGCACTATGTCGATATTTCCGCCCATGCCGACATCAAGGCCAAGGCGATCCGCATGCACCAGTCGCAGGACCCGGACCGCTTCGTCGACATTGCACTGACGCAGAACCTTTTTCGCTCGGGCCAGTGCAACGGCGCGCAAGGTTCGCTGGCCGAAGCCTTCCGCTTCGAGCCGACGTTTCCCTTCGGCGACATCCGCGCGCTGCTGCCGCCGGCGCCACCGATCCGGACGGTGATGGTGAGCACCAAGCAGGTCGACTGAACCCGCGGACGATCGGCCAGGGGTATCCCGTTCCGCGCTCGTCCGCCTGATGCCCGGCGCTTTTCCCAACATTTTCAGAGACCGGCTTCTGCATGTTGCGGCGCAGCAACGAATTCGCTTGCGTTGTTTAGTAAAAATTGCATCACTAAACAAATTACTAAACATCCGCGATGCGACGACGCCGCCATGTTTGGGCCTCTGAGGAGAGAGGTTGAGGGATCTTGAGACCGTCATCCGGACGTGTTTCGCAAATGGGAGGAAGGCATGAAATCGAGCTTGAAACTGGCGTTGGGACTGACCTCGGCGATCGCAGCGTCGACAGCTATCTCGAGCGCCGCGCACGCTGAAGACCTGACGCTGTGCTGGGCCGCCTGGGACCCGGCCAACGCGCTGGTCGAACTGTCCAAGGATTTCACCAAGGAAACCGGCATCGGCATGAAATTCGAGTTCGTGCCGTGGACCAACTACGCCGACCGTTTCCTCAATGAGCTGAACTCGCACGGCAAGCTCTGCGACCTGATCATCGGCGACAGCCAGTGGATTGGCGGCGCGGCCGAGAATGGCCACTACGTCAAGCTGAACGACTTCTTCGACAACGAGAAGATCAGCATGGACGACTTCGTGCCGGCGACCGTCGTCGGCTATTCGGAATGGCCGAAGAACACGCCCAACTACTGGGCACTGCCGGCCATGGGCGACGTCGTCGGCTGGACCTACCGCAAGGACTGGTTCTCCAAGCCCGAACTGCAGAAGGAATTCAGGGAGAAGTATGGCTGGGACCTCGGCCCGCCGGCCACTTTCGACCAGTTGAAGCAGATCGCCGAATTCTTCCAGAAGCGGCAGGTCGACGGCAAGACGGTCTATGGCGCCTCGATCTACACCGAGCGCGGCTCGGAAGGCATCACCATGGGCGCCATGGACGTGCTCTACAGCTATGGCTTCCAATACGAGAACCCGAAGAAGCCCTACGAGATGGAAGGTTTCGTCAATTCGCCAGACGCCGTCAAAGGCCTGGAATTCTACAAGGCGCTCTACGATTGCTGCACCCCTCCGGGCGCCTCGAACAGCTACATGGGCGAAGGCGTCGATGCCTTCAAATCCGGCCAGGTGGCGATGCACATGAACTTCGCCTTCACATGGCCGGGCCTGCAGAAGGACGAGAATGTCGGCGGCGACAAGATCGGCTATTTCGTCAATCCAAAGGGTCCCGGCGGCGCCCAGTTCGCCCAGCTCGGCGGCCAGGGTATTTCGGTGGTCTCCTATTCCGACAAGCAGGAATCGGCGCTGAAATACATCAAGTGGTTCGCCAACAAGGACGTGCAGGCCAAGTGGTGGTCGCTCGGCGGCTATTCCTGCCTCAACGCGGTGGTGAAGGATCCGAAATTCCCGGCTAGCCAGCCCTATGCGCAAACCTTCCTCGACTCGATGGCGATCGTGAAGGACTTCTGGGCCGAGCCGAGCTACGCGCCGCTGCTGCAGGCCTCGCAGAAGCGCTTCCATGACTATGTCGTCGCCGGCCAGGGTTCGGCCAAGGATGCTCTCGACGGCCTGCTCAAGGACTGGACGCAGGTCTTCCAGGACGACGGCAAGATGTAGCCGCGACAACCGCAAGGCTCCTCCCGAGCCATGACCCCGCGTCCCGTGCCGCCCTTGGCACGGGACGCGGTTCAGATAAATTCCATGACAGAGACGAACGAAGTGACCGAAGCAGGACTGACCATGCTCAATCGGACCGCGGAGACCGTTGCCCGGGCGACCCCGGAACCGTTGGCCCGCAAGGTCCGGGGCATCAGCGACAAGGGCCTCGCCTGGCTGTTCATCTCACCGACGATCCTGTTGCTGCTCGCCATCAACATCTTCCCGCTGTTCTGGGCGATTTACCTGTCGTTCACCAATTTTCGTGCCAACCGCCCGAACGAGGTGGTGAAGAACCTCGGCTTCGCCAATTACCAGCGCATCCTTGGCGACCAGGACATCTGGATCGCCATGCAGACGACGGCGCATTTCGTGTTCTGGACCATCCTGTTGCAGACGCTGATCGGCTTCACGCTGGCCTGGCTGATCGACCGCAAGTTTCGCGGCCACGCTTTCTGGACGACGCTGATCCTGGTGCCGATGATGCTGTCGCCGGCGGTGGTCGGTAATTTCTGGCGCTTCCTCTACGAGCCGCAGATCGGCCTGTTTTCCTATGTCATCTCGTTCGTGTCGGGCATTCCGCCGACAAGCATCCAGATGCTTTCCAACGTCTCGCTGGCGCCGTGGTCGATCATCATCGTCGATACCTGGATGTGGACGCCCTACGTGATGCTGATCTGCCTCGCGGGCCTGCGCTCGATCCCCGAATATATTTATGAAGCAGCCGAGGTCGACCGCGCCTCCAACTGGCGGCAGTTCTGGTCGATCACGCTGCCGATGGCGCTGCCCTTCATCATGCTGGCGGTGCTGTTTCGCGGCATCGAGAACTTCAAGATGTTCGACATGGTCAACCTGCTCACCGGCGGCGGGCCGGGCTCGACCACCGAAGTCGCCTCGATCACGCTGAAACGGCAGGCCTTCGAGAGCTGGCGCACCGGCTATTCTTCTGCCTTCGCCATCATCCTGTTCGTCGCGGTGTTCGGTCTCGCCAACATCTACGTCAAGGCGCTCAACAAGGTGAAGCAGAGATGAGCCTGACCACAGCCCATTCGGTCGTCGCGCCCTCGTCGAATTCGAAGCGCATCGCCGGCGCCATCATCATCGCCTACGCGTTGATCTCGATCGTGCCGCTCTTGTGGATCTTCGCCACCAGCTTCAAGACGCCGCCGGATTCGATCGCCTATCCGCCCAAGATCGTGTTCCAGCCGAGCATCGAGGGCTACTGCAACCTGTTCACGACGCGCACCAGGCAGACGCCTGAATATATCAACTCGCTCGGACCGGCGACGGGCTTCTGCGACGAGACCGTGCGCAAGCGCAACATGGTGATCGCCGGACCATCCAACTTCCTGCCGCGCTTCATCAATTCGCTGATCATCGCCTTCGGCTCGACCTTCTGCGCCGTCTTTCTCGGCACATTGTCGGCCTACGGCTTCTCGCGCTTCAAGGTGCCGCTCGCCGACGACCTTCTGTTCTTCATCCTGTCGACACGCTTCATGCCGCCGATCGCGGTCGCCATTCCCATCTACCTGATGTACCGCGAGCTTGGCCTGTCGGACACCGCCCTCGGCATGATCCTGCTCTACACGGCGGTCAACGTGTCGCTGGCGGTGTGGCTGCTCAAGGGCTTCATCGACGAAATCCCGCGCGAATATGAGGAAGCGGCGATGATCGACGGTTACACGCGGCTGCAGGCCTTCTGGCGCACCGTGCTGCCGCAGGCGACCACCGGCATTGCCGCCACGGCGATCTTCTGCCTGATCTTCGCCTGGAACGAATATGCCTTCGCCGCACTGCTGACTTCCGGCACGGCACAAACAGCGCCGCCCTTCATCCCGACCATCATAGGCGAAGGCGGCCAGGACTGGCCGGCCGTGGCGGCCGGCACGACGATCTTCCTGGTTCCAATCCTGGTCTTCACCATCCTGCTCCGCAAGCAATTGCTGCGCGGCATCACCTTCGGCGCGGTGCGCAAATGATTAGTGTGGAAGGGCGCGAACTTGATTCAGCCAGGCTCCCTTCCTCTCCCTCTGGAGGGGGGAGAGGTGGCGCTGCGGAGCAGCGACGGAGTGGGGGAACCACCGGGCAACCATCTCTCCCTTTGAACGGGGAAAGGGGAGGACGCTACGCATGACGCGCCCCGCCATCTTCAGGAAATCGCGCTGGCCCCGCTGGGCCAGGCGCGGGCTGATGGAAAACATTGCCACGGCGCTGATCGCCATCGGCTTCCTGATGCTGTTCCAGCCCTTCGCGCTGTCGCTCTATACCTATTCCTTCATCACCATGCTCGCCGGCACGGTGATGTTCATCATCGTCTCGAAGTTCCCGGAATAATCATGGCCGAAATTCGCGTCCAACATCTGAGAAAGGCCTTCGGCGATTTCGTCGCCGTCCAGGATTCCAACTTCGTCGTCGAGGACGGCGAGTTCTTCGTCATGCTGGGGCCATCGGGCTGTGGCAAGACGACGACACTGAGAATGATCGCCGGGCTCGAACTGCCGACCGGTGGCCAGATCCTGCTCGGCGGCGACGACGTCACCATGCTCAGGGCCCGCGAGCGCGACATCGCCTTCGTCTTCCAGCTGTTCGCGCTCTATCCGCACATGAATGTGCGCAAGAACATCGGCTTCCCACTTTTGGCGCAAGGCATGCCCTCGGCCGAGATCCGCACAAGGGTCGAGGAGACGGCGAAGCTTCTGCGCATCGACCATCTGCTCAACAAATCCGTATCCGGCCTTGCCGGCGGCGACCGCCAGCGCGTCGCGCTTGGCCGCGCCATCGTGCGGCGGCCGAAATGCTTCCTGATGGACGAGCCACTCGGCACGCTCGATACCGAATTCCGTGACCTCATGGTCCATGAGCTGCGCGAACTGCACAACCGCATCCACGCGACGACCGTGTACGTCACGCATGACCAGATGGAAGCCATGTCGATGGCCGACAAGATCGCGGTGATGAACCACGGCGTCATCGAGCAGTTCGGCACGCCCCGCGAGATCTACGACCGCCCCGCTACCATGTTCGTGGCCGACTTCATCGGCTCGCCGCCGATGAATTTTTTGAAATTTGGCGGTGGACTCACAAAAGGCGCGAAGGAGGTGGTCGTCCAAGGGGCGACAGTGGCAGTGCCAGAGGTGCGCGAGGACGTAGCACCTGCCGACATGGCGCTCGGCATTCGCCCCGAACACATCCGCTTCGACGATGCATCCAAGCTGCGCGGCGCCATCTACGGCACCGAATATCTCGGCACCACCCAGATCGTCGCGGTGGAAACGGCGGACGGCATCATCAAGGCGCGGGTGCCGGCCGAAATCCGGCTCAATGCTGGCGACCATGTCGGCCTCACACTGAACGGCGCGCGGCTGTCGCTGTTCGAAAAAGGCTCCGGGCGCGCGGTGAGAACGGCAATCCACGACACAGCGTCGTTGGGGAGAGCGCAGCATGGCTGACGTGCACATCAAAGGCGTGACCAAAAGCTTCGGCGACCATGTCGCCGTCAGCGGGCTCGACCTGCATATATCGGACGGCGAATTCGTCGTGCTCTTGGGGCCGACCGGCGCCGGCAAGACGACCACACTGCGGCTGATTGCAGGGCTGGAACGGCCGGATGCAGGCACGATCGAGATCGGTGGCCACAATGCCACGACCCTGTCACCGGCCGAGCGCGACACAGCCTTCGTCTTCCAGCAATATTCGCTCTATCCGCATCTGTCGGTGTTCGACAACCTCGCCTTCCCACTGCGCTCGCCGGCGCGGAAAATACCGGAAGACCAAATCCGCCGCCGGGTCGAGGAGGTCGCGAAGATGGTGCGCATCCATCACAAGCTTGCCAACCGTTCGACCAAATTGTCGGGCGGCGAAATGCAGCGCGTCGCCATCGGCCGCGCGCTGGTGCGCAAGCCTTCCATCTACCTGATGGACGAGCCGCTGTCGTCGCTCGACGCCAAGCTGCGCGCGGATCTCAGGCTCGAATTGAAGCGCATCCAGTCCGAGCTCGGTGCCACCATGCTCTACGTCACGCACGACCAGATCGAGGCGATGACCATGGCCGATCGGATCGGCATCCTCGCCGACGGCGTGCTGGTGCAGATCGGTTCACCACGAACCATTTATTCGGAACCGGCAAATCTGCATGTCGCTGCAAGGCTCGGCCAGCCGGCGATCAATCTTTTGCCGACTGGGCTGCTTCCCGATGGCGGCGCGCCGGCCGGCACCAGGACAATCGGCGCGCGCACCGAGCACCTGGCGATCGAGAAGGCCGTGAATGGCCATGCTGATGGCGTCGTCGACTGGGTCGAGCATCTCGGCGACCAGAACCATCTGCACGTGACGGTGGGGCCGAAGAAGCTGGTGACGCTGACCGATCCCGACACCGATCTGGCGCAAGGCGACAAGGTGGTGATCCGCTACCGCTCGCCGCTCTATTTCGGCGCCGACGGACAACGACTGATGTGAGCGGTTTCGGCGCCCCCCGCCAAGGCGACGCCGGCTTCTGATTGAAGATTGCGAATACGGGACGAATTCGATGAAGAACTTTTTCAACCGCAGGGAAACGATCGTCACCGAGGCCCTGGACGGCCTGTTGCGCACCATTGGCTCAGGCGACCTCGCGCGCCTCGACGGGTATCCCGAGATCAAGGTCGTGCTGCGCGCCGATTGGGACAAGTCCAAGGTTGCCGTCGTCTCCGGCGGCGGGGCCGGGCACGAGCCGTCGCATGCCGGCTTCGTCGGCAAGGGCATGCTGACGGCGGCGGTTTCGGGCGAGATCTTCGCCTCGCCGAGCGTCGAAGCGGTGCTGGCGGCCATTCGCGCGGTCACCGGACCGGCCGGTTGCCTGCTGATCGTCAAGAACTACACCGGCGACCGGCTCAATTTCGGCCTCGCTGCCGAGAAGGCGCGCGCCGAAGGTTTTGCCGTCGAGATGGTGATCGTCGCCGACGACATCGCGCTGCCCTACATCACCCAGCCGCGCGGCGTTGCCGGCACATTATTCGTGCACAAGATATCAGGCCATCTGTCGGAAGCCGGCAAGGACCTGGTATCCGTCGCGGCGGCCGCGCGTGCGGCGGCAAAGGATATCATCTCGCTCGGAATGTCGTTGTCGTCCTGCTCCATTCCCGGCCAGCCGCACGAGGACAGGTTTGGCGAAAACGATGGCGAGCTCGGCCTCGGCATCCACGGTGAGCCGGGCGTCGAGCGCATCGCGGTGCAGAGTGCCGACAAGCTGGTGGCTGTCATGGCGGAGCGCCTCGCGGGGCGGCTCGACGCGAAGGCCGGCCATGCCTTGCTGATCAACAATCTCGGCTCCGTGCCGCCGCTCGAAATGTCGCTGGTTGCCAATGCGGTGCTTGCCTCACCGCTGGCAAAGACAGTGAAGTTCACAATCGGCCCCGGACCGTTCATGACGGCACTCAACATGAACGGGTTCTCGCTGTCGCTGATCCGGCTCGATGCGGCACGCGAGGCCGCCTTGCTGGCGCCAGTCGGCCCGCACGCCTGGATGCCGGCCAAGCCGCTCGTTGCGCCCGCTGTCGTACCGATAGCGAAAGCAGCCGGACAATGCGCGGCACACAGGGCCAGCCAGGATGCCGGCACCAGGCGCTTGATCGTCACGGTCTGCGACAAGCTGATTTCGCTCGAAGCGGCATTGAACGGACTGGACGCCAAGGCGGGCGACGGCGACACCGGCTCGACGGTGGCGACCGGCGCACGAAGCATTCTTGATCGGCTCGACACGCTGCCGCTTGCCGACCCCGCGGCGACCCTAGGTGCAGTGGGCGACATATTGAGCGCATCGATGGGCGGCTCCAGCGGAGTGCTGCTGTCGATCTTTTTCACGGCGGCGGGACGGGCCTTGGACGGTGGCGCCGGTGTGCCCAAGGCCCTGCTCGCCGGGCTTGAACGCATGACCTTCTACGGTGGCGCCAAACCCGGCGATCGCACCATGATCGATGCGCTGGAACCGGCCTTGAAGGCCCTCGACGGCAAGGGCCTTGGCGACGCGGCGGCGGCAGCCCGGCGCGGTGCGGAAGCCACCGCGGCCATGGAGAAGGCAAAAGCCGGGCGATCCGCCTATGTCGGTGCCGGATTGCAGGGCGTGGTCGATCCGGGTGCTCATGCCGTGGCAGAGGTGTTCGCGGCGGCCGCCACACTGCTTGTCACGGCCTGACGCATGCACCAGTTGTCGAACGACCGCTCTTTCGCTACTGCCGGCAAGGTGCAAACCGGGAATTCGGGCGACATGACGGCGCTGGACCTTTCGAGGCTTATCACGGCCGCCGCGGATGCGATTGCCGCGCACGCCGAGGAATTGACCGCGCTCGACCAGGCGATCGGCGACGGCGACCACGGGCTGAACATGAAGCGCGGCTTCGACGCCGTACGGGCCGAGGCCGACGTGTTCGCCGCGAAGCCGCTGCCGGACGCCCTGAAGGCAATTGGCACCAAGCTGGTGATGACGGTGGGCGGCGCTTCCGGCCCGTTGTTCGGCACGCTGTTCATGGCGCTCGGCAAGGAGATTTCGGTTGAACCCGACCGCGCCGATCTGACGGCTGCCTTCGGCAAGGCGATCGAAGCGGTGGCCGCGCGCGGCAAGTCGCAGGTAGGACAAAAAACCATGCTCGATGTGCTGCGGCCGGTGCATGACGCCTTGGCCGGGGAAAGGACGGCGGCTGAAATAGCCAACGTCGCCGACGCCGCGGCCGAAGCCACCGTGCCTATGAAGGCACTGCGCGGCCGCGCCTCGTTCCTCGGAGACCGCTCGATCGGCCATATGGATGCCGGCGCGCGCTCGACCGCGCTGCTGGTGCGCACGCTGGCGCAAATCATCGGGGGCAAGGCATGAGCAATGTCGGGATTGTGATCGTGTCGCATTCGCCGCTGGTCGCCGAGGGCACGGCCGACATGGTACGCCAAATGGTCGGCGACGAGGTGCCGCTTGCGTGGTGCGGCGGAAACGGCCATGGCGGGCTCGGCACCAATGTCGAGGCGATCATCGGCGCCATCGACAAGGCCTGGTCGGACGCCGGCGTCGCCATTCTTGTCGATCTCGGCGGCGCCGAGACCAATTCGGAAATGGCGGTGGAATTGATCGGCGAGCCGCGTGCGCACAAAATCATCGTCTGCAACGCGCCGATCGTCGAGGGCGCGGTGATGGCGGCGACCGAGGCATCCGGCGGCGCCTCGCTCCGGGAAGTGGTGGCGACGGCGCACGAATTGTCGCCGTCGTGAGCGAATGGGATTTTTGAACACATGTCCGCAACCGCCGAAGCGACCGTCCTGATCACCCACGATGTGGGCCTGCACGCGCGTCCTTCGGTGAAGTTCACCAAGCTCGCCAAGAGCTTTGCCGCCGAGGTGGAGATTGCACTCGCCGCCAACGGCCCATGGTTCGATGCAAAAAGCATCGTCAAGGTGATGGCGGCCAAGGCGCCGAAGGGCACGGTGCTGCACATCAGGGCCAATGGCGATGGTGCCGATGATGCTATCCGGGCGCTGGTCGAACTGGTGCAGCGCGATTTCGACGAGGACGCCGGCCATGTCCGCTCGGCTTGAGGCCGATCCGCGCCTGCGCTCACCCGCTGGGAACGCGTGCCATGCGTATTGAGGGTGTTCCTGCCTCGGCCGGCTATGCCGAGGGACCTCTGTTCGACCTCGGCCAGCCCGCGGGCATTTACGTTAGCAAGGCAAGCTCCGTCGAGGAGAGGACGTCCCTGCAGGCCGCGATCGGCAAGGCGGTGAACCGGCTCGTGGCCATGGTCGGAACCGCCGAGAAAGATGCGGCCGACATACTCGAATTCCACATCGCCATGCTGGAAGACGACGCGCTGAGCGGGCCGGCCTTCGCATCGATCGCTTCCGGAACACCCGCCGACACGGCCTGGCGGCAGGCGCTCGATGCCGAGATCGCCGGCTACGAGGCTTCGGACCAGGATTATTTCCGCGCCCGCGCCACGGACCTTCGGGATATCAGGGACCAGGTTCTGCGTGCCCTGACCGAGGACAGTGACCAAGCCGCGCCGTCCGGCGCCATCCTCTACGGCGAGGACATCGCGCCGACGCGCTTTCTCGAAACCGACTGGAGCCATGGCGGCGGCATCGCTCTGAAGGCAGGCAGCACCGCCAGCCATGTCGCCATGCTGGCGCGCTCGCGTGGCGTGCCGATGGTCGTGGGCCTGCGCGAGCCGCTCACCGCCGTTGCCGACATGGCACTGCTCGACGCGGAGCACGGCAGCATCGTCCTGGCGCCCTCGCCGGCCGAGATCGGCTCGTTCCGGCAGTCATCCTCTTCCTTCACCGCCGGCCAGGGTAAGGCACGGACTTTTCTGGCGCGGCCGGCCCTGACAAAAACCGGCACGGCGGTGCGCGTACAGGTCAATATCGCCGATCCTAGGGATGTCGATGCCATCGACATCGCGACCTGCGACGGTGTCGGCCTGATGCGCACCGAATTCCTGTTCGGCAAAACGCTGCCGGATGAGGAGACGCAGTATCGTGCCTATCGCAAGGTGCTGGAATGGGCCGGCGAAAAACCGGTGACGATCCGTACCGTCGATGCCGGCGGCGACAAGCCGGTGCCAGGTTTCACCGTCGAGGAAGGCAATCCATTCCTTGGCCTGCGCGGCATCAGGCTGTCGCTGGCCAGGCCCGATATATTCCGGATTCAAATCAGGGCATTGCTGCGCGCTGCGCCACACGGCAATCTCAAAATCATGTTTCCGATGATCGCCACATCAGCAGAGTATGAAAGCGCCGCCGCCTTGTTCGCCGAGGAGCGGGTAGCCCTTGCCGCGCGCGGCATCGCGCACAAGATGCCGCCGCTCGGCATCATGGTCGAAGTACCTTCGGTGGCCATCGCGCCGGAGGCGTTTACCGGCGTCGCTTTCCTGTCGATCGGTTCCAACGATCTGACGCAATATGTGATGGCGGCCGCGCGCGACAATGCCGCTGTGGCACACCTGAATTCAGTCCGCCATCCTGCGGTGTTGAGGCTGATCGCCTCGGTCGCGGCCTTTGGACGGGAGACCGGGATTGGCGTCAGCCTGTGCGGCGATGCCGGCGGCGACCCCGCCTCGATTCCCTCTCTGCTGGAAGCCGGTCTGCGCGATCTTTCCGTGGCGCCGGCGCAACTCGCCATGGCCAAGGCGGCCATAGCCGACGTTCCGGTCTAGGCACGGCAGGCATGGCCGACATCAAACCCGAACCCGGTTCCGAAGAAGCGATCCGCGCCTACAAGACGATCCTGTCGCAGGTTATCGACCAGCGGCCGTCCGGCATGCGCCAGCGGCTCGCCGATGCGCTTGGCAAGCACCGCAGCTTCGTCACGCAGATTTCGAGCCCGAGCTACTCGATTCCCATTCCGTCGAAACATCTGCCGGCCATCTTTTCCGTCTGCCATTTCGGCCAGGCCGAGCGGGACCAGTTTCTTGCCGCCTATCACCAGGCACATCCCGGGAAGATCTCGGTCGCCTCGGGCGCGCGCAAGACAAGGCACGTTTCGCTCATTGTGCCCGATTTCGGCGACGACAAGCAGAATGCGGCGCTCGACCGAGCGATCAACGAATTCATCCAGAAGGTCACCAGCATCACCGGCAAGAGCGGCTGAACGACCCTTGATGCAGGCTATTTCGGGAGGAGACGGCCGTGAAGAAATTCATGAACTCGGTGGACACGGTACTGACCGAGAGCCTCGACGGGTTCGCGGCCGCCCATGCCGACATCCTTGTGCTTGGCGAGGAGCACAAATTCATCCGCCGCAAGATGCTCAAGCCGGGCAAGGTGGCGCTGATCTCCGGCGGCGGCTCCGGCCACGAGCCGCTGCATGGCGGCTTTGTCGGCCGTGGCATGCTGGACGCCGCCTGTCCCGGCCAGGTGTTCACCTCGCCGACACCGGATCAGATGCTGGCGGCCGCGCAAGCCGTCGACACCGGCGCCGGCTGCCTGTTCATCGTCAAGAACTACGAAGGCGACGTGATGAACTTCGAGATGGCGGCGGAGATGTCCGATGGCGTGCTGCAGGTCGTCACCAATGACGACGTCGCCGTCGAGAATTCGTCCTACACAACCGGGCGGCGCGGCGTGGCGGGCACGCTGGTGGTGGAAAAGATCGTTGGCGCCGCCGCCGAGCACGGGGTGGCGTTGCCGGCGTTGAAGGCGCTGGGTGACCGCGTCAACGACGCCACCCGCTCGATGGGCGTGGCATTGACCAGCGGCACCGTGCCGGCTGCCGGCAAACCGACCTTCGACATCGGCGAAGGCGAGATGGAATTCGGCGTCGGCATCCATGGCGAGCCCGGCCGCCGGCGCGACAGGCTGAAAAGCGCCGATGCAATTGTCGAAGAAATCTGCGCTGCGATCCTGGGCGATCTCGACGACAGGGCGAAAGGACCCGCGCTGCTGTTCGTCAACGGCTTCGGCGGCACGCCGCTGATGGAGCTCTATCTGATGTACAACAGCGCCCGCCGGATTTTCGAGCAACATGGCGTGACGGTTACCCGGTCGTTGGTCGGCACCTATGTCACCTCGCTCGACATGGCCGGCTGCTCGATCACGCTGAGCCTGCTCGACGACGAACTGACGGAATGGTGGGACGCACCTGTCCACACCGCCGCGCTGCGCTGGGGCGTGTAAGGCTGGCTTCAGCCGTGCTTTTCTGCGACCATTCCGGACAATCCACATAACGATGGATTTGTCCGGATCGATGCTGCCGTCTCTTACTCCAGCTGAAGAAAAACTGCTGCTGCGCTTCGCCGATCCGGAAGCTGCGGCGGTCGGGGACAATTTATCAGCGAAGGCGCTGTCTGCCCTGCTCGACAATGCCGAATTCCACGGCGTCCTCCCGATCATGCTGCGCAAGCTCGGGGAGCGTGGCGATGCGCACCTGCCGTCGGATACAGGTTTGCGAGACAAACTCGACGACCTGCGCCAGAGGGCGACGATCGCCACCGGCCAGTCGATGCTGCTTCAGTACCATGGCGACCGCATCATGAAGGGAATGGCGGCGGAAGGCATTCCGGCGCGGATCGTCAAGGGGCCGGTCTTCGCGCGAAAACTCTATCGCAATGTATCCGACCGGCCTTTCACCGACATCGACATCCTGGTCGAGCCCGCCAACCTTGCGCGGGCAAACCGAGTGATTGCGGCATGCGGCTTCGAGCTTGCCAGCAACGAGGCCGAATCCTACCGGCTGCAGGAATTCAAATGGCTGGAAAAGGAGAATTCCAGCCTGCTGGTCGAGTTGCATGGCGACCTTGTGCACGACATCGGCATGCGGCGGCGCCTGTCGCTGGGTTTTCGCGAGCTTGGCATCATCGATGGCGACGCGACGGATACGCCGGCCGCCCTTCTGACAATCGCCATCGTGCATGCCGCCGGCGGCCACAAATTCCACCGTCTGCAGCTTTGCGTCGACGTGCTGCAAGGTGTGAGGGCGCTGCAATCCCCGGTTTCGGAAACCCGCCTGCTCGACGCCGCGCGCATGACCGGCATCGAACTCGAACTTGCGATCGTGCTCAACGTAACCGGGCGGCTGTTCGACGAACCGCATGCGCTGGCACTCGCCGGGCGAATAAAGCCCGACCTGTCGATCCGACTGGCCAAGAAGCTGATCACGACCAACACGCTGCTCAGGGTCAATTCCCGGGAGAAGATCGGCTCGCGGCTACGCCGCGATGCCTTTCGCTGGATCCAGCGGCTGGCCAAGGCCAGGCCATACGCCGCTTGAGGGAACCGTCAGTCCAGTGATGCCAACCTAGCGCTTATCAGCGCCGCCGCATCGGCCGGACGCACGCCTACTTCCAGGGTAAAGGTCGGCACCGACGACACCAGTCCGCGGATCGCCGCCAACCTGCGCTTCTGCAGCGGCAGCAGACCGGTCGCGCCGGTGCGGACATTGTCCATCGCCAGCGCCACCATCGCGTCGGTCCGGGCCATGGGCGCGAGCCGGGTCTCTTCGTCGCCGGATCGCGCAAGATGCAGGAGCGCTGCGACCGGACGGGCGGTCGGACTTTCGATTTTTACGATCCCACTCAGCTTTTCCAGCGAAACAGCCTGTTCGCCATTGCGGTCCCATGACAGACCGAGGCATGGCGCCACAAGCGGGATCATCCGCGCGGTCTTCTCATGGATCTTGACATGGCGCGGCAAACCCCAGGCGGCAGGCGTGGGGGAAGCGAGATTCAGGATCATGGCGTCGTCGGAGCACAGGCCGAATCCTTGCGTTGCCAAGGCCAGCGATGTGGTAGTCTTGCCGGTGCCGCTCGGGGCATGGACCAGCACGACGGCGTCGCGGCCCGGCAGCGTCAGCCCGGCCGTGTGCAGCATATGCTGGCCGCCTGCGTCGAGTGCTGCGTCCAACACCAGCATCGATGGCGTCCAGGCGGCCTTCGCACCGGGGCGAACCCGGAGTTCGGCCCAACCCTCCTCGTCATTGACGACAACGGCTTGGCGTTCGGGAAAGACGAGATGGACCGTGCCGCCATCCGCGATCATCCGGCAGTAGCCGTCCTCCGGTATCTCGCCCTCGAAGACGAGCGATCCGCCGGGCGCTTCGTCCAGAACGTCCGCCTCTGTGATCTCGAGACGAAAATCCGGCTCGACGGGACCTGTGACACGCAAGGTGCCCAGCATCCCGTCGAAATCCTGCCACAGGCCGGGGCGCTCGGCCGATATGCCGAGGATCTGGCCATTGAGGTCATAGAATACTGAAGGTCTGGTCAAGCGGAACGCACCTTCGTGGCGGCGGTGGCGGGGTGACGGTAGATCTCGACCATGCCGGGAAGGCTGTCACTGACCACCGGCTTGCCGTCCAGGCACACCCAGCAATGCGCCGCCAGCCGCGACGCTTGCAGCGACTTCGGATCGACGCCGAAACGCAGCTGCGGATCGAAACCGGCAAGGCGCAGGAAGCGATGGCCGAGCAAGCCCTCCCGCAAGCATCTGCGGTCACGCATCAGCCAGGGATGACGCACGGCACGGTTGACGCGGGCGACAATGTAGGGGGCAGGCAGGCCGCGATAGGGCGCCGGCGAGGCGAGCGGCGCCCATTTCAGCACGTCCTCGAAGCTGCGATTGGCAATGAGAATTGGCATCAGCCGCGCGCTTGCCCAGAGATGACAGCGGAACAAGGCGCGCAGGAGAGGACCGTCCACCATCAAGCGGTGCCTTCAGCCATCAAGCCTGGAGCAGCGAGAATGCCTTCCGAGACCAGATCGCTGGCCAGCGCCGCCATGTCCTCGTCAAGCGTGCCCTTGTCGATTTCGAACTCCTCGCAAAGCAGGCCGACGATCTGGCCGAGGCTGCGCGCGCCATCCACCTTGTCGAGAAAGGCTTCGGTCGTCCCGTTGCAGGTATAAAGCTGGCCGCTGCGCGCCAAAAGCACCACCGCGCCGTCGCCGACATGCTGAACCGAGGCATCGTCCGCCAGTCGCAGAACCGTTCCAGAGGCAATTTCCATAACGAACCCCAAAAGCCATGCAAAACCCGGAAATGAGATAGCGCGGTGGTGGGGCGCTGTCTATTGGCCGGCCGGGATGGCTCGCGTGGCTCTATGCTTGCAGCACGCTCTTGTCAGGCCGCAACATCCATCCAGCGTCGAAAATCGTCCCAGAAAATAGTCGTCGGAATGGCGCGCCAGGCAAGCATGCTGACCGGCAGGCCCGTTGCTTTTCTTCCCTCCAGTAAGGTAAGAACTCCCCGGGTCTTGGGGAGATAGCGTATGCGTTACAATTGGGAGCGGGCTCCGACGACTTTCGAACGTCATCGAAAAGCTCTGGCGACAGCCATTTTGATCTTCGGCGGCGTCGGCCTCATGCTGGTGGCCTTGCCGATCTAGCGCCGTCGACATTCGCCCAACGAATCCGGCTTGTTAGACGGCAATCGACAGATTGTTCAGCGGGGTTGTCCGGTCACCGCTATCAAGCGGCGATCGCACCCTTAAAACCCCGGCTGAAGCGCTGCACAGCCCGACGATTACCGCCGGCTTGCCTGCCGGTGTGTATTCACAGGATTCCGACAGGCTGTAGGAGGTCGGACGGTTCCTCGAGCCTGGTCCCGATCGACCATTGATGGCGCATGCGCTCACATCCTCCCGCTCGATATCGTCGGACAGCGGGCATCCCGGTCAGGACAAGACCGGTTCAAACGAAAATCAGGGAAGACAGCGCCGGAAAAAACAGCATAGGCTGTTTGCAAAGACGGCAAATGGTTTCCGGGAGGGTACGGATGGCTTCACGCTATCACGAGATCTATGACGGCTGGAAACGCGACCCGGAAAAATTCTGGGCCGACGCGGCCTGCGCCATCGACTGGTATTCGCCCTGGAACAGGGTGTTCGATGCCACCGCCGGCGTCTACGGCCGCTGGTTCACCGGCGCGACCTGCAACACCTGCTACAATGCCCTTGACCGGCATGTCGCCGGCGGGCGGGCCGACCAGATCGCGCTGATATACGACAGCGCCATCACCGGCACGGTGAAAAAGTTCACCTATGCCGAACTGAAGCGCGAGGTGGTGGCGCTGACCTCGGTGTTAAAGAACCGCGGCGTCGGCAAGGGTGACCGCGTCATCATCTACATGCCGATGGTGGCGGAAGCGGCCATCGCCATGCTCGCCTGCGCCCGCATCGGCGCAGTGCATTCGGTCGTGTTCGGCGGCTTTGCCTCGCATGAGCTTGCCACCCGCATTGACGACGCAAAACCGAAACTGATCATCTCGGCCTCGTGCGGCCTGGAGCCGGGGCGGGTCGTCGCCTACAAGCCGCTGCTCGACAAGGCGATCGAGATGTCCCGCCACAAGCCGGACGCCTGCCTGATCCTGCAGCGCGATCAGCTGCGCTGCGATTTGAAGGACCATTTCGACATCGACTATGCCGACGCCGTCGCTCGTGAGCGCGCAGCCGGCGCCAATGTCGACTGCGTGCCGGTGCTGGCCACCGACCCACTCTACATCATCTACACGTCAGGCACGACGGGCCAGCCCAAGGGCATCGTGCGGGACAATGGCGGCCACATGGTCGCGCTGAAATGGACGATGGAAAACGAGTTCGGCGTGAAGCCCGGGGAAGTGTTCTGGGCGGCGTCCGATGTCGGTTGGGTGGTCGGCCATTCCTACATCGTCTACGGCCCGCTGCTGCATGGCTGCACCAGCATCCTGTTCGAAGGCAAGCCGATCGGCACGCCCGACGCCGGCACCTACTGGCGCGTTATCGCGGAACATGGCGTGGTTGCGTTGTTCACCGCGCCGACTGCCTTCCGCGCCATCAAGGGGCAGGATCCCAAAGGCGAGTTCGTGCCGAAATACGATCTGTCGAAATTCCGCACCCTGTTCCTGGCCGGCGAACGCGCCGACCCCGAAACCATCAAATGGGCGGAGCAGAAGCTGAACGTGCCGGTGGTCGATCATTGGTGGCAGACCGAGACCGGATCGCCGATGACGATCAACCCCGCCGGGCTCGGCCTGTTGCCGGTGAAGTACGGCTCGCCCGGGGTACCGATGCCCGGCTACGATATCCGCGTGCTCGACGATGCCGGCCATGAGGTGCCGCGCGGCACGCTCGGCAATGTCGTGGTAAAGCTGCCGCTGCCCCCGGGCTGCCTGCCGACCCTGTGGAACGCCGATGCCCGCTTCCGCCAGGCCTATCTCGATGAGTTCCCCGGCTTCTACAAGACGGCGGATGCCGGCATGATCGACGAGGACGGGTATCTCTACGTGATGGCCCGCACCGACGATATCATCAACGTTGCCGGCCACCGATTGTCGACGGGCGCCATGGAAGAGGTGCTGGCCGCCCATCCCGATGTCGCCGAATGCGCCGTCGTCGGCATCGCCGATGCGATGAAGGGCCAGATTCCGCTCGGCTTCGTGGTGCTGAACGCCGGTGTCGCGCGCGACGGCGCCGCCATCGAGAAGGAGGTCGTCGCGCTGGTGCGCGAGCGCATCGGCCCGGTGGCCGCCTTCAAGACCGTGGTGACGATCAAGCGCCTGCCCAAGACGCGCTCGGGCAAGATCCTGCGCGGCACCATGCAGAAGATCGCCGACAAGGAAGCGTGGATGATGCCTGCAACCATCGACGACCCCGCCATCCTCGATGAGATCACCGCTGCCCTGACGGAGCGCGGAATCGGCGTGTAAGGAGCACTGCCGGGACCTGACTGGAGCTACCGTTGCGCGATGTTGCGACGCGGCGAACTTTGTGATGACCGCTGGGCGCAATCGTAGATTGTGCGATGCAACATTCCGCCCTACAGTTTCCGCGGGGGGCCATTCGATTGGATCGCATGGCTCAGAAAAAAATAACCTTTGGCGGTATCGACATCCTGCGGTTTCTCGCCGCCGTGCTGGTCATGGTCTATCACTACGGCTTCTGGGTGTGGGCCTATCCCGACGGCATCTCGGCGCAAGCGACTGGTGGCGTTCCGGCGCAGCCTGGGATCGGCGCCTGGGTCGGGTCCGGCTGGGTCGGCGTCGAGATCTTCTTCGTCATCAGCGGTTTCGTCATTGCCTTCAGCGCCGAGAATTCGACGCCGCTGCGGTTTTTCGAGGCAAGGGTCAAAAGGCTGGCGCCGGCGGTCTGGATTTGTGCCCCGATCACCACGGCGCTGTTGCTGCTGATCGGCTTGAGCTGGCCGACCGATGCGGTGGTTCGGCTCGTGCGCACCGGCCTGTTCGCGCCTTATGGTCCCTGGGTGGACAGCGTCTACTGGACGCTCGGCATCGAAATCGCCTTCTACGCCATCGTCTGGATCCTGCTGCGGCTCGCCCGTTTCCATCTGATGGAAAGGGTTGCGATCGTCATCGGCATGATCAGCACGCTGTTCTGGTGCCTTTATTATCCGCTCGGCTGGTCCGCCTTCGCCGAGACGCGGTGGCTGCAGCTCGTGCTGGTGCATCATGGCTCATTCTTCGCGGTCGGCGTGCTCATCTGGCTGATGCGGTTCAAGGCGGTGACGGCGTCTCGCCTTGGCTTCTGCCTGCTGTTCCTCGGCGGTGGGGTGCTGCAGATCGCCAGCTCCGTCGACGTCCATAGCATCAAAGTCGGAGCCGTGATGCCGTACGGGCCGCCAATCTTGATCTTCCTCGCGGCCATCGCGCTGATGGCGTGGTCGCTCACGCTTGATCTCAGATGGAGCGGCTGGCGCCGGATCGGCCTGATGACCTATCCGCTCTATCTGATCCACGACGTCATCGGCGCGGCGATGCTCGGCGCCATGGTGCGCTCCGGGCTGCCTTATCTCCTGTCGATGGCAATGGTCGGCGCGACCATGATCGCGGCAAGCTGGCTGGTGGCAACCGAGGCCGAACCGCGCATCCGGCTGCTGCTCGACCACACGCTTTTCCGTTACCGGCTGAAGGCGGCATAGCCTCGAGCTATACGCCGCTCCGCCTCATGTCCGGCCGCATGAACGGCGGCCGGACGGTGCCGAAACTTTGTGCGATTTCGGAATGAGAACCGCTGCGCGGGTTCAAGACATGATGGCAACGGCCTTATCTCAGACCGCCGCCTTCGAACGCACTTCCGACTTGTCGAGATAATAGCTCGAGTACTTGTCGAAGAATTTCTCCGACGCGCCGAACGACCCGTATTTGGCGAGCTTCTTCAGGTCGACCTTGTTCAGCACCGCGCCGACGATCTTGTTGGCGACATAGGGCTCGGATTCCAGCATCGAGCGCACCATGGCGCGCGGCGTGCGGCCCCATTCGGTGACGAGCACGAAGCCGTCGACCAGCGGCGCGAAGGCCTTGGCGTCGACCACCGGGCCAAGCGGCGGCAGATCGACGACGATGTATTCGAAGGTCTCCTTGGCGTTTTCGATGAAACGACGCATGCCGGCCGAGGAGAGAAGCTCGCTGGTGTGCGAGAAATGGCCGCGCAGCACAGCCGGGATGATCGCCAGCTTGGTCTGCCTGTCGATCTTGCCGACGGACTGCCAGGTCTGGCCGCTCACCACCGCTTCCATCAAGCCTTGCTCGGCTTCCATGCCGAGGCTGCGGCTAAGGCCCGGATTGCGCAGATCGCCATCGATGAGCAGCGTCCTGGAGCCATTGGCGGCGAGCAGCCCGGCGAGATTGGCCGCGACCGTCGACTTGCCTTCGCCGGGCAGGACCGAGATCACGCCGATGACGCGGCTGCCTTGCCCTTCCATCACCACATCGAAGGCGATCTTGGCGCTGCGCAGCGTTTCGGAGAACATCGATGCCGGAGCGTCGATGCTCACCCGCATCCGTGCGCGCCTTTCGATGGCGGCCGGCGACCTGGCGACCTTGAGATCGGGTTCGGCTGGCTTGTCTTCCTTGCTCGGTTTGCTGCCGATGGTCGGCAGGTACCCGAGGAATTTGAGGCCGACGCGGTCGCGGACCTCCTCGCCGGTCCTGAAGAACCGCTCGTTGAACTCGTTGAGGCCGCCGAAGCCGGCGCCCATCAGAACCCCGAGCACCAGCGAAAGGCCGAGCACGATGACTGTGCGCGGGCTTGAGGCGGCAAGCGGCGTCGACGCATCCGAGATGATGCGGATCTTGCCGACTGGGAAGGATTGCTGCTGCGCGGCTTCCTCGTAGCGTCCGAGGAACGTCTGGTAGAGCGTGGAGAGTGCCGTCGCCTTCTGATCGAGATCACGCAATTGGACCTGCGACTGGTTGTCGATCGAACTCTTGCCCTGCGCGGCGGCGACATTGGCCCTGAGCGCGGTCTCGCGCGCCAACGCCACCTCATACTCGTTGCGGTAGCTCTCGGTGAGCTGCTTCAGTTCGCCGAAGATCTGCGTCGAGATGTCGGCCTTCTCCTTGGCGAGCGCCACCGCCTGCGGATGCTGCGGGCCGAAATTCGCCTCGACATCCTGCTGCCGTTTGGCGACCGTGAGATAGCGGGTCTTCAGCGCCGCAATGACCGAGCTGGCTGGCTGGTCGCTGGATATGGCGGCATCCTTGAAAGCGTTGTCCGAGCCGCTGTCGACGATCGACTTGTATTGCTGGTAACGGGCGCTGGCACGCGCGGTGTCGGCCTGCGCGACGATGAGCTGGGCGTTCAGATCGGCGAGCTGCTTGTCGCTCATCAGCTGGCCGTCGCTGTTGGCGGACAGGCCGTGTTCGGCCCTGAATTTCTCGACCGCCAGCGATGCCTGCTGCGAGCTCTCGCGCAGTTCGGTTAGCCGGCCCTGCAGCCAGACCGCCGCGCGCTCGGTGGCGTCGAAGCTGGCATCGAGCTGGTCGGCGAGATAGGCGTCGGCATAGGCCTTGGTAATGGCCTTCGCCAATGCCGGATCCGTCGCCTGGTAGCCAAGCGCGATAACGTAGCTTCGCCCGACGCGATCCGCCCGGATCTCGTTCTGCAGTTTGAGGATCGCGTAGTCGCGGCGCGACGTGGCGATCAGCGCATCGCGCGCGGCGGGGTCGAGCTTGGTGATGTCGCCGACACCCGGCATGACCGGGCTGCTCGGACGAACATACTGGATCAGACCGCGGACCAGGCCAACGCCCTGGGCAAGGGCCGACTGGGGCGGGTTCATGAACGTGTCGTTCTGGTCGAGCTTGAGCTTGTCGACGACCACGGCGGCAAGCCGCGTCGAGGTCAGGATCTCGATCTGGCTCAGAATCGCGGAATCGGTCTGCATGGTCGTCGATGCCGCCGAGATGTCGTCGACGATCTTGTTCAGACCTTCATCGATCAACACGCTGGAAACCGACACGAATTTTGGCGGCGTGGTCTGCAGATAGAGCATGCCCAGGAAGAGGCCGATGACGGCGCACACGCCAACCACCTTGGCCTGCCGTGCGGCCATGCCAAGCAGTCGCTCGATGTCGATGAAGTCGTCGCCGTCTCCTGCTTCCGAATTCGGCAATGGCATCCTCTTGTCGAGAGGAAAATTGGCATAGTTCATCTTCGGTCCAATTCTGGCTTGTCTCGCTCGCAGGCCCCGGAGAGATCGGGAGCATTGGCAGGCGCGACACACGCTTGGTGCCGGACAGCGCGGAGCCGGCCGGCGCCTCCGCCGTCAGCCACCCGACAATACTCCCGAAAGATGGGCATTATGCGGCTTCTTCCTGGCGTTCATGCGTCCGGACGAACTCCCGGAGCATCTCGAAAACCGGACCCTTCATGTCGTCGCGCGCCAGCGCGAAGGCGATATTGGCCTGGATGAACCCTTCCTTGGACCCGCAGTCGAACATGCGCCCCTTGAAAGGCTGGGCAAAGAATGGCTGCTCCTGCGACAGGCGAACCATGGCGTCGGTCAGCTGGATCTCGTTGCCGGCGCCGCGCTGCTGGTTGCCCAGAAGCTGGAAGATTTCGGGCTGCAGGATATAACGGCCGTTGATGTAGAAGTTCGACGGCGCATTAGCCGGCGCCGGCTTTTCGACCATGGCCGTCACCTCGAAACCGCCGCCAATGTCGGCGCCACGGCCGACAATGCCATATTTGTTGGTCTCGGTGGGATCGCAACGCTCGACGGCGATGACGTTGCCGCCGGTCTGCGCATAGAGGTCGGTGATCTCGGCCAGGCATCCGCGCCCGCCGAAGGAGACCATGTCAGGCAAAAGCAGGGCAAAGGGCTCGTTGCCGATGACCTCGCGGGCGCACCAGACGGCATGGCCGAGGCCTTGCGGCGACTGCTGGCGGATGAAGGAGGTGGCGCCGGCCACCGGCAGCATGCTTTCGAGCGTCTCCAGCTGAGTCTTCTTGCCAGTTTGCTCCAGGGTTCCGATCAATTCCGGATGCAGGTCGAAATAGTCCTCTATGACCGCCTTGTTGCGGCCGGTGACGAAGACGATGTGCTCGATGCCGGCCTCGAAGGCCTCGTCCACCGCATATTGCACGACGGGCCTGTCGACGACGGGAAGCATTTCCTTCGGCATCGACTTGGTCGCCGGCAGGAACCGTGTTCCAAGCCCCGCCACCGGTATCACGGCCTTCCTGATTTTCTTCATCGCAAATTCCTTCTGAGGAGATCGACTACAGTCCATTCACAGGCCACGAAAACTCCCTCCATGTGCCTGCATCTTCACCTCCCCGCCCCCACGGCAAACTGTGCCGCTACTCTTCGCAACCGCACGGCGATCGGCATGCCCATATGCCTGACCGCCGCCGGGTCGCTGAGCGCCGTCCGGATCGCCTTGAGCGGGGACCGCGCCTTGATGTGCTGGACCATCGCCAGGAACGAGGCCGCCTTGCGCAGGCTGCGGCCGCGCCGGGCGAATGCCGCCTGCGCGGCCACGTCCATCGAATGGGTTTGAGCGAAAATCTCGTCGGCCTTGCGCATCGCCTCGACATGATGGGGCTCGAGCACGCGCGAGATGGAGCCGCTGCGGATATGATAGGCATAGCCGATTTCAGGCTCCACCACGCATCTGCCGCCCATGGCCAGGGCTTCGGCAAACAGGATGTAGTCCTCGCCGATCCTCAGCTTCTCGTCATAGCGAAGCCGGTTTTCGTCAAGGAACCGGCGCAGGAAGATCGGCTTGAGATAGCCGAGATTGAACTTCGATTCGAAGACGACGTTGCCGGCGATGTAGGTCGCCAGCGAAATCTCGCGCAGGCCTTCCAGATACCGGCGCGGGAACATCGCGTCCTCGACCACGCCGTTCTCACGGACGACCTGGAGATTGTCGACGGCGATCTCGGCGCCCGCCTTTTCGGCGCGGCCGATCATGGCGGCGACGCGTCCGGGAAAGACGGCGTCGTCGGCATCGAGAACCGCTATCCACCTGCCGCGGGCGGCGTCGAGCCCGGCATTCCTGGCCCCTCCGGGGCCCCTGTTCTTTTCCAGCGCCACGACACGCACGACATGCTCGGGATAGGCCCTCGCCACATCAAGCGTGGCATCACGCGACTTGTCGTCGACGACGATGATCTCGAGGCTGACGCCCTTCTGGGCGATGGCGCTGGCGACCGCCCTATCAAGGGTTGCCTCGGCATTGTAGGCGGCGATCACAAAGGAAACATCGGGCACGGACGAAATGTCAGGCTGCACGCTTGCCTCCTTCCCCTGGTGAAGGCTGGCCATAGAGGCGCAGTTCGCGGACACCGACAAGACCGCTGACAACGCCGACATGCATGATGCCGCGCAACACGCTGCGGTTCCTGCGGACCGGACTGGCTGCAACCGGAAGTGCTGCGGCGAAGCAAAAAGCGGCCTTTGCCGCGGCAAGGCCGGCCTGCTTTACTCGCGCGATGCCGCTGGCGCCGCGGCCCAGGAGATGGCCGTGAGTCTGGCCAACCCGGAAGCGGCGGCGGCTGAGCCAGTCGAATGCGGCCCTGGCCATCGGCACCGCCTCGTCGACCCATGCCTCCGGCGCAAAGGCGATCCGGCCGCCTGCCTTGTGCATCTGGTCGAAGAATTCGGTGTCCTCGCCGCCGGTCTGGCCGCGCGCCAGGCTGAAGCGGCGGCCGCGCAAGCTGTCGGATGCCATGCGCAGCAGGACGTTGCAGGTGTAGCCGGTGCGGATTTCGCCGTGCACGCGGACCGGCAAGGTGGAATGGAAATCGCCGCGGCGCATCCATTCCGGCGCATCCGGACGATAGAGCGCGCGCACCGGGCCGAGAACCGCGGCGGCGCCGCTTTTATCGGCCGTTGCCACCAGTTCGGCGAGCCAGTGGGCCGTAGCGGTCTCATCGTCGTCGATGAAGGCCAGGAAATCAGCCTCGCTGGCCTCGAGACAAGCGTTGCGAGCGATCGAGATGTTGCGGGCCGGGCAATGCCGGTAGCGGACCGGCAACTTCAATTCCTGCGACAGCACCGTCACCAGGTCCCTGGCGCTCGGCGTGTCGTCATTGTCGGCGACGATGACGCCGACCTCGAAGCCGTCAGGCATGGCCAGGGCGGCGAGCGAGCGCAGCGTGTCGGCCAGTTCCGGCCGCCGGAATGTGCACACGCCGATGTCGATGCTGCGATGCTTGACCTCAACCGCCATCACGCCGCCCTCCGCCGCGTGCCGAGGCCGAGAAGCTGCAGCCAGAAGCCGACGGACCAGCCGAAATGCATGACCATCGCCGAGACGCCGGCAAGCGCGATATCGGCATTGCGCTGGCTGATCGCCGCCACCAGGCCGTAGCCTAGGCACACCGCCACCCACAGCAATAGCGGCAGCGCCGCGATCCAGTGCACGAAGGAGAAGGCCGCCAGCAGAACCACCGGGAAGACCGCCAGCGGCACCATCTGCCTGACCTTCGGGATCACACGATGTTTCAGCACGTTCTTGGCGCGGCCGCGGCCATAGCCGAGATACTGGACATAGAGGCCACGCAGCGAGGTCCGCGGATAATAGACCATCTGCGTCCTGCCGCTCATCCAGATCCTGTAGCCGGCCCGCCTCAGCCGATAGTCGAGTTCCGCATCCTCATTGTGGCTGAACGTCTCGTCATAGCCGCCGACGGCCTGGAAGGCCGATATCCGCATCAGTGCGTGATGGCCGTGGTCGACCCACTCCCCGGCGGAGAGATGGCGATGCTTGGAGCCGCCGGTGCCGAGCTTGGAGTTCTGCGCCGCCGCCGCCGCTTTCTGCACGGTGCCGCTGCCGCTGGTCAGCATCGACACCACGACCGAATCCGCGCCGGTCGCCAACGCCTCCTCGACCAGTCGGTCGCAATAGTCGTCGGGATAGCCGCCATGGGCGTCGATGCGGATAAGGTAGTGCGCACCCTCGCCAAATTTGGCCACCGCCAGGTTGATCGCGGCGCTCTGGATGCGCTTTTCGTTGTGAAGCAGGATGATGCGAGGATCGTTCCTCTGGCGCTCGCCGACAATGGCCAGCGTGCCGTCGGTGCTGCCGCCATCGGCAACCACGATCCGCGCGCCAAGCCGTTCCGCCGCCGGGCAAAGCTGGTCGAGCAGCGCGCCGATATGAGTCGCCTCGTCGAGACACGGGATCACGATCAGGGTGGAGGCAAGCGCTTGCGTCATCGGGCGATGTCCATCCTATGCCAGGGCCTCGGTCGCGAGCGGCCCGTGCACTGTGGTCAGGCGGCGCAGTTTTTCGACCAGGGCGCCGCAGTCGCTGCGATCGTAACTCCACATCCTCGGGTTGTGGGCCAGCACGCGCGCCTTCAGCCTGCCGAAGCGGTGCTGTTCCATCCCGCCAAGCGCGGTTTCGAGCGCCTCGGGCGTGGCCTGCGGCAGCAAAACGCCGATATCGCGCTGCCGAAGGAACCGTCCGGTCTCGGTGTTGTCCATCGAGATCGGCACCGCGCCGAAGCGGCAGCCTTCATAAAGGCGGTTGGGCAGCAGCCATTCGGAGTTCTGTCCCTCCTCGAAGAAGTCGATCGCCCAGGAGAAATGGACGTCGTGATAGATCGCCGCCATGTCCTCCGGGTTGCGGTACGGCCCGCGAAACGACATGTAAGGTTCGGCATCGACAAAGGCATGGAAATCCGGGAACTCGGAAAGTGCCGGGCGGCCGCGCAGCACGATTTCGAACCGGCCCTCCATGTGACGCGTGAAACCGGCCAGCAGTTCGAGCGAACGGCGGCACCGAAGCGCCCCGAACCAGCCGATCCGCCACGGCGGCGCGAGAGGTGCTTCCACCGCCTCGCGCTCGGCGGGCAGAATCGCCGCGGCCTCGAAATATTTGTTCTCGACCAGTTCCACCGGCGCCGCGACCTGGCGGAAAGGCTTGAAATAATTGGCGATGAAGGCGGGCGAACTGGTCACCAGCAGCCGCACATCCCGCGCCAGATGACGCTCGGTGGCGCGCAGCGCCTTGCCCAGGACATCGTCGCGAAGCACCAGGCGGTGAATGTCGAGACATTCATAGACGATTGGGACAGCGGCGCCGAAAGCCGACCGGGCGCGGCGGGCCAGCGCCAGCATTTCCAGGTTACGCGCGATAATGATGTCGGGCTTCGGCACGTCCCTGAGCTTCGAACCTATCGAAACCGCTGTTTTCGCTACCGCCGCCAGGCGCTGGGCGAATCGCCCGTCGCGCGTCGCGCCAAGGTCGATCGGCCGCAAACCTTCGATATCGGCAATCGGAGTGGCGGCGCGGCGGAAGCCCGCCAGGGTAACCCGGGCGCCACCTGTCCTGAGCATCGTGATCCGCCGGCGAACCGCCGGGTCGGAAACATCATGTACCAGGTACAAGACATGCAGCATGAAAACTCGACCGCTGTTTGACCCACCCAGGGGAAGCCTAGTACAGCTCTTGCTGCATCGCAACATTTTTGGCGCACCGTTCCACGTTTTCTGTTGCACTGCAAAATTATTGCCGTAGTTTGTGGTCGGCGGCGGTTGTGGATTTCGGGGCCCCGGAATCCGCGCAAAGATCAGGAATCCTGAATTTGGAAGCCAATCCATTCGATCCGCCGGAAGGCTCACTGCGCAAATCGGTCGGCCGCGGTGCCGTCGTGACCGCAATGGCGCAATCGGTGCGGGTCGCTACGCAGATCATTTCCGTCATCGTGCTGTCGCGACTCCTGTCGCCGCAGGATTTCGGCGTCGTGGCCATGTGCGCTCCTGTGCTCGCCTTCATCGCCCTGTTCCAGGATTTTGGCCTGACCCAGGCGACCATCCAGAAATCGGGCATCCGGCATGAGGAGGTGAACTACCTCTTCTGGATCAATGTCGCCGTCAGCACGGTCCTCGCCTGCGTGCTCGCGGGCGCGGCACCCCTGGTCGCCGCGTTCTATGGCGAGCCGCGCGTCGCCGGTCTGGTGGCGGCACTGGGATTGCAGATCCTGGCTTATGGCCTGGGCGCCCAGCATCTGGCTCTGCTGACGCGTCGCATGCAGTTCGGTCGCCTGGCGATCATCGACGTCGCCGGGGCCGTCGCGGGGCTGGCCGTCTCGATCGCCTGGACTTTCATCGACCGTTCCTACTGGGCGCTGTTTGCCGGCACGCTGACCGGCGCGGTGCTGCCGACGCTGTGCTACTGGGCCAGCTCGCGCTGGCGCCCAGGTATGCCGCGCAAGGTCGTCGGGATCAGCGAGTTGATCAATTTCGGTGCCGGGATCACCGGTTTCAATTTCGCCAATTTCTTCGCCCGCAATCTCGACAACGTGTTGATCGGCAAATACTGGGGCGAGGCCCAGCTCGGACTCTACGACCGCGCCTACAAGCTGCTCCTGTTCCCGCTCAGCCAGATCACCAATCCGCTGTCGAAGGTGATGGTGCCGGCGCTGTCGCGACTGAAGGACGAGCCGGACCGCTATCGCAGCGCCTATTTGCGCGTGATGCCGCTGATCCTTCTGGTGGCGCTGCCCGGCGTCGCTTTCGCCACCGCGATGTCGGATGTGCTGATCCCCTTCGTGCTCGGCGAGCAGTGGCGCGCCAGCGCCTCGATCTTCCTGGCGCTCGGCTTTGCCGGCCTGCTGCAGCCGCTCAACAATCCGGCTGGTTGGCTTTTCGTCAGCCAGGGCCGCTCCGGCGACTTCATGCGCTGGGGCATCATCACGGCGGTGACCTCGGTGCTTGCCTTCGCGCTCGGCCTGCCCTACGGCGCGCTCGGCGTGGCGGTCGCCTATGCGGTCAGCGAGTATCTGCGCACGCCCTTCCTATGGCTCTATGTCGGCAAGAGCGGACCGCTGCAAGCCAGCCATGTGCTGCGCACGGCAGCGCCGTTTGTGCTTGGCGCGCATCTGGCGCTTGGGGCGGTCTGGCTGGTCAAGCCGATGCTGCCGCAGCAGCATGTCGTCGCCTTGGCAAGCGGCGTCGTCCTGGCCTACGCGATCACCATCGTCGTCGCGCTGACCTTCGCCGCCGGGCGCGAAGCCTTGCGGGAGGCCTTGAAAATGCTGCCGGCAAGGGCGCCAGCGGCGACGCCGCGCGAGGCGCAATAATTTCGGCGCCTTTGTCCTCTATTCCATATCCCACCCGAGCATCAGGCCTGATCCATGCACTACCGATCGATCTCCGACATGAACGACGCCATCGTGAGCAACCTTCACCGGCTGCCACGCGACATCGACCTGGTGGTCGGCGTTCCCAGAAGCGGCGTGCTGGCGGCGACGCTGGTCAGCCTTGCGGCCAACATTCCGATGACCGACCTGGACTCCTTCCTCGAAGGCAGGGTCTACACGTCAGGCATCACCAAGCGCCGCGCGGCCCTTGACCGCAAGGTTTCGGACATGCGCAAGGTGCTGGTGATCGACGACAGCATCGCCGGCGGCAATGCGATGCGCGACGCCCGTGCCCGCATCAAGAGCGGCGGTATCGAGGCTGACTACACCTTTGCCGCCGTCTTCGGCCTGGAGCCGGAGCATCAGGAGACCGATCTGGTGTTCGAGGTCGTGCCGCATCCGCGCATGTTCCAGTGGAACTTCATGCATCACAAATTCCTGGCGCAATGCTGTGTCGACATAGACGGGGTGCTGTGTCTCGATCCGACCGAGGCCGAGAACGACGACGGGGCGGCCTATGAAAAATTCCTCAGCGAGGCGCGGCCGCTTCATGCCGTGACCCACAAGATCGGCTGGCTGGTCACCAGCCGGCTCGAGAAATACCGTGCGTTGACGGAGGCGTGGCTGGCCAAGCACGAGATCAAGTATGACAAGCTGATCATGCTCGATCTGCCGAGCAAGGCGGAGCGCCAGCGGCTTGGCGCGCATGGCAGTTTCAAGGCCGATTTCTATCGCAAATCCGACGCCATCCTGTTCATCGAAAGCGAACATGCCCAGGCGCTGAGGATTGCCAAACTATCGGGGAAACCGGTCCTGTGCGTCGAAACGCACATGGTCAGTTTTCCCGATGCGCTGTCGCTGCCAGCACTTGGCCAGGCCGCGCGAAACCTGCCGGCGAGGCTGCGCCAGGTCAATTCGCAGGAGGGCCGCAAGAGCGCCGCCAAGACCATTGCCCGCGCCCTGCTCGGCGCACGCGGCTATGAAACGCTGAAGAACAGGGTCAAGCGCCCAGCCTGATACAGAACCGATCGGGTCGCTGCTTGGCTACGCGGCCTGGCGTGCGCGCTGCTGCACCGCTCTGTCCAGTATCGAGAAGAAGGTGACGAACTGACGGTCGGGGTCGAGTTCCGGCCGGCCGGCGAAGCCGCGCGCGAGGGCCGAGACCCGCTGATATTCCTTGTTGTCGTTCCACAAGAGCCTGACGACCGCGACCCATTCGGCGAGCGGGGCATCATAGTCGAGCACCGTGCCGCCAGGGCCGACCGCTTCCGGCAAGCCACCGCGGCGCGAACCGACGACCGGAATGCCGCTGCAATGGGCTTCCGAGGCAACCCGCCCCCAGGCCTCCTCCCATTTGCTGGGCGCCAGCAGAATCCGGGTGCGGCCATAGACCGTCTTCATGTCACTGGTGCGGTTCTCCAGCGTGACATTGCCGAGCGGCGTGATCGTCTGTTCGATGCGTGCCCGGTGATCGTCCGCCAGCTTCCAGCTTTCGACGAACAGGAACGGGATTTCGGGGCACGCGGCGGCGATCCGCACCGCAAGCTCGAAGCCCTTTTCCTCATAAGGGTTGATCAGGGTGACGAACTGGCCTGAGGTCGGCGTGCTGTAGTGGGCCGGATTGATGGTCGGAGGGATCACCGCCGCCTCGATTCCGAACTCCCTGGCGTAGGTACGCGCAGTGAATTCGGAATTGGCGATGTAGAGCGCCGAGCGCAGATCGCGCAGGTCGCCCCCAAGCTCGTGAAACTCGACGTTGCGGAGGTAGACGACCAGCGGCACGCCCTTGGCCTGCAACGCCTTGCCGAGTGGAACCGACTTGTGACACTGAACCACCGCCACATCCGGCTTGACCCTGTCGACGGCGAAGGCCGCCGCCTCCCACGGAAACCACGCCCGAATCACTGGGTAGCCGGGAAAACTGTCGACGACCGCCGGCTGGCGCAGAAGCTTCATCTTGGCACGCGCCTTGAAGCCGAAGACACCATCGCCAAACAGCGCGGCGAGCACCGCGGCCTCATGCCCATGCTCGATCAACTGCTCGGCCAGATGATGAGTGCTCGACTGGACGCCGCCGCTGAACTCCGGTGGGTAGCCATTGCCGCCTGCAAAGAGAACTTTCATGGTCCTGGCTCCTCGTCTATCGCGTTTCAATGCCCACGGCCGATGAACGGCAGCGTCAAGTGCAGCCTCACGCAGTCTTTGGCGGATCAAGCGTCGCGAACGGATTTGTGCATGGCTGCCATCCGGTGAACCGGATGGGATCACTAGGCGAACTGCGCGAGGCGTAGTCCGTCAACATGTGAAATTCGGCCACGACCCAGCGGTCGAAATGCCGGAGGTCGCGCTGCTTCCGCTTGGGCAACAACTTGCGTGCCTGGCCGAGCTTCGCCGTCTCGAGCAAAGTGACGGCGTCGCCCAGTTTTTCGCTGGGAAACAGCCACGGATTGCGGTTGCGGAACTCCAGCACGAACTGCTGCAGGTGCTCGATGCGCATGTTCAACCCGCCGAGGTATTTTTCGAGCGTGACGCGAACCAGGTCCTCGTCCGAAAACGAAGACACCGCCGCGAAGGCCACGCCAGTCGATGCAACTCCACCAGCCATGATGGCCAAGACCGAGCGCCGTGAGATTTCCATCATCGGTTACCTCCTTCCCTTCCCGTCACGCCATCCGGCTCGCCGCGCGCAGGGACAAAGCTGCCGCAGTCAGGCTCGGGTTGGCGCAGGAGCAGCTTGGATAGGTGCTGGTGCCGACGACGACTAAGTTTCTCAACCGGTGATGGATCATGTTGCTGTCGATCACCGAATCAGCCGGGCCGGTGCCCATCCGCAATGTGCCCTGGACGTGCGATTCCGTTGGCCGGATGCCGCGGTCGAAGAGCCGTTCGACAGGCAACGGGGCAAGCAGTCCGGGCAATTTGTCCAGCGCCCGGGCCATGCCTTTGACGGCATAGTCCGACGGCGCCTTGAAGGAGACGAAGGCGTTGTCATCCTCGTCGAGGGTGACGAAATTCTCGTGATCGAGCAGGTTCTCGGTGACTACGACCAGCGGCAGCGCCTGGCGCAGCCGGCCCTTCTCTGCGCGCATCCCGTGCTGCCAGCGGTTCTCGAAATAGACGAGGGCCGCCGCGTGCTCGGACCGGTGCGGACCGTCATAGAGGCCGAAATTCAGGCCGGTGGTGATGGTGCTGCCGTCGAAATTGTCGACGCCGTCGAGATAGACCTCGAAATTCCAGCCATAGGATTCATGCAGGCCGCGCCCGACGAATTCATCGCCCAGGCCCGAGCGCAGCATGATCGCCGCGCTCTGGATGGCATTGGCGCCGAGAACGAAGAGGTCGCCGCTGACCTGATATTCCCTGCCCTCATGCACGAAGGCGACCGAACGGACCGTGCCGCCGACATGGTCGAGCCGCCGCACTTCGGAGCCGAGGCAGACCGAAACGTCGGGATGCTCGAAAACATGCATCAGACCGTTATTGGCGGTGAACTTGGCATCGACCGGGCACAGCCAGCAGCGCAGATTGGCGCAGCAGGAGCTGCGTTGCGCGGTCGGCACGCGCGCCCGTGCGGTCGGCATGACGAAATGCTGGTCGGGCTGGGCCGCCTTCATCATCCTGTCCGGCGTCGACATGCGATGCGGTGGCTGCGGAAAGGGCTTCGAGCGCGGCAGCATCGCCGCCATGTCGGGATCGCCGGAGATCGACATGATGTCTTCGGCGTCGCAATAGAACGGCTCGACATCGTCGTAGCTGATCGGCCAGTCGTTGCCGACGCCGTAGGTGCTTTTCAGCCTGAAATCATTGGGGTGGAATCTTGGCGTCTGCGCGAACCAGCAATTGGTCCCGCCACCCAGCCCGATCGTGTAATTCCACGGCTTGTCGGAATTGGTGCTGTAGGTCGTCTCGTCGTCTATGTCGGTGTTGACGTTCTGGTCAAGCTGCCATTCATGCGTGTTGTGGCGACCCCACTCCAGAACCAGGATGCGCGCCTTACGCCGCCTGGCGAATTCATGCAGGAAGAAAGCCGAACCGAAGCCGGAACCGATCGCGACAACATCGAAATGATCTTTGGTGACTTGCTCGGGCTTTACGTCCAGCACCATCAGCTACAATTCCTTCTACGCCGGGCGTTTGGCCCGATCCTGCTTTCGGCTCTCCGCGCCCGATCTCATGCCGCCATTCTGCCGATCGAGTGATATTCGATGCCGTGGCGCGCCACGACCTTGGGATCGTAAAGGTTGCGGCCATCGAAGATGACCGGCGTGGTCAGCGCATCCTTCAGCGCATCGAAGGACGGTGCGCGAAAACTCTTCCATTCGGTGGCGATCAGCAGCGCATCGGCGCCGCGCAGGGCCGCCTCCTTGGTGCCGCACAACAGCAGGTCGTCGCGCAGCCCGTAGATGGCCTGGCATTCCTGCATGGCCTCGGGATCATAGGCCTGCACGGCCGCGCCGGCGTTCCAGAGCGCCTCCATCAGCACGCGCGCGGGCGCCTCGCGCATGTCGTCGGTGTTGGGCTTGAAGGCCAGGCCCCACAGCGCGAAGGTCTTGCCCTTGAGGTTACCCTTGAAATAGCGGTGCACCTTGTCGAACAGAACGGATTTCTGGTCATTGTTGCGCTCCTCGACGGCGCGCAGCAGCTTGGCGTCGTACTTGACGCCCTCGGCGGTCTTGATCAGGGCACGGACGTCCTTGGGAAAGCACGAGCCGCCATAGCCGAGACCCGGATAGATGAAGTGATAGCCGATGCGCGGGTCGCTGCCGATGCCCTGGCGCACTTCCTCGATGTCGGCGCCGAGTTGCTCGGCGAGGTTGGCCATCTCGTTCATGAAGCTGATCTTGGTCGCCAGCATGCAATTGGCGGCGTATTTCGTGAATTCGGCGCTGCGCACGTCCATCACGATCATCTTCTCGTGGTTGCGGTTGAAGGGCGCGTAGAGTTCGCGCATCACCGCCTCGGTTTCCTCGCTCGACGTGCCGACGATGATGCGGTCGGGCTTCATGCAGTCGGCGACCGCGGAGCCCTCCTTGAGGAATTCGGGATTGGAGGCGACGTCGAAGCTCAGATCCTCGCGGCCCCGCTTCTTCAGCGTCTCGGCGATCCTGGCCTTCACCTTTTCGCAGGTGCCGACCGGCACGGTCGACTTGCCGACGACGATCTTGGCGGTATCCATCTCGCGGCCGATGGTCTCGGCGACCGCCAGCACATATTTGAGGTCGGCCGAACCATCTTCGCCGGGCGGCGTGCCGACCGCGATCATCTGGATTTCGCCGTGCCTGACGGCTGCCGCCGCATCGGTGGTGAACTTGATGCGGCCGGCGGCGTGATTCTCCCTGACGATGGTTTCAAGACCCGGCTCGAAGATCGGAACGAGGCCCTGATTGAGCCGCTCCACCTTGTTTGCATCGATATCGACGCAAACAACCTGGTGGCCAACCTCGGCAAGCACCGCCGCCTGCACCAAGCCGACATAGCCAATTCCAAACACCGTCAAGTTCATTCGGTTTCATTCCCATCCAGGGCAGCGGACCGCTTCTCGGCCCTGCCGGTTCAATTCGTCTTTCCCAGCTCTTTTACACTACACACCAGCGATTCCGGAAATTGGCAGGGCTGACCCAGCGCGGTGAACGCGACCCGCTCGACCTGCAGCGAAAGCTTGCGGCCCGGGTCCGCAAACGCTCCCATCCAGCCCTTCATGGTGTCGCTACCCCAAAGGCTGAAGAAGATCTTCTGCGCATGGCTGGGCAGCTTCGCGGGATCGGTGATGGTGTTCACCAGCTGGCCGTTGAGATACCAGCGCAGGCTATCTTTCTCCCAGACGAAGGCATAGTCGTTGAAGGCACTGTCGGTGCCGCCCGGCACGTCGACCAGCTTCTCGTTCTTGCCCTTGCCGGCGATATAGGCGTTGACCTGCACCTTGGAGGTGTCCTTGGTCAGGATCTCGAAGTCGATCTCGTCCCAGGGCTGTTTGTCGGATGGGCCGATATAGGAGAAGAAAGCCGCGTTGAGGCCGGGGCCGGTGTCGGTCTTCATCCGCGCCTCATAGGTACCATAGCCGAAACGCTGCTTGGTCTGGATCTCGCCGCAGGCGAACTCGCGATCCTTGGTCTTCTGCTTCGCGAATCCGAGCGAAAGAACGCCATCGGAAAGCTTGACCAAGCCTTTCGACCAGGTGCAATTCTGATGGCTGCCGTTCGTCCAGCCGTCTGAAACGTACCAGCGCTCGCGGTCGAAATTCTTGAAATCGTCGACGAAAGAGGGCGCGGACTGGATATCCTGCGCATGAGACGGGGTTGCCGGCAGGCTGCCAAGAGCGACCAGCAGCAAAGCGACCGCCAGACCAGACCGCCGCCAGAAATGCAGGGCTGAAGGGGCGTCTATTGCTGTCGTGGACATGGTCTTTGGATCCGAATTCATGAGTGACTCACCTTTGCGCTGTGTCCCCAACCCAAAGTCGACGTTCGAACCGCTTCCAAACGGGCCAACCTTGACCTTTTCAATCACCCTCCCGACGTCCAGCCTTGCATCACCTTCGCCGTAACGGTCCCGCGCCGCCGCCTTCAATTTCGGCCGGCTCCCGCCTGCCTGGCGGGGTCGACCGCCGCCGGATCGGTGCTCGTATTCTCGTCGAAGACCACGTCCAGCGAATGACGGAGCTCGTGCATCCTGCCGCCCTGGCGCGACAGCGCAGCGATGCGGCGCTCGCTGTTCAGGATCGACTGCGTCAACGCGCTGACTTCGGACGAGCGGCGATCGGAGGCGGAGCCGTTTTCCATGGCTTCGACCAGAAAGGCCGCGTTGGTCGCCTCCTTGCGGTAGCGGCTCTCCAAGCCGGTTTTCTCCGCCTCGATCTCGGCGGCGATCTGCTCGAACAGCTTCGCCAGCCGGTCCAGGCGCGCAACGTCGGTCTGCCTGTCGCGGGCCGGATCCCTTGATCTGAAGCCGAATATCGAGGCCATGAACTTAAATTCCCGTCATCGCCGGCTTCCTGGACCGGCTTTCAGGCCAGGCCACTGGCCGATCCCCGCAACCGGGGCTGAAAACTCGTAACCGCGTCGCCCAACTCCTCTGACGAAGAGAGACTTCGCACCAGTCCGATCGGGGGCCAGTTCGGCTGGTCGTTTAATTTGTTGCACCGCAACATAGACTGCCATCCCCAGAGCCGCGAGGCAACCACCCAATTCGTAAACTCATAAATCCGATGGAAATGGTTGCGTGGCGGCCTCGCGGTCGGCAGGTAACACCACGCTTTACCGTCCTTTGCCGGTACTGGTTCCAGCCATCAGGAAACGGAGCGGCGGCACGTGCTTGTTCCTGGAGACCAGGCCAACACTGCGAAACAGCGCCTCGATCTTGTCGGACGCCACGCCCTGGACGATGGGGACGAGGTTGGATTGGCTTGCGAAGGCGTAGGCCGCGGCAGAAGCCAGGCCCCGCTCGGCCTTCACGTCGAGGAAATTGCGCAGCCGGTATTTGTCGCGCACATGCCGCTCGTGCCGCCGTAGCACTGCTTTCGACCCTTCCGGCAGGCTGTCGATCGCCAGCAGCGCCAGATCGGCATCGGCCAGCCGCTTCAGATCCTGCGTCTTGTGGCGGCCGCTGAGTGAATCGGCGCGGACGATGGCGCCGTAGCCGCAGGAACGGATGACCTTGAACCGTGCCCCGTGGGCGACCGCTCGCGCGTAAAGCTCGTAGTCCTCGCCTAGCCGCAGGCTCTCGTCGTAGCGCAACCCGTGGCGGTCGAGAAAGGCACGGCTGATCACCGGCTTCAAGAAGCCGAGTTCGCCTCTTTGGACGCGGCGCCTGGAGATGTTGCCTTCCACGAATCCTTCGAAATCGAGGAATTCCGGATCGGCGGCAAAATCCGGGGCGACGATTTTGGTTGCATCGCCAGCCGCGTCATCCCTGATGAGCATGATGTTGTCGGCGGCGAAATCCCAATCGGCGCCGACAAACAGGTTGCGAAACCGGCCCTCGAGGAAGAAATCGTCGGCGTCCAGAATGCTGATGAACGGGGCTCGTGAACCGGCGATCGCCGCATTGCGGGCAAAAGAAGGGCCGCGATTGACGTCGAGGCGCATCACCGCAAGCCGGCCGCTGCCATCGTCGGCGGAGCGTGCGACCTCGGCCGTATTGTCCGTGGAGCCATCGTCGACGACGACGACCTCCCCGACTTCCGGTTCGCGCAACGCGGACGCGATGGCGACGGCGATCGTTCGCGCCGCGTTTTTGGCCGCGATGATCACGCAGACTTGGGATTTCGTCATCGACATGGAATTGCCTCTTGCACAGGTTCCGATCTGCCCTCGCCCTGTACGCGTTCGATATTCGCCGCCTTCACGGGCCGGCCGGCCGTTCGAAGATGCGGCGGCTGATGTCCGCCGACGCCGCCCAACCGGCCTCGGAAAGGTAACGGACCGGAGCCCGGCCGCATAATTCCCACAACACCGTGCGTCGCTGCGGCCAGCGCAACGACGACAGCCATGGCGCGATGACCATGTTGAGCAGGTCTTCATTGCCGATGCGCGACAGGATCGGCTTGGCCCGCTCCGACAGAAGCGTGCCGGTGCCGCCGAGCAGCACATCGGCGGAACGCAGGCCGAGCAGCAGCGTGTCCTCCAGCCCCTGGCTCACCGCCGCATCGAGCACACGCTGCTGATCGGCGTGGCCGAGACGGCTGGCGCTGGCCCTGATATCGCAGACGTAGCCGGCGCAAGGCTCCCGGTTGAACAGTGCCTTGGCGACGCTGATGCAGGCCAGCATCAGCGTGTCGGCAGCCGACGTGAACGGGACTTCGGCGCCGGTGATCTCGACCAGCCGCTTTCGCCGCAGGAACCCGTCGGCATCGCGCGGACTGGGCGAGCCGGGCTGCTGAAGCCGGTAATGAAGGTCGACAGTGGATGATTTCGACCCATTGCCACGGATCATGTGCTGTTCGCCGAGGAAGCGGACCCACCAGACCGAACGCGACTTGCCCGATACTTCGTAGCCAATCGAGCGTAACGCTTCGCGTGCCTTCAAGAACCCGGCAGGCGAAACCAGAATATCGATATCGCCCGAGGGTTTCATGAAATGATCGTCGTAAAGCAGATGCTGCTGGAACGGCCCTTTCAGGAACACGAAATCAATCCGCCTGTCGAGCAGCGCCTCGTGAATGGCGATCGAATCCATCAGGCAGGCGGCGTTCATCGACACCGTCCTCCTGCGATAGGTTTCGAGCCACTGGAACAGTTCGGCCGGCCTCTCATGCGCCGGCGTACGCGACAGCGCCTTCAAGACGAAGGTACCGACCTTGTTCAACCTGGCGATATCAGTGATGACAGCGTCGGAAAGGCCCGGCGTCCACGTTTCACCGGCCGAGGCGGCCGGCCCCGCGAAATATAACCGTAAGCAGGCCCGCACATAAGCGATCTCGTCGGCGCAGTCGGTGGCGCGCAGTCTTTCATAGGAGCTTTCCGGCAAGGCCATTGAGCGCACAGTCTCCAAAAAGCGGTTTGCGCGAAGCGTATGCTGCAGCTGCTAAGCAAAGCATCGTCAAAAACGGCGGCGCCGTAAAGCCTTTCCTTTCGCAGTGCGAAATTTTACAACCATAGCGTTTGCCGGCTTCGCGGAAGGGGATGAGATGTATGGACGAATTCCTACCCTAGCGCAGCGCTTCGGCCGGGCCATCGATGGGATCAGCTGAAAGTTGAGTATCTTTCGGCGTTGTCCAATGGCAATGGCCAAGCATTGGCTTCCTCTTGTTTATGCAAAATCAATGGTTTACGGAATCTCCTGTGACGAGAGGCAATCACACCCGGCTTCATATCGAAAGAGGTGGATTTCTTACACGCGGGGTGACGTCCGCAACCCATAATTGATTAACGACCGGTAAATCAGGCTTGACTCATAAATGTTGCTGTGCAGCTATTGCGATGCAGCATGAAAGTGCTGACGGCAATCGACAGGCCGTTTCCAGTCCTTATGGAGAGTAAAATGGAACAGAATGTTGAAAAGCATGAGTACGAAACGCCAAACCTGACAGTACATGGTTCAATCGAAACCATTACCCAAGGCGGTGGTGGCAGCACGGCAATCGACGCGTCGTTTCCCGCGCACACCCCGATTGGCGACCTGACGTTCTCCTGAGACCAGCCTGATTCTGGAGGAATGACGTTGGGCCTCCGGGATCGAAGACAATGAAATGGAGCCGGGGATGAAAATCCCCGACTTTCCATTGAACCTGATGACGCGTAGACCGTGTGTTGCAAACGAGGTTTTAGGATGAACTGGGACCCATCCGAGCACGATTGCGTAAAGGCCACCAAGGACGCCGTTGCTTGCGAATTCGGCGATGGCCTCGCGCTTCTCAACCTGAAGTCCAATATCTATTACAGCCTCAACGGTGTCGGCGCCTTCATCTGGGAATTGATCCAGGAACCCAAGCCGATCGCGGACATCCGCAGCGCCGTCCTCGCTCGCTACAATGTCGACGCCGAACGCTGCAAGGCCGACGTCGACGCATTGCTGAAAGGCCTGGCGGAAAACGGGCTTGCGAGGCTTGAGCATGAGGCACTCGTCTAGGCAGGCGTCGCAGAAGGCCATGGCTGTGCGGCAAAGACCTGTGACGCAGAGAAATCCCCGGCCGATGAAGCAGCGGCCTGGCAGGCGCAGCCTGGCCAGGATCTTGTCCTTGAGCGGCTCGGAAGCGCTTTTCCTGTGCCGCTGCCTGCTGGTGGTCACGACCGTCCGGCTCGGGCTGACATTGTTCTCCTACAACCGGGTGCGTGGGATGGTGACGCGGCTCAACGCGCACCAGTGTGCCAGCATGGGCGAGTTGCGGCTCGTCGCCTGGGGGGTTGCCGCCGCAGCACGGTTCGTTCCGGGCGCCACCTGCCTGACCCAGGCGCTGTCGGGCCAATACCTCCTCGCGCGCCAGGGCAATGCGTCGAACATCCGCATCGGCATCGAGCGCGGCACGGGCGAGCAATTGAAGGCGCATGCCTGGCTGGTCAGCGATAACCACATCGTGCTTGGCGGATCCGTCGATGGTTTCGCCCACCTGATCGACCACGGCAGCCGATGAGCGGCGTAGCCGGAATCCTGCTGCGACAAGGCCCCGCGCCGGCTGAAGCGGCGAGCGACATCCAGCAGATGCTGGCGCGCATACGCCATCGTGGTCCCGACGGAACCTCGTGGTGGCAGGACAGCGGCGTCGCGCTTGGCCATGCCTGGCTCAACACCACCGACGAAGCCGGCCCCGGCCCGCTGACCATGGCCGGCGGCAAGCTGGCCATCACCGCCGATTGCCGGCTCGATAACCGCGACGAGCTGCTCGCAAGGCTCGGCATCAGGGACAACTCAGTCGCCGATGCGGCGTTGCTGATGCGGGCCTATCTGCGCTGGGGTGAAACGTGCCCCGTGCATCTGCAAGGCGACTTCGCCTTTGCCATCTGGGATGCCGAGCGGCAGCTTTTGTTTTGCGCGCGAGACCATTTCGGGGTCAAGCCTTTCTATTACCACGCAGCGGAACGCCGCTTTGCCTTTGCCTCCGAGATCGGGCCAATGCTCGGCCTCGACGGGGTCGGTGCGCGCCTCAGCGAGCACCGGATTTCGGGCTTCCTGGCCGGGCTGCCCGATGACCCGCAGTCCACGCCCTACAGCGACATCTTCGCCCTGCCGGCGCGTCACAGCCTCACCGTCACCGCGCAACGTCTGGTGCTGCGCCGGTACTGGCAGATCGAACCATCGCAGCGAGCACCGCGGCCTGATGCCGCGGAGGAATTCGCCCATCTGTTCGCGCAATCGGTCCGCAACCGCATGCGAGGAAGTCCGTCGATCGGCGCGATGCTGAGCGGCGGCCTCGATTCATCCTCGATCACCTGCGTGGCGGGAGTGCAAAATGCGGCCGAGCGCAAGCCGAGGCTACCGACCTTCTCGCTCGTGTTCGAAAAGGGTTCCTCGATGGACGAGCGCCCGTTCATCGATGCCGTGCTCGATCAGCAGAAGGCCGATCCGACGTTCATCCCAGTCGGCAATTATGCACCCTTCGCTGAATTCGAACGGGTGCTGGAGGAACAGGAAGGCACGTTCCTGGCGCCGGGCCTGACGCTGACCCGCGGTATCTACCGGACGGCCGGCGCCAAGGGCATCAAAGTGCTCCTCGACGGCCATGGCGGCGACGAAGTTGTTTCACAGGGGCATGGCCATCTGCACGAGCTTGCCAATGGCGGTAGGTGGCTGGATCTTTGGCGCGAGGTCCGCAGCGCCTCCAACACCTATGGCGACAGCACGCTCGGCCTCTATTTCCAGTTCCTGACCATTTACGGGCCGGCCTGGCGCATCGCCAGGCTGAGACAGCTGGGGAACCGAGCCCTGAACAGGATGCGCAGGCCTGCCCGATCGAAGCGTGGCCGCAGCTGGCGCGACCTGATCAATCCGGACCTTGCCAGGCGAACCGAGCTCATCGACCGGTTCCATCGGGCTGGCTACATGCCGCCCGGCGTCCAAGCCAGCGACGCGCTCAGCCACCGCTGGATCCTGTCCAACGGCTATGTTCCGCACTCTTTCGAAGTTTTGGACAAGGCCGCCGCCAATTTCGGCGTCGAGCCGCGGTATCCCTTCTGGGACAAGCCGCTGGTGGAATTCTGCCTGGGGCTGCCGGGCGAGGAGAAGCTCCGTCATGGGTTTGGCCGCTACGTGCTGCGCCGGGCCATGGAAGGCATCCTGCCGGCGGCGGTACAGTGGCGGCGCGACAAGATCGATTTCACCGCCAATCTGGTCAACGGCATGGTGCGCAACCATCGCGACCTGCTGGAGCAGTTGCTGGTCGGCGATGCGGGTCGCATCGCACCCTATGTCAACCTGCCGGAAGTAAACGCCGCCTATGCGCGGCTGCTGCGCCAGCCGGACCAGGCGGCACCGCTCGATGTCCAGTATGTCTGGCGCTCGGCGTCGCTGTCGCTGTGGCTGCGGCAGGTCCAGCATGGCGGGAGCCCCGCATGATGTCTCGCCATGAGCCGTTCGCCGGCGATCTCGACCGTCTTCCCAACCGCGACAGGACAGCGGGAGAACGAAGTTACTACCGCGCCTACGGCCTGCTCATCGCGTCCGACGTGTGGCTGCCCGAACTGGAGCCGGCGGACCCGGCAACGGCCGACATCGAGATCGTCATCGGCCCGATCGATATGCCCGAGCCTTCGGCGGAGGCAGCGACCGTCTTCCGTTTCGAGCCCGGCCGGCAGTATCTGGCCTGGGAGGCCGTCGGCGCATTCCTGATCAGCGACGCCCGCCGCATCGATGTCCAGCCGGCGCCCGGCGTCGACGACGCCTTGCTTGCCTTCCCGTTGCTGGGGCCGGTGCTGGCGCTGCTGCTGCACCAGCGCGGCCTGCTGGTGCTGCATGCCAGCGCGATCGCGGTGGCCGGCAGGGGCGCCATCTTCATGGGCGACAAGGGCGCCGGCAAGTCGACGACGGCAAGCGCCCTGATCCGGGCCGGACACGACCTGCTCACCGACGACGTCGTGGCGCTCGATCTCACCAACCCGGACGAACCGATGATCGTTCCGGGATTTCCGCAGATCAAGCTTGCCGCCGACGCTGCGGCGGCGATCTCGCTTGGGCAAGCGCAAGTGCGACCGCAAGTGCATCCGGCAATCGAGAAGATGCAGCATCGCCTGCACGGCGCCTTCTCCGGCAACAAGGTGCCGGCGGCCAGGATTTACATCCTCGAGCGCGGCGCAAGGGCCGGGATCACCCTCCTGCCTCAAATCGCCGCCTTGCCAGCCATCATCAAATTCTCCTACGTGACGCGGTTTGGCCGCGCGGCGCTCTCCGGCGATTTCGCGGCGATGCATCTTCGCCACTGTTCAGCGATCGCTAACCATGTCGGCGTGTGCCGGCTGGACGTTCCGACGGGCATCGACAGGATCGGCGAGGCTGTGGCGCTGATCGAAAAGGAATTGGCTGGCGATGCCTAGGTCATCGGTCTTCAGCCTGTCGCTGTTTCGCGATGTCGCGGCATTCGGCGCGGTCATTGCCCGGATCGGTGGACGACGAACCTGGACGGCGCTGCTGTTCCTGATCCTCGGCAGCCTGACGGAAGGCGTTTCCATCCTGCTGCTGGTGCCGCTGCTGCACCTGGTCGGCCGTGCCGACCAGGATTTCGCGGTAAGGCTGCCCAATATCGAGTTTGTGCGCTGGCTGGTGCCCGGCGGAACGCTGCAGCTGACGACGGTGCTTTGCGCGCTGGTCGGGCTTGTTGCCGTGCAGGCAGCCTTCAACCGCTTCAAGTCGGTGTACATGGCAAGGCTGCTCTTCGATTTCATCAACCGCTTGCGCATGAACCTGTTCGAGAGCATCGGCAAGGCGCGCTGGGGCGTGTTCACGCGCATGCGCGGCTCCGATCTCGACCATGCCCTGACCGGCGACATAGACCGTGTCCAAGGGGCGGCTTTTGCCCTGCTGATGCTGGTGCAGATCGCGGTGCTGCTGGCGGGCTATCTGGTGATTTCCATGTTCATCTCGCCGGTCATGACGGCGTTTGCCGTCGTCATCGGCATCGTCATGTTCATAGCGCTGCAGCCATTTCGCTCGCGAGCCACCGCCTTCGGCCGGATCCTGACGACCAATCGCCAGGACCAGTACCGCACGGTCTCGGAATTTCTCGGCGGCATCAAGGTGGCCAAGAGCCTGAACGTCGAGGCCAGCTATTTCGCGCAGCTGCGGGTCACGCTCGAAAAGATGAAGGCCGACAATATCGCCTATGTCCGCAACTCTTCGATCGGCACCGCCGTATTCCAGGTGGCGAGCGTCGTAGGCTTGAGCGTCTTCATCTATGTGGCGTTGGTCCGCTTCCACCTGTCGCTGGCCGAGATCGTCGTGCTGCTCCTGGTCTTCATGCGCATCGCGCCGCGCTTCATGGACATGCAGACGCAGGCCCAGCAGGTGCTGATCAACCTGCCCGCCTATACGGCAATGCGCAACCTGCAGGCGCGTTTCGACGCCGAACGGGAGCCTGGCCACGTCGAATCCACGGATGCCCGCAAGCTGACCCTCGATACGGGGCTGAACATTCGCGACGTCTCCTTTGTCTATGACGACGGCGCCGGCAAGGCAGTGGTGAGCGACATCACCTTCGGCCTTCCGGCCGGCAAGGTCACGGCGCTCATCGGCCCGTCCGGGTCAGGCAAGAGCACGATCGCCGACATGCTGCTCGGGCTGCTCGAGCCGACCACCGGCAAGATCCTCGTCGACGGCGTCGAGCTCGATGCCGGCAATCGCCGCCGCTGGCGCGATCAGGTGGCCTATGTGCCGCAGGACGTGTTCCTGCTGCATGACACGATCGCAGCGAACCTGCGCCTTGCCGCGCCCCAGGCCAGCGAGGACGACTTGTGGAAGGCACTGCGCGCCGCTCACGCCGGCGACTTCGTGGACCGACTGGACCTGAGGCTGAATACCGTGGTCGGCGACCGCGGCGTGCGCCTCTCGGGTGGCGAGCGCCAGCGCATCGCGCTGGCACGCGCGTTGCTGCGCAAGCCGTCACTGCTCATCCTGGACGAGGCGACAAGCGCGCTCGACTGGCAGAACCAGTCGCTTATCGCCCGGTCGATCGACGGCCTGCGCGGCGCAATGACGATCCTGACCATCGCGCACCGGCCGTCGATGATCGCCTTCGCCGACTGGGTGGTGGCGATGGAGGATGGTCGTGTGGTGGAGGTCGGGCAATATCAGCGGTTGAAGGCGAAGCCGGGGAGCCGGTTGTCCCGGATGCTGTCGGGAGAACAGTCGGAAACCCAACCCGCCGATGTGGCCTGAGGACGATGATGTCCCCGTGGATCTAATGCAGCCCCCGCCGGACGCTGCCCAGCTTCTCGCCCTCGGGCACTTCGGTGGAGTTCTGCTTTCTCTCGGCTTCGCGCAGCCTGTCGGCCGGCGTTGGCGCGCTCCTGGCGATCATGGCATAGACGACCGCGAAATAACCGGCCTGGATGACCACCGCGCAGATGATGACACGCAGCAGTGTCGTGCCAAGCGAAGCTCCACCCAGCCAGGACCAGGCGACGACGATCGCGAGCGCGAACAGCATCCCAACGATGAATTTTGGAAGCGACATACCCAACAGCCCATAAACCGGCTCGGGTATATCCAACGATAGCCCCACCCGAGCGCCGTCCCTTGTGATGCGGGCTTGTTAAACCACCCGCTCTCGACCGGTTGCTTCCGGCCTTTCAACCTGTCGCCACCGTGACAGGTATAATTTGCAATTCTATTAAGGCGAGCAGAAGGCGGCAAGGGCAACCGCACATATTTTTGATTGCGCTTACGCGTTCGATTCTGCCATGCTGCAACGCACCCGGCCGCATTTCACTCAACCTGCAGCCATTGCAGATCTGGAGTACAACCCATAATATTAGATGGTATTTTAGGTGAATAGTCCAGAATATAGCATCGTCAGTAAGGACTCGTATGCTCTGGATCCCGACACTGGGAACGCGCCGCCCACAAAACGCCCTAAAAACGCCCGGATTTTTTTATGCTTGCCCATTTATTGTCACAAATGTGCTAAACATTTCGAAATTTGTGCAGCGCGAGCTTATTATTTAGTCAATTCATGACGCGACTATTTCAGTGGCGTGGGAAATTGTGTGTTGCGCTGCAGCATTTTTTTGGTATCGTGCGGTAAACCATTCGTTCAACGCATGGAGTTTCCGTATGAGGGATATTGCCAAGTCGGCCACGGCGGGGTTTTCGCAGGCCGACACCGACTTTCCGCCGCCGATCGGCGGCCTCATCAAGCGGAGTTTCGACATCGTCGGTTCGCTGGCTGGACTGATCGCGCTCAGCCCGCTGTTCATCATGATAGCGCTGCTCGTCAAATTCTCCGATGGCGGATCGGTTTTCTATGGTCACCGCCGAATCGGGCGCGGCGGACGGCTCTTCTCCTGCCTCAAGTTCCGCACCATGGTTCCGGACGGCGACAAGGTGCTGGCGGCCTATCTCGCCACCAATCCAGAGGCCAATGCGGAATGGCTAGCGACCCGCAAGCTGAAGAACGATCCACGCGTCACCCGCGTCGGAACGGTGCTGCGCAAGCTGAGCCTCGATGAATTGCCGCAGATCATCAACATCCTCCAGGGCGACATGAGCCTTGTCGGGCCTCGCCCGGTGGTCCGGGACGAACTGGAAATCTATGGCAGCGCGGCTGTCTATTATCTGAAGTCCCGGCCCGGCCTGACCGGCCTGTGGCAGGTCAGCGGCCGCAACGACGTTTCCTATGACAGCCGCGTCGCGTTCGACCGCCACTATGTCGAGAACTGGTCGCTGTTCGAGGACGTTCGCATCATCATCAGAACAGTGCCGGCCGTCTGGATGTCGCGCGGCTCTTACTGATCGGCCGGCAGGATCAAGGCATCCGGCGGCAAGCTCATCGGGCGATGGGGCTAAAACGGATCGGAACGCTCAGTTGAAGATAGACATTTTCGAAGCCTTTGGCAGCGGCCCGTTTTCCGGCCGCTCGCGGCTCGTGGCGACCTGCCTTGCGATGTCGCTTGCTTTTCCCCAGATGGCCGCCGCCGACGATTACCGTCTGGGCTCCCAGGACAAGCTCACCATCCGCATCGCCGAATGGCAGACCGTCGAAAGCACGTTCCGCGACTGGTCGTCGGTCAATGGCCAATATACGATCGGCCCGGCAGGCACGCTGTCGGTGCCTTTCGTCGGCGAGTTGCCGGCGGCCGGCAAGACCACGGCGGAGGTCGCCGCGGCGATCGGCGAGGCGCTGCAGCACAAGCTCGCTTTGTCGGACAAGCCCGAAGCCTCGGTCGAAATGGCGCAGTTCCGCCCCTTCTACATTTCGGGCGAGGTGCAGAATCCCGGGCAATTTCCCTTTGTGCCCGATCTTACGGTGCTGAAAGCGATCAGCGTCGCCGGAGGCATCAGGCGCAACGCCGACTACGGTCCCCAGCTCGGCAAGGACCTGGTCACCGCCAAGGGCAATTTCGATATCTCCGACGACCAGCGCGTTCGGCTGATCGTCAAGCGCGCCCGCATCGACGCCGATATGGCCGGCAAGACGAGTTTTGAGGCACCCAAGGAGGTCGAAGGCGATCCGCGGCTGCCGACCATCGTCGCCGACGAGATGACAATCCTTACCGCCGACCAGAAGGCGCTGAAGCTCAAGCTCGAGGCGCTCGACGATCTCAAGGGTGTGCTGCAGGCCGAAATCGAATCGCTGCAGAAGAAGATCGTCAACCAGCAGAAGCAGGTCGACCTGGCCCAGCAACAGCTGGCCAGCATCGGTCCGCTGGCCCAGAAGGGACTGGTGGCCAATGCCAGGCTTCTGGATTCGCAGCAGTCCGTTACCGACCTGCAGGGCAAGATCCTGGACTACGAGACAGCCATCCTGACCGCCAAGCAGGCGATCAGCAAGGCCACGCAGGACGCCATCGACGCCCAGAACACCTTGAGTTCGAGCCTCGCCGCCGATCGCCAGCAGACCGAAGCCGACCTGAACGAGGCCGCGCTGAAGGTGAATATGCAAAAAGGCCTGATAGCCCAGGCCACGGATCCGGCAACGACGGCCGCCATCACCAACGACCAGCAACCTACCTTGCTCTATTCGCTGGTGCGCAATGTCGACGGCAAGACCAGCGAAATCGCCGCCAAGGAAGACACACCGGTACTGCCTGGCGATGTGATCAAGATCAAGCTGGCGCCGCTAGCCAGCCAGTAGAGACGCGGAAGGTCGCGCGGCCCGCCGCGTTCGATCCATAGCGCAAGGGCCTTGAGCCTCCGCCAAGCCTGCTTGGCGGAGGTTTTTGCTGATATATTTTCAGCACCGGAAAACCAGAATGGCTGTTGACGCAATCCCGAACGGAACCGCTACGCGGTTTTCCCGCGATGGCTTTAGCGGACTCTCATCATTACTCGGCTGCCGCGGGACGGTGAGGCCAGGCTGCCTGTCCGGCCTTGGCATCCCCCGGCTCGAAAGCCGGTGACCATCGCGTGCGGGTGACCGGCAGCCTCGCCAGCTTGAAGAAGCTGAAATACATCAGGAATGAACCCATGATGTAGGGGTTGAGTATCTCGACCTCGACGAAGGAGCGGATGAGCAGCAGCACCATCACGCCGATCAGAACCACCGATTCGGCCTGCCATGTCTTGAAGACCACCGCCGCGATGTGGCCGAGGAGCGTGCGCAGCATGATCAGCGATATCAGCACCGCCCCGGTGAAGCCGAGTTCGACAAGGGCTTCGACATAGGTGTTGTGGAAATGGAAGCCGGTGCGGGTGCTGATGTAGAATTCGTTCCACAGCCGCTCCGCCTCGGCAAAGCCCTGCACCCAATAGGCTGCATAGCCGACGCCAAGGATCGGCGATCGCATCGCGGCGTTCCAGCCCTGCTCCCACAGATAAGTCCGCCCGGTGAGCGTCGAATCCTTGCCGAAGATGCCAAGCACGAAGTCCATGAGCCCGAGATTGAGGGCGACGATGGCCACCACGACGATCATGCCGGCGCCGACCAGGAAGATCACCCGGCGGTAGCGTCGCGACAAAAGCTTGCTCATCGCAAGAAGCGCCACCAGCGCCAGAACCGCCGGTATCGAGGCCATCGAGGTGGCGGAATGCGAGACGACCAGCACATAGGCCGACAACAGCACGACCGGCACGGTCAGCATGAAACTCAGCCGGCCACGCCGAAGGAAAGCAAGGAACACGACCGAGAAATAGATGCCGAGCGAGCCGACGAAGCCGATCTGGTTCTTGGAGGCGAAGGCGCCGACGAAATTATAGGTGCCGTCGAGGACGTCCTCGGAATAGGCGCCGACTTTCAGCGAATAGAGCAGGACGAAGAATATGCCGACCAGGGCGCCTATTGTCAGGGTGCGCACGCTGACGGTGCGTGCGGCGACATAGGCGCAGGCGATATGGGACAAGTACTGGACCGCCGTTCTGGCGGTGACGCCGGGCGCCTGCGACCAGAATATGGAAAAGCAGACATAGGCCGCGAAGAGCAGCGGCAGCCAGGCGCTGGACAGTTGCCGCAGGAAACGCCGGTAGTCGACCAGGATAAGCGGAAGCCAGACGGCATAATAGGCCAGGATCAGCACCTGGCCGAAAATGACGGAATAGGAGAACGCCCAGATCGAAACGGCAACGGCAAAGCTGCCATAGACCGAATTCTTCTCGGGATCGACGAGCAGGGATTTGGGAATTTTCATCTCACGGTCCCGTCGACACGACCCAGGACCGGCAGGCCGCAAACCAGCCGGCATATCCGCAAACAGGGTCGTACAAGAAACGGCGCCTCCATTGTGCAGTGCAATATAACCTATCGCACCCCGTGCTCAATGGCAAATCCGGTCACCTTGTCTTACAGCGCGGCGATCGCCGAGAGATCTCGGCCGTGGACGGGCCAATCGGTCATGTGCTCCGACTGCCCATCAGGAACGAGGCGCGTCCCTTGAGGTTTCCTTAGTCCATGCGCATGCCTAAATCGGCCTCGCCGTGGTGGGTATGGTGGAAGCGCTGCGCGACCAACTCGAAGGAACCGCGCCATAATCCGGCCGATTGGCCCAGACGATCCGGCCGCATGCCGGCTTGAACTCGGTCGGCGGTCACCTCACAGTCCCAGGACCGGCCAGCACGCGGGCGGCTTCAGCCAACATGACCAGGGGGAACACATGCCAATGAATTTCGCGGGGCGCTTCTCAGGCCGGTCGGCGGTCATCACCGGGGGCGCCTCGGGCATCGGACTGGCGGTCGCGCAGAGGATCGTCGACGAAGGCGGGCGCGTCTGCGTCTGGGATCGCGATCCCGCACAGATCGAACAGGCGAAAGCCATTGTTCCCGGCCTGCGTGGAGTGACGTTGGACGTTGCGGATGCGGCAAGTGTGGAGGTCGCCGCACGATCGACGATCGACGCCTTCGGCGCGGTCGACATACTGGTCACCAGTGCGGCCATCACCGGCCCCAACATGACCACCTGGTCCTATTCGGTCGAGGACTGGCGTGGGGTCATCGACATCAACATCAACGGCGTCTTCTACTGCAACAAGGCGCTGGTGCCACACATGCTTGAGCGCAACTATGGCCGCATCGTCAACATTGCCTCGATCGCCGGCAAGGAAGGCAATCCCAACGCTTCCGCCTACAGCACCTCGAAGGCGGCGGTGATCGGCCTGACCAAGTCGCTCGGCAAGGAACTCGCCAAGACCAAGGTGACGGTCAATTGCGTGACGCCGGCCGCCGTTCGCACCGCGATCTTCAAGCAGATGAAACAGGAGCACATCGATTTCATGCTCTCCAAGATACCGATGGCGCGGTTCGGCGAGGTCGAGGAAGTGGCGGCGCTGATCTCATGGATCGCCTCGGAGGAATGCTCGTTCACCACGGCCGCTGTGTTCGACGTCTCGGGCGGCCGCGCCACCTACTGATGCACTACAAATCCGCGTGAGCAGGCAACGATATGCCATCGCCGACGTATAGTCGGTGATGGAAGGTGTAGAAACGGCAAACATTTCAGACAGTTCCACGGGTGTGACCTTCCGCTGCGACCTCTGCGTCCAGGGCGAGGAATTCCCCCACTTCTGGGAACATACGGTCGGCAGCGGCCACGCGACGCTCGCCCTGCGCGCGGACTGGCAGGCGCAGATGCGCCGGGCGCATGACGAACTCGGCTTTCGCCATGTCCGTTTTCACGGGCTGCTCGATGACGACATGGGCACGCTCATCGACCAGGACGACAAGCCGCTCTATTCGTTCTTCAATGCCGATCAGATCTTCGATTTCCTGCTGTCGATCGGCATGCGCCCCTTCGTAGAGCTGAGTTTCACGCCGACGATGCTGTCGTCGTCCGGAAAGATCGTCTTCCGTTATCGCGCCAATGTCAGCGCGCCGAAGGACTACGACCAGTGGTCGACGCTGATTTCGAAGCTCGTCGCTCACTGGGTTGATCGCTACGGCCTCGACGAGGTGCGGCAATGGTTCTTCGAGGTCTGGAATGAACCCAATCTCGAGGCGTTCGGCAGCGGCAAACAGGAGGACTATTTCAAGCTGTATGCCTACACGGCAAGAGCTATCAAATCCGTCGACACGCAGTTGAAGGTCGGCGGACCAGCCACAGCCGACAATGCCTGGGTCGATGAGTTCATCGCATACTGTGGCCAGAACGGTCTTCCCGCGGACTTCGTCAGCACGCACCATTATCCGACCGATGCCTTCGGCCAGCCTGGCGACGACACCGAAGCCCAGCTCTCGAAAAGCATGCGAAGCGTCCTGCGCGAGGAGGCGCGCACCGCGCGACGGCAGGCAGGCGACCGTCCGCTCTACTACACCGAATGGTGCACATCGTCGAACCCGCGCGATCCCATGCACGACGAGCCCTATGCCGCCGCCTTCATCGTCAAGACGGTCATGGAGGCGAGAGGGCTGGTTCAGGGCTACAGCTACTGGACCTTTTCGGATATTTTCGAAGAGAATTATTTTCCATCCCTGCCCTTTCATGGTGGTTTCGGCCTGATGAACCTTCACGGCGTAGCCAAACCGGCTTACCGTGCCTTCGAAATGCTGCATGGCCTTGGAACCGAAATCCTCTCGACTCAAGGCAATCATCCCACCGTCGACAGTTGGTGTGTGCGCGACGGAAATTCGTTGACCGTGCTAATTTCCAACTTCGCCTTGCCGCGGCATCCGATCGCGAACGAGACCGTGCAGATTCAACTTGAGAATGCACGGCGGCCCGACATGGTAACCATCCGACGCGTCGATGCGGTAAATGCCAACCCCAAGGCGCTATGGGTGACAATGGGAAGTCCCGATTACCTGAGCCGAGCAATGGTAGAGCATTTGCATGCGGCCTCGGCGATGCCGGAACAACCGCAAGCGATCGCCTTCAGCGATCATGCCGTTCTGTTCGATGTCACCGTACCTGCGCAGGGCGTTGCTGCCATCAGGCTGGAGTTTTTATCGATTGCTTAGAGCAGATCCCGCCGCGCTGGCCGATGACGAACTGCTGGACCGCTGTCAACGCGCCGCCTTCGGCTATTTCCTGGAGAACGTGAACCCCGACAATGGGCTGGTCGCCGACACGTCGCGGCCCAGTTCGCCGTGCAGCATCGCCGTCGTCGGTTTTGCCCTGTCCTGCTATCCGATCGGCGTCGAACGTGGCTGGATAACGCGCGACGCGGCTGCCCGCCTGACCCTTGCGGCGCTACGCTTTTTCCAGACCAGCACGCAAGGCAGCGGTCACGACGTCACCGGCCACAAGGGTTTTTACTACCACTTTCTCGACATGAGGAGCGGCTTGCGCGTTTGGCGCTGCGAACTGTCGATGGTGGATACCGCCCTGCTGATCGCCGGCATGCTGGTGGCGAGCGCGTATTTTTCCGACGACAACGACGACGAAGCCGAAATCCGCCTCCTGGCCGAGGCGCTCTACAGGCGCGTCGACTGGCGATGGGCGCAAGGCAGCAGCCCAACGCTCCGCCAGGGCTGGAAGCCGAGGAGCGGCTTTCTGCATTATGGCTGGGAAGGCTATAACGAGGCGACGATCCTCTATGTGCTGTCGATGGCTTCTCCGGACCGCCCGACCTCGGACGACAGCTACGAGGCCTGGACGGCGACCTATCAATGGGAAAACATCTACGGCCACGACGTGCTCTATGGCGGGCCGCTGTTCATGCACCAGTTCTCGCATGCCTGGATCGATTTCGCCGGCATCCGCGACGCTTTCATGCGGGAGAAGAATTCGGACTATTTCGAAAACAGCCGCCGCTCGACATACCTTCACCGCGACTACGCCCGGCACAACCCTTACGGCTTTGACGGCTACGGCGAGAATTTGTGGGGTCTTTCGGCCGGAGACGGACCGGGCGGCTTCCGCGCCAGCGTGGAGCGGCGGACCCACCGGTTTTCCGGCTATGCCGCGCGCGGCGCGCCTTTCGGACCGGATGACGGGACAATCGCGCCATGGTCCTATCCGGCGTCGCTGCCTTTCGCGCCGGACATTTGCCTGGCGGCGCTGCGTCACCTCGTCGATCGTTATCCGGAGGTTCTCGACGATTTCCGCCTGCCGAGCGGTTTCAACCCGACATTGGCCAACCGCCGCAAATTCGGCCGCAACGGCTGGGTCTCGGAAGGCCATTACGGGCTCGACCAGGGCATCGCGGTGATGATGATCGAAAACCACCGTTCCGGACTGATCTGGAAGCTGATGCGTTCCAATCCCCATATCCGTCGCGGCCTGGGCAAGGCGGGTTTCACCGGCGGATGGCTGTCGCGGCCGGTACCCGGAGGGCGCGATGTCGCGTGAACCGACGAGAGCCGCCGTGTTCCCTGTCGACAGCAATGACGTCGAACTGATCAGGGGCGCGCATCCCGCGCACTGGAAGAACCCGACGCCGAACGGCCCCTACAATCTCGTCGTCATCGGCGCCGGGCCGGCCGGGCTGACCGCCGCGCGTGACGCCGCGAGCCTTGGCGCGAAGGTCGCGCTGATCGAACGCGGGCTGATCGGTGGTGCCTGTGTCAATGTCGGCGGCATCCCGTCGAAGTCGATCATCCGCACGGCCAGGCTCTATGCCGATATGCGCGATGCCGAGAGCTTTGGCGGCGACCCGCCAGACCACCTTCGTGTCGACTTTCAACGGGCGATGACACGGATGCGGCAGATACGGCAGCGGATCAGCCGTGCCAATTCGGCCATTTCCGTCGCAGCCGAGGGCATCGACCTCTATTTCGGCGAAGCGCGCTTCGCCGGACCGGACACCGTCGTGGTCGCGGACAGGACCCTGCGTTTCAAGAAGGCATTGGTCGCGACGGGCGCGCATGCGAGCGGGCCCGCGATTCCGGGGCTTGCCGAGGCCGGTTATCTCGACAACGAGACCATGTACGACCTTACGCAATGCCCGCCGCGGCTCCTCGTCATCGGCGGCGGGCCGCTCGGCTGCGAGACGGCGCAGGCTTTCTGCCTGCTCGGCGCCAAGGTCATCCTAGCGCAGAGCGATCCGATGTTCCTGCCCGGCGAGGAGCGCGACGCCGCGCAGATCCTTTCGGATGCGCTGGCGCGCGAGGGGATCGAGGTGCGGCTGAACACCGAAGTGGTGGCGGTGCGGATGGAGGGCGAGAAGAAGGCCGCCGACCTGATGCGGGATGGCGACACGACGACGATTACGGTCGATGAGATCATCACTGGCGTCGGCCGTTCACCCAACGTCTATGGCCTGGGCCTCGATGAAGCCGGCGTGGCCTATGACGCCAGCGGCATCAAGGTCGACGATTATCTGCGATCCACCAACCCAAATGTCTACGCGGCGGGCGACGTCTGCCTCGAATACAAGTTCACCCACACCGCCGAGGCAACAGCGCGCATCGTCGTGCGCAATGCCCTGTTTCGCGGCCGCGAAAGGCTCAGCGAACTCGTTATCCCCTGGTGCACCTATACCGATCCGGAGATCGCCCATGTCGGTCTCTATCCCCTGGAGGCGCGGCGCAACGGCATTCCGGTCAAGACCTATACGGTCCTGATGCACGATGTCGCCCGGGCCGTGATGGACGGCGAAGAGGAAGGGTTCGTCAAGATCCACGTCAGGGAGGGATCCGACCGCATCCTGGGAGCGACGGTCGTCGCCAGCCATGCCGGCGAGATGATCAATGCCGTGACCCTCGCTATCCGTTCGGGCATGGGATTGCATGCGTTGGCCGATGTCATCCATCCCTTCCCGACACAGGCGCAAGGCATCAAGATGGCGGGCGACGCTTACCGACGGACACGGTTCACTTCATTGCGCAGGCGCCTGGCGGCCCGCTGGCTGGCCTGGTCCAGGCGATAAGCCTTTGCGCTCGGTCCCAGCCGGATCCGCATTGCGACCGATCCGCAAGGCAAGCGCGCCGGGCATCAGACTGTGATCCAGCGCTTGACGAAAGCACGGTTCGGCTAAACAAGTCGAAGCTGATTTCTGTGGCTGCGGGGGCCTCGTTAATGTCGTCCGAGAAAGAGCTTGCGCAACTCCTGGCGCGAAGCGTCGGGCGTCCGCCTTGAGCGCGCGGCCCGATGTCGACATGCCGGCGCGCGGCAGCGGGCGACGCGTGCTGATCGTGTGCCATGAGCCGGCGTTTCCGCCGACTTCCGGCGCGGATCTGCGCAACTATCGCAATGCCGTGGCGGCGGCCGCGTTCGGACCGGTCTGCCTGGCCTCGGTGCGGCCCAGGGCCATCGCCATGACCGCGCCCAATCCGCTGATCCGCACCGAGGCGCTGTCGATCGAGGGAGAGCCCCGGACGGCTTCCATCGGATGGTGGCGTATAAGGGAGGAGCATCGCATTTCGCGCGCGGCCCTGGCGCGGCTGGAAGCACTGATCCTCGAATTCCGCCCTGACACCGTGGTGGTCGAGAGCATCGGCCTGTTCAAGCTGCTGCGGCCTTTGCGATCGCTGGCAAAGCAGCTCATCCTCGACATGCACAATGTCGAGTCCGACTTGTCCGCGCAGATGAAACGCGCCGAAGCGACCGCATCGCGCCTTTCCGTTGCCGCATCGGTGCCTGGCATCAGGCATCTCGAAAGAAAGGCGCTCGCCCTTGTCGACAGGGTCTGGGTCTGCTCGAACGAGGATCGCGAGAAGCTGATGCGCTTTGGCGGGCGCGCGATGCCCATCGATGCCGTTCCCAATGGGATTCCCAACGTCGAGGCGATTCCCAATGTGCTGCCCCCGGAACCGTCGGCCAATAGCGGCTTTCCGGTGATCCTTTTCATCGGTCATCTCGGCTATCCTCCAAACGTCGACGCCGCCGTGCGATTGGCCCGGACCATATTGCCCCGCATCCGCCAGGCCTTGCCCGACGCGAAGCTGGTTCTCGCCGGACGCGGCCCGGAACCGGCCGTGCTGGCCCTGCGCGGGTTGCCCGATGTCGAGCTCGTCGAAGATCCCGAAAGCGTGGGGCCGCTCCTGTCCAGCGCGCATCTCAGCATCATCCCGCTCAGGACGGGCGGGGGCACGCGCATCAAGATTCTGGAGGCGATGGCCTGGGGGGTGCCGGTGATCGCGACACCGCTCGCGGCCGAGGGCCTGGGCCTGGTCGAGAACGACGAGGTGCTGCTGTCGGCCAGCGACGAAGGCTTGGCCGCCATGGCCGTCCAACTTTCACGCGACGCCGGGCGCCGGGCAAGGCAGCGCGTGCGCGCCCACCAGGCCGTATGGGCAAGGTTTGGCCCGCAGGCGATCCGCGATGCCGTCCGTGCCGGGCTTGTCCTGGACAATGACGGCGATGACGACCAACCATCTCCGATCACCCCATGAGCCGCCGATTATCCCACCGATCCACCAGACGTGGAAGACGGACAGCGTTCCCGAACGCTTCCAGCCTATGCCGAGAGCCGGAAGGGCCTTGGGGCCGCAATGTCCTACCGGTCCGTTCGCACACGCCACGCGGAGCCCGGTTGCCAGGGTCAGTCGTGCAGATCCCGCGCAATCGGCGGACCGACCGAAAATCCGGAGAACGTGACTTCGAAACCTTCACGCTGCGGCGAACAGCACATCAACCCGACATCGACGATCTTCGAGGTCGGGAAATAGGCGAGCCGCACCGGCTTCCAATGGCCGTCGGAAGCATCCAAATACTGGACGCGGACCGCCTCGCCGTGGCGGGTCAGGCGGATCCTGACGCCGTCAGGGCCGGCGGCAATGGCCACCAGCGACCAGTCCGAGGTGTCGTTGGTGACGACGACGGAGAAATAGGCAAGGCCATCGGTGTATTCGATGCCGGCCTTGATCCAGTGCGTTTCGCTCAGCCGGACCATCAGGCCGGCCTGATCGTAAAGCACCTCGTAGTCGCCCTTGACGGTCACTTCGGCGGTGAAATCGCCCTCGACCCGCCGATACAGGAAGTGGCCGTTGTCGCGCCAGAAGCCATAGAAGGTCTCACGCCAGAAATCGGTCTCCTTGCCGGTGCGCACGCGCACGCCATCACCTTCGATGGCATGGTGCGGCGGCGGGTTGAGCCAGGTCAGGTCCTGCAATGTCATCCCTTTGCACCGGTCCGTTTCCAGAGGAAGTGACGGTCCGCCGGCGGTCGGCCGGCGCGCCAGGTTATCCCGCGAACGTATAGGCGGTCTTTACCGTGGTGTAGAACTCCATGGCATAGCGGCCCTGTTCGCGCGGACCGAAGCTCGAGCCCTTGCGACCACCGAAAGGAACGTGGAAATCAACGCCCGCCGTCGGCAGGTTGACCATCACCATGCCGGCTTCGGAGTTGCGCTTGAAATGCGTGGCGTGCTTGAGGCTCGTGGTGCAGATGCCCGAGGTCAGGCCGAACGGCGTGTCGTTGGCGACGGCAAGCGCCTCGTCATAATCCTGGACGCGGATGACACTGGCGACGGGGCCGAAAATCTCCTCGCGCGAACTGCGCATGGCGTTGGTGGCCTCGGTCAGCAGCGCCGGCTTGAGATAGAAGCCCGGCGTCTTGCGGTCGAGCCGTTCGCCGCCGAAAGCGAGCGTGGCGCCTTCACGGACGCCGATGGCGATATAGTCCTCGTCCTGCTTGAGCTGGGTGGCGTCGACGACCGGGCCGATCTGTGTCTGCGCGTCGAGCGCGTCGCCGATCACCAGCTTCTCCATGCGCTCCTTGAGCGCGTCGACGAAACGGTCGTGGATGCCTTTGGTGACGATCAAACGCGACGAGGCCGTGCAGCGCTGGCCGGTCGAGAAGAAGGCGCCGTTCAGCGCGCAATCGACAGCCACCGCGAGATCGGCATCGTCGAGCACGACCAGCGGATTCTTGCCGCCCATTTCAAGCTGGAACTTGCGCATGTGCTCGACGCTTGCCGCCGCGACGCGCTTGCCGGTTCCCACCGAGCCTGTGAAGGAGATGGCGTTGACGTCGGGGCTGTCGAGCATCGCCTGGCCGACCACCGAGCCCTTGCCCATGACGAGGTTGAGCACGCCCTTGGGCAGGCCGGCGCGATGCAGGATGTCGACGATGGACCAGGCGCTTTCGGGAACGAGCTCGGCCGGTTTGAAGACGATGGTGTTGCCGTGGGCCAGCGCCGGAGCGATCTTCCAGGCGGGAATGGCAATAGGGAAATTCCACGGTGTGATGATGCCGACCACGCCGACCGCTTCGCGCGTGATCTCGACGCCGACGCCCGGCCGCACGCTTGGCACCACCTCTCCCGACAGGCGCAATGTTTCGCCGGCAAAGAAATCGAATATCTGGGCGGCGCGGATCGTCTCGCCAATGCCCTCGGCCAGCGTCTTGCCTTCCTCACGCGCCAGATTGCGGCCGAGTTCGTCCTTGCGCGCCATGATCTCGTCGGCCGCCTTTTTCAGCACCGCATGGCGCGCCAGCGGACCGGAGCGGGACCACGCTGGAAACGCCGCCTTGGCCGCCGCTATCGCCTGGCCCGCCTGTTCGACCCCCGCCGAAGCATACTCGCCGACGACGTCGCCGGTATCCGAGGGGTTGATGTTGCGGGAGCCGGCATCGCCGACCCATTCACCATCGATGAGGTTTTTTCGAAACGCTGTCATGTCCTTGCCTTCCTGGCTGTTGGCCGCGCGGCGGCATCTGTCTGAAGTGGTATTTGCCAGACAATTGGCTTGCGGGAAAGCACGCACTGGGCCTGGAGACCGCGACAAAAGTCCCCGGGCCTGCACTCACGTCCTCGCGGCAGCGGCGACAGAGCCGCGTCGCCGAGCAATCCGGCTAACATGGGCGGGCAGCGTTCCGGGTCAAGGCCGGATTGCCCTGTACAGATATGCCCACAATCTTGATTTGCCTGGTGTGGCGTGTCATGCGTCGTCAAGATGGCAGCACTCGAAACGACGATCCAGCGCGCCGGCGCCACCGGCAACGTCAAGGCTACTCGCGAAGACTGGCTGAAGCTGGCGCTTGAAACCCTGATCTCGGACGGCGTCGAACGCGTCCGCGTGCTGACGCTTGGCGAGCAACTCGATGTCTCGCGCTCGAGCTTCTACTGGTATTTCAAGAGCCGGCAGGATCTGCTCGACCAGTTGCTGGACCATTGGCGGCAGACCAATACCCGATTCATCGTCGAGCGTGCCGCACGCCCTTCCGCGACTGTCATTCGTGGGGTGATGAGCATTTTCGAATGCTGGGTGGACGAAAAGCTGTTCGACCCCCGGCTGGATTTCGCCATCCGGGCATGGGCTCGACGCTCCCCCACCATCCGGCGTGCGCTCGACGAGGCCGACGAAGAACGCGTCACTGCCATCCGCGGCATGTTCTTGCGTCATGGCTATGAGGAGGAAGACGCGTTCGTTCGCGCTCGCGTGCTCTATTTCATGCAGATCGGCTACTATTCGCTCGAACTCAACGAACCGATGAGCAGTCGCCTGCCGCATGTTGCCGCGTATCTGCGCAGCTTCACCGGCCAGGAGCCTTCGGCTGCGGATGTCGAGGATTTTTCGCGCTACGTCGCGAAAGCGGTCTCCGGCGGCCGGTAGCCCGAAGACTCCGAACTCGTGATCCCGATAGCGCTTCGCCATGGAACGAAGAACAGGCGGCGATAGGATGGTAGGTTCCGGCTAAAGCGTAAACGACCAGAACAGGCAGGCCAGCGTGGCGGCGGCAAAGATCACGAAGAACAGGCTGCGCAGCAGTACGTTGCGGCGCAACTCGTTCATGACGAAGTGGCAACCGACGACCGCCACGGCAAACAGGAACCGCCAGTTCAACAACGCCAGAAGAGCGCTGCCCTGACCGAAGGCCCATCGGGCGAGCAGGCCGCCGACGATGGTGGCGAACAGCACAATGACAGTCCAGAAGATCGCATCGGCGGCATGGAGGAGGACGATACTGGCCGCGCGGATCGGCAGGATCATCATCAACAGCGCGCTGAAGAAAAAAATTGCCGCAAGCGGAATGAACGTTCCGGCGTCGGCGATGCCGTCGAGACGCTTGACGCCGATCGCCCCATAGGGATAGCCGTGACGGGCCACCGCAAGGCTCAGCGCCATGAGCAAGGCGGTCAAGACGGAGACGAGTGCGAAGGTCGTGAGGGCTTTGCTCATGGTGTTCCTGTCCCGAACGAATCAGACAGGAACCGGTGTAACCGATGGTCGTAAATTGCGCGTAAGCTTTCACCCGCCGCCGGCATCCGGAAGGGGATAACCGTCAGGGCAAAGCCACTCGGCGACGACCAGGTCGACCGCAGCCCGCGCCGCCCGCCTCCGGCAGATCAGCTCCAGGCGTGCAGCGGCGGATTCTCGCCGTTGAGGAAATATTTGCCGAGGATTGAATATTTCCAGCGCACCGGATCGTGCAGCGTGTGCGTGCGGGCGTTGCGCCAATGGCGATCGAGATTGTGCTCGGCCAGCGTCGAGCGCGTGCCGGCCAGTTCGAACAGCTTGTTCGTTGCCGCGATGGCGATTTCGGTCGACAGGATTTTTGCTTCCGCGGTAACGATCTGGGCATGCGCGACGGTTTCGGCTGTCGGCTCGGCCACCGCCTTGTCGATGGCATGGCCGGCCTTTTCGAGCAGCGCCTGCGCCGCGTGCAGGCGCAGCGTGAGGTCGCCGACAGCCTGGATCGTGTAGGGATCGTCCCAGGCATTGTCGAAGCCGCTGTCGATCCAGGCGCGGCTCCTGGTCCTGACAAAGTGAACCGTCTCGTCGATCGCCGCCTGGGCGATCCCGGTGTCCACCGCCACCTGGATTATCTGGAAGATGGCGCCGTCGGCGGTCGGCTTGTCGTAGCCCTTGTAGCCCGGCACCAGATACGTCTTCGGCACCTTGACGTTGTCGATGATGACGGTGCCGGAGAGCGTCGTGCGCTGGCCGAAGCTCGACCAGTCGTCGATAACGGTCAGGCCGGGCGCACCACGGTCGGCGATGGCATACCAGGCGCGACCTTCGTCATCGAGCGCCACGATCGGCACCAGATGGGCAAGCAGCGCGCCGGACGAATAGAATTTGCGGCCGTTGACGACGACATGGTCGCCGGCGTCGGTGAAGCGGGTCTCGAAATCGGCGGCGCGCTTCGAACCGAACTCGGAAAAGGCGTTGCCGAACCGGGTGCCCTTCAGCGCCTCGGTGAACAGCAGCTTCTGCTGTTCCACATCCGACACGGTGCGGATGGCCGCGATGACGCCGAGATGGTTCTGCGCGACCTGGCCGATTGAGGAATCGGCCGCCGAGATGATCTCGATCACCTTGACCAGCGTCGCATAGGACAGTTCCGGCCCGCCGAATTCCTTCGGCACATTGATCGACCACAGGCCGCTTTGGGAGAAGGCGTCGAGCTCGGCAACCGGCCAGATACGCTCGCGGTCGCGCGTGGACGCCCCCTTGACGAATTCGGCGGCGAGCGCATGGGCGATGGCGATCGCCTCCGCATCGTCCCTGATGATGTGTGCTGGTGCCGAGGGCCTTGCGACCGGCGGTACGGCGGCGGAAGCATGGTCTGTCTTGACGGTCGAGACGGTCATTTCATTGCTCCTTCAAATTTCGGTTCAGGCAACGGCGTGGAGACGGGATGGCTTGGCGGCGGGCGACGGCTGCTGGCCGAGATAGAGCGCCCTGATATCCTCGCGCTGGCGAAGATCGGCGGCCGCGCCGGACAGGACCGAGACGCCGTTTTCGAGCACAGTGGCGTGGTCGGCATAGCCAAGCGCGACCGCCGAGTTCTGCTCGGCGACCAGGATCGACAGACCGGTCTCGCGGTTGAGTTTTTTCAGCGTCTGAAAGATGTCTTGCACGATGAGCGGGGCAAGCCCCATCGAGGGCTCGTCGAGAACCAGCAGGCGCGGCCGCGACATCAGCGCGCGGCCGATGGCAGTCATCTGCTGTTCGCCACCGGAGGTGAGGCCGGACAATGTCCGGCGCTTTTCCCTGAGACGCGGAAAATAGGAATAAACCCGTTCGAGATCCGCGTTGATTTCGGCTCGGCGGCCGCTGCGGCCGATGCCGCCGGCGACCAGGTTTTCCTCGACGGTGAGGCTCTTGAAACAGTGACGGCCTTCCAGCACCTGGACCAGCCCGGCGCGTACGAGATCGCCCGGCTTGCGGCGCGAGACATCCGAGCCATCATAGCGGATGGAGCCGGCGTTGACCTGGCCGCGCTCTGCCGGCAGCAGGTTGGAGACGGCCTTCAACGTCGTGGTCTTGCCGGCGCCGTTGGCACCGAGCAGCGCCAGAATCCCACCCCGCCTGATCTCGAAGCTGACGCCATGCAGCGCCGTGATGGCGTTGATATAGGTGGCGTGGACCGCGTCCACGGCCAGGATGATGTCGTCGTTCGGCATGGCTGTTTCCGTGCTTTGCGGATGGGCCGGGCGCCGCGGATGGTGTCCACGGCACCCGGCCCGGAGATCAGTTGGTGGTCACGGCGTTGGCATCGTCGGCGGTGCGCAGCTTGATGCCCTTCTCGGCGGCATAGGCCTCGGCCGACTTCTCGATGATCGGCCGCAGCAGCGCCCAATCCGGCGCGATCCAGTCGGAAACGACGTTCCACTTCTTGCCGTCCCACTGCTGGAAGGTCACGTAGCCCTCGCCCTCGTGGTTGTCCCAGCTGACATTGATCGAGTGGAACAGGTCCTTGGCGCCGAGCGTCTCGACCTTGGCCGGGTCGAGCTTGAGGTGTTCGAAGCCCCAGCGGACTTCGTCGCCGGTCAGCGTGCGATGGCCGAACTTCTCCTGCGCGACGCGGATCGCCTCGACATTCAGGATGCCGTTGACGATGCCGAGATTGTGGTAGACAGAGCCGATGCGCGACTTGTCTTCGAGATTGCCCTTGCCGGCGCCGTAGACGGTCTTCACGATCTCCTGCACCACCGAATAGGTGTTGCCCGAGGCCTGGGTGGTGATGGCGGTGTAGCCCTTGGCGGCATCGCCGGCGGGGATGACGTCCTCTTCCGAATTCGACCAGACATTGCCGACGATGTGGTCGACGGGATAGCCGACCTTGACCGCCGTCTTCAGCGCCACCGGGTTCATCACGCCCCAGCCGCGCAGGACGACGAAATCAGGCTTGGCGCGGCGGATGGTCAGCCATTGCGACTGCTGTTCGTTGCCGGGATGCGGCACCTCGATCTGCTGCACGGTGAAGCCATATTTCTGCGCCAGCAAATCATATATCGGGATGGTCTCCTTGCCGTAGGGCGAGCCGTGATAGAGCACGACGATCTTCTTGCCCTTGAGCTTGTCGGTGCCGCCTTCCTTGGCGGCGATATAGTTCACGATGCCTGACGTCTCGCTGTAGGGGTTGAGCAGCAGCGGGAAGACGTAAGGGAAGACGCGCCCGTCGGTCGAGTCGGTGCGGCCATGGTTGACCGTGATCAGCGGCACCTTGTCGGCGGTGATACGGTCGATCATCGCATAGGCGATGCCCACTGAGAGCGGGTTCCAGGCAGCGGCACCCGCATGGCTCTTCTGCCGCTCGTAGCATTCGACGCCGCGCTCGACCTCATACTGGGTCTCGCACTCGTCCCAGGTCAGCTTGACGCCGTTGACGCCGCCGTCGCGGATGTTGATGAGGTTGAGATAATCGATGAAGCCGCCGAAGAAGCCGGTGCCGCCGGCCGCGTAGGGTCCGACGCGATAGCTCTGCAGCGGGAAATATTGTTCGTCGGCATGAGCTGATGGCAAGGCCACCGACACGATCATCGCCGCGGACAAAGCCGCCGCCTTGATGGTGCTGAGGAAGGTCATGGCTAGGTACTCCCGGTATGGGCCGTCTTTGGTCCGGCCTCTGGTTCATCTTCGAATAGGATTCTGGACTGCGAGGGCTCAGGTCGATTGCCAAGCGAACAGGAGCCGTCTTCGGATCCTGTCCCACAGGGCCACCAGCCCGTCGGGTTCGAGGATCAGAAACAGGATGATGAGGACGCCGAGCACGATGCGCTGGCTCATGTCGAGCACGCCCGAATCGAAGACATCGCCAAGCAGGAAGCCGCCGAGGCGCGACAGTGCGAGCGGAAAGACCACGATCAGGGCGGCGCCGAAGAATGCGCCGCGGATCGAGGCGAGGCCGCCGATGATGATGATGAACATTATCTGGAACGAGCGGTCGAGATCGAAGCCATCCGGCTCTACGGTCCTGAGATAAGCGAACGCCCAGATGACACCGGCGACGCCGATGACGAAGGACGAGATGGCAAAGGCCAGAAGCTTGGTCTTCAAGACCGGGATGCCGATGATGCGGGCGGCGGTCTCGTTGTCGCGGATGGCGATGAAGTTTCGTCCCGTCTGCGACGATACCAGCCGACAGGCGAAGAAAGTCAGGATGACGACGATGGTCAGCGCAAAGAAATAGCGGCCGACGGGGCCATCGAGTGTGAAGCCTGAAATCGACAGCCTCGGCGCGTCGATGACGCCGGATGCAGAGTTGTTGGAAAACCAGCTGAACTTGGTCAGCGCCCATTGCACGAAGAACTGCGCGGCAAGCGTCGAAACCGCCAGGTAAAACCCTTTCAGCCGCAGGCTCGGCAAGCCGAAGACGATGCCGATCGCGGCGGCCACGATGCCGGCGAGGAAAATGCTGCCGATCAGTGGCAGGCCTTCGACGCGCAGGTTGAAATTATAGGCGGCAAAGACGCCTGCCGCCATGAAAGCGGCGCTGCCCAGCGAAACCTGGCCGGCATAGCCGGTCAGGATGTTGAGGCCGACACCGGCGAGGCTGAGTGCCAGGAACGGCAGCAGGATGGCCTCGAACAGGTAGCTCGAGCCGATCAGCGGCACGACGCCATAGGCGAAGGCGAGCAGGAGTACGGGGGCCACCCATTTCGGCAGCACAGTCACGGCGGAAAAGTCGCTTGTAGTCGCGGCCATGGCTCAGACCCTTTCGACGAGCTTCTGGCCGAACAGGCCGGAAGGACGGATCAGGAGGAAGACAAGCGCGACGACATAGGCGAACCAGCTCTCGATGCCGCCGCCGAAATAATCGCCGATATAGACCTCGGCGAGCTTCTCGCTGGCGCCGATCAGGAGCCCGCCGACAATGGCGCCAAGAATGGAATCGAAGCCGCCAAGCACCAGCACCGGCAGCGCCTTGAGCACCACCAGCGACAGCGAGAACTGCACCCCTAGGCGGGCGCCCCAGAGCAGCCCGGCGACCAGCGCGACCAGGCCGGCCGCCGCCCAGACGGTGGCCCAGATCAGTGGCAGACGCAGGCCAACCGCGAGTGCGGCGAACTGGTCGTCCGCGACGGCGCGGAAGGCGAGGCCGATGCGGGTGTAGCGGAAGAACAGCGACAGCAGGAGAACCATGCCGGCCGCGACCACCGCCGCAAAAATATCGAACTGACTGATCAGCACGCCGCCGACTTCCAGCGGCACATCCTCGATGCCGAGGTCAAGACCATGGACCTGCGTGCCCCAGATCAGTTGGGCGGCGCCCTCGATGATGTAGGACAGGCCAAGCGTCGCCATGAACAGGGTGATCGGTGGCTTGTTGGTTAGCGGCCTCAGCACCGTGCGCTCGATGGCGATGCCGATCGCCACCATGATGGCGAACGTTGCCACCAACGCCAGTGCAAACGGAACACCGCGTTCGACAAGGCTGACGAAGGTAAGGGCGGCGAACAGCAGCATCGCGCCTTGGGCGAAGTTGAGCACGCCCGAGGTCTTGTAGATCAGCACGAAGCCGATCGCGACCAGCGAATACATGACGCCGGAGAGCAGCCCGCCGACGAGCACCTCGATGAAGAACTGATAGTCGAAGTCGGCGATCATATGCCCGCCCCGTCCTCATTGTCTGAGGCGACGCCCAGATAGGCATCGATGACGCGCTGGTCGTTGCGGACCTCGTCGGGTGTGCCGTCGGCGATCTTGCGGCCATGGTCGAGAACGGCGACCCGGTCGGACAGGCCCATGACGACGCCGACATCGTGTTCGATCAGGACGACGGTGGTGGCAAAGCGGTCACGCGCTGCGCGCACGAAAGCAGCCATTTCGCTTTTCTCACCTGATGTCATGCCGGCCATCGGTTCGTCGAGCAGCAGCAGGCGCGGCTCCGCGACCAGCGCCCGGGCGAGTTCGACCCGCTTCCGCAGCCCGTAGGGCAGCGTGCCGGCAAGACGATCGCGCACGGCGGTGAGGTCGAGAAATTCGAGAATCTGATCGGCGCGGCTGCGTGTCTCACGTCGCTCGCCGCGCGATCGTCCGATGCCGAGCACCTGGCCGGCGAAGTTGGAACGGACCTTGTAGGCAAGGCCGGTGGCGACATTGTCGAGGACGCTCAGTCCCTTGAACAAAGCAAGGTTCTGGAAAGTCCGGGCGACGCCGAGATGCGCCAGCCGCTGCGTCGGCACCTGCGCATAGTCGATTCCGGCAAGCTGGACCTGGCCGCGATCCGGCCGGTAGACACCGCTGATGACATTGATCAGCGAGCTCTTGCCGGCGCCGTTCGGGCCGATAATGGCGCGGATTTCACCTGATCGAACAGACAGATCGATGTCGGCCAGCGCGACGACGCCGCCGAACGACAGGCCGATGGCCTGGAGTGAAAGCATCGGAGATGTGGCCACCGCAGTGCCTGTTACCGGTGCGGTATGACCTTCGGACGGCTGCAGCGCCGAGGGCAGGCCGCGCGCGAAAACTTCCGGCGCATAGACCGAGGCTTCCATCACGCCTATGGCATAGCTGGGCAACGGCATTCCAATCGTCCTCGATTTCGCCCGCAGGCGCACGAATTCTCGATGCCGCCCGAAAAGATCGAGCGCGCTTGAAAACCTTCATTCGGGTGCTGGCCGGATTACCCGGCCAGCCTTGGAGAGATGACTATTCCGCTGCCAGCGAAGCCGCCTGCCCGGCATCCTCCAGCTCGCGAACGAGCGGGATGACATGCTTGCCGAAATACTCGACCTCTTCCTGGAAATGCAGGAAGCCGAGCAGGATGAGATCGGCGCCGGCGCTCTTCAAACCGACGATGCGCTCGGCAACCTGTCTCGGTGTGCCGATCAGGTTGGAGCGAAAACCGTCATTGTACTGGACGAGGTCGTCGAAGGAGGACTTCGCCCAATTGCCCTCGCCTTCCGGCGAGGCCTTGCCGGCGTTCTTGACCTCGTGGCCGAAGGCGTTGACGGCTTCCGGATTGGCCTTGGCGGTGATCTCGGCAAGCACCGCCTTGGCCTCGTGCTCGGTCTCGCGCACAATGGCGAAGGCGTTGACGCCGACCTTGACGGAATGATTGCTGGCCTTTGCCTTGGTCTTGAGATCATCGACCTGTTTGGCGATTTCGGCCGGCGTGTTGCCGTTGGTGAAATACCAGTCGGAGACGCGTGATGCCATGTCGCGTGCCGCGCGCGACGAGCCGCCCTGGAAGATCTCGGGCAGCGGCCGCGGCGGCTTCGGTTTCAGCGAGTATTCGTTGAAGCGGTAGAAGTCGCCTCGGAAGGTGAAGCTGTCTTCAGTCCATATGCCGCGCAGCGCACGGATGAATTCCTCGGAGCGACGGTAGCGCTCATCATGGTCAAGCCAATGCTCACCGATGGCGTGGAACTCGCCACGGAACCAGCCGGAGACGAGATTGATGGCGACACGGCCGTTGGTCAGGTAGCTGATGGTGGCAATCTGCTTGGCCGCCAGCGCGGGATTCCAAGGGCCGGGCAGGATCGCGGCGATCACCTTCAGCGTCGTGGTGGCGGCCAGCAGGTCATGGCTGAATGCCACCGATTCATGCTGCTCGTCGGCGCCGTAGCCGGCGGTGAAACGGATCTGGCTCAGCGCGTAGTCGAAACCGGCCTTTTCGGCAATCTGTGCCAGCTTGCGGTTGTACTCGGCTGAATGGCTGGTGCGCTGCTCGATGTCGGAGATCACCAGGCCGCCCGAAACATTGGGCACCCAGTAGGCGAATTTGACCGCTTCGGTTCCTGCATGTGCCATGAATTGTCTCCCAGTCAGGCTGTTGATCGGTCCAGCCGCAGCCGGATGTCGCTATATTTATTATGTTTATGGGATTTATATACAAAGGAGGATTTTCCGTTTTTGGCGCACTTGCAGGACGGAAATACCAATTTTGCCCAGCCATGCCGGCTTGCGGTTGTCAGCCCGCGACCGCAACGCCCCCGGCATTGGGGCCAACCGCTCCGCCTGAAGAAGATGTGTCGAGCAGCCCCGCGATCTCGGCCGAGACCCTTTGGGCATGCCGAGCGACCTCCGGCAGGCCCATGAGTTCGCCAAAGGTGCCTCGCGCCAGCGGACCGGCGACGAAAAGCCCGGCAACCGCCTTGTCATCGCCACCGACGGCGCGACTATCGAGGCCGGTCTCGATACCGAGCCCGTATGCGTCCGCCCTGATCAGACTGGCCTCAGTCAGGGAACGCAGCGCCGGATTTGACTGGAGCGCCTGCCCATGGGCCGGCCCTGTCGTGTTGATGACGGCATCGAAGCTTGCCGTCTCGATTCGCGTCTGTCCGCGCCGTTGGAAGCTGACCGCGAGGCTGTCGCCCTCGTCGTTCGACGCGACAAGCCGGGCGGCAATGGTGTCGAATGTGCCGGCGGTCTGGCGGCGGTCGAGGACGGAAGCCACCTGCGGTGCGATCCTGAAGCGATGCACGTCCCAGAACACGCGCAGCTGGCGGACCAGCCTTGCCCGCTCTTGCGGAGCGAGGGCGGACCACAGCACCGGCCCTTGCATGCGCAATTGGTCAAAAACCGACTGCCAGTTGAGGTTGGCGGCTCGCGCCGCGGCCAGCGTGGCGCGAATGTTCTTCAGCAGGCCAAGTGCGGATGTGGCCGGCACCGACGCAAAGTCGCCGAAGGGCTCATGTCTGATATCCGGGTGGCCGCGCGAACGCAGTCCGCGGCGCGACAGCGCCAGGATGCGGCCGCGATGACCCCGGCGGTCAAGCTCGGCCACCATGTCGGCCGAGGTCAGTCCGGAGCCGACGATCAGGACCGACGCCTCCGGCCCGATCCCGGCGAGTGCCGACGGCGCGTAGGGATCGGCGATGAAGCCAGGTGCTTCAGCCAACAGGGCAAGTGCTGCCGGGATGGCCGGCAGAGGATGAGTCGCGGCGAGCACGACAATGTCGGCCGCGACAGGTCCGGCTAAGGTCTGTACGGTCCAGCCCGCGCCGTTGGCTCGAATTACCCGGGTGGCCTGAGCTTCGACATGACGGATAGCGCCCGAGTCGAGCCAAGGTGCGAGCTGCTCGGCGACATAGCGACCGAACACCCGCCGGCGCGGAAATACGTCGCCGTTCTTCCACAGCGCATCCGGGTCCCGCTCGATTTCGCCACTGCCCTCCAGCCAGCGCGCAAAATGCTGCTGGTCTTCGGGAACCATGCTCATCCGGACGGCCGGGACGTTGACGCGGTGCGACGGCTCTTCGCTGGAATAGGCAAGACCGCCGCCGAGCGCGGAACGCGGTTCGATCACCGAGATCGACAGGCGCTCCGGCCCATGCGCCCGCGCAAGATGCCAAGCGACCGCCGCGCCGGAAAAACCACCGCCGATTATGGCGACGCGCGATCGGCGGACCGGAGGCAGCGCGTTCACGAGGCGCTGGCGAGCGACTTCGGCCGATGGTCACCGGCAATGGTCTCGCCGAACGGCCCGGTATTGACCGACGACCCGGCCGACTTGACCGGATGATCGGTCGGCAGTTTCGGCAGTACCAGTTCGCCGAAGCGATAGGCTTCCTCCAGATGCGGGTAGCCGGACAGAATGAAGGTGTCGATGCCGAGGCGACGGTATTCGTCGATGCGCTCGGCGATCGTATCCGGGTCGCCGACCAGTGCCGTTCCCGCACCGCCGCGCACCAGGCCGACGCCGGCCCATAGATTGGGCGCGATCTCGAGCTTGTCACGGTTGCCGCCATGCAGCGCGCTCATGCGCGCTTGGCCGACCGAATCCATGCGGCCGAACACTTTCTGCGCCGAAGCGATCGTCGCGTCGTCGAGCCGACTGATCAGGCTGTCGGCGGCGGCCCAGGCCCGTTCAGTGGTTTCACGGGCGATGACATGCAGACGAATGCCGAAGGAGAGTTTGCGGCCGGCCTTGTCGGCCAGTCCGCGCACGGCATCGAGCTTGCGTCCGACGTCGGCCGGGGGTTCGCCCCAGGTCAGATATTTGTCGATTTCCTGCGCCGCGACTGCCGATCCGGCATCCGATGAGCCACCGAAATAGAGCGGCGGATAGGGCGCCTGCACCGGCGGGAACAGCAACCTTCCGTCCTCGATGCGGAAATGCTTGCCCTGGTGCTCGACCGTCTCGCCGCTCAGCACCCGCTTGTATATCTGGAGGAATTCCTGCGTCACCTCATAGCGCTCGGCATGCGAGAGAAAGATCCCATCGCCCTTGTTTTCCAGCGGATCGCCGCCGGTGACGACATTGATCAACAGGCGGCCGTTGGAGATGCGGTCGAGCGTGGCTGTCATGCGCGCGGCAAGCGTCGGCGACTGCAAGCCGGGCCGTACGGCGACGAGGAAACGCAGCCGCTCTGTCAGTGGCGCCAGCGCCGAGGCAATCACCCAGGAATCCTCGCAGGCCCGGCCGGTCGGCAACAGCACGCCGTAATAGCCAAGCGTGTCGGCCGCTTTCGCCACTTGCGACAGATAGGGCAGATCGACGGCCCTGCCGCCCTCGGTCGTGCCGAGATAACGGCTGTCGCCATGCGTCGGCAGGAACCAGAGAACCTTGATGCGGTCGGGGACATCTTGGGTCATGCCTTGCCTCCTGTGGTTCGGCGGTAGCGGCCCGGCTCCGGCACGGTTGAGAGTAGACGCAAAAATGCTGGCATGGCGTGGTCCTGTGCAGGAAACAGATCGCTCATGCAGATTGCTTATTCTACAAATTCTGTAGAGTTAGCTTATTCTAAATCCGTGCACGCAATTGGAAATTCTTCCTCATGCCCGCCGCCTGCGAGCGGAGAGGGCCGGCTCGACCGCGTTGACGTTGTCCTTGCGCCGCCTTGGAAGGGTTGGCGGCCTCCTTCCAGGCGTCGAGTGACTTGGCCACCCCCTCCATTGTCGACAGGGACGCCTCCGCATTGGTGCATTCCAATTTACGTTCCAATATACTCCGATCATTTCTGGTGAACGAACGCTACGGATTTGCCATGGACCTTGACCCTTCCACCCTCAATCGGGCTTTGCCGTTGCGCGATCAGATCTATCAGAAGATCCGCAACCTGATCGTCGTCGGACAGATGAAGCCAGGGGAAGTGATCAACGAGGTGGCCATCGCCGAAGCGCTCGGCGTTTCGCGCACTCCGGTGCGGGAAGCGGTAAAGCGCATCAGCGACGAAGGCCTGGTCCATATCCTGGCGCAGACCGGCACCTATGTCGCGCCGATCAGCCGCGCCGACCTCGAGGAGGCCTACGTCATCCGACGGGCGCTGGAGATGGAGAGCGCCAGGCGCGCGGCCGTCAAGCTCACGCCGGCATCCGCCGAATTGCTGGAGGACAATATGGCGGCGCACAAGCTCGCCATCGCGCGCGGCCGATATGCCACCGCGATCCAACTCGACGATGTCTTTCATCGCACCGTCGCCGAAATCTGCGGCCTGCCGATGATCTGGCGAGCGGTCGACATCTCCAAGGCGCAGATGGACCGCGGCCGCTATCTCGCCATTCCAAAGCCCGGCTATGGCGAACAGACGATCGAGCAGCACGAGGCCATTCTCAAGGCCCTGAGGCGGCACGATGCCGAGGGCGCCGCACAAGCGATGGAACACCACCTCGAGACGTCGTTCCGCAACACGCTCGAAGTCGCCGCGGACCTTCTCGGCTGAAGCCTTCTCGGCGTCTGGCAGCGCTGCTGCTCCCGGGGACGCCTGACGGTCGATGCTCTTGGCCTTCCACGCAGGCGCAGTCGTTTGCCAAGCCCGCGCATGAAGCGTAAGATCAGCCATCGGCCGCCGTTTGTCCGGATGCAGCCGACAGTAAGAGGGTACATGCTCTTGCCCGATAGGGAGAAGAGCCATGCCTCAATCCACCTTTCGCAACCATGTTCTGAAAACCCTCACGCCTGAGGATTTCGGGCTTTTACGGCCGTCGATGCATCACGTCGAACTGGCCATCAAAGCCCGGCTGGAGATCGCGCATCAGCCGATCGAGCATGTCTATTTTCCCGAAACCGGTATCGCGTCGGTGGTCGCCGCCATGACCGGAGGGCGGCAAAGCGAAGTCGGCATCATCGGCCGCGACGGCATGACCGGGGTAGCGGTCGTTCTCGGCCAGGACCGATCTCCCAATGAAACCTATATTCAAGTCGCCAGCAACGGCTGGTGTCTGCCGGTTGAACGTCTGCGCATTGCGATTGCCGAGAGCCAGACCCTTCGCCCGTCGCTGCTTCGCTACGCCCACGCATTCCTGGTCCAGTCGTCGCGAACGGCGCTGGTCAATGGCCATTCGAAAATCGAGGAACGGCTCGCCCGCTGGTTGCTGATGGTCAACGATCGCGCTGAAGGAGATATCATCTACCTGACGCATGAATTTCTGGCGACCATGCTTGGCTCCAGGCGCCCGGGCGTTACCACCGCCCTCCAAATGCTCGAATATCGGGGGCTGGTTCATGCCAAGCGCGGCGAGATCACGATCGTCGACCGTACCGGAATGATAAAACTCACGGATGGTGCCTATGGCGAGGAGGAGCAACAGCACTTCAGCGCAGGGGCTGGCTGATTGTCTGGAACCGGACATAGGCTTGAAGACCACCGAAGTCCTGCCGTAAACCATGTTGGTCAGGGTTCAGGGAGGAATTCTCGATGACCAACTCTTTTCACTCCATCACGGTTGAAAGAGCCGCCGAAGCCTATGTTCTTTCCAGGGGCAAGGCACGCTTTCTCTCCGTTGCGCAGGCAATACGCGCCATCCGAACACTCATGCCCGCATGCAGGGCTACCGACCGCGAGTTGGAGGAGTTGCTGGCGACCGCATCCCTCGTTCACGGCGTACCCGTGGCCTTCGACACAAACCTAGCCGATGGCGTAGCGCCGCAGCTCCATTCGTAGGGGCGGAGATGCCTGCGCTCGCGCAGACACCTACCCTGTCGGACGTTCGCCAAGCGATTGTCCGCTGCCTGATCGACACCGTCGACAGGCCGTGCATTTCGATATCCGAGGTGAGCCACGAGGTGAGGAGAATGTTCCCGCTTTGCGAACTCACGGATTGGGAACTTGGCGATCTCATTGCGCGAAGCGCGATCGACGCGGGATTTGCCGTCGAGTTCGGCGCTGACGCTCCGTGATCGCGCAAATCAGGCGTCGCAACGGTTGAACAGGTCGGAGATGTCCCGCGAAACGAAGCGTTTCCTTGAAAGCCCTGGAAGGCGACTGGTGGAGCCAATCGGGATCGAACCGACGACCTCTTGAATGCCATTCAAGCGCTCTCCCAACTGAGCTATGGCCCCACTCCCGGCAGTCAGCCGGCGCCGTTTCCGGCGAGAGATCGGCGCGGGTTGGAAGACCGCGCCGTTAGTGCAGGCGGCTTCTAACCCCGCCATTCCCAGATATCAAGCCTTCATCGGCGGCTTTTTCTTCACAGGGCGTGAAAGCCGGCAAACGCTTACGTTCGAAGCCTTTGTCAGACTTCGTCGTCGTCGTCGCCGACGCCGATCATGTCGGAAACGTCGTCGTCTTCTTCCTCTTCGTCGGCAAGGAAGGTGTCATCCTCGTCGTCGCCGAGGTCGACGTCATCCTCGTCGTCACCGAGATCGGGAAGATCGTCGCTCTTGGCGTCGTCTTCCGCCTCTTCGAGCGAGACGACCTCGACGCCCTCTTCCTCCTCGGCGTCCACTTCCTTCTCGGCCACTTCCTCTTCCTCCTCGACGGCGGCGATCTTGCCTTCCTCGAAATAGGAGCGCGGATAGGTCTTGCCCGTATAGGGCGAGACGATCGGGTCCTTGTTCAGGTCGTAGAATTTCCGGCCCGTTTCCGGGTCGATGCGTTTTGTGCCAAGTTCGGTTTTTGCCACGGCAAGCCTCGTCGATAAAAGAGTGGTCCCCTTAACCACAGTTTGCAGCGCTGTCAAAGCGAAAAGCCGGCGTCACAAAACCAAGCACTGAAAGGCCTCGCGCCAAGTGACGAGCATGGGGATGACCATTTCGTCCCGCCGTGATACGAGACCGCCGCAACAAATGAAAAGCGTCGGCACGCCGGCAATCCGTCCAGGGAAATTCCATGTCTCACGCCGCCGCTGCCAAGCCGGCCACTGCCCGCAAGTCACCAGCCCTTTCCGGCACGGCCCGCGTGCCGGGCGACAAGTCGATCTCGCACCGCTCGTTCATGTTCGGCGGGCTCGCCTCCGGCGAAACCCGCATCACCGGCCTGCTCGAGGGCGAGGATGTGATGCGCACGGGCGCGGCCATGAAGGCGATGGGCGCCAATATCGAGAAACGCGGCGCCGAGTGGGTGATCCGCGGCACCGGCAACGGCGCGCTGCTGCAGCCGGAAGGTCCGCTCGATTTCGGCAATGCCGGCACCGGCTCGCGGCTGACCATGGGCCTTGTCGGCACCTACGACATGGAGACGACTTTTATCGGCGATGCTTCGCTGTCGGGCCGGCCGATGGGTCGCGTGCTCGAACCGCTGCGCCAGATGGGCGTGCAGGTGCTCAAAGCCACGCCCGGCGACCGCATGCCGATCACGTTGCATGGGCCGAAGCACGCGGCCCCGATCACCTACCGCGTGCCGATGGCCTCGGCGCAGGTGAAGTCGGCGGTGCTGCTGGCCGGGTTGAACACGCCCGGCATCACCACCGTCATCGAACCTGTCATGACGCGCGACCACACGGAAAAGATGCTCAAGGGCTTTGGCGCCAACCTGTCGGTCGAGACCGACGAACGCGGCGTGCGCCACATCTTCATCGAAGGCCAGGGCAAGCTGACCGGCCAGACCATCGCCGTGCCGGGTGACCCGTCCTCGGCCGGCTTCCCGCTGGTGGCGGCGCTGATCGTGCCGGGTTCCGACATTGTCATCGAAAACGTGCTGATGAACCCGACCCGCACCGGGTTGCTTCTCACGCTGCAGGAAATGGGCGGCCAGATCGACATCTTGAACCCGCGCAATGCCGGCGGCGAGGATGTCGCGGACCTGCGCGTTCGTTACTCCGAGCTGAAAGGCGTCGCCGTGCCGCCCGAGCGGGCGCCGTCGATGATCGACGAATACCCGGTGCTGGCCGTTGCCGCCAGCTTCGCCGAGGGCGAGACGCTGATGCAGGGGCTGGAGGAACTTCGGGTGAAGGAATCCGACCGGCTGTCGGCGGTCGCCAACGGGCTGAAGCTCAACGGCGTCGACTGCACCGAGGGCGAAGCTTCGCTTGCCGTGCGCGGCAAACCAGGCGGCAGGGGATTGGGCGGCCACCCCAACGACCGGGATACGACGGTGCAGACCCATCTCGACCACCGCATCGCCATGAGCTTTCTGGTGATGGGCCTGGCGACTGAAAAGCCTGTAACCATTGACGACGCGGCCATGATCGCGACGAGCTTTCCGGAGTTCATGGACTTGATGAAGGGGCTGGGCGCGGAGATCGAGCGATAGTGGCAATCGCAAACCTTGGGGATTGGCTGGCGACATCCCGTGCTTCGTCATTCTGGGGCGAAGCAAGGAGCGCAGCGACGCGGCGCAGATCCCAGGATGACGAAGTCGCGGGGGCCTATTTCCATGCGTAAGGCGTCTGCCCGCCAATGACCCACCCCTTCACCATCGCCATCGACGGACCGGCCGGCGCGGGCAAAGGCACGCTCGCCCGCCGTCTCGCCGATCACTACCGCCTCAACCTGCTCGACACCGGCCTGACCTATCGCGCCGTCGCCCATGCGCTGCTGCGGCTGGGCCTACCGCTCGACAATGTCTCGGCGGCAGAAACCGCCGCCCGCCAGGTCGATCTGGCAAAGCTCGACCGCGCGGTGCTGTCGGCGCATGCGGTTGGCGAGGCCGCCTCGAAGGTCGCGGTTTTCCCTACGGTGCGGCGCATCCTGGTCGAAAAGCAGCGCGACTTCGCAAGGACGCCGCCGGGCGCGGTGCTGGACGGGCGCGACATCGGCACGGTCGTGTGCCCCGACGCCGACATAAAACTCTATGTGACGGCAAGTGCCGAGGTGCGCGCCAAGCGCCGGCTGGCTGAGATCGAAAGCATCGGCGGCACCGCCGATTTCGCCGAAATCCTTGCCGATATCCAGCGTCGCGACGAGCGCGACATGGGCCGGGCGGACTCGCCGCTGAAGCCGGCGGCCGACGCGCACTTGCTTGATACCAGCGAAATGGCTATAGAAGCCGCGTTTCTCGCGGCCATGTCCGTCATCGACGACGTGCTGGCCAAGAGAAACAAGGCCTGATCCGGGTTTCATGCTGCTTCCGGTTGCCGGAGGCGAAGAAAATACCCATATCGGGCACGAACCAGCCTGCCTGCATTCTTCATGCGCCGGAATTGCCGCTTGAAAAGCGGCCCAGGGCTTTTGCAGCCCGGAACGCCGGCAGGCCAACGCAACGCTAACCCACGGCGCCCGCCCCGCGAAAAATGCGGGGTACTCCAGGAGAAACAATGTCTGCTGCAAATCCCACTCGCGATGATTTCGCGAGCCTGCTCGAAGAATCATTTACCACCGGTCATTCCGGCGAAGGCCAAGTCGTCAAGGGCACGATTCTGGCGATCGAAAAAGACATGGCCATCATCGATGTCGGCCTCAAGGTCGAAGGCCGTGTGCCGCTGAAGGAATTCGGCGTAAAGGGCAAGGACTCGACGCTCAAGGTCGGCGACACCGTCGAAGTCATGGTCGAGCGCATCGAAAATGCGCTGGGCGAGGCCGTGCTATCGCGCGACAAGGCACGCCGCGAGGAGAGCTGGGTCAAGCTCGAAGAGAAGTTCACCAAGGGTGAGCGCGTCGAAGGCGTCATCTTCAACCAGGTCAAGGGCGGCTTCACCGTCGACCTCGACGGCGCCGTGGCCTTCCTGCCGCGCAGCCAGGTCGATATTCGCCCGATCCGCGACGTCTCCCCGCTGATGCACAACCCACAGCCCTTCGAGATCCTCAAGATGGATCGCCGCCGCGGCAACATCGTCGTGTCGCGCCGTACCGTGCTTGAGGAGAGCCGCGCCGAACAGCGTTCGGAAATCGTGCAGAACCTCGAGGAAGGCCAGGTTGTCGAAGGCGTCGTCAAGAACATCACCGATTACGGTGCGTTCGTCGACCTCGGCGGCATCGACGGCCTGCTGCATGTCACCGACATGGCATGGCGCCGCGTCAACCATCCGACCGAAATCCTCAACATCGGTCAGACGGTCAAGGTGCAGATCATCCGCATCAACCAGGAAACCCACCGCATCTCGCTCGGCATGAAGCAGCTCGAGAGCGATCCGTGGTCCGAGATCGGCACCAAGTTCCCGATCGGCAAGAAGATCAAGGGCACCGTCACCAACATCACCGACTACGGCGCGTTCGTCGAGCTGGAGCCGGGCATCGAGGGCCTTATCCACGTTTCGGAAATGTCGTGGACCAAGAAGAACGTGCATCCCGGCAAGATCCTGTCGACGACGCAGGAAGTCGACGTGGTGGTGCTCGAAGTCGATCCGGCCAAGCGCCGCATCTCGCTCGGCCTCAAGCAGACGCTCGAGAATCCGTGGCAGGCTTTCGCCTCGAGCCACCCGGTCGGCAGCCAGGTCGAGGGCGAGGTCAAGAACAAGACCGAGTTCGGCCTGTTCATCGGCCTCGAAGGCGACGTGGACGGCATGGTGCACCTGTCCGACCTCGACTGGACCCGTCCGGGCGAGCAGGTCATCGAAGAGTACAATCGCGGCGACATGGTCAAGGCGCAGGTGCTCGACGTCGACATCGACAAGGAGCGCATCTCACTCGGCATCAAGCAGCTGGCCAAGGACACGGTCGGCGAAGCCGCGACGTCAGGCGAACTGCGCAAGAACGCCGTCGTTACCTGCGAAGTCATCGGCGTCAAGGATGGCGGTCTGGAAGTGCGGCTGGTCGACAGCGGCATCGAGACCTTCATCAAGCGCTCCGACCTCAGCCGCGATCGCGACGAGCAGCGCCCCGAGCGCTTCACCGTCGGCCAGAAGGTCGACGCCCGCGTCATCGCCTTCGACAAGAAGACCCGCAAGCTGCAGGTCTCGATCAAGGCGCTGGAAATCGCCGAAGAGAAGGAAGCCGTCGCACAGTACGGCTCGACCGACTCCGGCGCTTCGCTGGGCGACATCCTGGGTGCCGCGCTGAAGAAGCAGGGCAACTAAGGATTCACCGCTTGCCGCACGATTTTCGTGCGGCTTGAACAAAGACCCCGCCGGAGCGATCCGGCGGGGTCTTTCTTTACGGCAAGATAAACTTCCTCGCGTATTTGGCAGTCGTCCCGGGGAAGCCTTCCATGAGCAATGACGACGACAGGGCCGCAGCGCAATCTTCGTGGCTGCCGCGTCTTTATATGAGCGCACCGGCCCTTTTCTGCTTCTGCGGCATGGTGACGGTGATGATCGTCCTCTGGTCCCTGGGCTTCCGGCTCAATGCCGATGCGGACGACCTTCTCAAAATACACGAGATCCGCACCTTGCTCGAGACCGGGAATATCTTCGACCGGACAATGCCCGGCATTGCCCAGCCCGAGCCCTACATCTCGCACTGGCCATGGATCGTGGACCTGCCCTATGCCGCTTTTGCGTGGCTGCTCGCGCCGTTCGCCGGCTTCGAGCCGGCGCTGATGGCAGCAAGCTTTGTCGTGCCGCTGCTCCTGTTTGTACCCGCGCTCTACTTCTACAACCGGCTGATTGTCGCGATGGGCTTTGCCTATCCGGCCATTGCATTGCCGTTGGCCTTGATCTTCGCCGCGCGCACCTTCTTCGAATACGCGCCGGGGCGGATCGACTATCACAATCTGCAGATATTGCTTCTGCTTGCCGCCCTGGTCCTGTTGCTGTCGCGGAATCGCCTTTCGCCCTTCGTCAACGGCTTGCTGACAGCCCTGGCAATCGCGATCAGCGCCGAGTTCGCACCGTTCTTCGCCCTGGTGATGGCCGTCTACGCCTTCGACTGGATCGCCGGCCGCGACGAGAGTGCGACAGGGATCACCGGCTTTGGAGTGGCCCTGGCGATCGGCGCGATCGGCCTGTTCGCCGCTACCGTCGCGCCCTCGGCCTATGCCGCGGTCAAATGCGATACCTATTCCGCGCCGCATGTGCTGGCGCTGACCGCCGCCGGGCTCTCATTCGCCGTCGTACCTCGGCTTGTCGGCACGCGTGGCGGCTGGGCAATTCGGGCCTCGCTTCTGCTGGTGTTCGCCGCCATCAGCCTGGTGGCGCTGGTGAAACTGTTTCCGCAATGCCTGGACGGCCCTTACGCGTCGATGGACGCCTATGTCCGCGACAACATGCTCAACAGAATTCTTCAGGAATTGAGCCTGTTTCGGCGCCCCGATTTCGTTCTGTCGTCAGGCTTTCCCAGCATGTTGCTGCTGTTCGTCGGCGCGCTCGCGCCGGTCGTCATCTGCACCGGGTCGCATGGCCGCAGCCGGCCTCTGGTCATACTGGCTCTGTTTTCGCTGCTCGGATTGGTGCTGGCGATCGACTATCTCCGCTACTTCCGCTATCTCCCGATTTTCTCCGGCATCGGCCTGATCTTCGTGCTGGAGAGCCTGCTGCCGCAAGGTTCGGGGCTGCGGCGCTACTTGAAATCTCCGGTGCCGGCGCCATCGCGCAAATACGCATTGATCCTGCCCGGTCTGGTTTTGTCCGCGGCCATGGCGCTGTACCATCTGGCGGTCAGACCCTCCCAAGCGGCGATACCCGCCGCTGAATTCGCCGACAGTTGTGACCTCGATCATTTCGGAGCGCAACGGGATTGGCCGTCGGGCGCCATCGTCTTTTCGCCACCGCTCATCGGATCGCATTTCGTCGCGCTGGCCGACGGCCCCAAGGTGGTGACGATCCCAAACCACCCTTCGGCCAAGGGCATCGAACGGAGCTACCGCTTTCTCGACCCCATGACCGCCGACCCGCGTGCGATTCTCGACGCGTCGAAGGCGACACATGTCGCGATCTGTGCCTGGCGAGGCGCGCCGTCGCCGGGTCTCGAAGCCGCCTACCCGTTCGCGGCGGCCCTGATGGAAGGCAAGCCGCCGGCTTGGTTGAGGGAGTGTCCCACGGACGCTTCATCGCCGCTGCGTATCTACAGCTACCGCAACGCCGATGGATCCGACGCCGGCTGCCCGGCTTCGACGCTCTCCGCTCAGGCCCTGCCGTAGAGCGGCACCAGCGTTCCGCTCATTGCCTGGTTGGCCGGCGAGGCGAGATAGGCGATTGCCTCGGCTGCTGCTTCGAGGCTGACCCATTTGGTGAAATCGGCATCCGGCATGTCGGCGCGGTTCGCCGGCGTGTCGAGCGTCGATGGGGCCACCGCGTTGACCAGGATGCCCTGGGCCTTCAATTCTTCCGCCATCGCCACCGTCATGGCAGCGACCGCCGCCTTGCTGGCCGTATAGGCGACCATGCCGGCGCCGCGGCGCGGGTCGAGCCCGGCGCGTGCCGTGACATTGACGATGCGACCGGCAGTATCCGACGCCAGCATCGAGCGGATGGCGGCGCGGCTGCACAGGAAGGCGGTGCGGGCGTTGGTGTCCATCATCTCGGCAAAGGACGCCGATTCGATCTTCTCCACCGGCGCCATGGCAAAGCCGCCGGCCAGATGGATCGATCCCCACAAGGCAGGGACCTGGCTGTAGAACGCCTCGACCTTGGCGGGGTCCGAGAGATCGACATTGTGCGCCAGTTTGACATTGTCGTGCGTGGTGAAGGGGAAGTGCTGAGGTGCCGCGGCATGCGCGTTCGGCACGTGGCAGATCGCGCCCTGTTCCAGCAGTCTGCCGACCACCGCCCCACCGAGCGCGCCGGTTCCGCCGGTCACAACGATGTGCCTGCCTTCAAGTGTTTCCGTCATCCTGGACCGCTCCTGTCATTTTTATGACTTTTGTCGTTGGTTTGCCGCGCCGACGCGAAGCGTCGCCCCTTTCAGTCGATCACTCAACCGATATCTCGACATGGCAGCCGTCACGTCTTTGCATGCGTCAGGGCATCGCCGAATAACGAAGCCGCCCGGAAGCGGATCAGGTCTTGCAAAAACCAAGCCGGCAAATGGTCCGCTTCCTGTCGGCAAGGACGGCCCGGATGTTTCAGACGACCGTGACTTCGATGACGCGCGGCAGCCCCGTTGCCCGGGCCTGCCTGAGCGCCTGTGGCAAGGCGTCGATGTCGGCCAGCCTTTCGGCACCAATGCCATAGGCTTCGGCAAGCTTGCAGAAATCCGGCGGCGCCGGCGACACGCCGACAGGTTCCACGCCGACATCGAGCATCGAGGTCTCGATCTCGCGATAGCCTCTGTTGTTCCAGACCACGAAGATGACGGGCGCTCCAGAATCGAGCGCCACCGCTATCTCCGGCAAGGTGAACTGGAAGCCCCCGTCGCCGGTCAGGCAGACAACCGGCGCATCGGGCACGGCAAGTGCCGCACCGATCGCCGCCGGCGGACCGTAGCCAAGCGCGCCAAAGCCGGTCGCGGCATTGAACCAGCCGCCGGGCCGGTCGTGGTCGTAATAGAGGTTGGCGGCGTAAATCGGCTGGGTCGAGTCGCCAACGATGATGGCACCGGGCAAAGCGTCGCGGATCATTTCCACGGCACGCACCTGCGCCGCATAGGCCGGACTCAACTCGGCAAAAGCGGCCTTTCGCGCCGCCGCGGCGCGGCCATGGCCATCTTCGCCAGCGCTGTGGGCGGGATCGATCGCCGAAAGCAGCGCCTCGATCGCCTCGGCGCAATCGGCCTGGATGGCGACCGTCACCGGATGCCGCGCAAGCTGGTCGGCGCCGATGTCGATACGGATCAGGTTCGAAGGCAGTACGAAGCCGCCGTCGCCATAGCCGTCATAGTCGGTCGGGCCGAATTCGGTACCGGCGGCGATCACCAGATCGGCCCCGGCCATGAGCGCGCGAACCGCCTTGAGGCTTGGGCTTGCCGGCACGCAAAGCGGATGGCCATGCATGAGACCGCGCGCGTTGGTGGTCTCGACAACCGGCGCGCCCAGCCTTTCGGCAAGGCGCCGCAGCGCCGCATCGGCTTTCTTGGCGCCGCCGCCTGCAAGGATGAGCGGGCGGCGTGCGGTGGCGATGAGTTCGGCAGCCCTGGCAATGGCGGCACGCTCTGGCGCCGGCGGCCCGGCATTGCTCAAGGCTGCCGACAATCCGTCCGCCGGCTTGACCATGATATCGGTCGGGATCTCTATATGCACAGGGCCGGGCCGAGACGAGGAAAACAGGGCGAAAGCCCGCGCCAGCGCACCGGGCAATTCGCTGGCCCCGGTCACGCGTAGCGACAACAGCGCTACCTTCTCCATCATGCCGCGCTGATCGGGCAATTCATGCAGGAAGCCGAGCCCCTTGCCGAGCGTGTCGGTGGCGTTGACGCCGGAGATCACCAGCATCGGCACCGAATCGGCGCGCGCCTGGCCCATGGCGGTGATGGTGTTGGTCAGCCCCGGCCCGGTGATGACGAAGGCGACGCCCGGCCTGCCGCCGGCGCGCGCATAGCCGTCGGCCATAAAGCCGGCGCCCTGTTCGTGGCGCGGCGTGATGTGGCGAATCTTCGAGCGCGCAAGACCGCGATAGAGTTCGACCGTGTGGACGCCGGGAATGCCGAACACGGTGTCGACGCCATGCGCCTCGAGCAGCGAAATGAGCGCTTCGCCCACAGTGGTCATTGGTTTTCTCCCCTATCTCTTTGTTTCTACGCAATTCCCAAGGGGGAAGCGCTGCGCGCTTTTCCCGGGAAAAGCGCTTCTCATTTTTCCAGGAATTGCTCCAGCGGCGCGAGGCCGAGTTCGGACTCGACAGCCTTGATGCCAATCGCCGCCAATTCGCCGGGCGAGAACATCTCGCCGGCCAGGCAGCCTTCGATCCAGAGCCCGTCGATGATCGCATTGATCGCGATGGCATGGTGGCGCAACTGGGTTGCGTCCGGCTTGTGCTGTTCGGCGGCGAGCACGTCGGCCACAACTGCTTCCACCTCGTTGCGAAAGCCAAGGTAGCCTTGGCGGTGGGCACGGGCCAGGGCGGGATCCGCACTGGCGCGGCCGATGAAGGTTGCCCAGAGCGAAAACACCCGCGCGTCGATGATCGGCGCATTGAGATTGGCGGTGATGAAAGCCGCAAGACGCTGGCGCGGCGAGGCATCATCCATGACCAATGCCGCCTTCGCCTGCTCGGTCATGCGGTCGACCAGCGCCGTATAGGCTTCCTGCAGCAATTCTTCCTTGCCCGGGAAATAATGCCGGATCAGCCCGGCGGTGACGCCGGCACGTAATGCGATGGTGCGCAGGCTGGCGCCTTGAAGGCCATATTCCGCCACGCTGTCCAGAGTCGCCTCGATCAGATCCTGCCGCCGCCGCTCCTCGCCCTCGCGACGGAACTTACGGCGCCCATTCATTGGCGCAGGATCGGTCGCGTCAGGCATGTCGGCCCGCCTTCGCAGGCGATGCAGAGCGCGTCCGCCTCGAAGATTTCAACCGTGCATCCGGCGGCTTCCATGGCGGCCTTGGTCCTGGGAAAGCCCGCAACCGCAATGACCTTGAGCGGGCTGGTCGGCAGTACGTTGAGGCTGAGGCCGTTGGAAGCCGCGAACTCCTCGGCGTCGCCTTCGACCAGCCGGATGCCGCGTGCCTTCAGCGTCTGATAGAAAGGGGCCGGTAAAAGCGGTGAATAGACCAGCGCCAGGTCGTCGGCCAGCGGGCTGATAACCGACATCAGGTGCAGGCACGCCTCTTCGCCCTGCCACAGCGGCAGATCAAAGCCGTAGACGGAAATCCCCAGCGGCGACAGCAAGTTGGAAACCTGCTGGATGCCTTCCTGGTTGGAACGGACACCGCGCCCGATCGCCAGCGTGCGGGCATCAACCCATACACAGTCGCCACCTTCGACCTGGCCAGGAGCCTCGACGCGACCAAGGATCGGAATGCCCAGCCTTCTGTAGGTTTCTTCATGCAGCGAAGGCTCCCTGGCGCGCAGCGGCTTGCCCATGGACAGGATCAGCGCACCGCGGTCGGTCATCAGCGAAGGGTCGTGCGTGAACACCGAATCCGAGAGTCCGTCGGCCTTGTCCTCGATCCATTCGATCTCGGCGCCGGACGCCGCCACCAGTTCAGCAAGGACTGCGTGCTGAGAGGCCGCTTTCGCCGGGTTGAATCCCGGACCATAGTGCCAGGCAGCCCGGTCGGCGTCGCGCATGGCGTTGGCGGCCGACCGCATCAGCACGCGCCGTAGCGGCGCCGCCATGGACTGAGATCCGAAAGCGCTCATCGATGCCCTTTTTAAGCTGAAAAAAACCGAGAAAATTTCATGAGAGGTTATTTATACACTTGCACAACAAGGCCGCAAGTGCCGTAATGAGCGGGATTGACGGGCTCGCTCTGTTGGGTCCATGCTTGAGGTCTGGAGCGAGGCAGTACAGCGTATGTTGATTAGCCGGATAGACGTTCGACGAACCGCCGGCGGCGATATGGAGGTCATTTGGTGAGCGCTGTGGCAGCTGCCAAAGTCCCATCCGGCGAGGCGCAGGACGGCGCCGCAGAAGCCATCCATGTCGAGAACCTGCACAAGAAATTCGGTCAACTGCATGTGCTGAAGGGCGTATCGCTGTCGGCGCGCGACGGCGAGGTCATCGCCATCATCGGCGGCTCGGGCTCAGGCAAATCGACGCTGCTGCGCTGCATCAACTGCCTGGAAAACCCGACCAGCGGCATCATCCGGGTCAATGGCGAGGAGATCAAGCTCAAGGCGGACAGCCATGGCCATACCATTCCGGCCGACCGCAGGCAGATCGAACGCATCCGCTCCAAGCTCGGCATGGTGTTCCAGAACTTCAACCTGTGGAGCCATATGACGCTGATCGAAAACGTCATCGAGGTTCCCGTTCATGTGCTGGGCGTCAAGCGCGACCAGGCTGTCGCCCAGGCCGAAAAGCTGCTGGTGCGCGTCGGTCTGGCCGAGAAGCGCGATGTCTATCCGGCCTATCTCTCCGGCGGCCAGCAGCAGCGCGCCGCGATCGCTCGCGCCTTGGCCATCAATCCGCGCGTCATGCTGTTCGACGAACCGACCTCGGCGCTCGATCCCGAACTGGTCGGCGAAGTGCTGAAGGTGATTGGCGATCTGGCCCGTGAAGGCCGCACCATGGTGCTGGTCACCCACGAAATGAAATTCGCCCGCGAGGTCGCGACCCACGTCGTCTACCTCTACAACGGGTTGGTCGAGGAGGAAGGCCCGCCGGAGCAGATCTTCGGCGCGCCCAAGTCCGAAAGGCTAAAGCAGTTCATCCGCAACATCGGCTAGGGACAGGCCGGGACGGAAGAAAACCGGGAACCAACAACAAACTGGGAGTTCTGAAATGAAGACTGTTCTGAAGACATTCGCCACGGCGCTGCTGCTCGGCGTCGCCGCCATGGGCGTGGCCAAGGCCGATCCGGTCAAGATCGGCGTCGCCGCCGAACCCTACGCGCCCTTCACCTCGCCCGATGCTTCGGGCAAATGGGTCGGCTGGGAGATCGACTTCATCGACGCCGTGTGCGCCGAAGAGAAGCTCGACTGCGTCATCACCCCCGTCGCCTGGGACGGCATCATCCCGGCACTGACCACCAAGAAGATCGACCTCATCGTCTCGTCGATGTCGATCACCGACGAACGCAAGAAGACCATCGACTTCTCCGACAAGTACTATAACACCCCGACCGCGATCATCGGCCCCAAGGACCAGAAGTTCGGCGCCACGCCCGACGATCTCAAGGGCAAGGTCCTCGGCGTCCAGGTGTCGACGGTGCATGCCGTCTATGCCAAGAAGCATTTCGGACCCACCGCATCCGAGATCAAGGAATATCAGACGCAGGACGAAGCCAACAACGACCTTGCCGCGGGCCGCCTCGACGCGGTGCAGGCCGATTCCATCGCGCTCAAGGAGTTCCTCAAGACCGACCAGGGCAAGGCCTGCTGCGATCTCAAGGGCATGGTGGCCCCTGACGACGAGGTGCTCGGACCGGGCGTCGGCGCCGGCGTGCGCAAAGAAGACACCGCCCTGAAAGAGAAGATCAACGCCGGCATCAAGGCGATCCGCGCCAACGGCAAATATGACGAGATCTCGAAGAAATATTTCGATTTCGACATTTACGGCGGCGCCACGCAGTCGAACTGAGACCCTCGCATCGGCTGGAGGACAGGGCGCTGACGCCCTCGTCCTCCAGCCGGCCTGTCCACGCATGCTTGCCGCCGGCTGCTGGTGCCGGCGGACAGAGCCAGCAATCCGGGGGCGAAGCTGATCGAATCCTTTCTTCCGGCCTCCGCGGCCGGCATCGTCGAACTGCTCTCGCCGGCTCCCGTCGGCTGGGGCGGGACGCTCTTGCTCGGGCTCCTGCATTCGCTAGAGATCGCCGTCGGTGCGACCATCGTCGGCCTGCTGATTGGAACCTGCGGTGCCTATGGCAAGCTTTACGGCGGACCCGTGGTGCGCGACCTGTTCGCGGTCTACACCACCGTGGTGCGCGCCGTGCCGGAACTGGTGCTGATCCTGCTGCTCTACTATGCCGGCACCGACCTGATAAACCAGGTGCTGACGGCGATGGGTTACCAGCGTGTCGACATCAGCGGGCTGGTGGCCGGCATCGCCGTGCTCGGCTTCGTCCAGGGCGCCTATTCGACGGAAGTCATCCGCGGCGCGATCCTAGCCATCCCGCAGGGCCAGATCGAAGCCGCCCGCGCCTTCGGCATGTCTCCCGGCCTTCTGTTGCGGCGCATCACGCTGCCGGCGATGCTGCCTTTCGCCATTCCGGGCCTCGCCAATCTGTGGTTGATCGCCACCAAGGACACCGCGCTGCTGGCCGTCGTCGGCTTCTTCGAACTGACACTGGCGACACGACAGGCGGCGGGCGTCACCAAGGCCTATCTGGTTTTCTTCCTCGCCGCCGGCGTGCTCTATCTCTGCGTGACGCTGGTTTCGAACCTCCTGCTTGGCCGCGCCGAGAAATGGGCGCGGCGCGGCATGCCTTCGATCAAGGAGGCACGTTGATGACCAGCGAAACGGTCATCATCGACACGGCGGCGCGCGCATCGCTCTGGCTGCAGCCGCATCGCATCGTGCTGATCCTGGTCGCGCTGGGGCTGGTGGCGTCAGCCGCCCTCTTCATGCGCTGGGACTGGCTGCCGCAATATTGGGAAATGGGCCTGATGGGGATCTGGCGTGCCCTGTGGATCCTGGCCGTCACCTGTACGCTCGGCTTCATGATCGCCGTGCCCGTGGGGCTGGCGCAGGCGGCCGGCTCGATCTGGGTCGCGGCACCCGCGAAAGTCTTCTGCACCATCATCCGCGGCACGCCGCTGCTTCTGCAGCTATGGCTGCTCTATTACGGGCTGGGCTCGCTTTTCCCGCAATATCCATGGATCCGCGAATCCTGGATGTGGCCCTATCTCAGGCAGGCCTGGCCGTACGGCGTGCTGGCGCTGACCTTGTCCTTCGCCGGCTACGAGGGCGAAGTGATGCGCGGCGCCTTTGCCGGCGTGCCCAAGGGGCAGCTGGAAGCCGCTCGCGCCTTCGGCATGAGCCGCTGGAAGATCTTCCGCCGCATCTGGCTGCCGCAAGCCTTCTACCGGGCGCTGCCGACGCTGACCGGCGAGACCGTGCTGCAGCTGAAATCGACGCCGCTGGTGGCAACCATCAGCGTGATCGACATCTTCGCCGTCTCGTCCAAGGTGCGGCAGGACACCTATCTCACCTATGAGCCCTTGCTGCTCCTGGCGTTGATCTATATGGCGATCACCGGCATTCTGGTCTTCGCCTTCAGCCGGATCGAGGCACGAATCCCGGTCAAGATCGGCTAGGTTCAAGTGAGTGGTGGGTAGGGATTGGTAAGTAGGAAGTGGCTGCCGCGCACTCCACAACTCACCACTCACCAACCCCTACTCACTACTCACTAAGGGCAATCGCCATGCAACTCAGTCTCGACCAGGCAAAAGGGCTGTGCCGGATGGCGGCACTTGGCGCCGGCGCCAACGAGGAAGCAGCGCAATCGCTCACCGCCTCGATCATCGCGGCCGAGGCAGAGGGACTTGCAGCCGTCGGGCTCACACATTTCATCGACTATCTCGAAGCGCTCGAGGCCGGACGCATCGACGGCAATGCCGATCCGGTGATCACCCGGCCGGCGCTGGCCGTCTACCTCTCGGACGCGCGAGGCGGGCTGGCGCATACCGGCTTTGACCGCACCATCGACGACCTCGCCAAGGCGGCAAGACTGTTCGGCGTCGCCATCTTCTCGCAGAAGAACGCCTACACCTGCGGGGCGCTCGGCTACTTCACCGGCCGGCTGGCCGCGCAGGGCCTGGTGTCCTTCGCCGCCACCAATGGTCCGGCCGTCCTGGCCGGCTCAGGCTCGGTCAAGCCGGTCTATTGCACCAACCCGATGTCTTTCGCCGCCCCCGCCGCCGACGGGGCGCCGCTGGTCATCGACCAGTCGTCGAGCGCCACCGCCTTCGTCAACATCCGCAAGGCCGCCGAGGACGGCAAGAAGATCCCCGAAGGCTGGGCGCTGGACGCCAGCGGCAACCCGACCACCGATCCGGCGGCGGCCATGAAGGGCGCCATGCTCGCCTTCGGCGGCCAGCGCGGCGCCAACATCGCGCTGATGGTCGAAGTGCTGGCGGCCGGCCTGTCGGGCGCCAACTGGTCACTCGACGCGCCATGGTTCAGCGGCGGCCCGGACAGCCCCGGGACGGGCCTGTTCGTGCTTGCCGTCGAGCCCAAGCTGCTCGACCCGGGCTTCGAGCAGCGCATGAAAGACCAGCTTGACCGGCTGCGGCGGCGCTTCGGCGTTCACGTGCCAGGCCGCGCCCGCGCCGAAGCGGCCGAAAAGGCGCAGGCGCGCGGCATCACCGCGCCCAAGGCAGTGATCCAGCGTATCTCCGAATTCGCCGAACGCTACTCCGCCTGATTTTCTTCTCCTTTCTTTGCAGACGATTACTTGGCCGCCCCCGCCTGACGCGCGGTTGTGCGCGTTTTTTTTCGCGCGCGTCCTGAACCTTTTTGAGCGCCCGGGCGACCAACGTTTGTCCAGGGCAAGGTGAGCTTGCCCGATCCAGAGCGGGGAACAGCAAAATCAAAATCGAAAGTCTGCTTCGCGTGAAAGGCATCGCCCTTCGCGTCCCGGAAACCCAACCTCAAATCAAGGGAAATCATCATGACCAACACCAAGACCACCATGCTGACCGCCGTCCTCCTGCTCGGTTCCTTCATGGGCGCCACGCAGGCTGCCAATTTGAAGGCCGCACCGGTCAAGCCGGCCAACCCGGGCGTCATTACCGCGCCGGGTGGCGGCGCCACCGAGGACCACTACTGCAAGAACGGCCATGCGAAATTCGCCAACTGCAGCGCCGATTTCGTCGCCGCCTGCAAGAAGGTTGGTGGCACCATGTCGGATGTTCAGGGCTGGGGTGGGCGTACTTGCTTCACGCCCTCCTGATACCGTCTCAGGTCAGGCCGCTCGTCGGCCCCTGACACCTCATGGATGTCATCCGGGAAACCCCGCTTCGGCGGGGTTTCCTGCGTCTGTCGCTCGCAGGGCCAAGACATGATTGATGCGCTTGTCGCAGGAATACCGGGCCTTGCTTTTTCTTGGAATCGCGCAAAAAACAAGGATGACGCGACGACGCGTCACCCTTTGCCTTTGGCGCAAAACGGACTATGAAACGGCTCAGCCAAGCCATCTGGAACGCGCGCCGGAGCCCGCCATGACCGAAATCCTGCAGACCCCAAAGCTCGTCGTCGTCTTTGGCGGGTCAGGCTTTGTCGGCCGTCATGTCGTGCGGGCGCTAGCCAAGCGCGGCTATCGCATCAGGGTCGCCTGCCGGCGGCCCGACCTTGCCGGCCATTTGCAGCCGCTGGGCAATGTCGGCCAGATCCAGCCGGTGCAGGCCAATGTGCGCGTGCGCTGGTCGGTCGACCGCGCCGTGCAAGGTGCCGACCATGTCGTCAATCTCGTCGCCATCCTGCATGAGAGCGGCCGGCAGAAATTCTCCGCCGTGCACGAATTCGGTGCTCGCGCCATCGCCGAGGCGGCGCGCTCCGTCGGCGCCGGGCTCACCCATATTTCGGCGCTCGGCGCCGATCCGGATTCCGAATCGGATTATGCGCGCACCAAGGCGCTCGGTGAAAAGGTCGTGCTGGAGACGATCGCCGATGCCGTGATCTTGCGGCCGTCGATCAATTTCGGGCCGGAGGACAGCTTCTTCAACCGGTTCGCGAATATGGCGCGTTATTCGCCGGTGCTGCCGCTGATCGGCGGCGGCCAGACCAAGTTCCAGCCGGTCTATGTCGGTGACGTGGCGGAGGCTGTCGCGCGTTCGGTCGACGGCAAGATCGATGGCGGCCAGGTTTACGAGCTCGGCGGCCCCAACGTGCTCACCTTCAAGGAGTGCATGCAGGAACTGCTCACGGTTATCGAGCGCAAGCGCCTGCTGGTGCCGGTGCCGTGGTGGATGGCAAACATCCAGGCCTCGATCCTTGGCCTGTTGCCCAATCCGCTGCTGACCAAGGACCAGGTGATGCAGTTGCGCGAGCACAACGTCGTTTCGGACGAAGCCGCCAAGGCTAACCGGACACTGGCGGGGCTCGGCATCCAGCCGCAATCGATCGCGACGATCCTGCCGAGCTACCTCTGGCGCTTCCGCGCCGCCGGCCAGTTCCAGCAGCGTAAGCCCGCGGTATAAGAAGCGTCGGCCCTCAGCGAGGGCGAGGCGTGACCCGCATCGGCAGACCGCCTTGCGGCTGCGTGGTCAATTTCTGCACCGGCCAGGGTTTTGTTTCAGCGGTCGCGTCGAAGCGGAAGCGTGACAAGAGGATGGCGAGCGCGATGATCGCCTCCTGCATGGCGAAGCTGGCGCCGATGCAGACGCGCGGGCCGGCGCCGAAGGGCAGATATTGGAAGCGGTCGATCTTTTCACGGTTTCCCGGATGGAAGCGTTCGGGCAGGAAGGCGTCGGGCCGGTCCCACAGCTTCCTGTGGCGGTGAACGACCCATGGCATCACCAGCACGGCGGCGTGCTTGGGGATATAAAGATCCTTCCACATTTCCGGAACGATCGGCTCGCGATTGATCGATGGCGCCGGCGGGTAGAGCCGAAGCGCCTCGTCGAAGGCGGCGCGTGTCAGCGGCATGGCGTCGAGCCACTTCGCCGGATCGGGCTCGCGCGCCAGCACCCGGTCGATCTCCTGTTCGACCCGGTCGCGCTCCCAGGGCGATTCGGCCAGGCAATAGAGCGTCCAGCCGAGCGCGCGCGCCGTGGTCTCGTGGCCGGCGCCGATGAAGGTGATGATGTTGTCCTCGACTTCCGGGCGCGTCAGTCCGTCGGGGCCTTCGGCCTTGAGCAGCAGCGTCAGGAAATCCTGCGGCACGGCATCGGGGTCGCGCCTGAACTTCTCTTCGCGCATCTTGACCGTGTCGGTCACGATCTTGCGGAAATAGGCCATGGTCTTGCGGCCGCGGATACGGGTCAGCCGCGGCAGCCAGTCGGGCGCGCGCAGCAGGTCGAGCGGATCCACGCGGCCCATGGTTTCGAACAGGCGGTCGATCTCGTTGGCGAAACTGCCGGGCTCGCCCGCGATCTCGCCGGAAAACAGCGTCTCGGCCAGGATGTCATAGGTGAGCAGCGTCATGTCATGGGCGATATCGGACGTGCCGCCGGCCTCGTAACGGGTGACGAACTCCAGCGTCCGTTTCAGCATCGGCTGGGCGAAGCCGAAAATGTGGCGTGGCGTGAACACCGGCGCCATTGCCTTGCGCGACCGCTTCCACACCTCGCCCTCGGCCGTCAGCAGGCCGTCGCGCAGGATCGGCCTCAGTATCTTCTGGCGCACCGTCGCCATCTTGTAGTTCTTGGCGTTGTCGACCAGCACATGGCGGATCAGGCCCGGATCATTGGCGATGACCAGCGGCCCACCAGCGCCCTTGGCAGAAATCCAGGGTTCGTTGTAGGTCGGCTCGCCCCAGAGTTCGAGCGGGTTGCGATAGACGATGCGGATCATTTCCAGCGTCGAAGGCGGCGACGTGCGCGGCTTCGGGGCGGGAGGAACGAATGGGGCGGGCTGCGTGTCCATGAAGTGCTCCGCTGTTCCCATCAATGTAGTGGCTGCCACCTCGGGCGTCCATGTCACCGAACGGCAAACCGGACCGATGACGGCGGGAACGCCAGGGCGGACAGTCTGTTCATCCGATCGTGACGATTCCGTCACGGGTCCAACCTTGCCCGTTGGAACGCTCTGCCGTAGTGGCAGTCACCGACGGATACCCCCCGACAAAGGAGCCTGCCTTGAAGCACCAGTTGAACATCATCATCGGCAGCACGCGGCCCGGCCGCGCTGGCCCGGTTTTCGCCGAATGGCTGGAGACGTTCGTGCGCGAATACGGAAAATTCGAGCCAGTGCTGACCGACATCGCCGCATTCAACCTGCCGGTCCTGGACGAACCGCATCATCCAAGGCTCGGCAATTATCAGAACGACCACACCAAGGCCTGGTCGAAGGCGATGGATGCCGCTGACGCCTTCGTGTTCGTGGCGCCGGAATACAATTACTTCGCCGCACCCGCGATCATCAACGCGATCGACTATCTCGCCCGCGAATGGAAATACAAGCCCGCTGCGATCTTCAGCTATGGCGGTGTCTCCGGCGGCCTGCGCGCGGCGCAGGCGCTGAAGCCGCTGCTGACCTCGGTCGGGATCATGCCTATCCCGGAAGGTGTCGCGCTGCCGCTGTACCAGAAACTGCTCGACGAGAACGGCGCCTTCGATGCCAGCGAGCAAGTGCGGGGCGGGACCAAGACCATGCTGGACGAACTGTTGCGCTGGAGCGAGGCGTTGAAACCGATGCGCGCCGCCTGAGAGAGCCGCCTCAGCGCGGCTTGCTTGCGCCATAAAGAGGTGGAATGGTCGGCAAACGACTGAGCCGGGGGGCGGTTCGACTGCGTTTGCTGTTTACCATGCTGCTGATGCTTGCGACCACCGCTATCGCGGCGGCCGAGCGGCACGTGGCCATTGGTCATGGCCAATGACGACTACCGGCTGGTCCGGCCGCTTGCCAACCCCGCCCAAGGCGGCGAAGCGATGGAAGCGGCGCTGAGGAAACTTGGTTTCGCTGGAGCTCGACCAGACGGGCCGGCTGGCGCCCAGGGACAAATCCACGGTCAAATATTTGCGCGGCCTCCTGGCTAAATTCAACGCCCGAAAAAAATAGCCGGCTGCCGGCTCGGCATTCGCGCCGGAAATGCCTGCAAACCTTGGAAAAACCGCCTTTAGCGCCTATATCTACCCCATATCAGAAGCGCGATTCGGGGCCGATTTTTCGCGCTGTAAAAGCGGCATCTAGACAACAGGTTTTCATGAGCGACCAGACCGAGAACTCAAACGGCGCTGAAGCCGAATACGGCGCCGATTCCATCAAGGTTTTGAAGGGGTTGGACGCCGTCCGCAAGCGGCCGGGCATGTATATCGGCGATACCGATGACGGCTCGGGCCTGCATCACATGGTCTACGAAGTGGTCGACAACGCCATCGACGAGGCGCTGGCCGGCCATGCCGACCTGGTTTCGGTGACGCTCAATCCCGACGGTTCGGTAACGGTTGTCGACAATGGCCGCGGCATTCCAACCGACATTCACCCCAGCGAAGGCATTTCGGCGGCCGAAGTGATCATGACGCAGCTGCATGCCGGCGGAAAGTTCGACCAGAACTCCTACAAGGTGTCTGGCGGTCTGCATGGCGTCGGCGTCTCGGTGGTCAACGCGCTGTCGGCCTGGCTGAAGCTCAAGATCCGCCGCAACGGCCAGGTCTTCGAGATGAGCTTTACCCACGGCAATGCCGATGCGCCGCTGAAGGCGATCGGCAGCTACGAGCAGGACAAGCGCCCAGGCACCAATGAGGGCCGCAGCGGCACCGAGGTCACCTTCTTTCCGTCGTCCGAGACCTTTACCATGGTCGAATTCGATTTCGGCACGCTGGAGCACCGGCTGCGCGAACTCGCCTTCCTGAACTCCGGCGTGCGCATCGTTCTGACAGACGCACGTCATGCCGACGTCGTGAAGCACGAACTGCACTATGATGGCGGCCTGGAAGAGTTCGTCAAATATCTCGACCGGGTCAAGAAACCGCTGATCGGGAAGCCCATCTCCATCAGGGCCGAGCGTGACGGCATCACCGTGGAAGTGGCGATGTGGTGGAACGACAGTTACCACGAGAATGTGCTGGCCTTCACCAATAACATCCCGCAGCGCGATGGCGGCACCCATCTGGCCGGTTTTCGCGGCGCACTGACCCGCCAGATCACCGGCTATGGCGAATCTTCGGGGCTGACCAAGAAGGAAAAGGTCTCGCTGATCGGCGACGATTGCCGCGAGGGCCTGACGGCGGTGCTGTCGGTTAAGGTTCCCGATCCGAAATTCTCGTCGCAGACCAAGGACAAGCTGGTCTCGTCGGAGGTTCGTCCCGTGGTCGAGGGACTGGTCAACGAAGCGCTCGGCACGTGGCTCGAAGAGCATCCGACCGAGGGCAAGGTGGTCGTCGACAAGGTGATCCAGGCCGCGGCGGCGCGTGAAGCGGCGCGCAAGGCTCGCGACATCACCCGCAAGACCTCGCTGGGCGTCACCTCGCTGCCCGGCAAGCTGGCCGATTGCCAGGAACGCGATCCGGCGAAGTCCGAAATCTTCATCGTCGAGGGTGACTCGGCCGGCGGCTCCGCGAAGGGCGGCCGTTCGCGCCAAAACCAGGCAATCCTTCCCCTGCGCGGCAAGATCCTCAATGTCGAGCGGGCCCGCTTCGACCGCATGCTCTCTTCCGACATGATCGGCACGCTGATCACCGCGCTCGGCACCTCGATCGGCAAGGACGAATTCAACGCCGACAAGCTGCGCTACCACAAGATCATCCTGATGACCGACGCGGACGTCGACGGCGCCCATATCAGGACCTTGCTGCTCACTTTCTTCTTCCGGCAGATGCCCGAGCTGATCGAGCGCGGCCACCTCTACATCGCCCAGCCGCCGCTCTACAAGGTGACGCGCGGCAAGAGCTCGCAATACATCAAGAATGAGAGCGCCTTCGAAGAATTCCTGATCGATTCGGGGTTGGAGGAAGCGTCCCTTACGCTCGGCTCAGGGGAAGTGCGGACCGGACAGGATCTGCACGGCGCCGTCGCCGATGCGCTTGCCGTGCGCCAGCTCATCAACGGCTTGCACACGCGCTATAACCGCGACGTCGTCGAGCAGGCTGCGATCGCCGGCGGGCTCAATCCCGAAATCTTCGCCGATCTTGGCCGCGCCAACGCGATGGCGGAGCGGATCGCGCAACGCCTCGACATCATTGCCGAGGACACCGAGCGCGGCTGGACCGGCCGCATGTCGACCTCGAACGAGGGCATCGGCGGCTATGTCTTCGAACGCACCGTGCGCAGCGTCAAGGAATACGCCCATCTCGACATGGCGTTGATCAATTCCGCCGACGCACGCCAGCTCGATCGCTACGCGCAGCGCCTCAGCGAAGTCTACGGGGCGCCGCCGGTGCTGCGCCGCAAGGAGGTGTCCGAAACAGTCTCGGGACCGCTGGCGCTGCTCAACGCGGTCTTTGCGACCGGCCGCAAGGGGCTGACCATGCAGCGCTACAAGGGTCTCGGCGAAATGAATGCCGAGCAGCTCTGGGAAACCACGCTCGACCCGAACGTGCGTTCGCTGCTGCAGGTCAAGGTCAACGATGCGACCGATGCCGACAGCCTGTTCTCGCGGCTGATGGGTGACGAGGTGGAGCCGCGGCGCGAGTTCATCCAGGACAATGCACTGTCGGTCGCCAACCTGGATATTTGAGGTTTCGCCAGCCTTTTTGACAGATTGGCATAGCTCGTGCCCGCGCCAATAATGAGGATGCGCCGGAACAGAAGGCCTTCGAAGACATTGTGACAGTGTCCATCACAATTTCTTTCAGGAGGCTTTTCATGGGACGCGGCATTCTACTCTGGTTGCTCGGCATTCCGATTCCGATCATCATCCTCATCATGCTGTTCGTACGGTAGGGGGCGTCGATGCAGTCCACCCTATCGGCTGTCGACGTATCCGCTTCCACGGAATCGTCCTCCACCGCCGTCAGCTGGGGACCGATCATCGCCGGCGCTTTCGCGGCCTCGACGTTGACCTTCATCCTCATGTTGCTCGGCTCAGGCCTTGGGCTCAGCATGGTTTCACCATGGTCGGGCTCTGGCGCGTCGATCACCACCTTCGCGGTTTCCAGCGCCGTCTGGCTGGTGATCGTACAGTGGCTGTCCGCCGGTGTAGGCGGCTACCTTGCGGGCCGGTTGCGGACCAAATGGGTCGGCATCCACACCGACGAAGTGTATTTCCGTGACACCGCGCACGGCTTTCTCGCCTGGGCGCTGGCCACCTTGCTGGTCGCCGGCGTGCTTGGCTCGGCACTTTCCGCCGCGATTGGTTCAGGTGTACAGGCCGCGTCCACCGTGGCCTCGGGAGCCGCCATGGGTGCGTCGGCCGGGGCCTCGGCGAATGCCAGCGGTGCATCGACCGACAATGCGACCTCCTATCTGGTGGATTCCCTGTTCCGCCCGGCCGATCCGGCCAAGCTGGCCACCGCCAATCCTGCCGACGAAGCCGCCGCGGCCGGGCAGGCCTCGCGGATCCTGATCGCCGGCGCCGTCGCCGGCGAGGTTTCGGCGGAAGACAAGACCTATCTTGCGCAATTGGTCGCCGCGCGCACCGGCCTTTCCGAGGCTGATGCCAAGACGCGTGTCGACACGGTGCTGGCGAAGGCGCAGGACGCAAAGGTCAAAGCGAAGCAGGCGGCCGACACCGCAAGGAAAGCAAGCGCCACCTTTGCGCTTCTCGGCGCCTTGTCGCTGGTCATCGGCGCCTTCATCGCCAGTGCGGCCGCAGCGCTCGGCGGCAGGCAGCGCGATGAAGAGGAAGCGGTGTTCCTGACCAACGGCTGAAGGCAGCATCACGCCAAAATTACAGAGCCCGGCATCGACCGGGCTCTTTCTATTCGACCCTCAAGACCGACCGGTCAGTGATCCATCGCCTTGACGATTTCCTCGGTCATCTTCTTGGCGTCGCCGAGCAGCATCATGGTGCCGTCCTTGTAGAACAGCGTGTTGTCGATGCCGGCATAGCCGGACCCGAGCGAGCGCTTGACGAACAGGCAGGTGCGGGCCTTGTCGACGTCGAGGATCGGCATGCCGTAGATGGGCGACGACTTGTCGTCGCGCGCGGACGGGTTGGTGACGTCGTTGGCGCCGATGACGTAGGCGACGTCGGCCTGGGCAAACTCCGAGTTGATGTCCTCGAGCTCGAACACTTCGTCGTACGGCACGTTGGCTTCGGCGAGCAGCACATTCATGTGACCGGGCATGCGGCCGGCGACGGGGTGGATGGCGTATTTGACGTCGACGCCATTGGCCTTGAGCTTGTCGGCCATTTCACGCAGGGCATGCTGCGCCTGGGCGACCGCCATGCCGTAACCCGGCACGATGATGACCTTCTGCGCGTTCATCATCAGGTAGGCGGCATCGTCGGCCGAACCCTGCTTGACGGTGCGCTCGATGCCGTCATCGGCCGCAGCGGCGGTCTCGCCGCCGAAGCCGCCGAGGATGACCGAGATGAAGCTTCGGTTCATGCCCTTGCACATGATGTAGGACAGGATCGCGCCCGACGAGCCGACCAGCGCGCCGGTGATGATCAGCGCCAGATTGCCGAGCGTGAAGCCAAGGGCGGCGGCCGCCCAGCCGGAATAGGAATTCAGCATCGACACGACCACCGGCATGTCGGCGCCACCGATCGGGATGATCAGGAGCACGCCGAGCACCAGCGAGGCGGCAACGATCAGCCAGAACACCAGTTTCGATTCCGTGGTGACCAGCAGCACGATCAGCACGATCAGGGCCACGCCAAGCGCAGCGTTGATGACGTGACGGCCGCCGATCATGATCGGCTTGCCCGACATGCGGCCGTCCAGCTTCAAGAAGGCAATGACTGAGCCGGTGAAGGTGATGGCACCGATGGCGACGCCAAGGCTCATCTCAACCAGCGCCTGGGCATGGATGTCACCCGCCGTGCCGATGCCGAAGCTTTCCGGCGCATAGATGGCCGCGGCCGCCACCATGACGGCGGCAAGGCCGACCAGCGAATGGAAGGCGGCGACCAGCTGCGGCATCGAGGTCATGGCGATGCGGCGCGCGGTGACGGCGCCGACGCCACCGCCAATGGCGAGGCCAAGCACGATCAGGCCGAAGCGACCGGCGGACGGGGTTGCCAGCGCCAGCGTGGTGGCAATGGCGATGCCCATGCCGACCATGCCGTAGAGATTGCCCTGCCGGCTGGTGGTCGGATGCGAGAGGCCGCGCAACGCCATGATGAACAGGACGCCGGATACCAGATAGAGGAAGGAGGCGAGATTGACGGTCACGTCACTTGTCCTTCTTCTTGTACATGGCCAGCATGCGCTGGGTGACGAGGAAGCCGCCGAAGATGTTGACCGAGACCAGCATCAGCGCGACGAAACCGAAGCCGGCGGCGACGCCGGAGGCCGCGATGCCGACGGCGAGCAGCGCACCGACGACAATGACCGACGAGATGGCGTTGGTGACGGCCATCAGCGGCGTGTGCAGTGCCGGGGTCACCGACCAGACGACGTAATAGCCGACGAAGATCGCCAGGATGAAGATGGCGAAACGGAAGACGAAGGGATCGATGGCCCCGCCCGAGAGCGCATGCGCGGCATCACCGGCCGCCTCTGCACCGCCTGGGGCATTGGCCAGGTTCTGCACCGCGAGCCGAACGGCAGCGCTTGCCTGGTCGAGCTGATCCAAGGCTTTCTGCAAGGTCTGGTCCATCACGCGGTCCCTTTCGGCTTCGGCGAGGGTGACTTGGATGCGGCGGTCTTCCCGGGCGCGGCCTTCCTGGGCGCGGCCGTGGCATCGGCGACCATGGTCGTGGCCGGGATCGCGGCCGGCTCGACATAAGGCTGCTGGTCGGCCTTGGCGAAGGCCGGATGAACGACCTTGCCGCCGTCGGTCAGCATGGTTGCCTTGACCAGATCGTCGTCGCGATTGATGGCAAGCGTCTTGGTCGTCTTGTCGACGAGCGTCTCGACGAAGGCGAACAGGTTCCTGGCATAAAGCAGCGAGGCGGATGCCGCGATGCGACCTGGCACGTTGAGATGACCGACGATCTTCACATTGTTGACCGTGGTGACGATCTTGCCGGCCTCGGCGCCCTCGACATTGCCGCCACGCTCGACGGCGAGGTCGATGATCACCGAGCCCGGCTTCATCGAGGCGACCATCGCCGCCGACACCAGCTTCGGCGCAGGCCGGCCGGGGATCAGCGCCGTGGTGATGACGATGTCCTGCTTGGCGATGTGTTCGGCGGTCAGCGCCGCCTGCTTGGCCTGGTACTCCTTCGACATTTCCTTGGCGTAGCCGCCGGCCGTCTCGGCGGCCTTGAACTCCTCGTCCTCGACTGCGAGGAACTTCGCGCCGAGCGAGGCGACTTGTTCCTTGGCGGCGGGCCGAACGTCGGTGGCGGTGACGACGGCACCGAGACGGCGCGCGGTGGCGATCGCCTGCAGGCCGGCAACGCCGACGCCCATGATGAAGACCTTGGCCGCCGGCACCGTGCCAGCCGCCGTCATCATCATCGGCAGCGCCCGGTCGTATTCGGCGGCTCCGTCGATCACCGCCTGGTAGCCGGCAAGATTAGCCTGGCTGGACAGGACGTCCATCGATTGCGCGCGGGTGATGCGCGGCATGAACTCCATCGAGAAGGCGGTGACGCCGGCTTTGGCCAAGGCCGCGACAGCCGCATCGTTGCCGTAGGGATCCATGATGGCGATCACCGCGGCGCCGGATTTGTAACTCTTCAGCTCGGCATCCGTTGGCCGGCGAACCTTCAGCACGACATCGGCATTGGCGACATCCGAGGCCTTGCCGATGACAGCACCCGTCTTGGCAAACTCTTCGTCGGGGATACGCGAGCGGGTGCCGGCTCCGGCTTCGACGATCACGTCGAAACCCAAGGCCGTCAGCCGCTTCACCGTGTCGGGCGAAGCCGCGACACGCGGCTCGTTCGCGTCAAGCTCACGAGGGATGAAAACCGTCTGTCCCACCGCATGATCCTTTCGGCCGGAACCTGTCTGCGCGAAGTGTCGACCGGGATATCCGGCGACATCAACCGCAAGAGGGTTTTGGAAGGTCTATCGCAGAATGAAGGCGCCGACTGCCAGAATAAGCACGAACAGGATCAGCGCAGAGAAGAAGCCGCCCGCGAAGAAGCCGAAAGCCATCGCCAGGAGAAGCGCGCCGCAGAAGAGCGAGCCATATTTGGCCAGCGCCAGGAAGCCCGCATAGGTGCGGTCATGCTCGGCATAGTCCATCTTCGCGCCCAGTTCTACAGGACCGCTCGGCGTGTGCTCAGCCATAGGAATACCCCTTCGAAGACATCTTTCAGGCACATACCGAAAAGCTGGGCGCAGGGCAATGGCGCTATTGCCGCATCGCAGCCGACAACTCCCTCAAGGGAAAATTGAAACTGGCCGCCGATGCCCGCGGGGATGGCTTTTGCGCGAGCCCTGCCCAGCGTCTCAGCCAGCAAGGTGAGGAAAAAGCCCGAGCAGCCCAACGACAATCAGATAGAGCGCGACGATGTAGTTCAGGAGCCGCGGCATGATCAGGATCAGCACGCCGGCGATCAGCGAGATGAGCGGTGTGAGCGCGAGCGAGTGGATGGTCATGACCGTATTCCTTCCCACGAACAATGCGACAGGAGCCCGGGGCAAAATGCCCGTTGGGCAGGATCGCGGCGATACTCGATGGTGATGCCGCTACCTATAACGGCGAAGCCGCGGGAAGGTTCAGATGCAAGGACGACGCCCGTTAAGCAGCATCGCGGTAGTATTTCGCCGTCGGCACTATGGACAGCGGCGTCAGCCGGTTGATGGCCGGATTGGCGAACATCATCCGCTGTTCCACGGCTGTCGACTTAAAGAACGGGAACCGTTCGAGTGTCTGGCGCAAGTTTTCGCCGCACGGGATTTCGAACAGAGCGATCGGCGCAAGGACTCCCGGGAACACCTTGCCCTCTGTCCTCTGAACGGCATGAAAGATACGAGCATAGTAAGCGGAGTGCTCGATCTTGACCGGCGTTAGCACTGCGGTAAGCCCAAAGTAAGAAGCGGCCACCATGCCAAGCCTGAGCGTCAGAAAAGGCAGAACTCCGGGCGCGGGCGCACTGTCGGCATCGGTTGCGAAACGAGTCCCGTCGATGAACGTCTCTCCGCGGGCAAGCCGCTCGGCCAATATTTCGGGATAGGCATCAACGGACGGCGAATGAGGGTGCTCTCTGGAAATGTAGTGAAGCCGTAACGTGCTGACCAGGTGTCCATCGAAATAGACGCCGAACCGATAGGAATTCGGCAGATTGTCCCAGCGATCCTCGAACATCCCGCTGGCGATCGGGCCGCACATGCCCGATTGCAGGTAGGATTGATAGCGAAGGCGGTAGATCGCCTCCAGATCCTCGCCTCCAGTGATGAGACGGTAGTCGACATGCTCAAGCAATTGCATGATCGACTGGTTCAGCGCCGACCCAGCATTGGAGCTGGCGCCAGCCCGCGCATCGTTTCTCGCAGCATCCATTCTCAAGTCCTCGTATCCGCCGTGAACAGGCTATTCGAGTTAAAATGAGACACAAGCCGAAAATTGGATCCCGTTGGTTTACCACTTGTTAACCTTAACAGCCGGAGGTCCTTGGCTGCGGAGTGGTTGCTGAAGGGGCAGCTTGGATGTTCTAGTCCAAGGCTTCATTCTCACGAAGGGCGCGCTGCAGACTCGGGCGCGAAAAGCACTGGAGCGTTCCGCTTCGACAGATGCGCCGATCCGGTCAAACCTTTTCGCTTCTTCAAAATCGGCCAAAACTACTGCGCGTCTTGGTTGGATTTGTTCGCCGCCGATAAAAATATTCTGGTTCGCACCAACCGCACGACCCAAGCACGCGCTTTATCAACTTCGATTGGCAGAATTTGCGACGAAAGCTAGCCGACTGTGCGCTTGGCGGCGAGACGCAGATCCGCGGCAAACGGCCAGGTGACGTTCGACATCGTCTCGATGCCCGACGCGCTGAGCGCCGCTCCGAACAGAAAGCCCTGGACAAGATCCGGCTTCACCGAATGCATGAGGACCTTAAGCTGCTCGAATGTTTCCACGCCTTCGATGGTGACGGTGAGCCCCAGGACACGGGTCAGGTCGACGACGCCCTTCAACAGCTCGAGCGAGCGCGGATTGTGGGTGACGTCCATCACGAACGACCGGTCGATCTTGATCTTGTCGAGCGGAAGCTTGTGGAGATAGCTCAGGCTTGAATAGCCGGTGCCGAAATCGTCGAGGGCGATGCGGACGCCAAGCTGCTTCAGTTCCTCGATATACTGGCGGGTCAGGGATTTGTCGTCGAGCAGCGCGGTTTCCGTGACTTCGATCTCCAGGCGGCTAGCATCGAGGCCGGAGTTAGCCAACGCATCGCGCACCTTTTGGATGACGTCGCGGCTGCGGAAATCCCTGGCCGAGAGATTGACCGAGACGCTGGTCTGGTCAGGCCATTTGGCGCATTCGGTGCAAGCTGCATGCAGCACAAAGGTGCTGATCTCGGAAATGATGCCCATCTCCTCGGCCAGGGGAATGAAGATGCCGGGAGAAATCGGTCCGAGATCGGGATGGTCCCAACGGCAGAGCGCCTCGCAGCTGGCGATGCGCATGGTGTTCATCGCCACGATGGGCTGGTAGACGACCCGCAGTTCCCTGCCTTCCACGGCGCTGCGCAGATCCGCCTTCATCAGCTGGCGATTGCGGAATGCGGCATCCATTGCCGCCTCGAACAGCCGCCACCCGTTCTTGCCGAGTTCCTTGGCCTTGTAGAGCGCCAGGTCCGCCTTGACGATCATGGCGTCGACATCGGTTCCGCCGACCTTGGACAGCACCGCGCCGGCGCTGGCCTGGATCCGCAACCCGTGGCCCGCCACGTCGACCTCTCCCTGCAGCTCGGCGAAAATCTGGTCGAGCAGGCTCTCCAGATGGCTTTCGTCATCGATGCGGTCGAAGAACAGCATGAACTCGTCGCCACCGAAGCGGCTGACGGTAAGGCCTTGCCCGGCGATGGCCGCCAGCCGGTCGGCCACGGCGTAGATCAGCCCGTCGCCGACGGGATGGCCGAGCGTGTCATTGACGCTCTTGAAATCGTCGAGGTCGATCACGGCGAGGCCGCACAGGCGATCCCGGTCGCCGGAGGCCATCAGCTCGCCGACCAGTTCGTGGAAATAGGCGCGGTTGGGAAGGCCGGTGAGATTGTCGTAGCGCGCCATGAAGCGGATCTTTTCCTCCGCTTCGACGCGCGCCGTGACATCCTCGAAGGTGATCACGCCGAGTTCCTGGCTGCCTTCACGCGCGGAGAATTCGTAATGCTGGCCGTTGGCGAGCGAAACAAGCACCTTGCGGTCCCTGCCCTCGCGCAGCGCGCGCGTCAGCTGCGCCTCGACGTAGCGGCAGTCCTTCGGCGCCAGCATGCCGCCGGCGACGCCGCGCATCAGAAGCCCGTGGATGGAGCGCCCGAGCAGCGCGTCGGCCGATTTCAGCGACATCAGGTGGGCGGCCTCGGCATTGGCGACCGCGACGCGCCCATCAGGGCCGAGCATGACCAGGCCGTGCGACATGGTGTTGAGCGCGCGGTCGAACTTGCGCGTTATGCTTTTCGCCTGCTTATGGCCGATGACCGCCGAAAACAGCACATTGCGAACATGGTCGGCGCTGTTGATGGTAATGAACGTCATCGGGAAGATCATCAGACCAAGGACGACGGACGGGGCATCCAGACGCAGCAGGAGCGCAAGCGCCGCCGGACCAATGAAGGTTACAGAAAAAATCCGCACCATGCGCGGAGACCCGTAATTACGGGCGACAACCGTGACCAGGGTCGCCAGGGTCAGCGACATTGCCGCCAGTTCGGCGAATGGGTCGGGATACACATAGATCGACACGAAGCACAGCGCACCCAATCCGAGGCCCTGCAAGCAGCCCTTGAGGATGTAACTGCGCTCCAATCGGTGTGCGTGTTCGACGTCGGCAATCACGCCCCCCGTCTTCAGGAAGCTGCGAATACCGAAATAACGCAGAAGGCTGATCGGCAGTAGAATAAAAGAAAAGGCCAGAAACAACGGATTTTGCGTGCGCAGATAAATCATGAATCCGAGGATCCAGTAGCACGCGCCACCGATCACCAACATGTGCGCGTTGTCGAACAACGACCGCACAAATTGGATATAGACATCCGCGGGGATGCTTTCGGTCTTTGTTTTGCCCATATGATCGGCCCAACGCTAAGCCTTGTCATGCCACAACCGCCTTAAGAAAGGCTTAGACAGAGGGGCTTAAGCTACGGCTTCGGTCGGCCCGCCTCGGCAAGAGGACCTTGCAGCAGGCTTCGGGCATGGGTGGAGAAATCACTCAGCGGCACTGAGAACCGGTACCGGCATGGTTTGGGTCAGTCGCTGGAGCAGTCTGGAGCGCTCGCCCGCCGCCTTTTCGGCGCTTGCCTGCCGGACATGGCCATAGCCGCGGATCAGCGCCGGGACCGAGACCAGGGCTACCGCGGCCTCGATCTTGCCCGGCGCCAGCGAACTGGCCACGAGCTGCAGATCGGCCTCGTACTGCGCCAGCAATTGCCGCTCCATGCGCCGCTCGGCGGTGTAGCCGAACAGGTCGAAGGCCGTGCCGCGCAGGCCCTTCATCGCGGCCAGCAGGCGAAAGCCTTTCATCATCCAAGGGCCGAAGCTCGATTTCCTGGGTTTGCCGTCATTGCCGCGACGTCCCATGATCGGCGGGGCGAGATGGAATTCAAGTTTCTCGTAGCTCTGGAACTGCTTGCCAAGCGCGGCGGCGAAGGAGCCGTCGGTATAAAGCCGCGCAACCTCGTATTCGTCCTTGATCGCCATCAGCTTGAACAGGCTTTTGGCGGCGGCCTCGGTCACGGCGGTCGAACCCGGCACGGCCTTCGTTTCTGACCCTCGCAGCGTCGATATCCTATCGGCGTAGCGCTTGCCGTAAGCAGCGTTCTGATAGGCCGTGAGGAAGGCAACACGGCGGGCGATGATATCGTCCAGTGTCTCGGCGACCGGACCGGCCTGTCCGGCCTTGTCGCCGAGGGTTGCGGACGGCTGGGCGATGAGGCCGCGCACGAAATCCGGCTGATGCGCGGCGCGGCGGCCCCAGCGGAAAGCAGCGATGTTCATCGCCACCGCTTCGCCATTCAATTCGATGGCCTTTTCGACGGCTTCGGCCGAGAGCGGCAGACCGCCGTACTGGAAGGCAAAGCCGAGCATGAACATGTTGGCGCCGAGCGAATTGCCGAACAGGGCTGTGGCGGTGCGGGTGGCGTCGAAGAAATGCGCCTTGTCGTCACCGGCCGCTGAGCGGATCGCCTTCTTCAGGCGCTCGATCGGCAGCGAGAAATCGGCCGATCGAGCAAATTCGCCCGGCATGATCTCGGCGGTGTTAGCGAGGAAGATCGTATGCCCCTCGCGCACCGCCGTCAGCACTTTCTTGGCGCCTGACACGACCAGATCGCAGCCGAGCACGAGGTCGGCCTTCCCCGCCGAAACGCGGATGGCATTGATGTCTTCCGGTGTGCGGGCGATGCGGACATGGGTGAACACCGAGCCACCCTTCTGGGCGAGGCCGGCCATGTCGATCATGCCGCAACCCTTGTCCTCCAGATGCGCCGCCATGCCGAGCACGGCACCGACGGTGACGACGCCGGTGCCGCCGACGCCGTCGATGATCGCCGCCCAGCCCTCGACGCCGAGCGGGAATTCGGCTGGCATGGGCACGCCTTCAAGCGGGTCGGTCCCGCCGGCCAGGCCCTCGGCCTTGCGGATCTTGGCACCGTGCACGGTGACGAACGACGGGCAGAAACCGTTGACGCAGGAGAAATCCTTGTTGCAGCTCGACTGGTCGATCTTGCGCTTGCGGCCGAATTCGGTTTCGACCGGCTGGATCGAGACGCAGTTCGATTGCACGCCGCAATCGCCGCAGCCTTCGCAGACCAGTTCGTTGATGAAGACGCGCTTGTCGGGATCGGGAAAGGTGCCGCGCTTGCGACGACGGCGCTTTTCGGCGGCGCAGGTCTGGTCGTAGAGCAGGATCGATACGCCCTTGACGTCGCGCAGCTCGCGCTGGACGAGGTCGAGGTCGTCGCGGTGGTGGATAGTGGCGCCGGCCGGGAATTCGGCCTTCCCGGCATATTTGTCGGGTTCGTCGGTGACGATGGCAATGCGGTCGACGCCCTCTGCCCGCACCTGCCTGGCGATCATGTCCACCGTCAGCCCGCCCTCATGCGGCTGGCCCCCAGTCATGGCGACGGCATCGTTGTAGAGGATTTTGTAGGTGATGTTGGCCTCGCTCGAGAGGGCGAAGCGGATCGCCAGCGTGCCGGAATGGTTGTAGGTGCCGTCGCCGAGGTTCTGGAAGATGTGGTCGCGCCTGGAGAACGGCGCCTGGCCGACCCATTGCGCCCCCTCGCCGCCCATGGCGGTAAAGCCAACTGTGTTGCGATCCATCCACAGCGCCATGAAGTGACAGCCGATGCCGGCGGCGGCGATCGAGCCGTCAGGCACCTTGGTCGAGGAATTGTGCGGACAACCCGAACAGAAGAAGGGTGTGCGCGAGCCGATGTCGGTGGCATCGGCCAGCATCGCCTGGAACTGGCGTAGCTTGGCTACCCTGGCCGAAATCTCTTCGGATGGGCCGATGGTCTTGAGGATTCTTTCGCCAAGCGCAATGGCGATCTCGTTGGGGTCGAGCGCCCCCTTGGCCGGAAACAGCCAGTCGCCGCGTTCATCCTTCTTACCGACGATGACCGGCTGCGAGGCCGTGCCATAAAGGCTTTCGCGCAGTTGCACCTCGATCAGCGAGCGTTTCTCCTCGACGACGACGATGGTGTCGAGACCGCGCGCGAAGTCGGCGATGTGCTGCAGGTCGAGCGGCCAGGGGCAGCCGACCTTGAACAGCCGCACGCCGATGCGGTTGGCGGCCGCCTCGTCGATGCCGATATCCTCCAGCGCCTGGCGGACATCGAGATAGCTCTTGCCCAGTGTGATGATGCCGAGTTTCGGATTGCGGCCGCCCGAATAGACGAGCCTGTTCAGCCCATTGGCATGGATGAAGGCGGAGGCCGCGGCACGCTTGTGCTCATGCAGCCGTTCTTCCTGGCCGAGCATGTCGATCTCGTGGCGGATGTTGAGGCCGCCCGGCGGCATGTCGAAATCCGGGACGACGATGTTCAACCGTTCGAGCGAGGCGTCGACCGAAGCCGTCGATTCGATGTTGTCCTTGACGCATTTGATCGCCGCCCAGGTGCCGGCGAAGCGCGACATGGCAAAGCCGTACAGGCCATAGTCGATGATCTCCTGGACACCGGCCGGGTTGAGGATCGGCACCATGGTGTCGACGAAGAGGAATTCCGTGGCGTGCGCATTGGTCGAGGATTCGGCCATGTGGTCGTCGCCCATGAGCGCAAGGACGCCGCCATGTCTGGACGAGCCGGCGAGATTGGCGTGGCGGAACACGTCGCCCGAACGATCGACGCCCGGCCCCTTGCCGTACCAGATCGAAAAAACGCCATCATGGGTGCCCTCGCCCAGCAGTTCCGTCTGCTGCGAGCCCCAGCAGGCGGTGGCGGCCAGCTCTTCGTTGAGGCCGGGCTGGAAAACGATGTCGGCCCCGGCGAGCTGCTTTTTCGCCTTCCACAGCTGCATGTCGAGGCCGCCGAGCGGCGACCCGCGATAGCCGGAGACGAAGCCTGCCGTGTTCAGGCCGGCGCGGCGGTCGCGCTCGCGCTGCATCAGGAGCATGCGGATGACCGCCTGCGCGCCGGACAGGAAGATGCGCTCCTTTCCAAGATCGAACTTGTCGTCGAGCGCGACATCATGCAGCGTCATCAGGCATTTCCTCTGCGAAGGCCGCGCGGGGCAGCAGCCAACGTCGGGATCGGATGACGCATCCTTTCTCCCCTTGCAAGGCAGGTCAAACAAAATCGAAAGGACCGGCCAACGCGCGACAAGCAGTTCGGCGGGCGCTGGATCACGCATGAAACGGTGCGCCGACAGCGCGATGGCATACGAAAATTCTAGCCGAAATCGATGCCGTCGGAAGGTGTCAGCCGGCTTTCGAGCAGTCCGGCTTCGGCTCGCCCGGCAGCTTGCCGTCGGGATGGCCGGCGAGGTCGGGGTTGGCCGTGTAGAGTTGGTCGATGACCAGCGGCCGATCGGGCAGGATGGACTGGTCTTCCGTCGACATCAGCGTGGTGTCGATCTCCTGCAGGACCGCGCCATCGGCGCCCTTGATGCTGATGGCGATGGCATAGGGCTTGTTCTTGACAACGCAGGTCAGCGCCGGGCTTTCCAGGCTCACCTTGTCGAGCTTCGGCCAGATCTTCTGCTCGACCACGAAGGGATCACCACCGGCGGGGTTCTGGAAGCTGGCAACCGCCACCTGACCCTCGCCCATCGGCCGCAAGGGCCTCAGCGTCACGACATAGGTCGCCCTGGCGAGGCGGTAGTTGAAGACGAAGATCTTGCCGGAAACTTCGAACAGCTTGCCTCCACCGCCAGTATCCCGGCAAGCGCCAAGCGTCATCGCCGCAATCAGCGCCGCGCCAGCAACCGTCGAGCGGGAAAGAATTCTAGGCATTCCTGACCTCATTGGCCGCCATGCGGCGGCGATAGTGACGGCTTGCCTTCTGCCTGTTGCCGCATACCGCCATGTCGCACCAAAGGCGGCTGGAATTGCGGCTTCTGTCGACGAACAGCCAGGTGCAATTGGGACAGATCCTGAGCCTCGCGACGGTGTCGTCACGCAGCAGGGAAAGCGCCGAAACCGCCAGTGCCGCCTCGAAGGCGATCGGCGTCGCCGGATCGCCGAACGGCCGTCCCTGCGCCCCGATCTCGGTCCCGCCGGCGGCCAGGCCGTCGGCGCAGGACCGCAGGAATTCGGGCAGATCGGCGGTGGCCACCGCGCCTTTCAACACAGCGCCTCGAAACAGCCTATCGGTCGTCTCGCGGATCGACAGCACGACGGGCGCGATTGCCGCCGGCGAGGACACCGCCAGCCGCCTGTCGCCAAGCTCGGCGGCGCGAAAGCCGCTGGCCGCGTCGGCGAAGCGGGCGATTTCGGCCGGATCGTCGAAGCGGTCGAATGTGCGCTCCGGATCGCCGCGCAGCACGACGGTGTTCGCCGTGTCGAGCGCGAGCAGGCCGCCGGTGAAGCGGTGAGAAGTCCAGGCAACTGTCATTCCCGAACATCTAACCGATAAATCGCGTTTGACAAGTTAGATTCGGCGATGCAAACCTCGGATGCGTAGGGTATCGTCGGCTTTGTCCGCTCCGCGCTTGTCCTATTCCCTCTTGGGCGGGATGCTTCTGGTGTTGTCGAGCATGCTTTACTTCTTCCAGCAGGTGCTGAACGGGCTGCATTCGGGTGCGCTCTATGCGTTGCTCGCCTTCGGCTATGTGCTGACCAACGGCATTCTGCACCGCACCAACCTCGCCTATGGGGCGCTGTTTGCCTTTTGCGGCCAGGCAATGATCCTGAGCGTCGCCTTCGGCTACCAGGTGCTGTGGCTGACGCTGCTTGCTTCGGTGCTGTTCGGCGTCCTCGCGGCGTTCCTCTATGCGGCGCTCATCAGCCATGTCCTGTCGCGCAGCGTCTTCGAGCCGTTGGCTGACCGCTCGCCCAACGCCATCGTGGTGACGACGCTCGGCATCCTGCTCGTCCTGTCGGAAGCAAGCCGCATCGCCGCCGACACGCATGATCTGTGGCTGCCGCCGATGCTGGCCGAGCCCATCGTTTTCGCCGAACGCTCAGGATTCAAGGCGACGCTGACGCTGATCCAGGTGCTCGACTGCGCCGTGGTCGTGGCGGCGGTCGCCCTCGCCACCTGGGTATTTGCCCGCTCAAGCTTCGGCCGGTGCTGGCGCGCCGTCTCCGACGACCCCAGGGCCGCCGCGCTGTGCGGCGTCGACGTGCGCGGCGTGTTCCGGCGTGCCGTGCTGTTCGGCGGCTTCTGCGCCGCGCTGGCCGGGGTCATGGCCAGCCTCTACTATGGCAATGTCAGCTTCGGTTCCGGCCTTGTCTACGGCCTGAAGATCCTGTTCGTGACGGCGGTCGGCGGTTATCTCTCGCCGCCGAAGGCGGCGCTGGGCGCAGCCGCTTTCGGCATGGCCGAATCACTGTGGGCCGGCTATTTTCCGGTCGAATGGCGAGATGCCTGGATGTATCTGTTCCTGGTTGCCATGCTGATCCTGATCGGCGCCGGCCGCGACACCGGCAAGGTCGTCTGATCCCGCCAGACTTTGGTTGCATGACGTTTCGTCAGGGCGCGGTTTTCCACCGTGCCGGGAGCGCCGATGGCCTGCATCCTTCGTCCCCGTGTTGACCAACCGGACCACGCACTGCATACGGTTGGGCCAGGCGGCGCGACGAAAAGGGCGATCGCGCGTCACCGCATCAGGGAGGAATGCATGGCAGGGCTTCTCGCTTTATCCAGAACGATCGATCGTATGAACGAGTTCATCGGCAAATCGGTATCCTGGCTGATCCTGCTGGCGATCCTGGTGAGTGCGGCCAACGCGGTCATCCGCAAGGTGTTCGACACCTCGTCCAACGCCTGGCTGGAGCTGCAATGGTACCTGTTCGGCGCCGCCTTCATGCTGGCCGCCGCCTACACGCTGAAACAGAACGAGCATATCCGCATCGACATCGTCTACGGCCTGTTTTCACGCCGCGTGCAGCACTGGATCGACCTCTTCGGCCATGTGTTTTTCCTGATGCCGTTCGTGACGCTGATGGTGTTCTATTTCGTGCCCTACGTGTCGCTGTCGTTTCACAGCGGCGAGATGTCGACCAACGCCGGCGGCCTGATCGTGTGGCCGGCCAAGGCGATCCTGCTGGTCGGCTTTTTCCTGCTCGCGCTGCAGGGCATTTCCGAGATCATCAAGAAGATCGCCATCATGCGCGGCGTCATTGAGGATCCCAACCCATTCATTTCCGTGCACGAACAGGCTGAACTCGAAGCCAAGGCGCTCGCCGAAGAGGTGCGTTCGTGATGGAGTTCATCGCCCAGAACATGGCGCCGATCATGTTCGCCTCGCTGATCCTGTTCATGCTGATCGGCTATCCCGTCGCCTTTTCGCTCGCCGCCAACGGCCTGATGTTCTTCTTCATCGGCGTGCTTCTGACGCCCTATTCGGGCGGCGCGATCAATCTCGCCTGGCCGCTGCTCTATGCGCTGCCGGACAATTTCTACGGCAGCCGGGTGATGTCGAACGACACGCTGCTGGCGATCCCGTTCTTCACCTTCATGGGCATCGTGCTCGAACGATCGGGCATGGCGGAAGACCTGCTCGACACGATCGGCCAGTTGTTCGGGCCCGTCCGCGGAGGCCTCGCCTACGCGGTGATCTTCGTCGGCGCACTGTTGGCCGCGACCACAGGCGTGGTGGCGGCGTCCGTCATCGCCATGGGACTGATCTCGCTGCCGATCATGCTGCGCTATGGTTATGACCGCCGGGTGGCATCCGGCGTCATCGCGGCGTCGGGCACGCTCGCCCAGATCATTCCGCCGTCGCTGGTGCTGATCGTTCTCGCCGACCAGCTCGGCCGCTCTGTCGGCGACATGTATGCCGGCGCCCTGATCCCCGGCCTGGTGCTGACCGGCCTATACACGCTCTACATCGTGATCATGTCGATCGTCCGGCCAAAGTCGATGCCTGCCCTGCCGCTTGAGGCGCGGACGCTCGGCCATGGCGTGGTGTCGTTGCTGATCGCGTTGATAGCGGCCATTGCGATCGCCTATGCGGCCTACCGTTACCTGGTGCCCGCTCATGGCGACAACGCCGATATTCTCGGCGCGACGGTCGGCGTCATCTTCATCTACATCGTCGCGATCCTCGACCGCAGCCTGAACATCAACATGATGTCGCGGCTGGCGCAGCAGGTCGTGATCGTGCTGATCCCGCCGCTGGCGCTGATCTTCCTGGTGCTGGGCACCATCTTTCTCGGCATCGCCACCCCAACCGAGGGCGGCGCGATGGGCGCGGTCGGTGCGCTGGCGATGGCGGCAATGAAGGGCCGGCTGTCGATGGACGTGATCAAGCAGGCGCTGGCCTCGACGACGCGGCTGTCGTCCTTCGTGCTGTTCATCCTGATAGGCGCGCGGGTGTTCTCGCTGACCTTCTACGGCGTCAACGGCCAGATCTGGGTCGAGCATCTCTTGACCTCGCTGCCGGGCGGCGAAGTCGGCTTCCTGATCGGCGTCAACATGCTCGTCTTCTTCCTCGCCTTCTTCCTCGATTTCTTCGAACTGGCCTTCATCATCGTGCCGCTGCTGGCGCCGGCGGCCGACAAGCTCGGCATCGACCTGATCTGGTTCGGCGTGCTCCTGGGCGTCAACATGCAGACCAGCTTCATGCATCCACCATTCGGCTTCGCGCTGTTCTACCTGCGCTCGGTCGCTGCCCGCGTGCCCTATCTCGATCGCCTGACCGGCAAGCAGATCGCGCCGGTGACAACGGGCCAGATCTATTGGGGCGCGGTGCCATTCGTCTGCATCCAGGTGATCATGATCGGCCTGACCATCGCCTTCCCGCAAATGGTGATGCGCTACAAGGGCACGGCCGTCGATTCCGGCACGATCGACTACACGGTGCCCGGGGTGCCCAGCCTGTCGCCGCTCGGCGCGCCGGACGGTGGCGGCGCGCCTGCCAATGGCGGCGCCGCACCGACGGCGCCCGGCACGCCCGATCTGTCGCAGCCCCCGAATTTCGGCGATGCGCCGCCGGCCAAGCCGGCTGCACCCGCGCCGGACCTGTCGCAACCGCCGAGCTTCAATTGATGGAAACGATGCCATGAAAGCCGTGCGGTTGGAGGCAGTGGGCAGCATCTCGTTGCGCGAGATCGCCAAACCGGTCCCGGGCCCGGACGACCTCCTGGTGCGGATCGAAGCCTGCGGTGTCTGCGGCACCGACCGGCATCTTTTCCACGGCGAGTTCCCCTGCAGGCCGCCAGTGACACCCGGGCACGAATTCTCCGGCATCGTCGAGGCAATCGGCACCGCCGTCTCCGGCTTTGCCGTCGGCGACCGCGTCACCGGCGACCCCAACATCGCCTGCGGGCGCTGCGGCCATTGCCATGCCGGCCGCGTCAATTTGTGCGGCAATCTCACCGCCATCGGCATCCACCGCGACGGCGGCTTTGCCGACTATGTGGTGATTCCGCAGAAACAGGCCTTTGTCCTTCCCGCCGATCTGAAGCCAACTCATGGTGCTTTCTGCGAGCCGCTCGGCTGCTGCCTGCACGGCGTCGACCTTGCCGAGATCAAGCCAGGCAGCTCGGTGGTCGTGCTCGGCGGCGGCGTCATCGGCCTGCTCACCGTGCAACTGGCGCGGCTGGCCGGGGCGACCACCATCATCCTGTCGACACGGCAAGCCTCGCGGCGCGCGCTTGCCAGCGAACTCGGTGCGACGGCGACGGTCGATCCCGCCGCCACCGATGTGATCGAGGCCATCGCCGGTCCGGCCGGACTAATGCCTGGTGGCGCCGACGTGGTGTTCGAATGCGCCGGTGTGCGCGAGACCGTCGAGCAGTCGATGCGGCTGGCAAGGGCGGGCGGCACCGTCGTTATCGTCGGCGTGACGCCGCAAGGCATGAAGGTGGAATTCGAGCCCTTCGACCTGTTGTTCCGCGAACTCAAGGTAGTGGGCTCATTCCTCAATCCCTACACGCATCGCCGCGCCGCCGAGCTTATCGCGTCGGGCGTGATCGAGATCGATCAGTTGATCTCCAGGCAAGTCACGCTCGAAGAGGCGCCAGGGGTGATCGCCAATCCGCCGGCTCCGGGTGAAGTGAAGGTGCTGGTGGTACCAGCTATGGGCTGAGGTTCAGGCTTCGCGGCATTTGGCGATTGCCGTCGCCGTCGAGCAAAGAAAAGCCCCGGGGAACAAAAATGCCCCGAGGCTTTCGAAAAGCAAAGTACGATCGCCTACAGCTTGCCGTTGCGCTGCTGGACCATCATGAAGGTGTCGTAATTGTATTCGGCCACCTGCGCCCAGAGATAGTGCTCCTTGCGGAAGCCCTTGATCGATTCCCAGATCTTCTTGAACGGCGCGTTCGAGGCTTCCATTTCGGCGTAGACCTCGTTGGCCTTCTCGAAGCAGGCGGCCATGATCTCCTGGCTGAATGGGCGCAGTTTGGCGCCGCCGGCCACCAGCCGCTTCACCGCCGGAGGGTTCACATAGTCGTATTTCTGCAGCATGTTGGCGTCCGCGGCCTGGGCGCACGTCCGCAGCAGCGACTTGTAGGTCGGCGAAAGCTCGTCGTATTTCGCCTTGTTGAACATCAGGTGGACGGTCGGGCCGCCTTCCCACCAGCCGGGATAGTAATAATAGGGCGCGACCTTGTAGAAGCCGAGCTTCTCGTCGTCATAGGGGCCGACCCATTCGGCGGCGTCGATGGTGCCTTTTTCCAGCGCCGGGTAGATGTCGCCGCCGGCGATCTGCTGCGGCACCACGCCGAGCTTCTGCACCACTTTGCCGGCAAAGCCGCCAATGCGCATCTTGAGGCCGGAGAGGTCGGCGACGGTGTTGATCTCCTTGCGGAACCAGCCGCCCATCTGCACGCCGGTGTTGCCGCCCGGCAGGCCGAACAGACCTTGCGTGGCGAGAAACTCATTGAACAGATCGATGCCGCCGCCATGGTAGTGCCATGCATTCATGCCGCGCGCGTTGAGCGAAAAGGGCACCGCCGCACCCAGCGCCCATGTCGGGTCCTTGCCCCAGTAATAATATGCCACCGTGTGGCAGGCCTCGACCGTGCCGGCCGTGGTGGCGTCGGCGGCCTGCAGGCCGGGAACAAGCTCGCCCGCGGCAAAGACCTGGATCTGGAAATTGCCGTCGGTGGCTTCCGACAGCATCTTGGAGAACACTTCGGCCCCGCCATAGATGGTGTCGAGCGACTTCGGGAAGGACGACGCCAATCGCCATGTCACCTTGGGGTTGGACTGGGCGATTGCCGGTGCGCCGAGCGTGGCCGCCGCCGCGGCTGCGCCGACGCCGGTGACGCCGGCCTTGCGGATAAATGAACGACGATCCATGCAGTTCCTCCCTTTTGGACCAACAAACCGACGTTCGGGAAATCCTCGGCTCCCGCATCGGTTCGCTCGAAACAATACACGGGCAAGGAGTCGAGTCCAGCACGCCGGCCGGATTTGATGGCGAAGCCATGCGACCCTGCAACTATAGTCTAACAGGCGGTTTCGTGGCCCATGCGACACGCTGAGACTTGGCTGGAAAAATGGCCGGGGATCGCTTATTTTAAAGGCAGGATATCCCTTGCCAGATGGAAGACAGACCCAAAATGCAGCAGCCGCTCGTCGCCATATCGACCGACGTCCGTCAGTTCGACAACTACACCTGGCATGCCGCCCCTCAACAATATCTGGAAGCAGCAATCGTAGGTGCCGGCGTTTTCCCACTGCTCGTGCCATCGTTCGGCGACCGGCTGGACTTCGACGAACTTCTGTCGTCGGTCGACGGCATCATGCTGACCGGCTCGAAATCCAACGTCGACCCCTCGCTCTATGGCGGCGATGCCAGCGAAGCGAACGGCCCCTATGACACCGCGCGCGACGCCACGACGCTGCCGCTGATCCGCAAGGCGATCGAGCGCGGCGTGCCGCTGCTCGCCATCTGCCGCGGCATCCAGGAATTGAACGTGGCGCTCGGCGGGACACTGGGCACCGAGATCCAGGAGCGCGAAGGGTCGCTGGACCACCGTGCGGCGGTGAGCGACAAACAGGATGAGCGCTTCGCCATTCACCAGACCATTTCGATCAAGACAGGCAGTTGCCTGGCCGGCGTGTTCGGCGCCGGCGACATCAAGGTCAATTCCTTGCATCGCCAGGCGATTGACCGGCTGGGATCGAAGCTCGAGATCGAGGCTGTCGCCACCGACGGCACGGTCGAAGCGGTTTCGGTCAAGGGTGCCCGCGCCTTCGCCGTCGGCGTCCAGTGGCATCCCGAATACTGGGTCAAGTCGGACAGCAATTCCGCCAAGATTTTTCGCGCTTTCGGCGATGCGGTGCGCCTGCATGCCGCCGCGAAAGCCGGCGCGCGGGCGGCGGCGGAGTAGTTAGTTTCCAGGTTTCAGGCCACCGTCTGACGCCAGCGACAGCAACGGCAGGGCCGGCGCGTAGGATTCGTAGCCATCGCCATCAGCCACGGCAAAGGTGACGATCGGATCGATGCCGTTGGCGCTGAAGGCAACGGTTCCGTCGTTTTGCTCGCGCCAGAATTTAGCCCGCTCGAGGCCCGGCAGGAGCCGTCGGCAATTCGGCGCCACCGTCAGCAGCGACAGGCCATCCGAGACCGAGGCGCCGCGCGTGACCGCGCATGCGCCCTCGTCGCCATTGGCAACCAGTCTGTAGGCATTGGAAGGCGTAGCCTCATTGGCAGCGCTTTCCCCGCTGCCGTCATGAAACAGCTGAACGCCGCCAAACAGCGCGGCTGCACCGATCAATGCGAAAAGCGTTTTCATCATTCCTCATCCAGCACACAGGATGAAGAATGATTTCAAAGGGTTAAGCGGACGTTAATAAGTGTGGCAGTGCCACCGCTCAAGGGCGAGCCTTCACATGCGCCGTCTCGGGCACTGGTGTCAGTGGCCTGCGGTCGCTGAACCACGACACCAGATTGTCGACGCACAGATCGGCCATGGCGCGGCGTGTATGCTCCGAGGCCGAGCCGACATGCGGCAACAGAGAGGCGTTTGGTAAGTCGAGCAACGCTTTGGGGACATTCGGCTCGTCGGCGAAGACATCGAGCCCGGCCGCGGCGATGGTGCCGTCGGCGAGAGCGGCCGCAAGGGCCGCCTCGTCGACGGTACTGCCGCGGCCGATGTTGACGAAGACGCCGTTCGCGCCGAGCGCCGACAGGATCGCGGCATTGACCGCTTTCTGTGTCGAAGCACCGCCGGGCGCCACCGAAATCAGCGTGTCGACTTCCTCGGCCAAGCCCTTCAGCGTGTCATGGTATTGGTAGGACAGGCCTTCGACCCGGCGCCGGTTGTGATAGGCGATCGGCAGGCCGAAGGCCTCCAGCCGCCGTGCAATGGCCTGTCCGATGCGGCCCATGCCGAAAATACCGACGCGGCGCGCGCGCAAGGTCAGCCGGCTCAGCGGATAGTTGCCCTTCTTCGCCCAGCTGCCGTCACGCAGCCAGGTTTCGGCACGCGGCAGATCGCGCACCGTGTTGATCAGCAGCCCGATCGCGGTGTCGGCGACCTCTTCGGTCAGCACGTCGGGCGTGTTGGTGACCATGATGTTCTTCGCCGCCGCATGGCCGACATCGACCGAATCGTAGCCGACGCCGAACGAGGCTATGAGTTCGAGCTTCGGCAACGCATCGATCATCGCCGCACTGATGCCGGCAAAGGATGCGATGCCACGCACCGCGCGGCGCATCTCCTCGGTGACCAGCGCGGGATCGGCGCGCTCGATGCCGACGCGGTTAAACGTCCGGTCGATACGCGCGACGGCGTGGTCGCTGAAATCGGCCGGCACCAGAATGGCAACGGCTTCCAATTGTTCGGCCTTGGTCATGCACGCTCCACCGGCTTGCCGGTAGACTGGCGCACGTGCAGTTCCGGCTTGATCAATTCCTGCGAGGGCCGCACCGTCTGCCCGTTGAGCTTGTCGAGCAGCGCGCTGGCGGCGCGGCGGCCAACCTCGCGCTGGCCGTTCCAGACGGTAGTCAGCGCCGGCGTGGCGATAGCCGCCTCTTCGAGATCATCATAGCCGGTGACGGAGATGTCGACGCCCGGCACAAGGCCGGCACGCGCAATGCCGTTCATCAGGCCGATGGCGACGAGGTCGTTCCAGCAGCAGGCCGCGGTAGGCCTGTCCTTCAGCGCCAGAAACTGCCCGGCGGCCTCGAAACCGGCCTGCTTGGTGCGCGGGCCTGATATGCGCCAGGATGGCCTGACTTCAAGCCCGGCTGCCTCCATGGCGTTGACATAGCCCTGATAGCGATCGCGGCCGGTCGAGGTCTGGTCGGTGCCGCCGATCATGGCGATGCGCTTGTGGCCAAGCGAGATCAGATGGTTGGTGGCGAGGCCCGTGCCATAGGCATCGTCGCCGCGAAACACCGGTACGTCGGCACCCTCGACGGTGCGCGCGATCAGCACCGCCGGCAGCCCATTCTCCTCGGCCATGACGATATCGGACGCCGGCGTGCCGATAGCCGGCGACATGATGACGCCATCGGCGCCGAGCTGCAGCAATGTATCGATGAAGGTGCGCTGCTTTTCGAGCTGATCGTAGTGATTGGACAGGATGAAGGTCTGCCGGCTGCGGTCGAGCTCACTCTCGATCGAGCGCAGAATCTCGGCGAAGAACGGGTTCATGATGTCGTGGACGACGACACCGACAATGCCCGAGCGCGAGGTGCGCAGGCTGGCGGCGCGGCGGTTGTAGATGTAGCCGATGGTGCGCGCATGTTCCTTGATGCGGTCGCGCGTCGAGCCGGCAACCAGCGGGCTGTCGCGCAGTGCCAAGGATACGGTGGCCGTGGACACGCCGAGCGCATCCGCGATCGTCGACAGCTTGATCTTCTGTGCCAGCCTTTCGCTCCCCGTCTTTTTTTAAACTGTTTAAGGGCGGCCTTATGCCATCGATCCGGGCCAAATCAAAGTTTTTTTGCCAGCGCCTCGGCCTCGACATCCGAGGCCGCACGGCTGCGCAGCCTGAGCCGATGTTCGCGATGGACGATGTAGAGGCCGCTGGCGACGATGATGGCGGCGCCGACCAGCGTCCAGCGGTCGGGGAACTGCTTGAAGACAAGCCAGCCCGAAATGATCATCCACACCATTTGCGAATAGGGATACGGCGCGAGCGCTGTGGTCGTCGCCAGCCGATAGGCCTGGACCAGCAACCAGTGGCCGACACCGCCGAACACGCCAAGCATGAGCAGCACGGACCAGTGCCAGCCATCATGCGGCAGGGAAAATGAAAACGGCAGCAAGGGCAGCAGCAGGACCGTCGGCGCCAACGCCGAGAACAGGATCAGGCTCTCCGGAGTCTCGGTCGCCGACATGCGGCGCGTCATGATGACATAGAAGCAGTTCGACAGCATCGAGCCGAGCGCGAAGAGATGTCCGATGCCGAAAACGCCGACACCGGGCCGCGTGATGATCAGGACCCCGGCGAAAGCGGCCAGGATAGCCAGCCAGCGCCGCCATCCGGCCCATTCGCCGAGCAGCGGCCCGGCAAGGGCGGTGATCACCATCGGCCCGAAGAAATAGATCGAGGTCGTCTCGGCCAGTTGCAGGGAGCGCAGCGCCAGGACATTGAACATGGTCGAGCCGAACAGGAACGCGCCGCGCATCACATGCGCCGGCAGGTTGACCGGCCGAAATCGCCTCGGTTCGCGCCAGCCACGCAGCAGCGCTCCAACCAGCACGACATGCACGGCAAAGCGCACCCAGGCGACGATCAGGACGGAGACGCCGGCCAGGACGAGATATTTGCTGCTGGTGTCGAGGAAGGTGAAGAAGACATAGGTGGTCAGCATGCACAGGATCGCCACCGGCGGCGTCGCGCTTTCGACATGTCTTTGGGAAGGATTCACGTGCAGGCCGGGGAAAAGCTGGGCTGGAACCCCACCTTTGCGGGAATTGCGGCTTGCCGGCAAGCCAATTGTCGCCCGCAGCCGCGCCTAAGCTCGCTGGTACAACAACAGTCGGCGTCAGGCTTAGCCTTCGGGCGCTACGCGTGCATGCGGGCGCCCTTGGTTATCTTGTCGACCACCTTCTTCTCGGCACGCAGCGCTATGCCGACCACCTTGGCATCTTCGGGCGCGAACTCGGCAAAGACGGCGCGGTTGGCGGCATCGAAGCCGGTCGAGAACATCTCCTCGACATAGAGCGAGGTGGTGACGCCGCGTTCCAGCGCACGCCGATGGATCGCACTCATCGTTGCCTGGTCGGCCGAGAGCACGATGACCGGCTGGATCGACAGGGGATTGTAGAGATTGCCGGTGCGGTCGCGATAGGGCTCGCCGATGATGTCGGGGAATTGCGCGACAATGCCGCTGGTCAGGAAGGCGGTGACGTTGAGTTTCTGCCAGACGGCCAGGTCTTGCCGCAGTACGATTGCAAATTTCGTATCGAACATGGGAAAGTGAGCCATTTCAAGGTTAGGCCCCGTGTAGCGAGGCTGAAGGAGACGATGTCGTTCGATCTAGACCGTCAGGCCTTCGAGGGTCTTGGACGTTTGTGCGCCGATGCCGCTGAAAACTGCATCTTCTCCGCTCGCGACCCCGCGGGGATGGAGCGCATCGAGGCGCGGTTTCACGGCAGCGCCTTCGATCCGCATCGCCACGACACCTACGCGATCGGGGTGACGCTGCGCGGCGTGCAGACCTTCCGCTATCGCGGCGCGGCACGGCTGAGCCTGCCCGGCCAGGTCATCGTGCTGCATCCGGACGAGTTGCACGATGGCGGCGCCGGCACGGAAGAAGGCCTGCGCTACAGGATGCTCTATCTTGAGCCGTCACTGATGCTCGACTGTCTCGGCGGCACGGCGCTGCCCTTCGTCAGGGACGGCGTGGTGACGGACGAGGCCTTCTGCGCGACCCTGCTGTCGGCGCTCGGGCCGTTGGAGCAGGAACTCGACGAGCTGTTCGTCGACGACTTCCTGGCGCGACTGATGCAAAGTCTGAACCGGCATGCCGGCAAGCCGGCAAAGCCAATAGCCGGGACGGCGTGGCGGGCGGCGACACTGGCGGGTGAGTATCTCACGGAAAACCTCGACCGGCCCGTGCGTTCGGGTGAGTTGGAAGCCGTCACGGGTCTCGACCGCTATGCCCTGTCGAGACATTTCCGCGCGGCCTTCTCGACCAGCCCGCATCGTTTCCTGGTAATGCGCCGGCTTCAGCGCGCGCGCAGGATGATCGCCGCCGGCGTGCCCTTGGTACAGATCGCGATCGAGGCCCGCTTCAGCGACCAGAGCCACTTCAACAGGCAATTCAAGAAAGCGTTCGGCATGACGCCGGGCCGTTGGTCGTCCTTGATCCACGGAAATACCGCGGCCGCCTGACGGCCGGAGAGATCAGTCATCCGACTCGGCGTCGTCGTCGATCAGCACCAGTTCCTCGTTGGAGAGGTTGGCCTCGATGCGGGCGAGCAGCTTGAACAGCGCCTTCTGGTCCTTCTTGTCGAGGCCCTTAAGCGCCTGCTTTTCGGTCTTCTTCACCGACTTCTCAATGGCGCGGATGGTTTCACGGCCGGTATCGGTGAGGAAGATATGGGCTTGGCGGGCATCGGAGTCGGACGCGCGTTTCTCCAGAAAACCCTGTGCCTGCAGCCGGTTGATGGTCTTGGTGATGGTCGGCGGACGCACGCCGAGGCGACCGGCGAGATTGCCCGGCGTCTGGCCGTCCTCACGGTCCAGCGCCAGCATGATCTGGTCCTGGCCGGCGTAAAAGCCATGCGCCAGGAGCCGTGCCGCCAGCGCGGTCCTTGCCAGCCTTGCCGCTGAATGCAGCCGGCTCATCGTTGCAGTCTTGTCCGCCTTGGCCATGGTCATCCCTCTTCGGCCGTACCGGTGCGCACAGCATAGACGCAGCCGGCCGGTTGGCAATCGACGATCGAAAAAGATTCCGGCATCCGAAACAGCTTTGCCGGCAAGCATTTGCGGTGTCCGCCGTGGTGATGCCAGATGTTTATTTCAGTTAGATGACAAACGAGTTTCGGGTGAAGGGAATTCGGAGCGACCGCTGCGTGAATGCGATCCGACGACCGGACAGCCCTGGCAAGAGGCCCGTTGATCATTCCGCCGCCGGGGACGGCGGCCGCTTCCGCGGCCATGATGCCGGGACAATCCCGGTCGGCAGCTTTGGCCCATGGTTTGCCCCGTGCAAAAGCCCGGCGCACATCCTATATGGAACCGACAATCCCTTTTCGCGGCCTGAATTTCAGGGCCTAGTCATTTCGAGGCAAGCCATGAGCGAAGCGCAGACACAGATTCCCGTAACCGTCCTCACCGGCTATCTCGGCGCCGGCAAGACGACGCTGCTCAACCGCATCCTGTCGGAAAACCACGGCAGGCGCTACGCCGTCATCGTCAACGAATTCGGCGAGATCGGCATCGACAACGACCTGATCGTGGAATCAGACGAGGAGATCTACGAGATGAATAATGGCTGCGTCTGCTGCACGGTGCGCGGCGACCTGATCCGTGTCGTCGAGGGCCTGATGCGGCGGCCCGGCCGCTTCGACGCCATCGTCGTCGAGACCACGGGTCTCGCCGATCCTGTGCCGGTGGCGCAGACCTTCTTCATGGACGACGACGTGCGCTCCAAGACCAAGCTCGATGCCGTGGTGGCCCTGGTCGACGCCAAGCACCTGCCGCTCAGGCTCAAGGATTCCAAGGAAGCCGAGGACCAGATCGCCTTCGCCGACGTCGTCGTGCTCAACAAGACCGACCTCGTCACCCCGGAAGAACTTGCCATGGTCGAGGCGACGATCCGCGCCATCAACCCTGCCGCCAAAATTCACCGCACGACGCGCGCCGGCGTCGCCCTGTCGGAAGTGCTCGACCGCGGCGCCTTCGACCTGTCCAGGGCGCTGGAGAACGATCCGCATTTCCTCGAAGCGCATGATGAACATGATCACCATGACCACGATCATGATCATCACGACCATGATCATCATCACCACGATGGGCACGACCACCACCATCACGCTCATCCGTCCGACATCCATGATGTGACGGTGCAGTCGGTGTCGCTGCGCGGCGGCGAGATGGACCCGAAGAAATTCTTCCCATGGATCGAGAAGGTCACCCAGATGGAAGGCCCTAACATCCTGCGGCTGAAAGGCATCATCGCGCTCAAGGGCGATGACGAGCGCTATGTCATCCAAGGCGTGCACATGATCATCGAGGGCGACCACCAGCGCGCCTGGAAGGACGGCGAAAAGCACGAAAGCCGGCTGGTGTTCATCGGACGCGAACTCGACGCTGAACGGCTGAAGAAGAGCTTTGACGCCTGCCAGGCCTAGGTTCAGCCACACGATTCAAAGCTTGAATTGTGCGATACGTACACATATCATGTGTACGTATCGCGATGAGGAATGACCATGCCTAGACCTGCGGACAACAAGACCGAGCGCTACCAAATCCGCATTCCCCCTTCGGAGAAGGCGATGATCGCGCGCGCCGCTGCGCTCTCGCACAAAGACATGGCAGACTTCATCCTCGATAAGATCGTGCCTGCGGCGCAGGCGGTGATTGATGCGGCTGAAGTGACGAAGGTGTCCGACCGCGACTTTAAGCGCATCCTGGACCTGCTGGAACACCCGCCAAAACCCAACGCCAGGCTCAAGGCGGCGATTGCGGCCTTGCCGGACACTTTGTGACTCTTCCGTCCTGGCACGAGGAGCCAATAGCAAAACGCCACGATCGAGCGTCCTTCGATTGTGGCGACCTGCAGATGAACGAATTTCTGCAGCGGTTCGCGCGACAGAGTCATGATCAGAATGCGGCCAAGACCTTCTGCGCGATCGGCGATACAGCTTCGGAACGTGTACTCGGTTTTTATACGATCGCGCCGTCCGCCGTCGCTCATGAAGCCGTTCCCGCAGCCCTGACGAGAGGCTTGGCACGACACGAAGTTTCCGGCTTCAAGCTTGGCCGTCTTGCCACCGATCGCACCGTCGCCGGGCAAGGCCTCGGAGGTCAGTTGCTTGCCGCAGCGGCATTGCGCTGCCTGCGGCTTGCGGGAGAAGGGGGCGGCATTCTGCTCATCATCGACGCCAAGAGCGAGCGGGCGGCAAAGTGGTATGCAAGCTACGGCGCCGAGCGTCTCACAGGATCGGATTTGACTCTGGTGATGCCGTTGGCAGCATTCGCTGCGGATCTACGAGCCAAGGGGCTGCTTTGACGCCTGCCCCTTCATCACTTGCCAATCCCGATGGTTGTCGGAACCGCAAACGTCGAGTAAGCCGCCTCTACAATTCTAATCCAGTCGAACAAAGATGACCCATGCCCACAGTTGCCCCGCTTGATCTCGAAGGCCATTGCGTCGCCGCCGTCTTCCTCGGCGACGTGCCGCATTTCGCGCTGGCCGATGGTGCTGTCCATCGGCTCGACAATGGCCACAAGACGGTGCAGGCCAATGACGGGCTGCTTGCCGCCTTCCATGACGCGGCCAACGACCGGCTGATCACCGGCGGCGAGGACGGCAAGGTTTTTGCCGTGAAAGCCGGCGGCGAGACCCAGGAGGTGGCGAACGCGGGAAAAAAATGGATCACCAGCGTTGCCGCCGGGCCGCAAGGCGCCATCGCGTATGCCACGGGCAAGACCGCCTTCGTGCGCTTCGCCGATGGCAAGACCCGGGAATTTGCCCATCCGCGCTCGGTCGAGGGGCTGGCGTTCTCGCCCAAGGGCATGCGCTTCGGCGTCGCCCGTTACAATGGCGCGACGCTGCATTTCCCCGCCGCCGAGGGCAAGCCGGTGGAGCTGGAATGGGCGGGCGCGCACACCGGCATCACCTTCTCGCCGGACGGCGCCTTTCTGGTCACCACCATGCAGGAAAACGCCCTGCATGGCTGGAAGCTGGCCGACGGCAAGCACATGCGCATGAGCGGCTATCCCGGCAAGGTCAAAAGCCTGTCATGGAGCGTGAAAGGCAAGTGGCTGGCCAGTTCCGGCGCGCCGGCGGCGATCGTCTGGCCGTTTTCGGGCAAGGACGGCCCGATGGGCAAGGCGCCGCTGGAGCTCGGCACGCGCGGCAATGCCATGGTGACGGCGGTCGCCTGCCATCCGAGCCAGGACGTCGTCGCAGTCGGTTACGACGACGGCATGGTGATGGCCGTGCGCTTTTCCGACGCCAAGGAAGTGCTTTTGCGGCGACCAGGCAAGGGCGCCATCACCGCGATGATGTGGGACAGGGAAGAACGCCGCGTCGCCTTCGGCAGCGCCGCCGGCGACTGTGGCGTCATCGACATCACGGCCTAGCCGGGATGGCCGATCACTCGGCCCCGCAGGAGACCTTGCCGGTCAGATCGACGGGCTTGCCGTCGCTTTCCTTGTCGGCCGTGCTGTCATAGACAGCGAGCTTGTAATGCCCGTCATAGACGCCCTCGTCGCTGGCCCTGGTCAGGATCGTCAATTCGACCGAACTGTAGATCTTGGCGACCTGCTGCTCGTGGTAGATGTTTAGCCGCAGTTCCTTGTCGTCGAGCCAATACTGGGTGAGGTTCGCATCCTCTAACACCGTCTTGCGCAATGGATCACCCGTGGGCCTTGCCTTGATTTCGAGGTCGCCGCGGAAATTGAAAGTCGGGCCGCCCATGCCCGTGGTGACGCCGGCATCAACCTGGAATTTGACCTGTGAATCATCGACGGTGCACCAGATACCGCCGGTCGCGAACGCCGTACCGGCCGACAGGAAGAGCATGGTCACGCAGATGATCGTCCGCATTCTTTCCCCCGCTTGTCGTTGCCGACAGCATTGGCGCCGACTTCGCAAGCGGGGTCAAGCGCCCGCCGCAGGCGACTGAGCCAATGCAGAACGGACGCACGGCCAATTGCCGTTGCGGAGGTGGATTGGGTAAGTAGGAATGAGCCAGAGGGATTTTCATGCACGGCAGCGATAGTTCAAAGACCATCGGCGGGATCAGCCGCGACCGCATCGCGCAATTGCGCGAGACGGAAGGGGCAGCCTTTCGCGAGGCGCGGCCGAGATCACAAACCAAGGTCGGCAACGGCCTGCCCGGCTTCTTCGGCGGCGTGCCTATGCACTGGATGAACGATTGGCCGACACCGTTTCCGATCTTGGTCGACAGCGCCCGAGGCGCCACGATCACCGACATGGACGGCAACAAGCTCGACGATTTCTGCCTCGGCGACACCGGTTCGATGTTTGGCCACTCGCCTCCACCGGTGGCGCGCGCCATTCGCCGCCAGGCCGGGCGCGGCCTGACCTATATGCTGCCTTCCGAGGATGCGCTGGCCATCGGGCCGCTGCTGCAGCAGCGCTTCGGCCTCCCGTTCTGGCAGATCGCGACCACGGCGACCGACGCCAATCGCTTTGCGCTGCGCGTCGCCCGCGCCGTCACCTCCAGGGAGAAGATCCTGGTCTTCAACGGCTGCTATCACGGCTCGGTGGACGAGACGATGGTGCGGCTGATCGACGGCAAGCCCGTCAACCGGCCGGGACTGGCGGGCGAATTCCGCGACCTGACCCGCACGGCCAAGGTCATCGAATTCAACGATGTCGCCGCTCTCGAGGCCGCATTGAAGGACAGGGACGTTGCCTGCGTCATCGCCGAGCCGGTGCTGACCAATTCCTGCATGGTACTTGCCGACCCTGGCTACCATGATGCGCTGCGAAAATTGACGCGTGAAGCCGGCACCCTGCTCTTGATCGACGAGACGCATACGATCTCGACCGGTCCCGGTGGTTACACCAGTAAACATGGGCTGGAGCCCGACTTGTTCGTGCTGGGCAAGCCGATTGCCGGCGGCGTTCCGGCGAGCGTCTGGGGCATGAGCGAGGAGGTCGCCTCGCGCTATGCCGACTATAACAGGACGAAAGAGCCGGGATATTCCGGCATGGGCACGACGCTGTCGGCCAACCCGCTGCAGTTCGCCGCCATGCGCGCCACGCTCGAGGAGGTGATGACGCAGGAGAATTATGACCGCATGGATCATCTGGCGCGGCGGCTCGATGCCGGGCTGACCGGCGTGATCGATCGTTACAATCTGCCCTGGCATGTCTCCCGCGTCGGGGCACGCGTCGAGTTCATCTGCGCGCCCGGCCCGCTGCGCAATGGTGCCGAGGCGGAAATTGCGCATGCGCCGGAACTGGAGGCTGCGATCCATGTCGCGCTGGTCAATCGCGGCGTGCTGATCGCACCGTTCCACAACATGATGCTGATCTCGCCGGCAACGTCAGGCACCCAGGTCAACCGGCTGATCGCCGCGTTCGGCGCGGTTGCGGCAAAGCTTGCGGCGTGAGACAAGCGCCCAAGCCAAATTTGAGTGCGATCATGACCTCACCTTCGGGCTCGACGCCCACCGAGGCGCAAGCCTTCCTCGACGCCCATCCCGAGATCGAGGCCTTCGATATCGTGCTGACCGACGCCAATGGTGTGGGGCGCGGCAAGATCGTGCGCCGGCATGAGCTGAAAAGCATTTTCGAGGGCGGCCGGCACATGCCGATCTCCATTCTCGGCCTCGACATCACCGGCGAGGATGTGCACGAAACCGGGCTGATCTGGGACAGCGGCGACGGCGATCTGAGGGCCTGGCCGATTCCGGGCACGCTGGTGCCGCTTTACGGCACGAAGCCGCCGCGCGGCCAACTGCTGATGGCGATGTATTATCTCGACGGCCAGCCAATGTCGTCGGATCCGCGGCTGGCGCTTGCCCGGCAGGTCGGCATATTGGCGGCCAAGGGACTCTATCCCGCCGGTGCCTTCGAGCTCGAGTTTTTTCTGCTGGCCAATGAGCGCGACGCCGACGGCAAGGTGCAGCCGGCGCGCGCGGTGCTCGATGGCCGCGTCTCGGGCAAGACCGAAGTTTATTCAGTCGACCATCTGCACGGCATGGAGCCGTTGTTCTCCGACATCTACGCCGCCGCCAAGGCGCAAGGCATTCCGGCCGAGACGGTGATTTCCGAATATGCGCCCGGCCAGTACGAACTGACGCTGAATTACCGCAAGGACGTGATGCGGGCGGCCGACGATCTGGTCATGCTGAAGCGGCTGGTGCGGGCGCAGGCGCGCCGCCATGGTGTCACCGCCTGCTTCATGGCCAAGCCGATCGAGAAATATGCCGGCTCCGGTATGCATTTCCATGTCTCGCTGCAGGACAAGGACGGCCGAAACGTCTTTGCGGAAGCCGCCGGCGAGAGCTGGTCGCTGCCGCTGCTGCGTGGCCTCGGCGGGCTGATCCAGACCATGGCGGAATCAATGCTGGTGTTTGCGCCGCATGCCAATTCCTGGCGGCGCTTCGTCTCGCAATCCTATGCGCCGGTGGCGCCGAGCTGGGGCGTCAACAACCGCTCGGTGGCGTTGCGCGTGCCGGCCGGCGATGCAAAGAACCGGCGCATCGAGCATCGTCCATCAGGCGTCGACGCCAATCCGTATCTGATTGCCGCGACGGTGCTTGCCGGCATCGTCAAGGGCCTCGACGAAGGGCTCGATCCCGGCCCCGAAACGACCGGCAATGGCTATGAAGCGGCCGTCACCCGCACGACGATGCCGGCCGATTGGCGGGCCGCCATCGAAGCGGCCAAGGCGTCCAGCTTCCTGAAGGGCGCGCTCGGCGAGGACCTGCACCGCACCTTTGTGGCGATCAAGCAGTCCGAGTACCTGCGCGTGGCGCGCACGGTGAGCGAGCTGGACTATCATCTCTATCTGCACGAAGTCTGATGCGGGGGACCGGCGGCGATCACTTTTTCGCCGTCACCATCAAATGAGCTGGCGCATTGGCCTTCCGGAACATATCATGAACAAATGAGCGCACTCCCTGTTCGTGAGAAACTGGCAATCCTGTCCGACGCCGCCAAATACGACGCCTCCTGCGCCTCATCGGGCGCGGCGAAGAAGGATTCTTTGAAATCCGGCGGCATCGGCTCCACCGAAGGCATAGGCATCTGCCATTCCTACGCGCCGGACGGCCGCTGCATCTCGCTGCTGAAAATCCTGCTGACCAATTTCTGCATCTACGACTGCAGCTATTGCATCAACCGCTCGTCCTCGAATGTGCGGCGCGCCCGCTTCGGCATCGACGAGGTGGTGAAGCTGACCATGGATTTCTACCGGCGCAATTATGTCGAAGGGCTTTTCCTGTCCTCGGGCGTCATCCGTTCGCCTGACGAGACCATGGGCGAGATGGTCGAGGTGGCGCGGCGGCTGCGGCTGGAGGAAAAATTCTCCGGCTATATCCATCTCAAAACCATCCCCGAGAGTTCGGCGGACCTGATCGAGAAGGCCGGGCTCTATGCCGACCGCCTGTCGATCAATGTCGAATTGCCCACCGACGAGGGCGTGAAGAAGCTGGCGCCGGAAAAGAGGCCGGAGACAATCCGGCTTTCCATGGCCAATTTGCGCCGGAAGATGGAGGAAAAAGCCGAGCCGACGTTGCGGACCAAAAAACGCGAACGCTTCGCCCCGGGTGGCCAGTCGACGCAGATGATCATTGGCGCGGACAACACCTCCGACGACGGCATCCTGCACGCCAGCGCCCGGCTGTATGGCAGCTACCATTTGCGGCGCGTCTATTACTCGGCCTTCAGTCCGATCCCCGATTCCTCGTCATCGCTCCCGCTCCGGAAGCCGCCGCTGATGCGCGAACACCGGCTCTACCAGGCCGACTGGCTGATGCGCTTCTACGGATTTTCGCAGCCTGAAATCCTGGCCGGCAGCAGCGATGGCATGCTCGATCTCGCCATCGATCCGAAACTTGCCTGGGCGCTGCGCAACCGGGGACGTTTCCCCATCGACGTCAACCGCGCCGACCGCGAAGCGCTGTTGCGCGTGCCTGGCCTGGGAACCAAGGTTGTCGCCAAAATCCTCGAAACCCGCCGCTACCGGCGACTGCGGCTCGAGGATGTCGGCCGGCTCTGCCATTCGATCGCCAAGCTCAGGCCCTTCATCATCGCCGAAGGCTGGTCGCCAGGCGCGCTCACAGACAAGGCCGGACTCCGCGGCAAGATCGTGCAATCCTGCGAACAACTGGCGCTGTTTTGACGATGCCGCCAGCCGAGCTCGACCTCACCCGCCACACCGTTTGGCTTGAAAGCCAGACCGATTTCGCCGGCTGGCGCGACGCGGCTCGGCGGCTGGCGTTGAATGAGGTCAGCCCCGGGGACATCAGCTGGCATGTCGTAGCCGGTCTCGACCGGCCGCCAAGCGAATTGCCTGACGTGCCGCAGGGCGCTGAGCTCATTGTGCCACGCGATTTCATCGGTCACGCCGAGACCGCCTTCTGCCATTCCGATCCCGGACGTTTCGCCTTTCTCTACAGGCTGCTGTGGCGGCTGCGCACCGAGCCCAAATTGCTGGCGATCGCATCGGATCCCGACACCAAACGGCTTGAAACCATGGAAAGGCGGTGCGGCGCGGCAGCCACAAGATGCACGCCTTCGTCCGCTTCCGGAAGATCGGTGACGGCGAGGATGAACACTATGTCGCCTGGTTCGAACCCGACCATTTCATCGTCGAGCGCAATGCGGATTTCTTCATCAGGCGTTTTACCGGCATGCGCTGGACGATCCTGACGCCTTACGCGTCCGCCGATTGGGATGGCGAGAGGCTGGCGATCGGGCCGGGCGCGGCCAAGGGCGATGCGCCAGACAAGGACGACACCGAGACGCTGTGGAGGACTTATTTCGAGCACATCTTCAATCCGGCACGCCTCAAGGTGAAGGCCATGCAAAAGGAGATGCCGAAGAAATATTGGCGGAACCTTCCCGAGGCCTCGCTCATTCCTGACTTGATCGCAGGAGCGGACGAGGCCGCCAGGGATATGATTGCGAAGATGCCGACAACGCCCGCGCCGCACCACGCCAAGGTGCAGGCGAGGCACTGGCCTAAGCATGAGCCTACCGAAGCGCCTGATGACCCCGACGCGCACACGGTTTCCGAATTGCGCGAGGCCGCCAAGGGATGCCGCCGCTGTCCGCTTTGGCGCGATGCGACGCAGACCGTATTCGGCGAGGGGCCTGACAACGCCAAGGTGATTTTCGTCGGCGAACAGCCGGGCGACCAGGAAGACCTCGCCGGCCAGCCGTTCGTCGGCCCGGCGGGCAAGGTTTTCGATGCCATATTGGACGATGCCGGGGTCGACCGGCTGAAGGTCTACGTCACCAACGCGGTCAAGCACTTCAAATTCGAACCGCGCGGAAAACGCCGCATCCACTCCAAGCCGAATGTCGGCGAGGTTCAAGCCTGCCGCTGGTGGCTAGACCACGAGTTTGACCTGATCAAGCCGAATCTCGCCGTGGCGCTCGGCGCCACGGCGGCGCTATCCCTGCTTGGCAAGGCGGTCCCGGTGACCAAGATGCGGGGCCAGGTGATCGAACGCGAGGATGGCTTGCGTGTCTTCCTCACCATCCATCCGTCTTTCATCCTGCGCATTCGGGATCACGCCGACAAAGAAGCCGAACGCGAGCGGTTTTTGCAGGATATGAGGCAGGTGAAGAAGCTGATGGCAGCTTGATCTGCCGGTTTAGCGAACGAGAATTGCCCTGAGATCATTCACGTTCGTGCCGGTCGGGCCGGGCACGAAGAGATCGCCAACGGCATTGAAGGCCGTCCAGGCATTGTTTCCGGCCAGCATCGCCTTGGCATCCACACCCGCCGCGCGCATCCGCGAAACGGTCGAGCCGTCGGCGAAGGCGCCGGCATTGTCTTCCGAGCCGTCGATGCCGTCGGTATCTGCGGCAAGAGCGTGAATGCCTTCGATGCCATTGATGCCGATGGCGAAGGCAAGCAGGAATTCCGAGTTGCGGCCACCCTTGCCTTTGGCCCGCAACGTGACGGTGGTCTCCCCGCCCGACAGGATCAGAACCGGCTTTTGGAAGGGCCGGTTGCGCGTTGCCACTTCGCGGGCGATTGCCGCGTGGACGCCGCCGACCTCGCGTGCTTCGCCTTCGATGGCATCGGAGAGGATGACGGCTTCGATGCCTTGCCGCCTCGCTTCCACCGCTGCCGCTTCCAGCGACACGCCGGCCGATGCGATCAGATGCACCTCGTTGCGCGCAAAGCGCTGATCGCCGGGATCTGGTGCGTCGGCCGCCGGCGACTGGAGATGCGCCATCACCGCGTCCGGTAGTTTCATGCCATAGGCTGATATCGAAGCCAGGGCATTCTCACGGCTGCCGACATCGGGAACGGTTGGGCCGGACGCGACAAGGGCCGGATTGTCGCCGGGGATGTCGGAAACCACCAGCGACACCACCTTGGCCGGCCAGGCCGCGGCAGCCAGCCGGCCGCCTTTGATGGTGGAGAGGTGTTTGCGGATGGTATTCATCGCCGCGATCGGCGCGCCGGAGGCAAGCAGCGCCTCGTTGACGGCGATCTCGTCGGCCAGCGTCAGGCCGGCGGCCGGAGACGGCAGCAGCGCCGAACCGCCGCCGGAAATCAGCGCCACGACCAGATCGTCCGCTGTCAGCCCTTGCACCTTCTCCAGCAGGCGCCGCGAGGCCTCGAGCCCGGCGGCGTCCGGCACCGGGTGTGCGGCCTCGATAATCTTGATGCGCTCGCATTTGGCGCCATAGCCGTAGCGGGTAACGACCAGGCCCTCGATCGTCCCATCCCAAACCTTCTCGAAGGCCGCCGCCATCTGCGCCGAGCCCTTGCCGGCACCGATGACGATGGTGCGGCCCTTCGGCTTTGCCGGCAAATGATCGCGAATGGTCTTTTCCGGATCGGCGGCCGCGACGGCGGCGTCGAAGATGGAGATGAGGAAGGATTCGGGATCGAGCACGGTCATCCTTGGCTGCCATTGGCGATTTGCGAATAGCCGCAAGGCTGGCCCCGCCCCTCATCCGCCTCCCCGCACCTTCTCCCCGTATAGTGACGGGGAGAAGGGAAGCGCTCCAGCGTTGGTGCCCCCTTCTCCCCGTCTCTATACGGGGAGAGGGTGAGGGGGAGGGTCAGCGCTGACGTCACGATTTTTCTTCCGGCGGCAGAGCAAGCTGGCCTGCATCGATGGCCAGGTAATCGCACAGCGCATCGACCACCACGCCATGATCCTGGCGCTCAGGCAGGCCAGAGACCGCGATCACGCCGATGACACCGACGCCCTTGACCGCAACCGGAAAGCCGCCGCCGGCCAACACATAGTCAGCAATATCGAGCCCCTCGCCGATCTTGAAGGTGCGGTCGGGGCGCTGCTGCTCCAGCACCAGCCGGTAAGTGCTTCTGAGATAGCGCTTCACGACATTGATTTTGCGCCGCGCCCAGTCGGGATTGGAAGCGTTCGAGCCCGGCATCGCGGCATAGAACAGCGGCCGGTCGAAGGTCCTGATGTCGACGATGATGGGCAAGTCTTCCCGGAGCGCCCGGTCGCGGATGGCCGAACCGATCTCGAAGGCGACAGCCTCGTCGAAGGCCGTGAAGACAAGCGTCTCTTCCTGTCTCTTGATCAGAGCGATGTCGTCAGCAACGGCCATGTCGTTCCCCTGTCAACTTCGCCGCACGCTTTGACCGATGGCTGCCGCCGGGTCAAGCGGGGAACACGCCGCAGTGCTAAATTGCGATGTCGCTCTTGGCAGGCCGCCCCGCGACATAGACCTCGCGCACCGCGCGGTCGTCTCCCAGCGTCTGCAGCAGGAACAGTTCCTGCGCCAGCGTCTCGACCGTTTCCATCCTGAGCCGCATCGCCGGCGTCGCCCTGGCATCGAGCACGACGATATCGGCGTCGGTGCCATCCTCCAGCGTGCCGATCCTGTCCGCCACCGACAGCGCCTCGGCGTTGCCACGCGTGATCTGCCAGAATGACTGGAACGGGTTGAGCTTCTCACCATTGAGCGCGATTACCTTGTAGCCCTCTTCCATGGTACGCAGCATCGAATAGTTGGTGCCGCCGCCGACATCGGTGGCGGTCGCGATGCGCAATGGCTTGTCGCGGCAGCGAAAGCGCTGATAGTCGAACAGGCCGGAGCCGAGGAACAGGTTGGAGGTCGGGCAGAATACCGCCACCGAACCGCTGTCCGACAGCGCGTCCGCCTCACGCTCCGACAAATGAATGCAATGACCGAACAGGCTCTTTTTGCCAAGCAGCCCGTAATGTTCGTACACATCGGTGTAGTCGCGCGACCAGGGGTAGAGCTGTTGCGTGAAGGCGATCTCGGCGTGGTTTTCCGACAGATGCGTCTGCATGTGCAGGTCGGGATGTTCGCGGCACAGCGCGCCGGCCATCTCCATCTGCTCCGGTGAGGAGGTGATGGCGAAGCGTGGCGTGATGGCATAAAGCTGGCGGCCCTTGCCGTGCCACTCGGCGATCAGCGCCTTGGTGTCGTCATAGCCGGATTGCGGTGTGTCGAGCACGCCTTCGGGCGCGTTGCGGTCCATCATCACCTTGCCGGCGATGTTGAGCATGTCGCGCGCGTGCGACTCGGCGAAGAAGGCTTCCGCCGACGCCTTGTGCACCGAACAGTAAGCGGCGACCGTCGTCGTGCCATGGCGCACCGTCTCATCAAGGAACAGGCGCGCGATGCGGCGGCCATGCTGCGCGTTGGCGAATTTTGTTTCCTCTGGAAAGGTGTAGGTGTTCAGCCAGTCGAGCAGTTCGGCCCCATAGGAAGCGATGATCTGCATCTGCGGGAAATGCACATGGGCATCGATGAAGCCCGGCAGCAACAGATGCGGCCGGTGATCGATTTTTTTTGTCCCCTCGCCCGCCTGTTTCTCGACATCGGCGTAGGCGCCCGATGCAACGATCCTGCCGCCGCTTATCAGCAGGCCACCATCTTCCTCGTAGCGCCAGGCGGAGTGGTCGTCGATGGCTAGCGGCCAGCGCACGAAGGACAGCGTGCGGCCGCGCAGAAGTGTCGAGGTCATGCTTATTTCCCCGCGCCTTCGAACCAGGCGACCAGCAGCGCCCGCTCCTTGTCGGTGATCTCTGTGACATTGGCGGGCGGCATGGCGTGGCTGCGGCCTGCCTGCAGGTAAATCTCGCGGGCATGATCAGCAATGCCCGCGTCCGTATCCAGCATCACCCCCTTGGGCGCGTGGTAGATGCCCTCGTAGACCGGCTCCGCGGCATGGCACATCGAGCAGCGGCCAAGCACGGTGTCGCGCACCGCCGGGAAATGCGCCGAAGCGATATAGACTTGCGCCGAGGCGGAAACCTTGGGTTCACCGGTCAGCACCTTCGGCACGGTCGACAGCCAGATGATGATGAGGAACAGGACAAGGGCGCCCAGCCAGGTCCAGTGCGGGTTGCCGGCACGTTTGTGCACGCTGTTGAAATAGTGGCGGATCAAGACACCGATGATGAACACCAGCGAGGCGATGACCCAGTTGAACTGCGTCCCGAACGCCAGCGGATAGTGGTTCGACAGCATCAGGAACAGCACGGGGAGCGTCAGATAGTTGTTGTGGAGCGAACGCTGCTTGGCGATCTTGCCGTACTTCGGATCCGGCTTGCGTCCTGCGATGAGGTCGGCGACGACGATCTTCTGGTTCGGAATGATGACCATGAAGACATTGGCCGACATGATCGTCGCGGTGATGGCGCCAAGATGCAGGAAGGCGGCGCGGCCGGTGAACAGATGCGTCAGTCCCCAGGCGATGAACACCAGCACGCAATAGAGAACCAGCATCAGGCCGGTGTCGCTTTTGCCGAGCGGCGAGCGGCACAGGAGATCATAGACCACCCAGCCGACGCCGATCGTCGCCATCGACAGCAGGATGCCTATTGGCACCGACATCGGCAGCACATTGGGATCGATCAGGAACAGGTCCGCTCCGGCGTAATAAACCACGCACAGCATGGCGAAACCGGACAGCCAGGTGGCGTAGGATTCCCACTTGAACCAGGTCAGATGCTCGGGCATCTCGGCCGGCGCCACCAGATATTTCTGGATGTGGTAGAAGCCACCGCCATGCACCTGCCATTCCTCGCCGAAGGCGCCGACGGGCATGCCTGGTCGCTGGCGCAGGCCCAGATCGAGCGCGACGAAATAGAAAGACGAGCCGATCCAGGCGATGCCGGTGACGACGTGCAGCCAGCGCACGGCGAAGCTCAGCCAGTCCCAGAAAATCGCGAAATCCATCATTGAAGTCGTCCCTGCCGATGACGCGACTTTACGGTGTGGCGCGTAAACGGAAAGAGGCGAGGTGTGCGATGACTTTCAAAAAAAATTGGAAAATACTAGGTTGATCCCTGCAAACCGGCGAAGGTGCTCCGCATGGCCTATCTCGACAACATCGCCGTCTTCGTCCGCGTCGTCGAGCTCGGCAATCTGTCGGCGGCCGGGCGCGACATGCGCATTTCGCCGGCGGTCGCCTCGAACCGTATCAAGGAACTGGAGAAGCATCTCGGCGTCCGGCTGTTCAACCGCACGACACGGCAGTTGATGCCGACCGAACACGGCACCGTGTTCTACTCGGGCGCGAAGCAGGTTCTGGAGGCGATCACTGAAGCGGAGGCGGCCGTCTCGGCGCTGTCGGGCCAGCCGCGCGGCACCATCAAGGTGACGGCGCCGCTTGGGCTCGGCCGACGGCTGGTGGCCTCGGGCATTCCCGATTTTCACGACAAATACCCTGATATCGAGGTGCGGCTCAGGCTCTCGGACCACAATGTCGACATCATGAAAGAGGGCATCGACGTCGCCTTCCGGCTCGGCATCATCGAGGACTCCAGCCTTCGGATGCGCGGTATCATGGAATGCGAACGTGTGCTGGTCGCCGCACCCAAATATCTTGAGGCACGCGGCGAGCCCATGGATCCGCAGGAATTGATCGGCAGGAGACATGACTGCCTGATGCTGCGCTATTCCGGCGCACGCGAATATGTCTGGACCTTGCAAACGCCGGCCGGCCAGCAAAAATTCGAAGTGCACGGGCCCTACGACACCGATGACGGCGACGTGCTGACCGGTTGGGCTCTGTCGGGACGCGGTATCATCAACAAGCCGCGCTTCGAGGTCGAGCCGTTCATCCGCGACCGGCGGCTGAAGGTCATTCTCGCCAGCACCCCGCCTACGCCGGTGCAGTTCGCTGCCGTATATCCGCACAAGAAGCTGCAGGATCCCAAGGTGCGCCTGCTGCTCGACTTCATGGCGGAGCGCTGCCAGCGGCTGATCAAGGACATCCTGGCTGGGCGGTAGAACAGGCCGGCAAGTGACCGCCGGCTGGTCCATTCGCCGGGCTTGTCTTGCTGCAGGACGAGCTTAGTTTCGTCCTGCGCGGTTTTGACCGGGCAATCCGCACCTTGGTCGAGGTACGAGCAAAGCCGATGGGTCATCGTTGCCGATCCGAGGCGCCTCGACCCTCGCGCATCAGCCTATAATCTGGCGCGTCGCTTCGCGGCCCTCGACATCACCAGCCACGGCACTGCCGGCTGGAACGCATCGCTGACCCAACCCGCGCGAGGCCACCAACTTCAGCAGGCCCGAAGGATTTTCGGACACGGTTTTTCGACGCCGCGCGGAGGAATTCACAGGCATCGTGCAGGGCCTGTGGCAGGACGCGGATGCTCTACTGTTCGACAAGAGCGGCGGTCACGCTGCCTGAACATCTCGGCTTGAAACGGCCGGCTTAGCCGCGGCGCAAGTCTAAACTCGCCATCACCCTGTCATGGGGACGGTCGGAACTTGAGGCCGCCCCGTGCACGACTAGAGCCGTCATGATCTCGGCGGCCGCCAGTGCGGCGATCACCTGCGGGCGCTTGTCCTTGACGGCGTCGCCACCGATCGGCGAGACGAGCCGGCCAAATTCAGCCTCCGTGCCGTCCGCCGATTTCAGGAACCAGTTTCTGAATGTCGCCTTCTTGGTCTTCGAACCGATCATGCCGACATAGGCAGCGTCGCCGCGTCTCAGCGCCTCTGCGACGATCAGGAAATCGAGCGCGTGGTCATGGGTTAGGATGGCGAAGGCGGTGCCGGCCGGGGCGGCGCGAACCTCGGCTTCCGGCATCGGCGTCAGCCGCGTCTCGACGGTTTCCGGCATGCCTTCCAGCGCCTCGGCCCGCGTCTCGATGACGACACCGTGCACGGGAAGAAGCGCTACCGTAGACGCGAGCGCCTGGCCGACATGGCCGCCGCCGAAGATGTAGACGTGCGGCAGATGGGCTTCCTCGGCTTCCGCCGCCGCAACCAGTTCGGCGGCCAGCGCTGCATCGACCAGCCGGATCAGCACCTCGACCCGTCCACCACAGCACTGGCCAATTTCGGGGCCGAGCGGGACGTCAAGCGAGGCGCAGATTTCGTCGGCCTCGATGCGGGTTCCCCTCCCCCTCGAGGGGAGGGTGGCGGCGAAGCCGCCGGGTGGGGTCGTTGCGGCAGTGCTCGACCCCCTTGCGGTGCCTCCTGCGAGGCCCCCCTCTGGCCGCTTCGCGGCCATCTCCCCCTCGAGGGGGGAGATGAGCATCTGCCGCGCCTTGTCGATGGCCATGTATTCGAGCTGACCACCGCCGATCGTGCCAAAGATCGCCGCCGACGAAACAAGCATGAAGGCGCCCTTCTCGCGCGGCGTCGAGCCCTTGGTACCGGCCACTTCGACCAGGGCAAGTCGCGCGGCGCTGCCGAGAAAGGTTTTCAGGCTTTGCACGTTCGAGTTCATGGTTCACGGTTCCCGAATGCAAAATATAGGCTTTTTCGGCTGGAATTGCACGTTTGCCGGCCTTCAGGCGCCAGCCTTGACCTCTTTCTTCAACCGCTCGATCGCCATCAGCACGCGTTCGGGGGTCGCCGGCGCGTCGAGACGCGGGCAGATCTTGTGGTCGGCGACGCTGGCCACGGCATCCGACAGCGCGTGCAGCACTGCCATGCCGTGCGGCAGCGGTGGCTCGCCGACCGCCTTGGAGCGATGGATGGTCGGCTCATAGGCCTGCGACCAGTCGGTCAGCGCGACGTTGAAGATCTTTGGCCGATCCGAGGCCAGCGGGATCTTGTAAGTCGAGGGCGCATGGGTGCGCAGCCGGCCCTTGTCGTCCCACCACAGTTCCTCGGTGGTCAGCCAGCCCATGCCCTGAATGAAGCCGCCCTCGACCTGGCCGAGGTCGATGGCCCGGTTCAGCGAACGGCCGCAGTCGTGCAGGATATCGGCGCGCTCGACGACATACTCGCCGGTCAGCGTGTCGACCGACACTTCGGCGCAGGCCGCGCCATAGGCATAGTAGTAGAAGGCGTGGCCCTGGCCCTTGCCGCGGTCCCAGTGAATCTTCGGCGTCTTGTAGAAGCCGGCGGCCGAGAGCTGCACACGCGCGATGTAGGCCTGCTTGACCAAATCGTTGAAGCTGACTTCCTGGTTGCCGACGCGCACCCGGTTGGGCAGGAACACCACCTGGTCGACAGGTATCTGATATCTCTCGGCGGCGAAGTCGGTCAGCCGCTGGCGGATCTGGCGCGCCGCGTTCTGCGCCGCCATGCCGTTCAGGTCGGCGCCCGAGGACGCCGCCGTCGGCGCGGTGTTGGGCACCTTGGCGGTTGTGGTGGCGGTGATCTTCACGCGGTCGAGGTCGATCTGGAACTCCTCGGCCACGACCTGCGCCACCTTGAGGTGCAGGCCCTGCCCCATTTCGGTGCCGCCATGGTTCATGTGCACCGAACCATCGGCATAGACATGGACCAGCGCCCCGGCCTGATTGGACTCGGTCTTGGTGAAGGAGATGCCAAACTTGACCGGCGTCAGCGCCAGGCCGCGCTTGACGAAGCGGCTGTTGGCGTTGAACGCGGAAATCTCGCGGCGGCGGCGTGCATAGCTGGCGCTCTCTTCCAGTTCCGCCACGATGCGCTGGATGATGCAGTCCTCGACCTTCTGGTGATAGGGCGTGACGCAGCGCGCGCCGATCGCCTCCATCGGGTCATAGAAATTCAGCTTGCGGATTTCGAGCGAATCCTTGCCGACCGCGAAGGCGACCTCGTCGATGACCCGCTCGGCGCCGATCATGCCTTGCGGGCCGCCGAAGCCGCGGAAGGCGGTGTTGGAGACGGTGTTGGTGTAGAGCGGCGCCGACTTGGCCAACACCGCGGGATAGAAATACGCGTTGTCGCAGTGGAACAGCGCGCGGTCGCCGACCGGGCCGGACAGGTCGGCGGAAAAGCCGCAGCGCAAGGCATAGGTGAAGTCGACGCCGAGGATGTTGCCCTCGTCGTCGAAGCCGACTTCATAGTCGATGGCGAAATCGTGCCGCTTGCCGGTGGCGGTCATGTCCTCGTCGCGGTCGAGCCGGACCTTGACCGCCCGCTTCAGCTTCTTGGCGGCGATGGCGGCGATCGCGGCGCACTGGTTGGCCTGCGTTTCCTTGCCGCCGAAGCCGCCGCCCATGCGGCGCACCTCCACCGTCACCGCGTTGCTCGGCACGCCGAGCGTGTGGGCGACCAGATGCTGCGTCTCGCTTGGCCCTTGCGTCGAACAGTAGACGGTCACCTCGTCGTCCTCGCCGGGGATGGCGAGCGACACCTGGCCTTCGAGGTAGAAATGGTCCTGGCCGCCAAGCCACATGCGGTTCTTGACGCGGCGGGGAGCGGCCTGGATTGCGGCGGCCGCGTCGCCACGCTTCAGGATCAGCGGCGTGGTGACCTGCTTGTCCTTGGTCGGATCGAGGTCCCATATGTCGACGACGGCGGGAAGCTCGTCATACTCGATCCCAGCCAGGCGCACGGCGCGACGCGCCGCCTCGCGGGTCTCGGCAATGACCGCGAAGATCGGCTGGCCGAAGAACTGCACCTTGCCTTCCGCCAGCACCGGATCGTCATGCATGTTGCTGGGCGAGACATCGTTCTCGCCCGGCACGTCGGCATAGGTCAGCACGTCGACGACGCCAGGGGCCGCGCGCACCGCCGAGAGATCGACGCTCTTCAGGACGCCATGCGCCACCTTGGACAGGCCAAGACCGACATGCAGCGTGCCGGCCGGCTCCGGCATGTCGTCGATGTAGACCGCGCCGCCGCTGACATGCTTGTGGGCGGAATCGTGCCGCTGGTCGGTGGCGACGCCGCCGACGATCTTCTCGGCCTTGAGGTTTGATGGTGCGTGCTTGTTCATCAGGCCGCCTCGCTGCGTGATACCTGGAACGGCGCCTTGGTGCCGGTGGTTTCCACGTAAAAGCGCAACAGAAGGTTCTTCGCCGCCAAAGCTCGGTATTCGGCGGTTGCGCGCATATCGGTCAGCGGGGTGAAATCGCTGGCATAGCAGGCCATAGCCGCTTCCACCGTCACTTCGGTCCAGGCCTTGCCGAGCAGCGCCTTTTCGACAGAGGACGCCCGCTTCGGCGTTGCCGCCATGCCGCCATAGGCGATGCGGATATCGGCTACCGTGCCGTCCTTGGCCAAGGCCAGATAAAAGGCGCCAAGGGTCGCGGTGATGTCCTCGTCGCGGCGTTTGGTGACCTTGTAGACGGCGAACTTTGTCCCCTTTACCGGCACCGGCACATGCACGGCCTCGACGAACTCGCCTGGCTGGCGGTCCTGCTTGCCATAGGCGATGAAGAAATCCTGCAACGGGATCGTGCGCCGTGTCTTGCCCCTGCGCAATGTCAGCCGTGCACCGAGCGCGATCAACGGTGGCGGCGTGTCGCCGATCGGCGAGCCGTTGGCGACGTTGCCGCCGATCGTGCCCATGTTGCGGACCTGTTCCCCGCCGATGCGGTCGAACAACGGCCCCAATGCCGGGATGCGTTTCGACAGTGTCGAAAAGGCTTCGGTGTAGGTGACGCCCGCGCCAATCGATATGACACCATTGTCTTCCGTGATGGTGCAAAGCCCCGGCAGATTGCCGATGAAGATCGCCGGCGAGATGTCGCGCATCTGCTTGGTCACCCACAGGCCAACGTCGGTCGAACCGGCTACGACGGTGGCGGTCGGCTCTTTTTCGAAGACAGCCGCGAAATCGTCGGCATCGGCCGGCACTACCAGCCGCGTCCCGCCGGCGCCGATCTCGACCCTGGCGCCATCCTGCAACGCCTGCAGCCGTGTGGTGACGTCCCGGCGCTCCACCGCCAGCACGTCTTTTGCCGCCTTGCCGTAACTCGATATGGCGTGCGCGGCGCGCATGATCGCCTCATAGCCGGTGCAGCGGCAGAGATTGCCTTGCAAGGCTTTTTCGATGGCCGCGTCCGAAGGGTCCGGTGACTTCATCCACAAGCCGTAGAGCGACATGACGAAACCCGGCGTGCAGAAGCCGCATTGCGAGCCATGGAAATCAACCATAGCCTGCTGGACCGGATGCAACTGGCCAGCTTCGCCGCGCAGGTGCTCGACCGTCACGACATGGGTGCCGTCGAGCGAGCCCAGAAAGCGAATGCAGGCATTGACGCTTTCATAGACCAGTCCGGTGGCCGAAAGTCTGCCGATCAGCACCGTGCAGGCGCCGCAATCGCCCTCGGCGCAGCCTTCCTTGGTGCCGCGCAGCGAACGGTCGAGCCGCAGCCAGTCGAGCAGGGTCGCGTCAGGCGCCACGGATGACAGCGCGACATCCCTGCCATTCAGAATGAAGCGGATTTCGTTGCGGATATTGACTTTGGCCATGCCTCAGCTCCCCCTGTAGGTGGAATAGCCGTATGGCGAGATCAGCAATGGTACATGATAGTGCAGCGCCTGCGCCATGCCGAAGCGGATCGGCACGCTGTCGAGGAAGGCCGGCTCGGGCAGCTTCGTTCCTTGGCCACGCAGATAGTCGCCGGCCGCGAACACCAGTTCGTATTCGCCGATGCGGAAGTCGGCACCGGCCAGCAGCGGCGCATCGCAGCGGCCGTCAGCATTGGTGACGACCGTCTTCAGAAGCGTGCGGGCCAAACCCTCGAGACGGTAGAGCGCGATGGACAATCCCGCCGCCGGCCTGCCGGTCGCGGTATCCAGGACATGGGTCGTCAGACGCCCGCCATCGGCTTTCGATGTCTCTGCCATTGGCCGCCTCCCATTTTCCAACACGAACAAATTGGCCGGTACAATCGAGCACTACTGATGAATTGTGCGCCAATTAAAGGCGATGCATAAGTCCCGGTCGAGCGGAGTGCGACAAAAACACTTTCAAAAATTTTGAGGGGAATGCGAGAAGCACCCTTTCGATATCCTGATCATACTTCCGGTGATGCCGGGCGCGGAGGGACGATGCGTTACACCAGGGACATGCGTGGCTACGGAGCCAATCCGCCGGATCCGAAATGGCCTGGCGGCGCGCATGTCGCCGTGCAGTTCGTCGTCAACTATGAAGAGGGCGGCGAGAACTGCGTGCTCCACGGCGACAAGGCTTCTGAAGCCTTCCTGTCCGAGATCGTCGGCGCGGCGCCCTGGGTGGGCCAGCGCCACTGGAACATGGAATCGATCTACGAGTATGGGGCGCGGGCCGGCTTCTGGCGGCTGCTGCGCCTGTTCAGCGAAGAGCAAGTGCCCGTCACCTGCTATGGCGTCGCCACGGCGCTCGCGCGCTCGCCCGACCAGGTCACGGCGATGCAGGAAGCCGGCTGGGAAATCGCCTCGCACGGGTTGAGATGGATCGACTACCGCGACCACGACGCCGAGGACGAGCGCCGCGACATCGAAGCGGCGATCAAGCTGCACTACGAGGTGACCGGCCAGCGCCCGACCGGCTGGTATACGGGCCGCACATCGATCAACACGGTGCGGCTGGTGGCAGAGGAAGGCGGCTTCGACTACGTCTCGGACACCTATGACGACGAACTGCCCTACTGGTTCGAGCATGAGGACGGCACGCAGCTCATCATCCCCTATACGCTCGACGCCAACGACATGCGCTTTGCCACACCGCAAGGCTTCAACTCGGGCGACCAGTTCTTTGCGTATTTGAAGGACAGTTTCGATACGCTCTATGCCGAGGGCAAGGCCGGCCGGCCGCGCATGATGAACATCGGCCTGCATTGCCGCCTGGTCGGGCGGCCGGGCCGGGTGGCGGCGCTGAAACGCTTCGTCGATTATGTCAAATCGCACGACAAGGTCTGGCTGGCGCGGCGTATCGACATCGCCAAGCACTGGCAGGAAAACCACCCCTATCAGCCGGCCGCGCTACGCCCCTCGAAGATGGAATTCGAGACGTTCGTTCACAGCTTCGGCGGCGTTTTCGAACATTCGCCCTGGATCGCCGAGCGGGCCTACGAGCTGGAGCTCGGCCCGGCGCACGACACGGCGGGCGGCCTCCACAATGCGCTTTGCCGCATCTTCCGTTCCGCCAGTGAGACCGAACGGCTCGGCGTGCTCAACGCCCATCCCGACCTCGCCGGCAAGCTGGCCAAGGCCAGGCGACTGACGGCGGAATCGACCAGGGAACAGGCTTCCGCCGGTCTCGACGCGCTGACAGACAAGGAACGCGAACTGTTCTCCAAGCTCAACGCCGCCTACGTCACCACCTTCGGCTTTCCCTTCATCATCGCGGTGAAAGGCAAGACAAAGGAGGAAATCCTCGCCGAATTCGAAGCCCGCATCGGCAACGGCCGCGGCGTCGAATTCGAAACCGCCTGCAAACAGGTCGAGCGCATCGCGCTGCTGCGCCTCAAGGACATGCTTCCACAATAGGTTTGAACCCATGGATACGATCAGGATGCCCGAGCGAACCTATTATGCCCCAAAGGGCGGCCATTCCGGCCAGAGCGAACTTCTGACCGGCCGCGCCGTCTTTACCGAGGCCTATGCGGTCATCCCCAAGGGCGTGATGCAGGACATCGTCACCAGCGCCCTGCCGTTCTGGGACAAGACCCGTGTCTGGATCCTGTCGCGGCCGCTGTCCGGCTTCGCCGAGACGTTTTCGCAATACATCGTCGAGGTCGCGCCAGGCGGCGGCAGCGAGCGGCCGGAGCCCGATGCCGGCGCCGAAGGCGCCCTGTTCGTGGTCGAGGGCGAACTGACGGTTCTGCTCGACGGCATGAAACATGTGTTGCGCCCCGGCGGTTTTGCCTTCCTGCCGCCGGCCAGCGGCTGGACAGTCCGCAACGAAGGCAAGGCGGCTGTCCGCTTCCACTGGATACGCAAGGCTTATGAAGTCGTCGATGGCCTCGAGATTCCCGAGGCCTTCTTCACCAACGAACAGGAGATCGCGCCGACGCCGATGCCCGGCACCGAGGGCCGCTGGGCAACGACGCGGTTCGTCGATCCCGCCGATCTGCGCCATGACATGCACATGACCATCGTCACGCTCGAGCCCGGCGCGGTCATTCCCTTCGCCGAGACGCATGTCATGGAACACGGGCTCTATGTGCTCGAAGGCAAGGCTGTCTATCGGCTCAACCAGGACTGGGTCGAGGTCGAGGCCGGCGACTATATGTGGCTGCGCGCCTTCTGCCCGCAGGCCTGCTATGCCGGCGGCCCCGGCAAATTCCGCTATCTGCTCTACAAGGACGTCAACCGGCACGCCAAGCTCGGCGGGGCCGGCATCGCGAAGCGGACGTCATGAGCCGCATTGTCGCGCGGCCGCTGACCCGTGAGGCCTTTGCCGAATTCGGCGATGTCATCGACATGGGCGGCGACAACCACTATCCGATCAATGGCGGCAAGGCCGAGCGCTACCATGACCTCGCCACCGCGCAAGCCACGGGGCCGAATGCGCGCGTGCTGATCTCGATGGTGCGCGGCACGCCCTATGACATGCCGCTGAAGCTGACCATGGTGGAGCGCCACCCCTTGGGCAGCCAGGCCTTCATACCGCTGTCGCCGCGTCCGTTCCTGGTCGTCGTCTGCCCTGACGGCAAGGACGGGCCTGGCGAGCCTCATGCCTTCGTCACCGCACCGGGGCAAGGCATCAACTACTTCCGCAATCTCTGGCACGGCGTGCTGACGCCGCTCGGAGAGCCTCAGGACTTTTTGATCGTCGACCGTGGCGGCGACGGCTCCAACCTCGAGGAATTCCACTTCTCGCACGCCTACGAAATCCACCTCCCCGACGAGAGCTTGTGATGACCGACATCTCGCTGATCGACCGCCTGCTCGACGTCATCGAGCACGATATCGTGCCGAAGACGGCAGAAGGCGTCGCCCACGGCAACAAGCTGTTCGGCGCGGCGATCCTGCGCAAGGACAACTATTCGCTGGTACTGGCCGAGACCAACAACGAGATGGAAAACCCGCTCTGGCATGGCGAGGTGCATTGCCTGAAGCGCTTTTACGAGATGCCCAGGGCCGAGCGCGTCGACACCAAGGACGCCATCTTTCTCGCCACACACGAGCCCTGCTCGCTCTGCCTGTCGGCGATCACCTGGGCCGGCTTTGACAACTTCTACTATTTGTTCAGCCACGAGGATTCGCGTGACAGTTTTGCCATCCCGCATGATCTCAAAATTCTGAAAGAGGTCTTCACCCTCGACCCCGGCGGCTACAATGCCGAGAACGCCTATTGGAAAAGTTTTTCGATCCGCAGGTTGGTGAGGGCGCTGGCCGGGGCCGAACGCCAGCGGCTGGAGGAGCGGATCGGGAAAATCTCGGCGCGCTACGACGAATTGTCGGGCGACTACCAGGCGAGCAAGGCTGAGAACGACATTCCGCTGAACTGAGCTTCCGTCTCAACAATCGCCGCTTGTGTTACCCCCTTTATGGGGGCATACTGGATTATGGATAAACGCTGACCCACTTACGATCTTGATGCAATCAAGACGACATTTGGGTCTGTCGACACGCTGGCGATCACAACGTCCGCACTGCGGGATGCTGTTGGGCTGGGCTTCGATCGCGCCGGTTTGATCGAGGTGATCGACAGCACGACGCGGAAGATGTTTGTAAAGTCGATGACGACTTTCGCGGATCATCGAGTGTGGCAGGATGTCTATCACGTGCCAGCGCGTGACATGCTTCTCTATGTGAAATTCCAGGCGGATGTCGTGACCGAATTCACGATCATGTCATTCAAGGAGACATGACCATGGCGATAAGGGAGAGCAGTGAAACGAATAGGATGGTCTCCCCCGAAACCGGAGAAACGTTGATGCGCGGAGTCCGTCCATTCACCGTGACCTATAAGGGCGAGAGCATGATCGTCGACCTGCCCGGCTACTATCCTCTATCGGATGGCGAGGGTGTGCATGTCGGCGACGACATGGCCGCCGTTGATGCCGGGTTGCGCGCGCTCAAGGAGAAGATCGACGGCGTGCCGGCCCCGTCAACCATCCGCCGCATGCGCACGAAGCTCAAGCTGTCGCAGCGCGAGGCCGGATCCTTGTTCAAGGTCGGCGAGAACGCCTTCGACAAGTATGAAAGAGGCTTGATCGAACCGAGTGGCCCGACCATTCAATTGATGACATTGCTGGAGAAACATCCCGAACTGCTCGACGAATTGCGGTAGCGGCACAGGTCGCATATTTCGCTGCTCCAGTCGCGAATGGCGATTGAAAGTTCTCGTGCCGCGGAGCGTTATGCCTGCCATGAAAATCATCACCGAATTTCCCCGCAAGGTCGTCGAATTTCCCGATATGGGCATCGTCATGCCCGATGGCTGCCGGCTGTCGGCTCGGGTGTGGATGCCGGAGGACGCGGGCGACGATCCGGTGCCTGCCATCCTCGAACACCTGCCCTACCGCAAGCGCGACGGCACGATCTTTCGCGATCAGCTTACCCATCCCTATTTCGCCGGCCACGGCTATGCCTCGATCCGCGTCGACATGCGCGGCAATGGCGATTCCGAAGGGCTGATGGACGACGAATATTCCGAGCAGGAACTGCAGGACGCCTGCGATGTCATCGCCTGGGCGGCGGCCCAGCCCTGGTGCAATGGCAATGTCGGCATGATGGGTATTTCCTGGGGCGGCTTCAACTGCCTGCAGGTGGCGGCCAAACAGCCGCCGGCGCTCAAGGCGGTGATCAGCCTGTGCTCGACCGTCGACCGCTATGCCGACGACATCCACTACAAGGGCGGCTGCCTTTTGAACGAAAATTTCGGCTGGGCCTCGACCATGCTCTCCTATTCGTCGCGGCCGCCGGATCCGCTGATTGCCGGCGATAACAGATGGCGCGACCTCTGGATGACCCGGCTGGAGAACCTGGCCTTCATGGCGCCGCTGTGGCTCAGCCACCAGCATCGCGACGCCTATTGGAAGCGCGGTTCGATTTGCGAGGATTTTTCGGCCGTCAAGGCGGCTGTGCTGTCGATCGGCGGCTGGCACGACGGCTACCGCAACACGATCTCGCACCTCGTCACCAACATCGAGGCACCGGTCAAGGGCATCGTCGGACCGTGGATCCACAAATACCCGCACTATGCCGGCCCCAAGCCAGCCATCGGCTTCCTCCAGGAAGCGCTGCGCTGGTGGGACCGCTGGCTGAAGGGCGCCGAGACCGGCGTCGAGGCCGATCCCGACTACCGCGCCTATGTGATGGACAGCGTGCGTCCCGCGCGCTGGCATCCGGAGCGGCCCGGCCGCTGGATAGCCGAGCAGGAATGGCCATCGTCCAACATAACGATTGAAGCGCTCGAGCTCATGGCTCCGGGTGCAGGGCCTTCAACCGTCGCTTCGCCGCAAACCTGTGGGCTTGCCGGCGGCGAATACTTTCCGTTCACCTTCGGACCGGAACTGCCGGGCGATCAGCGTCCTGATGATGGGCTGTCGGCCTGTTTCGACCAGCCTGAGCTCACCAAACCGATCGAGATCGTCGGCGCGCCGGAGCTTGAGGTCCAGCTTGCCTCGGATCGGCCCCAGGCCAACATCGCTGTCCGGCTCTGCGACGTGCATCCCGATGGCGCCTCGGAACTGATCTCCTATGGCGTGCTCAATCTGACGCACCGCAGCTCGCATGAATTCCCCGAGGCGCTGGTCCCCGGGGAGACGGTTTCGGTCCGTGTCGTGCTCGATCAATGCGCCTACCGCGTGCCGGCCGGCCATCGTCTGCGCGTCGCCGTTTCGACCGCCTACTGGCCCGCTATCTGGCCCTCGCCCGAGCCGGTACGACTGACCGTGTCGGCGGCCACGCTATCGGTGCCGTTGCGCCTGCTGGCAACAGGCGACGAAGCCGTTTTCGCCGAGCCGGAAGGTGCTACGCCGTGGGCGACCGAGACGGTTCGGCCCGCCAATTCCGAACGCCATGTCGACCGCGACGAAAAGACCGGGATTGTCACGCTGTCGATAACGGACGACTTCGGCGAAGTGCGCGATCTCGACCACGGACTGGTCAACGGCAGCATTGCCCGCGAAACCTGGACCATCCAACCTGACGATCCCCTGTCAGCCTCGGGAAAGACACACTGGACGCAGACCCTGTCGCGAAATGGATGGTCGGTCCGTACCGAGACATGGGCGCAGATGCTGTCGGACACGCAAAACTTCATTGTCAGCGCCCGAATCGAAGCCTATGAGGGCGAAAAACTCGTCTTCGAGCGCGATTTCGACGAAAAGGTCCCGCGTGCGCTTGTTTGAGCGCAGAAATCATTGATCCAAATGCGACGTGCGATTTACGCCACGGCATGTCGCATTCGGTCTTGCTTACCGCTTTCCCTTGCGGTCATTATTCCCCTTAACAAGAAGCAAGAAAATCGACCGCAGAGTCGAACCAACAGAGTGAGGAACTCAAATGTCAAACGAACTGGAATTCCTTAGCCGGCGCGTTGCGTCCGGCAAACTGAGCCGTCGTGATTTTCTCGGTCGGGCGGCAGCGCTCGGCATCGCCGCGCCCTTCGCCAACGCGCTGCTTTCGAGCGCGGCGCGGGCGGCCGGTCCGGTCAAGGGCGGTACGCTGAAGGCCGGCCTGGTCGGCGGTGAATCCACCAACAGCCTGGACCCGGCGCTGATGATGACGCAGGTGCCGTTCGCCTTCGGCAAGTGCTGGGGCGAAATGATCGTCGAGCTGTCGCCGGAAGGCAAGCTCGAGAACCGCATCGCTGAAGACATCGGCTCGTCCAAGGACGCCAAGACCTGGACGCTGAAGATCCGCGACGGCGTCGAATTCCACAACGGCAAGACCGTGACCGCGGAGGACGTGGCCGCCACGCTGGAGCGCCATTCGGACGAGAAGTCGAAATCCGGCGCGCTCGGCTACATGAAGGGCATCGACACCATCAAGGCCAGCGGCAAGGAAGTGGTGCTGACGCTGAAGGAGGCCAATGCCGACCTTCCCTATTTGCTCAGCGACTATCACCTGATCGTCCAGCCCAATGGCGGCAAGGACAAGCCCGATGCCGGCATCTCGGCAGGGCCATACGTGGTCAAGACCAACGAGCCTGGCGTGCGCCATGGCGGCGAGCGCTTCGCCAATTACTGGCAGGGCGACAAGATGGGCCATGCCGACCAGATCGAGGTCATCGTCATCAATGACGCGACCGCCCGCACGGCAGCGCTGCAGGGCGGCCAGGTCAACATGATCAACCGCGTCGAGCCGAAGATCGTCGACCTGATCAAGCGCGTGCCGGGCGTGACCATCCGCAACCACGCCGGTCCCGGCCACTACGTGTTCATCATGCATTGCAACACGGCGCCGTTCGACAACAACGACCTCAGGATGGCGCTGAAGCTGGCGATCGACCGCGAGGAGATGCTGACCAAGGTGCTGCGCGGCTACGGCTCGCTCGGCAACGACTTCCCGATCAACGCGTCCTATCCGCTGTTCAGCGAGATCGAGCAGCGCAAGTACGATCCCGACAAGGCCAAGTTCCACTACAAGAAATCAGGCCATGACGGCACCGTGCTGCTCAGGACCTCGGACGTGGCTTTCCCCGGCGCCGTGGATGCGTCCCAGCTGTTCCAGCAGAGCGCGGCCAAGGCCGGCATCAAGATCGAGCTCAAGCGAGAGCCCGGCGACGGCTACTGGAACGAGGTCTGGAACAAGCAGCCCTTCTGCGCCTCCTATTGGGGCGGCCGCTCGACGCAGGACCAGATGTATTCGACCGCCTATCTGTCGACGGCAGACTGGAACGACACGCGTTTCAAGCGCCCGGATTTCGACAAGATGGTGCTGGCGGCGCGCGCCGAACTCGACGAGGCCAAGCGCAAGCAGATGTACCATGACATGGCTGTCATGGTCCGCGACGACGGCGGCCTGATCCTGCCGATGTTCAACCAGTTCATCGACGCCACCGGCGCCAAGGTCGATGGCTGGGTGGATGATCCGCACCAGGAACTGATGAACGGCTACGCCCTGGCGAAGTGCTGGCTGCAGGCCTGAGTCCGGCTTTGCAGAGATGTCTTCACCCATCCTGAAACTCATTGCCCAGCGCATTGCGCTGGGCATCCTCCTTCTGTTGGCCATCTCGGTCCTGATCTTCGCCGGCACGCAGATTCTGCCAGGCGATGTCGCGCAAGCCATTCTGGGACAATCCGCGACGCCGGAATCGCTCGCCAATCTGCGTGAGCAGCTCGGGCTGAACGACCCCGCCTATGTCAGGTATTTCCACTGGCTCGGCGGCGTTTTGACCGGCGACCTCGGCACGGCGATGTCGAGCGGGCAGGATATCGCGACCTCGATCAAGTCGCGCCTGTGGAACACACTGTTCCTCGCCTTCTGGGCGGCGATCGTGGCCGTACCGCTGGCCATCATCCTGGGCCTGATCGCGGTGCGCTACCGCAATGGCTGGGTCGACAAGCTGATCTCCGGGCTGGCACTGGCCTCGACCTCCTTCCCCGAATTCTTCATCGGCTATGTGCTGGTCTATTTCTTCGCCGTGAAGTGGCAGATCTTTCCCGGCATCTCGACCGTCTACGAAGGCATGCCCTTCGGTGAGCGGATGCAGGCGATCGCGCTGCCGGCGACGGCGCTGACACTGGTGGTGCTCGCCCACATGATGCGCATGACGCGAGCGGCGATCCTCAATGTCATGCAGTCGGCCTATGTCGAGACGGCTGAACTGAAAGGCCTGTCGGCGTTCAACGTCATCCGCAAGCACGCCTTCCCCAATGCCATCGCGCCGATCATCAACGTCGTCATGCTCAACCTCGCCTATCTCATTGTCGGCGTCGTCGTGGTCGAGGTGATTTTCGTCTATCCCGGCATGGGGCAATATCTCGTCGATCACGTCACCAAGCGTGATGTGCCAGTGGTACAGGCCGTCGGCCTGATCTTCGCCGCCGTCTACATCAGTCTCAACATCATCGCGGACATAGCGGCGATCGTCGCCAATCCGCGTCTCCGCCATCCGAAATAGGGGGGCTGATATGCTCGATATCAAACGCATCCCCATCCCCGCGCTGATCGGCATTGTCCTGACGGCACTGTTCGTGCTGGCGGCGATCTTCGCGCCCTGGATCTCACCCCATGACAACGCCGAAATTGTCGGCGATGTCTGGGAGCCGATATCGGCGGCGCATTGGCTGGGCACCGACAATCTCGGCCGCGATTTGCTGTCCCGGATGATCTATGGCGCCCGCATCACCTTGTTTATCGCCGTGCTGGCCACCGCGCTGTCGTTCTCGCTCGGCGCCATACTTGGCTTTTCGGCGGCCGTGTTCGGCGGCTGGTTCGATACGATCCTGTCGCGCCTCGTCGATCTCCTGATGTCGATCCCGACATTGATCATGGGCCTGGTGGTGCTCTCGGTGCTGCCAACCAACCTGGTGACGCTGATCCTGGTGATGGGCATTCTCGACTCGACGCGCGTCTATCGCCTGTCGCGCGCGGTCGCCGTCGATATCAACGTCATGGACTATGTCGAGGCCGCCAAGCTGCGCGGCGAAGGCAGCGCCTGGATCATCTTCCGCGAAATCCTGCCCAACGCGCTGTCGCCGCTGATCTCCGAGCTCGGCCTGCGCTTCATCTATGCGGTGCTGTTCCTGTCGACGTTGTCCTTTCTCGGCCTCGGCGTGCAGCCGCCGGACGCCGACTGGGGCGGCATGGTGAAGGAGAACAAGGACGGCATCGTGTTCGGCATAGGCGCCGCGCTCATTCCCGCGGCCGCGATCGCAGCACTGGCGATCTCGGTCAATCTTGTGGCCGACTGGGTGCTGAACCGCACGACAAGCCTGAAGGGAGGACGCGGATGACGGCCGACGTGAAGGCAAAGTCCACCCCTCTGCTCGATATCCGCAATTTGCGCATCGAGGCGACGGTCTATCCGCCAGGTGAGGCGCCGAAGAATATCGTGCTCGTGCACGACGTCTCGCTGACGCTGGAGAAGGGCAAGGTGCTCGGCCTGATCGGCGAATCCGGAGCCGGCAAGTCGACCATCGGCCTGTCGTCCATGGGCTATGGCCGTGGCGGCGTGCGCATCACCGGTGGCGAGGTGCTGCTCAACGGCCGCGACATCCTGAAGGGCGGCAAGGAAGGTTTCCGCAAGCTGCGTGGCCGCGAGGTCTGCTATGTCGCGCAGTCGGCGGCGGCCGCTTTCAACCCGGCGCACAGGCTGATGGACCAGGTGGTGGAAGCCACGCTGCTGCACGGGACGGCGACACGGGCGGAGGCCGAGAAACGCGCGATCGCGCTGTTCAAGAAGCTCAGCCTGCCGAACCCGGAAGCCATCGGCGAACGCTTTCCGCACCAGGTGTCGGGCGGCCAGCTGCAGCGCGTCATGACGGCGATGGCGCTGTGCTCGGAGCCTGACCTGATCGTCTTCGATGAACCGACCACGGCGCTCGACGTGACAACCCAGATCGACGTGCTGGCGGCGATCAAGGATGCCATCCGCGACACCCATGTGGCGGCGCTCTATATCACGCACGATTTGGCCGTCGTTGCCCAGGTCTCGGACGAGATCATGGTGCTGCGCCATGGCCGGCTGGTCGAATGGGGCGGCACCCGCCAGATCATCAAGGAACCGCGCCAGGAATACACCAACGCCCTGGTTTCGGTGCACGAGATCGAACATGCCGAGCAGAACCCCGGCACCACGCCGTTCCTGTCGGTCAAGAACGTCACCGCTGCCTATGGCGGCGGCCAGGTCAAGGTGCTGAAGAACGTCTCGGTCGATATTTACCCCGGCCAGACATTGGCCGTGGTTGGCGAATCCGGCTCCGGAAAATCGACGCTGGCGCGCGCCATAACCGGACTTTTGCCACCCGAGCAGGGCACCGTCACGTTCGACGGACGCCCGTTGGCCAACCGGCTTGCCGACCGGCCGAAGGAGGATTTGCGCCAGCTGCAGATGATCTATCAGATGGCCGACGTGGCGATGAACCCGCGCCAGACCGTCGGCACCATCATCGGCCGGCCGCTCGAATTCTATTTCGGCATGCGCGGCAAACAGCGCGATGCCCGCGTCGCCGAACTGCTCGACAAGATCGAAATGGGCAAGGGCTTCGTCGACCGTTACCCGGCCGAGCTTTCCGGCGGCCAGAAACAGCGTGTCTGCATCGCCCGCTCGCTCGCGGCAAAACCCAAGCTGATCATCTGCGACGAGGTGACCTCGGCGCTTGACCCCTTGGTGGCGCACGGCATCCTGAAGCTTCTGCTTGAACTGCAGAAAGAGGAGAACGTCGCCTATCTGTTCATCACCCACGATCTGGCGACGGTGAAGTCGATCGCCGATTCGATCGCTGTGATGTATCGCGGCGAGGTGGTGCGCTATGGTTCGAAAAGCAAGGTGCTGACGCCCCCCTTCGACGACTACACCGACCTTCTCTTGTCATCGGTCCCGGAGATGGAGATCGGCTGGCTGGAAAAGGCGATCAAGGGGCGGCGCATGGCCAGCGCCGGGAACTAGCGCAGTTCACGGTTTCACGGGAACGGTGAACTGCTCTATCTCTTTGTTTTTATGCAATTCCGGATGGAAAAACCGTTCACACTTTTCCTGGAATTGCTCTAGGCACCCAGCGATCCGCCAACCAGGGGAGATGGCGGCCGTCATCCGCATGCAACACTAGGGCGCCACACGTCCTTTGGACGGGCGCCACTGGTGCCGCGTTGTTTTCAACAAGGGGTAGGACATGAAGACTGAACTCGATCATCTCGCCGATCTCGCTGGCCAGGGCCGTATATCGCGTCGCGATTTTCTTGGCCGCACCGCGGCGCTCGGCGTGTCCGCCGCGCTGGCAACGACGCTGGCCGGGAGGGCCTTCGCGCAGAGCCCGGTCAAGGGCGGCATCATCAAGGCCGGCCTGCAGGGCGGTGAATCGACCAACAGCCTCGACCCTGCCCTGAACCTCAGCCAGGTCACCTACAGTTTCAGCAAGCAGTGGGGCGAGTATCTTGCCCGGCTAAGCCCAGACAACAAGCTGGTAAACCTGATCGCCGAAGACATCGGCGCTTCCAAGGACGCCAAGACGTGGACGATCAAGGTCCGTGACGGCATCGAATTCCACAATGGCAAGACGGTAAACGCCGAAGACGTTGCCGCCACCATCGAGCGCCATGCCGACGAGAAGTCGAAGTCGGGCGCGCTCGGTATCCTCAAGAACATCAAGGGCGTCAAGGCGAGCGGCAAGGAAGTGATCGTCACGCTCGGCGATGCAGACGCCGACTTCCCCTATCTGATGGCCGACTACCATCTCGTCATCCAGCCGAATGGCGGCAAGGACAACCCGAATGCCGGCATCAGCGCCGGTCCCTACAAGGTCACCGTCAACCAGCCGGGCGTGCGCCATGGCGGCGAACGCTTTGCCAACTACTGGCAGGGCGACAAGGCCGGCCATGCCGACCAGGTCGAGATCGTCGTCATCAACGACGCGACGGCGCGTCTCGCTGCCCTCCAGGGCGGTCAGGTCCACATGATCAACCGCGTCGAACCGAAGGTTGTCGATCTGGTCAAGCGCATTGCCGGCGTAAGCATAGAGAACGTGTCTGGCAAGGGCTACTACCCGTTCAACATGTTCTGCGACACCGCACCCTTCGACAGCAACGATCTGCGTATGGCGCTCAAGCTCGCCATGGACCGCGAGGAAATGCTGGAGAAGATCCTGCGCGGCTACGGCTCGGTGGGCAACGACTTCCCGATCAACGAAGCCTACCCGCTGTTTACCGCCATCGAGCAGCGCAAATTCGATCCGGAAAAAGCCGCCGCCCTCTACAAGAAGTCGGGCCATAGCGGCTCGGTCCTGCTGCGTACCTCCGATGTCGCCTTCCCCGGCGCCGTCGACGCCGCCCAGCTCTATCAGCAGAGTGCGGCCAAAGCCGGGATCAAGATCGAGATCAAGCGCGAGCCCGGCGATGGCTACTGGTCCGAGGTGTGGAACAAGAAGCCCTTCTCGCTCTCCTATTGGGGCGGCCGCGCCACGCAGGATCAGATGTATTCCACCGGTTACGTCTCGACAGCCGACTGGAACGACACGCGCTTCAAGCGGCCGGAATTCGACAAGATGCTGTTCACCGCGCGCGGCGAGCTCGACCAGGACAAGCGTAAGGCGATCTACCACGACATGGCGGTCATGATGCGCGACGAAGGGGGCCTGATCGTGCCCTTCTTCAACCAGTTCATCGACGCGGCCGCCACCAACAAGATCAGCGGCTGGGTCAAGAACCCGATCGGCGAAATGATGGATGGGTACGCGCTGGGAGAATGCTGGCTGAACGCCTGACATCTGTCTCATATTGAAAAGCGCCGCGTGTCCCAACGACACGCGGCGCACTCGTTTCAACAGACAATCGCGTGGAGTAACCGGTGGCGATCCAATCCAAGCTTCTGCTGATCATCCTCGATGGCGTTCCCTACCGCAACTGGCGCCGGCTGATGGGCAATCTCGAGGGTTGGGTGCAATCGGGCGAGGCGCGGGTGTGGAAGATGCGCTCGGTGCTGCCGTCGACCTCGGCCTGCTGCTATGCCTCGATCCACACCGGCGTTTCGCCGCAGGTGCACGGGATCCTGTCCAACGAAAACCGGTTTCGCGTCGGACAGCCCGATATCTTCTCGGAAGTCAGCAAGGCCGGCGGCAGGACCGGCGCGGTTACCCATTCCTACTGGTCTGAATTCTTCCGTTCCTATCCCTTCGACCTCGTCGAGGACATGGAATATGACGAGCCCGGCGGACCGATCACGCATGGCCGCTTCCACACCATGACCGGCTACAATATCAAGAACCAGATGACGCCGAGCGATGTCGACCTGTTCGCGACGCTGACCATGCTCACCCAGCGCCACGGCATCGACTACGGCATCCTGCACACCTGCACGCTGGACTCGATGGGCCATCGCTTCGGTCACGACTGCCACGAGATGGACCATGCCTGCTACGCCATGGACGGCATGCTGGCGGCCTTCCTGCCGGGCTGGATCGAAGCCGGCTATGAGGTCATGGTCACCGCCGACCATGGCCAGACCGACCGCGGTCACCATGGCGGCCATGACGACGAGATGCAGGATTTCGCGCTGTATTATTTCGGACAAGGCAAAGGGCCGGAAGCCGACACGCTGCTCGACCAGTTGCAACTGGCGCCAACGGTGTTGAGCCGGCTGGGCGTGCCGGTGCCGGCGACGATGAAGGCGAAGGCTTTTCTCACCTGATCGGGCGGCTGGCGCCTCCCTCATCCACCTGCTGGCACCTTCTCCCCGTAAACGGGGCGAAGGGATGCTCTGGCAACCGCCCCGCTCTTCGGTTAGCCTCCCAAATTCCTTGGCGGAGGATGAACCTTTTTGGACCGATCGGCGACAGAGCAAACAGGAGCCAGGCGGCTCGACCGGCCATGACAGCGGCGACGGAGACCGATCGCGCGCTTGTCGACCGGGTCGCGAAGGGCGACCGGGCCGCCGTGCGGCTCCTGTTCATGCGTCACCACGCGCGGATCTACCGCTTCGTGGCGCGCCAGACGGGATCGGAAATGATGGCTGACGATATCGCCAACGAGGTGTTTCTCGAACTGTGGCGCCAGGCGCCGGGTTTCGAAGGGCGCTCCGAACTCTCGACATGGCTGCTCGGCATCGCCCGCTTCAAGGCGCTGTCGCTGCTGCGCAAGAAGAAGGAAGACTGGATCGACGACGAGGCCGCCGCCGCGGTGCCCGACAGGGCCGACACGCCTGAGATCGTCACCATGAAGGAGGATAAGGCCGCCGCCTTGCGCCGCCTGATTGATGCCTTGCCCGAGGAGCACCGCACGGTGATCGATCTCGCCTATTATCAAGGCCAATCGGTGATCGAGATCGCCGAGGTGCTCGACATTCCGGTCGCGACCGTCAAGACCCGTATGTTCTACGCCCGCAAGAAACTCGGCGAAGCCCTGAAGGCCGCCGGTTACGACAGGGGGTGGCCATGAGCGCCGCTGAAAAGATGTCGCGCCGCGACGAAATGGAAACGCTGCTGCCGTTCTACCTGAACGGCTCGCTCGAAGGTTCGGATCTGGAAGCCGTCGAGGAATGGCTGGCCAACGATCCCTCGGCACTTGCCGCGCTTGGCGAGGCGGAAGCCGAATTCTCCGGCACGGCGGCGGCCAATGAGGCGATCCGCCCGCCGGCCGATGCGCTCAGCCGCTTCGCCAAGGCGCTGGACGCGGAGGCCGGGCCTGCACGCAGGCCGGCCGGATCGTCCTGGCTGGCGCAGGCGTGGGGCCGTTTCATGGCGGTGCCGGTCGGCGTCGCCTGGGCGGCGGCCGCGGTTCTGCTGGCCTTGATCGCCGTGCAGTCGCTGGTGCAGCCCGGCGGCAAGGGCGGCAATTTCGAGATCGCCGGCGCACAAGACGATCTGGTCAAATTGCCGTTTGCGCTGGTCAAGTTCAAGCCGGACGCCAGGATGGCCGACATTGCCGTCTTCCTCGACGCCAACAAGCTCAAGATCATCGGCGGACCGACCGCCGATGGCGTCTTCAGGCTCGCCATTCCGGCGACGACAGCCACCGACTACGAGAAGGCGCGCAGCCTTGTTGCCGCGCAGCCTTTCGCCGAGACCGTGATCGAGGGAAGGAAACCTGTTGATGGCGGCTGAGGCGGTCATTCGATTTGCGGCTGTCCTTGCGGCGGCGATGACAATCGCCGCCGTGCCTGCGTCGGCGCAGACCAACGAGGCTAATCCCGAGCGGGCCAAAATCGATTGCAGCAACGAGGCCAATGCAACGGCGGCCGACTGCGTCAAGGACGGCGGCGCCACCAAAAGCGGGTCGGGTGCGGCCCAGGCCAGCGCCGTTTTTCTGCCCGCCTTGATCGTCGACCTTTTCCCCAATCCGGCCGCCCCTCCTGCACCGGTGCCGGCACCACGGCCGGAGCCCGCGACTTCCCCCGGGGGCAACCAGGCCGGCCCACCAGCCAGTGGACCGATCGTCTCGCCGACCGATCTCATCACCGTCCAGTCGCGGCGCGCCGTGACCGGGGAGTTCGTGCCGGACGAGGTGCTGGTGACGGTCGATGGCGATGCCGGTGCCGTGCAGCAGATCGCCGCTTCCTTCGGCCTAGAAGTACGCTCGCAGCGCCAGTCCCGGCTGCTTGGCGCCACTTTGGTGCGTTTCGGCATTCCCGATGGCCGCCCTGTCGGCGTGGTGCTGGCGCAGCTTGCCGCCGACGGCCGCACGCGGCGCCGCGAGCCCAACCACATCTACTCGCTGCAGCAGGCGGCCGGCATCGTCAACTATGCCTTCGACCGCATCGCGCTCGACGCCAAACAGGCCAGCGGCGAGAACGTGCGCGTCGCCGTCATCGATACCGGCATCGACGACAGCAATCCGGCGCTTGCCGGCGTCATCGCCGCGCAGTTCGACGCCATGCCGGACGTGCCGATCGAAAAGCGCGACCACGGCACTTCGATCGACGGTCTGATTGCCGGCGTCGGCCCGCTGGAAGGCATGGCGCCGGGCGCCAGGATCTACCATGCGCGCGCCTTCGAGGGCGGCAAGTCGACCATGGACGTCATCCTGTCGGCGCTCGACTGGGCGGCGGACCAGAATGTCAGCATCGTCAATATGAGCTTCGTCGGACCGAAAAACGACCTGCTCGGCACCGCCTGCCGCAATGCACGGGCGCTTGGCATGGTGCTGGTGGCGGCGGCCGGCAATAACGGGCCGAAGGCGCCCTACGGTTATCCGGCCGCCTTTGACGGCGTCATCGCCGTGACGGCCACCGACGCCAAGGATGCACTGATGCCGCAGGCCAATCGCGGCGCCTATGTGTTCATCTCGGCGCCGGGCGTCGACATGGTGGCGCCGAGCGGCGCCGGCTCGGACGTCGTCACGGGCACCTCGTTTGCCGCGGCAATCGTCAGTGGCGCCATCGCCAACCTCATCCATGCCACACCCGACCGCTCGGCCGACGACATCGAGAAGGCGCTTGCGGCGACCGCGAAGGATCTCGGGCTTAAGGGGCGCGACAATGATTTCGGCTACGGCCTGCTGGACATCAAGGCTGCAGGGACGGCGAAGGAATAGCCAACGACGGCTCAGGCCGCGCTTTGCCGGGACGAAGCAGGAACCAGAACGCGGCGATGTGCGTGATCATCAGCAGCGGCACGTAGATGATGGGAATCGCATAGGTGGCTCCCAACTGCTCCGCATGCTCGGGAAGGTCTGTCTGGATGGCGTGGTAATAGTCGACGACAAGGTCGGCCATTCCGACAACATTGAAGGCGACGACGAATGCCCAGAAGAGCAGGCGAACTCTGACCGTCAGCAATGCCAGCATGGCCAGCACCCCGGTGGCGAAGTCGCCATAGGCGGCGAACATAGCGAAGCCGGCAGGCAGATTGGGGCCGACCACGCCCGGAAGCAGGAACACGAGACCGAAGAAGCGGAAACTGTGCAGCGTGGCAATGGCGCGTTGCGCCGCCATCCGGTCCATCGAGTCCAGCCATGGCAGGCCATATGCACCGAAGCAAAGCAGCCATGCGACATAGCCCAGGACGAGTTGGATCTGGAACAGCATCGGCGTTGACATGGGTTTCCTCGCAACAGGGGGTCATGCGGTCCCGCGCACTTCGACCGTTAGCTAAGACTGCTTTCATAGTTCGGCCATCCGCTGTAATCAGAACAGCCTATGAAGCAGAGATACACAATCCGGCACGGCGCGTTGGACGGGGTCGAGGTGTTCCTGGCCGTCGCGCGGCATCGTAACTTCCGCCGTGCCGCGGCCGAACTGGCGGTGACGCCGTCCGCGGTGAGCCAGGCGGTGCGCGCGCTGGAAGCCCGCATCGGTGCGGCCCTGTTTGCCCGCACGACCCGAAGCGTCGGCCTGACCGAGGCTGGCCAGCGGTTCCTCGACCGCGCCGGACCTGCCTTCGAAGAGATCATGGCCGCGGGCGAGGTCGCCCGCGATGTCGGCCAGCGGCCGACCGGGCTTTTGCGACTGTCCGTGCCCCGCGCGGTTGTGCCGCTGATCCTGGAGCCTATGATCGCGTCGTTCTGCCGGGCCTATCCCGAGATCGAACTGGAGATCGCCGCCAGCGACGAGATGGTCGATCTCGCCGCCGGCGGATTCGATGCCGGCATCCGGCTGGGCCAGTTCATCGCGCCCGACATGATCGCGGTGCGGCTGACGCCGCCCTTCTCCTTCGTGGTCGTCGGCAGCCCGGACTATCTCGAGCGCCACGGCCAGCCAGAACAGATCACCGATCTGCGCCGCCACGCCTGCCTGCGCCTGCGCCGCGCGAACGGCGCCGTCGCACCCTGGTCCTTCGCCGACGGCAACGGGGCGATCGAGGCGGTCGTCTCGGGCCCGCTGATCGCGCATGATTATCCAACCTTGCTGGGGGCCGCGATCCGAGGCGTCGGCCTGGCGCAGACGCCTCGGCCTGTCGCCGACGGCGCAATAGAACAGGGAAAACTCAAACCGGTGCTGGAGGACTTTGCCGGCGCGACACCGGGCGTCTTCCTCTATCATCCAGGCAAGCGCCAGGTCCTGCCGAAGCTGCGCGCCTTCATCGATCATCTTAAATCCGCAGGCTGAGACAACGGGCAGAGGCAGCGCAGAAGTCGTTCCAGCAATTGACCCCGCTGGCGAGCGGTCAGGCCGGCGCGCCGGCGACCGATCCCCTGACCACCAGGTCGACCGGCCAGACCTCGCCGCGCGCGCCCTCCTCCAGTCCCGATATCCGCGCCGCCAGCCGCTCGGCGATGCGTGCGCCGGCCAGCCGGATCGACGAGCGCGTCGTGGACAGCGGCACGGAAAAATTCTCCGGCTTCAGCCAGGGAAAAACGTCGTCATGGGCAATCAGCGAGACGTCGCCGGGAATGCTGAGGCCAAGGTCGCGCACCGCGCGCACGACGCCGAGCGCCATGATCAGGCTGGAACAGGCGATTGCCGTCGGCGCGTCGTCCTGTTCGAGCAGGCGCCGGGCGGCGCGATAGCCGTTCTCCTCGGTCATGACGAGCGAGCAGACATGGCGATCGTCCAATGCCAGGCCACTCGCGGCCAGCGCCCGGCGCAGGCCGCGCTCGCGGTGGATGGCAAAGGTCTCGCGGTCGTCGCCGTTGATCAGCGCCAGCCGCCGGTGGCCAAGCTGGACGAGCAGCCGCGCGGCTTCGTGGAAGGCGCCTTCATTGTCGATGTCGAGAAAGGGATAGTCGAAATTCAGGCCCTCGCTGCGGCCATGGACGATGAAAGGAATGCCGAGCGTGTTGACCAGCGCCACGCGCCTGTCCTGCGGCCTCGGCGAAGAGATGTAGACGGCATCGACCTGCCGGTTGGCGACGATGCGGCGGTAGGTCGTTTCCTGGTCATCGGCATCGGTCGGTGACAGGACAAGGTCGAGCTCGTGCGAGCGGGCATAGTCGCCAAGACCGGACAGGAATTCGACGAAATGGGGATCGATGTCGACGGCTGCACCCGTCGGCAGGACATAGCCGATCATTCCGGACTTACCCGTGGCCAGCCGGCGCGCACTCGGATTGGGGCGATAGCCGTGGCGCTTGGCTGCGTCCACGACACGCCTGCGGGTTTCCTCGTTGACTTCGGGATAGCCGTTCAGCGCCCGGCTTACCGTGGTCTGGGAAAGCGCCAGCATATGCGCGAGTTGCTTGAGGTTCACGAGAGGCCTCCCTGCCTCAAAGCGCTTTTAAATTGAATCGACCCAAACGCCACAAGGGCGTGGCCAACTCCACATGGACCATAAGCGTGCCGGGGCCCGGTTTGAAACGAAAATTGCTGCTGCAGTGCCGAAAAAGCATGTTGCGGTGCAAATTTTTGGACCCTGGCAGACGGCGACTAAATCGATTAGTTCCTGCTCCCCCTTGACACCCGCCCGATTCAGTGGCGAGATCAACAAAGCCAAAGCGCTTTGGAAGACTGTTCGAAAGGTTGCGGTTCCCTTGCGACTGAGTCACAGTCCTGCGGCGTCGGCGGGCGGAATGGAGGTTCCGTCCGGTGTGTATGACCCACTGGGAGGAATACCGATGAAGAAAATGCTTTTGCTGGGTGTTGCGTCTGCCGCATTCGCCCTGAGCGCGCCCGCGCATGCCGAACTGAAGTTCAAGCCGGGCGAGGACAAGCGCTTCAACTGGGCGAATTACGAGGATCTCAAGAAAGTCGACCTCAAGGGCGAGACCCTGACCATCTTCGGACCGTGGCGTGGCGAGGACGAGACGCTTGTCCGGTCAGTACTCGATTATTTCTCCGAAGCCACCGGCGCAGAGGTCAAATATTCCTCGTCCGAGAATTACGAGCAGCAGATCGTCATCGACACCCAGGCCGGCAGCCCGCCCAACATCGCCGTCCTGCCGCAGCCGGGCCTCATCCAGGACCTCGCTTCCAAGGGCGTGCTGACCCCGCTCGGCGACGACGTCGCAGCCTGGGTCAAGGAGAATTACGCCGCCGGCGACTCCTGGGCCAAGCTCGGCACTTACAACGGCAAGGACGGCAAGCCAGGCTTCTATGCCTTTCCCTACAAGATCGACGTGAAGGGGCTGGTCTGGTACTCGCCCGACAATTTCGAGGAAGCCGGCTACAAGGTGCCGAAGACGCAGGAAGAACTTGCCGAACTCGAGAAGAAGATCATCGCCGATGGCGGCAAGCCGTGGTGCATCGGGCTTGGTTCGGGCGGCGCGACGGGCTGGCCGGCGACCGACTGGGTCGAGGACATCATGCTGCGCACGCAGACTCCCGAAGTCTACGACAAGTGGGTGAAGAACGAGATTCCGTTCAACGACCCGGCCGTGGTCAACGCCATCGACATCTTCGGCAAGATCGCCACCGACGACAAGATGGTCGACGGCGGCGCCAAGGCGGTCGCGGCGACCGACTTCCGCGACAGCCCGAAGGGCCTCTTTACCGTACCGCCGAAGTGCTACATGCACCATCAGGCATCGTTCATCCCCTCCTTCTTCCCGGAGGGCGTGAAGCTTGGCCAGGATGCGGACTTCTTCCCCTACCCGCCCTACGCCGCCAAGCCGGAACTCGGGACGCCGCTGGAAGTCGCCGGAACGCTGGTGATGATCACCAAGGATTCCAAGGCATCGCGCGAATTCATCAAGTTCCTGCAGATGCCGCTCGCGCATGAATTGTGGATGGCACAGAAGAGCTTCGTCACACCCTTCAAGGGGGCCAACAAGGACGCCTATGGCAGCGATGCGCTGAAGAAGCAGGGCGAGATCCTGGTCGGCGCCACGACGGTGCGCTTCGACGGCTCCGACCTGATGCCCGGCAAGGTCGGCGCCGGCTCGTTCTGGACTGGCATGATCGACCTGGTCGGCGGCAAGTCAGCCCAGGACGTCGCCACCGACATCCAGAAGAGCTGGGACGCCATCAAATAGGCCGCTCCGGCGCGACCTGATCTTTCCTCATCTTGCTACTGGATCCGGGCTACGGCCCGGATCCGACCGGCGGGGCACGCCGGAAGCTTCGCGTTTCGATTGTTCCGAATAACTGAAAGTCGGCGCATTGGTCGCCAGCATCGCTGGCCGGTCACGCGCAGGGAGAGGGACCCATGGCGGCTCAGATTTTCTCGGCAATATTCGTCATCATCATCGGCGTCGGCGGCTGCGTCGCCTATTTCTGGGGCGCCAACAAACTGCTTGACCTGATCTTCCCCGCGCGCGGGGTGTCCGGAACGGCCGCCGTCAACAATCTGCGCCGGCAGGGATTGGTGCGGCCCTGGTTGTTCGTGGGTCCGGCGCTGATCATCCTGACCATCTACCTGGTCTATCCGGTGATCGCGACGCTGTGGCTGTCCTTCTTCGATCGCGGCGGCACGAGTTTCGTGGGATTCGCCAACTATGAATGGGCGCTGCGCGATCCGGATCTGCGAAACGCCATCCGCAACAACATATTGTGGCTGGCGGTGGTGCCGGCGGCCTGCACCTTCCTCGGCCTGATCATCGCCGTGCTCACCGACAAAATATGGTGGGGAACGATCGCCAAGAGCCTGATCTTCCTGCCGCTGGCCATCTCCTTCGTCGGCGCCAGCGTGATCTGGAAGTTCATCTACGAGTATCGTGGCCAGGGCCAGATCCAGATCGGCCTGCTCAACGCCATCATCCAGTATTTCGGCGGCCAGCCGCAGGTCTGGATATCGCTGCCGTTCTGGAACAACTTCTTCCTGATGGTCATCCTGATCTGGATCCAGACCGGCTTCGCCATGGTCATCCTGTCCTCGGCGCTGCGCGGCATCCCCGAAGAAACACTGGAAGCCGCGGTCATAGACGGCGCCAATCCGTTCCAGATCTTCTGGAAGATCATGGTGCCACAGATCTGGGGCACCATCGCGGTGGTATGGACCACCATCACCATCCTGGTGCTGAAAGTGTTCGACATCGTCCTGACCATGACCAACGGTCAATGGAACAGCCAGGTGCTGGCCAATCTGATGTTCGACTGGATGTTCCGCGGCGGCGGCGATTTCGGCCGCGGCGCGACCATAGCCATCATCATCATGATTGCCGTCATTCCGATCATGGTCTGGAACATCCGCCAGGCCAACAAAGAGACGGGAGGGCACTGAGATGGCCGTCGCGACCGGAAATTCCTTCGCCAGCCGTTTCGGCGTCCATATCGCAGTGCTCGTCTTCGTGGTGATCTGGACCATCCCGACGCTCGGCATCCTCGTCTCGTCGCTGCGCGACAAGGACCAGATCATTGCCTCGGGTTGGTGGAATTCCTTCGCCAGTTCCAGCCAGACGGAAGCCGGGCGACTGCCGGCCGCCTCCACACAGGTAGAAAAGGACGGCAAGTTCGTTCTCCAGGGCAACATCTTCGGCGACGGGGCCAAGCGCGCGATAAGCGCCTTCGGCGTCAAGGCGGCGGCACCGACGCAGTATCCTGCCGGCACATCAGCCGATCTCGGTGACGGCGTGACCCTCCAGATCAACGCCGACGGCAGCTTCGTCATGGCCTCGCCAAAGGCGTTCGAGGGCGACAGGGGCCAGCGCGTCTACTACGCTTCGTCGGCGCCGCCGAAATTCACCACCGACAATTATCAGACCGTGCTGTTTTCCGAAGGCATCGGCCGCTCCTTCATGAATTCGCTAACGGTCACCATCCCGGCGACCGTCATCCCGATCCTGATCGCGGCCTTTGCGGCTTACGCACTGGCCTGGATGCGCTTTCCAGGCCGCGCGCTCCTGATCGCCGTCGTCATCGGCTTGCTGGTGGTGCCGCTGCAGATGTCGCTCATTCCACTGCTGAAGCTCTACAATGGCGTCGGCACGTTCTTCGGCGTGCCGTCCAAGACCTACCTCGGCATCTGGCTGGCGCATACCGGCTTCGGACTGCCCTTTGCCATCTACCTCTTGCGAAGCTATATTGCCGGCCTGCCGCGCGAGATCATGGAATCGGCGCGCATCGACGGCGCGAGCGATTTCGAGATCTTCGTCAAGATCGTGCTGCCGCTGTCCTTCCCGGTGCTTGCCTCCTTCGCCATCTTCCAATTCCTGTGGGTATGGAACGATCTCCTGGTGGCAATGGTTTTCCTCGGAACGGCGCCCGATCAGATCGTGCTGACGGCCAAGCTCAATGCGCTGCTTGGCTCGCGTGGCGGCAACTGGGAGATCCTGACGACATCGGCCTTCATCACCATCATCGTGCCGCTGATCGTCTTCTTCTCGCTGCAGCGTTATTTCGTCCGCGGGCTGCTGGCCGGCTCGGTGAAAGGAGGTTGAGACCATGCAATCGGCTTTGAAGGCGACTTCGAAACCAGACCCCGCCATCGACCGCGACTGGTGGCGGGGCGCGGTGATCTACCAGATCTATCCGCGCAGCTATCAGGATTCCAATGGCGACGGCATCGGCGACCTCAAGGGCATCATCGGCAGGCTGCCCTACATTGCCGCCCTTGGCGCGGACGCCATCTGGATCTCGCCTTTCTTCAAATCGCCAATGAAGGATTTCGGCTATGACGTCTCGGATTATTGTGACGTCGACCCGATGTTCGGTACGCTGGCGGATTTCGATGCGCTGACGGCGGAGGCGCACCGACTGGGCCTCAAGGTGATGATCGACGAGGTGCTGTCGCATACCGCCGACATCCACCCCTGGTTCAAGGAAAGCCGCTCGAGCCGCACCAATCCCAAGGCCGACTGGTATGTCTGGGCGGATGCAAGACCCGATGGCACGCCGCCCAACAACTGGCTGTCGATCTTTGGCGGCTCGGCCTGGCAATGGGACACCAGCCGCCAGCAATACTACCTGCACAATTTCCTGGCCGAGCAGCCCGACCTCAATTTCCACAACCGCGAAGTCCAGGACGCGCTGCTCGACGTCACCCGCTTCTGGCTGGAACGCGGCGTCGACGGCTTTCGCCTCGACACCATCAATTTTTACTTCCACAGCCAGGGGCTGGAAAACAACCCGCCGCTGCCGCCGGAACAGCGCAACGACCAGACCGCGCCGGCGGTCAATCCCTACAACTACCAGGACCATATCTACGACAAAAGCCGACCGGAGAACCTCGCCTTCCTCGAGCGCTTCCGGGCGCTGCTCGACGAGTACCCGGCGACCGCCGCGGTCGGCGAAGTCGGCGATTCGCAACGCGGGCTGGACGTGGTCGCCGCCTATACCGCCGGCGGCAAGCGCGTGCATATGTGCTATTCCTTCGACTTCCTGGCGCCGGAAAAGATCAGCGCCGCCAAGGTCCGCTCGGTGCTGGAAGCTTTTGGCCGGGTGGCCAGCGACGGCTGGTCGTGCTGGGCGTTTTCCAACCATGACGTGATGCGACCGGCCTCGCGCTGGGCCGCCGACGAGGCGGACCCGTCGGCCTATCTCAAGGTCATCTCGGCATTGCTGATGTCGCTGCGCGGTTCGGTCTGCATCTACCAGGGCGAAGAACTCGGCCTCGGCGAGGCCGACCTGCGCTTCGAGGATCTGCAGGATCCCTACGGCATCCGTTTCTGGCCTGAATTCAAGGGCCGCGACGGCTGCCGCACGCCCATGGTGTGGGATGGCAATGCAAGGAATGGCGGCTTCTCCCAGGCAAAACCCTGGTTGCCGGTACCGGCCGAGCATCTGCCGCAGGCGGTCAACGTGCAGCAAGGCGACAAAACCTCCCTGCTTGAGCATTACCGGCGCTTTCTTTCTTTCCGCCGCGCCCATCCGGCGCTGGCCAAGGGGGACATCGCCTTCATCGAAAGCCAGGGCGACACCGTCGCCTTCACCCGCCGGTCGGGCAATGAGGAGATCGTCTGCGTCTTCAATCTGGGCGCAAGGCCGGCGAAGGTTGACCTCGGCAACCGAACCCTGCAACCTTTGCCGGGACACGGGCTCTCCGGGCAGGCGAGCACCGGGTCGGTCGAGCTCGGCGGCTATGGCGCCTGGTTCGGACGCATAGGCTGAAACATCCGAGGAATCACTGGAGGAAACCAATGGCCGATGTCAATTTGAGACAAGTGAAGAAGTCCTATGGCAATCTTAACATTCTCCACGGCATCGACCTCGACATCAAATCGGGCGAGTTCATAGTCTTCGTCGGCCCGTCGGGCTGCGGCAAGTCGACCTTGCTGCGCTCGATCGCCGGGCTCGAGGAAATCACGTCGGGTGAACTCAAGATCGACGGCCACGTGGTCAACGACGTGCCACCCTCGAAGCGCGGCATCGCCATGGTGTTCCAGTCCTATGCCCTCTACCCGCACATGACCGTCTACGACAACATGGCCTTCTCGATGAAGATCGGTGGGGAAAGCAAGGCCGAGATCGACAAAAGGGTTCGGCAAGCCGCCGAGATCCTGCAGCTGACCAAATATCTCGACCGTCTGCCCAAGGCGATGTCGGGCGGCCAGCGGCAGCGCGTCGCCATCGGCCGCGCCATCGTGCGCAATCCGAAGGTGTTCCTGTTCGACGAACCGCTGTCGAACCTTGACGCCGCATTGCGCGTCGCGACGCGCATCGAGATCGCCAAGCTCAAGGAATCGATGCCCAACACGACCATGATCTACGTCACGCACGACCAGGTCGAGGCGATGACGCTGGCCGACCGCATCGTCGTGCTGAAGGACGGGCACATCGAGCAGGTCGGCACGCCCATGGAACTCTACAAGAACCCCGGCAACCTCTTCGTCGCCCAGTTCATCGGCTCGCCGGCCATGAACATCCTGCCGGCGACGGTCGACAAGACGGGCAATCCGACCATCGTCAGCCATGTCGGCGGCCGCAAGGCGACGGTGCCGATCGCGACACCTGCTTCGGCAAAGGGAGCGGCGGTCAGCTTCGGCGTACGGCCGGAAGATCTCGCGATCGCCAGCGGTGCGGATTATCTGTTCGAGGGGACCGTCGATTATCTCGAACAGCTTGGCGAGGTCCAGCTGGTCTATGTCGATATCGGCCGGGCCGACCTGCCGCTGGTGACCAAGCTGCCGGGCAATGTCGAGGTCAAGCGCGGCTCGACGCTGCGGCTGACCGCCAATGCCGGCGATCTCCATATCTTCGATGCGGATGGTCGCTCCTTTGCCCTCCACGAAGCGGAAGCAAAGGCGGCCTGAAGACGGCCGTCCGGTAATGAAAGAACAAGAGCGGCGGGCCTGGCCCGCCGCTCTTCTTGTCTGCACAGGCTGGTTAGTTGTTGCCGAAGAGATTGCGATCGGCACCCTGATGGGCCGGCTTCTGCACGTCGCCGGACGAGTTGAGCAGCTTGTAGACAGGCGAATCGCTGTTGCGGATCGCACCTGTATGCGACGTATCGACATTGACAGTCGACGAAGCAGTGGGCTGGTTGACGCCGTTGGAGCCATAATTGTCGCTGCCGGCGAAGGCGCTGCCGGAGACGGCCAGAACGGCGGCGGCGGCAATGAGGATCTTGTTCATTTTAGGTACTCCTGAATTTTGGAAGTCCCGCGGACCGGCGGGCCAGAGCCCACCGGCCGTGGGATGGCCGTTAATGGCCGAAGAGGTTGCGGTCGCTGCCCTGCTGGACAGGCGCCGAGGTGGCCGGAGCCGACTTGCCGATCGACGCGGTATTCGAATTGTCGGTCGAAGCGGCAGCAGCCTGATTGGCGCCGTTGGAGCCATAGTTGTCGCTGCCGGCGAAGGCGCTGCCAGAAAGGGCCAGAACGGCGGCGGCAGCAATAAGGATCTTGTTCATGTTAGGTACTCCTGAATTTTGGAAGTCCGGCTGCCGGCGGGCCAGAGCCCACCGGCCGTGGGATGGCCGTTAATGGCCGAAGAGGTTGCGGTCGCTGCCCTGCTGGACAG